>NZ_VDGH01000012.1 GCF_006861795.1 Psychrobacillus lasiicapitis | reverse complement strand
TGAGATTTCCCATTACGCAAGTAAGTAAGATCCCTCAAAGACGATGAGGTAGATAGGTTCGGGGTGGAAGCGTGGCGACACGTGCAGCTGACGAATACTAATCGATCGAGGACTTAACCAAATGTATGTATTGTAGAGATGTCGTTTATCCAGTTTTGAGTGAACAAGCACTCATCGTCTAGTGATGATGGCAAAGAGGTCACACCCGTTCCCATACCGAACACGGAAGTTAAGCTCTTTTGCGCCGATGGTAGTTGGGGGATTCCCCCTGTGAGAGTAGGACGTCGCTGGGCAATAGAAAAGGTCGTTATCGAGTATTCGGTAGCGACTTTTATTATCTATTGAAAAAGGATGACTATGGGTAGTTTATAGGTTTTTTTCACTAGAAACTTCATATCTTTATTGTATTTACAATGAATTTTATAACTCAGTATTGACATATTGATAATAATAGAGTAATATTATCCGAGTCGCCAAAAGAACAAATAGTTTGGCTGACAAACATGAACATTAAATTGTCTAGTGATGATGGCGAAGAGGTCACACCCGTTCCCATACCGAACACGGAAGTTAAGCTCTTCAGCGCCGATGGTAGTTGGGGGTTTCCCCCTGCGAGAGTAGGACGTCGCTGGGCTTGTAATAAATACATATAATAAATCAAAAAAAGTTCAAATTAACAATGAATTAAATTAAAAAGTCGATGTAGAAATAATTTACTTATTATGATTTATTATTTACCCAGGAGGATTAGCTCAGCTGGGAGAGCATCTGCCTTACAAGCAGAGGGTCGGCGGTTCGAGCCCGTCATCCTCCACCATAATTCTATAATTGCCGGAATAGCTCAACTGGTAGAGCAACTGACTTGTAATCAGTAGGTTGAGGGTTCAAGTCCTTTTTCCGGCACCATTTTTCGAGCCATTAGCTCAGTTGGTAGAGCATCTGACTTTTAATCAGAGGGTCGTAGGTTCGAATCCTACATGGCTCATCACTTGTTAAGTAAGTAATATAAATGCGGGTGTGGCGGAACTGGCAGACGCACAGGACTTAAAATCCTGCGGTAGGTGACTACCGTACCGGTTCTATTCCGGTCCTCGGCACCATTTTTTAAAAAAATATATGCGCTCGTAGCTCAATTGGATAGAGCACTTGACTACGAATCAAGAGGTTGCAGGTTCGAGTCCTGCCGAGCGCACCATAATATATGACGGGAAGTAGCTCAGCTTGGTAGAGCACTTGGTTTGGGACCAAGGGGTCGCAGGTTCGAATCCTGTCTTCCCGACCAGTTATTTATTTGGGGCCTTAGCTCAGCTGGCTAGAGCATTCGGTTCATACCCGAAAGGTCGTGGGTTCGACTCCCTCTGCCGCCATCTAAAAAGACCTTTAGCTCAGTTGGTTAGAGCAGACGGCTCATAACCCGAAGGTCACAGGTTTAAATCCTGTCCCCGCAACCAAAACGGTCCCGTGGTGTAGCGGTTAACATGTCTGCCTGTCACGCAGAAGATCGCCGGTTCGATCCCGGTCGGGACCGCCATTTAATTATTGAAAGTTTATTAGTTTGAGATTTAGGATAAGCAAGCAGGTCGAGGAAGCAATCGAGCGAAAGAAGGAGCGTACTCAAGTACGTGACCGACAGAGCGAGTGCAGCTGACGAAGAGACGCGCAGCTTAGCGTAACTCGAAGAGGCTCAGTAGCTCAGTCGGTAGAGCAAAGGACTGAAAATCCTTGTGTCGGCGGTTCGATTCCGTCCTGAGCCACCATAGTAATGCGGGTGTAGTTTAGTGGTAAAACCTCAGCCTTCCAAGCTGATGATGAGAGTTCGATTCTCTTCACCCGCTTCCAATAGTGGGCCTATAGCTCAGCTGGTTAGAGCGCACGCCTGATAAGCGTGAGGTCGATGGTTCGAGTCCATTTAGGCCCACCAATATTCCGAAGTAGCTCAGTGGTAGAGCAATCGACTGTTAATCGATTGGTCGTAGGTTCGAGTCCTACCTTCGGAGCCATATAAAGGCCCCTTGGTCAAGCGGTTAAGACACCGCCCTTTCACGGCGGTAACACGGGTTCGAATCCCGTAGGGGTCATAATAAACTTTAAAGAAAAAAGATAATCATTCATTTGATTGTCTTTTTTTTAGTGTGCCCGGCATGCACATGAACTATAGGGTGCGAGTCCCAAACCCCGAAGACAGCAGTAGCAATATATGATTTTGTCATCCTTATCGATAATTAGAAAATGATAGTTATAATACTAAATCATTTGAGTTCTTCTATTAAAAAGGTACAATTAAAAGCTTTCTTCATATTCACTGACAAGTTTATAAAAAGTTGTATTTTTTACTCCAATTTCTTGCTTTGCTTTCACTTCTCTTATATCTCCTGACTTCCACTGAGCATACGCAACTTAAAACTCAGTAACCTGGTAGACCCAAAACTGTGCCATTTTGCAAAGTGGACTCCTAATATAGCAAATTACGAAGCAGTATCTATATTATACGCGTTATTCCATTTATCTTTCCCATGTGCTAAATTAGGACGGTTCGGATTTGCGGTTTATAAAACTAACCATTATGCACGTTTATTCGTCACATTCTACCTACTTCTTTTAACTAAAAAATATGAAAAAGAGAATATCCCCAGTTAAATGGGATATCCTCTTTGACTTATTTCAACCCGATATTCGCTTTAACATCCACTTCTGCATATTTTTTCAGATCTGCGCGTGCTCCTACTAGTGTACCTATCCAGCCTGCGATAAAACCGGCAGGAACGGAGATGATTGCAGGATTAGTTAATGGGAATATTGCCTCTCCTGTAAAGAAATGAGAGCCATCTGTAGCCCAAACGTTTGGACTTAATAGTACTAGAACGAGTGCAGTAACAAGTCCTGTAATAATTGCAGATAAAGCACCTGTGGTATTAAAGTTTTTCCAATAGATCGTATAAATAATTACTGGTAAGTTAGCGCTTGCCGCAATACAGAAAGCAAGTGAAACTAAGAATGCGACGTTCATCGTTTGTGCACCTAATGCAAGTAGGATGGAAAATGCAGAAACTCCAACGGAAGCAAGACGAGCGGCATTCATCTGTTCTTTCTCGGTTGCTTTTCCTTTTTTGATAATTTGTCCATATAAATCATGTGCAAATGCAGATGCACCCGATAATACAAGGCCTGCTACAACGGCTAAAATAGTCGCAAATGCAACCGCCGAAACGAATGACATAAGCAAGTCTCCTCCTAAAGCCTGTGCAAGTAGTGGAGCGGCCATATTACCAGCAGGATTGGCAGCAATAATTTTTTCGGATCCTACGAATGCAGCAGCACCAAACCCTAAGAAGATCGTTAGTATATAGAATGCTCCTACAATCCATGTTGCAAATACAACAGAACTACGAGCTGTTTTTGCATCTTTTACAGTAAAGAACCGCATTAATATATGTGGTAAACCTGCCGTACCTAGGACGAGCGCAATCATCATCGAGATTGTATCTAAGCCATTTGTATATTTTACACCAGGATGCAAGTAGGCTTCTCCATGGGCTGTTGCAGATTTCATTTCGGTGAACATACCAAAAAGATTAAAGTTGAATTTCCATAATACAAGGAAAGAAATAATAACAGTACCGACCATTAATAGCACAGCTTTAATAATTTGAACCCAACTTGTGGCAGCCATTCCACCCCATAGTACATAAATAGTCATCATAATTCCAACAAGTAAAACAGCGATCCAATAATCAATGCCTAATAATAATTGAATAAGTGCACCTGCACCAACAAGCTGTGCAATCATATAAAATAGAACAATGGTTAAAGTACTAACTGCAGCGGCAGCACGGATTTTCTTTTGGTTGAAACGAGCGGTAATCATATCTGCTAAAGTATAACGGCCTAAGTTTCGTAGTGGCTCTGCAACGATATATAACACAACTAAGTAAGCTACTAAATAACCAATACTATAGAAGAAACCGTCAAAACCAAAGAGTGCAATTGCACCAGCAATTCCAAGGAATGATGCTGCAGATAGATAGTCTCCTGCAATAGCAATCCCATTTTGCCAACCGGAAAGACCACCGCCAGCTGTGTAAAATTCACTAGCAGAGTTTGTTCGTTTGGAAGCAATATACGTTACGAATAAAGTTAATGCGACAATTCCAACAAAAAACGATAAACCAACAAAACTCATTTATAGCCACCAGCCTTTTCCTTTTCAAAGATTTCCTCTGCTTCTCGGTCATATCCGTTTGCTTTACTGACATAAATCATACATAAAGCCCATGTCATAATGAATAAAGCAATGGAGTATACCCAAACCCATGCCACATCACCAAATGCATTTGTATTTAATATGGTTGTGTAAGAAGTCAAAATAGGTAACGTGATATAGCATAATAGAAAAAAGATTGCGATTGGTAAAATAAACTTTCTTTTTTTCGTTTTCAATGATTTAAACTCGGGACTTCCTGCGATTGCAACATAATTCGGTGTTCCATGTTTTGAAAGGGTTTTATCCTGCTGATTGTCTGCTGGATTAAAAACACTTTCTATTTTTTTTGCCATTTGCCATTCCTCCTACTAATTTAATGTTTTGAATTTTCAGTTCTAAGATGTAGGTTAATCATATTAAAAGATTAATAAGATAGCAAACAAAAATTCACAAAATGTTCAAATTTACAGAACTTTATCTAGAGATACTTATTAGTAAAATAATCTATATCTAATCGTTTTCATGATATTGTAAGTTCTTTATTTGTCGATTTAGGGTTATAATATAACTAATGTAGAGTACCCGATTTTTTTGAAATCGAGATGGGTACTCTTTTGCTTTGTTAAATGTTCATCTTTTTAGAAAGGAGGCATGTGCATGAGACAAGTGTCTATCCCAGTAAAAACAATGCGCTGTAATCTAATGATGACAAATAAAGCACGCGGTGCAATCCAGGAATGGGCTGTTGATGAACATGCCTTTTTTAGAATGCAAGAATCTTTTGAAGTACATATAGAAAAACGTCCAGTGAACTCTCATGGAAATACGCCTGTTGCGCTTTATTTTGACAATATGACGAACGAAGTTTTAGCAGGTAGACTAGAAGGTCGGGTTGGAGTGATGGAGTGTATTCTTCAAACAGACGGATTACTTGCAACTAACTTTTATATAAGAGGCACAAGAGTTCCAGTAAAGACAAATAGACGTCTTTCAGTCGATTTAAATTTTGTTACGGCTCGTAATAATGGAGCGGGACTGCCGATTCAATTGCATACAAGCATACGAGAATTACCCGTTGCCGAAGAAAGATCAGAGTATGTGAAAAAGCGAATTTCTAGTTGGGAAGGATATTTGAAAATACAAGAACGAAACGCCGATATTGCAGATATAACGGCTGCTTTTTCAAAATTCGTTTTCAACGAAGACTTTAATAGGCTGATACTTATAGGAAGTAATGTTAAAGAAAATGAATGGAATAAATTAAAAGGACTCAGCGTTTCGATTAAAGGTTTCCAAAACGATATTGGAGAAGTATTGAAGGTGGACCGTGCGAAGAAAACAATTGAAGTTGAGCTAAAGCCAAGATTTCAGGAGATGGCAAGAAGAAATCAATGGCATCCAAAATGGAAAGAAGCGGTGTTTAGCAACTTTTCCACACTAAGCCAAATTCGAAGACTTCGTAAAGGATTTGAAGATTTACAAAACGGCCTTGCTGCAAATGCTAATTTAGAAAATATTCTATTTGAAAAAAGACCTACGATAAGCGTACCGAATAAGAAAAAGGATTTAGAATTTCATAATCAGTTAAACGAGTTTCAACAAGAAGCAGTTGTTGGAGCGATGTCTGCTGAGGATTTATATGTTATTCAAGGTCCTCCGGGTACAGGGAAGACTACAGTAATCTCAGAAATCTGCCAGCAAAATGCAAAAGCGGGACTGCGGACTCTAGTCGCTTCCCAATCAAACCTAGCCGTTGATAATGCACTTAGTCGACTTCTTTCCAATAAGGATATTCGCATATTACGTTTTGGTCGAACGGAAAGCATTGAAGAGGAAGGCAAAAAATTTATCGAAGAAAATGTGGGTCAGTACTGGAAAGACCAAACATTAAATGCTTTGCAAGAAGAAATCAGCAGCCACCCGTTAAAAGAAAAACAACTAAAAGAAGCAATCGCTCTTTATAAAGAACAGACGGTATCACTTGGGCAGCAAGTTGTAATATTAAAAGAGAAAATAGAACGAAAACAATTAGCTCAAATAGAATTCGCAGAAAGAATGAAGGAAATTAAAGAGCTAAAAAAACGTTTGATCCAATTAAAAAAAGAACGTGAAGAACTAGAAAATAATCATGGTCACTTTAAACAAATAACAGACGACCGATCAAAAGAAATTGAACAGATGGAACAATTCATTCAAGCTAATCCTACATCAGAAGAATTATTAAATAAGATAGAACGCCTTCAAATGGAAATTGATCAATCAAGTAAACAAATAATGTACCAACAGATGTTACAAGAGAGCAGAATGGTGGAAGGATTATTAATCGAAACGAGAAATGCATATCAAGCTGCTCAGTCGAAAATCAATCATTTGGAGCAATTTTCAAGTGAACTCCACTCCATCTCTAAAATTGATTTCCTCAAAATTCGCATGAACGATTATGAAATCACTCCTTCTCATATGTTAGAGCAGCAAATAACAAACTTAGACAAGCTAATTGAAACCATCATCTCATTTGCTGACTGGGGAGAATTAAATAAACGACTACTATCTGCTATTGGATACATAGAAGGTTTATTGAAAAAGAATAACGTTTCGCTTGAGACTGTAAAAAGTCATGTAAACAGTAGTGGAGTAGTATTTGACTCGACATATTCTGTTAAAGAAATTCATCAGTTTATTGACAGTATGAAGCGTCTCTTAACCTCAGGCTCAGCAAATATCGAGCGGTTAGAAGTGTATTTGGAAGGCCTAAATGTACGAAAGGAATTCGTCTGGAAACAAGGAGCTATTTTACAAAAAGCAAAAGCTGATTCTGCTAACATGTTTTTGTCGATTAGATCAGTGCTTTCTGAGCAAGTAAAACAAGAAAAAGCAATAATCGAACAATCGAAAAGTGAATGGGAAAATAAGGCTATTACTCAAGGTGAAGCGCTTCAAAAACTGCAAAGAAAAGTGGCGGAAATACACAGCCAACTAGACAAACTAGATAATGTTCCTTCCTTACAACAGTTACAAGTCCAATTGCAGGATAAAGAAAGTACGTTGCTAGAATGGAAAAAAGTAAAAGACACAATTGCCGAGTATACAGCTCAACTTGAACTGAAAAAGGATGAATTTAAAACTTCAAGCGAGCGCTTGGATGAAGTATTAAACGAACTTGAAAATAACAAGCAAGAAACGAAGCAAGTGAATTCGGAAGGACTAGAGCAAGAAAAACAACTAAAAGCTCTAGAGGAATTATTGACACAAAATCCTGAAGAAGAGCGCGAAAAAGCATTAACTGAAATTGCCGAGCTGGAAGAAAGAATAACGGTTACAGAACGGGAGAAAAATCGTTTACCGATAACCCAATCTCTGCAAAACGAATGGTTTACAATGCTGAAGGATGCAAATGACCATGATTTAGATGAAATACGTAAACTATACGTACGACATGCAAATGTAATCGGAACAACATGTGTAGCATCTGCTCGAAAAGAGTTTATGGACAACTATCCTATTTTCGATGTTGTTATTATCGATGAAGTATCGAAAGCAACGCCACCTGAGCTTTTACTACCAATGCTAAAAGGGAAGAAAATCATCTTAGTCGGAGACCACCATCAACTACCGCCACTTGTTGGAGAAGATACACTGGATGAAACACTGAAAGCTATTTTAGAAGAAAGTGACAGCTTTGAAGAAAAAGACGAGTTGAAGAAGCTTCTGAAAGAGTCCTTGTTCGAACGACTGTTTAAAAACTTACCAAAAACAAATAAAACGATGCTCGCTATTCAGTATCGAATGCATGAAAATATAATGAAAACAATCACGCCGTTTTATGAAGAAGAAAATTATCGCCTACAGTGTGGGTTAGTAGATTCAGATGCTATGCGTGATCATCTACTCGAATCGCAATATGTTAAACGGCAAGACCATTTGTTGTGGTTAGATATGCCGAACGAAAAGCAATATTTTGAAGAACGAATGAAAAATGGAAAAAGCCGTTTTAATCAGGCAGAGCTTGATACCATTAGAGAGGTATTAATCGATTTGGATAAAGCGACTGAAACGGCTAAAAAAGAAGGAAGACTTGCTAAAGAGGAACAAAAAAGTATCGGAGTTATTAGTTTTTACGGAGAACAAGTAAAACGTATAGACCGACTTATTCAACAAGAAACAAACTTCAATCATTTGAATTTCCGAACAGGAACCGTCGATAAGTTCCAAGGGATGGAAATGGACGTCATTATTTTAAGTATGGTTCGTAACAATCAAGATAAGAGTGGGGATATTGGATTTGCGAATGATTATAGACGTTTGAATGTTGCCTTATCCCGCGCAAGAGAATTACTCATTTTAGTTGGTAGTGCGAATATGTTTACTACACGCGCGAAGCAAAAAGATTCTAGGGAAATGTACAGTCGATTACTTAGCACAGTCAAGAAACAGAATGGTTACCGAAATCAGCGTGGACAAGAGAAAAAGTAACATAGAGGTATAAATAATATGCAAAGCTTAGAGAAACGATTAAAAAATGAATTGCAACAAAACAATAAGATAAAAATCATGTATTCCAATACCTGGAGTTTGCCCATTCATTCTATTGAAGTTGAGTATAGACCGGTGAAACGAACAAAAATGGATATCCTGATGAAAATGATGCTTATGGCATTTCAAAAAGCGGAAATTGCAAAAGCGGAGCAATTAAGTGAAATCTTACTTGTCGAGCAGCTTTTTGTAGAGGATTTAATCGATATAATGGGTAGGACCGGATTAATAACGAAAAACTATGGATTGTTTTCCTTAACAAATAAAGGAAATCATCAACTCGAGAATGGTATTTTTGAAGAGGAACAGGAAGTGGAAACACAGGTTGTTCTATATAGTACTACTCACGAAAATTTCTTGAATGGTAACATTAAAACTGCCATGGATGGGGAAGGTGAGCTTGCAATTTACCGATATGTGAAAGAAGGGTATTTGGATGTGGAGCTTTCTTTCGACAAAGAGCAAATCATTGAAGCGCTTCAAGCCAAAGATGTGGAAGGGGAGGAAGGGGATATACAAGTAGTTATATCCGAAATTCAGTCGACGACAGAGCTGTATGTCGATGACATTCCATGCTTTGAATTTGTTCTTCATAATAAAGAAGAGGATGTATTCTATGCGCGTGTTTGGAATACATTACTTGAAAGATGGGATGAAAAACTGGAGAATGCGCTGAATGATAAAGAGCGTTTGACGTGGAGAGAGAAATACTTGTCTAAGTAAAATCAAATGCAGGAAGGAAATGTTCATTTTCTTCCTGCATTTTTTGTTGGTTAAAAAGTAGAGTAGGTTTAGACATGCAGATAACTTTTATACGGTTAATATATTCCAATAAACGGTGTGATGAGCTATAAACTATCATGAACGCGACAAAGCCAAACAAGCGGATACTTTGTATCTAGCGCTAAGACTTAAAGTGACCAAATAACAAGTGATTGCGCAGAGTACCTAAAAATTGCGTTAATATGAATGGTGTCTCAATGCAAGTAAACTTGTTAGATGAAAAAATGGTTGCTCTGGAGCTAATTTGGTTACTTTCAAAGTGGATTTGATTGCTTTCAAGGACTGGTTGGTTGCCCATAACCATTTTCTGGATACCTTTAAGAGAAAAACTGAATTAGATTAGATTTTAGGTGAAGTAAATAATCTTGTTAGGGTATATCTTTTTCTTGTTTCTTATAATACTCATCAATCGGTACGAACAGTCCAACTCTCCCATATTCATCATGGTCCATTGTAGCAAATACAACGCCAATTACTTGACCTTTATTATCTAAAACTGGACTGCCGCTGTTCCCTCGATAGACTGGTGCTTCCATCATCACTATAGGCACATCCCAATCACTTAGCTGATAATAATCAATCATTTTTCCTTCGTTTGCTATACCAGTAAAGCTTAGCGGATTACCGATAAAGGAAATGGAATCGCCTTCAACCATAGTCGCTTGTTTGGCAAGCTCTAAGTATGGCAAATTTTCTCCATCTATTTTCAATACAGCTAGATCCACTGAAGGATATGTATGTACCACGCTCGCTTTAAAACGTCCGTCTTCTGGAAAACCAACCGTTACAGTTTCATTACCTTCAATAACATGATAGTTTGTTAAAATAGTTCCATCACTAGATATAGAAAAACCCGTGCCTTTTCCATCTTCTGTTAATACAATAACAACAGACTTTTTATAGCGTGATATGTCCTCTTGTGCAGATAGTTTGGCAGATGCTTTTAAAAACTCGATAGCTGGAATTGAATATATTTGAAAGATAACAGCAAACGTATTAATGAATAAAACAGTCGCCATTATCCAGAATATCCATCTTGGAAACGGACGCTTCGTTTTCCTGTTTGTCTTTTCTTGTGCTTCTTTCAGAAGTGCATCTCTTTGTGCCTCCAACACAAATTCGAGGAACTCTTCATCTACTTCTTCTTCCCAATCTGGTTTAGTTGAATTCATTCACTCTCACACTCCCGTCGTTACATGTATTATACACAACTGAAAGAGTTCTAGGTCAAAGCGTTGTAGATAGTTAGGAGATATGTAGAATCTAGAACTATATCCAAATTACCTAAACTCCTGAATTTTTAGAGATGATGATTGTTTTTGTAAAAAAGGCATTTTAATTATTTTAGTCAAAATGACTCATTAAATATATTAAATTTTAGTGTTTTTATTCATTATTAACCCTTTTAGATACAATTTTATAATTTTAAATACCTTATGTATTGAATTATAATTAATAGTCCAATTACCCTTATATTTTTAAATGGGAATAATTGATTATTTTTTGGAAAAGTAACAAATTATAACTTATTCCAGATAATATATTATTTTTCATAAAACTACTAATAGCAAATACTATGAGCTTTATACTTAACTCGCAAAACAAATTCGAGAGACTTATTACCTATCGAAGAAAAGGTATAAAATAGTATATAACTATTAATTTTGAAAATTCAGATATAATTCGACGGTAATAGACAAAAATTGCAAATCATTTCCTTTATAATATTAATAACAACAAGAGATTTATGAATGACACCATTGATTCTGTTTGCCTAAATGATCGTTTGGGAAAGGGGGAGAAGGTGTTTTTGTTTGGTCTTTTTTAGGTCGTTAAGAGTCTATCAAGTTCTCGCTAGGTATTAAAATCGTTGGTAAATTCAAAGGAGGAAAGAAGATGGGGAGGAAAAGTAGTTCGGTCAAAGCACTTAGTATTGCTGCATCTTTACTAATGACGTTTTCACTAGTCGCACCTAACGTAGTTAGTGCAGAAACAACGAGTAAAATTCATCAATCTTTCAGAGAGTCAAGCTCGAATACTATTTCTGTGACAGAAAAGATGAGCACTCGATTACTAGAAAATTTTAAACAAGATGAAAAAGTAACTTTCCTGATCAAATTCAAAGAGAAAACAGATTCAGAAGCAGTAGCGGCTGAAGCTCGAAAAAGTGCAGATGCAGCAAATTTATCGGCACACAATGCGAAGCTCGTTCAGCGATCTGCGGTTGTATCAGAACTTAAGGCAACCTCTCTTGAATCGCAGCAATCAGTAAAGCAATTCCTTGAACAAGAAGCAGCTAAAGGGAATGCGGAGGATATTACATCGTATTACATTGTAAATGGAATGGCTGTAACAGCAACAAAAGAGGTTGCTGAAAAAATTGCAACATTCCCGGAGGTTGAAAAAGTACTACCGAACGAAACTCGTCAATTATTTACAACGAAAACCAAAAATGCCATCGCACCTAAAGCAGAAACTGCAAACATTGAGTGGAATGTTGAGCGTGTCAAAGCACCAGACGTTTGGGAAATGGGCATCGATGGAGCTGGAACAGTTGTAGCAAGTATTGATACGGGAGTTCAGTGGGATCATCCGGCTTTAAAAGAAAAATACCGGGGTTACAATAAAGCAACTGGACAAGTTACACACGACTTTAACTGGTTCGATGCAACGGCTGGACGAGCTACTCCATATGATGATATTGATCATGGAACACATGTAACGGGAACAATGGTTGGTAGTGAACCAAATGATACGAATCAAATTGGTGTTGCACCTGGTGCCAAATATATTGCAGTAAAAGCATTCTCTGCAAACGGTGGGACTGACACTGACTTGCTAGAAGCTGCTCAATGGATCTTAGCACCGACTGACGCAAACGGAAATGCACGCGTTGACATGGCTCCGGATATTGTAAATAACTCATGGGGTGGTGGTCCTGGACTTGATGAGTGGTATCGTGAAGTTGTAATTAACTGGCGTGCAGCGGAAATTTTTCCGGAATTCTCAGCAGGGAATACAACGCTTACGAATCCTGGTGGAGCAGGATCTGTAGCGGCACCTGCCAATTATCCAGAGTCATTTGCAACTGGTGCAACTGATATCAATAACAAAGTGGGAAGCTTCTCTCTTCGTGGACCTTCGCCATATGCTGAAACAAAACCAGATATCTCGGCACCAGGCGTGAACATCCGCTCATCTGTACCGGGTGGTAATTATGAAGGTGGCTGGAATGGAACATCTATGTCAGGACCTGCTGTATCTGGCGTAGCAGCACTTCTTCGCCAAGTTAACGCAAATTTGACGGTCGATGAAATGGAGGAAATTCTTCTTAATACAGCAAATCCATTAACGGACACTCAATATCCGACAACTCCTAACCATGCATATGGTTATGGATTGGTTGATGCTTATGAGGCTGTATCTTCCATTATCACTGGACTTGGTACACTGAAAGGACAAGTGACACAACAAGGAGACGATAGTGAGGCTCCTGTATTCGAACATGCAGCACCTCAAGAAACATATGCAGGAATGGATTTAGAATTGTCAATTGCAGTAAGCGATAACATTAGCGTTGCATCTGTCCTTCTAAACTACAAAGATGCAAATGGTGCATGGCAATCGATCGAAGCTGGTCGCAAATCTGGTGATTACAAATCTGGTGAGTACAGTGTAGTGCTTCCTGGTGACATAATCACAGGCAACTCCTTTACGTACAAATGGTCCATAAATGACTTTGGAAATAATGAAGTGAACAGTGAAGAATATATTGTTCAAGTGAAGCCGGGCATAACAGTAGGATATTCAGAAGACTTTGAATCGACACCTGTGGGCTGGACTTCCTTTGGAGATGCAAATAGCTGGGAATGGGGCGTCCCAACTTCAGGTCCAGGAAATGCTGCATCTGGTGAGAAAGTATATGCCACAAACCTAGAAGGTAATTACGATAGCAGAATGAACGCTACATTAGTAATGCCTCCTGTCGATTTACCGGAAGGGAACTCTTATTTGCAATTCAAACAATGGCATAACTTTGAGCAATCTTCTACAGGAAGAGCTTGGGATTATGGTCATGTATTTATTTCAACTGATCAAGTCGAGTGGACACAATTACTAATGGTCCAAGGTGCATCAAACGGTTGGATTGATGGTGAAGTGGACCTGTCGGCTTATGCTGGACAACGCGTTTATATTGGCTTTAATGCCTTTTCAGATGGAAGTGTTGTGAAAGAGGGATGGTATATCGATGACGTAACACTTGCTGAGGTTTCGCAGACTGGCAAAGTAGCAAAAGGACTAGACAATAATGTAAATAAAACAAATAGCGTAATCACTAACAGCGCAAATAACAAAGTGACTATTGGAAATGGTACAGATAAACTTGCTAAAAAAGAGGATATTGATCCAACGAAGATTCGTCCTGTATTACCGATTAAAGAAGCACCACCAGTAGTAGAAAAGGTTGCAAACCCTACGCTATTACCATTAGGTGCTCAAGTGAGTGTACTTGAATCAGGTCGTTCGGTTTATACAAACCCTGCTGACGGTTCTTATTCACTAACTCATGGTGCAGGGACATTCACAGTGAAAGCAGAAGCTTATGGCTTTACCTCTGAGGAACAATCTGTTTCCATTGAAGCAGATGGCACGGCAACTGCTAATTTCACATTGGATGAAGTTGCACAAAACACAGTGAGTGGAACAATCACGGATCAATCGACAGGCGAAGGAGTCGCTGGAGCAACTCTATTACTTGTAGAAGATGCAAACATTACACCAGTTGAAACAGATGCAGCAGGGAATTATTCACTAACTGCATATGAAGGAGATTACACATTAAAAGTAATTGCACGTGGTTATCATAGCCAAGAAGTAGCGATTACAATCGGTGCAGAAGCAACGTCGCAAAACATTGCGCTTGAACCTTTCTACACTTATCCAGGCGGAGAAATCGGTTACGATGATGGAACTGCTGAAAATGCACGTGCTTTCAATGCTGCAGGCAATGCTTGGGCAGTGAAAATGTCTCTACCAGAAGGTAAAGAAAATGGAATCGTAACAGATGGTGTATTCCGATTCTGGGATACAGAATGGCCTGTACCTGGTGGAACTGCATTCGCAGTTGAAGTATGGGATGCAACAGGAGCTGACGGATCTCCAGGTAAAATGCTTGCCGGTCCAATCGATGCAACAGCGAAACGTAATGGTGAATGGACTGTTGTTGATTTAAGCGAGCATAATATCGTGGTAAATGGTGACTTCTTTATGGTATATCGTCAAACATTTGCTAATCCAAACACTCCAGGTCTTGCAACAGACGAGAATGGAACGAATGCAGGTAGAAGTTACCAAGGAGTTTCAGGTGCTTGGTCACTATCACCAACTGCTGAAGGGAACTATATGATCCGTGCTCGTGTGAGTTATGAAGTACATGGTCCAGTTATCACTTCACCGGCAGCTGACTTAGTGACAAATGAAGCTTCCATTTCAGTAGAAGGGACAGCATCTCCGACTACTACGATTAAATTGAAACAAAATGGTGAAGAAGCGGGATCTGTCGAGGTAGGGGAAGACGGGAAATTTGCAATTCCAGTTGAATTAACGGAAGGTGTAAATGAATTTACAGCAGTTTCCATGCTAGATGGCAAAGTAACAGGTGAATCTGCTCCTGTTGAAGTCATTTTAGATACTTTAAAACCTGAATTGACAATCGACAGTCCAAAAGATGGAGAAAAAACAAATCGTGAATCAGTAACTGTAGAAGGAACTATTAAAGATGCAAACCTCGACACTGTAAAAGTAAACGGACAAAATGCAACAGTAGTTGATGGCAAGTACTCTAAACGAATTCTTCTAGAGAATGGTGCGAATGAAATTAAAGTTGTCGCGAAAGACAAAGCAAATAATAGTATAACGAAAAAAGTTACAGTTACAGCTCAGTATGATGCACCTGCAATCGAAAATGTTAAACCAGCTGAAGACTTATATTTAGCTACAGGTAAAAGCGTTAAGATTGAATTCGATAGTGCCCCTGGATTGAAAGCAACATTTGCGATCCATATGCCGCTAACGAATTTAGGTGGACAAGTACAAAACGCGACTGAATTACCGATGATGGAACAAGGGAACGGCCATTACGTTGGATATTGGACAGTACCAGCTGACACTGTAGCGAATGGAGCGGATCTCGAAGTGAAAGTTGTAGACAGCTTTAACAACGAAACGCGCCAAAAAGCTAATGGTAAACTATATATCAATGTGCCATCCCCAGCTTCACAACCATCTGTAGAACAACCTATAGATGAATCAGTAGAATCGCCGATAGAAGAAAAATTGGCAGAATAATTTTAAAGACTGTCTCAAGAGGCATACTTTTGAGACAGTCTTTTTTTGTTTTGACAATTCGTGGCAAGTGTTTGATGTTCCTGATAGGCGTTTCGTAACGTGAAATTTCTAATTGGTACTTTTATATAAATGAAACTTTTCACTTAAACTTTGCAAAATATGATTAAAGCTTATATTAACCCGCATATGATAGGTAATAATGAAATTTAATGGGGGGTACAATGGGCGATTATATAAATATACTGCAGAACTTTTTGCCGCTTGGGGCTACCGTACTAGAATTGCAGCAACCCCAAAAAAGAGTGGCGATTTTGCTTGCTGATATTGATGGGGATCAAATGGCCGAACTAATTGGCGCATATAGGTATGAGCAGCAGAATTATATTGTGATATTAAAAAAATATGATGATCAGTGGCTACCTTTAAAACATATCGAAGGCAAAGGATATAATATTTCCGATTTAAGAGTCGCTCCGGTAACGGAAAACTGGGTAAATACATTAATTGTTGGTTGGCAAATAGACAATATGAGTTCACAGCTAGATCTACTACAATGGACAAACGGTAGAATTTTAAGGTTACCTACAAATAATATTGTTTATAGTAAATTGGAAGTGGAGGATATGCCTGATCATTACGGCAAAGATGGTCAATATGAACTTGCTATTTGGATACATGATACAGGAGATGCTTATAAGGTAGACGTATATCGCTTTAGCGAAGGGGAGCTAGTGCGAGCGAAGGATGTTTATCCGTATTATTTTAAAAAAGTGGCAGCTTATTATGAAAAACTATTGCAAACAAACGACTTTTCCTATTACTGGTACTATTTATCAGATGCACAGAGGAAAGCTGGTAATTTAGAGCAGAATTTAACTGCCATTGATAAAGCTCTATCTTTTCGTTCCCCATACCCGTCAAAAGAGCAACTATTAGAGAAAAAACAGCAAGTATTAAGCCGTCTTACACATGCTAGAACTAACGGTCAGACGGTTATTGATAAAAAAAGAGGAGATATAACGGGTGATAGTTTTCGAGAAACTGTTTACTTAACTGGTAGTATGACCGAGAGAAGCTCGTATTGGGAAGATATTACCCTCAATATTTTAAATAAGAAAGTAGATTTATATGAAGGCTTCTCTTTAAAAGAAACTGTCGGTTATAATCCTCGGCTATTTCTTGGAGATTTTACTGGGAACCAGCTGGATGACATCTTAGTAGTAATCGATACTGGGGAAAGTGAAAGCACGATAAAAGCATATTTGTTTACCTTTTTTGAAGGGGAAATGCGGCAAGTATTCGATTCGGACGAATTTAACGAAAGCAATGATTATAAAATAGATTATCAAGACCAATATAAATTAACAATAGCTAGTGCTATGCCTAAAAAGAAGTATACGCTTGATTTGATGTTTAAAGATAAAGAATATTTAATGGAAATCTATAAGGAAGATGGAACTTTGAAAGAGCCGATAGAAGGCTGGGTAGAACCAATCCATGGGCTTTATCCAATAGATTTTGCAGGTGACGATGTGTATGAGCTTGTTGCGTTGCAAGAGATTTCCGGCAAGCATCATGCAGAAGCGCTAGGATATGTGCAAAATATTTTAAAATGGAATGGAAGAGAATTTGCAACAGAACGTCAAAGCGTCATAATCTTTGGGGAAAAGATAGATTCAATGTAAAAGAAAGAGAATTGCTATAAAGTCATTAGACAGCGGAGCAGTTCTTTTTCTACGCAGTTTAGGGAAACTGTGCGGTAAGTTGCCCTATTAAGGGTTCACTATGATTTTCGCTTCAGGCGGACGCTTTCCGCCGGCATGGCTTCAATCTCCTCGTCGCTTACGCTCCTGCGGGGCTTTCAGCTCATGCTATTCCGGCAGGAGTCGCCGCCTTCCGCTTCAATCATTATGGATGGGCTGCTAACTTGGTGTCTGCAGGTATCAAAGTTATAAATTTATCAAGTTTACCACTCCATAATAATTAAACCAAATTAGACAAGGCTATCACCAAATAAGTAGCTCGTTTATTAGGATAAAGCTCTGCTTGTCTTTTTCAACTAGTTATTGGTATCACATCTTCTCTTGTTCCATAAAGTTTCACATTTCCCTTATAGATAGTGACATGAAGGAAGTAGCTTGCTTTATTGGATTGAAGGGGAAGGGCGGCGACTCCAGCGGGATGAGTGAGACAGATAAGCCATCACATCGTACGCGTAGCGTCGGTGATGGCTTATCGCTCCCCCCGCGGAAAGCGTCTGCCCTGAAGCGGAAATCCCAGCAGATACTTCATTCAACTCACTACCACGCAGTTTCCCTATATTACGAAAGATATAACGTGGTTTCTTTATTTGTGGAAAGAAAAAAATGTGACGAAAAAACAAAAATTATTTGACAATATTGTGAACAAGATGAATAATATATATATATAAAGAGAGGATGAGTGAAATGGAATCAAACGTGAAAATGTTTCATGCTACAAAATATGTAGGAGCAACAGTGCTCACTATTGGAATTGCCATTTTCTTATACGGGGTTTTTGTAAGCGAATACAGTACAATGATGGGTATCGGTATTGGGACAGTAATGGGGGCTGTTTTTACTTTCTTAATAGGTATGTTTTTAGTAGCATCTGAAGAAATGATTGCGAACTCTAGAAAATGTAAAAAAGAGAGCGCCTGAAAAGACGCTCTCTTTTAATTCGTTATTTACATATCCCAAACTAGTATTAATAGTGTACCAAAAATGGTGACAAGCGCAATGATTAAACCGTAATATACGTTTGTATAGATCGATTTTTTGTCATCAGTCTCACCAGCATGCATGAATACAACTAGTTGAAGACCAGCTTGTATAAATGCAGTTACTAGCAGAATCGTCATACCTATTGGAAATGACATATCTGTGAAATAAACTAACAACGCTACTACTGTCAAAACCAATGAAAAGACAAAGCCCATTACTTGTTTAACAGGGAATAATTCTTTCATATTACATCATTCCTTTCAAGTAGATGAAGCTAAAGATGAAAATCCAAATGACATCTAAGAAATGCCAATAAAGTGAAAAGATGAAAGATTTATTGGTTGTCTCAGGAGTCAATCCACGTTTTTTAATTTGAATAAGGATAGCTAATCCCCAAAACAAACCAAATGTTACGTGCAATCCGTGTGTCCCTAATGTAGTTAACAGAGCGGCAGTGAATGCACTAGTTTGTAGTGTTGCACCTACATGATTATAGTGAACGAATTCAAATATTTCAAAGCCTAAGAACCCAGCACCAAGTAGTAGGGTGATGGAAAAGAAAACCATCATTGCTTTTTTGTTACCTAAACGCATAGCATGAATGCCAAGACCAATAACAAAACTACTTGTTAAAAGTAATATTGTTTCAACTAATACTGGTGTAATTTCAAAGATTTCTGCACCAGAAGGTCCGTGGCCAATGCGATTTTCTAAAGTGAAATACATAGTGAACAATGTTGCGAAAAGCATTATTTCTGCACCTAGGAAGATCCAAAAACCTAAAATTTTCAAGTTATTTTCTTCCGTACTATATTCAAGCGGAAGCGAGTTATCTATCTTCATTTTTTACACCTCGCAATTTTGCTTCAGTTTCTTCAATTTCCTCAACGGAGATATATCGACCATGGTCTTTCTCGAACGAACGATAAACCAGACAAACTAAAATACCGATTAATGTGACGATAGCAAGTGGCCATATGCTAAATACCATCGCAAATCCAAAGACGAAGAAAATACAACCTAGTATAAATGGCCAACCACTGTTATTTGGCATATGAATTTTTTCATATTTACCTTTAAATAATTCATGTCCATTTTTCTTTGCATCCCAGAATCCTTGAGTTGATGCAACTTGTGGTGTAATAGCAAAGTTATATTCCGGTACTGGAGTATGAGTAGCCCATTCAAGTGAACGTGCATCCCAAGGGTCACTACCAATATCTCTAGAAGCATAACGAATACTATAGTAAATATTGTAGACAAGTAAAGCAAAACTGATTGCCATAATTCCTGCACCAATAAATGCAACCATATTTAACATACTAAAACCAGTCGATTCAGAGTATGTGTACATACGACGTGCTTGCCCATCTAATCCAGTAATATACATTGGAATAAAGGCTAAAACGAATCCAACTGACATTATCCATGCCGTCCATTTACCAATTCTTTCATTTAACATGAAACCAAACATTTTTGGCCAATAGAAAGTAAGACCTGCAATCATAGCGTAAACTACTCCTGGAATAATTACGTTATGGAAGTGAGCAACTAAGAACATCGTATTATGATATTGGTAATCAGCTGCTGACATCGCAAGCATAACCCCAGTAACCCCACCTAATGTAAACAGTGGAATGAAGAGCATAGAATATAACATTGGCGTTGTAAATACAATTTTCCCTTTCCAAAGCGTGAATAGCCAGTTAAATATTTTAACTCCGGTTGGAATAGCTATCGCCATTGTTGTGATAGAGAAAATACTATTTGTGAATGCACCTTGACCCATTGTAAAGAAATGGTGAGTCCATACTAAAAATGAAAATACTGAAATGACTACCATAGAGGCAACCATCGACTTATAGCCATAAAGATTACGACGAGCAAATGTAGAGATTATTTCACTGTATAGACCGAATGCCGGTAAGATCAAGATATATACTTCAGGATGTCCCCAAACCCAGAACAAGTTAGCCCAAAGCATATCCATACCACCATCACCGGTTGTAAAGAAGTTTGTTCCAAACAATCGATCCATTGTTCCCATTGCTAGAAGTACTGTTAATACAGGGAAAGCAAAAACAACGATTACGTTTGCGATAAATGCAGACCATGTGAACATTGGCATTTTCATTAACTTCATACCAGGTGCTCTCATTTTAAGAATAGTTGTTATAAAGTTAATACCTGATATTAATGTACCCATACCAGCTATTTGAATAGCGATCATATAATAATTCGTACCTACTGATGGACTGAATTCATTGTTTGCAAGTGGGAAATAAGAAGTCCAACCTGCATCAGGTGATCCACCTACGATGAATGAGATATTGAATAACCCCATACCCATAAAGAATAACCAAAAACTTAGTGCATTTAAGCGAGGGAATGCCACATCTCTTGCTCCGATTTGTAACGGAATTAGATAGTTAAAGAAAAACGTGATGAACGGCATCGCCATAAATAGGATCATAACAACCCCATGTGTTGTGAAAACTTCATTATAATGTTGCGATTCTAGAAATTTGTTATCAGGCATCGAAAGCTGATAACGCATCATTATTGCATCTACTCCTCCGCGGAATAGCATAAGAAGTGCAACTAGTAAATACATAATACCAATTCGTTTATGATCTACTGTAGTAATCCATTCGCGCCAAAGGTATCCCCATTTTTTAAAATAGGTAATACCTAAAACGATGGCAACCATTGTTAGACCAATACCAACCATGGATGCGTATATTAAAAAGCTTGGATGTGGTACTGCAAAACGATCAAAGAAATCCATACTTTTGTAACTCCTTTCGAAAATCTAGTGTTT
Source organism: Psychrobacillus lasiicapitis (assembly GCF_006861795.1). Taxonomy (GTDB): domain Bacteria; phylum Bacillota; class Bacilli; order Bacillales_A; family Planococcaceae; genus Psychrobacillus; species Psychrobacillus lasiicapitis. The sequence continues at coordinate 127,036 of NZ_VDGH01000012.1, read as the reverse complement.
GTTACGGTACTGAAACTTGTTTATCAATGATGAGAATGATCTGATTCTTCCTCAGAATGGTTAGAATCATGATTTTCATGTTCTGAGTGATCCATTTCAGAATCAGTAGAACCATGGTTATGTTCAGGAGCTGGAGCGAATTCTAAATGTGTTCCTGTATAAGTAGAACGTCCAAGATGTCCTGGTTCTAATAATTCCTCAAACTTTTCTTCTGTAAGAGGTTCAGCAGTTTCGTGAACTTCATCTACCCATTCGTCAAAATCAGTTTGAGACATTGCTGTAACATCAAATGTATTTTCAGCAAATCCGGCACCGCTGAAGTTTGCGTTTCTTCCTACAAATTCACCGGGATTGTCTGCTGCTAAGTGTAAAGTTGTAACCATGTCAGCCATAGCATATTTTTGTCCACCTAATTGCGGAATCCAAAAACTGGTGATTGGCCCATAAGAATATAGTTTAAATTCAATCGCACGACCTGCAGGTATATATAAGTAATTAACTGTTTCGATACCTTCTTCTGGATAACTAAAATGCCATTTCCAGTTGGAAGAAGAAGCGTAAACAATTAATGGTTTTGTATCCTCATATCCTGCTGGAGTTGCCTCTACCTCGTAATTACTTTTAACTGAAACGAAAGAAAGGAAAATGACGATAACAATTGGAATACCAATACAGATTGCTTCCACAAGTGGACTTCCTTCTATATGAGGAGGCTCGTAATCGTCCTTTTGGTTGGAAGCACGATATTTTACTAACACGTATACTAATATTGCAAGTACCGCAATTACAATACCTGACATAAGCAAGATGGATAACATAATATCATCAGCTTGCGTTTTTGCTTGAGGACCTTTTGGATCTAAAACTAATAATGGTTCACAACCAGTTAGCACAGTGGCTATAGTGAAAATCATCGTAAGTAAAGCCCATTTCACTTTTATTTTCATAGTTGTACCCCTTTCGATTATTTGAATTTATTAAACGTGTTACGAAGTGATCCGTATTCCGTTGCCTCTATCATATTTAGAACCACCCATAATAACAACGTCTAAAAGGGGACTTCACAAAACGTTCATCTAGATTTCTATATAAATTCAATATTTGTTAACAAAGTTGTAACGAACGTCAAAAAGTTGTCACGCGTATGGATGAATATGTAAATACGAAAAGAGCTTGGAAACAGTTCCAAGCTCTTTTCGTATTTAAAACATATGAGGAAATTGCCTGATGATTGCATGCGAAATCATATCGGACATTTCTAAAGCTTCTGCTTCTATTTGGTCAAATACTTTAATATCTTCTTCATATTTTTTTTGAATCATGAATACCGCTTCTTTTTTTGTTAAAGCCAAATGCATATAAAACATCTTTTGTACTTCCTCTTTTGTTAAGTACGGGTTAATACTACTTAAAAATATTGCGATATCATCTGCATTCCGGTACCACTCTTTTTCTTTTTCCTCTGCTTTTTTAGAATCGCCTTTAACAGCTGCCGTTACAAGTTCAGCTGCCAGCACTAGATGTTCTTTTATGAGCTCGGCATATCTATCTGCGAGCCGATCACCATAAAAAGGCCGAATACAATTTCCTAAATCGGTAGCATTTTGTAAAAGTCGTGCTTGCACAGAGGATAGATCAGGTAAGTTAAATACAATACTTGTTATGGTCATTCTGGTCCAATTGACATGCTCCAACCATAGAAGTCGGTTCATGCTTTCAAAGTCAACAGCTGCCTTACTCATATAGTAACCTCGTTGATAATTAGATGATTGGTTCAAAATGTATCGAACGGGTGCGGTATATTGTGAATATGATGTTTTATATATAGGATTTTGGGGTAGGAAGTAAAAATCATTTGAGTAAAAGTGCACGCAAAGCTCACTCCTTTTTTCATAGCTTACGTTAGTTTCATCTACAGTGTGATTAGTCTAGTGTATTAAAAAAAGCCCAGTAATCCGAAAATTACTGGGCTGGTTCCTCTATCAGGTCAAATATATCCGTTTATACGTGATTTAGCCTCTGCAAGTATCTCTGCTCGTAAACCATCGATACTTTCTTCGCGTCGTTCATTTTTCCTCTTAATAGCAGCAAGTTCTTCACCATCTGCAAATTCCATGGCCATTTCTGCTGCTTCTTTATTACGGATTGTTTTCTTTAGTCTTTCTACGTTGTTAGCCGAATCATTTGGTCCCGGTTCATGTATAGTCATTATTTTTTCCTCCTTTAATCATTGGTTAATATCTTTCATCGTCTAGTGTGCCCAAGGTCTTGCAAATTATTGAAGGATTAATTTTCAAGCTAGCAGGTTTCCATGCATAAATAGCGCTTATTTCGCCATAGTAAAGACGTATTGAAATCTAGGAAAAGTTAATAAGGAGGCACTTGCAATGGAAGATCATACACAAATGAGCTGGAAAGAGGATAATGTTATTGGTCAATTGCATAATTCAGTCGATAATGTCACGCTGGCTGTAGGTCAAGCTCTAACTCATCCGACTGAGCAGGCAATTCAAAATGCACAAAATATGATTGAACGTGCGGAGCGTTCTGTCACAATGGCCCTTGAGAGTAGAGGAGATTTAGGACCAATTAACATGCTTCAAGAACAATTGAACCAAGACAAAGAGAAATTAAATAGAATACATTAATAATGAAATGTATAACACCTATTATGGGGCTGTTCCAAAAGTCAAAATGGACTTAGGTATAGCTCCATTTTTCAATTGTTCCTAATAATAATGGGTTTCTTAATACGGTCTACTATTCCCTTGTTATTAAGGTATCTTCCTAAAGCATAGCATGATGAAAATGTTCACATTGATGGTACACTTAAAAAAAGTATTAAATGGGGGGATTTATAATGGACCGAAACAAAGAAGATACGATGATAAAAGAAATTGTTCTAGATGATACATGCATTAAAGTAAATCATTTTGAATCAAAAAAAGTAAATGATTTACATCTAATTTCTGTTGTTTTCAATGTTACAAGTGAGGAATACCACGATATAGCCGTATTGCTTTATAAAGGGACGTTTGATGTAAAAGTACCTACGCAAGGTTTGTTTTTTAAAGGAAGCATACATCAGTATTCGACTTCCATAACAAATTTATACGAAAAAGGGCAGATTGGCGAGTATAAGCTAAGCTTACTGGAAATTCCGAACTAAGAAAGGAGAGATAAGGCAATGAAGTTAAGCATATTGGATCAATCCCCGATTTCCTCCAATCAAACCGCCAAAGACGCATTGAATGAATCGATGGAATTAGCAAAACTAGGGGAATCGTTAGGATATACTCGCTATTGGATCACCGAACACCATGATTTAACAGGGCTAGCAAGCTCTGTTCCTGAAGTAATGCTAGCTTATATTGGTGCAAATACAAACACTATTCGTATTGGCTCCGGTGCTGTTTTGCTGCCACATTATAAACCTTTCAAGGTAGCGGAAGTTTATAATACGCTTGCCACTCTATTTCCTGATCGCGTTGATGTTGGGTTAGGTCGTGCACCTGGTGGCTCGGCGGAAGCTACCAATGCTTTATCGGATAATTTTCTCCAAAACGTTTATAAAATGCCTATTTTGGTGGAAGAGTTTCTTCATTTTCTAGACGATGATTTTCCCGTTGGTCATGAATATTCGAAGATCTCTGCCTCACCAATTCCAGAAGTGTCACCAGTACCATGGCTTCTTGGAACGGGTAAAAAAAGTGCTTTGCTCGCTGCTGAAAATGGACTTTCTTACGCGTTTGGTCACTTTATGAGCGAAGAGGATGGAACGGCTATTGTTCGACAATATTTAGATGCTTTTACACCTAGCAAAAAACGAAAAAAACCAGAAGTGATTATAACGGTATCGGTTATTTGTGCAGAAACAAATGAAAAGGCGGAAGAAATAGCGAAAAGCACACTCATTTGGGCATTGCAAAAAGCAAAAGGGGAAGGGAAGCAAGGAATTCCTTCTATAGAAGAGGCGAAGCAATACATAGTAAGTGACGTGGAAAAAGAGACGTTGAAAAGTATGAAAAAGAAACTAATAATCGGTAATCCGACTGAAGTAAAAGAAAAGCTAAGCGAATTACAAACGAATTATAAAGCAGACGAAATTATGTTGAATACCATAGCATATTCTGCCGAAGATCGCTTTAATTCGTATAGACTGATAGCGGATGAAATACTGTAAAGCTATTAAAGTACTTCCATTTCTTTGAGGACTGTATGAACTTGATGCTCTTCTAATTTGTCCGTTATTTCATCTATTAAGTGTTGAATAAATTCTTCTTCTTCAAAGTCTTTTATATCTACTTCAAATTTATCCAATTCAATGTGCACGTCTGCACTAACGTCTGCAGCAATTTCTACTAGCTCGGTGAAGAAAATCCAGTATCTATTTTCTTCAAATAGTTTTCCGTTAATATGGACGATTGTGGAGGACACTTTAGAGGAAGGGACGGAATAGCTATTTTTTATACGGATGAAAGTTTCATCATTATTTGCAACAAACATCATCTCTTCATACCCAATATCAAAAGCCTTTTTGAATTCTACTTTATCCAAAACTATCCCTCCGCTCCTATTCTATATAGTAAATATATTAATAGAGAAGGGAGATTATGACGGTCCATATATAATATAAAAAAGAGAGTCAGCGAGTAAGCTGCTGTCTCTCTTTTCGTGTAACTTTTATTTAAATGGCCTTTTTAGTAGAAAACTGGCTGTTATAAAGATCAGCATAGAAGCCGTCTTCTTTAATAAGCTCCTCATGTGAACCTTGTTCAATTACCATTCCTTGATTCATCACCAATATTAAATCAGCGTCTCTAATGGTAGAGAGGCGATGGGCGATGACAAAGCTTGTTCTTCCTTCCATTAAGTGATTCATCGCTTGTTGAATAAGTAGTTCGGTTCGTGTATCTACACTCGATGTTGCTTCATCCAAAATCATTATAGATGGATCTGCAAGAACGGCGCGAGCAATTGTTATTAGTTGTTTTTGCCCTTGCGAAATATTGGATGCTTCTTCATTTAAAATTGTATCGTAGCCTTCAGGTAAAGTACGGATAAAATGGTCAGCATGTGCCATTTTTGCGGCTGCGAAGATTTCTTCATCTGTTGCTCCGACTTTACCGAATGCAATATTATCTTTAATTGTCCCATTAAAGAGCCATGTATCCTGCAGTACCATCCCAAATGTTGTCCGAAGATCGGTTCGGGACATTTTTCTTGTGTCATGTCCGTCAATAGTAATTTTCCCGTTGTTTAATTCATAAAATCTCATCAATAAATTAATCAATGTTGTCTTACCAGCTCCAGTAGGTCCGACAATTGCTACCGTTTGACCTGGTAATACATCAATATTCATATCCTTGATTAGCAGTTCATCTTCGTATCCAAAGTCCACATGTTCAAATGTAACTGCACCTGCTGCATTAGATAAACTTTCTGTAGTCACTTCTTTTTCTTCCTCTTCTTCATCTAGTAACTCAAAAACACGTTCCGCTGCTGCAATGGTAGATTGAATAATATTAGCGATGTTTGCCGTTTGCATAACTGGCTGGGTAAACTGACGGGTATACGTAATGAACGCTTGAATATCACCGATGGATATAGCACGTTGGGTGACTAGAATTCCTCCAACAACACTAATTACCACATAGCTTAAATTACCGATAAAAGACATCATCGGCATAATGACACCGGATATAAATTGTGCTTTACGTCCAGCATCATATAGTTGTTCATTTACTTCATCGAACTCAGCGACCGCTTTTTTCTCGTGACCGAACACTTTAACTACTTGGTGTCCGGTATACATTTCTTCGATGTGTCCATTCAATTGTCCGAGTGTTCGTTGTTGATCGGCAAAATGCTTTTGTGATCTTTTCAAGATTGGTTGAATGACAAACATGGATACTGGCAAACTTACAATGGATATTAAAGTTAAGATTGGACTGATGGTTAACATCATAATGATAATACCCACAATAGTTACCACCGAAGTAATAAATTGCGTTAAGCTTTGCTGAAGGGTGTTTCCGATTGTATCTAGATCGTTTGTAACACGGCTTAACGTTTCCCCATTTGGTCGACCATCGTAATATTTAAGTGGAAGCCTTTCTAATTTCCCGTTTACTTCTTCTCTTAAATCATAAACTGTTTTTTGCGCAACACTGGACATAATATACTGCTGAATATACGTAAACAAGCTACTAATCACATACAAAGCGGCAAGGAGAAGGAGAAGTTTTGCAATTGCTTCAAAATCGATTGCGGCTCCTGGAACTCCGGTCATTTTTGCGTATGCACCTTCGAATAGTTCTGTAATTGCGTTCCCCATAATTTTAGGACCGACAATGGCAAATACGGTACTTAAAATAGCAGCGATAAACACGGCGATTAATTGATTGCTTCGAGGTTTCAAGTAAGTCAGAAGGCGTCGTAAAGTACCTTTAAAGTTTTTCGCTTTTTGTCCGCCCATCATCATCATATTTACTCCGCCAGGTCCCGTTGGATGTCCGCCTTGAGATGGTGCTTTTTTTTGTTTACTCATGCGATTTCCTCCTCTCTTAGCTGAGATTCTACGATTTCTTGGTAAACAGTATTGTGCTCTAATAATTCTTTATGTGTACCGATTCCTGCAATTTCTCCTTTATCTAATACGATAATTTGATCTGCATCTGCTACAGTGCTCACTCGTTGTGCTACAATAACCACCGTCGCATTTTTCGTTTCCTCTTTTAGGGCTTCTCGTAAGTTAGCATCAGTTTTGAAATCTAGTGCCGAAAAGCTGTCATCGAAAATATAAATATCGGGTTTTCGTACAAGTGCTCTTGCAATGGACAGACGTTGTTTTTGTCCTCCAGATACATTCGAACCTCCTTGAGAAATAACCGAATCATATCCATTTTCCATTTTGCTGATAAAGTCTTCTGCTTGAGCAATGCGAGCAGCATGTTCAATTTCTTCGTCGATTGCATCTTCTTTTCCAAAAAGAATATTTTCTTTAATCGTTCCGGAAAAAAGCAGTGCCTTTTGAGGAACGAAACCGATTTTCGAACGAATCTCTTCAGGAGAAGTTTCTCGAACATCGACGCCATTTACAAGAATGGTTCCATCTGTTACCTCATAAAAACGTGGAATCAAATTCACAAGTGTTGATTTACCAGCACCTGTTCCTCCAATAATTGCTGTAATTTCCCCAGCTTTAGCTTGAAATGTAATATTAGATAATGCGGATTCTTCTGCTCCAGGGTAGCTAAAAGATACATGTTCAAATTCAAGTGTTCCTCTTTCTTTATTTGCTAGTTTCGTTCCTTCGTTTAGAGAGGTTGGTTTTCTATTCAATACTTCATTAATACGGTTTGCAGATACTGCGGCACGAGGTATCATAATGAACATCATAGAGGCCATCACAAGTGCGAACATAATTTGCATAACGTATTGTATAAACGCCATTAAATCACCGATTTCCATAGACCCGCCATTAATACGAATTCCACCAAACCAAATGATTAATACTACGGTGATGTTCATAACTAGCATCATAACCGGCATTAAAATGGCCATAACTTTATTTACTTGAATAGAAACATCGGTCAATTCCTTGTTTGCTTTTTGAAGTCGAACTTTTTCTTGTTTTTCACGATTAAAAGCACGGATAACTCGGATACCAGTTAAATTTTCACGTAATACAAGATTTAACTGATCTAATTTTGTCTGTACTGTTTTGAAGAGCGGTACACCTTTATACATAATTAATAACACTGCACCAACTAACACAGGCATTGTAAGTACAATGACAAGCGATAGTTTAGCATCTTTTGAGACGGCCATAATGATCCCACCAACCAACATGATAGGAGCGCTCACGACCATACGTAGCATCATGATAACTACTTGTTGCACTTGCGTTATATCATTAGTCGTTCTTGTAATAAGCGAAGCTGTACCAAACTCATCGAAATCTTGAAGGGAAAATTGTTCTACATGCTTGAATACTTTACGCCGAATATCCCTACCAAAACCCATTGCAGCTTTGGAAGAGTATAAGCTTGCTACGATGGAAGCAACGGCTCCAATTGCCGCAACTAAAAGCATTATTCCACCGATTTTCCAAATATAAGCTGTATCGCCAACCACTACCCCTTTATCGATAATATCTGCCATCAGGGTTGGTAAATAAAGGTCAGCCATGGATTGGATAAAAACTAATCCTAATACGGCAAGAACGATCCACTTATACACCGTTAAGTTTTTCAATAGTTTAATCATCTGGGTTGTTCTCCTTTGAAATAGTTTCACTTTCTAAAAAATCCGCGATATGAAGCAGTGTTGCTTGAAACTCCTCAAACTGTTGTTCAGAAAGTGTGCCCATAATGGATTCAATCGTACGATGAATACTCCCTTTTTGTTGACTTATTTTATCAAACAAGCTGTTTCCTTTTTCACTGAGTATTAATTGCATTTCACGTCGATTGTCCGGAACAGGCTGCCTATGGAGCCATTCGGTTTGTACAAGTCCATCGACTGCTGTGCTTAACGTACTTTTGGGAATTTGAAGTACTTCACCCAATTGCTTTTGCGTCATTTCTTTACGTGGCGCAATGGTCATAAGAATAGAATATTGTGGAATAGATAAATCATTTTCTAGTGCAGTTTTATGTATAAACCGCATCATGTTTCTATTTACACGCCAAAAAGTATGCAAGAATTGGGAAGATCTACTATCAGGGGGAATATTACAATTCACTATTATCGCTCCGTTCTTTTTAGAATTGTTCATTTATGAACAGTTCTTTAATGCTTAACAAATTTACTCCTTTTTTCGATGAGAGTCAACTAGGAAGGGGGGGCTTTTCAAAAAAATAAACTGGATAAAAAGTAGTTGAAAGCTACCAGTTGATAGAACATCAAGTTTTCTTGAATTGAGACCATTATAGAGATAATGCGTCGTAAAGAGTTGTATGAAGTATCTGCTTGGATTTCCGCTACAGGGCGGACGCTTTCCACGGGCGTTGCCTCAGCCGCTTCCTTCGTTTACGCTCAGTCCAGGGTCTTCTGCTAACGCTATTCCCGTTGGAGTCGCCGCCCTTTCTCTACAATCCAACAAAATTGCTTACTTATCAGTGCCGACTCACTAAAATCCAAACATTGTACAGTTTTCAATGTAGAGATTTACCCAGTAAATGGATTAGAGCAATGAATTACTCCTTGTAAGCAACCAATTCTAATCTGTAAGCAATCAACTGATCGACGAAAGCAACCATTTCTCAAAGAACAGGGCTCACTTGTTGTAAGACGCTGATTTCTTTATGCAATATTGTATATTTTAGTGGATAATCGCGATGTTTATCGGACAATCTTATCTAGATACACACATGCGAAAACTTTTGGCCGTAGCACGCCAAAGCCGCATGAGTCGAAGTCATGAGACCCACTCGGACGAAGCACGAGTTGGCTCATGCGAGGTGCGGCAAGTGCGAAGGCTCAGTGGCTATTTCTTACCACGCAGTATCTCTATGTAGTACAGTCAAGTCAAATTTACACTCTTCATACTAATTCATCGAACACAAAAAAGAAGCTAACCATATAAAAATGGCTAGCTCATGCGTTTGTGAATTAAATCATTTTCAGAAGTGCTTCTTTACCGACCATGCCTTTTGTGATGCCAAGTTCTTCTGCTTCAAACGTGATGGATTCTAAAGGTGCGTCGAGCAGCTGGGCAATGGTTTTCACACCTACCGCTCTTCCAGCAATTACTTTGCGGTCTTTTAGTTTTTCGTTCAATAGGGCAACGTCAAGGGCACCACACATGATATATCCTTTATCGTTTGAGACGACAAGTAAATTTGTCTTTGGTAGTTCGACGGAAATCGATAAAAATGTATGTCCTTCAATGCTGATAGGTTCTAAATTAATCATATAAATTCATCACTCCTTTTCTTCTCCTTATAAGTTATGTAAGTGAATGGAAAAGGGTTTCTTCTTTATTATATTAGGGAAAGATAAATTAGAAATGCATTAAGTTGAAGAGGTGTTTTTAGTGAATAAATTATTAGCCGTTCTTGTCTTTGTGGGTGTTCCAATTGTCCTTATAGGAGCTTTTTTAGATTGGCCAAAGATGATTATGTTCTTCCTTTGCTGTTTAAGTATAATTGGGCTTTCGGGATATATAGGTCGAGCAACGGAAAGTTTATCGATTGTGAGTGGGCCAAGGATTGGCGGGTTATTGAACGCAACTTTTGGTAACGCAGTTGAACTGATCATTTCCATATTTACATTAAAAGCGGGAATGGTTGGAATTGTGTTAGCGTCGTTAACGGGTTCGGTTCTCGGTAACTTGCTGCTTGTACTGGGATTATCGTTTTTTGCTGGCGGTATTAAGTTTAAGCGTCAAAAATTTAGTGTGCATAGCGCAAGGTACAATTCAGGATTGCTTATTTTCGCTGTTATTGTGGCATTTGTTATTCCGGAAGTTTTCTCGATGACCATGAATACGGAGAAAACAGTAAGCTTAAGTATTGGTATTGCTATTATTTTAATCGCGCTTTATCTTGCTGGACTATTTTTTAAACTCGTCACACATCGAGGTGTGTTCTCGTCTTCTGATGAACCGGAAACAGAAGAAGAAGCAGAAGTACCAGAATGGACAAAAGGAAAATCTATTTTAATTCTTCTATTGGCAACGGTAGCAGTTGCTTTTGTGTCGGAGCAATTAGTTCATACATTTGAAATGCTCGGATCAAAATTTGGATGGACAGAGTTGTTTATAGGTGTCATTATCGTAGCGATTGTTGGAAATGCTGCAGAGCATGTTTCCGCTATTACGATGGCTATGAAAAACAAAATGGAAGTGTCTGTGGAAATAGCCGTTGGTTCAACACTGCAAGTTGCTATGTTTGTGGCACCAGTACTTGTAATTATATCACTGTTCATGCCTCAAACGATGGCACTAGTGTTTACATGGCCAGAGCTTGTCGCAATGGTTACAGCCGCACTTTTAGTTATTAATGTTTCCGGTGATGGTGAATCGAATTGGTTTGAAGGGCTTCTGCTATTTGCGGCGTATATAATCATGGGGATTGGTTTTTATCTTCTTTAATTATGGAGAAAGAAAATGATAAGATAGTAAGTGACAGAATATTCAATAGACAGAACACTTACTAAGGGGGAATACGTAATGACACAATCGATTCCGAATCAATTAAATGAAAGAATCTATCTAATCGATGGGCATGACTTAGGGGTAACAGAACGGACAGGCATATATGTCATTCAAGAAGAGGAACTAACAATTGTAGAAACGAGTGCTAGCCCATCTATCAAGTATGTAAAAGAAGGGTTAAAGGCATTAGGGATATCTCTGGATGAAGTGAAATATATCATCGTTACACACATACATCTGGATCACGCAGGGGGAGCTGGATTATTAATACAGGATTGCCCAAATGCTAAAGTGGTAGTACACCCAAAAGGTGCAAGACATTTAGCAGATCCATCCAGACTTATTGCTGGCGCGAAGGCTGTATATGGCGATAAATTTTCGGATTTATTTGAACCAATACTTCCTATAGCAGAAGAACGACTGATTGTTAAAGGAGAAGGAGAGACGTTAGAAATCGGACCAAATTGTCAATTGCTATTTTTAGATACACCTGGTCACGCCAATCACCATTTCAGTATTTATGATCCGATTAGTAATGGCATGTTCACTGGAGATACGGTTGGGGTAAGATATCCACAATTGGTACAAGATAATGTCCATTTGTTTCTACCTTCCACTTCTCCAAATCAGTTTGACCCAGATGCGATGCGAAGAGCGATGGATCGAATGGAGCAAATGCGACTCGATACCATTTATTTTGGACATTATGGGATGACGAATGATCCGTCAGATGTATTTCGTCAAGTTTCTAATTGGTTGGAAGTATATGTGAACGAAGCGAAAAAGGTGTATGCAGAACAAAAAGGATATGAGGTTCTTGCTGAGCGTTTAGAAAACTTAGTGAGGGAACATTTAAGAGGGCTGGGTATTCCTGATGATCATGAGGTATATAGCATCCTGCAGTTAGATATAGAAGTTAGTGCAATGGGATTGTTAGATAATTTATCGAAATAAACTTTAAAAAAGACCTGCTACTTAAATACACACGGGAAGCGTGTATTTAAGTAGCAGGTCTTTTTTGACTACAAATTAAAAATTATACGCACTGAAACGATACAATCCTATCTAAGTCTGTTCCCCAGGCAATCCATGTATAGCCGGTCCATTTGTATCCAGAAGTGGAGTAATAATCGATGTATGTTGGATGAAACCAAAATGAAGTTCGGTTTGAAAGCTGTATATAAGTATCTAGATTTAGGCACCTGCTAAATACACCTGGTTCCACAGCTAAAATTCCAGCTTTTAGTTTTGGTACAGCAGATGGTGGAGGACTATTTGGTGCATTACCCTGTTGTCCGCCGTAAGATTGTCCTTCGTGATTTGGGTAATGCGGCTTTCCAAAGGGAAGGTCTGCATTGTTTGGATTGTGTGGGGAGGGGAATGAATGGTCTGTCAAAAAAATACCTCCTTGTATCTTGTACTCAAACTAGTATATGAGTAATTTGAATATTTGGAACGGCAATTTCTAATAAGAGTTTATTAATATATTTGATAATAAATGCGAATCTTTCAGAATACACTTTATGAAAGGGATTAACTTGTCCTATTCAAATATAGGACAAGCATTTAACGGATTCCTTCACACGCCCATTTATACAGGAAAAAATGGAGTTATTTTTACAAAACAAAGGAGGACAAGAGTTGAAGAAGAATTTAATTTTGTTCGTTATAACCTTTTTTGTCATTAGTATTGTGGCAGGTTGTGGTTCTGGAGGAGGGAAAGTGTTAGATCGCATTGAAAAATCCAAAGAGTTGAATGTGGCATTTGAAGGCACCTACCCCCCATTTAACTACTTAGATGAAAACAATGAATTGCAAGGTTTTGATGTAGACATTTCGAATGAAATTGCGAAAAGATTAGGAGTTAAAGCTAACTTCATTACTACGAAGTGGGAGGGTTTAATAGGTGGTTTAAAGGCAGATAAATTCGATGTAATTATTGGCCAGATGTCTGTAACAGAGGAACGGAAAAAAAGCGTTGATTTTACTGACCCATATGTTATTACAGGTTCCGTTTTAATAACCCGTAAAGAAACAAATGACATAACAAAACTTGAGGATATTAAAGGAAAGAAAGTTGGTGTTGGTGGAGGGACAACTTTTGAAGAGATTGCAAAAACAGTTGATGGTGCAGACGTTAAATTATATAAAGCATTTAGTGATTATTTAGAAGATCTTACGAATAAACGATTAGATGTCATTATTAATGATCAGTTGTTAATGAGCTACAACATTAAAGAAAACAATCTTCCAATAAAAGTTGCGAGTGATATTGTTAAAAAAGACGAGATTGCAATGGCAGTTAATAAAGGAAATGAAGATTTTGTAAAGAAGCTAAATGCAGCGTTAAGTGACATGAGAGAAGATGGAACATATAACGAAATTTATAAGAAGTGGTTTGGAACAGACCCTATAGAAAACTAATAATAAGAATATATTTTTCAAAAATAATCGGAATTGGGAGGGAATAGAATTTGCGCATCGTTGTATTAGGAACTGGGATGATTGGTACGACAGTAGTTAGTGAAGTTGCTAAATTTAATAGTATTGATGAAATTACAGCGGTTGATGTGAGACAAGAAAATATAGATACATGTTTGGAAATCGCAAATAACCCTAAAGTAGTCGGTAAAATAGCGTCATTAGATACGGAAGAAGATATTGCAAAAATATTAGAAGGCGCAGATGTAGCGGTTGCGTGTCTTCCGCATTCGTTAAGCCCTATCGCAATAAAAGCGGCGATCGCATCGAAATGTCATTTAGTAGATCTTGTCGGATCAAAGTTTAATGAAAAAGTGGAATTGCATCAAGAAGCACAAGAAGCGGGTGTATTAATTGTACCTGGATGTGGTGTTGCTCCTGGGATAACAAACTTCCTGGCAGCTCAAGGAATTGAAATGCTAGATGATGCTGAAGAAGCGGTCATGATTTGCGGAGGAATTCCTAGACATCCTGTACCACCACTTTGGTATCAAGTTGTTTTCCGTCTTGAAAGCGTTTTAGGTCTTTATACAAAACCAGCAATCGCAGTTGAAAATGGGGAACTTGTAGAATTACCTCCTCTATCGGGATTAGAAAAAATAACTTTTCCAGACCCGGTAGGTAACTGTGAGACGGTAATCACAGATGCGCATAGCACTGGGTACACACTTAAAGATAAAGTGAAAAATTTGTATGAAAAAACTGTTCGTTATCCAGGGCATTGGGACAAAATGAGTGTTTTAGGGGAACTAGGGTTTCTTGATGATAAACCAATTACGCTTGGTGAAATTACGATAACTCCACGAGCGATTGCGGAAAAAATTCTTGCTCCCAAAATGATTGGTGCTAGTAATGAAGATATTACAGTGCTCCGGGTAGAAGTAAGTGGGATCAAAGAAGGGAAAGCAACAAAACATATTTGGGAAATGGTCGATTTATATGATTATGAGCGACAAATTACGTCTATGGCAAAGACTACAGCAATTCCTGCTGCATTAATCGCTAAATGGATAACTAGTAAAAAGATAACGGAAACTGGTGTTGTCCCAGTAGAGAGCTTAATCATAAGGGAGCGGTTCCAGCCATTTGTAGAGGAATTAAGTAGCTTAGGTATCGAAATAAATTACAAAGAAGAAGCCTTTATGTGAAGAAGTGTAAATACTGTTTGGCTTGTCGGATAGGAGGATGATGATGTATGGACGTCACAATAATATTAGATTCATTGCCATCCCTACTTAAAGCAACTTTAATGACTATTTGTTTGGCAGGAATCTCGATTATAATCGCTTTAATAATTGGCTTTTTCACTGCAATAATAAGAATAGTAAAAGTGAGCATATTAAATGGAATTGCTACGACATATGTTTCTATTATCCGTGGAACTCCGCTTCTTGTGCAAATTTTTGTCATTTACTATGGTTTACCGCAAATTGGTATAGCTTTAGATCCAATATCTTCAGGAGTAATGGCTTTGAGTCTAAATGCAGGTGCATACCTTTCCGAATCTTTTCGTGCATCTATACTTGCTGTAGATAATGGACAAATGGAAGCATCTCTATCAATGGGGATGACTTATTCGCAGGCTTTGAAGAGAATAATTTTGCCACAAAGTCTTCGAATCGCTATTCCTACCTTGTCCAACTCATTTATCGTACTTATTAAAGATACCTCTCTCGTCTCAGTAATAACTGTAACGGAATTATTACAAATGTCGAGTTTGATAATCGCAAAAACATTTGAACCACTTACGATATATTTGATAGCCGCCGCTATATATTGGGTTTTGATAACTTTCTTTACAACTCTATTAGATAAATTGGAAG
Source organism: Psychrobacillus lasiicapitis (assembly GCF_006861795.1). Classification (GTDB taxonomy): domain Bacteria; phylum Bacillota; class Bacilli; order Bacillales_A; family Planococcaceae; genus Psychrobacillus; species Psychrobacillus lasiicapitis. The sequence continues at coordinate 111,568 of NZ_VDGH01000012.1, read as the reverse complement.
TTAGAACTTCCAAATACTTAGTTCGATAAGTACTCTATTCGAAATACGAATGAAAGGAGTCGCCCATGAGTATTATTCAAATTAATAATTTGAAAAAGAGTTTTGGCTTAAATGAAGTATTAAAAGGAATCGACCTAACAATTGCTAAAAGTGAAGTAGTCGTCATAATGGGACCAAGTGGTTCCGGAAAATCAACATTATTACGTTGCCTAAACTTTTTAGAAGAGCCATCGGATGGAATCATTCGAATCGGAGAGTTCCAAGTAGATATAGATGGAAAGTTAGATCGAAGAAGGAAAAAAGAAATAAGGGAGCTAAGAAAGATAACGGGTTTTGTGTTTCAGTCATTTAACCTATTCCCGCATAAAACAGCAATTGAAAATGTAATGGAAGGACCAATTATTATACACGGCACTAAGTTGGACGAGGCTAGAAATATAGCGCAAGACCTACTTATAAAAGTAGGTCTGGGTGATCGTTGCAATCATTATCCGGCTCAATTGTCGGGTGGTCAGCAGCAAAGAGTAGCAATAGCTCGGTCATTAGCGTTAAATCCAGTGGTTATGCTTTATGATGAACCTACGTCGGCGCTAGACCCTGAACTTGTAAAAGAAGTTCTTCAAGTTATCAAAGATCTAGCTAAAGAAGGAATGACGATGGTTATAGTTACTCACGAGATGAACTTTGCGAAAGAGGTTGCGGATAGAGTCATTTTTATGGATAATGGCGTAATAGTGGAGCAAGGTACATCAGATGAAATCTTTCTTAAACCAAAGGAAGCAAGAACAAGACAATTTTTGTCGATAGTTGAGTAAGAATTATAAAAATATTTGATGATAAAAGAGGTAGTTGCTTAATGCAGCTACCTCTTTTAACTAAATTTTGAATAAGGAATTCAAAGTTGACACAAGGTTTAAGTACTTGTATTAAATAACTGCTTTTTAAAAGGCGAAGTCCCTAGTATTTGTATTCCTTTAAAAACAGTTTTACACTTATTAATAGAACATATAGAAAGGAGATAGATGATGGAATTTTTAATGATTATCCTACTCTTGTTAGCCATTATTGGGCTTTCTAATTTTATAAATCATTTCATGCCATACATACCAGTCCCACTAATTCAAATTGCACTCGGTGTATTGCTTGCGGCCTTGCCGTTAGGGATACATGTTCCGATGGAGCCAGAGTTATTTTTTATCCTATTTATTGCTCCACTTCTATTTTATGACGGAAAGAATGTGTCTAGGAAAGACCTTTGGAAACTACGGAAGCCTATTTTATTGTTAGCGCTGGGACTCGTGTTTCTAACTGTAGTTGTTATTGGGTATCTAATTCAATGGTTAATCCCTTCGATTCCGCTATCGGCGGCTTTTGCACTTGCGGCTATTTTATCGCCGACAGATGTAGTGGCGGTTGGAGCTATTTCAAGTCGAGTCAAAATGCCGAAAACGATTATGCATGTGCTTGAAGGCGAGGGGCTTATGAATGATGCCTCTGGATTGGTTGCCTTTAAATTTGCAGTTGCAGCAACGGTAACGGGGGTATTTTCACTTGCGGAAGCAAGCTGGAGCTTTTTATTGATCGCAATCGGAGGATTTGTTGGGGGAGCAGTGCTTGCTTTCATCATTATTCGATTGAAAGTATTTATCCGGCGGTTAGGCATGGAAGATGTCACGCTTCACATGCTTATCCAGTTATTGACACCGTTTATCATTTTTTATGTTATTGAGCATTTTCATCTTTCAGGTATTTTATCTGTTGTAGCAGCTGGTATCGTGCACGCAATTTATCGAGATCGGGAGCAATCACCAAATGTGCAATTACAGATTGTTTCCAAAAGTACATGGACCATTCTTATTTATATTTTGAATGGACTTGTATTTGTATTGCTAGGACTACAAATACCAAGTGTTTCTCGGGAAATTTTTGAAAGTCCTATGTTCAATAATTTTGAAGTGATTAAGTATATTTTAATCATTACTGCTTCTCTTTTATTATTACGCTTTGTTTGGATATTTGCAGGATGGTGGGGCGGATGGCTGCTTAAGGCAGAGCAGTTACCAAAGCCGTCACTCAGGTATATTAGCATTACGACCATTTCAGGTGTCCGAGGTGCTGTAACACTCGCTGGAGCTTTTACGATTCCGTACTTTTTAGCTAATGGCGATGTATTTCCAGAACGTTCATTAATTATTTTCATCGCAGCAGGTGTAATTTTGGTGACACTTATCTTGGCAAGTATTTTCCTGCCTATTATTGCAAAAACAGAAAAAGGGAACACAGAAAAGCTGAAAGAGGAAATGGAGAGAAAAGCAATCCTTCTTTCAATGGATGCTGCGATTAAGACGATGCGTGAATTAACTACTGACGAAAACAGAGGAGCAGCTGTTTCCATTATCTCGCACTATAATCAAGTTCGTAATGATCTGATTTATATAAGTGAGGAAGAAAGTGCTCGAAGAAAGGCATTAGAAACCGAAACACGTTTGAAAGCATTAGAGGTAGAAATAAATTATATAGAAAAGTTGCAAACAAGTGAGCAAATCAATCGGGAGTCGCTATATTTATTGGAAGAGCATATCCATCGAATGCGAGTTGCTGTTACGAATCGCTTGTTATACAGAGGATTATTCATATGGACAATTGTAAAGCGAGGAATATTTAATTTAGCAAGCTTGTTTAAGTCAAGGAAACACAAATCTTTTAGAGCCCGCATTGAAAAAAACAAAAAAGTGGCCATGCTTAAAATGGAAATGGCGCAAGCAGCAATCGCCTATTTGAGAGAAACAATGACCCCTGAAAATGAAGGAATCAATGAATTGATTATCGGAGAGTACAATGAAATGATCTTAAAGTTTAAATTAGCGCGTAAAGGTGCCGACTCAAGTAAATATATTCGAGAGCAGCGAGAGTTGAGAGACAAAGCCTTTCAAGCGGAACGTGATGAGATTCAAAGCTTATATGAAACAGGTGAAGTTTCCAGTGATATTATGAGGAAAATTCGCAGACAGATTAATATTAGAGAAGCTTACTGGATGGAAGAAAACAGTGTACAATCTCATTAAAAAAGCAATCTCTCGCCTTACTTAAATGTATGGCGAGAGGTTGCTTTTATCCCGCATTAACGGGCAGTAAGACTCCCGCTTCAAGATGTAAGAAAAGCGAAAAGATAAGCGGGAGATCAACTGCTGGCATGCGCCCGATGAAATGATCCCAGACTAAGGACGCAACATCGTGTTGCTCCTGCGCAAAGCTCGTCGCAAAATAAAAGAGCGTTTGCAACGTCTGTGTGACCCACATCGTGTGGGACACAACTAACAATCAGTGGGGGATGACGGGGACTAAAAGCGCGACGTCCATGTCGCAACGTCCCCACTAGGACGTCCTGTGCGTCGAAAAACCCCCACTGATTGAAGTTTTACTTTATTTGTCTTGGCAATTTGGTTGACCTGGTACTAGTCCACTTCTAGGTTGTAATCTTTTTTGTTTGCATTGTTCCTCTAATAACTTTTTCATGAGTTTTTCAATATAATCTATCTCATCATTTTTAGGGGCAAGAGGAGATAAATTCTCTATTTCAAGTGGATCTTTCGTTAGATTATACAATTCATATTCTTCAGGGACTGGATGGGTTTTAGTAGTTATTTTTGAAACGGATATACTGATTGTTCCATCGATAGGAATTTGGCTTTTAATCTCGGTTGTTTGATCCTCTATTCCAGGATTGCTCCAAAATTGTGGATTGTCAAAGTAACGAGTGAACTTCCATATTTCATGTGCATTATTTTGACCAGTTGGGAGACGGGCGATAACCGCTTCAAGATGGTTAGGCTGTGTCACAGATTGATAAGGCTCCCCTGAGAAGCTAACTTGGTTTAAGCCTCTTGTGACATCATCGTCCGACATAAAATAGACGGGATCATGTATTTGAAGAGATTTATCTTTGTCATATACAACAGGTGTAAGATCACGTCCTACAAGCGGATGAACTTCAGTATGATCTTGCTTAAGTTCTTTTGCAATCTTATGCACATCAATGTTAGCAAGCCCAAGTAGTGTGGGAAGAATATCCACATGACTTGTTAACATATCTGCGGTTCTGCGTTCAGAAAATAATTTGGGACTATGAATAATAAAAGGAACATGAATCGTTTCTTCGTAGGCGTTATACCATTTTTGGAACAATCCTCCGTGTGCTCCTAACAAATCGCCGTGATCCGAAGTGAAGATAACGATTGTATTGTCGTAAAACTTAGATTGTTTTAATGCCTGAAAAACTTTAGACATCTCATCATCTACTTGCTTGTGCAACGAAAAATATAGCTGTCGATAAACTAGTGTATCTCTAGTAGGTTGAAAGGTTTTTGGGTATGTTTCTTTATAGCTTTCTTGTGCAGTTGGTTTTGTAAGTAGTGACTCATTAGTAGTAGGAGCAGGTGGAATGAATGGAACAGATGGGTCTATATCAAAGTTAAACAAAGGAGAAACTTCCGTTAGATCTCCGTATAAAGCGATATCATGCGGATTAATAAAGGAAGAGACGATTAACCATGGTTTAGCATTTGCTTTTGGACTGTTTTTTTCAAGTGAGGAGATGAGATTAACCACTTCTCTTGCGTATACTTCATCACGTCCTTTCGTACCAATTTGAGCAGAAGAACCAGAATTTCTTGGATTTGTCCCATGTGGTTCTGGTCCAAGCCACCCTGAAAAGCCAAATTCATCAAGGCGATCTGCTTCTAAATAGAGTTCTTCATTTGAAGTGTTAGGAACACCGGTTGCGGGATGATAACTTAGCATCGCATTTTGTGTACCAGGTATTAAGATATCTTGATGGGAAGCATGCCATTTTCCTTTCCAAAAGGTGTCGTAGCCAGCTGCACGAAAATAATCGCCGATGGTAGGGACGCTATTTGGATCAAGCCAAAAGATGTCTGGTTCAGATGCATTTGCAGCACCTCCAGTTGTTTTAGTTACTCCATGAAGAGATGGATATTGCCCTGTGTATAAAGTTGTTCTACTCGGAGAGCAGGCAGTACTTCCGATATAGTGATGAAGAAATTCTAAACCGTTATTTCGCAATAATTCTTGTGTTTTTAAATTTTCTTTCCGCCACTTTTTTAGTGCATCGTTTTCATAAACAGTTGGAAAGCGTTGCTCGTCTACTAGGAATATGAGGAAATTAGGTTTTCGTTCACACGAATTTATGTCCGACCATTTCGTGTCTTTCTCCTCCAAAATTTATCAACCCCTTAAAAAATGTTTTCTATATTTTACGTTAGAATTTATGAATTGTTTGGGAGTTTTTTAGCTAAATTTAAAAGAATGCTTAATCGATCAAGTAGAGACAAACACACATATTTCTAATTGGACATAAAGTATAAAAAGTGTAGGGAGGTTGTTCGTGTGGAGAAAAATAAAGAAACAAGCTTTAAATTAAAGGGTTCTCGTTCGAAATGGCATCCAGTGGAAGCTGTCGGAATTCTATTAGTTGTTGCTTCGTTACTGATCCTATTATTTGATCCTAATTCACTCTCTAATTTTTTCAACACGATTATTGCTGAGGTAAAACCTATTGTAGTGGATGTTTTTTTAACAAGTGAAATAGGAATCGCCATCATTATTAGTGTGATTTTTGGACGTATGATTGAACGTTTAGGATTTACGGATGGGCTAATCCGGATTTTTGTTCCGATTATGAAATTGCTTAAAATAAATCCATCTGTCATTGTACCGAGTGTATATAATATTTTAGGTGATATTAATGCGGCTGGAAAAATTGCTGGACCTGTTCTGGTGAAGGCAAAAGCGACGAAAGCAGAACAAAAAATAGCAGTTGCAACGATGATACAATCTCCGCAATCCTTTGCCACGTTAGTGCTAGGTCTCATTGCACTTTCTGCGTTTAACATTAATCCGTTTCCACTTATTATACTTTCTATTTTTCTTCCGATCATTGTTGTTCCATGGATATTGTCCGTCACTATTTACCGTGATACTAAAAAGGTTGATTTGGAAAGTTTGCCCCGATTTACGCCAAAAACAAAATTTCTAGAAACAATTTTTTCTTCTGCGAAAGAAGGGGCTGAGCTTCTATTTTTAATCATTATTCCAGCGGTTGCAGCTGTGTTTTTCTTTATCGGTGCACTAAGATTTTTCGGAGCTTGGGGTGTGATTGAATCGAATTTATCTAATGTACTGACATTTTTAAGTATCGAACCAGCGACAGGTATCGTATCCATTCTTGCCGCTCCAACGCTTGCTGTAGCTCAGCTTGCAGAACTATCGATGTCCATTGATCCACGATTAATAGTTGGCTCTTTTGTTTTAGCTAATTCTGGGTTACCATTATCCGTTATTTTCGGTCAAATTCCTGCAGCTTGGGCGGAAGTTTCAAGCTTGAATGAGAGAGAAGCTTTAGTAGCATCGATTATCGGGATAATTATTAGAATCGCGACTGCCTGTTTACTTGCGTATTTTTTAACGCCATTTTTGGTAGGATAAACAATGAGTATGTATTTGATTCGTGCGAAAAAAATTGTCACTGTGAGCCATATGGGAACGATTGAAGATGGGGCAATGGTAATCCAAAATGAAAAAATAATAGAAGTAGGCGCATGGGAAAATCTACGTAAACAATATTCCTTTATACAAGTTATCGATTATACAAACGATGTAGTAACTCCTTCTATAGTCGATTGCCATACCCATTTACTTGAATTTGCGCCAACCTCGCTTTATCCAGTTACTGCTATTACTCATTTCTTAGCGGGAAAATCGATTCTTTTTCAAGCTTTATCTGCGGGGATCACAGCACTAGGAGAACAAGTTTGCGGTCATACACTTGGTGATTTTGCTATTGAAGATTATAGGAAAGCGGTTCATGGAATTCCATTAAACGTTTCTTTTGCAACAACTAGTATATCCATTGGCTTTGAAAAAATAGCTCATTTTACTTCGATTACACAGTCTAAAGCGATGCATAAAAAGGATTTAGTAGATCCTTTTTTAGTTAGACAAATTGCAAAAGAGAGTGATTATCCAGGAGAAAATATATTTATCAATGCAACTCCGGCCAATTTCACTAAAGGTGAAGTACCAAAAGCCGGAGAAATAATCTACACAATAGAGGAAATGCAACAAATTGTGGATATCTACCATGACCTAGGAAAGAAGATAGGTGCCCATGTAGCAGGTAAAAAGGGAATAGAGATGGCGTTGGAAGCAGGAGTGGATGTTTTACACCATGCACATGGCATTACCGATGAGCTAATAGAAAAAACTTCCGAACAGGGTGTGCAAATAGTTGCAACCCCAATGGGAGGAACGCATTTAACACCCAATTCTCCGGAAGAAATACTGAAATTTGTAAAGGCAGGCATTCCTGTTTCTATTTCTACAGATGCTTATTTACCACCATATCTAGAAGTATCCTGGCTCCCTTATCAAGATCAATTATTAAAAGGACCAGACCAATTAATGTTAATTGCTAACCCTTCCATGCAAGTGTTAAAGGAAAATAATTTCGATGAAAATGCAATTTTAGCTTTACTTACTCATAATCCAGCGACTATATTAGGCAAGCACCATCAATTTGGTCGTTTAGAAAAAGGGCTAGATGCCAATTTTTTAGTAGCAAAAGGTATTCCTGGCTTGGAGATCACCGATATAGAGAAAATAAAAAAAGTGTATTATCAAGGAAAAATGGTAATAAGTCGGCCATAAAAAGATATATCACTTGTTATATAAAGTGCAATATAGGGAAACTGTGCAGTAGTCATCGGCGTCTCACTCCTAGTAAACTTGTTTTATGAAAAATGGTTGATCTTCAGAGTAATTTGGTTGCTTTCAGACTAGAACTAGTTGCTTTCGTCAGCTGTTTGGTTGCCCTTAGCCATTTATTGCATTTACAAACGCTAAATACTATTTATGATTTTGTTTTTAGCAAGTCGTTCATAAATAAAAAAGAAATTACCACTGATTTTTACTGTAGGCGGCGACTCCTGCCTGATGAGTGGGCTCATCGCTCACCCGGCGGAAAGCGTCCGACCTGCAGTGAAAATCTAGCGGACACTTCATCAACCAACTACGTCGCAGTTTCCCTATAATGTGTATAAGGTAATTTCAACTTGTTCACCGCTTGTTGATAGGAATCATTCAGATCACTTACCTAACAGAGCCTCTATATGAAGCACAATTCCGATACTGTTCAAACTATCCTTTAAAAGGGTAGTTTTTTTATTTCTAAAATAATGAAAATGAACCTAAAAACATAACACTTCAATTGCGGATTTTCTAAACGGTCGAGGGAAATGCTAAGAGTGTAAGTAAAAAAGGAGGTTTTAGGATAAATGACGATAAATAAAGAACTGGAAGCTTTAAAAGCGTATAGCTGTACAGATCGTTGTGTGTTAAGTGTTTATTTAAATACGAATCCTGCAGACCCAGATACGCTAAAAGGTGCTTGGAAAATTCATCTGAAGAGTGGTTTAAAAAGAATTGGCGAATATTTAGAAGCATCGAATGACGAGCAGGAACTAAAAGCATTCGAAAAAATAAAGAAAAAAGTGATCAATGAGATAGAAGAAAATGCCCATGATCTTCGAAAGGGAATTGTAATTTTTGCTACTGCAAATGAAGATTTATGGTCTGTCTATTATGCACAGGTACCGGTTAAAACAAATTTTTACTGGGAAAACCATGCGATGACAGAACAATTAGAGTATATGTATAAAGCATATCCAGAAGCGGGAATAATCATGCCAAGCTTCGGAGAAGTCCGTATTTTGGATACTGCGATGGGATTAGTTAGAGACGACTTAACATTTAAGTTTGACCCGGTTTCGGAAGAGTGGAGAGAAAAGAAAAAAATGGATGCCAAAGGAAGACGTGCAGTTGCAGACAATAGAACCGCCGTATTAGAGCCAGGATACAGAATAAATGCGACTAACCTCTTTAAAGGAATGAGGGTGACCATCGAGCAATTAAAGAAAAAACGAGGTTGGCGGGAGTTCCACGTAGCCGGAGAGGCAGAAATGGCAAAAGCTTTTACAGATAGTATTAGGGATATGCCTGCAAGCTGTATCCACAAAAATTTAAATAACAGTAAATCAAATGAGGTAATTCATCAAATTTTCGAGAAGTAACAACAAAAGATGAAGCTAAGCATTACTGCTTAGCCTCATTTCTCAAGGTGAAAAACTCACAAAAATAAACTTTAATTTTGTTGCATAAATGCTCTTAAAACGCACAATATAATCTCACAAGGAGGTGAAACAACATGGCAGATCGTAATTCAAATCAACTTCTAGTACCGGGAGTGCAACAAGCTCTTGACCAAATGAAATATGAAATTGCACAAGAATTCGGTGTAAACCTTGGCGGAGACTCTACAGCGCGTGCTAACGGTTCCGTTGGCGGAGAAATTACTAAGCGTTTAGTAGCTCAAGCTCAAGCACAAATGAGTGGACAATCATTTAACCAACAATAACAAAATAGACCGGTGGCAAAAAATTGCCGCCGGTTTTTCATGTCTATATGGTTAACTCAATGGACTGCCGCTATAATGCCTTCCTCATCATCTAAAATTAATTCGATTCCTGTAGAAGTAGGATCAAGATTCAAAAATTCTTTCAGTGTCATTCGCAGTGCTTCAATTAAATTTAACGTACTTAAAAGTTGTTGTTGTCCATTGACATAAGCCTCTGCGGTAAAGCCAGAATCGTCATCATACATAAGCTCGACTTCAACTTCTTCAGGTATTGTGTATTTTTGACGTGCAATATATACACATACAGCGTTAATAATGTTTTGTTCTGGGATTATTAACTTCTCCATGAGTTAGCATCCTCTTTTTTCTTGTCTTTAAACAAACCGAAGATTTTACGAATAACTACCACAATTAAAATAATCGCTGCAGCGTTTATTGCAAATCCTAATATCGAGCCAAGTAAGCCCATATTAGCGAACAAGCTACCGAATAATAATCCCGCAATTCCACCTATAAATAAGCCTTTCATTAGACCGCCAGCAGTAAATCCGCCTTTTGTGTTTGTATTAGATTTGGATTTGCTTGTTGCAGTTGTAGAATCCTCTTTTTTCTTTTGGATATTTGAATTATTGTTTGTTGTATTGTTATTTGTATTGAAACTTTTCTTTCCTGATTTATATTTTTTTGCTTCTGCTGTGATTGTATCTTCGTTAAATACAAAGTTTCCAACGGATGAAAACACAAGCAGGGCTGTCAGTAAAAATATTGCTAATTTTTTCAATTTAGATAACCTCCATGAATAATAACTATTTGCCAATTTAACATAGGCATATAGTTTAACTTTATACTATTTACGGATGAAAGAAAAGAAAGTTACACTATATATATGTTCTTCAATAGATTGGGGAAAAAAATAAAAGTTATGCACAAATCTGTGGAAAACCTGTTAGTAAATTCATTAGTATAGATAATAACTAACTGTATTATTGATTTAGGCTTGTGTGTAACTTTATCCACAAATACACAAGTAAAGAATAATGTCGAATTTTTTTTGAATAGAAATGGGATGAGAAGAATATTAATAAGAAAAATAGAATAAAAAAAGACACCCTTTAAACTTAACCGCTCGGTAGGTGTCTGTTAGATAAAAGTATAGGTTATTTTTCACAATAGATCGGTGAAAACTACATGGAAAGATTATGCATGCACAATCAATGAGCGTCGGCAAATTTCATTTTCCAAGAGAGATATAAAATCACTAGAGAGTTTCAACTCTTTTGCTCGTTTATAAGACTCTAATAACAATTCATCTGGCATTTTACTCATTTCAATAACACCTCCTGATTATATTTCATCCACTAAAGTCTATTGTGAAAAATAAAATGAATAGTTTATATCTATAACTTTAATCTAACAAAAAGCTAGGTTAAGAACAACTGTTCTCTTATCCACAGCTGACGGTGGATAACCTGTTAACAATTGTTAGTAAGTTCGTACAAATGTTTATACAACAGTTGGAATTTTGTGAATAACTTTATCCACAAAAGTATATAACTCGAATTTTGTCGAAACATTTTTATAGATATTAGATTCTAAATTCTCTTATTGTGCATAAAATAGACTTTTCCGTTCCTATTTTATCTTTTTTACATAAGTCACACTTATACTAAGGGAAATAGATAGTAATATAGAGGACTTATCCACAAATAATTCGGATATTTATTGTACATATCTTAGGTTATTCTCGATCTTTATCCATTACCTCCTCATCTGTTTCTTCTACATTTTCTTTATCCACATTCGTATCTTCTGTTTCACTATCGTTGTCTTCCACATCCACATTTAAATCTACATCTTCTTCGACAGGGTCATTCATATCATTATCATCAGGATCATCACCGCAAGCTGCTAGTAATCCTACTGAAAGAAAAGTTGCTGCACTTAATTTCCACCATTTATGTCCTTTATTTAAATTCATAGTCATTTTGATTTCCTCCTATAGGTTGTACAAAGGCATCTTCCTATGTATTTGCCCATACTTATTCTTTTCTAAACCTTTATTTTAAATTTCATGCATAAAAGAAAAACCACCGTGGTGGTTTTTGGATTTTATCCCGCATTAACGGGCAGTAAGACTCCCACTTCAAGATTGAAGAAAAGCGAAAAGATAAGTGGGAGATCGACTGCCCGTAAAAGCCCGATTGGTTCAACTAACAATCAGTGGAGGTTGAAGAAAACCCCACTGATTGAAGCTTCACTTTATTCGCCGTCTTTATTTTCCTCTTCAATATCTTGTTCTATTTCTTCATCAATTGTGTCATCCACATCCGATTCATTTTCACCGTCCCCACATGCTGCCAAAAAGGCTATGGAAAGAAATGTTGCTGCACCGACTTTCCACCATTTACGTTCTGCGATTGAATTCGTTGTCATATGAATTTCCTCCTAATTGTAGTTTCTTTTTAATACTTAGATATTAACTACCCCATATTTCTATCTAGGTAAACCTTTTCTTTAGAAACATTCGCACATAGCTGTTTTGCGGAAGCGTTTTACAAGGTTTTGTTTGGCACTTTGCTTGCCTGCAATTTTTGTGTATGACGAACGATCCTTGTTACATGATTACAGAAAAAATGCGAAAAGGATGCAACAATGTCGCATCCTTTTCGCATTAATAGTCTCTGTCATGGTAAGTGTTCCTACATTGATAAACAAATTAGTAGCTACTTTTATTAAAACTGAATATATCATTCTTATTTATTTTTGATAGTTTCTTTTTTCAAATAGTCGTTTAGTTTTTCTATATCTTTATGAAAGATACGATCTTCCGTGATTGATGGAATAATTTTTCTGATGTCCTCCCATTTACTGAAAAGGGAAGGGGACATTAGGTTAACTCCACGATATTCTACGCCTTGTGTTGCGCATAAAGCTTCAATCGCAAGGACTCTACGTGCGTTTTGAATAATTTGAGAGGCGTGCCTTGCACCGATTGTCCCCATACTGACGTGGTCTTCTTGGTTTGCAGAAGAAGGTATAGAGTCAACAGAGGCCGGATGGGCAAGTGTTTTGTTTTCCGACACTAAGCTGGCGGCAGCATATTGTAAAATCATAGCACCTGATTGAAGTCCAGGTTGCGGGCTTAAAAAAGGTGGAAGTCCTTCGTTCAACTGAGGATTCACCAGTCTTTCTATTCTTCTTTCGGAAACGTTCGCAAGCTCTGCAATCCCTATTTTTAAGAAGTCCATTGCAAAGGCAATTGATTGTCCGTGGAAGTTTCCACCTGAAATAACGGTGTCGCCATTGTCTACTATTAACGGATTATCGGTGGCAGCATTCATCTCAATCTCTAGTTTTTCTTTTACATACTCTAATACTTGCCAACTAGCTCCATGAATTTGAGGGATACAACGCAAAGAATAAGCATCCTGTACACGTTTCTCTCCTTGTTTAGTCACAAGCTTGCTTCCTTCGAGCCATTTTAGCATACGTTGTGCAACTCCCACTTGCTCCGAGTAGCCGCGTGCTTCATGAATTGCGGGGTGGAACGCGTCGGTTATACCATGCAAAGCTTCCATTGACATAGCGGCAATCCACTCAGTTTGATAAGCAAGTGTTTCCGATTCTAACCAATTTACAACTCCTTGGGCTGTCATCGCTTGAGTTCCGTTTATAAGTGCGAGCCCTTCTTTAGCCTCGAGTATAATTGGTTGTAGATTATGTTTAGCCCATATTTTCTTAGAGGCAATATGTTTCTCGCCATCCCATACAAAACCTTCACCGATAAGGACTAGGGCTAAATGGGAGAGGGGAGCCAAATCACCGGATGCACCTAGTGAACCTTGTTGTGGAATTACTGGGTGAATTCGATGATTTACCATATATGCGAGCCGCTCTAGTACTTCCAGGCGAATACCCGAGAATCCTTTTAATAATGCGTTCAATCTTAGTATAAGCATTGCACGTGATACTATTTCATCGAAAGGCTGACCGATCCCACAGGCATGTGAGCGAATGAGATGAAGTTGAAGTACACGAACGTTCTCTTCATCAATGCTTACATCGCTGAATTTTCCGAAGCCTGTGTTGATACCATATACGATTCGTCTGTCTTTTACTATTGTTTCTACCGCTTTTCTACTTTTAACAACAGCTTCTATAGCAGTTTTTTCAAGCTTAACTTGTTCATTTTGATATAAAAGGGCACGCATATTTTCTAGCGTCAGTCCATTTCCTTTTAAACTAATCATTCCTATTCACGTTCTTTCTTCGTAAAGTTTCTACTTTAACCAACGACCTTCAATCCTTTTTTCCACACTGTTTTTACGTGATTCACACCAAATAAATATTGTAGTTGCTGGTAACTTTGGACATTCCAAAGAACGACATCCGCTTGTTTTCCAACCTCTAAAGAACCAACCTTATCTTCCATTTGAATTGCGCAAGCTGCATTATAAGTAGCGGCACATAAACTTTCGGCAGGTGTGAGTCGCATAGAGATGCAAGCTAAATTCATTACAAGTGGCATAGAAGTAGTGGGGGAGGAACCAGGGTTGCAGTCTGTAGAAATGGCAACAGGCACCCCTGCATCAATCATCCTTCTACCTTTAGCAGCTGTTTCTCTTAAGTAAAGAGCAGTAGCTGGCAGTAAACAAGCAATAACTCCTTTCTCAGCCATTGCTTGGATACCTTCCTCTGTTGTTTTCAATAAATGCTCTGCAGAAATTGCTCCTACTTTTGCTGCAAGCTCTGCCCCTTTGTATGGTTCAATTTCATCTGCATGTATTTTCGGGATAAGCCCGTGAGATTTACCAGCTTCTAAAATGCGCTCGGTTTGTTCTGGTGTAAAAACTCCAACCTCACAAAAAACATCATTAAACTTTGCTAGCTTTTCTTTAGCAACTAAGGGCAGCATGTCATTAATAATGAGATTTACATAATCCTCTTCACGGTCTTTAAATGCTTCGGGAACGGCATGTGCTCCCATAAAAGTAGGAACAATATCCATTGGATGCTCTTTTTGCAATCGTTTCATAACACGAAGTTGTTTTATTTCTGTTTCCAAATCTAGTCCATATCCACTTTTTCCTTCAATCGTAGTAACTCCATGCGCTAAAAAAGAATCTAGTCTTTTAGAAGTTTGAATGACCAGTTCATTCTCTGTTGCCTCGCGGGTCATTCGTGTCGTCGAATGAATTCCGCCGCCAGCATTCATAATATCCATATACGTAGCGCCTTCCAGACGCATCTCGAATTCCTTTTCTCGGCTACCTCCAAATGCAATATGGGTATGAGGGTCTACTAAGCCAGGTGTTACGAGATGCCCGGTTGCATCGATGATTTCTACATCCGCTTCACTTTCCGTATAGAAAACTTCCAATTCTTCCGTAGTACCAACTGCTTGAATAATTCCGTCCTCCAGCCATATACTTCCGTTTTCAATAATCGCTAATTCGCTCATTGCGCCTTTTACACGGGGACCTTTTAATTTACTTGCTAAAGTGACCAGCTGTGATGCATGCTTGATCCAAACTGCTTTTCTCATGGTAATTAGTCCTCCTGTTTCATCATTGGTATGTGAATTCCTTTGTCACGTGCTGTTTTTTCAGCTAGCTCATAACCAGCATCAAAATGACGAACAATTCCCATCCCAGGGTCTGTCGTTAGTACTCGTTCTAGTCTTTCTTCTGCAGCTTGCGTTCCGTCCGCGACAATAACCATACCTGCATGGATGGAATATCCCATACCAACACCGCCCCCATGGTGAAGGGATACCCATGTTGCACCACCAACTGCATTTATCATGGCATTAAGTATTGGCCAGTCTGCTACTGCGTCCGAACCGTCTTTCATCGCTTCTGTTTCCCGATTCGGGGAAGCAACTGAACCTGAATCGAGATGATCTCTACCAATAACAATAGGAGCTTTTAATTCACCAGAAGCGACCATATCGTTTATAATTTTTCCGAAGCGAGCGCGTTCCCCGTAGCCTAGCCAGCAAATACGGGAAGGAAGACCTTGAAAATGAATTTTTTCACGGGCCATTTTGATCCAGTTACATAAATGAGTGTTATAGCTAAACTCACGTAAAATCACTTCGTCTGTTTTATAAATGTCTTCCGGATCACCAGACAGTGCAACCCAACGGAATGGACCTTTTCCTTCACAAAACTGGGGACGAATATAAGCTGGAACGAACCCTGGGAAGTCAAATGCACGTTCAAAGCCCGCATCTTTTGCTACTTGACGAATGTTATTTCCATAGTCAAATGTCACGGCACCCTGATCCATCATGTCAACCATTGCACGAACATGCTTTTCCATAGATGCTTTAGCTAGTTTTACATACCCCTGTGGATCATCTACTCTCTTTTTCAGCGCATCTTCTAGACTCATTCGGGAAGGGATATATCCATTTAATGGATCATGGGCAGATGTTTGATCTGTTAGAATATCTGGAATAAAACCACGAGTAATCATTTCAGGTAAAATATCGGATGCATTTCCTATAAGACCAATCGATAGAGCTTTCCCTTCCTGTTTTGCTTCTTTAGCTAAACGAATCGCCTCATCTAATGAATCTGTTTTGGAATCGGTGTAACCCGTTTCGATTCTTCGATCAATACGTGATTCATCCACATCAATACCAATGCAAACTCCCCCATTCATTGTCACTGCGAGTGGCTGAGCTCCACCCATGCCACCAAGACCCGCTGTAAGTGTTATAGTATTTTTTAAAGTTCCGCCAAAATGCTTTTTTGCAAGCTCTGCAAATGTTTCATACGTCCCTTGAACAATCCCTTGAGAGCCAATGTATATCCAACTTCCAGCGGTCATTTGTCCGTACATCATGAGTCCTTTTTTATCGAGCTCGTGGAAATGTTCCCATGTTGCAAAAGCTGGAACTAAGTTAGAGTTTGCTATAAGAACACGAGGAGCATCTGCATGAGATTTAAATACCGCAACTGGTTTACCAGATTGGACAAGCAACGTCTCGTCATTTTCTAATTCCTTTAACGAGCGAATAATTGCATCAAAAGCATCCCAGTTACGGGCTGCTTTTCCAATACCGCCATATACAACTAAATCATCGGGATGTTCTGCAACTTCTGCATCCAAATTGTTCATCAGCATACGAAGAGCAGCCTCTTGAAGCCAGCCTTTTGTATTTAACTTTGTTCCTCTGTAACGGATAACCTTTTCACTTGCTTTACTCATCTGAAAATCCTCCTTCTATTTTTATCCTGCAGCCCGTAAAAGCCCGATTGAATGATCGCAGACGAAGTACGCAACATCATGTTGCTCCTGCGCAAAGCTCGTCGCAAAATAAAAGAGCGTTTGCAACGTCTGTGTAATCCACATCGTGTGGGACACACCTAACAATCAGTGGGGGCTGACGCGGACTAAAAGCGCGACGTCCATGTCGCAACGTCCCCACTAGCACGTCCTGTGCGTCGAAAAACCCCCACTGATTGAAGTTTCACTTTATATCTATTCTATCTGAATCTTTCGGTAATTTAAGTGTTTTTGAGAAAAAAGTAAAAATTTCTCATCTGCTAATAGACTGTTTTGTTAGCTTGTTAAAATAAAACTTTCTGAATTTTTGTAACCCTTCATTTAACAAACCGTCTGTTTATATATAGATAAGGGGGTAGGTAAACATGAAAAAAGGATTCTTCTATTTTCTATTACTCGTACTTTTGGGGTTTCTTGGAGCTTGTAGTGCAGCTGAAGAAAGTAAGAGTGTTTCTGAAATGGACAGTGTAAATGATTCTGCCGCATATGTAGAGAAAGAGGAAAGTTTAGCGGTGGAAGGAGAAGAAAAAAGTACGGAAGAACCTGTTGAAGCGACTGATCAGCGTATGATTATTCATAATGCTATTATTCGAACGAATGTAAAAGAACTTGCAAAAGCGCAAAGCAATATCGAACAGAAGGTAAAGGAGTACGGAGGCTATATCGTTGAATCCAATGTATATAAACAAGATGACCAGACGAGTAATGGACATATGATTGTCCGAATACCAGAAAAGCATTTCGAAACTTTTTTATCCGATGCAGAAGGGGAAGCGTCAAAGGTATTAGAGCGTAACGTTACTGGTCAGGACGTTACAGAGCAATATGTGGATTTAAGTTCCCGTCTAAAATCTAAAAGAGTGGTCGAAGAACGTTTGCTCACGTTTATGGAAGGAGCAGAGAAAACAGAAGATTTATTGAAAATTTCCTCTGATTTAGCAAAAGTCCAGGAAGAAATAGAAGTGATAGTCGGTAAGATGAAATATCTGGAAAACCAGTCTTCCTTTTCGACAATTGAACTAACAATGATTGAAAATCGGGTTATTGTTCCGGGAATTGAAAATAATGATTTAAATACTTGGGAAAAGACAAAGAAACAGTTTGTCACAAGTACAAACACATTACTTGCTGGCGGTTCTGCTATTTTAGTATTTTTCATTGGAAATTTACCGGTCTTTCTAATATTAGGTGTAATTGCTTTTGTCGTGTATTGGATAATTAAAAGAAGACGATTGGTACAGAAAAAGTAAATTAATTTAAAAAGCCAACTTCCTCGGAGGTTGGCTTTTATGGTAGAAACTTTGTATCATGTTAAATCATTTTGAGTAGCTTTCCATTTCCGAAAGATTAACCAGACAAGAACAAAAATGCTAAAGGCGACTATTTCTAAAGAAATGATATACCAAGGATATGGTCCCAAGAAATCTAGTAAACTCCCATTAATCGGTTTTTCTCTTAAAAACATATAGTTACCTTGAACAAGAATATTCAGAATAAAAATGAAAGGAAAGATGATGTTTAATACAAGCATTGTTTGTATAATCCCTTTAAAAGTAGGCCAATAGCCTTTTACCCAATGAAGATAAAATGCGGTCAATATAATTCCGATATGCACATAAAAGAATTGAATAAATTTAAAGTCAGGGAAATGTACAATGATAGAAGGGGTTAGCACGGCTTGAAGGGCACCCCCCATGCCAGCAAAAAAGATAAAGTCATATAGTCGCTTGCTTCCAGTCCATAAGAGGAAACAGGAGCAAAAAAGACTTAAACTACATAGATGAAGTGGTAGAGATTCACTGAAACTCCATTTTCCTTCTAGGATCAATATAAGATGGTAGGAAACTTCCATTATCAATAAGGAAATGGCAAATAAACGTTCAAACAGAAGTATGTTGGTAAATGGACAAGCCAATACATTTCTGAACATATATAAGAGTAATAAACTGATGAACAACACAGTAATAGCGATTAAATGTTCGAGCGAAAACAAGACGAATGTAGTTATCGTATTTTCCTTCACATTCTATCCCTCATTTCGTCTTTCAATCTTATGGATGAATATACACATTGGTACTCGTTGGGACCATAGAAGAAAGCTCCAATACGTCTTTGTTATGCATCCGAATGCAGCCATGCGAAACTTCTTTTCCGATAGATGACGGGTCATTAGTTCCGTGTATACCGTAATGGGGTTTAGATAAACTCATCCATAGTGCACCAAAAGGTCCCCCGGGGTCCACTTCCTTGTTAATGATAATGTAATTTCCTGTTGGAGTGGGCGTCAATATTTTTCCAACAGCAATCGGATATGTCTTTAATAATACACTAGCATTGTACAACTTTAATTGCCGCTTTTTAACGGAAACATCAATCCATAGGGTCATAAAATCATCTCCTAATAAGTGTAGTTTTATCATATGGGGAGAGGAAGGATAAGTGTACATTATAAACATTTCACGAGCGAGTTTAGACTTGTCCTACACTTATAGGAAAAAATTTTAAAAGTTCAATGTATGGGACAATCATTCATCTCCATATACTTTATCAATCAACTAAAGGAGTGAATGAATGGCAAATCAGAAATGTAAAAAGTGCAATAAAACAGGTGCTGGTACTTGTAAATGTAAGTAATATGGATATATAATTCAATATCCATATTACGCTTATTTCAATCTAAAAATTAATTCATTTAAAAAGTCATTCTCTTAACGAGTGTGGCTTTTTTGCATTAGTGAGGAAACTATAAAAGATTTTGATATGTGGATAACTATTTTAAATAGCATAAGGCATGACATGTTATTATTTGGATCCTGATCCCGCAGGTGTCGCCGCTTTACGCTTCAATCAATAGAACTTGCTGACTAATCAAAGGTTTCGACCCATAGAAAATGCAACATCGTACTAAATTTAGTGTCTGATTATGAAGTAAATAACAAACTCTATTGGATTGTAGCGAAGGGGTGGCGACTCCGGCGGGAACAGTACGAGCTGAAAGCTCCGAGGAGATTGAAGCCGTGCCCGTGGAAAGCGTCCACCCTGTAGCGAAAATCCTAGCGGACTCGGACTCTTCATTCAATTCACTACCGCGCAGTTTCCCCTATTATGTGTGTTATTACATTTATCGTTCCCATGAGCTAAATTGGGCCAGAGACATGCGCTTGCGCTTTTCTTATTCAAGAACCTTTTTTGCAAAAGTACAATAAACTAGTTCTACCTTGCAGATGACTGTTAAGGGAACCTCTATAAACGACATTTGTCGTTTGAAGAGATTAGTTCATCTTTTTCGATCGGTCGAGGAACGTTGACTAGCCTGGATAGCTTATACAAAATGAGCTAATTCTTAAAAGTATTATGTATCATAAACTTTATTCTTTCATACTATGTATAAAATAGAGCCCTGAATGGAGGGAATAGATGGATATTTTAAGTAAGGTGAAGAGCTACCGCGAAGAAGAAAATCAATTGAAGTGGGAAGGCACGTTCGAGGAATTTTTAGATATGTTGAAAGAAAGACCAGAAATTGCCCAAACTGCTCATTCACGTGTTTATAGCATGATAAAGAGCTCCGGGTTAACTGAAAGAAACGGGCAAAGAATGTATGACTTTTTCGGGAAAGAAATATTTGGGCTTGAAGCGTCGCTGGAACGACTTGTGGAAGAATATTTTCATCCTGCTGCCAAGAGATTAGATGTGCGTAAACGAATTCTTTTACTTATGGGACCTGTTAGTGGAGGGAAGTCCTCCATTGTTACATTGTTAAAGCGTGGTTTAGAGCAATATTCTAGAACAGACGAAGGTGCTGTCTATGCGATAAAAGGGTGTCCGATGCATGAGGACCCTTTGCACTTAATCCCACATCATTTGCGTGAAGATTTTGCAGAAGAATATGGTATCCGAATTGAAGGTAGCTTATCTCCACTCAATACAATGCGATTGGAAAAGGAATATGATGGACGTATCGAAAATGTTTTGATAGAACGAATCTTTTTCTCAGAAGATAAACGAGTTGGTATCGGAACTTTTACACCGTCAGATCCAAAGTCACAAGATATTGCAGATTTGACTGGTAGTATCGATTTCTCGACGATTGCTGAATTCGGCTCCGAATCTGATCCTAGGGCATATCGTTTTGATGGAGAACTAAACAAAGCGAACCGTGGAATCATGGAATTTCAGGAAATGTTGAAGCTAGATGAAAAGTTTCTTTGGCATTTATTGTCTCTGACGCAGGAAGGTAATTTCAAAGCAGGAAGATTCGCATTGATAAGTGCGGATGAGTTGATCGTAGCACATACAAACGAGACGGAGTACCGTTCTTTTATTTCCAATAAAAAGAATGAAGCACTTCACTCTAGAATTATCGTTATGCCTATTCCATATAACTTGAAAGTAAGCCAAGAAGAACGAATTTATGAAAAAATGATTAAAGAAAGTGACATGACTCACGTCCATATTGCTCCACATGCACTTCGAGCTGCCGCTATTTTTTCTATATTAACAAGATTGGAAGTACCTAAAAAACAAGGCGTTGATATAGTTAAGAAGATGCGACTGTACGACGGAGAAAGTGTAGAAGGGTTTAACGAAATCGATCTTGAGGAGCTTAAGAAAGAATCGTTAAACGAAGGTATGCATGGAATAGATCCACGTTACGTGATCAATCGAATTTCTTCCGCGATCATTCGTAAAGAAATACCGTCCATCAATGCATTAGATGTTTTACGTGCATTAAAAGAAGGCCTAGATCAGCATGCGTCCATTTCCCAAGAAGACCGCGAAAAGTATATGAACTATATTGCAATCGCTCGAAAAGAGTATGACGAAATTGCGAAAAAAGAAGTGCAAAAAGCATTTGTCTACTCATATGAAGAGTCAGCTATCACATTAATGAATAATTATCTCGACAACGTAGAAGCATTTTGTAACAAAAACAAAATGAGAGATCCGTTAACGGGAGAAGAAATGAATCCAGATGAAAAGCTAATGCGTTCGATAGAGGAACAAATCGGTATTTCTGAAAACGCGAAAAAAGCATTTAGGGAAGAAATATTAATTCGACTTTCTGCTTATGCAAGAAAAGGAAAACGTTTTGAATACAACTCGCATGAGCGTTTAAGAGAAGCAATTCAAAAGAAACTGTTTGCCGATTTAAAAGATGTCGTCAAAATTACGACGTCTTCTCAAACGCCAGATGAAACGCATTTGAAGAAAGTTAATGAGGTTATTGCAAGACTGGTAGATGAACACGGATATAATACTACGTCAGCGAATGAATTACTCCGTTACGTTGGAAGTCTACTCAATAGATAAATATAAAAAAACAAGACTGATGGTAGCTATTAGTCTTGTTTTTTTATACACATTGGCAATAACTTTGGCTCTCTGGCATAAGATAAAAAATAGGTAGGTGTTGATGAGAGTGAGTGAAAAAGAAGAAAAACAATTTGTTATCTCCCAGGAAAACTGGTCTCTCCATCGAAAAGGGTATCAAGATCAGCAAAGGCATATGGATAAAGTAAAAGAAGCCATTAAGGATAATTTGCCAGATTTAATAAGTGAAGAAAGTATTATTATGTCAAATGGACGAGATGTAATTAAAATACCAATCCGCTCTTTGGACGAATATAAAATTCGCTACAATTATGATAAAACAAAGCATGTAGGCCAAGGAGACGGGGACAGCCAAGTAGGAGATGTAATTGCAAAAGGGTCGGGTGAAGGGGAAGACGGTCAAGGAAAAGGAAAGCAAGCTGGAGATCAAGCAGGAAAAGATTATTATGAGGCAGAAGTGACGATTGAAGAATTAGAAACTGCATTATTTAAAGAAATGGAGCTGCCAAATTTACAGCAAAAAGAACAAATGGATATTGTCACAGATAAAGTAGAATTTAATGATATTCGAAAAAAAGGACTTATGGGGAATATTGATAAGAAACGCACGATCATTACCGCTATTAAACGAAACGCGATGAAAGGAAAAGCGGAAATAACCCCCATCCATAACGATGACTTACGTTTCAAAACATGGGATGAAGTGGTCAAACCAGAATCCAAGGCGGTCGTACTTGCAATGATGGATACAAGTGGCTCTATGGGTGCTTTTGAAAAATATTGTGCAAGAAGTTTCTTTTTCTGGATGGCTAGATTTTTACGCACAAAATATGAAACGGTAGAAATTGAGTTTATAGCTCATCATACAGAAGCGAAAGTAGTGTCAGAAGAAGCGTTCTTCTCCAAAGGGGAAAGTGGAGGAACTATTTGTTCATCTGCATATTTGAAAGCTTTAGAGCTTATACGGGAAAAATACAATCCTGTTCGTTATAACATTTATCCGGTTCATTTTTCCGACGGTGAAAATATGACGAGTGATAACGAAAAATGCATTAAGCTGGTCAATGAATTAATGGATATTTCTAGCATGTTTGGTTACGGCGAAGTAAATGCACATAGCAGGTACTCTACACTGATGAATACGTATAAAAAAATTGATAATCCGAAGTTTCGTCATTATGTCCTCAAGGAAAATCGTGATGTTTATCAAGCGCTCAAGAGTCTATTTCGAAAGTACGAAACATCAACTTGAAACGAGAGGGGGTCATTAAGTGGATACAAAGCTTCATCACGCCATTGCTGAAATAACAGAAATAGCATCCAGTTTTGGACTAGATTATTTTCCGATGCGTTACGAAATTTGTCCAGCGGATATTATTTATACGTTCGGCGCGTATGGAATGCCAACTCGATTTACACATTGGAGTTTTGGAAAGCAATTTCATAAGATGAAAATACAGTATGACTTTGGTTTGAGTCAAATATACGAGCTCGTGATTAACTCCAATCCTTGCTACGCATTTTTATTGGACACAAATAGCTTGATCCAAAATAAGCTAATCATTGCTCATGTACTTGCGCATTGTGATTTCTTTAAAAATAATGTGCGTTTTTCCAATACACGACGAGATATGGTAGAAAGTATGACCGCAACAGCCGAGCGAATTGCAGATTATGAAATGACCTATGGCAAAGAAGAGGTAGAAAGCTTTTTAGATGCTATACTCGCAATTCAGGAACATATCGATCCTTCCATCATCCGACCTAAACTACCTGACTACAACATGGATGAGGAAGAGACAGAAGAGGTTGTAAGAAAAACACCATATGATGATTTATGGAATATGGAT
The DNA here is from genome assembly GCF_006861795.1 of Psychrobacillus lasiicapitis. GTDB lineage: Bacteria > Bacillota > Bacilli > Bacillales_A > Planococcaceae > Psychrobacillus > Psychrobacillus lasiicapitis. The sequence goes on along the minus strand of NZ_VDGH01000012.1, from coordinate 87,598 downwards.
CAACCGGCGGATGCTAAACGCATATCAATCCCAAAAAGAAAAAAGTTTCCTCCTAGTCCCGAAAAGGATTTATTGCTATTTATACAAGAATATAGCCGTGAATTAGAAGACTGGCAACGAGATATTTTAACGATGATGCGGGAAGAAATGCTTTACTTCTGGCCACAAATGGAAACCAAAATCATGAACGAAGGCTGGGCATCCTACTGGCATCAACGGATTTTAAGAGAAATGGACTTAACAACAGATGAAACAATCGAGTTTGCCAAACTAAATGCAAATGTTGTTCAGCCTTCTCCAACAAGTATCAATCCTTATTATTTAGGATTGAAAATCTTTGAAGATATTGAAAACAGATATAACAACCCAACAGAAGAAATGATGCAGCAAGGGGTAAAACCTAACTCAGGACGTGAAAAAATATTCGAAGTGCGAGAAATAGAATCAGATATTTCATTTATTCGAAACTATTTAACTAAGGAACTAGTAAAGCAGGAAGATCTCTACTTGTTTGAAAAAAAGAAAGGGAATTATGAAATTACCGATAAAGACTATGAAAATGTTAGAGATCAGCTAGTTTCGATGCGAACGAATGGAAGCTTTCCTTATATCGTAGTGGAAGACGGTGACTACGGTAAAAATGGAGAGCTATATTTAAAGCATGGTTATGAAGGGACGGAACTCGATCCCCATTATTTAGAAAATGTACTTCCTTATATTTATCAGCTATGGGGAAGAAGTGTATACATGGAAACAGTAGTGGATGATAAACCAACCGTGTATGCATACGATGGAAAAAAGGTTTCCCGTAAAGCTATTTAACAGCATATATAAAAAAACGAGATCCTGATTTATTGGGATCTCGCTTTTTAATGAATACGGTTGTTTAGGGACATTTTATAGAGATAATGCGTTATAAGACAGAGCTATTAAGTGTCCGCTGGGATTTTCGCTACAGGGTGGACGCTTTCCGCGGGCATGGCTTCAATCTCCTCGTCGCTCACGCTCCTGCGGGGCTCACCGCTCGCCCCACGGAAAGCGTCCGCCTGGAGCGGAAATCATGGCGGACATCTTAGTATCTTGACGACGCATTATCCCTATATCATGCATATATGACGCTTAGCTGATATTACGTTTGAATAGATTCCTTTTTACAAACTTTTTAACTTTTTAACTGGTCATTTAAAATGCTATCCTCTAAAACAGAAAACTTGTCCCCGTATACTTTCGTAATATGCACTTCTCCCCATGCACATAATGCATCTAAAATGCTTCCTAAGCTAAGTCCATATTCACTAAGTTCATATTCTACTTTTGGTGGAACTTGGTTGTAAGCAATTCGGTTTATGACGCCATCTGCTTCTAGTTCTCTTAACTGTTGAGTTAACATTTTTTGCGTTATGTCAGGCATAAGACGCTTCAATTCGCTTGTGCGTTTTTTCCCATGGGTTAGATGACATAGAATAACACATTTCCATTTTCCTCCGATTACTTCTAACGTTGCTTCCACCGATATATTATACTTTTTTTTCTTCATATGCTTCTCCTTCTCTATAGGTACCTAGAAGTACCTATATTACTTTTAGGTGCTTATATTACTTGAAAGTGCGTACTTTTCTTTTGAATCCCTTTGAACCATAATAGCATTTGCCGGTAATTTTACTCTGTATTTTGTACTTTACGTATGAAATACGATAGCATAAAGAAAGGAAAGGGAAAATGATTTTAGATAAAAAACGAAGCATGTTTGCGCTACTTGCACTGGCTGTAAGTGCATTTGCAATCGGAACGACTGAATTTGTTAGCGTGGGACTTTTACCGTTAATTTCTCATGATTTAAATATATCTATGTCCACAGCAGGACTTACTGTTTCGCTATATGCATTGGGGGTAATGTTTGGAGCACCAATCTTAACCTCTCTTACATCCAGAATGCCACGTAAAACTTTACTGTTATGGATTATGATCGTCTTTATTATAGGAAATGCTATTGCTGCAAGTGCCACCAGCGTGACGCTTTTACTAATTGCGCGTGTAATTTCCGCATTTTCACATGGGGTGTTTATGTCAATAGGATCTACTATTGCCGCTGACTTGGTTCCAGAAAATCGTAGAGCAAGTGCGATTTCCATTATGTTTACAGGGCTAACCGTTGCTACCATTACAGGCGTTCCTTTTGGTACGTTTATCGGTCAACAGTTTGGCTGGCGATTTGCCTTTGTGGCCATTGTGGTTATTGGAATAATAGGGTTTATTGCTAATAGTATACTTGTTCCCTCTGACCTAAGAAAAGGTAATCCAACAACACTACGGGATCAAGTAAAGCTTGTGACAAACAGTCGAATCGTATTAATCTTGAGTATTACAGCGCTTGGTTACGGAGGGACATTTGTTGTCTTCACCTATTTATCTCCATTACTTCAGACGATAACTGGATTTAAGCAAGCAACTATTGCAATTATTTTGCTTGTTTACGGAGTTGCGATTGCAATCGGCAATATGATAGGTGGGAAGCTTTCTAATAAAAACCCAATCGGTTCACTATTTTATATGTTTATTGTACAAGCAATTGTGTTATTTATACTGTTATTTACAGTACCATTAAAAGTAGCGGGATTGATAACGATTTTCTTTATGGGATTGTTTGCGTTTATGAATGTGCCAGGCCTTCAAGTATATGTTGTCATACTAGCAGAGCGTTTTGTTCCCAGTGCAGTAGATGTTGCTTCTGCCATGAATATTGCGGCATTTAATGCGGGAATCGCACTAGGATCTTACTTAGGTGGAGTTATTGCAGAATCTATTGGAATTATCCATACTACATGGGTAGGTGCATTAATGGTTGTAATTGCCGCAATACTAACAGGTGTTAGTCGAATGCTAGAAAGAAAAGATAAAAAAAAGCTAATGAAATTGGAGGAACGATAAAAGATGAAAAATTTACAATCTACAACAGTGCTAAATAATGGAGTGGAAATGCCTTGGTTTGGTCTGGGAGTATTTAAAGTAGAAGAAGGGCAAGAACTAGTAGATGCTGTGAAAACTGCTATTAAACATGGGTACCGCAGTATTGATACGGCTGCTATTTATGGCAATGAATCTGGAGTTGGACAAGGTATTCGAGAAGCAATGGAAGAAACGGGAATTGCAAGAGAAAATCTCTTTATCACATCCAAAGTTTGGAATTCCGAGTTAGGATATGAAAAGACGATTGCAGCTTACGAAGAAAGTTTGTCTAAGCTTGGCTTAGATTATTTAGATTTGTTTCTAATACATTGGCCAGTAGAAGGTAAATACAAAGAGGCTTGGAGAGCATTAGAAACACTTTATAAAGAAGGCCGAGTAAAAGCAATCGGCGTTAGTAATTTTCAAATACATCATCTGAAAGATTTAATGGAAGACGCGGAAATTAAGCCGATGGTGAACCAAGTGGAATATCATCCACGACTGACACAAAATGAGCTCAAAGCATTTTGTAAGGAGAACAATATCCAACTAGAAGCTTGGTCTCCACTTATGCAAGGGCAATTGCTCGATAATGAAGAGCTTCAGGAAATTGCAAATAAATATGGTAAAACGATAGCACAAGTTATTTTACGTTGGGATTTACAAAACGGGGTTATTACAATACCTAAATCTACAAAAGCACATCGAATTGAAGAAAACGCAGATGTTTTTGAATTTGAATTGTCAGAGGAAGACATGCAGCTTATTGAAAGCTTAAATCAAAATCACCGTGTAGGACCTGATCCTGATAACTTTGATTTTTAAGCGCTACAAACTATTATTGATTAAACATATGATTCATTGCAAATATTGTAATGGATCATATGTTTTTTAAAATTGGCATTTAGCTGTTAGTAAGTTAACATAAAAATAAGGGAAAAAGATAGGAGGATGTATATGAAACGTCGAGTGGTTGTAACTGGTTATGGAGTCGTATCTCCATTAGGAAATGATGTGCCTACATTATGGAAAAACATTAAAGAAGGTAAATCTGGTATTAAAAAAATTGAATCAGATGATTTTAAAGACATTAATACACAAATAGCTGGGATTATAGATGATTTTCCAGCGGAAGAATACTTAGATAAAAAGGATTTAGCAAAATATGATTTATATACGCAATACGCCTATGCAGCAACAAAGCAGGCCTTAGATCAATCACAGTTAGACTTAGAGACGGTAAACAAAGACCGGGTAGGTGTGTATATTGGCTCGGGAATTGGAGGAATAAACACTACCCTAGAAAATCATAAAGTATTACTTGAAAAAGGGCCGAGAAGAGTATCGCCATTTATGGTGCCGATGATGATCAGTAATATGGCAACTGGTATTATTGCGATAAAATACGGATTTAAAGGACCAAGTTTTTCACCAGTTTCTGCTTGTGCTACGGCAAACCATGCAATAGGGGAAGCCTATTTAAATATTTTACATGGTTATTCAGACGCGATTATAGCAGGAGGAGCAGAGGCATCTATTAATCCATTATCTTTCGCAGCGTTTTCCAGAATGAGAGCGATGTCCACATTAAATGATGCACCGGAAAAAGCTAGTCGTCCTTTTGACAAGAATCGTGATGGGTTTGTTATGTCGGAAGGATCAGGTATTTTAGTGTTGGAAGAGTACGAGCATGCGAAAGAACGGGGAGCAACCATTCTAGGTGAACTAGTGGGATATGGCTCAACTACAGATGCATTCCATATTACATCACCTGATTTTGATGGAGCAGCAAGAGCGATGAAGCTAGCTATAGATATGGCGCAAATTGATCCTAATGAAATAGATTATATTAATGCACATGGAACAAGTACTCCAGAAGGGGATAAATCGGAAACGAACGCGATTAAAGCCGTATTTGGTGATCATGCTTATCATTTAAAAGTCAGCTCTACCAAATCGATGACGGGTCATTTATTTGGCGCAGCGGGTGGAATCGAGGCAATTATTACACTTAATAGTATGTTAGAGAATATTGCACCAGCTACCATCAATTATGAAACTCCGGACGAAGAATGCGATTTGAATTACGTACCAAACGAAGCTGTTGAAACAGAAATAAACTATGCACTTTCAAATGGTTTTGGTTTCGGTGGGCATAACGCCGTACTTGCTTTCAAAAAAATCGTTGAGTAAGCACGACAAAATAGTAAAAAGAAGCTTTCTGCCAGTGCAAAAAGCTTCTTTTTTATTTAGTTTATGAATTTACGAAGTCCCCACCATCGACATGGATTGTTTGTCCCGACATATAACTGGAATCGGCAGAGGCTAAAAGGACATAAGCAGGTGCAAGCTCAGCTGGTTGACCACGTCTACCTACTGGTGTGTTAGCCCCATGTTGCTCCACTTTCTTTGCATCAAAAGTGGCAGGAATAAGCGGAGTCCAGATTGGACCAGGTGCCACCGCATTTACGCGAATTCCTTTTTCTATTAAGTGTAATGCAAGGGAGCGGGTAAACGCAGTGATTGCCCCTTTTGTTGCAGAATAGTCGATAAGCTCTGGTGAGCCATTATACGCTGTGATCGAAGAAGTATTTACAATTGTATCTCCCTTCGACATATGAGGCAATGCTGCCTGAGTCAGATAAAACATGGAGTATATATTGGTAGAAAACGTTTCTTGTAATTGATCTGGTGTAATTTTTAAAAAGTCGTCTGTAGGAAATTGTTTTCCGGCATTGTTCACTAATATATTGAGTTGTCCAAACTGTTGAACCACTTCGTCCACCGCGTTTTGACAATTCTCCTCGTCACTTAAATCTGTTTTAATTTTAAACGCTTTGACTCCGTATTTTTCGATTGCTTGAATTGTTTCTTCCGCGTCTTTTTGTTCATTTTCATCTAAATATACAATGGCAACATTAGCCCCTTCTTTGGCGAAGGCTACGGCTACAGCTCTTCCAATTCCACTATCACCGCCTGTAATAAGTGCTACTTTACCAGAGAGTTTCTCGGAGCCTTTATAGTTTTCATCATCATAAATTGGTTGTGGAGTCATTTCTGTCTCTGCACCAGGTTGCCTGCTTTGAGTTTGTCCAGAAACCTCTTGATCGATTTTTGTGTATTTATCTGTAGTCATGTAACTCCTCCTTTTAATTGGTTAATTTTATTATTCCCTCGTTAAAAAAAAACAAACTTACGAATGTAGTTAGTCAGAATTGTAAGTTTCGTTTCTGTTATAGAAAAATTGGGTATATTGATTACCGTATACATAATAGGAGAATGGAGAATAAGAATGAAACCGATCATTGGAATAACTGCCGAAGTAAAAGAAGATGGCAACTACTTTATGCCGTCAGTCTATGGACAAGCAATTATACAAGCTGGTGGGATTCCGGTATTAATACCACTTATCCCAGAAGAAGATATAGAAGAACTAGCAAAACAAATCGATGGTCTCTTTGTTACAGGTGGGGAAGATATTGACCCATCCTATTACAATGCTGAACCACATATACATCTAGGAAGAATCACACCGATGTTGGATCAGATGGAATTCAATTTAGTAAAAAAAATGCTCGAATTGGATAAACCATATATAGGCGTTTGTCGGGGATTACATATGTTAAATGTCGTCTCAGGAGGTACGCTGTATCAATCTATTCACTCTCAGCGTGAAGAATCAGTAATGCAACATGCTCAAATAGCTATTCGTACACATAGGTCGCATCCAGTAAAAGTAGAAAAAGAAAGTCATTTGTATGAATTGCTGCAAGAAGATGAGTTTAAAGTGAATTCATTCCACCATCAAGCGGTAAATGTAGTTGGAGAAAACCTGAGAGTGGTTGCGAGAGCTACTGATGGAATCGTCGAATGTGTGGAAAGTACGAAACATCATTTTGTTTTCGGCTTTCAATGGCATCCAGAAGAATTTGCAGTGGACGGTGACGAGGCTTCCAAACGTGTATTCAATGCATACATACAAGCTGCTTTAAAAAGAAAAAATAGATAAACACCGTACACTTTTCGATTGTAAGAGTGCAAGAATTATTGTAGATTGAGTATATTGCAATTATTCGAAAAATGGACTGGAGACACTAAGATGAGTGAAGCAAAATTACTGTTCGAAGCATTTAAGGAGACTAAATATCAAGTATCGGGACATGGAAAGAGAGATATACAAGTCTTGAAGAATGCCTTGCAAAACTTAGATGGCAAGCAGGAAAGTGATATTTACGGTAATGGTCCTATTATCGAAGAATTTCAAACAAAGATGGCAGAATATCTTGGAAAAGAAAAAGCGGTTTTCTTCCCTAGCGGAACAATGGCCCAGCAAATTGCATTACGTATATGGTGTGATGATAGAGGTTCGAAAAAGGTTGCATATCATCCACTTTGCCATTTAGAAATACATGAGGAAGTTGGGTTAAAAGAATTGCATCATATCCAGTCTATTTTGTTAGCAGATAAAGATAGATTAATAGAGTTAGAAGATGTGTCGAATATGGATGAAGAGGTGGCTTGTATATTACTTGAATTACCTCAACGGGAGATTGGCGGCCAATTGCCCGATTATGCAACAATAGAAAGTATTTCTATGTATTGTCGCAATCAAGGAATTAGACTACATTTGGATGGGGCAAGACTTTTTGAAATACTACCTTATTATGAAAAAACAGCTGCTGAAGTATGTAGTCTCTTTGATAGCGTGTATGTGTCCTTTTATAAAGGAATTGGAGGAGTTGCCGGTGCAATTCTTGCAGGCGACAAAGTGTTTACGGATAAATCGAAAATATGGAAAAGACGACATGGTGGAGACCTAATCAGTTTATACCCATATATTGTCAGTGCTAATTATTATTTCGATGAAAATGAACAGAGGATGAATCAGTTTTACTATGACGCTATAGAGCTTGCCCTCTATTTCAATTCTTGTGATTCTGTTTCGACTATCCCACTAGTACCTGTTTCCAATATGTTTCATGTCCATTTTCAGGCATCTAGAGAAGAGGTAGAACCTATATTAGCAGAATTATATAAGGAAACAAGTATCGGATTAACAGGCTATTTAAAAGAAATGACACAAAAGTCATGTAGTTTTGAAGTGAATGTTGGTAATCAGTATGCAAGGTTACCAAAAGAAAAGTTGAAGCGAGTATTTCAATTACTGGATAAAAAACTAAGAAAATCTTAAATTAAACTCATAATTACACATGAATAAAAGCTGACCAAATGCACAAATTATTTGTCATGGAGGTGAAGATGCATGACAAAAGGTAAAAACCCGAGAAAATCACTAGATCGTGAAGAATATGGATTTGGTTATGATGTAAGCCCAGATGATTTAGATGTAAGAGGACAAAACAAAGAAGCAAAGACAGCCAATGATAACGAAAACAAAGCCAAACCTACCAATAAAAATAATCCTTCTAGATTAAATATTTAATAAAAAAATGGTGAGAGCAAAATGCTCTCGCCATTATATTTTGTTCATAATTAGTTTAACTGAAAATTTTAATGAGTTCTTTAATACCAAGGAATCCAAACATAATGAGACAACTAATAAGGACAGTATTAGGTACCCATTTGTTTCTAAATTCCTTTTGTACTTTTTTCGAATTTAGTAGGAAGAGTAAAGATGCTGCTAAAAATGGCATAAATAAAGAACCTAAAGCTCCATAAAGAATAATAAGTTCAACTGGCTTACCAAAATAAAAGAGAATCATCGGTGGGAAGGTTAGCCAGCATAAGAAGAAGCGATAGGCAGGATCTTTTGTAGATACTTCACTATTAGCAACATTTTTCTTACTACGTACTGTTTTAACAAAATCAGCAAAAAGATAAGGTACACCATTCCAAACTCCGATTAGTGACGAATAGGCAGCAGACCAGAAAGCAACTAAGAACATCCATTTCATCGGAGTACCAAACTCTGCCCCTAGCATATGCGCTAACTTTATTAATCCTTCGTCATCTCGAATACTAACTCCAGAACCTGCTAAAAATTGGGCACCAATAATTAGTCCGGCAAATGTGAATAGTCCAGTCAGCAAATACGCAATTTTTGAATCTGTGCGCATTCCAGAAATCCACTGTCTGCCACTCCATCCTTTTTCTTTTAACCAATAACCATAGGATGCCATGGTAATAGTCCCTCCAACACCACCTACTAATCCAAGCATGAGGAAAAAGGAACCTTGAGGAACACGTGGTACTAAGCCATATGAAAAATCACCGAAACTTGGTAAAAACAAAGCCGCTGTACCGATAATTGTTACAAACATAACTCCTATTAATACAGTCATTACTTTTTCGAATAATAAATAACGTCCAAACCAGACTAATATAAATCCAACAACCCCATGAATGATAGCCCATGCCCAAACTGGCATGATTGGGAACATTGCATGCATCGCCATCCCAGATGTGGAGGCGGCGGCAGCTCCATATACAAAGCCCCAAATAATTGAGTAGACTCCAAAGTAGCCAGTAGCCCATTTGCCGAGTTGATGCCAGCCTTGTAAAATCGTTTGCCCGGTTGCTAAGTATAATCTTCCGACCCCTTCATTTAGAAAATACTTTAAAACAGATCCAACGATAATTGCCCAAACAAATGTCATTCCAAATTGTGTTCCAATTACGAGCGAAGTGACTAAATCCGCTGTTCCTGCCCCAGTTGCGGCAACAACAATTCCGGGACCAATACTTTTCAGCTTTTCTCCAAACGTTTGCGGTGGAAGTAATTGTTGATTAATTTCTAGTGTCATATTATATCCCCTTTGTTTTTAGAAATGATAATTACTGTAACCCCTTTCATTTTGGTACGCATAGTGTACATTAGTACGTATTTTGTATTTCGTTTTATTATAACGAGTAACATAAGTTATAGCAACACAAAATTCTGATATATTAGAATAATAACTAAATAAATGTCGGATATTGTTCTATTTCCTCTCTTTTTCTCTTACATTGTTATAACGACATGAAAAAGGGAGTAGGTCATGTATGTTAATAGATGGTGTATTTTCGGGTGGGGGAATGAAAGGTATAGCATTAGTAGGTGCTTTCCAAATATTAGAGGAAAAGGGATATGAATTTAAACGAGTTGCTGGAACGAGTGCTGGTGCGATTTTAGCGTGTTTTATAGCTGCGGGTTACAAGGGAAAGGAAATTGAAGAAATAATGGTAGAGCAAGACTTTGTATCTCTACTGGACCCTCGTAAAACTGTAATCCCTATTCCATTTATGAAGTGGTTAAATTTGTATTGGGGATTAGGTTTATATCAAGGAAAGGCATTAGAAAATTGGTTTTTGGAAAAATTAGCAGTAAAAGGAGTTTATTCATTTTCAGATTTGCCGCACGGATCTTTGAAACTAGTAGCATCGGATTTAACGAACGGGAAAATGATGGTACTTCCAGATGATTTGGAGAAGTACGGTGTATCTCCAGATAGCTTTCCTGTTGCTAGAGCTCTACGTATGAGTTGCGGCATTCCATTTTTCTTTGAGCCCGTTAAAATGAGGGTTGGATCAGGAGACACGATTGTTGTGGATGGTGGAGTATTAAGTAACTTTCCGATGTGGATTTTTGATAATGGAAACAAAGAGCGTCCAATTGTGGGCCTGAAGCTAAGCAGTAGCTCGGAAGAGATGCAACCACATAAAATTAAAAATGGTTTGCAGTTATTCGAAGCACTTTTTTCCACGATGAAAAATGCACATGATGAAAGATATATCTCTCGCAAGCTGGAGAGGAATGTTATTTTTATCCCGGTTGATGAATATAGCGCTACACAGTTTGATTTAGATAGAGAGATGAAGTCAAAGCTATTAGAAAAGGGGAGAAATCGAGCGACACAATTTTTGAAAATGTGGTGATTCGTTTTTATTCATGCTTTAGGAAATTAAAAGATATATAGAATAAGATTATTTAGTCATTGAAACGAACGCATTAGGTTATTAGAACCTCATGCGTATTATAGGGATAATGCGTCGTCAAGATACTAAGATGTCCGCCATGATTTCCGCTCCAGGCGGACGCTTTCCGTGGGGCGAGCGGTGAGCCTCCTCCTCCGCTAACGCTACGTTCGGGGTCTCACCTGTCTCGCTAATCCCACAGGAGTCGCCACCTTGCGCTTCAATAAATAGAACTTGCTAACTAATATCTGCCTTGCAGTTTCTTATTTAGAATTATTTTGTGTACTGTATAAATTACAAGGAAGGTTGTTATTAGCCCTTCAAGCAATGATAGTTTCCAATAAATGATACCAAACGCTAGATAGTATATCTTATTCCACTAATCAAGTACTAGAACTAGTGCATCATTTCTTAGTAATTAGCAAATTCTACTTGATTTGTAGTGAAAGGGTGGCGACTCCAGCGGGAAAAGCATGAGCTGAAAGCCCCGCAGGAGCGTGAGCGACGAGGAGATTGAAGCCATGCCCGCGGAAAGCGTCCACTCTGTAGCGAAAATCCCAGCGGACACTTAATAGCTCTGTCTTATAACGCATTATCTCTACACTCCGTAGTTATCCTAAATATATGCGGTATTCCTTTACCATCCCACAGGTCACACCGATTAGAGACAGGATTTTTCCCTTTATGTTACTGAAGGATTAATTTACATCAGAAAAGGAATAATAAAAGGGAAAGTCATTATAAAGGAGAGATTAATTCATGGCAAAAGATGCGAAAGAACTGGCACAAGAAATCTTAAAAGATAGTTTGATTGGGACGATGGCAACGATTGAACAAAACAAACCGCATTCCCGTTATATGACCTTTTTTAACAATGATTTCATTCTTTATACGGCAACAAGTAAAAAGACGCACAAAGTAGAGGAGCTTCAAAAGAATCCAAACACTCATATTCTTTTAGGATACGATGGAAAAGGATTAGGCGATGCTTTCTTAGAGATTGAAGGAACAGTTGAAGAACATGATGATGAGAGTATGAAGAAAAACGTTTGGAATAAGGCATTGGAAGGTTGGTTTAAGGGTCCAGAAGATCCGAACCTTATCATTTTGAAAATTACTCCTACGCAAATTCGAGTGATGAACACAAAAGGGGAGGAACCTCAAATAGTCGAATTCTAGAAGCCAACCTCTCCAAACAAATTAGCCCCCTCCATCTAGCAGAAGGGGCTAATTTGCGTTGTCTTTATATATGACGTTATTCCAACCTGCATTTCAATTCACTGTGTTTGATCTGATCGGTTTCTATTTGAATAGTTGCATGCTCGATGTGGAATTTCTCTTTTAATCTATCAATGGCTTGTTGTAAAATATGTTGGCTATTCCTTTCCTCAGCAATGACAATATGGCAGCTTAGTGAATCTAACCCAGAAGTAATCGTCCATATATGGAGGTCGTGGACATGGTTGACGCCTTCGATTTTTTCTAATTCAGCCTTTACTTCGGTTTGATCGATCGAGATAGGCGTACCTTCCATTAAGATATGAATAGAATGTTTAATAATCCCCCAAGCACTTCGTAATATTAATAAAGCAACGAGAACGGAAATAATAGGATCGGCGATAAACCAATCAAATAGAAGCATGAAGATTCCTGCTACTATTGCACCGATAGATCCTAAAGCATCTCCAAGTACATGCAAATAAGCACCACGTAAATTTACATTATTTTTTACATCGCCTTTACGCATTAATGCCCAGGCGCTCAATAAATTTGCGAACAAACCGATTGCAGCAATCAGCATCATCGTGCCACTTGCAACTGCTTGTGGTTCAACAAATCGACCAAATGCTTCCCAAACGATAAATCCAGCAATAATAAATAACGTAATCCCATTAAATAATGCGGCTAATATTTCAAAGCGATAACCTCCAAATGTTTTCTGAGGAGAAGGAGCTCTTGTAGCAAACCAGATAGCTATTAAGCTTAAAAGCAAAGCGCTTGCATCACTTAACATATGTCCGGAATCGGATAACAACGCTAAGCTATTGGTAAATAAGCCTCCAAAGAACTCTAAAAACATAATTCCTGTCGTAATAAGTAGGGCAATTAGCAACCCTTTTTTATTTCCTTCCCGAGACTCTTCAAAATGGCTGTGTGAGTGTCCGTGATGGTCGTGACCATGATGATGATGGTGATGACCCATAAATTTTCCTCCTTATTTACATTCAATATGTGAAATGACTTGATTTAAGATGGTAATCACATGTTCGTCGTCATACGTGTAGTAAAAAGTGTTTCCGTCCCGTCTGTATTTAACAAGTCGTAAATTTCTAAGTAAGCTGAGTTGGTGGGATACAGCGGATTGAGTCATATTCAATACTTCCGTAATATGATTGACTGAACATTCTTCTTGAGATAGCAAATATAATATTTTAATACGAGTTGGGTCGGCTAGTGCCTTGAAAATACGCGAAGCATCCTCGACCGTATTTGTAGATAAAAATGCATGATCTTGTTGCTCCATTATAAATCCTCTTTTCCATCATAATTACTTCGTAATGTATATGAACATATGCTCATATACATTATACGCAATAAATCGTCTGATGGTCAATCCAAATAATTGACTCACAAGCATGCAGAGCTTATAATTAGCCTACTAAATTAATAATTCAGCTTCCGTTAAGGGGAGTAGCTATACAGCAAAGTCGTCAATACAGGATTTCTTTCCTCGGCTTTGTTGGCAACTAGTGTTGTTTGCGAGACCTTACCAATTATTTGGTGAGGTCTCTTGTTTTTTTAAAAGGCGATGGACCAAATCTTGGTTTCATCGTCTTTTTTGTTTTAATCGGAAGATAGCGATACTGTGCAATCGCTTCTTATAGTGTTACTGCAAGCCTTTGCACTATGGAAAAAGCATCCGCTTGATTGGATTTGTCGCTTTCGAGAGGAGGTTTGTCGCGTTCACGGTATGTTCTGTCTCGTTGAACCATTTATTGGAATAAAATATAAATAGATGTTATCGGATCAACTAGAACTAGATAAATTGCAAGTTCTATTATTTTTTTACTACAGGACGAAGATTTTGGAAGACACTTTTTACACTCTCTGAGATGAAGTATCTCCCAATTATGTATGTTTTATATTATATTGGAGGTCAAACTGTGAATACTTATGAAGCACTCGCAAGTACAGTGATTATTGGCAAGGAGAATCGTCTGCTTAGCTATGATGATTCTTTACAGCTGGTTGGTACAGGAAGAAGTGCATTTGTTTTTAAAATAAAATCAACAGATAAGGCAATGAAAATATTTTTTCCTAGATTTACACATCTTGCAAAAGAAGAGGGGGAGATTTATAAAATACTTCAAGGGGTCTCTTATTATCCAACTATTTATTATATTGGGAAAAATTATATATTGATGGATTTTATAGATGGGCACACGCTTTTTGAATGTATAACCTATGGAGAGGAAATAACGATGGAGCATATAAAGGAAATCGATTATGCATTAGCATTAGCTTCAGCACGAGGACTAAATCCTTCTGATATTCACTTGCGAAATATTTTTATCACTTCCAAGGGAGAGATAAAAATTATAGATGTCGCACGTTTTAGACAAGAAAAGGATTGCGTACAGTGGGATTATTTAAAGAAAGCATATCAGAGACATTATGTTAAAGCTTATTTTCCAAAGAAAATTCCAGCTTTTATACTAAATACCGTAGCCTACCTGTATAAACAAGAACTAATACCATTTTATAGGGAATAAAAAATGTATGTAAGTAGAAAAGTAAAAAAGCCTTCGAAAAGGCTTTTCTACTTTCTTTTTTTCTTCGAATTGTTTTCTCGAAGCTCTGCAAACTCCGCAGCAAATTCTTCTTGCACATTATTTGGGTTTATTTTTTGATTTTTAGGTGTTTGAGGAAGCGTGTCTTTGTTCTTGCTTTTACCTTGCTTATTGTCTCTTCCGATGTTAATTCTCCTTTCTCTGTTTTGTTCTATCTTAATATGGCGCGAAATAATTATTTTAGTCATAAAAAAAGCACTGAGAGTAATTTCTCAGTGCAATTTATTTAATCTTGTTAAAAAAAGAAACTAGTTGTTTTGAAGTTGGAGCTTGGATTTTGTATGTAAGCTCACGATCTCCATTATTTTCGATGCGTGGAATAATGGATTCAATAACATTGAATTTCCAAAAAGAAGGTTTACTTTTCGTACTCTTCTCTGTTTCGGCAGTCATCATTTTTCTTTGAAAAGGATGAAGCTTTGCCATTAAGAATTTGTCTTTAATACGAATGAGTAAATATCCTTCATCCGTTTCGGGATCATACTTTTTCATAAGTGATTCACCAAGTTCAAATGTGTTCGATTTGTTTTGAACAGATGGTGAAATAACTAATATATTTCCCTTTCGAAACAGGGCGGTATTTGATACTTGCCGAAGGCCCAAATCATTTATTAAAAAATCTAGGTTTACTTGAGATGCTTCACTAGCAACTGACATATTCATACCTCCTCTTCTTTTATTTACGGTCTATAGTAATAGTATATCCTATTTGACACATAATAAATTCACTTTTGGGAATATCTTCTTAAGTAAATTGAAGAAATGAATGAAAAGTAGGAGAGAATATTTAGTTTTCGGGAAAAATGTCGTTGTTTGTATGATTCCCAAGTCTCTCAATAATTCTTCTTTTTCGAAATAGCATTTGACCAGCTTCTCCAATGTCGTTGATTGCTGACCGGTTAATGAAGGCACCAAATACGAGTCCAGCAATTGGAATCATTTGAAATAGTTTTTTCCACCCGAATTGATCACGGTAAGAATATATTACTTCACGCCATCCTTGTAATTCGGATAAGATTTCCCGTTTTGCATGATCATCTTGTTGGTCGAACATAGACAGCTGTGCAAGAATTGATTGTTTTCCTACTATGTCTGCAGAGACAAATTGTAGACATTTTATGATAAATAATCGTTCTTTTTTGTCATTTGGATCGTAGCCATAACAAATTGCAATATCTTGTAATGTTTTTAACTGTAAACTTAAAAGGAGCGGAATATCAATAGATAGGGTGAAAACTCCACCAATACCAGTACTAGCCCCTTGTATGGTTGCTAAGTTCTTTCTATTTCCAGTGAGCTTTTCCGCAGCATTATCCATTTTCAGAACAGGTAACTTTTTTACTTCTTCTAATGTTTGTACTTCCATTTCAGGGAAATAGGAAGGGATTTTAGAAGTAGAGCTTAAATAGCTACCACCTGTCTGGACATATTGACCAAGTTCATCTACAAGGACACCGATTTTATTTTGAATGAAGGATGGTGTCCATTTATCGATTATTTTAAAAGGCAGGCGACCAAGTTTTTCCCAAAACCACAAATCATTTTGATCTTTCTCCCATTCTTCTACTTGTTTTAATTCATCTATCAACCACTCTTTAGAATCCTGCATTGTTAGTTTCGCCTCTTTCTTTGTATACTCTTCATACGAATTCGAGCGTAAAAAGTTTCGAATGGAAATTTAGTAATGAAAGAAAATCATAAAAAAGTTCAAGGGAAGAAGAGGTTTCCAAAAAAGACGCTTGAAGTTGTTCGTCATAAAAAAGAAGTTTTTTCTAATACCATTCTTGGAATTACTCATACTGGAAACATAGAGGAAGCGGAAGTACTCAAAGCAGCACTTATTCAACAATTTCATCCGAAAGATGTTGTTGTCAGTTACATGGGTGCCACAATGGGGACTTATGCAGGCAGAGGTGGAATAATTATTTCTTTTAAATAAAAAACTGGAGCTATTTGTATTTCTACTAATAGCTCCAGTTATTAATCTATTATTCTACAGTTTGCACGTCAGAATTCTCTTGTGAATCAGATTCAACTGGTAATTCAGTATTGTCTTCATCAGTAGAATCACTAGTTTCCTCTATAATATCTGATGAGTCTAGGAATTTCCAGTTACCATCTTTATCTTTTTCTAAAAGGTAAATAGTAGTATGTTCAAGTGAATCTGTAGTATTGAAGATTGATTTTTGATCATGTACAACTGCTGCAGTATTGTCGATAATGTATTGAACTTCTAGACCTAAAGTCTGGTATCTTACATTATAATCTTTGAAAGTTGTTTCTAAATTTTCTTTAAGTGACGCATAGCCTGGGAAGTCTTTGCTGTATAGGCTAAGTGTTTCCTCAAGTTTTTCTTCATTTGCATACTCAGTAGCTTTCTCGAAAAATTCGTTAATTTCTTTTTCTTGTGCTACAAAGTTCTCATCTTCTCTAATGCTGTCGTAGTAAGCACTATAAAGGTCACTAATGATTGCATCGTCCTCAATTGCATCTAGAGAATCTAGGAAAATAGAAACTTGTGCTTCCACTGTTTTTTGATCTGCTTTTTTAGAGATCAAATCGTCTAATTTATCTAGCTCCATTTTTGCAGTAATTACATATTTAGAAGATTCAAGTGCTTTTTCACCAGGAGTTTTATATTTCGTTAAAATTGCATCTCGTGTTGATTTTCCGTATACACGGTAAAGCAAGATGGCCTGTTTACGAATTTCGCTAGATAATTCATGGTAACTTTTTTCTGTTACATCGGATGTTGGATTAGCTGCATACAATTTATTTAATTGATTTGCTTTATCTACAATCTTTTTCCCAGATGTAATAGCATCAATGTATCCCATTGCACGAGTATAGTGAATACCAGCATTATCTTCTAGGCGTTTTTCTAATTTTGCTTTATCTTTCGCACTTATATTAGCAATCTCTTTTTTTGCATTTAAGTAAGCATCTTTTGTTAAATTGAAAATTTTCATATCCGGATACTTAATCTCTTTTGTAAGTTCAACAGATATTTGCCATTTTAAAGCACCAGCATGTTGTTCTGCTGCTTTTACTAAAGCCTCTGCTTTAGAAACGGATGCCGCCTCCGCGTTTGTGTAAGGTGTGAATACACTAGCTCCTGCAATTCCAGTCGCTAATACAATAGATAATAATTTCTTCATTTCTATTCTCCTGCAAAATAAAATAGTCTTATATGAAATTTTCAAATATAAGCCTTAATAAATATATGTTATAGAGGAAGATATTCCTAGTATTATATTTTGGTCAAAAGACCATTAAATGGGATTTTTAAATCGAAATATTCAAGAGAATACAATTTCTTAATAGTGGACATGCTTATTATACAAATTTTTGTCTTGATGAAAGGCATGGGGTATATGTGAAATTTAAAAAATTTATAAGAGCCATCAAAAGTGGTGATACCGATAAAGCATCGCCAAATACAAAGCAGGTTACCGGTGCTGAAATCGAAGAAACAATTGAATTGCTAAAGAAAAATACAACTCAAATTAACGATGTCATATTTAAGAAAATACCTACAAATGAAGGTATTGTCACAATGGTTTATAGCAATTCACTTGTAGAGAAAATGACTATGCAAGTAATGGTTCTCATCCCCTTGGCTAATCACTTAAATCAAATCCACCAAATATCAGAGAAAATTGATCCAGCAGATAAAACTGAAATTATTTCGAAGTTAATGGGTGGGCAAACGCTATTATATTTTCATGATGCCAATTTACTGTTAAGTATAGATACGTATAGTGCATCTACTAGAGCCATTACAAACACCGAAACAGAGTCCACTGTTATCGGCCCCCAAGATGCATTTACGGAATCGTTACAAGTAAATATTTCCTTAGTTAAAAGGCGTATCAAAAACCCAATGCTGAAAAATGAAAATCGTATTATTGGAACAGAATCCAATACGGAAATTTCTCTATTGTACGTAGAAGATATTGTGAATAAGGAAAATCTAGAGATATTAAAAAAAAGATTAGATAAAGTCAATTATCCATCATTTCCGGATGTTTCTATTTTAAAGCAATTGATTGAAGATAACCCTTTATCTCCATTTCCACAATATTATATGAGCGTCCGACCTGATAGTATCGTCCATTATATATTAGATGGAAGAATTGTAGTGCTCATGGATAATAGTCAAGCAGCAATAGTATGCCCGACATCCTTTATGGACATGTTTATTTCAGTGGAAGATTATTATAATCGCTGGACTACCGCAACCTTACTACGGATGCTTCGTTTTTTTGGATTTTTCCTAACTATAATGATTACGCCCATGTATGTATCTGCTTTAACTTTTCATCCTGAAATTTTACCTTATGAACTTTTATTAAATTTACAGGAATCAAGAAGTAAAGTACCATTTCCACCACTTATTGAAGTATTGTTTATAGAACTAATCATAGAGGTCTTAAGGGAGGCTGGTTCCCGAATGCCAGCAAAAGTAGGACAGACGATTGGTATCGTAGGCGGTATTGTAATTGGAACCGCAGCAGTTGAAGCAGGACTAATTAGTAACATATTAATTGTCTTAGTTGCAACTTCCGCATTACTTTCATTTCTACCACCGATTTTTCTAATGAGTAATACAAGTAGATTTGTTCGATATATTTTTATTTTATCAGCAGGTTTGTTTGGATTGTTCGGACAAATGCTAGCACTTGCTTGGTTGTTGGCTCATTTATTGAATTTAAGTTCTTTAGGTACTCCTTTTATGACACCTGTAATTCCTCGGAAAGCTGGAGATTTGCTAGATGGAATTATAAGATTTCCAACGGCTTTCCTGAAAGGAAGATCGGGAATTTCAAGGTCACAGAAAAAGTAGGATGTTTTCTATAGAGGTGAGGTTGGCGAGGTTGAATGTAGATAAGCGAAAACAGTTGAATGGATATCATGTAGTTTTTTTAATACAAAATATAATGATTGGTACTGGTATGCTCTCACTCCCTCAAGACCTTAGTTCTATGGGATATAGTCTGGCCCTTTATCCTCTTCTATTTGGAGTAGTTGCAAGTCTTAATTTATGGCCGATGATTTGGATATGTTCACAGTATAAAAATGAAAATATATTTGGTATCAATGAAAAACTACTAGGCAAATGGATTGGGAAGAGCTTCAATTTGTTTATAGTTGTACACTTAACTTTTTTTATAGCAGGGATTATCGATGATTACATGAATCTTATACAAACTACAGCCCTTCCTGAACAAAGTACTACTATTCCAATACTCTTTTTCTTGGTGGTAGCTATTTATATTGTAAATGGTGGAATTAAGTCCATCGCCAGGTTTTGCATGATGGCATTCTTTCTAACTCTGCCGTTACTGTACTTTTTACGATGGGCAATTGAGAAAGGTGATTTAAGTCACCTTTTACCTTTGTTTAATTTCAATAAAAGCGAGGCTTTTGAAGCTTTCAGAAAAGGATATTTATCTATACTGGGGTACGAACTTATTATGGTCTATTTTCCCTATATTGCAAACCAAAAGAAAGCATATAAACATGCTTTAATAGGAGTTTGGATAAGTATTATTCTTTGTTTTGTTGTAACTACAGTAAGTGTTATGTATTACTCAGAATGGCAATTGGAACATGTTACGTATTCGGTATTGCATCTGTTTAAAGCGGGTGAATTAACTTATATAGAAAGAATTGACATCATTGGAATTACAATATGGGTATTTCTAGTGTTAACTACGATAACTGGTTACTTATGGTGTGCTAAAAAGGGAATAGATTCTTTTCGATCTAAAAAAAAGATTTCTCATGTTTATGTAATCACGATAGCGATTTATATAATCCTATCGATGCCATTTTCAAAAGAAGTTAAAGAAAAAATATTTGAGGCCGCTTTTCAAACATCTTATTTAATGCTATGTTGGCCCATATTTTTGATTGTTGTCCATCTACTGAGGAAAAAGCAGGTGCAGTCATGAACAAAAAGCTAATATTACTTATTTTGACTATTATATGCTTGGCGGGTTGTGCGGATAAGGAATTGAAAGTACCTTTGGAGGATGTTGGTCTCCTTGGCATCTTGGCATTTGACTATATTGATGAAGATTCATATAAGTTATCGGCGGCGATGCCTCAGTTTTTACCCGAAGCCAAAGAAAATACACAAATTTTCTCCGTGACTACCGATTTTGTTTCGAAAGGAATTGTTGAAATTGAAACAGTTTCAGACAAAAAGGTAGTATTGAATCAATTACGAGTTGTTGTATTTAATGAGGAATTTGCTCGTAATGGGGATGTTCAAAAAGTAATAAGGCATCTATATAGAAACGCAGAGGTAGGTAATAAAGTACTTGTGGCTATTGTGAAAGAGAACGGAGAAGAAATATTAAAGGAAAGTTATCCGGATAAACCAAGTATCAACCTATACTTAAATGATTTATTGCAACCAAGCATCAACACGGCCTTCATGCCAAATACGAATATCCATGATTTTGTATATACACAAACAAATCCAGTTTTCGATACAATAGTACCTCTTCTTGAAAAACAGGAAGGGAAAATTGAGATTGATGGGGTTGCTCTATTTAAAAAAGATAATATGATTGAAGAATTATTACCACGAGAAGGTCTTATCATACAAGCTTTACTAGGGGAAAAAAACCTTGCACCGCTGAATCTAACGTTAGATAAGGGAGAAGAAAAAGAAGAATTGATGATAGATCTCATTAAAAACAAAGTAAAGATGAAAAGTAATAAAAGTATAGAATCACCTAAATTATTTATTAACTTGAAAATGGAAGGCACGCTTATTGAATATAAAGGTTATCGAGAAGATGAGTTGACTACTTTAGCTAGTATAACAAAGCTAGAGAAAGATATTGATGAGCAAATTGAAAAGGATATTGAGGAACTTTTAGAAGATTTAAAAGAGCTTAAGGTTGACCCCGTAGGTTTAACTGAAAACTTTCGAATGTACTATAAGGGTAATTGGGACAGAGAAATGACGGAAAAAATAATTAGTAAGCTAGAGGTTGATATTAAGGTCACTACAAGAATTAATAGCACTGGGACTTTGGATTAACGAAAGAGAGTGAGAGGGAGTACTACTTTAAACTAATACGGTACTCCTAATACCCCGACGGCTGTTTTTCTTGTTACATAGGGACTGTATACTTTAATACGTTTTTCACCAGTCGGAATAAATCGAATAACTACGGATTATAGATAAAACATCCTGAAATTATAGTATAATATTCTTAACATAGGATATCTATATAGAAAGTAGGCTCATAATTCCATGGGGAAAAATAGAAAAATCGGTATTCGGACAAAAATTATGTCTGGCTATTTATTGGTTATCATAATGGTCATATTTGCATTCTTTCTTGTAAATAAACAATTTGCTGTTGTACAAGCAGATAAAGATTATATAATGGGACATGATTTTGAAGTAACGACATTATCCCATCAAATAGAAAAATACGTACTTGATATGGTAAGGGGTCAAAGAGGTTATGTGATTACGGGGGAAGAAAATTATCTGCAGCCATATTATACAGGACAGATGGAATGGCAACATAGTTTCGATGAATTATATCGGTTAGTAGATGATCCCGGACAACAAGCAAAATTAATGACTATTAAAGATAATATCATTAAATGGGAAGACACAGTTGGAGCACCGATGATTAATCAAAAGAAACAAGAAAGTAATGGTGTTACTTCAAGTTATTTGGAAAATGATCAAGGCGGAGCGACTATAGATTTAATACGTAGCCAATTTGAAAACTTTAGAGAAGTTGAAACAGAATTCAGGCAGAAAAGAGCCGATGCATTAAACCAAAATATTGATACGTTAATCCAAGGATTAGTCACATTAGGTTTACTTGTATTTATCGTAGCTATTGTTATGTCTACATTGGTATCACGCTCGATTGTCAGAACAATGAATGAAGTAATAGCAACGATAAAAGATATTGCTACATTTACCAATACAAATGCACTAGACTTATCGAGAAGAATTACATTGAGATCACGAGATGAGATCAGGGAATTAGGGAATGCAACCAATGAGCTGCTGACAAATCTAGAGCTAAGAGAAATGCATCAGCAACGTATTAACAATACATTTAATTCCTACCAAGGTATTACTTCTATTGCTGAATTATGTAAAGCTTTTATATCCGCTATTTCAGAAGAAGCAAATTCATCATATGGGGCTATTTATGTAAGAGATTTTCGAAGTGATAAGCATCTTTTTGTGAAAAGCGCTACATTTGCAGATGGATTTGATACAGTAGGTAGAAGTCATTTTGAATTAGGTCAAGGCTTGATCGGAGAGTATGCACTTAAAAAAAGTATGCATGTTTTAAGTGATTTGGACGAATTCCAACTTATTCCTTCTGCGTTAGGGACTATTCCTCCGCAAGGAATGATTATTGCCCCAATTCTTTATGAGGGAGAAGTAATCGCTGTAATAGAAATACTGAGCTTGTGTAATTATTCTAAATCCGATCAACAATTTATAGAAGATGTTATAGAAAACTTTGGTATTACGTTAAATAGCGCGAAGGACCGAGAGGAGATAGAGCGTTTACTTACAGAATCCCAGACGATGACAGAGGAACTGCGTGTTCAGTCGGATGATTTACAAACACAATCAGAAGAGTTACAAATGCAATCAGAGGAATTGCAAACAATTAATGAAAAACTAGAAGAGCGTTCAAAAGAAGCAGAACTGAAATCAGTAGCTTTAAACCAGGCAAAAATAGAATTAGAAAAACAGGCTGAACAGCTCGTTTTAAGCTCTAAATATAAATCTGAATTCCTTGCAAATATGTCTCACGAGCTTCGCACTCCTTTAAATAGTATTTTAATCCTTTCTGAATTGATTGCTGAAAATGCTGGGGAGCAATCGAGAGGGGAGGAGGAGAAATTCGCTAAAGTTATCCATACATCAGGAAAAGATCTCTTAGCTTTAATCGATGATATTCTCGATTTATCTAAAGTTGAGGCAGGGAAAATGGAGATTATATATGGTGAAATGAATATCAATGATCTGCCGAATTATTTGGAAATGAACTTTAATCATGTTGCAGAGAAAAAAGGACTTTTGTTTAGTATTCTAAAGGGAGCAAACATCCCAAATATTTTCTGTACAGATGAAAAGATGATGCTTCAAATTTTAAAAAATCTCCTTTCCAATGCATTTAAATATACGGAAAAAGGTAGTATTTCAATAGAGATTAAAAACGTTCCAAACAAAGAATTACAACCAGCTTTTGCAGGAAAAGAGGCTGATTATTGGATTTCGTTTTCGATAAAAGATAGTGGTATAGGTATTCCAAAAGAGAAGCACCAATTAATATTTGAAGCATTCCAACAAGCAGATGGTGCTACTATGAGGAAATATGGTGGAACCGGTCTTGGGTTATCGATTTGCCAAGAATACGCAAAGCATTTAGGTGGGTATGTAACTTTAGAGAGCGAAGAGGGAGTAGGTAGTACTTTTACATTGTATCTTCCAAGCTTGTCTACAAAATTAGGGAAAGAGGATGTCCTGTTAACTGCACTTGAGGAAGTTGCCGGATCTTCATTAGATGAAGAAGTATTTCCCTTAGAAACAGAAAATGCGAATTTGCTAGAAGAGAAGCAAAATGTCTTACAAGGGAAAAATGTATTGATCGTAGATGACGATTTACGCAATATTTTTGCTTTAGAAGCTGCTTTGAAACAAGAAGGTATGATGGTCTGTTCCGTAAATAATGGATTAGAGTGTCTGGAGATATTGGAAGAACAACCTTCTCTATTTGATATTATCCTGATGGATATTATGATGCCAAATATGGATGGGTATGAAACGATGCAGAGAATACGAGCAAATGAAGAGTTGATGGATATACCTATCATTGCCCTTACGGCTAAAGCGATGGAACGAGATCGCAAGAAATGTCTAGAGACAGGGGCTTCTGATTATGTAAGTAAACCTTTAGATTTAGAGCAACTACTATCTGTTCTAAGTGTCTGGGTTTCTAATGAATAGAAATGGATGATTAAATGTACAGTCAAGATGAAAACTTTAAAAAAGAACTCGAAGTAGACTTGCTATTGGAAACAATCTACCGTTTAACTGGTTATGATTTTAAACAGTATGTACGTGCTTCTATCATACGGAGAATTGAAAACAGAAGAAATATAGAGAACGCTCCAAATATTACAACGCTCATAGAAAGGGCGTTTCATGAACCTGGTTTTTTAGAGAAAATCATTGAAGGCTTTTCTGTTCCTGTAACGGAAATGTTCCGGGATCCTTCCTTTTTTAAAGAATTTAGAACGAATGTTGTTCCTATTCTTCGTAATTATCCAGAGATACGGATTTGGCATGCTGGCTGTGCAACAGGAGAAGAAGTGTTTTCCATGGCAATTCTACTGGAAGAAGAAGGTCTATTAGACAAAGCAACAATTTACGCGACAGATATGAGTAAAGTAGCCATAGAACAGGCAAGGCAAGGAATTGTCCCATTGAATAAAATGCAAAGCTACACGAAGAATTATCTTAAAGCCGGTGGGACTAAAGAATTTTCTATGTATTATAAAACAAATTCGCAAAATGTGTTTTTTGCGGAAAGACTTTTGAAGAATGTTATTTTTGCACAGCATAATTTAGTGACAGATCAATCGTTTAATGAGTTTCATGTAATTTTCTGCAGAAATGTATTGATTTATTTTAATCCTACACTTCAAAATAAAGTGCATGAATTATTTATCCAAAGTTTATCCCCAAATGGATTTCTTGGTTTAGGGAACAAGGAATCGTTAAGAATTAGCAAATACGCTGATTCCTATGAAGAGTTTTCAACAGAGGAGCCGTTATACCGAAAAAAGTAAAGCAGAGGCTATCTTTCAAGTCTAATTGACTGGAAGGATAGCCCTGCTTTTTTGTTTGTTAGGAAACTAAAGAGAAATAGAACAGATGGATAATTTTTTCAAGTAGTATAGGGGACTGTATATTTTATTTTAATCGTGGTTTAAGGAAACTGCGCGGTAGTGAATTGAATGAAGAGTCCGCTAGGATTTCGCTACAGGGTGGACGCTTTCCGCGGGCACGGCTTCCATCTCCTCGGAGCTCCCGCTCCTGCGGGGCTTTCAGCTCGTACTGTTCCCGCCGGAGTCGCCACCCCTTCGCTACAATCCAATAGAGTTTGTTATTTACTTCATAATCAGACACTAAATTTAGTACGATGTTGCATTTTCTATGGGTGGAAACCTTTGATTAGTCAGCAAGTTCTATTGATTGAAGCGCAAGGAGGCTCACCGCCCGCCCCGCGGTAAGCGTCCGCCTGGAGCGGAAATCAATTGCCTTTGCCGTATCTCTTTACGACTCAGTTTCCCTATTATGTGTGTTATTCTATTTTATCGTTCCCATGAGCTTGATTGGGCATGTGACAGGGGCTTTAACGCTTTTGTTCTACTTTTCTCATTTCGTTTTGATCATCAGCAAGCAAATATCATCTTTTTGATTGGACTGGTTAATATCGCTCAAAATCTTATGGAAGAGACATTCATCTTCTTTCCATTCTTGGCAGGTGATTGTTTGTAATTTTTCGAGTGCTTCCATTTCATCAATACCCTCCGACTCTATAATTCCGTCCGTGTAGAGAAGGAGCTGAATATCTCCGTTATAGGAAAGTTTAGATTTCCTTACATGAATCTCGTCAAACAAGCCTACTGCACAAGCCCCTCTTTCCATTGTAAGAAGCGTCCCATCCACTCGTAAAAATCCTGGAGGATGTCCAGCATTTACATATTCTATCTCTCTTTTTTCGGTATCGATGATTAAATAAATTGCAGTGAAATAATAATTTAAATTATTTTTATTATGTAAAGAAGTCATATAGCGATTTAGTTCTTTTATCACGAGTGCTGGATCTTCTAAGTTTTTTATTGCATCTCTTAATACCGAAGAAATGAACATGCTAACAAGAGAGGCGCTAATGCCATGGCCCATCATATCAAAGAGAATAATGCCATATCGATGATCGCTAAATTTATGCCAGTGGTACATATCTCCGGAGAGATTATCAGATGGAGAATGAAATACTTGAATACTCAAATGCTTGTCAATAGTAGAGTCATTTAAGAGACTACCTTGCACTTGCATGGCAAGTAATAGATCTTCCTGCATTTTCGCTTCCTGCTCTTTATTTCGATCTTTTTCAAATTTTAATCTTAAAGCAAGTCGAACTCTTGCCAAAAACTCTAACTTGTCGATCGGCTTGGTGACATAATCTGTTCCTCCAACCTCAAAAGCTTCTACTAGATGTCTAGAATCATTTAAAGCAGTCAGAAAAATAATAGGTATTTCTTTTAATCGCTCATCCTGCTGAATACGTCGACAAGCCTCTATTCCATCAATTTTTGGCATCATGATGTCTAATAATATAAGATCAACCATCGGTGCTGGCGCTTCTTTTTCATCCAATCTTAAGTATTGGAATAGTTCTTCCGCAGAATTTAAAGGATGACAATTTTCATAACCCGCTTTTTTTAGAATGCTTTCAATTACAAATAAGTTTACTGAATTATCATCTACCATTAGGATTGTCATCTCTATATATCCTCTTTTCATGAAATCTTTATTCTTACTATGATAGAACATAATGATGATAACAATCAACCAAGTAGGCTGAAAGAAGTTTATTTATTGAATAATTGAAGTAGGCCAGGTTAACCATTAACTCTCCGTTTTAACAGGGATAGGATATTTCAACGCATTTTTTATCATCTTTTGTTGCGCTGCTTCTTTTAAGTCGATGCCTAAAACATTCGCAAGTTGCAGTAAATATATAAAAACATCTGCTGCTTCATCTACAATTGCTTGCTTGTCTTTTTCAATTGCCTCTTCTGGTGACAACCACTGAAAATGTTCTAGTAGTTCACTAGCTTCTAAGGAGACTGATATGGCAAGGCTTCGTGCATTATGGTTTCTACCCCAGCCTCGCTCCTCACCAAATTTAAGTATTTTTTCCGTTAGTTCTTTCATAATAATCTCCTCTCTTTGCTAAAAACTAGGATTCTTGGTTATTCATTGCTTATTTAAAAAAGCACTTCCTTACTATATTTTACTACTTAAAGCGAAGATTTTTTAAAATAATAAAATCGTATTTAGTTATACAGCGAAGATTTTCAGTATTCAGAATGTTGAGGAATCACGTTTGACTTTGAAAGGGGGTTCATTTAAACTTTTTACTAAATCGGTTTAGGAAGACTTAAGGAAATAATTACTAGACTCTGATATAGAGAGAAAGCAAGAAGAAAGGGGATTGTATGATAACTATTTCAAAGATTTTAACAGAAATGAAAGATGTTTGTACAAACGTAAAAGAAAAAGAATACAGGCAATTAGTAGATTTGTTTAAAAAGGATATTCGCTTTTTTTTCACTGGTGAAGGTAGATCCGGGCTTATTGCCAAAGTAATTGCCATGAGATTAATGCATAGTGGTAAAACGGTATTTGTTCTAGGAGAAACAACGACTCCAGCAATTAAGGAAAGAGATGTACTTATCGTCCTTTCAGGCTCGGGTAGGACTGCAAATACGTTAAATGTTTTAGAAGGTGCTTCAAAAGTAGGTTCACAAATATTTATGATAACGACAAATACAGAAGTACTTGCTCAGTACAATGGATTAATTATTCCAGCAGCGACAAAATACCGCTTGCCAAATGAACCAGAAACGATTCAACCTTTGGGCAATCAATTCGACCAGGCTGCCCATATCATTTTAGATGCAGCCATTATTGATAGTCTTGATAGTTTGCAAACCAACGACACATTGAAAAACAAACATAGCAATTTAGAATAGGAGATTGATTATGTCAACAATTACATTAAATCATGAAGAAGCTAAGCAATATGCTATCAATAAATTAGTGGGTGCAGGTCTAATAGAAGCCCACGCAGAAAAAGTAGCAGAAATTCTTATTCACGCTGATTTGAGAAACGTTAACTCACATGGAGTATTAAGAACAGAACATTATGTGAATCGTTTAAAAGCTGGGGGCATCAATCCAAACGCAAACATTACATTCAATCAAACAGCACCTACAACAGGTATCGTAGATGGTGACAATGGTTTTGGACATGTCATTGGTGACTTTGCAATAGAAAAGGCAATACAAATGGCAAAAGAAAATGGTATCGGTATGGTTACGGTGATGAATAGTAGTCATTGCGGTGCACTAAGTTATTTCGTCCAAAAAGCAGCTGAAGCTAATTTAATAGGAATAGCAATGTCTCACACAGATAAAATTGTAGTTCCATTCGGTGGAAAACATTCTTTTTTAGGAACAAATCCAATTGCATATGGAATTCCTGCAAAGAAGCATAAACCATTCATCTTGGATATGGCAACGTCAACAGTAGCGCTCGGAAAAGTGTTGCAACATAAGGAAGAAGGGAAATCTATTCCTGAAGGATGGGGTGTCGATGAAAATGGACAGCCGGTAACAGATCCGAACAAGGTAGTTTCTTTAACACCTTTTGGGGGACCAAAAGGATATGGATTATCACTTATAGTAGATATATTTTCAGGGTTGCTGGCAGGAGCAGCATTCGGTCCACATATTGGAAAAATGTATGATGATTTAGATAAGAAACGTCATTTAGGGCATTATTTTTGTGTTTTCAATCCAACAAACTTTGTAGACTTAGAAACATTCTTAGCTAGAATGGATCAAATGATAGACGAATTGCATGAATCAGAACCAGCTCCAGGATATTCGAAGGTTTACATACCAGGTGAAATAGAACAACAAAATGAAGAGAGCAATCGAGTGAATGGAATTACAATTGCAAAAAGTGTTTATGATTACTTAACGGATTAATTAATAGTGGAATATAACAATTACGCTTGATAGTAAGGTATAGAGGTGTCGAATGAGTAAGGTGAAAATTCAATTAGCTTTAGATCGTATGACGATAGAAGAATGTATAGCCCTTGTTGAACAAACGAAGGATTATATCAACTGGATTGAAATTGGGACAGGTGTTATAAAAGAATACGGGATGACTGCTGTCCGCAAAATGCGAGAACGTTTTCCTGAAAAAACAATTGTTGCTGATATGAAAACATGTGATGCTGGGCGACATGAAAGTTTACAAGCTTTTAAATCAGGTGCTAATGTTACGACGGTTATGGGCTTTTCTCCAAATGCCACAATAAAACAATGCTTGGAAGTTGCCACTGAGAAAAGTGGGGAAGTAATGATTGATTTGCTCGGTATAGAAAGTGCGGACCGAGTAAGAGAAATTCACTCACTTGGGGCTCGACTTTTCTGTTTGCATGTCGGAAAAGACATGCAACAAGACGGACAACTTGCGACGTCTAAATTATTACAACTTGTGGAAGGATTGGATGATAATCAGATTGCAGTTGCTGGTGGAGTAAATGATGAAATCACACCTAGCTTGCTGAAAGCAGGAGTGGAGGTTATTATTGTCGGGAGCTTTATTACTGGAAGTACAAATCCAGAGTTTAGCGCAACACTACTTTCTAATATTATTGATGAATACAAGCAGGTATAATTTTCGAAGCCATTACTCAGTGTATTGAGTAATGGTTTTTGCTGTTTAAATAGATTAGTGAATATCATGCAAAAAACTCACTCTTTGAGTCCCATAAATTAGTATAATAAGATTTATAAGAACATAGGCAGGGATATATATGAATTTACGAGGAATATTGTTACTTATTTTTTTATTTCAAACAATCATTAATGCTACGAGACCGGTTATTACACTATCAGCTGATGAATTGGGAGCTTCTATTTTTCTGATAGGTATTTTAACATCATCGTTTGCATTTTTACCACTGATCTTTTCTATTCATGCAGGTAAAATAATTGATAAATTTGGAAACCGTATGCCAATTATTTTTGGTTTTGTAGTTTCTATTGTTGGAATGATTATTCCCACTCTTTACTCAGCCGTATGGTCACTATTTGCGAGTCAATTGTTATTAGGTCTTGCAAATATTTGTATACCTATTGCTTTGCAGAATCAATTAGGACATCAATCTACGCCTAAAAATAGAGACTATTTTTTTAGTATGTTTAGTTTATGCGTTGCTTTAGGAGCTGTTATTGGTCCTCTAGTTGGCGGTTATTTATCCGAACATATATCGTTCCAAGTAGTATACATTTTTTGTATAGTTGTTGGTGTTATTTCGATTGTATTTTCATTTGGAATTCCAAAGGCTGCAGAAAAAATTAGCAGACCTCCTACAAAATTAGTTGATTCTTTCAAGCTATTTGAAAATCCGCTTGTGAGAAAAGCATTATTTTCAAGTGCATTGGTGTTATATTCGAAAGATATCTTTGTGGCATATTTCCCTTTGTTAGGAAAGCAAATGCATTTATCCACTTCTGCAATTGGATGGATAATCGCATTACAAGGGCTTGCTACAATGTTTGTCCGCTTTATATTGCCAAAGTTGCTAGAAACATACAAGCGAGATACGGTGCTGTTTATGTCAATTTTAGTAGCTGGAATAGCATTTCTCTTATTGCCTTTCAGTCATTCAGTATACTTGATTGCTTTATTGGCAATTGGAATGGGCCTTGGCTTAGGCTGTGGACAACCTATTTCCATGACGACTACCTATAATGCGTCTCCTCCTGATCGAACAGGGGAGGTATTAGGACTTCGAATTGCTACGAACCGTTTTTCTCAGTTAATCGCACCAACCCTTTTTGGAGTAATTGGTGGTTCTATAGGAATGATAGGAATTTTTCTATTCAGTGGAGTATTTTTAGTAGGAGGTTCCTTGTTTTTTAGAAAGCACGAGGAATAATTTGAAATCAGAAAGGAAGATAGCTTGTGGTAAACGAATTAATAGAAGTCTACGGCACCTATAGTATACCAGAGGAAGTATATCGACTGATTCAGCTTGAAATGAATTTACAGAAGGAAGGGTTATCCCTTGATACTATAGGATTCATACCAATTACCGATTACTATTATTACTCTATAACACCACCAGACTTAATTCCCTTTGCATCAACAGGTGGAAATGGGATTCATTTTGGTTTTTTAACCGACTTTCATGATGTGCGTGTTTTGAAGGACGCTCCAATTGTGTGTGTATCACCAACAAATGATCCACCTGTTAGATATATAGCAAGGAACTTCGAAGAGTTTATCCCGCATTAACGGGAAGTAAGACTCAGACTTCAAGATTTAGATAAAGCGATAAGATAAGTGGAGATCAACTGCCCGTAAAAGCCCGATTGGTTCAACTAACAATCAGTGGGGGATGAAGAAAACCCCAACTGATTGAAGTTTCACTTTATAAATTTAACAGTTTCAGTGCCCTATGTGGAGCTGCTAGAACAATTTTGTACTGTACAAGATAAAAACGAGATGAACGAAATAATTCGAGAAAATGCTAGAGATCTATCTAATACTTTACAAATAGAGCGTGAGCATATATTTAAACGATTGCAACAAACGTTCGACGCTAAATCTGTGGATGTTTTACGTTATATGGAGCAAGCAAAAATGGAGAGAGAAAATAAAGTGTCTTTAGCGACATTAGATGGACTCGGGATAATTGGTAGTAATAGCGGTCGTAGTTATTCGTTTGCAAAAGATCGAAACGTTGGTAAGAAAGAAATTGAGCGAATGCAGTCCTTTTTAAATGCTGCAAATAAAGAAGAGAAGTTAGCGTTTGTACGTGATGCGAACTACTGGTACATTTTAGCACCTGATTACGATGAAGCTGTCATGAATTTAATGATTCATTTACTACAATCATTAAAGTTAATAGATGAGGCAGATAGAGTATTATTGAAAATTTAGTTTAACTCATAAAACTTTCGCGTTAAGGTAAAAGTAAAGTCCATGTTTTCAGCCATCCTTTTGTTTGAAAAGGATGGCTTCATTACTTAATCTTTATTAAAAAATACATATCGGTCCACTTGTATAAAATTGCATAGCGACATATTAGAGGGTTCTTGAAGATTTTCAAATTTATCTAGGATCTTTGTTATATTTACTAATTCACTTTCCTCCATTTTATATTCCAACACATATTGATATAGGTGAGGTTTAGGTTCTGATATTGAAACAATCGAACCAATAAACTTTACGTTATTATTTAGAATCTTTGTTTTTAACTCTAAAATAATCGCATGATTGACCGCTAATTTTATATCTGATAAAAATTTCAATCTTTTTGTGCAAACCTCTTCTATTAGAACATCTATTGTCCCTAAATCCACTTTATTCCCACGAATTTGCGTTAGAGTCATTGTTGCTTTTAAAGGATTTCCTAATATTATTTGGAAACCTTTGGCGTTGCTTGTGAATTTCTCCTCTTTGGCTTTCATTTCTTCAGGTATCAATTTCCCTTTATTCAATAGTTTTTCAAACTCTGTTGCAGGGACTGGTTTTGAGAATAAATAACCTTGGATGGAATTACAATTATAATTGTTTAATACTTTCAATTGGTCCGTAGTCTCTACACCTTCTGCTACAACTTCCATTTTTAATTGCTGAGCTAATTGAATAATAGTGTTAGTGATGAAATTGGAATCATCCGTTTCAAAAGAAGTTAAATCATTAATAAATGTGCGATCGATTTTAAGGATATCTATTAACCCCTTAAACCTTTTCAAGGAAGAGAGAGAAGAGTAGCCTGTACCAAAATCATCTAGCGCTACTTTAATACCTAGACGCTTCAATTCTTCTAGAACAGAGAATACGACTTTTTCATTCTCTAATAGTGAAGATTCCGTAATCTCTATTTCCAAATATTTGGATTCCAAGTTTGTCTCCTCTAATATTTGCTTCACATTTGTAATTAAACTTCTTTCTAAAAAGCGATTTGCCGACAAATTAACGGAAATAGGAACTTTAGGCAAGCCGGATTCTTGCCATAACTTCATTTGAAGGCAAGCTGTCCGTTTTACCCAATCTCCAATTTCAACAATAAATCCCGTCTCCTCCGCTAAAGGGATAAATTCATCAGGTGACACAAGTCCCCATTCTGGATGATTCCAGCGAATGAGTGCCTCAGCACCAACAATTTCATAGGTTTTAGGGCAAACTTTTGGTTGGTAGTATAGCTCTAATTGTCCCCGTTCAATTGCATATCGTAGACTAGATTCTAAAGAAAAGATCTTAAACGTTTGGGCATTTAAAGAAGAAGAATATACTTGGAAATTGTTTTTTCCTAATTCTTTAGCTTTATATAATGCTGAATCGGCATTTTTCATTAATGTAAGAGAGTTTTCTCCGTCATGTGGATAAATACTTATTCCAATACTCGTTGTAATAAAAAGATTATAATTCTCTACAAGAAATGGTTTATCTAGTGATTCAATTATATTTTTCGAACGCTCTTTTGCTTGTTGTGTATAAAAATCCGTCAACAGAACACCGAATTCATCTCCTCCGAGTCGAGCTATAACTGCGTTTTCACCGAGACAATGCTTTAGTCTACTTGCAATTTGTATAAGTAAATTATCCCCTAGTGTATGACCAAGTGTGTCGTTGATATATTTAAAGCGATCTAAATCCAAATACATTACAGCAACTTTTTGATTTAACGTATTCCCAACAATTATCGCTTGTTCGAGCTTTTCTTGAAATAGTTTCCTGTTTGGTAATCCGGTTAATGGATCATAATTTGCTAAGTAGGTATTTAACTGTAGTGCTTTCATATGATCTGTTATATCTTTTGCTATTCCAAAGGCACCTTGGATATCCCCGTCCAAGTAAGCAGGTATTATGGTTAAATTGATGTCCAATAAATGTCCCATTTTATGTATGAACTTCATATTCATATTTTGAGGATTACCGGAAAGTACTTTATGGAATGCCTCTTTGTGCATCTGTTCATAATTTAGAGGGAGCAATGATCCAATGGAGTTTATTTCATCATGATTAGTAAAACCAAGCTTTTGGAAAAACACATCGTTCATTTTTTTTAGATATCCTGATGCATCTATAAAATATACAATATCTGGATTAAATTCAAATAAAGATTGATAAAAAGTATGGCTATCAAAATTGTATTCCATTTTTTCCACCCTTTCTGTTTTATAGTAACTTTGAATCTTTTTTTGTTATTCTATATTAGGTATTTGAATCTATTAATTTGTATAGAAAATTGAATATGGGCGGGAATTATTATTATCTTTAATAATATTGTAAAGTAATACACTAATACAGTAAATAACACAAAACATAAAATGTAGTACATTTTTATGATGTTTACACTAGTTTTAAGTTGGCTTGAAAATTAAGAAAATAATCTATTTTAAAAGTGAAGCATACATAGTATAGTCTTAATAATATATCTGAAAAAAGGTAGTGAGAATATTGAAGTATCATGTTACAGCAAAGGATGTTGCAAAGCTTGCGGGTGTTTCCCAATCCTCCGTATCGAGAGTTTACTTTGAAGGGGCATCGGTTTCTAACAAAACTCGTGAGAAAGTATTAGCAGCAGCGAAAGAATTAGGGTATAGGCCAAATGAATTTGCAAGAAGCCTCATTACGAACCGCACAAAAATTATCGGATTGGTGATGAAAGGTATTCATAATCCTTTCTATCCAGAAGTTTTAAAGCAATTTACAACAGCGTTTAATAAACTTGGTTATAGCATTTTGTTTGTATCTACAAACAATGATGAAATACAGAAAGAAGATATCGACATGTTAAGAAATTATAATGTTGCTGGAGTAATTATTACAGATGCTTCTCTGTCGTTGAATGTGACCGAAGATTTTAAAGAGAATCAAGTCCCCCTTGTCCTTTTTAATCGTAAAATAGATAACGATCAATTCTATTCGGTTTGTTGTAATAACTTGGATGCAAGTGAAAAAATTGCGAAGTATTTAATCGAAAAGGGTTGTTCGAAAGTAGCATATATTGCAGGGAATGCAAATACATCTACGAGTAGAGATAGAGAAAAAGGGTTCACTTCCATAATTGAAAAAAATAATGTAACACTTAACAAATATACTTCTGATTATACATATGAAGGTGGCTATAAAACGGCGAAAAAAATTATTGCAGAAAAGGAAGTACCAGAAGGGATTTTTGTGGCAAATGATATTATGGCCCTT
The DNA here is from genome assembly GCF_006861795.1 of Psychrobacillus lasiicapitis. Classification (GTDB taxonomy): domain Bacteria; phylum Bacillota; class Bacilli; order Bacillales_A; family Planococcaceae; genus Psychrobacillus; species Psychrobacillus lasiicapitis. The sequence goes on along the minus strand of NZ_VDGH01000012.1, from coordinate 51,777 downwards.
GGCGTTGTAGATGCATTAAGAGAAAATTCCATTATGATTCCAGCTGAAACAAAAATAGTGGGATTCGACAATATAGAAATGGCTTCATGGCCAACTTATAATCTAACGACTTGGGAGCAGCCAATTACAAAAATGGTTGAACAAACTGTAAATTATCTAATGACTGAAATGGTTGAATTCTCAGGATATACTGAAAGCGTTGAAGTCAATGGAGCATTAATTGTGCGAAAAACTACATAATTTTTATTGACTTGTCACTGAATTTAGAATAATCTACTCGTAAGGATATTTTGCATACGTATGCAAAAACGAAATGAATGCGTTTACAATCTAAAGGAGGAATAAATAATGGTCAAAGTATTAAAAGCAGGTAAATCTCAAGAAGAGGTTAGTGCAAACGATTTAAAGGTTTCTCAAATAGTATCAGAGGCATTGAAAGACGTTGAAGTAAGAGGAGACCAAGCAGTTCGTGAATTATCTGATAAATTCGATAAATGGTCACCGGAATCATTTCGTCTTTCTGAATCTCAAATAAATGAAATAGTTTCCCAAGTTCCACAAGAAGTAATAGAAGATATTAAATTTGCACAAAAAAATATTCGTGAATTCGCAGAAGCACAACTTGCTTCTATGCATGACGTGGAAGTGGAAAATATTCCAGGTGTTATTTTAGGTCATAAAAATATCCCGGTAAACAGTGTAGGTTGTTATATTCCGGGCGGTCGTTACCCAATGGTAGCATCTGCACATATGAGTGTTTTAACTGCTAAAGTTGCTGGAGTTAAACGTGTAATCGCTTGCACACCACCGATAAATGGAGAAATTCCGCATGCTACAATCGCTGCTATGTCTTTAGCTGGGGCAGATGAAATTTACCTTTTAGGAGGAATTCAAGCGATGGCTGCAATGGCAATTGGTACTGAAACAATCGAATCAGTAGATATGATTGTAGGGCCTGGGAATGCTTTCGTTGCAGAAGCAAAACGTCAACTATATGGCCGTGTAGGAATCGACTTATTTGCCGGTCCTACAGAAACATTAGTAGTTGCAGACCATACGGCAGATGCTGAAATGGTTGCAACGGATATTCTTGGTCAAGGAGAGCACGGTCCAACTTCTCCAGGAGCGCTTATAACAACTTCTGAGAAACTAGCAGAAGAAACAGTGAAGGAAATTGAACGCCAATTAGAAACACTTCCAACAGCAGATGTTGCGCGCGTTTCTTGGGAAGATTACGGTCAAATTCTATTAGTAGATTCTATTGAAGAAGCTCGAATTGAAGCAGATCGTCTAGCATTTGAACATGTTGAAATTTTAACGGAAGATCCAAATTACTTCCTTGAAAATATGACGAACTATGGTTGCCTATTCTTAGGACCTGAAACAAATGTAGCTTACGGAGACAAAGTAATTGGTACGAATCATACATTACCTACAAAAGGTGCAGCACGTTACACTGGCGGTCTCTGGGTAGGTAAATTTATCAAAACCGTTACGTATCAAAAAGTTACGCCTGAGGCAAGTGCTTACATTGGGGAATATGCAGCTCGTTTATGTCAATTAGAAAACTTCGCAGGACATGCTGAACAAGCATTACTACGTGTAAGAAGATACGGTAACAAATAATTGACTTATTCTCGTGGGGAAACTCCCCCACGAGAATAAACCAAAGCTTCTGGCGGTGTCACAGATTTTAAACGCCAAGGCGAATTAGATAAAGGCTTACTGGGGGAAAAGTTATGTTAGGGATGATTGGTTTATTTGGTGGCTTAGCACTGCTGATTTATTTAACGATGAAGGGGATGAACCTTCTTATTGCCGCCCCGCTCATGGCACTGTTAGTGGCAATTTTAAATGGCTTACCAATTTTTCCGCAGCTCGCGGAAGAAGGTGCAGCAAACTTTTTAACGAATTATATGTCAGGGTTTACTGGTTTTATAGGTTCTTGGTATTTAATGTTCTTAGCAGGAGCAATTTTTGGTAAAGTAATGGAAGATAGCGGAGCGGCAGAAAGCGTTTCACAATGGATTGTTGGCAAAATTGGTATGAAACGTGCGGCGTTAGCTGTTGTTATTGCCTGTGCTGTATTAACTTATGGTGGAGTTAGCTTATTCGTTGTTGCGTTCTCTGTTTATCCAATGGCGTTAAGCTTGTTTAAACAAGCTGATCTGCCAAGACGCTTTATACCAGCGGCGCTTGGTTTTGGTTCTACAACTTTTACAATGACTTCAGCGGGTTCTCCTGAAATTCAAAACTGGATCCCGATTGAATTTTTAGGGACAACTCCATATGCTGGTTGGGAAGTAAGTTTTATCGTTGCTGTATTCATGATGGCTTTTGGTTACTGGTGGCTAAAAAAAATGATTACCAAAGCCATGTCTCAAGGAGAGAGATTTGTTGGTAGAGATACAGATGAAGAAGCGGTTACTCGTTCGGAGCTGCCGGACCCATTACTAAGTATGGTTCCTTTACTTGTTGTATTAGCCATTTCATTTTTCTTCCACAATACTTTAGGAACTTCAGCTCTAATCATTGCTTTAAGCGGTGGTATTATAGCTACTTATCTAATCAACAGAAAATATTTCCATAATATTGGTAAGGCATTTGGTGAGGGGGCTTTAGGAGCTGTTATAGCCATTGCAAATACAGCGGCTGTTGTAGGTTTCGGTGGAGTCGTAAAAGCTACACCTTCCTTCACATCGGCTGTTGACTTTATGACGGATATTCCAGGTAGCCCACTAATTGGCGGAGCACTTGCAGTAGCAGTTATTGCAGGTCTTACTGGATCTTCTTCAGGTGGACAAGCAATTGCATTACCACTTTTAGCACCTCATTATATTGATTTAGGAGTTAACACAGAGGCGTTGCACCGCTCAGTTGCAATTTCTTCTGGATCACTTGATTCATTGCCACAAGGTGGATATGTTGTAACTACAATCCGTTCAATTTGTGGTGAAACACACAAAGATGCATATCCTGCATTTGGGGCATTAACAGTAGTAGTGCCGTTACTAGGTGTTATTTTAGCTGTTATATTATTCTCATTCGGCTTAGGAATTTAAGAAATAGAAGTAAACACATGCCCAACAAACTATATGCTTTAAAGTTTGTTGGGCATTTTTCATTATACATAACAAACATGAAGGGGATGTGGAGTATATGGAAAACGTATCAATTATTGGCTGTGGGACAATGGGACATTCAATTGCACTGTCTGCTGCTTGGGCAGGACAATCAGTAAAGGTTTATGGTATTAATGATAAAGACTTGGAAAATGCAGAAAAAGGCTTACATAATAAATTAAAAGTTATGACAGATAACGATGTTTTTGATAAAGCTACAGCGAAACAGATTAGAGAGAAAATAGTATTATCCACTTCATTAGAAGAAACGATTGCAGGTTCTACTTTTATCTTTGAAGTTATTCCAGAAATGTTGGACATGAAAAAAGAAATGTATAAAAAAATTGAAAGTATGATTAGTGAAGAAGTAGTTATTGCAAGTAATACTTCTGGATTTAAACCAAGCTTACTAGCAGAAGAGATGCAATATCCAAATCGTTTTGTTGTCACTCATTTTTGGAATCCGGCACACTTAATTCCTTTGGTAGAAATCGTAAAAGGGGAAAAAACGGATGAACAAACAGTAGAACGAGCAATGCAAATGATCAAAGATATGAATAAACAGCCAATATTACTTAACAAAGAGATTCCAGGATTCATCGGAAACCGTTTACAATATGCTTTGTTCCGTGAAGCGCAGTCTTTACTAGATGCAGGCGTTGCAACAAAAGAAGACATTGATGCAGCGGTAACATATAGTATTGGACGCCGTTTGCCGGTAACAGGTCCGTTAATGACGGCCGATATGGGTGGACTTGATGTATTTTCAGCAATTTCCAATTATTTATTTGAAGATTTAAGTACGGATCAGAAGTCAGGCACGGTACTTTCGAATCTAGTTGAAGAGAATAAATTGGGAGATAAAAACGGAGAAGGTTTTTATACTTGGGATGCCGATTTCTCAGAGCAGAAAAATGCGGAGCGTGAGCAAACGCTTATTCATTTCTTAAAAAATGATATAAAAAGAAATGAGGGAAAATAATGGAAACATTCTTCTCTGAATTAGCCAATAAAACAGTTATCGTTACCGGTGGAAGTAAAGGCATTGGAAAAGATATTGCACTCACTTTTGCTAAATTGAACGCCAATGTAGTTATTTCCGGACGAAGTGAAAAAGCTTTGAATGAGGCGCTCAGCGAGTTACATGCATTCAATGAAAATTGTATTGCTGTGCAAGGAGATATGAGTGATATTACCGTAGTGAAGGATTTAATCGACCAAGCAGCAAGCCGATTTGGAACGGTAGATGTGCTCGTAAATAATGCAGGTGTGAATATCGCAAAGCCAGCAATGGAAGTAACGGAAGAAGACTGGGATACTGTGCTCGATTTGAATTTGAAATCTGCGTTTTTTGCTAGTCAAGCAGCTGCAAAATATATGCTTGCTCAAAAAAGTGGAAAAATTATTAATATAGCTTCTCAAATGGCGTTTGTTGGCTATTATAAACGAGCGGCATATTGTTCAAGTAAAGGTGGGCTCGTTCAAATGACGAAGGCTTTAGCTGTTGAATGGGCGAAGCTGGGTATTAAAGTGAATGCAGTAGCACCTACATTCGTGGAAACTGAGTTTACGGAAAAGATGTTTGCGGATGAAGCATTTAAAAAGGATGTGGACAGCCGTATTTTATTAGAAGGGCTATCCAAACCGGAAGATGTATCCGGAGCAGTTCTATATTTAGCTTCTAATCTAGCTAACTTTGTAACAGGCGAAACGTTAAAAGTAGATGGTGGATGGACTTCTATTTAATATGAAATAGGTATATTGCTTTGAAAAGTGCTCTTAAAGTCAATGACTCAAGAGCACTTTATTTGTTAGTTGGAATTTTGATGCATTTAGTTGGAAAAACGAGAGGTTTAGTTGGAAAAAACGAGATTCTAGTTGTAATTTCCAGGAAAGTGGAAGTTATATGGAGAGGGGCATTTTCCTTGGAAGTATGTCCCAAGTCGTTCGTACCTTAATATTTCATGCGAAACATGATAAACTAAGACTTCAGCAAATTTTTAACTTATTGAAGGACGTGTTTTAATGATAGGTCGGAATGATCCATGCCCATGTGGGAGCGGAAAAAAATATAAAAAATGTTGTGAGTCAAAAGAGACCATTACAATAGAAGAGGTACAAACAGAAGAACTAGAACGTATTTTACAAACATTTTATGATGAATATCCGGAAAGAAAAGATATACCCGCATTCCAGGAACTAGTCGAAAAGTGGAATGATTCGTTAAAACAATACTTGGATATGGAAATGATTGAAGCCATCGTGCTTGATGAGTTTTTCTTCCATCACAAGCCAGAAATATGGACTAACTATTTAGAAAAACAACGGAAGAAAATCGTACGACCGTCTACATTGAATGCAATCAAACAGTGGAAGGAGCCACGTGTGTTCGTGGGCGAAGTAATAGACGTAGACGATCATTATATGACTGTAGTGCATATTTTGACGAAAGAAACGATTCGATTAAGACGCGAAGGCGAGAAACCAGTGCCGGTTGGTGTACATATGTATTGCTTCATCTTGCCAGATGGAACATCGAAAGAAGAACATTATTTAGCTATTTCTAGCTTAATCTTCTTCCCGACAGATCATCAAAACGTATTTGCCGATTTTGTTAGCCAGTTCGAAGCTCAGGATAAATTATCAGCTCCGGCATTTTTGAAGGAGAAGGCCACGACGTTATGGACTTTACTTGGAGAAAATGGGTACGAAGGCGGAGAATATACGCACTTTGAAGCTGGAGTACTTCAAGTAGCGATAGATTTTCTAGAGAAAAACAATAGAGACTATCAAAAGCTTTTAGAAATAGTGGAAGACTATTTAGTAGAACAGCAACCGAATGCACGTAAAGAAGTTGCGATTTCAGCAGGTGCTATTAGGTTCGGTCAGGAAAATGGTTTTTTTGAACCGCTAGACATGACAATTAAAGAAATTGCAGAATCATTTGAGGTATCCACTTCTTCATTGAACAAATACTATAATGAATTGAATTTGTATTATAAAAACTGGACTAGCTCCAAGTAAACTGAATAACTATCAACAGATAGAGTGTGGGAACCTTCATAATTCCCATACTCTATTTTTATGTTTAGCATTTTTAAAATAGGATAAACAAATAAAAACAATCGATAAATAAAAACAATCAAGGGAGAGATTGATATGACAAAGAAACCAACTGAAAATCGTGAAAAACAGGATATTGCTGGTCGTATATTAGATAACCCTGATTTGGTGAACACAGAAAAACAAAGTATTTTCGATAGAGATGAACAGATGAAAAACGTGGATCCAATTCCAGTAGAGGAATTAAATGAACAAGTAAAAGATGAAGAGGATAAAGACCATACAAAATCGACATCATCAAGCGAAAAACGCTATCCCGGGTAAGTATCCATATTCGATGTTTATCCATCATAAAAAATGGAGATAACTAATCTTACGGGTTAATTACGCAATAAGTGAGGAGAATTAGAATGAAAATTAAAAAGTATTCGATTATCGGAAGTGCATTGCTATCAACGACTCTTTTACTCGGCGCATGTGGCGATAAAGAAGAAGTGACAGATGCACCGACGAATAGTGATATGCAAAATGAATTTGGATTTCAATCCTTTGATTTAGATATAGATACAGCAGATCAAAAAGATGCAATTGATGCTTCGTTTGATATGGATGTATCCGAAACGGAAGCTGAATACGAAAATAAATTGGAATCTAAGAATTTGACAGGTGATGAGGCTTATGCTGAATTAGAACCGATTTTCAAAGATCTAGCTCTAACGAAAGATATGAGTAAAGAAGATGTGATTGAAAAGGTTTCGAAAGCTTTTGGAGTAGAGGAATATACAGAATTTGATTTGGAAATTGAATTTTCGGATGGCGACGATCAAGAATTTTCAGATCATAAATAAATGAAGGAAACAGAGTCGTGATTAAATTCACGGCTTTTTTTGTTGGTTAGGAAACCATATAGGATATAGGTATGCGGATAACTTGATTCAAATAGATAAGGAGTGCCATTTTTACCAGGTGTCCACCGTGATTTTCACTGCAGTCGTACGCTTTCCGCGGGTATGGCTTCAGCCTCCTCGTCGCTTGCGCTCCTGTGGGGTCTTCAGCTCACGCTATTCCCGCAGGAGTCACCGCCTACAGCGAAAATCAGTGGTAATTGCTTATTTAATTTGTCTCGACTTGTTAAACAAAATTTTAAGCAGGTTATCGATTGTGCAAATCCACTAAATGTATTAGAGCAACAAATTGTCCATTGAATGCAATCAATTCATAAAGTTACAAGTTTATTTTTAAAAGCGATACTGATGAAGAGAAGTTATCTCCATAAATGGTTGTATAATTCGTGCTTTATCCTGCTAAATGCAGATACTAAATGAGCAAGAAAATTCCTATTGATTGTAGCGGAAGGTGGTGACTCCGGCGGGATAAAGCGGGACAGGTGAGACCCCGCAGGAGCTTTAGCGACGAGGAGGCTCACCGCCCGCCCCGCGGAAAGCGCCCGCCTGCAGCGAAAATCCTAGCGGTCACTTAATAAAACATTCTACCGCGCAGTTTCCCTATTATGTGCGTTAGTCCATGTGTCGTTCCCAGTCACTAAATTGGACATCCTCAGTACCAATCTAACTCCAGCGCCTAGCACTGCGCAAAGTTCTTCGCAAACAAAATTGCTTGTGTTGGCTAAGGGCTGCCCTAGACACACACGATGCGGTGCACGTAGTCTATATTCCTCTACCTTAGGTGCTTGCGCATGTCTAATGTATAAAAAATATTGCTGCAAATAAAATAATAGTGTATTATACACAGTATAATTATAGTGTACGACATATAGTATAAGTAAGTGAGGTGGAAAATGAGTAAATTACTAAATTCATTGATAACAGAATTACGGAGAGGAACGTTGACACTTGCTGTTTTGAGCCAGCTTAAAACCCCTCAATATGGTTATTCTTTAGTTCAGCTCCTAGAAAAGTCGAGCGTTTCGATTGATCAAAGCACGTTATATCCTTTACTTCGACGTTTAGAAAAACAAGAACTAGTTGAAAGCAGCTGGGATACAACGGAAAGTAGACCGAGGAAATACTACGTATTGAGTGAATATGGAAAAGAAATTTTGGAACAGTTACAAGCCGAATGGGAAAAAACAACTTTGGAACTTCAAACTTTATTGAAAGGAGATGTGGAAAATGCACCTGATTGATATTTATATACAGGAAGTAACGCGCAGAATTCCTGAAAAGAATCGGGAGGACATTGCGCTTGAACTTAGGTCAACTATTGAGGATATGCTTCCCGATAATTACTCGGAGAAAGAAGTGAAAGGGGCTCTTACAAGTTTAGGGAATCCGGCATTGCTTGCAAGAGGATATGCAGATCGTCCGATGCATTTAATAGGACCAAGATACTTTGATATGTATGCGACCTTATTGAAAATGATTATACCAATAGTGGCGATGCTCGCATTAATTGTTGTTATCACAGAAAATATTATCTCCTATAATGGAGAGGAAGCCATACTTGGTACAATTCTTACTATTTTGGGGCATGGTATTTGGGGAATGATCAGTTCATTGATTCAGACATTTTTCTGGATTACATTAGTCTTTGCTATTTTGGAGCGTACGGATGCCTTGAATGATAAGACACCGCTTACCCCCAACTGGAAAGAATGGACACCAGATGATTTGAAAAGTATACCGTACATTAAGAAAGAAAAGAAAATCTCTAAAGTCGATATATTCGGTAGTCTGCTATGGATTGCAATCTTTGTAGCTGTCTATTTCAATGCGGTTCATTTAATTGGTGTTTATGAAAAGATTCAAGGAAAACTTCAGTTAGTAATACCTACTTTCAATCAGGATGTCCTATATTCCTATTGGTTGATTGTTTTATTTGCACTATTCTTAGAAGTAGCTTTTGTTTTTTATAAATTTATAGCTGCACAATGGACTACAAAAGTAGCCATTATGAATACTGTACGAACGGTCGTTTCTACAGTCGTGTTTATCCTTATATTTAATGAAGATAATTTGATCAACCTAGAGTTCTACAAGTATCTAGAGGATTTATTTCATTTTACTTTTGAACTTCACGGCCCTGTTAAAGTGGGATTTATTTTAATGTGGATCGTTTTTGCTGTGATTGATGTAGTGCAAGGGTTTCGGAAAGCAAAAATTCGAGGGTGAGAAGAGTGGCTTTTGGACACTCTTCTTTTTTGTTTCTAATATTACAGGATTATTAAAAACTAACTAGAAGGGTTATTTTAGGACAAAAGGAGGGTATAAACTTAGCAAGACGAAAAACTAGGAGGAAATACAATGGACATTGAATCAAATCGACGAATTGAAGTAGCTCGTTCAGAAGAAGAGATGTATGAGAAGTTGGAACTCCTGCAAGAACAAGGCTATGCGGACAGTGACATACATGTAATATCTCAAGAAGGCTCCCATCTGTATACGTTAAATCGTCATTCCGATGTTTCTACTCATGAGGCTGGAACGTTTGTGGATAAATTTAAATCCATCTTTACTGGGGAGGATGCCATAACAGAAGGGCTCCGGAGACTAGATCTATCAGAAGAAGAAACGGATTATTATGCAGGAGAAGTAGCCAAAGGATCAATTGTTCTCTACACGGATGTGCTAACATTTGCAGACGAGTCGTCTATTGGTCGCTTAGATGAGCCACAAGATCGTTTTGCGCGGGGAGAAACATTTGCGACAGATCCTTACTTAGTTGGTGGAGAAAAACGAATTTCCCCCGAGCAATATGAAGAAAGAAGGCAATTACAAGAAAAGTTAGATGAAATGCCACATAGAAATAGACTATATTAATAGAGTAACAACCTCCCCCTTGTGCATGAGTGCAAGGGGTTTTATAAAGTTAATAATCTATGAGATAATAAGCATATGAACAAAGCAAGGTGGGATAAGATGGACTTCGTGGCGATAGACTTCGAGACTGCAAATAATGTACGCTCTAGTGTTTGCTCAATAGGCATAGTGAAAGTGATGAATGGAAAAATTAAAGAAGAAGTGCATACATTGATCAACCCATTGAGTGAATTTCATTATTACAATACGAAAATTCATGGGATTAATGAATATATGGTACAGGATGCACCGACATTTGAAGAGTATTGGCCAAATTTTAAACAGTTTATCGACAACGAAACGATTATTGCGCATAATGCAAGCTTTGATATCGGCGTGTTACGAGACTCTTTAAAAAGGATTCATGAGTCAGAGCCGAACTTTCAATATGGATGCTCTTACCGAATTGCGAAAAAGGTTTGGCCAAATTTGTACAATCATAAACTCTCCACCGTCGCCAATTATTTAAGTATTAGCCTAAGGCACCATGATGCACTAGAAGATGCACGGGCATCCGCATTAATTGCTCTAGAAGCAATGAAAAAAACACAAACAAACTCCATCCAAGAGCTTTCTATTTTGCATAAGCTTAAATTAGGAAGTCCTGCTTCGGCGAATAAGAAAACGACACGCGCTAGAAAGAGTTCTGGCGATGCATTTTTGCAATCAATCATGGCAGAAAGTGCACCTCTAAATACAAAGCACCCATTTTACGGAGCGAATATTGTATTCACAGGAAAAATGGTGGCTATGACGAGACCTATAGCTGCACAATATGCAACTAATTGTGGTGCTATTTGCAAAGGGCAAGTAGATGCGACAACAAACTTTCTAGTAGTTGGAGATCAGGATTTATATAAATATGTGCAAGGAATTAAAAGCACGAAAATGCAAAAAGTAGAAGCATTAATTGAAAAGGGATACCCTATTGAAATTGTTGGAGAACAAGACTTTTTAAGATTGGTGAAATAGTCGCTAGAAAGAGACAAAGGATAACTAATTAGAAACAGAGAACTAACAGTTCTAATAAGAAAGTAACAACTAAGCCACATACTAATGGCTTAGTTTTTTTGAATTCCAAAAACATACTTTACCACTTGGAATAATTTGATTATGATGATAGATAAGAAAAGAGGGATAGAAAATGAATATCGATCATTTGGAAGCGTTTATGTATGTCGTGCAGTTAAAAAGCATTCATAAAGCGGCGGATGCATTGTTTTTGTCCCAACCGACAGTGACTGCAAGGATTAAAACATTAGAAAGGGAATTGAATACGGAATTATTTGTTCGCCAAGGCAGGGGACTTTTGCTTACGGAGCATGGAAGAGAATTTATACCATATGCAGAACAAATTATTCAAACGTATAAAGAAGGAAAAAAGATTATGAAGGAAAGAGCTGGGCATGAAGAAGTAATTATTGGAGCAAATACTATTACTTCACAATACTTTATTCCTTTTGCATTACCATTGTGGAAACAAGCAAATCCACAATTACGTTTTAAATTTATCTCAGCACCCAATGATATTTTAATAGAAAAGCTTTTGCAGAAACAAGTAGATATAGCTTTTATAAAGGATACAAACAATGAAGGACTTCAAAAACAACAATTATTAGATAATTCTGTAAGATTAGTTGTTTATCCAGATCATCCTTTGCATTATGTAGAAAATATAACAGCTAATCGATTAGCTGAAGAACAAATGGTGTTTTTTGAATGTGGCGCTTTTGACTGGAATCGAATTCATAAATTGTTCGAAGTAGGAAAAGTAGAACCAAAAATTGAATTCCAAGTAGACCATCTAGAAGTGGCCAAATCTATTATTAAAAACCGCTGTGCGATTGGATTTTTACCTTATTTATGCATAAAGAATGAACTAGCAAGAGGGGAATTGATCGAAATCGACGTGGCGCATTTAATTCAAATTAAGCAGCATGTCTTTTTAACTTATACCAATCAAGACGTAGCAAAATGGCCATTATGGGTAGATATCGCTCGAACTGTCGAGAATTTTCAAGCCTACCAATAGACTTTCTCTATCAATACAATAAATTTTTCTATCAGTAAACGTATTGCAATTCATCTACTTAAAGTGATAGCATAGGATTCAATATAAAATATATATTAATCGTATCAGATAACTAGGTTTAACTTGAATCATCAGAAGAACCTCTCTTCTAGAAGTAGAAGGATGGAATGCAGGAATACATGTACAAAATAAATGCTGATTCAAGTTAAGCCACCGGCGGATGTCACAGATTTTGAATGGAGTTAATTGCGTATCCGCAATTCAAAATCTGGACGCAATTACGCCGAGGCGTAATTGATAAATGGGAGGAATTCACATGACGAACAAAAGAAAGATTCGATTTGGTGCAATCATTCATGGAGTTGGCGGTAATATATCAGGATGGAGACATCCAGAAGTGCAAACAGATGCGAGTGTAAGCTTAGATTTTTATAAACAACAAGCTCAAAAAGCAGAGGAAGGCAAGTTTGACTTGGTATTTATCGCAGATGGATTATTTATCAATGAAAAGTCCATTCCACATTTCTTGAATCGTTTTGAGCCTTTGACTATTTTATCTGCGCTTGCTGCTGTCACTTCTCGTATTGGTTTAGTTGGTACTGTCTCTACTTCTTACAGTGAACCATTTACTGTTGCTCGTCAATTTGCATCACTCGATCATATTAGCGGTGGCCGAGCAGGATGGAATTTGGTGACAACACCTTTAGAAAGCACTGCATTGAATTACAATAAAACGATTGAACAGCATCCCGATCATGCTACAAGATATAAAATTGCCGAAGAATATTTGGAAGTAACAAGAGGTCTTTGGGACTCTTGGGATGATGATGCATTTGTGGGAGATAAAGAAAATGACGTGTTTTTCGATCCCTCGAAATTACATCATCTGAATTACAAAGGTGAATATTTCTCGGTACAAGGGCCATTAAATATTGGACGTTCGAAGCAAGGGCAGCCGGTAGTATTTCAAGCAGGATCTTCAGGAGCAGGAAAGACAATTGCTGCAAAAGGAGCAGATGCTATTTTTACTATGCATCCAACACTAGAATCTGCTAAAAGTTTTTATGAAGATGTAAAACAACAAGCTATTGAATTTGGACGTAACCCGGATCAGTTAAATATTTTCCCAGGTATTTCGCCAATTATTGGGGATACGGAAGAAGAAGCAGAAAAGAAATATGAAGAGATTGCTAATCTAGTTTCTATTGATAGAGCTTTGGCATACTTAGGCCGTTACTTTGATCATCATGATTTTTCTCAATATCCGGTAGATGAAGCCTTTCCTGAATTAGGTGACATCGGTAAAAATAGCTTCCAAAGTCATACGGACCGTATAAAACAAGAAGCAAAAGAGCAAAATCTTACACTTCGTCAAATAGCACTAAGAGAAGCGACACCACGTTCAGAATTTATAGGAACGCCAGAAAAGATTGCAGATTTAGTACAAAAATGGTTTGAAGAGCGTGGTGCAGACGGTTTTATCATTGCGACACAAGCGCCTCACACGTTAGACGATTTTGTAGAAAAAGTTGTCCCAATCTTACAAAAACGTGGGCTATACCGTGAAGAATACGAAGCAGACACTTTAAGAGGAAACTTAGGACTTCCGTTTTTGAAAAGTCGATATGCTAAGCAACTTGTTTAATGTATTAAGAGAAGAGGGATTAAATGATTTCCATTTCTAATCTTCATAAAAAGTTTGGGAAGAATGAAGTGCTCAAAGGAATAAATATACAAATTGATAAAGGGGACGTCATTTCCATATTAGGTCCTAGTGGTTCAGGAAAGACGACGTTACTACGTTGTCTTAACTATTTAGAACGGCCAGATGAAGGTACTATCACGATAGACGATGTTACCATCCATTCTAAAAAAGTGCATAAAAAAGATGTGTATCAATTACGAAGAAAATCGGCGATGGTATTTCAAAGCTACAATCTATTCCAGCATAAAACAGTTTTACAAAATGTGATGGAAGGATTAGTAATTGTTCAAAAAGTGAATGTGAAAGAAGCTCGAGAAATTGCACTTGAAATGTTGAAAAAAGTGGGCTTGGAGCAAAAAGTAGATGCTTATCCTCTTCAGTTATCAGGTGGACAACAACAACGAGTAGGCATTGCACGAGCATTGGCGTTGAATCCAGAAGTTATTCTTTTTGATGAACCAACGTCAGCGCTAGACCCTGAACTTGTAGGAGAAGTATTGGATGTTATTCGGAAGATTTCTCGAGAAGGTATCACGATGATTATTGTTACACACGAAATGAATTTTGCGCGGGAAGTGTCTAATAGAGTCATTTTCATGGATGATGGGGTAGTTGTCGAAGAAGGTGTTCCCAACGATATTTTTAGAACACCTAAAGAAGACCGTACAAAACAATTTCTGAAAAGGATGACACCTGAGCTAGAATATTCAATTTAATATCGAGGTATTTTGGAAGTGGAGGAGAGTTTATGGGGTATAAATTAGGTATTTTAGATCAAAGTCCGGTTGTTGAAGGCGTATCTAACTATGATACTTTGCAGAAAACAGTAGATTTAGCTCAAAAGGCAGAAGAATGGGGATATGAACGATTTTGGGTGTCAGAACATCATAATTCAGAAACAGTAGCTGGTTCATCTCCAGAAGTACTAGTTTCTTATCTGTTAGCAAAAACAAAAAGCATTCGAGTAGGCTCTGGTGGAGTTATGCTACAGCATTATAGTCCTTATAAAGTAGCGGAAAATTTTAACGTGCTATCTACGCTTGAGCCTGGAAGAGTTGATCTTGGTATTGGAAAAGCTCCAGGTGGATTGCCTCTTTCTACTAAAGCGTTGCAATATGGAACAGCAAATACAGGAGAAGACTTTGAAGGAAGACTAGCTTTCTTGCAACAGCTTTTGCATAATAATGTACCCGAAACACATGAGCTCGCTAGTGTTCAAGCAACTCCAATACCTCCTGTAAAACCAGAAACCTATTTATTAGGTGCAAGTCCAAATAGTGCAAAACTAGCAGCAAATCTTGGAGTTTCTTTTGCTTTTGCACGTTTTATAAATAGCGATAATGATATTTTAAAGGAAGCAGCAAGTACGTACCGTGCGATTTATCCGAATGGAACGTTTATCGTTTCAGTAACAGTTATAACAGCGCCTACCGAAGAGGAAGCGAAGAAACTTGCGAGCAACCAAAAAATTATTAAAGTTCATTTAGCGAGTGGTCGTACGCTAACATTACAAACAATAGAGCAAGCAGAAAAGTTTGGAAAAGAGTCAGGGGAAGCGTATGAAGTAAAGCAATATGAGGCGAATATCATTTATGGAACACCGGAGCAAGTGAAAGAAGTTTTGGATGAGTTTCATCAAACGTACGGAGTAGATGAATTTATCCTGCATACACCGATTCCGAATCCAAAAGAACGACTTCGCTCTTTTGAATTATTAAGTCCGAAAAATTTATTGAAGCAAGCAATTCATGCATAAAATTGGAGGGGAAAATATGGCAAAAAATATATCGGTAGTTGTGTGGTCAAAAGAAGGATGTAGTTATTGTAACGAAGTGAAGGAATACTTAGCTGAGCAAAATATTGCTTATAAAACAATAGATGTTACGAATCACGATGAGTTGCGGGATATTTTAGAAACTAAATATGGTGTTCGTTATGTGCCTGTTGTTGAAATTGGGGAAGGAAATACCTACAAAGCTGTAACAGAAGTTGGCTTAGAGCACTTAAAGGCGGCTTTAGAACCAGCTCATGTTTAATTTTTTATATAAAACCTACTAAACTGATATGAAAAGAGGATATAACTTGAAAAAAGTATTAACACTTTTATTACTCCTAGCAGTCGCTTTACTAGGCGCATGTTCTTCTAATGAAGCAAGTTCTAAAACTTCAGATGGCAAATCAGATGTACAAAAGATTATTGTCGGTACTGGTACGCAATTTCCTAATATTTGTTTCCTAGATGAAGAAGGTAATCTAACTGGTTATGATGTGGAATTGGTACGTGCGATCGATGAGAAATTAGAAGAATATGAATTTGAATTTAAAACGATGGATTTCTCTAACTTATTGCTGAGCTTAGAAACAAATAAGATTGATTTCATTGCCCATCAAATGGAAGTGAACGAAGAACGTCAAGAGAAGTTCTTGTTTAATGAAGTGCCTTATAATGTTTTCCCGTTAAAAGTAACTGTTCATCAAGATAATGGAAGCATCCAATCTATCGATGATTTAGCAGGGAAAAAGATAGCAACTACGGCTACTAGTAACGCAGCGGTATATATCGAAAAATACAATAAGGAAAACAATCTTGGTGCGGAGATTATTTATACTTCCAGTTCGTCTGACATCGTTAATCAACTTCGTACCGGACGGGTAGATGCAACCATTTCAACGCCATTTGCGGCAGACTTTTTAAATGAACAATCAGATGCACAACAGAAAGTTGTAGGGGACACTTTACTTAACTCAAATGTTTACTTTTTATTACAAAAAGGAAATACAACACTTCAAAAACGTATTGATGAAGCATTAACTGAATTGAAAGAGGATGGAACGGTAAGTGCATTAAGTAATGAATGGCTTGGAGCGGATTATTCGGTAGAATTCTAAATCCTTCTCCGGTAGAGGGAAGGGAGCAGAATGTATGGGAAAAGTATTTGATCCTTCTTTGATTTTGGAGTTTATTCCAACATTAGTTAAATATCTTGGTGTAACATTAGAGATTTTAGTAGCATCTATTTTCTTAGGAACAATTATTGGTATAGCAGCAGCGATACCAAAGTTGTTCCATATTCCAATAGTAAAACAACTAGTAACGATTTATATATCGTTTATAAGAGGAACACCGATTATCATTCAGTTATTTTTAGTTTTTTACGGGCTACCTGCTGTATTATCCATTATAAATATTGATATTTCTAGAATGGATGCACTATACTTTGTGGTCATCACCTACTCATTGAGCAATGGTGCTATATTTGCAGAGATTTTCCGAGGAGCGATTTCTGCGGTAGAGTTTGGACAAACGGAAGCGGCCTATTCGATTGGGATGACTCCTTTTCAAAACTTTACACGTATTGTATTCCCACAGGCCATTCGAGTTGCTTTTCCGAATATCGCAAATACAGTCATTGGTTCATTGAAGGATACTTCATTAGCTTTTACGATTGGAGTAATGGATATGATGGGAAGAGGAGAAACAATCATCGCTGCAACTGCCCATGCTTTAGAGGTTTATATCGCACTATCTGTCGTGTATTATGGGGTTGTATTAATACTAGAAAAAGGATTTAAAGTATTTGAAAAGTATGCAAATCGATATCAGGGAACAGATACTTCAGTTGCCTGATGGTGTGGGAGGTATGTATTCGTGGTAATTGATATTCCGTTTATTTGGGTGGCATTTAAAGAAATTGCGAAAGCTATTCCACTAACATTAATGCTAGCTGTTATTCCGGTAGTTATAGGTTTCTTTATAGGTTTGGCAGTAACATTAATACGGGAGTACAAAGTGAAGGGGTTATATTCAATTGCTAATGGGTATGTATCTTTTTTCCGGGGAACACCAGCGATTATGCATATTATGCTAATATACTTTGGTATTCCGATGGTACTAGATAGTATGATTAACTCTTTAAACCTACCATTTGAGACAAACAAAATACCAATTTACTTGTATGTAATATTTGCACTATCTCTTACGGCAGGGTCGTATTTATCGGAAATTATTCGCTCGGGTATTTCTAGCGTTGCAAAAGGTCAAATGGAAGCAGCTTACTCCATTGGTATGAGTACTCCTCAAGCTATGGGGCGTATTTTACTACCACAGGCTTTAGCTAAGTCGATTCCAAACTTTACTAATCTCTCGGTAGGATTTTTACATACAACTTCTATTGCCTTTCTTGTTTCTCAAAAGGAGTTAACCGGAATGGCTAATATCGTAGCATCGTCTAATTTAAAGTTTTTAGAATCATTTATAGCTGCAGGATTAATCTATTGGGGCATCTCGATCATTATGGAAGGTATTTATTATTTAGTTGAAAAAAGAGTACAGCAATATAGTAAGGGTGGGGTAGGTAGTTTAGCCCGAGATTAAAACAAACAGATGGAGGTTTTGCTATGACAAGTGTGCTAACAATTGATGTAGTGCAGGAAACTGAAAAAGAAGCAGTCGGTCGTTTACTAGTAGAAAGCTATTCCCAATACAAAGATTCATATGCAAACATACAAAATTGGTTAGATTATGCGTATGATTTGACTAATTCTGTAAAAAACCCGAAAGTAGAAAAAATTTTAGTTGCTAAAGATGGGGAAGAGATTTTGGGGACACTACAGTTATTTACTAACTCGGCAACTGCTTATAACAAACCTGAATTAGAAATAGACTCGCCTATCATTCGTATGCTTGCTGTTAGCCCAGCTGCAAGAGGAAAGGGCATTGCTCAGGCATTAATCAAGGAGAGTATCAGCTATGCACGAGACATAGGTGCTAATCACATCTATTTACATACAAGTGATAAAATGTCCAAAGCTATCCGCTTATATGAACATCTAGGTTTTAAACGAGATATATCGAAAGAGTTTAATAAATTGAATTTTGTAGTGAAATGCTATCGATTGGACATTTAGTTTTTTAGAGTCTCATTTTAGGAGGAATTGTATGGCAAGTGTAATGACAATCGATACATTAAAGGTGGCCGACAAAGAGGCAGTAGTGGAATTATTGGTAGAAAGTTATGGACAATATAAAAATGATTTTAGTACAGCTGTTTGGCAGGCGTATTTGGAGAGCATTAAACGTTCACTAGATAATCCTTCTATAGATAAAGTATTGGTAGCGAAAAGTGAAGGGGAATTTTTAGGGACATTACAATTATTTACGAACTCAGAAGCAGCTTATCAAAGACCGGAGCTTGGTATAGTAGATCCAATTGTAAGGCTACTTGCGGTTAGTCCAAAAGCAAGAGGAAAAGGAATAGCGAAGGCATTGTTAAAGGAAAGTGCCAGCTATGCCAAGGAAAAAGGGGCTAGCTATCTATATTTACATTCAGGTGAGAACATGACTCAAGCAATTCGATTGTATGAACATCTTGGTTTTAAGCGAGATGAATCCAAAGAATTTCAAAACGCGGATGTGCATGTAAAATGCTTCCGACTAGAATTATGAGGAAAGAAAGGGGCGTATTCCAAATGACCAAAAGTTTTTATTCTGCTGTTCAAAGTAGACGCTCAATTTATGGTATTAATGATGAAAAAATAATTTCAGATGAAAGAATTCAAGATATTATAAGTTTAGTAGTAAAGCACACACCTACTGCATTCAATTCCCAAACAGGTAGGATTGTTGTGCTATTGGGTGATCAACATAAAAAGTTTTGGAAACTAGCATTTGAATCAGTGAAAGAGGGGCTTGCTGAGGAAAAGATTGCTTCTACACAAAGTCGATTCGATGGTTTTGCTAGCGGCTATGGTACAGTGCTGTTTTTTGAAGATTATTCCGTTGTCGAATCATTCCAAAAGAAATTTGCAAGTGTAGAGGATCATTTTCCTGTTTGGTCTCACCAAGCATCTGGCATGCTACAGTATGTAGTTTGGACGGCACTTGAACAAGAAGGGTTTGGAGCGAGCTTGCAACACATCTATCCAACACTATCAAAAGAAGTGAAAAAATCTTGGGGTATCCAAGAAAAATGGGAACTTATTGCCCAGCTGCCATTCGGCAATCCTATTTCTTCCCCGAAAGAAAAACTAATAGAACCGGTGGAACATCGCGTTGTTATTGTAAAGTAAACAAGAATGGGAGTGTACTTTAATGGTAAGTGTAAATGTTAACGTAGGTACTGGACAAGATGAATTCAAAAAAGCTTTAGGAAATTATCCGACTGGTGTAACAGTTGTAACGACTTTCGATCAATCAAATAATCCAGTAGGATTAACAGTCAATTCTTTCGCTTCTGTTTCTTTAGATCCTTTACTTATATTATGGTCTATTGATAAAAAGTCGGGT
This sequence comes from Psychrobacillus lasiicapitis, assembly GCF_006861795.1. Taxonomy (GTDB): domain Bacteria; phylum Bacillota; class Bacilli; order Bacillales_A; family Planococcaceae; genus Psychrobacillus; species Psychrobacillus lasiicapitis. Next base: position 31,751 of record NZ_VDGH01000012.1, on the reverse strand, counting down.
TCCTATCCTGTATTTATAGAAGCGGAAAAATTTACGGTAAATATTTTGGCTGACGATCAAGCGGATATTTGTAGTTTGTTTGCTTCAAAGGTAGAAGATCGTTTTAGTAAGTGTGAATGGGAAGAATCGTCAAGACAATTACCTGTGTTGTCTGGATCACTTGCCCAATTGGAATGCAAAACTGCGAAGCAAATTGATGCCGGAGACCACATCATTTTTATTGGGGAAGTTATCCATATTCATAATGAAGATAAAAAACCACTGCTTTATCATAAAAGAAAGTTCGGAGCGATACCTGACAGCTTTTATAAATAATAATGGTTTCTATTAAAAAACATCCTGCCGAATGAAATTAAGGCAAGATGTTTTTTGTTTGAATTAGTCTATATTAATAATACTTAGTAGAAAGCTTTTTAATCGTCAACGCAGCGTTGACGTTATTTTGGGTGCCTCCAGCGATTCCCGGTAAATCGAGATGGCTAGGAGTAGATGTATGATTTCTAAGGGTTAGCTCCGTATTATCCTCTAATTGAAGGATTTGAATACCTATATTGGGTGCATTTCCGTCCTCTGTACCAAAGGTCGTATTGGTTGCTTCGATCCCGTTAGCAAATAACGTTAACTGATTCGATTGTTTGCCAGTAACATGGTAGATAATTTCGTATATCCCACTATTTTTAATCGTAATTTTAGACTCTCCGGCAGTATGTGAAATCCCTTGTGTTAAAAGGCCGTTTGAATCGAAGGAAATATCCTCTTCTTGATGAATACGTTGTTCACCAATGTTATAAATGTAAGCAAAATCAGCAATTCCGCCTGGGGATCCGTCTTTACCTGGAGGTCCTTGAGCACCTGTTTTCCCTATAGGACCTTCCAATCCCATAAACCCTCGTGGCCCTCTTTCACCCCGATCGCCAGCGGGACCTTGGATTCCTCGAGGACCTTCGGGACCCATTGGACCTCTTCTGCCTCTATTATTATGAACTTTACCACATTTACTACATGGCTGATTATTATCCAATTAATTTCACCTCCCCTATTGATTAACTTATTCATAAAAGAGGAGGGGAATTGGACTTTCGACAGTAGCTTTTGGGTATATTACATTTCCGTAGGGGCTTTTATACCGAGTAGTCTTAATGATTCTTCTAATACAATTACAACAGATTGAACGAGCCCGATACGATACGATAAATGCTTGGAATCGTTCATGATTTGCACATTACCATAAAAAGAATTAAAGGATTGCGCTAAATGCACGGCATACTTTGCCAGTATGGATGGATCGTATTCAGCTGTAGCTCGTAAAACAACCGATGGGAACTGTTTAAGGGCCTTAATGAGCTCCCATTCGTAATCATTTACATCCTTTACTTCAAAAGCGATTTGAGCAGGTGCCTTTCTTAAAATGGAACATGCTCTTGCGAACGTATATTGAACATAAGGTCCGGTTTCTCCTTCTGTTTGGAGCATTTTCTTTAAGTCGAATTCGATATCATGCTTTCGGTGTTGTTTTAAATCACTGAAAATCACAGCGCCGACGCCTACTGATTTTGCTACTTCTTTTTTATTGATTAATTGAGGGTTTTTTTCTTCGATTGTTTTTTCGGCCAAGAGAATTGCTTCTTTCAACACTTCTTCCAGTAAAATGATTTTACCTTTGCGCGTTGATAATTTTTTCCCATCCTTTAGGATTAGACCAAAAGGTATATGTTGAATAGCATCTGACCATGCATATCCCATTTTATTTAATACGATTTTTAACTGTTCGAAGTGTAAGCTTTGCTCATTTCCTACTACATATAATGACTTGACGAAGTGATAAGTATGCTTCCGATGAATAGCGGCTGTAATATCTCTTGTCGCATATAAAGTGGCACCATCGGATTTCTTGATCAGGCAAGGGGGTAAATGTTCCCCGACATCTACTACTAGAGCACCATCTGATGCCACTAACAGATTTCTTTCATGTAGCTCTTCCACAATTGAATCCATTTTGTCGTTATAATAAGCTTCCCCTTGGAAAGAATCATAGGATACACCGAGTAAGTCATATATTCTTTGGAATTCTTTAAGAGATTCGGTTCGAAACCATTCCCAAAGTGCTAATGCTTCCGTATCACCATCTTCTAACGATTTAAATGCTGCTCTGCCTTTGTCATTTAAGGAGTCATCTATTTTAGCTTCTTCATGAAAGCGAACATAAAGAGCTAATAGCGTTTCGATAGGAGCTTCTCGTACTTTCTTTTCACTTCCCCATAATCGATAAGCTACTAACAGCTTCCCAAATTGGGTACCCCAATCGCCAAGATGATTGATTTTGACAGGTTGATAGCCACTTTTTTCATGTAATAATGCAATAGAATTTCCAATGACTGTAGATCTTAAATGTCCCATAGAAAATGGTTTTGCAATATTAGGGGAGGACATATCAATTGAAACAATTCCTCCAGCACCTACATTGGAAGATCCATATTGTTTTCCTTGCTTTTGAAGGGTCGTTAATAAGGAAAGGGCAAATGACTTTCTTTTCATAAAAATGTTTACATACCCATTTACTGCTTCGGTTTTTTCGATGCTTTCATCTTGAATAATTGCCGCAAGCTCCTGTGCAATAAGGATAGGAGATTGTCTAAGCTTTTTAGCAAAAGGGAAACACGGTAATGCATAATCCCCTAAATGAGTATACACAGGGATTTCAATCATACTGTCATCGATTGTTTCTGTTGTAAAACGCTGAAGAATGCTGACTATTTCTTTTTTCAATTGAATTCCTCCTAAACTAAAAAAAGCCCTCGTCTCATCATAATAATGAGACGAAAGCTTAACTTCCGCGGTACCACTCAATTTGCCTATTTTGGCCACTTTCTCTATAACGGTGAGTCTCCGGCTTCTCTAAAGAAGCATCTCCAAAGTGCGGTTCACAACTCTTCTTAACTAGGCTCTCACCATCCCCAGCTCGCTACTTAATCCGAAATTGTTACTCTCTTCTTCTCAGATATTGTATTTAAAATTACCAAATAGAAGATGAAAAGTCAAATTGTTTTGAAAAAATGCTATAGGGTATAGATTTACTTGGCAGGGAAAAGCTAACAATGATTAAAATGAAAAGAGGGAACTTATGGATTCTAATATTTCATATGGTGATGATTATAAATTTATTCCAGCAACATCGATTGCAAGTGGAATAGGAATAGAAGTTCTACCAGATATCTATTGTCATACAGTACAAATCGTCAATATTTGTTTAGTCGGAAAGCCTGGTTCTAGTGAGTTTGTGCTGGTAGATGCTGGTATGCCACACTCAGCAGAAAATATTATTTCTGCGGTTGAGGAACGTGTTGGAGCAGGTAGTAAACCGAGTGCTATTATTTTAACGCACGGCCATTTTGATCATGTAGGTGGCATTATTGAGTTAGTGAACAAGTGGGAAGTTCCAGTTTATGCACATCCATTGGAATTGCCTTTCTTAACAGGAAAAGAAAGCTATCCTAAGCCAGATCCCACTGTCGAAGGTGGTATGGTTGCTAAAATGTCCCCTATGTTTCCTATTGATCCAATAAATTTAGGAAATAACATAAAAGAGTTGCCTTCCGATGGAACAATACCGCATATGCCTGATTTTAGATGGATTCATACCCCTGGTCATTCTCCAGGACATGTCTCATTTTATAGAGAAAGAGATGGACTCTTGATAGCTGGTGATGCGTTTGTCACGGTGAAACAAGAATACTTATATAAAGTGCTAACACAGGAGCAGGAAATTAGTGGACCACCGAGATACCTTACTACCGATTGGGTAGCAGCTAGAGAGTCGGTGGAGAAATTAGCAGAATTAAAACCAAAAATTGCAGTTACGGGCCATGGATTACCAATGTCCGGTGATTTGTTAACGAGTAACTTAAGGCTCTTGGTGACAGATTTTGAAAAAATCGCTATTCCTGATTACGGAAAATATGTAGATGGATCCAATCAATAAAAAATAATCAAAAACGTTTAGCGGGTGTGAGGAAATCACGCCACCTAAACGTTTTTTTATGTATGTAGATATAAAAATATAAGGATTAAAAACAGAATATTATGATTATTAATTTATCTATTGAATATTCTATCGGTTTAGTGCATTATATTCTTATCGGTTTTGTAGGAATTAAATTGTTTGAATAAATAATTTAGACTACATAAAGCTGCCAATGATAAAACATATTGCAAGGAGGACAATCATGCAATCTATTAAGAGAAATAAATGGATGATGGCGATTGTAGGAATACTATTAATAATGGGATTAGCAGCATGCTCGAATAATGAAGCTAATACAAGTAATACAGGAAATGAAGAAGAGGATGCAGGAGAACCAGTAGTTAGCGAAACGCTAAAAGTTGCTTATGCATCAGATCCGGATACACTCGATTGGAGTTATACTGGAGCATCACCAACAAGAGACGTAGCATGGCATATTTTCGAGATGCTATTTGCATTGGATAACGATTTTGCTATCCAACCGATGTTAGCAGAGAGCTATGAGGTGAATGAAGACAGAACGCTTTATACGATAAAAGTACGTGAAGGTGTTAAATTCCACGATGGTTCAGTACTTACTGCAGAAGATGTAGTTGCTTCTATTGAACGTTGGGGAAAAATATCGTCAGTTGGTAAAACAACGTTTACTCACATCGAGTCGGTTACTGCCACTTCAGAAAATGAAGTCCAAGTAAAGCTTTTAGAACCATATAACTCTTTACTAGCAGATTTTGCTGCACCAAAATCCGCACTTATGATTATTCCAGCTAAGGTTGCGGAAGCAGCTGGTGAGCAACCCTTGAAACCAGAGCATTTAATCGGAAATGGTCCTTACGCATTTGAGAAGTGGGATAGAGGTCAAGAAATCGTCGTGAAAAAGTTTGCTGATTACTCCGCACGTGAAGAGGAAGACTGGGGCGGCTTAACAGGTAAGAAAACCGCTTATTTCAATGAAATTAAATTTATGATTGTAAAAGATCCGCAAGTAATCCTAAACGGATTGAAAACTGGTTTGTATGATTATGGCCAATCCATTCCTACAGATTTAAATGAGGTAGTTGCAAGTACACCGAATGTTGATCCTGTAACTTATATGAATGGCTATTCGACCATTACACCAGACAAATCAGAAGCTCCTTTTAATGATATTAAAGTACGCCAAGCTTTAAATCATGCTTTAGATAAAAAAGTTATTGCAGAAGCAACCTATGGCTCCGAAGAGTTTTATCAATTAGATGGAGCACTTTTCGTTCCTAAACAAGTAGAACTATATTCAGATAAAGGCTCGGATGACTACTTGGCATATGACAAAGAGCTTGCGAAAAAACTGTTAGAGGAATCGAGCTACAATGGGGAAACATTAAAAGTAGTGTATTCTAGCAACTCGGAAGAATACAATAAAATCGCACAAGTGGCTAAACAGCAACTAGAAGAGGTTGGTTTCAAAGTAGAGCTTATTTCTTATGAATGGGCAACGTATCTTGAAAAATGGGGCGATCCTGCAAACTGGGATTTAGTAGTTATTGGATGGTCTACTCGTTTCTCTCCAAACGAATTAGGGATGCTTGTACCAAACATACAAAGTAGTGGTTGGTATGAGAGTCCACGTTGGTCTGACTTAATTGCTCAGTGGGGAGAAGCTGAGACAGAAGAACAACAAAAAGAAATCCTAACGGAAATGAACCAAACTGTTAACGATGAGCTTCCATTTATTAAAATTGCTAATCTAACTACACTAGATATTAAAACAAACAAAATTAAAAACTATGAAAACTGGTTAGGTCAACGATTCTGGAATACTTGGAAAGCTGAATAGTTTAGTTGAAAGGATAAGCTTGTTGGGTACTATTTCTGACAAGCTTTCCTTTATTGCTTTTATATAAGGTGAAACTTCAATCAGTAGGGGTTTCCGACGCGCAGGACCTGCTAGTGTGGACGTTGTGACATGGACGTCACGCTTTTAGTCCGCTTTCCCGCACTGATTGTTAGTTGTATCCCACACGATGTGGGTCACACAGACGTTGCAAACGCTCTTTTATTTTGCGACGAGCTTTGCGCAGGAGCAACACGATAACACGATGTTGCGTACTTAGTCTGGGATCATTCAGTCGGGCGCATGCCAGCAGATGATCTGCCACTTATCTTTTCGCTTTTCTTAAATATTGAAGTGGTAGTCTTACTGCCCGTTAATGCGGGATAAAAAGTTGCTTGTGAGGTGAGAGGGAATTGCTACAATACACGATTAGAAGATTGTTTTCATTGATACCAGTAATGTGCATCGTGAGTATTATTGTGTTTATGATTATCCATTTAACACCAGGAAATCCTGCCCATCTAATTTTAGGGGAAGATGCTTCAGAAGAAAGCATTAAGCAGCTGGAAGAGCAATTAGGATTGGATCAACCAATAGTTATGCAATATGTTAACTGGGTTAAGGATATTGTGACAGGTGACTTTGGCCAATCTGTTTATTCGTCCGAGCCTGTATTAGATATTATTTTAGGAAGGCTTGGTCCAACATTTAGTATTACGATTGTATCTATAATTATGATTCTAGTAATTTCGATTCCAATCGCTATAGCTGCAGTTTGGAAACGAAATACCTTAATAGATCCGTTATTTATATCTATCTCTCTTCTAGGGGTTTCTATTCCAGAGTTTTGGTTTGCGATGCTATTAGTACTTGGGTTTGCGGTTTCTATTCCGTTGTTCCCTGTAGCAGGTTACATCCCAATGGCAGATGGAATATTCCAGTGGCTGTATCATTTGATATTACCTTCATTTGTACTGGCTGCTGTTGAAATTGGTTTAGTAGCAAGGATGCTTAGGGACGGCATGCTTGAGTCGGTAAACCAGGATTATATTAGAACTGCTCGTGCAAAAGGCGTGAAAGAAAGCATCGTGTTGATGAAGCATGTTTTTTCCAATGCACTCATACCGACGACGACGGTAATTGGCGCAATGGTCGCAGGCTTACTTGGAGGTACAGTTATCATTGAAACGATGTTTACGATACCAGGAATGGGCCAATTATTAGTCGACTCTATTTATAGACGAGATTATCCGATCATTCAAGGCGTTATCTTATTTATCGCGGTTGTATATGTAATAGTTAACTTGTTGGTTGATCTACTATATACATTTTTGGATCCGAGAATTCGGTATGATTAATGTCTGAAAAAATTGGAAAGGGGGATTATACATGCTGAAGCGAAAAAGAAACTTATTGTCAATTGGCATACTTCTTCTAATAACGATCGCAACGATTACGGCATCATTATGGAGTCAAACATCTCCTTCTTTTATCGATCCAACTCTTCGTTTACTCAGCCCATCGAGTGAACATTGGTTTGGTACCGATCACTTTGGTAGGGATATATTTATAAGAACTATATATGCCGCAAGGGTTTCTTTGATTGTTGGTGCGGTCGTGGCGGTAGTAGCGACATTTTTGGGAACGTTCACAGGTTTAATAGCAGGTTATTATAAAAGAGCGGATTCAATCATAATGCGAATTGTCGATGGTATGTTAGCATTCCCAGCGTTAATACTTGCATTGGCACTAGTTGCTGCTCTTGGAGGATCTGTTGCGAATATAATTATAGCATTGGGATTTGCATTTTGGCCTATTATGACAAGAATTGTACGTGCTGCAGTACTTCAAGTGAAAAATGTGCAATATATCGAAGCTGCTAAAACTACAGGAGCAAGTGATTTTGTTATTTTAACTACTTATATACTGCCTAATATATTGTCTCCAATTATAGTGCAGGGGACGTTTACCTTTGCAAGGGCAATACTCGCTGAAGCAGCGCTTAGTTTCTTAGGTATCGGGGTAAATCCGACAACGCCGACTTGGGGCAATATGCTTCAAGAAGCACAAATTTACATTTCGATGGCACCTTGGTTTTCTATATTCCCCGGGCTTGGAATTGTCCTTACAGTTTTAGCGTTGAATATGCTTGGGGATGGAATAAGAGATGCGTTTGATCCACATGCGAAAAAACAATTGAAGAAAAGAAAGAAAGTTAGCCAGCAGAAATATGCGTAATCATACTTTACGTACTTGAGGAGTGGAGAAAGTATGCTTGAGGTGAAAAATTTAAAAGCTTATATAGATACACCAGCAGGTATAGTAAAAGCTGTCGATGATGTTTCGTTCTCTTTAAAAGCTGGAGAAACAATCGGGATTGTTGGTGAATCAGGGAGTGGAAAAAGTGTTTTAGCTCTTTCTTTAATGCAACTAAATCCTTCTCCTCCTACATTTTATCCACAAGGTGAAATTTTGTTGGAAGGAAAGAATTTACTCCATTTAAAGGAAAAAGAGTTACGTAATCTAAGAGGGAATGACATTGCGATGATCTTTCAAGACCCAATGTCTAGTTTAAATCCTATTTTTAAAATAGGCACTCAGCTAATGGAAGCCATTCGAACACATCAGAATATTAATCGTGCTGAAGCAAAAAAGAAAGCGATTGTGTTATTAAAGGATGTAGGAATTTCAGATCCAGAACGTCGCATGAATGACTATCCACATCAGCTTTCCGGTGGTATGAGACAGCGTGTAATGATCGCGATTGCTTTAGCAGGAAAACCGAAGATTCTAATTGCGGACGAACCAACAACAGCGTTGGATGTGACAATCCAAGCTCAAATATTAGATTTAATGAAAGATATTCAAAAAAAATACGGTACTGCTATTATCATAATTACACATGACCTAGGGGTAGTGGCCCAATTAGCAGACAAAATAGTAGTGATGTATTCTGGAAGAATTGTAGAAGAAGGAAAAACAGAGGATATTTTTTATCATACGGCGATGCCCTATACGTGGTCTTTATTGCGTTCGATGCCAAGAATTGATACGAGTTCACGCGAACGCTTAATACCTATTCAAGGCCAGCCTCCAAATCTAGTGTCACCACCTGAAGGATGTAACTTCAATCCGAGATGTCCATTTGCTACCGCAGATTGTTTAAAGATAGATCCGAGCCTGACGGAAAGAGGAGTAGGGCATTATGCGGCTTGTATTTTATCTGAAAAAATATTTGAAGAAGGCAAGCTACAACTAGAGAATTTTGAAACGAAAGGAGTTCCTCTATAATGTCACAAGAATTGCTTCGGATTCAAGATTTGGAAATGCATTTCCCGATAAAGGAGGGAGTGCTCCAAAAAACAACTGGTTATGTAAAGGCAGTTAACGGAGTTAGCTTATCGGTCAATAAAGGAGAAACACTGGGCATTGTTGGGGAATCAGGATGTGGAAAAAGTACATTAGCAAAAACTATTTTAGGATTATTAAAACCTACCTCTGGAGATATTTTTTACGAAGGAGAAAGTATTTTAAATTACAATGCAAAGCAAATGCATGAACTTCGACGTAATATACAAATGGTATTTCAAGATCCTTTTTCTAGTTTAAATCCAAGAATGCAAGTAGGGGACATAATTGCCGCTCCACTAAAAGCATATAAGACAACAAAAAATGTGAAACAGCGTGTACAAGAACTAATGGAACTTGTTGGATTAAAACCAGAGTATTATCATCGACTACCACACGAATTTTCAGGTGGTCAAAGACAGCGAATAGGAATTGCACGCGCAATTGCGCTCGAACCCAAATTGATAGTATGTGACGAGCCAGTTAGTGCACTCGATGTATCCGTCCAAGCCCAAGTGATCAACTTGTTGGAAGATTTGCAGAAAGAGTTAGGGTTAACCTATATTTTTATTGCGCATGATTTATCTGTTATAAAACATATGGCAGATCGCGTTGGGGTTATGTATTTAGGGAAAGTAATGGAGTTGTCGGATAATGATTCGTTCTATCAGAATGCACAACATCCGTATACGAATGCGTTATTATCGGCAATCCCTTTACCTGATCCCGTAAAAGAAAAGGAGAGAGAGCGAATTGTTTTAAAAGGGGATTTACCTTCTCCAGCCAATCCGCCTTCTGGTTGCGTATTTCATACAAGATGCCCAAGGGCACAAGATTACTGTAAAAAGAATGTTCCATTATTAGAAACGAAAGAGGATGGAACTCATACGGTAGCATGTTTTTTCCCGATTGAGCATGCGGAACAGATACAAAACTAAAAGACTCTATTTGAAGGGGATCACCTTTTCAAATAGAGTCTTTTTTGTAGCTTAGAAAATTATAAGCTTACTGATTTGTAGATCATTATAGGAAAACTGTGCGGTAGTAAGTTGAATGTGAAGTGTCCGCTAGGATTTTCGCTACAGGGCGGACGCTTTCCGCCGGCTTGGCTTCAGCCGCTTCCTTCGCTCCTCTCAGTCCAGGATCTTCAGCTCAAGCTATTCCGGCAGGAGTCGCCGCTCTTTCGCTCCAATTGCTTACTTATCGGATTTCAATGGAGAGATTTACGCATTAAGGAAATTTGAGCAATCCAATACTCAATGTAAGAAATCAACAGATCGACGAAAGCAACCATTTCTTCCAGCAATTATGTATAACTTAGTGGTTATTCGCAATATGTATTGCCAATCTTATCGAACGCTTTTGGCTGTAGCACGCCAAAGCCGCATAGCCGAAGTCATGAGACCCACTCGGGCGAAGTACGAGTTGGCTCATGCGAGGTGCGGCAAGTGCGAAGGCTCAGTGGCTATTTCTTACTGCCAAGTTTCTCAATTATGTGCCACATCTCAATATAATTGACCATTTTCATATGCCATATCGGGGCAGATAGAGGAGCTTGCACTATTTTTCTTAAACGATTTGTATATTCACTATTTTTATAGAAGGGTCGATATTAGTGTCAGTCTGCTCTTCAATGAGCCAGTTTATAGATAGGAGTTGCTGCAAGGCTGGAAATTTTTGTGTTTCTATTTCTAAACGATGGATTCCCGTTTCGGATATTTCATAGTCTTTCTCAGCGACTTTATCGAACTTCATTTGTAAAAGATTTTTAAGCCCGTTCATCGTTAAAAACTTCACCGTGTATCCATCTTGAAGGACGGATTTAAAAGTGTCTTTATCTTGCTCATATAAATTTAATAGATTATTAAAATCAAATTTTTTATTTATCCGCTTCAAATCGCTAATATCCTTTTTCTCGAGTAAGACAACCATTTCCTCATTAGATATTCCACTACTGCGTAATGTTTCAATCATATAAGCATCCATCAGTGATATTTTGTTATTTTCCATTTCTAGACCTCCATTATAATAACTAAATTCTTATCTTAATTATAACAGAATTCACACAGTTAAATTGAATGGTTGACTAGTACTATAGAGTAATGATGGACTAGGCTTAACATTTTTCTTCAATGTGTTCCGAGACCATATTCTTCTAAAAGCTAAAATACTCAGCCTTAAAAATTATTAAATTACACTTTTCTGCTAACTATTGTTGGGTAATGACTTATATAATCGAGCCTCTTTTACTTTTTTTCCTATATGCTGAAGATAAATTTTACTCTCCTCCTAGTGAGTTCTACTATTAATGCTTTAAGTTTGTAAGTAGGTATAGAAAAATTCTAACTTCTAGTTTTCAAAGTTCCCCAAATAAAATGGAGCGCATAAATGACACAGTCACTTATACGCTCCAACTATTGGGTTCAATTTATTTTATTTTCTTGAATTTCCACTTCTTCGATTTATTATCGTAGTAAGCACCTTCTACAGTAGGTTTTTTACCTTCTGTAACGATGATGAAGTAGTCTTTAAAGCCTTGTGTTATTTTATTATTTTTGCTATCAAAGAAAGCGATGTCTTTCAACTTCAGATTATCTTTTATCTTGTCTTTGTTCTTTTCTTTTAATAGACCTGGTGGTACATGATAATCTAAGTAAAGTGTAAACTCACCACTCTTAGCAAGCGTATGAAAGTTCGTTTCAGGGATAGTGAATGTTCCAGTCATAAGTGTAATGATGACATCTTTATTGGCCGCGTTTATTTTCTTCGTAGCTTCATCCGTGAAACGAATATAAACGTTTCCGGCATCGTGCAATACTGAACCGTCTACTGTGATAACAGCTTTAGAAGTATCTACCTGGTCAGCGGTAATTACTGCTTCACCAGCCTTGTTAGATTGAACTGTGACGTTGATCGTTACTTTATTGTCCCCGTAGGTTGCTGTAATTGTTGTTTTTCCAGCTGCTTGTGCTGTAATCGCACCTTTTTCTACAGAAATGACTTTCTTATCAAAGCCACTGTAAACTGCCTGGGCCGTTACATCTTTTGTTGAAGTAGTACCGTCTTGTTTCATCGCAGTTTCTGTTAATGTAACTTGCTCCGTTTGACCTGCTTTTAATTGTACTGATGTTTTATTCGCCTGAAGAGTATACGTTTCTTTTTCCTTCAATTCTACTTGGACTAAAACAGGATCGTGATCAGATGCACGACCGTGAATATCCATGTAATTCGCGTTAATATGAATCATGTCTACCGCCGTTTTATCTGCTATGTTGTTCGTTACTAAAATGTGGTCTAGTACTTGGTTGTTTCCTTGATAGTAATAAGAAAAACGTTGACCAGTGGGTACTTTTTCTACCATATTCGTTAAAATGCCGCCTTTAAGGGCAGAAAGAGTAGGGGTGAATTCAAAATCATTCATATCACCAGCTACAATTACTTTTAAGTTTGGATCTTTCGCTTGCCCTGCTTTGATAAAGTTATTAATCATTGTTGCTATTTCTATTCGTTGTGCTTCCGAGCCTAGGTATGGTGGTTGATGTTTCCCAAATAAAGGCTGATCTCCACCTTTAGAATTTAAATGTGCTCCGATAACAACAATTTTTTCCCCTTTAAATTCAAATTGAGCCGCAAGTGGTTTACGCGTATTAGGTAGTGGGATATCTAGAATACGACCTGGGTTTAACGTTAAATTACCATTTTCATCCCAGTCTACTTTATCGGTGGAGCCACCTTTTGTACCTTCTAATAAAGTAACACGCTCAGGATTGTATAAGTATCCTACTCGAATATTACCACCTGGTTGTCCACCATCCTGATCATACTCAGGTGCAATGTCTGTCCATTTATATACCGGACCTCCAGCTGAAACGATAGCAGCTATTAAGCGTTCGTAACTAGCGGATGCATCAGATATACCAGAAGCTGTGGGCCCGTCATTATCTTGAACTTCTAATAATGTAATAATATCTGGTGATTTCATATTTTCCACGAATGATTTTGCTATTCTCGCTACTTTTTCATCGGGAGTATTTTCTTTATTTGTTGAAAAATTTTCCACATTGTAAGAAGCTACTGTTAGTTTATCTTCTTTTGGTTCAATATTTGTTATTACATTAGGTTTTTCAATCCGAGTGATTGGTGGAAGAGAAGATTCTTCTGACCATAACTTGAAATTTCCAAAGCCGTAGCCCATTACACCAACAATATTCCCTGTATAATAGTCACCAGATTTTGCGTCATAGTTTTCATTATCAATATCTACTAAAATTCTTTCTGGATTGTAGTCATTTGCTGAAATATTAATGCCACCTAAAGCGTTGAATGTTGTATTAGTAGAATTCCCAGCAACAACAGCTATCTCGCCATAGTCTTGTGGACCAACTACTTTTGCATTGGGAACAGCGATACGCATTAATTCAACAGATTCCCAAAAATCGATTCCATCTTCCAGTGGATCAAAAGAAGTTAAGCCATCATTGTCGATTATTTCGGTTGGCGGTAAAATATCTTCCCCGATAACTAAAGGAGCGGGTAGAGCCGCTGTTCCATTTTTTGTAACAGCTGTCGCACGAATTCTTGTAATTGGTAAATCATTTGCCTTCATATCCGAATAGCCTTCGTAATACCATTCCTCAACAGTTCCTGCAACGGATACTAAATCGCCGACTTTAAGTCCATTAGAAGCTTTGTTAACAATGATCGCTTCTGAAGTAGTTTTGTCATCATCCGGATTAATGTCTTGAATGACAAAGTTTGCTGAGTTATACAAGTGTGTTACGACTCCAGTGATGTTTTGTACGTTTGCCCCTTCATAAGGAGAGAAGTGTCCGTTTCCTTGAATATCGTGAATGACAAGGTTATTTGACTTCAGTACATTGTACGTAAAAGTGAATACATCAGAAGTAATATCACTTACAGCAATTGCTTTAATTGTTGTAGTCTTCGTTAGTTTAATAGGAGCGTTATACTTTGTACTTTCCAACGTAGGAGTCGAGCCATCTAGTGTATAGCGGATAGTCGCACCTTCAATTGGTGTCATTAGAGAAATTTCTGTTCCTTCCGAAATAGTTCCAGGTAAAACATCCGTGTAAACATCAGGTTTATTTACTTGTTCAAAGCTCTCTAAACCGAGTGTTTTCACCTGATAGCTTGTATTGAATTTGGAAGCGATACCAGAAACATGTATTAAATCGCCATTTTTATATTGTTTGATGAATGTATCGTATTCTAATCCGTTTCGATTATCATTTCGAATAACAACAGATTCACCATTTTCATCTGTTGCAGTGAATTCGAATGTCCCGAAGTCATTTGATTTCACTAAATTCGAGATGGTCACGTTATTAAGCTGAATACGCTCTGCTTGCGTTTCTTCATTTACCCCAGTTGGTGTAATTTCTTGGATTGTGGGAAGGGGATTTCCAGAAGAAATTTTCGAAATTTTAGTCGGCTGGATTTGAAGCTCCCCACTGTATGGACTTACTTTTCCTTCAAGATCTACAATATCTCCAGGATTTACATCTGCTGAATTAGTAAAAGCATAAATTCCGGCTGTTTCATCTTGGATGTAGAAACCTTTTCCACCCCAGAAACCAGTGCCTGTGGTTACTGTTCCTTGCACTTTGATTACTTGATTTGCATCCGTTATAGCACGAGCTGCAGCGACATTTTCTAAATCTTCCACTTCAGGAGGAGTTGGTATTTCTCCATTTGAAATAATCGTGTATGCACTTGCATTTCTCAGTCCCGGAACACTGAAATAAGCGGATAATGTGCCGGTTATTGTCACTTCCCCTTTGAATAAATTAGGGTTGTCCACCAAATTTAAACCAGCCCGAACTGCACCAATTGGTAATTGAACTGGTAATATTTTTGATGCGTCCGTTTCATTCGGAGAGTCGGCAAGCCCCACATTGGTTGCTACTGTAAAAGGCGCTTCTTGATCATAAGAAGTTCCAGAGCTTGCTGTCCCTACGATAAATCCTTGAACGGTTGCTGTGCCTGTATTGTTTGCAATAGCATCAGCAACCGATATAGGTTCTGTTGCTTGCGCTGTTGGTGTAGCGATAAATGGTAAAACCATCGTTAATACTAACAAGAGAGATAGGGCTACCTTGCTGAAAACGTGATTCTTCGTGTCACTTTTTGTCAACTAACTCACTCCTTGGCATATATTGTTTGATGCAAATAAATTATAGCAAAACAAAATTAGTAAAAAGATAGGATATTGTAAAATTTCCAATATTGAAACAAAAACAGGAAGGAAGTATGTACGGAAAAAATTTTGACTATGAAAATATAATTATAGTGAAGTGAATACAAAGTCATTATTACAGGTGCCAGGCACCCGTGACAATTCTGTGATATTTGGTTTTTGAACTTTATAGTATTACAAGTGCTTGGCACCTGTAAAATCTCGAAATAATTAAATGGTTGCGCTTAATGCTCGGTATATTTTACTAGTAAGGAGGGGCCATTTTTTAGGTGAATTCTATAAGTTTCTTATTATTTCAACAAAAGATACAATATGAGTACATATCAAGTAATATAAACTTCTAAAGAAAGGGGAACGAATATGACATTTTCAGTTATTGGTTTTGATCCGCAAACAAATGAATTGGGGGTAGCGGTAGCATCCAAATTTTTGTGTGTTGGAGCAGTGGTACCGTATGCAAAAGCAGGGGTTGGAGCAATCGCGACACAGTCTTGGGCTAATTTGGAATATGGAAACCATGGCTTGGACATGCTAGAAAAAGGGGTTACACCGGAACAAGTAATAAAAGAGCTTACTAAAAATGATAATAGTTCTACTTATAGGCAAGTTGGAATTGTTGATGCTAGGGGACAAAGTGCAACATTCACGGGCGAGGATTGCTATAACTGGGCTGGTGGTTATGCAGGGGAGAATTTTGCAGTGCAAGGAAATATACAGTAGATCAACATACAGTCGAGGCGATGAAAACTGCGTTTATGCAGGCGGAGGGATCTCTAGCTGAGCGCTTGATAGAATCACTACAAGCAGGGGAAGGCGCAGGTGGTGATAGAAGAGGAAAACAATCTGCAGCTTTATTAGTCGTAAAAGAGAATGGCAGTTATGGCGGTTATAATGACCGCTACATCGATCTTCGTGTGGATGATCACAAAGAACCAGTACATGAATTAGCTAGATTGTTGAAACTGCATAGACTTTATTTTGAACCAACGTTACCAACGGATATTGTGGCGATTGAAGGGGAACTAGAAAAAGAAATTCAAATTCTCTTATATGAAAATGGTTATTTAGATAGAGGGTTGACGGAACTGGATGATTTATTGGACGCAGTGCAGTCGTATCATCTGATAGAAAACTTCGATGAGCGGGTACAAAAAAGGGGATTTATTGACTTAAAAGTACTGGAGTATATGCGGATAAAATAGAAGGCTCTATTGGGGAAGAACTACAAAAGCTTTTAATGAGGATGTTATAAATAAGTTACATCTAATAACTGTTTTATTCTATCAAATGAAAGAAGTATCAATGAATCGGATAGATGAATCAAAAATTGTAATTGTCAAACTGGTAAATGCAGTAGATAAAGTAACAAACTTCAACTCTACAGAAGTATACGCAACATACGTTTAAGAGCCTAAAAGTATCCTTTAGGCTCTTTTTATTAAAGTGTGTGTATGACTAGGCACCAATATAATTTAATTGGTCGAACTATATTTTAGAAAAAGGCTTTCTAAAGAAGTTAATATATTTACGATTGCGGTTCCCCAAGTAAGATGAAAATGCATAGCAATTTCAATAGTATAGCGTAATAATTTGTGTGGGGACTGGCACTTAAGAGTTATTTGTTAAGCTTCCATACAGCGTAATTAAGACCCAATGCAAATGTAACCCATCCGATATATGGCATCATAAGCACTCCGGCAGTCTTGTCTACTTTTTGAAACTCATAGGCAGTTAAAGCTATTAAGGCAAGCATCGTAACCATTTCTATCAATGCAGTCCCTCGAAGACCCCAACGAAAAAATAAGAATGACCATAAAAAGTTCAGACCCAGCTGTAATTCATATAAGGGGATCGCAGGTGTATTTTCTTTTGCATGCTTAACTTTTTCAGTCGCTCGATATTTTGCTATACCCATTATTGTATAAAGGGATGTCCATACGATAGGGAAGATAGCGGCTGGAGGAGCAAAGGAAGGCTGTTTAAGTTTTTTATATTTACTTTGTGCATTTCTGTTTGCTAACCATCCAGTAATAGATCCTCCTACAACAGGAATAAGAATACTAAGTGCTAATCGTTTTTTGTTGAGACGTCCATCTACTTTTAACAATTCCATATTATTTACCTCCTACCATTTAATACTCCTACTATTCCCTATTTCACAAAGGAAAACCAAAAATTTAATTATGTTATCTATTTTATAGAATTATCAGAATATGGTAGAGTAGAATAAAAACGAAATTCTGGAGGATCCAATGAAACTAAAAATTCTACATACAAATGACGTACATAGTAATTTCGCTAACTTTGCAAAGGTTGCAACACTTATTAAACAACATAAAGACGAACATACAATTGTGTTGGAAGGTGGAGATTTTGCCGATTTTAGAAGCATTGAGTTGCAAGGTACAAGAGGGATAGCGGCAATCGAGTTACTAGAGAATATTGGTTACGATGCGCTTACTATCGGAAATAATGAAATGTTCAATGGTGTAGATACACTTGAGCACATGGCGAGTAGTAGTTCTTTTCCCTTTATCAGTAATAATTTATTCAAAAAAGATAAGACGAAGATTAATGGTGTACATAAGAGTATTATTCTCGAAAAAAATGGTTTGCGAATTCTTGTTACTGGTTCTTCCCCTAATATGGATGTTTTTAATGATGGGTTGGGTATTTACATGACGGATTATAAAGAAGCAATCATAGAAGAAATAAAAAGAAATACAGGAAATTATGATATTTGCGTCCTTTTAAGCCATGTGGGGACATTTGCAGATGAGCCACTTGCGATGGAAATTCCAGAAATCGATATTATTATTTCGGCGCATGATCATAAACTTTTTGACAAAGCGAAAGTGATAAATAATACAATCATGAATAGTGCAGGAAACTATGGCGAGCATCTAGGAATTCTTGAACTAGAAATTAATGAAGGGAAAGTAGAACTGATTAACTCTTCTACCATTTCTTCCACAAAGGCAACTAAAGATGAGCAGGTTATATCTATATTAAAAACAAATAAAGAAAAAGCGATTGAGGTATTAAGTGAACCGCTATACAATCTTCCTCAACCTCTATGGCATGATGTGATTGAGGAAAATCCCATGACGAATTTAATAGCAGAAGGCTTAAAGGATATGCTTAAGTGTGATATCGGGCTCATTAACAGTGGTATTTGTAATGCGGGTATTTTTCATGAAATGACAAGGAAAAAACTAATTGAAATTTGTCCATCTCCATTAAACCCAACCTCTTTCGAAATTCAAGGAAAGTATATAAAGGAAGCACTGGAACAATCTTTGGATGCGCAAGTTTGCCTAGCAGATGGACGGGGACCAGGTTTTAGAGGGAAGTTTGCCGGTAGACTGCATATAGCTGGAGCGCAAATAGTCCATGATGGTAAAAATGTACAAGCTGTTTATGTGAACGATATGCCTTTAGAAGAAGAAACTTGGTATGCAGTGGCTAGCTCAGACTTTTTACAAAGAGGTTCAATCTATGAAAGCCTTGCAAACAATCGAAATGAAAAATATCTTGCCGAAGAAATTAAAGATGTTATTCGCTTATATGCAGATAAAGAGGAATTCATCGAGAAAGCATATGTAAACAGATGGAAAGAAAGAGCAGAATTGGAGGTACTACTTTGAAGCACAATGAGCCAAAGAAAATAAGGCAAAGAGGCGTAGTAATTGGACGTTTACCTGTCGGTGGAAAAAATTGCATTACCGATGTGGTGGATGTAAAAGTGGGACATGTAACGCTAGACGATTCTCTGGGGGAAAGGGAATACGCTTGCACCGGAGTAACTGCCATTTTGCCACACGGTGGTAATTTATTTCAACAGAAAGTAGCTGGGGCAAGTTATGTATTGAATGGATTTGGGAAAACGACGGGACTTGTACAAGTAGATGAACTAGGACTTATTGAATCTCCCATCATGCTGACAAACACCTTTGCTGTTCCAGCAGTTACACAAGGGACGTTGGAATATATGTTAGAGGGAAATCCAGAGATTGGGGACACAACAGGAACGATCAACTTAGTTGTCGGAGAATGTAATGATAGCAGGTTGAATTCTATTCGGAAATTACCAATCGAGCCGAAGCATGCGATAGAATCCATACAAAAAGCTTCGACGGATGTTGCTACTGAAGGTGCAGTAGGCGCTGGAAAGGGAATGATTTGTTTTGGGTACAAAGGTGGTATTGGATCTTCCTCCCGTCTTGTCGGAGACTATACAATCGGTTGTTTAGTTCTTAGTAATTTTGGAAGACAGGAAGAGTTTCAAAGTGATCACTATAAAGTGAAAGAAACAAGCTCTGTCCTCACATTTCCGAAACCAGCGGATGGTTCTATTATAATTGTTTTGGCAACAGATGCACCGCTTAGCAGCAGACAGCTAAAGAGGGTGGCAAAGAGATGTGGTGTCGGACTAGGTAGAACTGGAAGTCATTTTAGTAATGGGAGCGGGGATGTAGTTATTGCATTCTCTACAGCCAATAAAGTCGCACATTTTACTGAAGAGAGTCTAGAAACTAGAATCCAGCTGAGGGACGACCATCCAATCATGAATGATCTTTTTCAAGGAGCGGCTGAAGTAACGGAAGAAGCAATATTAAATTCGTTGTCCCAAGCAGTTACTACAGAAGGTCGTTTGGGAAATATTGCATATAGTTATCCGTTCGAATGAGTATGCTTTAAACAGCCTGTTCGATAATAAGATGGCAAGTAAGGAAAGGCTGCTCTTGAGCAGCCTTTCCTCATGAACTGGCCATTAGAAGAAATTAGTTATACGTAGGCTTACGATTTAATAAGAAGTTTGTTATTCTATAAATAAACCATTATTTACAATCATCGTAATTTATAGAAAAGTAATATATTCAGTTGAAGTGAATGATTTGCAAACAAAAAGGGGGGACAATTGGATGATTACGGTAACAGCAGATTCTATTTCTATTGCTACCATTAGAAAAAAAGGCGGAGATTTAATCGTCGATTGGTTAAATCAGCATCAACAGTCGTTTTATATACTTGGCTCCTGTTATCTCAGCAGTCCACAACAAGTCGAAGAGCTTTTTTACCGGACCATTATAAAGGGTCAAAAGGAATTGCCTCGTTTTAATAATAAAATACGATTCGAAACGTGGATTACGTCCATATTCATACATAACTGCCGAGAGCTTTCTCTTGCTAAAAGTAAAGAAAGTGAAAATCTCCAAGGTATCTTTAAAGCACTAGATCAATTGCAACAGGAGGAAAAAGCAGCGGTCGTCCTTACATACGTACAACGATTTACTCAAGAAGAAGCTGCTTATCTTCTCCAAGTTTCAGTGGGAAAGTTAAAAGAGTTGTTGACTTCCGCAATCCAGAAACTTAGAAATGAAATATGGTTGGGAACGTCCTTTCATGGCTGTGGGGAGTATCGAAATGATTATCTCGACTACTTAGAACAAACAATGGAACGCTCGAAAAAGATCGATTTAGAAGTACATATATATGGGTGTCCACAATGTCAGGAAGAGTTGGCGGCCTTTCAGGATGTTAAATCGAATCTATCAAATCTTACAGATAGAATAGAAGAATTGCATATGCCGACTAATCTTATGGAGAATGTCAAAGAAAAGCTAAAAGAAAACGAGAAGCACAGGCAAGAGAAGAATAAGAAACATAAAAGAATGGGACTTGTTTTGGGCAGTGCATTCGCCATATTAATAGGTATAGGTTTTATTACAGGTACATTTGCCAATCTTTACTATTCATGGGTAGAAGAAGATCCGGAATTGATCTCCTTTTTACAACAAGATCTTGGTCAAAGGTTGAACCTGGAAGCAGAAAACGATGGGGTAAAAATTACGATTAAAAGTATAATTGCCGATGATGTGCAGACGCTACTATTTTATGAAATTGAAGATACGATGGAAGACAGCCAATATATGATGAATTATGATAATGGAATGTTAGTGAAGAATGGATTTGAAATTATGAACAATTCAACATATCCAAGGTATTATCCTCCTGACCTAGAATCAGATCTCAATAATAGAGAAAAAAACGTGTATCGAGGAAAAGTCAGTATGTTGCCACTTAATACCGACAGCGCAACAATCGAACTCCAAATTACCAATCTTCATAAATTGAATCGTGATTCCAATGAGCAGCAAAATTTTTGGGACTATGGAAACATTGAAAATAAAACAGGAGAGTGGAACTTCGAGATACCTGTAACAAAACAGCCTTCTGTCGAATATGCCTTGGATAAAGAAATTGAAATAGAAGGGATTCCGATTCGATTTGACAAACTAACCGCTGCGCCAACAGCTACAACTATTCAATTTAGTATTAACCATGGTTTAACAGAAAAGCGGGTAGACAATCTTAACTTTAACAATCTAGAAGTGAATAATAAAAAGATGGAAGCGGATATGTATGGTACCTCTTATGTGGATTTACAGCAAGATGTGAATTGGACAACTTTTCAAACGCATTTTGACCCTCTTTTTGGAGAAAAACCAAAAGAGGTTAATGTTCAACTAGAAGTTGCCAATTTAACGTTTGAAAACAAAAAAACAATTGAATTGGATAATACCCAGAAATATCCACAAACGTTTGAATATGTAGGAAGTACAATCTCTATAGACAAGCAGGAAGATGAACAGTCTACCACTATTATCATAAGCAATCATGAATTGGAGAATCGAGCTTATGAGACGTTTCATTACAATTTTGTAAATGAGTATGGTGGGTCATCTAGTGCAATGGAGATGAGTTCGGAAGGAGTACTTGTTGATAAAAATGGGGTAGATTACGAACTGAATCAACCTAATTTCAGATATGAAGAAATCGAACAACCCCGTTATTTCACTACGGTTGATAGGGCTAAGTTCTATAGTGAAAATGATATTCCAAAAAAACTGGAGATTTACGGATATCAAACAACGAAATATCTAGATGATGTTGTGAAACTCTCCTTGAAAGAGCAGGTCAGGGAAAAGAATTAAATGATATAAATACAAACCGGCGCATTTCTGTTACAGGAATGCGCCAAGATTTATCGAATAGCTTTTAAGCTAAAAAGAGTGATGATTAAAAAGTTCACTGTTCAAATAGTATGTACAGCTATACAAGTATTTAGCGAAACATTCTTGTAATTCTAAATAGTTATGTTAAGATTTAGATGCATGAACAATTAAATAGATGACTGCTAGGGGAGCCTATTATAGGCTGAGACACATCATGGATGTAAACCCTTTGAACCTGATCTAGTTAATACTAGCGGAGGGAAGCAGCTGGTCCCCTACTGTCGTATGTTTAGTTTAACTGTGTAGAAAACAGCCGCTTTCCGTTTATGGAGAGCGGTTTTTTGTTTTCTGAAATATAGCTGGGAAGGGGAAAGAAATGGAGAAAGAAATACAAAATCGAATTATTAAAGCAGTAAATGAACATAAAGAGGAACTCCTGTTGATACTGGAAGAATTAGTTAGCTTCCCAACAGTAAGTCCTCCTGCAAGAAATACAGGGGAGATACAAAATTATATTGCCAACTTTTTAGAAGCACACCAATTTGAAACCGATAGTTGGGATGTGTTTCCAAATGATCCGAATGTAGTAGGGATAAAAAGAGGGTCAGAAGGATTGCATTATCACAGTCTAATCATTAATGGACATATTGATGTGGCAGAAGTTGGGGATGAGAGTGCTTGGACTGTGCCAGCATTTAAGCTAACAAATAAAGATGGATATGTATTTGGCAGAGGTACCTCTGATATGAAAGGCGCAATTGCAGCAACGTTGTTAGCTGTAAAACTATTAAAAGAGTTAAATATCGAAATTAAAGGTGATTTACAAATTCAGTCTGTTATTGGAGAAGAAGCAGGTGAAGCAGGAACGCTATCTTGTATAGAGAGAGGGTATACAGCTGATTTTGCTCTAGTAGTAGATGGAAGTGATCGACAAATTCATGGCCAAGGTGGAGTAATAACTGGTTGGATAACGATTAAAAGTAAGGAAGTTTTCCACGATGCCATGCGGATGAAAATGTTGCATGCAGGAGGATTAATAAAAGGCGCAAGTGCCATAGAAAAAATGATGAAAATTATTGAGGGTCTTCAAGAATTGGAGAGACATTGGGCAGTAACGAAGCAATATCCTGGATTTGCTCCCGGCACAACAACGATTAATCCGGCAGTTATTGAAGGTGGCAGGCACGCCGCTTTTGTAGCGGATGAATGCAGACTTTGGATTACGGTACATTTTTATCCGAATGAAACGTACGAATCAGTTACTACTGAAATAGAAAATCATTTAAACCAAGTAGCGATGGCTGATCCTTGGTTAAGGGAAAATCCTCTTCAATATCGTTGGGGCGGAAAATCTATGATTGAGGAACGTGGTGAGGTATTTCCGGCATTAAAAATGGATGCGGAACATCCAGCAGGTCTACTACTGGCAGCGTGTCACGAGCAGATAGAAAAAAATCCAGTCCAAATTGGGATGTCTAAATCTGTTACTGATGCAGGCTGGCTTGGGCAAGCAGGAATTCCGACTGTTATTTATGGTCCAGGAAAACTGGAAGAAGCACATTCGGTTGATGAAAAATTAAATATAGAGGAATTACTTTTGTTTACACAAACTCTATTGTTATTTATTTGCCAATGGTGCAATACCAAAAAATAAATGAAACCAATATTTCAGGAGGTAAGTCTTATGATATCTACAAAGAAATTTAGTGATCGACTATTTGAAAATGTAAAACCGATTTGGGCGAAAAATCATCAACATCCGTTTGTGCAAGAATTAGGAAAAGGAACATTAGCTGAAGAAAAGTTTATCCATTATATGAAGCAAGATTATGTCTACCTATTAGACTATTCGAAGCTTTTTGCGGTAGGAGTTCAAAAATCACTTGATTTAGAAATGATGACCAACTTTTCAAAAACCCTTCACGATACGCTCCATTTTGAAATGGATTTACATCGTGCTTTTGCTGCAGAGTTTGGTATTTCTAAAGAGGAGTTAGAAGCTACTAAGCCAACTCCTACAAATTTGGCCTATACACGCTATATGTTAAATGTTGCTCAAAATGGGTCGCTTGTAGAATTAGTTTCCTGTTTACTCCCTTGTGCTTGGGATTACTGGGAAATCGGGAAGCTACTACGCGCACAATATGGGGATAGTTTATCCACAAACAAATATGCAAAATGGATAGAAACTTATGATTCCGAAGAATTTGCAGCAGGAGCAAAGTGGTTAATCCAGTTAATGGATACGTTAACGGAAGGTAAACCCGAAAGAGAACTTGCTCAGATTGAAGAACATTTTCAAATGACGTCTAAATTCGAGTACTTGTTTTGGGAAATGAACGATCAATTAGAAGAATGGCCACTCTAAGGTAGAAGGTGAAAAGAATGAATAAAACAAGGAAGCTAACTTTGACATCGGTCATTATTGCGATTACGACCATATCTAGTCATCTCATATTTATACCGGTTGGTTTTGCTAAGATCTTCCCAATCCAGCATTTCGCAAATGTACTTTTGGCTGTGTTGTTAGGTCCGTGGTATGCAGTTGGGGGAGCATTAATCGTTTCTACTTTACGAAATTTATTGGGTACGGGCTCTATTTTTGCTTTTCCAGGAAGTGTAATTGGCGCACTTCTGGCTGGTTTCTTGTATTCAAAAACGAAAAAGCTTGGATTTGCATTTGTGGGAGAAGTTGTTGGTACTGGGATTCTCGGTGCCATTGCAACGTACCCGATAGGCGTCCTTCTATTTGGAAAAGAACTAACACTTTTTGGATTTGTGCCAGCCTTTATGTTTAGTTCGTTTACTGGAGCCTTTTTAGCGTTTGGATTGTTAAAAGTGATGATGAAAAACAAAATTATGGGAGGATTATTAAATGAAAACAGTGCTTACAATAGCAGGGTCTGATTCAGGAGGAGGAGCAGGTATCCAAGCAGATATTAAAGCAATCTCTGCAAATGGGGCATTCGGAATGTCTGTAATTACTGCAGTAACAGCACAAAATACAAAAGAGGTACGTTCTGTTCAACAAATTGATTTGCAAATTATTCAAGATCAGATAGAAGCAGTATTTGATGATATTCAAGTAGATGCAGTAAAAATTGGGATGCTCGGAAATGTTGAAACAGTTCAAGTAGTAGCAGAAACATTAAAAAAATATAAACCTAAGTATATTGTAGTAGATCCAGTCATGATCTCCAAAGGTGGCCATTACCTTTTGGAGGAATCTGCAGTGGAAGCTGTAAAGGAAAAAATACTTCCTCTTTCATCCATCATCACACCAAATATTCCAGAAGCAGAAGTATTAATAGGAAGAACGCTGCAAACGGAAGAGGAAATGTATAAAGCGTGTGAGCAAATAATGGAGATGGGTGTGGATGCTGTACTGATAAAAGGAGGACATTTAATAGGTCCTCCAAATGATCTTTTCTACAATGGGGTGGACTTTCATTGGTTAAAAGCGAATCGCATTCAGACAGAAAATACACATGGCACAGGTTGCACATTATCTTCTGCAATTGCAGCAAATTTAGCAAAAGGCTCTACTTTACTTGAGGCGGTGACACTAGCAAAACAGTATATAACTACTGCGATTACGCATAGTTTGTCTTTAGGTTCAGGACACGGACCGACACATCATTTTTATGATTTATATGAGAGCTCGAAAATGGGAATGAAATAGATAGGAGAAATACTAGATGAATAGAAAAGTAGTTAGTGACTTATTCTCACTTGTCCGCAGTCGAAACCCACTCGTTCATCATATTACCAATATGGTGACAATCAATGATTGTGCAAATGTAACCCTTGCAATTGGAGCTTCTCCTGTAATGGCAACAAGTGTTGAAGAAGTAGAGGAAATGGTTCAATTAGCAAATGCACTAGTGCTGAATATAGGGACAATTCAAGCGGAGACTTTTTCTGCAATGCTACTAGCTGGGAAAGCTGCAAATGAAAAAGGAATACCCGTTATATTCGACCCTGTAGGCGTAGGAGCTACAACGTATCGAAAGAAGGTAGCAGGAGAACTTTTAGCAAAAATAAGCGTAGCGATTATTAGAGGGAATGCAAGCGAGATCGATTCACTGATTGGTGGAAAAGGGAAAACGCGTGGTGTAGATGCAGGGGATAACTCATTGGATAGTAAAGAACTTGCGATGAAAGCTGCAAATCTTTTTTCTTGTGTTGTGGTAGTGAGTGGAAAAGTTGATATTGTATCTAATGGAAAAGAGATTGTTCAAATTGAAAACGGGGATATATGGTTAACAAAAGTAACAGGTACAGGATGTATGACATCCACCTTAATAGCTAGCTTTGCAGGAACAACAGATGATTATTTTTCAGCAAGTATCGCGGGAATGTCAGCAATGAGTTTAGCAGGAGAGCAAGCGAGAAGGAAACTTTCTGAAGGAGCAGGAATTGGCCAATTTAAAGTTAAATTGATGGATGAGATATTTCATTTAGATGAAAATATATGGGGGAAAGAGGTCTCTATTCTTGAATCTTGATATGACATTGTATTTAGTGACGGAAGAATCAGTACCGATCGATTCATTGTTAAAAGTGGTGGAGCAAGCAATCAAAGGTGGCGTAACGATTGTACAACTCCGAGAGAAAAGTAGTTTAGGAAAAGTGTTTTATGAGAAAGCAAAGGCAGTAAAAGAACTATTAGATTCATATAATGTTCCGTTAATAATAAATGATCGAATAGATATAGCAATTGCAGTAAATGCAGCAGGTGTGCATATTGGACAGTCTGATTTACCTCTTGCTGTTGTAAAGAAAATCGTCCCTAAATCATTTATTATTGGAGTTTCAGCTGGAACTCTAGAAGAAGCGAGAAATGCGGAAAGGAATGGAGCAACTTACTTAGGAGTGGGCTCTGTTTTTCCGACGGGTACAAAAGAGGATGCGGAGCTATTACCACACGGAGTGCTGGAAGAAATAACGAAAACTGTTACAATCCCTGTAGTGGCGATTGGTGGTATCGCGATAGAGAATGTTGATACATTACAACATACCGGAATTGCTGGAGTTGCTGTTGTTTCAGCAATAATGAAAGCAGATTCCCCTTCTCTTGCAGCGAAAAGTTTTTTAGAAAAGCTTAAGAAGTAGAAAAAAGAGGATATCCTTTGTATTTGATAGGGACATCCTCTTTTTCAATTTATTCTTTTGCAAAATCTAGCTTTACTTTACCTTCTACAAAGGTAAGGCTCGCATTGAACGTTTGACCGTTTTCTGCAACGAAGCCTTTGATAACATTTGTTTTCCCTTTTGTACAAAGAAGTTTAATCTGGCTTGGAGTAATCTTTTTCTTTAAAAAGAAGCCGTTAAACGTCTGTGTACACCCATTTTTGTATTCTGTGCAACCATAAAAACTTTTATGGGCGATTATGGATCCTTTTTTACACTTGGGACAAGTTACAATAGGATCTCTCTTGAATTTCGAATCATATTTTGATGCACGAGGAGCCAGTTTTATATCAATATTTTTTGTTTTTAATTGATTCGGGACTTCTTGTAACAAGCTTTGAATAAACTTTGCGATACTACCTAGAAACCGTTCTTGTGAACCTTCTCCATTGCCGATTTTTCGCAAGTATGTTTCCCATTTAGCGGTCATGGATGGGCTTGCAAGAAGATTTCCTTCAATTGCTTGGCAAAGCACACGCCCCTTATCGGTAATGGATACAATGTTTTTCTTTACATCAATATAGCCATGACGCTTAATTGTTTCAATAATTCCACTTCGAGTAGCTTCCGTTCCAAGACCTTCGACTTCTTTTAAAATATCTGTTTCATTTTTGTCCTCCACAAGTTTTCCACAAGTTTTCATCATGGCAATTAGTTGGCCTTCTGTGTAAGGCTTTGGAGGTTGGGTTTTTCCTTCTTTTATTCCAATATTACTTTCTACTTTTTCTTGTTCAACCAAAGGAGGAAGTGAGGGTTCTTCTTTTTCTGTTTCTTTAGAAGAACGAACAAACAATGCTTTCCAGCCTTTATCACGCTCTGTCTTTCCGATAGTGAAAAAAGGTAACCCATTTACATCGGTAGTCACTTTTGTTTCCGTATATAGATAATCAGTATGAAACATAGCGAGTGTCGTGCGAACGATTTCTTCGTATAGATTTCTTTCAATCTTGGATAACCCCGCAAGCTTAGCTTGTGTAGGTAGTTTTTTGGTCGGTATGATGGCATGGTGTTCTTGCACTTTTGAATTATCCACATAACGCTTTTTAGGCACGAGCGAAGCAACAGGGAAGGGGTGTCCAATAAGCTGTTGATATTCTGAGACTTGTCCTGCAAGATAAGAAAACTCACCTGTGGTTATAAAGCGAGAATCCGTTCTTGGATACGTCACAAGCTTCTTTTCATATAGCCCTTGCATGGTCTTCAAGACATCTGCCGGGCTCGTTTTCCACAAGCGATTGGCAGTTGCTTGTAATGTGGACAAAGAATGGAGCTGCGGTGGTGGCATCCGTTTATCCAGCTTTTCCACAGAAGTAATAATCCCAGGTGAATTTGGTTGGATATTATGCTTTGCGAGCAGTGCCTGAATGATCTCTCTTTTTGGCTCTTTCGCTTTCGCTTTTCCTTTATAGGTCCCATGCTCTGCTGTAAAGATTGCTTCCACTTCAAAGAACGGCTCCGAAACAAAGTTTTCTATCTCCATTTGTCGTTGATAAATTAAATAGATAGTTGGTGATTGAACACGACCGATTGGAAATACTTCTCGAATACCTTGTGATTGCAGGAGAAGCGAATATAATCTTGAGCCATTCATGCCGACAAGCCAGTCACTAATTTGACGGGCTTTCGCTTCTTCATACAACAGAAGGTCTTTGCGATTGTCCTGTAGATTTGCAAATCCTTTCCGCACTTCATCAACTTCAAGTGAATTTATCCACAATCGTTTAATCGTTTTTCCTCTCGCGCCTGTTTGGTTATATATACTATAGAATATATTCGAACCTTCACGGTCTACGTCGCATGCGTTAATAACAGTATCTGTCCCTTTTATAAGCTTTTTCACAATCGAAAACTGTTTAAATTTACCCTTTGCGACTTGGAATTCATATCGGTTCGGTAAAATCGGCAAACTGTTTAGCGACCATTTATCCCACTTCGGATCATATGCTTTTGGTTCTTTCAATTCTACTAAATGACCGATTCCCCAAGTTATATATGCTCCTTCTGGGAAAATCGGGCATGGGTTGATTTCTAAATATCCCTCGTGGCGCTTAACAGAAAAAGCGTCTGCGTATGCCTTTGCTTGGGATGGTTTTTCGGCTAAGATGACAGGTTTCATAGCGGCACCTCATTTCGGGTATAATAGAAACGTTCGTTCTTTTATTATCGCATAGATTAAGAAGGTTTTCTAATGCAATGGGAGTCTTAATTTTATTAATTCAGACATGATAGGTTATTTCATCATCCGCCTATGGAAGAAGGGGACCCTTTACTCGAGAGAGCATAAAAAGCGATTAGGGTTTCTCAGTGCTTCATGTAAAAGCTTTAAAGGTTTCATGAGTTAATCGTATAAAAGCTTGTAACGGAGGAGTCATCAACTTATCTTTGTGCCAAGCAATTTGAGTAAAAACTGGTGTTGAGGTGTTTAGCCAAGCCAATTCCTTCATTTTCCCTGAACGGATGTCAGACTCGATTGCCATTTCAGGTAGTACAGCTATACCCAATCCTGCAATAACACATTGTTTTATGGCCTCTATACTTCCGAACTCGTATTTATTTAATGGGTAAACCTTCGCTGAACGTAGATTGTCTTCTAATAAAGTTCGATAAGAACACCCAGTTTCAGTAAGCAAAAAGGTTTCTTGTTCTAAATCCTTTGGACAAACTTCCGGTCTTGCAAGTAATGGATGATCGGGCGCAACAACTAATTTGATATTTTCTTGTATAAGAGACTCTATTTTTAAGGCATCTCCTGGTTTTACTGTATCCATGATAAATGCAATATCGAGCAAACCCTCCAGTAGTTGCTTTCTAGCAATTTCGTCAGAATGTGCAGGCTTAAAAATGACTTTGACGTTAGGATATGTCTTCTTAAACTCCATGAGGATAGGAGGAAGTCGGTAAGTGCACTGGCTTTCCTGTGCCCCAATGGTAAGAGTCCCTGAGAGTTCTTCATCTCCTCCAACAGCCATCTTTGCCTCTTCATTCAGCCTAATCATTTTATCAGCGTATAATTGAAACTTGCACCCGGCTTCTGTCAAAATTAAGCGTTTACCTAGACGTTCAAACAACGGTGTTCCCAGTTCGGCTTCAAGTGATTTCATTTGTGCTGTTACGCTCGATTGAGCATAATTCAACATTTTAGCAGTTTGAGTAAAGTTCAACGTTTTAGCTGCTATCTGAAAGGTAATCAGATGTTTGTTCTCCAATTGTTTCACCTTCCTAAATCGTTTTTTACGATTGATTCAATCAAAATAATCTGTTTTAATGATTAATGTTTTCATTATATAATGGAAATTATAGAATAACAAATTCACAATAAAGTGGAGGGATTTATGATGACCATAGCAGTTCTGTACGGAGGAACTCGTCCAAACGGCAATACAGAGACATTAACAAAGAAGGCGATTCAAGGATTAGACGTGGAAGAGATATATTTGAAGGATTATTTGATTAAACCGATAGAGGATAAGCGACATGCTGAGGAAGGGTTTTCGGAAATCGATGATGATTATAATTCAATCATTGATTGCATACTTCAGCATGATATTCTTATTTTTTCTACGCCGATTTATTGGTATTCCATGTCGGGAACGACGAAAAATTTTATTGATCGCTGGTCTCAGACATTGAAAGACGCAAAGTATCCTGATTTTAAAAATCAAATGGCTCAAAAAAAAGCATATGTGATTGCAGTGGGTGGAGATAACCCATACGTGAAAGGCTTACCACTAATTCAGCAGTTCCAACATATTTTTGATTTTATGGGAACAAGTTTTGAAGGGTATATTATTGGGGAAGGTAACAAACCGGGGGAAATTCTACAAGATACACAAGCATTATATGCGGCTAGTAAATTTCAGGAAAGTATTCGCTAGTAAATCCTATGTAACCAATTTGTTGACTGGAACATACAAAATGCACATTAATCCAGATATCCAATCTGATATGTGCATTTTTTTATTGGTTAGGAAACTCTAGAAGATTTAGATAGGCGGGAACTTTTTTCAAGTAGTATTATAGGGAAACTGCGCGGTAGTGAGTTGAATGAAGTGGACGCTTGGATTTCCGCTACAGGGTGGACGCTTTCCGCCGGGTGAGCGATGAGCCATTCGCGCCGCTTAGGGCGTCGTTGGAATGGTT
>NZ_VDGH01000011.1 GCF_006861795.1 Psychrobacillus lasiicapitis | reverse complement strand
GCCAACAGGATGTTGGTTTCAAAGGCGTTGCCACACGATGTGGCGTTCTTAGCCTTTGTTCCTCTGTCAGAGCAAAATGAACCATTCCAACGACGCCCTAAGCGGCGCGAATGGCTCATCGCTCACCTGGCGGAAAGCGTCCACCCTGTAGCGGAAATCCAAGCGTCCACTTCATTCAACTCCCTACCGCGCAGTTTCCCTATTCTGTGTGTTATTCCTTTTTATCGTTTCAGTGCTAAATTGGGAAGGTGACAGTCCATACAATTATTAACATTTCATACTAGGTATATTTTAGAAAAAAATTTACAAAAAATAATAATTCAACACTTTGCTTTACTAAAGTACTATGCTACTATTATTTCTATGAGTAGTCTTATAGAAAGGAGAATGGATGCAATGCAATATCCGATTTGGAAAATAGAAGAAATTAGAAAACAAATAGAAGTTGTAAACGGAAAACAAGCACCAGATATCCTTATTACAAATGCAACTTATTTACACAGCCATTTAAAGAAATGGATGAACGGAAATATTTGGATTGTAAAAGATCGGATTGTGTATACCGGCTCGGAAATGCCACTAGTTTCTGCGAACACTGAAGTATATGATGCTACTGGTCAAAAGATTGTACCAGGCTATATGGAACCCCATGTACATCCATTCCAACTATATAACCCACAAACATTTGCTGATTATGCAGCTCAATTAGGAACGACGACATTTATAGCAGATAATTTAGTAATGTTTTTGATGCTTGAAAATAAGAAAGCGTTTTCAATAATGGATGAGCTAAGTAAGCTGCCTTTTTCTTATTATTGGTGGGCCCGCTTTGATTCACAGACAGAGCTTGAAAATGAGGAAGAATTATTTACATCTAAAACGGTTGGAGAATGGATTGCGCGTCCAGATGTTATTATGGGCGGAGAGCTAACAGGCTGGCCAAGACTCCTTTCCGGTGATGATCAAATGCTGTATTGGATGCAACAAGCAAAAACGAACGGGATGAAAATTGAAGGACATTTCCCTGGTGCTTCTGAACGTACGTTAGCGCGTATGCGTTTACTTGGAGCTGATGGAGACCATGAAGCGATGACTATTGAAGAAGTAGAAAGAAGAATCTTGCATGGCTATGCGGTAACGCTTCGTCATTCGTCGATTCGTCCTGACTTGCCGATTTTATTAAAAGGGATATTGGAGAAGGATTTGCAAATTTTTGATCACCTTATGATGACGACTGATGGAGCTACCCCTTCATTCCATTTAGATGGTGTGATGGATAAATGTATTCAGGTTGCCTTAGAAGCAGGGGTTAATCCAATAGATGCTTATTTGATGGCTTCCTTCAACGTAGCCAAATATTATAATTTATCTAATCTACATGGAGTTATAGCAGCTGGAAGATTTGCTACGCTCAATTTCCTTGATGATGAGTTAAATCCTGTTCCGACAACTGTGTTATCTAAAGGGGTTTGGTTAAAACGTGACGGGGAAAGAGTACACTCATTGGCAGCAACTGATTGGTCAGAAATACCTGATTTAGATTTGGCTTTTGACATGTCCGATGATGATTTCCAATTTTCGATGCCTTTTGGGATTGAAATGGTGAACGACGTTATTACAAAGCCTTATTCTGTTTCGGTTGATACGACGGATAACGAGCTTTCAACTGATCATGATGAAAGTTTCTTGTTGTTAGTAGATCGTAATGGTAAATGGAAAGTCTCTACACTTATTAAAGGATTTGCAACGACATTAAAAGGTTTTGCTTCTTCTTACTCTAGTACAGGGGATATTATTTTAATCGGAAAAAATAAAAAGAGCATGCTTCAGGCTTTCAATGAAATGAAGAAAATGAACGGTGGTATAGTCATCGTTGAAAATGAGGAAGTTGTTTGCACACTCAAACTTCCTATAGGTGGAATCCTATCCGATAAACCGATGGAAGTATTAATAGAAGAGGAATTACTATTAAAGAGAGAATTGACAGCTAGAGGATTTAAGCATGGGGATGCCATTTACACTTTATTATTCTTACAAGCGACGCACTTACCTTATGTTCGCGTTACGCAAAGAGGGATTTTCGATGTGATGAAAAAACAAGTATTGTTTCCAGCTGTCATGAGGTAGGGGGATTTCCATTGTTTAAAAAATGGGGGATAATAAGTTTACTCGGTTTATTTCTCGTTGCCTGTTCCAATGAGGAAAAAGCAGCAGAAGTACAACCAGTAGAAGAGATTGTGGAGGATATAGTAGAAGAAGTAGTAGAAGAACCTATTGTTCTCCCTTATGTTGCACCTTTTACAGGTATTCGTTCAGAAGAAGAACAAACACAAAGACCAATTATTGTTACGATGAATAATCATCCGCTTGCAAGGCCTCAGTCAGGGATTGCACAGGCGGATATTGTTTATGAAATGTTAGCTGAAGGAAATGTGACGAGATTTCTAGCGCTTTATCAAAGTGAAATTCCTGATATAGTAGGACCTGTTAGAAGTGCTCGTGATTATTTCGTAGAAGTTGCAAAAGGATTAGATGCTTTTTACATTGCACATGGTTATAGCCCGGATGCGCAGAAAATGTTAAATGCGAGAGTTGTAGATAATATTAATGGTATGCAATATGATGGTATACTTTTTAAGCGTTCAAAGGAACGTAAGGCGCCACATAATTCGTATATTTCGAAAGAGAACATTTTCACAGGTGCAGAAAAAGTAGGGGCTTCGATGGAGATTCACAAAATACCTACATTCTCCTTTTATGATTCGATAGAAGGTGCAAAAATTGGAGATCCCGTGTCTAAAATAAGTATTCAGTATGGAACAGGAGCAAGTTTTGAAAATCAATATACATATATACCGGAAAGTGGTTTATATGAACGAAAAACTGGCGGAGTTATAACAATCGATAAGGAAACGGAAAAACCTGTAGAGCTTGCCAATATAATATTTATGGAAATACCGCATAAGACAATTGATAATGCTGGGCGCAGGCAGTTAACATTGAATGCTGGAGGAAGAGCGTATCTTTTTCAAGCAGGAACGATGAAAGTGATTGAATGGGAAAACGTAGACGGAATACTAATACCGATGGAAAATGGTGTTCCAGCTAAATTAGTACCAGGAAAATCCTGGGTTAGTTTTGTGCCGACCAAGCCTGGTTTAGAAAATATGGTAAACTATTTACCTTGATGGAAAACGGGAAGAAGGGAATGATACAATATGCAAATTGAAAAAATAAAAGGACATCAAACGGATCAATTGTTTAAAGCTGTACTAGAGCTAAATAATATAGAAGAATGTTATAAGTTTTTTGATGATTTATGTACAATAAGTGAAATTCAATCACTTGCCCAGCGTTTCGAGGTTGCGCATTTACTTCGTTTGAAAAAGACATATGAAACGATTAAAAAAGAAACCGGTGCAAGTACAGCAACCATTTCACGTGTAAGACGGGCATATGATTACGGCAATGATTACTATGATGAAATTCTTGGTCGACTGTATCCAGAAGAGTTGTCGCTCCAACAATCAAAAGAATAATCTTAAACTTATCTATCGCTCACTACTGAACAGAAGCCTCTGTTCAGTTTTTTTGTTATAATGAAGAGTGCTTAACTAACTTAATGTAGGTGAAGAAATGGATTATAAAGAATGGCGCCATATATTTAAATTGGATCCCGCAAAGGAAATAGAGGCGGAAGCCTTAGAAAAGGTTTGTGAATCTGGAACCGATGCTGTTATCATTGGGGGTTCGGACGGAATAACATTGGATAATGTAATTGATTTGTTAATGCGTATTAGAAGATATGCTGTACCTGTCGCACTAGAAGTATCGACAATAGAATCGATTACTCCTGGCTTTGACTTTTATTTTATTCCAAGTGTATTGAATAGCCAAGAGACAAAATGGGTGAAGGATTTACACCACGAGGCAACAAAAGAATTTGGAGAAGTGATGAACTGGGATGAAATTATTCCAGAAGGATATTGTATATTAAATCCAGATTGTAAAGCAGCTAAGTTAACGAATGCTAAACAACCAGAAACAGATGAAGATATTATCGCATATGCACAAATGGTCGAGCATTTGTTTAAATTCCCTATTTTTTATATGGAATACAGTGGTATGTACGGTGATGTAGAGGTCGTAAAAAAGGTAAAAGAAGGTCTTCAAAATACAAAACTATTCTACGGAGGCGGCATTAAAACAGCAAAAGAAGCAAGTGAAATGGCTACATATGCTGATACTATAATAGTAGGCAATCAAGTATATGAAAACCTATCAGAAGCTTTAAAAACAGTACAAGCTGTTAAGCGTTAGTTGAATATAAAAGAGATGAACTATATAATTAGAACAAACGTTCTTGAAAGGGAGTGCATGATGGAACTCATAGGAAAAAACCTATTAAACGGTATGAATAAAGAGCAAGAAAAAGCCGTTAAAACAACAGAAGGCCCTCTACTTATTATGGCGGGAGCAGGTTCTGGAAAAACACGCGTATTAACCCATCGAATTGCCTATCTAATCGTGGAAAAAGAAGTCTACCCATCGAAAATACTGGCCATTACATTTACCAATAAAGCAGCTCGCGAAATGCGTGAACGTATCGATGGTATTTTAGGAGCGGGAACGGGCGAGCGGATGTGGGTATCCACATTCCACTCAATGTGTGTTCGAATATTAAGAAGAGACATCGACCGTATAGGGTATTCAAAAAACTTTTCGATACTTGATACGACAGATCAGTTAACGGTTATCAAAAATATTTTAAAAGAGCAAAATATCGACCCCAAAAAATATGATCCACGTTCCATGCTAAATGCAATCAGTAGTGCAAAAAATATTTGCATAGATGCAGATACGTATAGAGCACAGATGAACGAGATGAACCCATTTGAAAAAACAGTTGCAGAAGTTTATACAGGATATGAAAAGCGTTTAAGAAAGAACCAATCCCTCGATTTTGATGACTTAATCATGACAACTGTAACACTGTTTAAAAGAGTACCGGAAGTGTTAGAGTACTACCAAAACAAATTCCAGTATATTCACGTTGATGAGTATCAAGATACCAATAAATCCCAGTATGAGTTAGTGCAAATGCTTGCGCGTAAGTTTAAGAATATTTGTGTCGTTGGTGACTCGGATCAATCGATTTATCGCTGGCGTGGCGCGGACATTCAAAATATTTTATCATTTGAAAAAGACTATCCGAATGCAACGATGATCATGTTAGAGCAAAATTATCGTTCTTCTCAGCGCATCTTACAGGCTGCAAATGACGTCATTAGCAATAACACGAGCAGATACCCTAAAGTGCTCCGGACAGAAAATACTGAAGGAGAAAAAATCCAGCTCTTCCGTGCTTTTAATGAACAGCAAGAAGCACAGTTTGTCGTGCAATCTATTCAAGAAATGATGGAAAATGAAAACCGTACCTTGAATGATTTTGCTGTCCTATATCGTACAAATGCGCAATCTCGTGTGATGGAGGAAGTGCTTGTAAAATCGAATATGGCCTATACAATCGTCGGCGGCACTAAGTTCTATGATCGTAAAGAGATTAAAGACTTATTAGCTTATCTTCGATTAATTGCTAATAACGATGATGATTTATCGTTAGCTCGTATTATTAATGAGCCAAAAAGAAACATTGGCGCAACCTCTTTTGAGCGTATAGCGATGTATGCACTGGAACAAGATCGTTCTATTATGGATGCATTACATGAAGTCGACTTTATGGGGTTACCGGCAAGAGCAGTAAACTCCGTTGTCTCATTCCATGGTCTCATTCAAAACCTGACACAAATGCAAGAGTTTTTATCTGTAACTGAAATTGTCGAGCAGGTACTTGAAAAAACTGGTTATAAAACAATGTTAAAAAACGAGAAGACGATTGAAGCGGAAAGTCGTTTAGAAAATATTGAAGAGTTTTTATCTGTTACAAAGGCATTTGAGGAAAAAAGTGATGATAAGTCACTTGTGGCATTTTTAACCGATTTAGCGCTTATCTCAGATATAGACAAGCTTGATGAAGAGGAAGATACGTCACAAGGTAATATTATTTTGATGACGATGCATGCAGCTAAGGGTCTAGAGTTTCCTGTCGTATTTATCATTGGAATGGAAGAAAACATTTTCCCTCATTCACGTTCTATCGGGGATGATGACGAAATGGAAGAAGAAAGGCGCCTCGCTTATGTTGGTATAACGCGGGCAGAGGAACGATTGTTTATTTCTTGTGCGCAGTCTCGAACTATTTTTGGACGAGGTAGTTTTAATAGTCCTTCCCGTTTTATAGGTGAAATTTCAGATGACATAATGGAGGTTGTTGGTGGAAAAAGTGACAACAGCCGAATGTCCTCATCGAATACTAAATCTGTTCAACAAACTAAAAAAACAGCTGTTGTTCGTCCAGCTTACAAACAATCAGGTGGAGATAAAATGGGCTGGCAAGTAGGAGATAAAGCGGTGCATAAAAAATGGGGCGAAGGTATGGTTGTTAGCGTTAGAGGAAATGGTGAAGATACAGAGCTAGATATTGCCTTCCCAAGTCCGACAGGTATTAAACGACTACTAGCAAAATTTGCACCAATCGAAAAAGGATAATTCACTTAGTGGAGGAAAGCCCATGAATAAATTAGAAGAAAGAGTAAAAGAGCTTCACAAGCTTTTATATGACTATGGTTATGCATATTACGTCTTAGATGACCCAATAGTACCGGATGCGGTGTACGATCAATATTTGCACGAACTAATCGCATTAGAGGAACAAAATCCGAATTTAATACTACCGGACTCTCCAACCCAACGAGTAGGAGCAGTTGTAAGTGAAGGATTTCAAAAAGTTACGCATACTAGCCCAATGCTCAGTCTTTCTAATGCATTTAACGAAGAGGATTTACGTGATTTTGATCGACGAATACAAAGCATTATCGATGAAACGCCAACGTATGTATGTGAGCTGAAAATAGATGGTCTAGCTGTTTCCCTTCTATACGAAGAAGGACGCTTAGTAAGAGGTGCAACACGCGGAGATGGTACAACGGGGGAAGATATTACAGCAAATATTAAAACAATCCGTTCCATCCCACTTCGATTAAGAGATACAGTTACGCTAGAGGCAAGAGGAGAGGCTTATATGCCGAAGTCTTCCTTTATGAAACTAAACGAAGAACGTGCGGAACGAGGAGAAATACTATTAGCAAATCCTCGAAACGCGGCGGCAGGATCTTTGCGACAGCTCGATCCTAAAATGGCAGCTAGCCGAAATCTGTCTATGTTTGTCTATGGACTAGGCGGGGACGGTGCCGAACAAAATGTAGAACAGCATTCTGAAGCGCTGAAGTTTATGAAAGAGCAAGGCTTGCCGACGAATAAGGAAACAAGAAAATGTAAATCTGTCGAAGAAGTGCTTGAATTTGTTCAAGAATGGACTGCAAAAAGAAACGATCTACCTTATGAAATCGACGGTATTGTCATTAAAGTAGATGACTACGCACAGCAAGAAGAGCTAGGATTTACGGCGAAAAGCCCCCGCTTTGCTATTGCATATAAGTTTCCAGCAGAAGAAGTAGTAACAACTATTATTGACGTTGACTTAACAGTAGGTCGTACGGGCGTAGTAACGCCTACAGCTATTTTAGAGCCAGCGCTTGTTGCGGGCTCAACCGTTCAAAGAGCAACCCTTCATAATGAAGATCTAATTCGAGAAAAAGATATCCGCATCGGTGACCGAGTGATCATCCGAAAAGCAGGAGACATTATCCCAGAAGTAGTATCGGTTATTTTAGAAGAGAGAGACGGGACTGAAATACCATATGAAATGCCTACACATTGCCCGGTATGTGATAGCGACTTAATACGAATTGAAGAGGAAGTAGCTTTACGTTGCGTAAACCCACAATGTCCTGCACAAATTCAAGAAGGTATTTACCATTTTGCATCTCGCAATGCGATGAATATTGAAGGACTTGGCGAAAAAGTGGTGGAGCAGTTGTTTAGAGAACAGCTGATCAAAGACGTTTCTGATTTATATAAATTGACGGTGGAAGATTTAGTTCAATTAGAACGAATGGGACAAAAATCTGCTACGAATTTAGTAGCTGCAATAGAGGCATCTAAAACGAACTCGATGGAACGAGTATTATTTGGTCTTGGAATACGCCATATTGGTGAAAAAGCTGCCAAAATACTAGCAGAAACATTTCATAATTTTGATGCATTAATGAAGGCTACAAGAGAAGAGCTAACCGCAATCTTTGAAATAGGTGACAAAATGGCGGACTCACTAGTTACCTATTTTGAGCAAGAGGAAGTACAACAGTTAATCGTACGATTAAAAGAAGCCGGGTTAGCACTACAGTACACTGGTAAAATTGTAGACATGTCCTTACTAGAAGATAGTCCATTTGCCAATAAAACAATTGTACTTACAGGTAAACTATTGCAATTGACTCGCCCAGAAGCGAAAGAAAAAATTGAAGCGCTTGGTGGAAAGGTTGCAGGTAGTGTGAGTAAAAAAACAGATTTAGTGATCGCAGGTGAAGAGGCGGGATCTAAGCTAGAAAAGGCGACTAGTCTTGGCATTGAAGTTTGGGATGAACAAACGCTATTAGATCATTTAGCGGATTAAAGGGGTTCAAAATATGAACAAAAAATTAATAGGTATAACGATACTAGTGTTATTACTAATCGTTTCCGGTTGTACTCCTTCTCCGAAGACCGAAACGGAAGTTATTCAAAATACGGAAGAAGAAGCTAAAAAAACTGTAATTATTCCAAGTTTACAACTAGATGAAACTTACTACCGTACAATCTTGCCTTACGAAGAGAGTGCAAGTAGAGGATTGGTTGTATCAAATCTTGCAACTAAGTATGATGTGAAAGAAGTAGAGACCGGTCTACTTCGAATATCTCAAAATGAGTTTTCACCAGATAAGTATTTGTTTCAAGAGGGACAATATTTAAAGGGAAAAACGTTAGAAAGCTGGTTAGCAAGAAGTAATCAAACAAAAGATGGTTTAAATCCGAGTGATGAAGGGCTTACTGGAGAAGAGAAAGCAAAAAAAGCTCCTGTTTATATAACACATATTGTAGAGCAAAACTATTTGGTAAAAGAAGAGAATACAGTGAAGCTAGCGGGAATTTCTATAGGACTTGCGTTAAATTCGATTTATTATTACCAAAAAGAAGCGTACGGGGCAACTTTTGAGGAACAATTAACACAAGCTCAAA
Organism: Psychrobacillus lasiicapitis; assembly: GCF_006861795.1. Lineage (GTDB taxonomy): Bacteria > Bacillota > Bacilli > Bacillales_A > Planococcaceae > Psychrobacillus > Psychrobacillus lasiicapitis. Next base: position 169,010 of record NZ_VDGH01000011.1, on the reverse strand, counting down.
TAGAAGAAAACGGGAAGAAGATTGCAGAAGAAGTCGTGAATCGCATGCGTCAAATAGAAGGATTACAAGACGTACCGATTGTAGTAGGCCTCTTTAAACAAAATAGTAGAAATGCGGTTGTGCCGGGAACATATTTCACTTATAGTACGGCTCCTGCTGGAAAGAACGTATCTGACTGGAAACCAATCGATGAAGAATATGTATTATTCCCTACAGCGAATTCAGAAGAAAACTATCGTGATTTAGATACTATTTTCCGCAACTTTAAACAAGATGTAGAAACGTATTTCTCCAATTATACAGGTGTAATTGGAACCGGTTATTTTAAAGACAAACAGCTTCAAAAATGGACGATTACAATTCCCATTCAGTTTTATGGTACTTCGGAGGTAATTGGCTTTACTCAACATCTCGCAGGTTTAGTGAAAGAACATTTTAATACTTCGATGAATGTAGAAGTGCAAGTAAATTCATTGAATGGTGCAGAAGCATTACTTATCAAGAAACCTGGTGAGGAAGAACCGTTTGTGCATATATACACTCAATAATTAGATTACTCGATAAAAATGTGTCACTCTGTTCAAGCAGAGTGAAAAATGATATGATATTGCCTATGGTTATTGAATTCGGAGGTGTGGAAAATGGCAGAATTAACAAAAGAAGAAGTAAAGCATGTGGCACATCTAGCACGTCTTGCAATTACGGAGGAAGAAGCGGAAAAGTTTGCGCTTCAACTAGGTGCGATTACGGAATTTGCTGAACAACTAAAAGAACTAGATACAACAAATGTAGAACCAACTACTCATGTACTACCTTTAGTAAATGTTCTACGTGAAGATGTGGCAACTAAAGGACTTGATCGTGAAACGATGATGTTAAATGTAAAAGAACAAGAAGCAGGTCAAGTAAAAGTACCAGCTATTATGGATTAATCATTGTAAGGAGGGAAACTAATGACGTTATTTGAACGTTCGGCGAAAGAATTACAAGAACTTATACATAGCAAAGAAGTTTCGATTGCCGATTTGACAAAAGAAGCTTTTGACCGTGTAGAAAAACTAGATGGTGATGTAGAAGCGTTCTTAGCATTAAATAAAGAAAAAGCGACAGCGACTGCTGCGGAATTAGATCAAGTACCTTTTGAAGAGCGCGGGCCATTATTTGGTTTGCCAATCGGGGTAAAAGACAATATCGTAACTGAAGGATTAGAAACAACTTGTGCAAGTAAAATATTAGAAGGATTCAATCCTATCTATGATGCAACAGTTGTGAAAAAGTTACGTGCAGCAGGGATGGTTACAATCGGGAAACTGAACATGGATGAATTTGCGATGGGATCTTCAAATGAAAACTCAGCATACAAAACAACAAAAAATCCATGGTCTTTAGATAGAGTTCCAGGGGGTTCTTCAGGTGCATCTGCAGCAGCAGTAGCAGCAGGAGAAGTACCATTCTCACTAGGTTCTGATACTGGTGGATCTATCCGCCAACCAGCAGCGTATTGTGGAGTTGTTGGGATGAAGCCTACATACGGTCGTGTTTCTCGTTCAGGTCTTGTTGCATTTGCTTCTTCCTTAGATCAAATTGGTCCGATTACACGCAACGTAGAAGATAATGCTTTATTATTAGAAACAATTTCAGGAGTGGATCCAATGGATTCAACTTCAGCGAATGTAGAGGTACCTAACTTTGCTGCCGCTTTAACTGGTGATATTAAAGGCTTACGTATCGCTGTTCCTAAAGAATATTTAGGAGAAGGAGTTGGCGAAGCTGCTCGTGCGTCTGTTATGGAAGCATTGAAAGTGTTAGAATCACTTGGAGCAACTTGGGAAGAGGTTTCATTACCACATTCTAAATATGCTTTAGCGACTTACTATATCCTTTCATCTTCTGAAGCATCTTCTAACCTTTCACGTTTTGATGGAATCCGTTATGGTTTCCGAGCAGAAAACGTAGAAAACTTAATGGATCTGTATAAAGAGACACGTGCACAAGGATTTGGAAACGAAGTAAAACGTCGTATCATGCTTGGAACGTATTCTTTAAGTGCTGGAACTTACGATGCTTACTACAAAAAAGCACAGCAAGTTCGCACACTGATCAAAGAAGATTATGATAAAGTGCTAGCTGATTATGATGTAATTATTGGACCAACTGCACCAACACCAGCATTTAAAATTGGTGAAATTGTAGAAGATCCATTAACGATGTATGCAAACGACATTTTAACTATTCCGATTAACTTAGCAGGTGTGCCAGCGATCTCAATCCCATGTGGATTCGAAGATGGAATGCCTCTTGGACTACAAATTATCGGTAATTATTTTGACGAGTCAACGATTTATCGCGTAGCTCACGCTTATGAGCAAGCGACAGATTTCCATAAACAAACTCCTCAAATTTGGGAGGTAAAATAATATGAACTTTGAAACAGTTATTGGTTTAGAAGTACACGTAGAGCTAAAAACGAACTCTAAAATCTTCTCAGCAGCACCAAATCACTTTGGAGCTGAACCAAATACAAATACAACAGTAATTGACCTTGGTTACCCTGGTGTACTTCCTGTAGTAAACAAAAACGTAGTAGATTTTGCTATGCGTGCAGCACTAGCATTAAATATGGAAATTGAACAACATACAAAGTTTGACCGTAAAAACTATTTCTATCCAGATAACCCAAAAGCATATCAAATCTCTCAATTTGATAAACCAATTGGTAAAAATGGTTGGATTGAAATTGAAGTAAACGGAGAAACAAAACGTATCGGTATTACTCGTCTTCATATGGAAGAGGATGCAGGTAAATTATCGCATGCGGATGGTTATTCACTAGTAGACTTTAACCGCCAAGGTACTCCACTAGTAGAGATCGTATCGGAGCCAGATATTCGTACACCTGAGGAAGCATATGCATACCTTGAAAAACTAAAATCTATTATCCAGTACACAGAAGTTTCCGACTGTAAAATGGAAGAAGGATCACTACGCTGTGATGCGAATATTTCTTTACGTCCATATGGTCAAGAAGAATTTGGTACAAAAGCAGAACTAAAAAACTTGAACTCTTTCAGCTTCGTGCGTAAAGGTTTAGAACACGAAGAGATTCGCCAAGCAGAAGTACTTTCTTCTGGTGGAATAATTGAACAAGAGACTCGTCGTTTCGATGAGAAAACAGGTAAAACAATTCTGATGCGTGTCAAAGAAGGAACAGATGACTATCGTTACTTCCCAGAGCCGGATTTAGTAGACATCGTTATTGACGATGCGTGGCTGGAGCGTGTACGTGCGGAAATCCCAGAACTTCCAGATGCTCGTAAAAAACGTTACATCGAAGATCTTGGACTTCCAGCTTATGACGCAATGGTATTGACATTAACAAAAGAAATGTCCGATTTCTTTGAAGAAACAATAGCTCTTGGAGCAGATGTGAAGCTTGCTTCGAACTGGTTGATGGGTGAAGTTTCTGCATACTTAAATGCGGATCAAAAAGAATTGAAAGACATCAAGCTTACACCAGCTAATCTTGCTGGTATGATTAAACTAATTTCCGATGGAACGATTTCATCGAAAATCGCGAAAAAAGTATTTAAAGAGCTTGCAGATAACGGTGGAGATGCTGCTGAAGTTGTAAAAGCAAAAGGCTTGGTACAAATCTCAGACGAAGGTGCTCTTCGTGAAATTGTTACCACAACACTAGATGCAAATCCACAATCGATTGAAGACTTTAAAAACGGGAAAGACCGTGCAATTGGCTTCTTAGTTGGTCAAATTATGAAAGCAACAAAAGGACAAGCGAACCCACCGCTTGTTAATAAAATCTTGAACGAAGAAATCGTGAAAAGATAAATGAAAAGATGACTCTTCGGGGTCATCTTTTTATTTTCCGACAAATGCCTGCTATAATTTAATTTCGCTTGTGAAACCAATGACTTTAAACTATTTCTATATAACAAGCTCTAACCCTAAATCTTCTTAGCCAACTTATTTGAATAAGGTATTAGAACGAAGTATACTAAAGTAAAAAGGGGGTCATTTTGAATGCCTACTGAACAACAATACTTTGAAAATGCAAAACCACTTACACAATATATGGATGATATGACAACAAAAAAAGAAGAATCCTTTAGCATTTATGAACAATTCGAAGTGCCTGCGGATGATGAATTTATCGAATTATTAAAAGAAAAAGCACCACATGTTCTTGCTATTACAGAAGACTGGTGTGGGGATGCAATGATGAATAATGCAATAGTTCGTCGAATTGCCGAGGCGGCTAGCCTTGATGTGCGCGCTGTATACCGCGATGAAAACCTTGAGTTGATGGATCAATATTTAACCAATGGTGGACGCTCTATTCCTGTTTATTTATTGTTAAATAGTGACGGTGAAGTTATTTCTAAATGGGGGCCTCGTGCCGAAAAAGTGCAACAATTTGTTATGGAAGGTAGAGCAAAGTTTCCTGATAAGGAAGACCCGACATTTGAAGAAGTACAAAAAGCGTTCTATACTCAAATGAGTAAAGAGTTTACAGACAATAAAGATTTCCACTTAGCAGTTTATGAAGACATACGTAATAACTGGTTGCAAGCACTTCAAAAATAAGAAAACAAACTAAAGAGCGGGGCCGGCATAAGTCGGCTCTTTTAGTAATGCAATGAAACCTTTTCTTCAGAAAAGAAGTCTATATGACGGGAAGAATTGTGAAGCAGAGAGGAAAAAATTATGAAACGTGCACGAATCATTTATAATCCTACTTCAGGGAGAGAAATTTTCAAGAAAAACTTGCCCGAGGTATTAGAAGCTTTAGAAATTGCAGGTTATGAAACATCTTGCCATGCCACTACTGGAGAAGGAGACGCAACTTCCGCCGCTAAAAAAGCAGTAGAAAATAATTTTGACCTAATCATTGCGGCTGGTGGAGATGGCACACTAAATGAAGTGGTAGCGGGTGTTAGTGAATTTGAAAAACGCCCTAAAATCGGTCTCATTCCTATGGGGACGACGAATGATTTTGCAAGAGCCTTGCATATTCCAAGAGATATTCAAAAAGCGGTGGAAATCATTGTAAAGGGCGATTCGATTCCTGTAGATGTAGGACTTGTGAATAATGAACGATATTTTATAAATATTGCTGGCGGAGGTCGCATTACCGAACTAACGTATGAAGTGCCGAGTAAACTAAAAACAGTGCTTGGACAACTGGCATATTATTTAAAAGGTATAGAGATGCTTCCATCGATCAATGCGACAAAGGTTCGGATTGAATATGACGATAAAGTATTTGAAGATGAAGTGATGATGTTTTTAGTAGGACTCACGAATTCCGTTGGTGGGTTTGAAAAACTTGCTCCCAACTCCAGTGTGAATGATGGGCAATTTTCTTTATTAATTTTGAAAAAAGTTAATATGGCTGAGTTTATCCGTTTAGCATCACTTGCGATTCGTGGAGATCATTTAGAGGATCCACATGTTATTTACAAAAAGGCGAAACAAATAAAAGTAACTTCAGATGAAAAAGTACTTCTTAATTTAGATGGTGAGTATGGAGGCAACATTCCAGCCACATTCCAAAATTTATATAGACACATTGAGGTTTTTGTACCGATAGATGAAATTCGCGAACAAGACAGACCTTAAAACTAGGCCCAGCATTCTATACAGATTGCTGGGTTTTTTTACTTCTGTTTTTTTCGGATGACGATGTTAGAACTGTCTGAATTAGGGGTAAAATAGAGCGAAGGGAGTGATGTGCATGTATAAAAAACAAGAAAAGTATTTGATATGGCTCGCTTTTATTGTTGCAGGCATCATGGCGCTATCAGTTGTAGGGAGAATTTTCGGTAGCTAAGGAGGGAAACGTATGGGAAATGAAGAAGCCGTATTTTATAGTCGAGTGTTAACCGAGTTGACCTTATCTTTTCATATTATTTACGCAACTATTGGTGTTGGAGTTCCCCTCATGATCATGATTGCTCAATGGGTTGGGATTAGAAAGAACGATGAGCACTATATATTGCTCGCCAGACGCTGGGCAAGAGGTTTCGTTATAACGGTTGCGGTTGGAGTAGTGACTGGGACTGCTATAGGAATGCAGCTATCATTACTTTGGCCGAATTTTATGGAGCTAGCAGGAAATGTTATTGCGCTTCCACTTTTTTTGGAAACGTTTGCGTTCTTTTTTGAAGCAATATTCTTAGGCATTTACTTGTACACATGGGATCGCTTTGAGAATCAGAAAAAGCATTTGCTTTTACTTATTCCAGTAGCTATTGGTGCATCTGCGTCTGCTGTATTTATAACAATTGTGAATGCATTTATGAATGCTCCACAAGGCTTTGACGTACTAAATGGGGAGCTAGTGAACATCAATCCTTTACTCGCCATGTTCAATCCGGCAATGCCTACAAAAGTTGCCCATGTTGTTGTAACAGCATATATGACAGCTGCTTTTGTATTAGCTGCAATTGCCGCATTCCGATTATTGAAAGGCTCGAATCATATATACCATAAGAAAGCACTTTTTCTGACGATGAAGGTCGGACTTGTATTTTCCATTGCCGCTGCAATTATTGGCGACTTTTCCGGAAAGTATTTGGCGGAGTATCAACCAGAAAAACTTGCTGCTGCCGAATGGCATTTTGAAACGGAAGAAAATGCACCGCTTATATTGTACGGTGTATTAGATAATGGCGAAGTGAAGTATGCGATTAAAATTCCATTTGCTTTAAGTATTCTTGCCCATTTCAATCCTACTGCTGAAGTAATTGGATTGGATCAGTTTCCAGAAGATGAAATTCCACCATTATACATCCATTATTTGTTCGATATTATGGTTACGATTGGAGTGTGGATGACGTTACTTTCACTCGTCTATTGGTTAGGTGTACAAATGCGATGGAAAATGGTTCAATCGAAGCTGTTCCGATGGTTGATTGTTTTAGGAGGACCACTGTCTATTTTAGCAATTGAAGCGGGCTGGTGGCTTGCGGAAGTAGGTAGACAACCGTGGATTCTTAGAGGCTTGATGCGTGTCGAAGATGCCGCAACAACAAGCGGACATGTGGATACGATGTTAATTTTATTTTCAGGGCTCTATTTAGTACTTGGAGTTGGAAGTATTGTTGTACTAACTCGGATGTTTAGAAGAAACCCAGTGGAACAAGAATTAGAAGATCGTCATGCTACAAAGGGGGCTGACATCTCATGACGTTAGAAATTATTGGAGTTACAGTGCTTTGGACGTTTTTGTTTGGTTACTTGATTGTAGCATCTATCGATTTTGGAGCAGGCTTCTTTAATGCATATAGTTTGCTTACAGGAAGGCAACATATTTTGACGAATGTGATTCAACGTTATTTATCGCCAGTTTGGGAAGTAACGAATGTGTTTCTCGTATTTTTCTTTGTAGGGATCATTGGATTTTTTCCAAAGACAGCGTTTTATTATGGAACGACATTACTTGTACCGGCAAGTATCGCAATTATTTTACTTGCGATTCGGGGATCATATTATGCGTTTGAGACTTATGGCTCAAGAGGACATAAGGGCTATTCGTTTATGTACGGGTTAGCAGGGCTGTTTATACCAGCAGCATTGTCGATTGTACTGACGATTTCTGAAGGTGGCTTTATCGAAATGGTGGATGGTTCTCCATCACTCGATTATTATGCATTATTTACGAGTCCATTAACTTGGGCAATCGTTGTGCTTAGCCTTTCCGCCGTACTTTATATTTCGGCTGTATTTTTAACATGGTATGCAAATAGGGCTGGAGATTTAGAAGCAACAAATCTTATGCGAAAATATGCGCTCATTTGGGCATTGCCAACGATCATAACTGCAGCTGGGATTATGGTAGAGCTACGCACGCACAATCAAGCGCATTATAACAATATGATGGATATTTGGTGGGCGTTCGGATTATCGTTTTTATTGTATCTAGGAACGGTTTGGCTTTTAGTGAAAAGAAGAAGCTATGGACTTTCTTTTGGACTGTTAGTTGGTCAATTTTTCGTTGCATTTTTTGCTTACGGTTTTGCCCATCGTCCGTATTTACTGTATCCATACTTAACGATTTACGATAGTTTTACGAATGAAGCGATGGCGATCGCGCTTATCATTGCATTTATCGCGGGGCTTGCATTATTAATACCGTCACTCTATTTGTTGTTACGCTTGTTTTTATTCAATAAGGACTACGTTCGTGGTAAAAAAGACAATCACGCTTAAGGAGGAGCAGTATGACAGACTTTTTAATCTTTTACGCACCTTTTATTGTTCTGATTGCAGCAATTGTTGTAGCATTTTGGGCTGCTTTGAGAGATGGAGCAGTCAGGGAGAAATAATATTTAAACCTCGGGCAACCGGGGTTTTTTCGTGTTTATGGAAAATAAATATAAAATATAATTAAACTATTCGTCAAATTTTGTTAGAATGATTAAGCATTTAAACAAAAAAAGGGAGAAAAAGTGATATGGTTAGAATTAATAGTAAAAAAACATCTATTATGGAGTATATTCAAATTATGATTGGAGCGGCACTTGTCGGTCTTTCTTATAATATCTTCCTATTACCATCAAAGCTCGCAGCAGGTGGGGTTTCGGGAATTAGTACGATTCTTTACGAGCTTTTTCAATATAATCCTGCATACGTACAATGGCTAATCAATATTCCGTTATTGTTCTTAGCAATAATTATTGTAGGGAAGGAATTCAGTTTAAAAACCCTTGTTGGAACAATATTTGTTCCATTGGTCATTTGGTTGACTGCTGATATTAAGCTAATGGTAGATAATCCGCTTTTAGGTGCCATCTATGGTGGTATTATGCTAGGGGTAGGCCTGGGGATTGTTTACCGAGGAAATGGATCCACTGGTGGTACGGCTTTAATTGCACAGATACTAAAGAAGTTTACAGGTATTTCAAGTGGGTTCTCTCAACTGCTAGTAGACGGATTAGTTGTTATTACCTCTGCATTAGTTTTTAATTTTGAGTTGGCTCTATATGCGATGATCTCGATATATGTCTCAAGTAAAGTTATCGATTTTGTACAATTACAATCATCTACGACTAAATTAGTACTCATTATTACAGATAAAGAAGAGGAAATTCAAACGATTATCAAGGAAGAGATTAACCGTGGATTAACTAAGATCAAGACATTAGGAGGCTATTCAAACGAAGAGAAAACAATGATTTTGTGCGTAGTGGAACAATCGGAGGCAGTTTATTTTAAGAAACTCCTTTTAGAAAAAGAGCCTACTTCCTTTGTTATTTTCTTAAATGCATCTGAAATACTAGGACGAGGTTTTTCTAAAGCAAGATTTGATGAAGAGTAAATAATGAAATAAACAGAAAAGAGATGAAGAAATTGAGGTACGATGTTTTACTATTTGATTTAGATGATACATTATTTGATTTTGGCATGACCGAGAAAAATGCACTCCATAATCTTTTTATGGAATATGGTTTGCCAAATGGAGTGAAGGATTATCTTCCTAGCTATAAGGCGATTAGTAAAGTTTTATGGGATGACTTGGAACAAGGACGAACAACTTTAGCGAACATTAAAGTGGAAAGATTTAAGCAGTTATTTTTGGAACAAGCACTTGATATAGATGCTGAAGTTTTTGGTCATAAGTATATAGAGAATTTAGGAAAAGAAGTACATATGATAGAAGGCGTAGAAGAAATGCTTTCGAATCTTGCAGGCTGTAGATTTGCAGTTTTGACAAATGGGTTTACAATTGCACAGCATGCAAGAATAGGTGGATCTTCTTTAAAAGATTTGTTCGAAATAATTATTACTTCAGAGGAAGCAGGATATCAAAAGCCTCAGCCTGAAATATTTGAATATATCTTGGACAAACTAAATGTAACCGATAAATCTCGCGTATTGATGATTGGTGATTCGCTTTCCTCTGATATTCAGGGCGGTAACAACTTTGGAATCGACACTTGTTGGTTTAACCCGCATGTAAAAAACAATACGACGGCAATCCACCCAACTTATGAAATTCAAACATGGGATCGGTTAGTGGAAATACTAAAGAAGCAAGTTCAATGTAGATAAATACATATCCATTATTTTTGTGAAGTGAAAATAAATTTGGTATGATTTCTTCAGGCACATCTATTGAAGGAGCACTAACTTATGAATCCTGAACAACTAGAGCAGTTTAAGCAAATGAGAAAAAACATGACACGTCTAATGCTAGTATATAAATTTGCATTAGCCGAACTTGAAACAAAGATTGAGATACTTCAAGAAGAATTTTTAATGATTCACGAATATAATCCAATAGAACATACGAGTTCTCGCTTGAAATCACCGGAAAGTATTATGAAAAAACTAGGTCGAAAAGGTAAAGAAATATCGGTGAATAGTATTCGGGAAAATGTAAAGGATATTGCAGGTCTCCGTATTACTTGCTCATTTATCTCGGATATTTATCAAATTTATGAAATGCTGCAAAATCAAAGTGATCTCAAGATATTAAATGTAAAAGATTATATCCAAAATCCGAAGAATAATGGGTATAAAAGTTTACACTTACTATTAGAAATTCCTGTTTTTATGTCTGATTGTAAAGAACTCGTGACAGTAGAGGTGCAAATCCGTACAATAGCGATGGATTTTTGGGCAAGCTTAGAGCATAAAATCTTTTATAAATATGATCAGTTTGTGCCGGAAAAATTATTAAAAGAGCTCAAAGAAGCTGCTGACTCGGCATATGCGCTAGACCAAAAGATGGAACGTCTCCATAACGAGATTAAAATTATTAAAGATGAAAATAAAATAGAAACGATCGACGAACTTACGAAGCTAATCATCAAAAAACAAAAACTAACCATTCCAGCAACTTTTTTGGGAATGTTAGATAGCGAGTAAAAAATGCGAGCGTATAAAAACAGACGTCCTAAAGGCGTCTGTTTTTAATGGGCAGAAAAGTGTGGAAGACAAACAAAAAGCCTCACATTTTGGTATAATAAATCAATCATAACAAGAACGGAGATATAAAGTGAAGACACCAGTAACTAAAAATGATCGACTGACAGTCCATATTGAAGACTTAACACATGACGGAGCAGGAGTAGCAAAAGTCGATGGTTATCCGCTATTTATCCAAGGCGGCTTACCGAATGAAACAGCAGAAGTCCATGTGTTAAAAACATTAAAAAACTATGGCTTCGCAAAGTTAAAAAATATTATAGAGCCATCCCCATTTCGAGTAGATGCACCATGTCCAGTATTTGGTGAATGCGGTGGCTGTCAATTACAGCATTTATCATACGAAGGACAGCTTGCTTGGAAAGAAAATATGGTCCGAAATGTGATGAAGCGTATCGGAAAAATAGATGCTCCAGTACTTCCAGTAAAAGGAATGGAAAAACCATGGGAATATCGTAACAAATCCCAAATTCCATTTGCCTTGGAAGATGGACAAGTACTAGCTGGCTTTTATCAATCCAAGTCTCATCGAATTGCAGATACGAATACTTGTTTAATCCAATCAGATGAAGCAGACCGATTAATGCGTGCTGTAAAAGAACACGCATTAGAGCTAGATCTAATCCCTTATAATGAAGAAACGAAAAAAGGACAGTTACGTCATCTAGTTGTAAGAAAGGGTCGTGCAACTGGGGAAGTAATGGTAGTGCTTGTGACAAAATATGCCAAATTGTCGAAAAAAGATGCAATCATTAAGTTAATCCGAGAAGTCGAGCCAAATGTCACTTCGATTATGCAAAATGTAAACAATCGCAATACAAATGTTATTTTCGGAGATGAAACAAATACTGTTTGGGGTAAATCGATTATCGAAGATTTAATAGGAGACGTACGCTTTGAAATTTCTGCCCGATCGTTCTATCAAGTGAACCCAGTACAAACAGAAGTACTATATAAACAAGCACTAAATTATGCACAGCTATCTGGAAATGAAACAGTAATTGACGCATATTGCGGAATAGGAACCATTTCATTATTCCTAGCACAACAAGCAAAACAAGTACTAGGTGTAGAAATCGTGCCCCAAGCAATTGAAGATGCGAAACGTAATGCAGAGTTAAATGGATTTACAAACACTTACTTCGAAGCAGGCCCTGCAGAAGAAGTTATTCCTAAGTGGTACAAAGAAGGTAAAAAAGCAGACGTACTAGTAGTCGACCCACCTAGAAAAGGCTGTGACGAGGCTTTACTTACGACAATCATTGAACAGCGTCCAAAAAGAGTTGTTTATGTGTCTTGTAATCCTGCGACACTTGCTCGTGATTTACGTATTTTAGAAGATGGCGGGTATAAAACGATGGAAGTGCAGCCGGTGGATATGTTTCCGCAGACGACGCACTGTGAAGCTGTCGCGTGGCTTACTCTAGCTTTTTAGAAGATGATATCGTAAGTGGCATCCAAAAGTTGTTCGATCTCGCCATTATCGAAAAAACATTAATGGGATACACACTTAATCAATCATTCACTTTTAGTCATAATTAGTATCAGTGGATACGTTATAGCATCTCACAAGAGGTGCTATTTTTTATGTTCAATTTTAGAGGTGAGAATCATGAAGCTACCACTTTTGACCTTCGTTTTAGTAACGTATAGAGTAAATGTCCCATCTTTTTCTTCGAAGACGAGCTCATCACTTTCAATGACACTTCTTAAACGATGCCTCCATAATTCGCAAGGACTTTGATTTTCATCAACTATGCTCTGATAAGTCTTCTCGGTTTGTTTCTCAAGCAGGGGCGTGATGACATCGCAAGGGGACAAAGGGAGATTGAGATGTTTGGTTTTCCATTTACATTGTATACAATTGTCATGTATCATCTGAATAGCTACTTACTAAAATCGGAGACAATCGTTTTTGACCCGAAGGCCCGATCGTTGGTACGAACTAGACAATAGGAGAGTTATTAAGTTATGAAAGAAGGAAAAAAAAGTTGAACAAAGATACAAAAAAGAAATCGGTTGTGATTGCTTTATTGATTGCAACTTTTTTAACGGCCATTGAAGGAACAATCGTCAGTACTGCGATGCCGAGGATTGTTGAAGATTTAGGTGGAAGCCATTTATATACATGGGTCATATCCGTCTATTTATTGGCATTGGTTATCGCTACACCAGTGTTCGGAAAGCTTGCCGATCTTTATGGAAGAAAGATAATGTTTACAATTGGAACAATTATTTTCTTAATCGGCTCAGTACTGTCCGGGCTTTCATTAACAATGGAGCAGCTTATCGTATATCGTGTTATTCAAGGGATTGGTGCGGGAGCACTGGCAACCATTCCTTTTACAATAATTGGTGATGTATTTGAATTTAAAATGCGGGCAAAAATGCAAGGCTGGATCAGTAGTGTGTGGGGAATTGCGGGGATTGTCGGTCCGCTTGCAGGAGGAGTAATTGTCGATAAGATCACATGGCATTGGATTTTCTTTTTAAATCTTCCATTTGGGATAATATCTTTAGTTCTCTTATGGACTGCATTACATGAAAATATCGAAAAGAAAAAGCAGATCATCGATTACGCAGGTATTTTGACATTTGCGGTCACAATGACGGCATTTTTATATGCATTGACATTGTTGAAAGAGCATAAGCAAGTCACAAACAGCATCGTGATTTTATTTATAGTGGCCGTCGTTGGGCTTTGTTTATTTTTCTTGATTGAAGCAAAGGGAAAAGAACCGATGTTGCCATTAGCTCTATTTAAAAATGGCTTTATTACGATTTCAAATATCGCTGGATTTTTATTGGGATTCATCCTCGTCGCTATAACTTTTTATATACCGCTATGGGTTCAAGGGGTTACAGGTTTGAATGCAACATTCTCAGGAGTTGCGATGTTGCCAATGTCTGTCACATGGCCGATTGGTGCGATATTATCAGGCAGATTGATGAGTAAGAGATCCATCGGTAGCATTACGTTAGTTGGTGTCGGCATCATTATTCTGGCTTGTAGTGGCTTTGTATTCTTTAACACGGATACCCCAGTTCCGTGGATGATGATGGTTACTGGAGTGATTGGTTTCGGTTTCGGTTTAACCTTTACTGCTTATACAGTTGCAGTCCAATCAGCCGTGGACTGGAATATGCGAGGTGCAGCGATGGGGTCTAATAATCTCATGAGGAATCTAGGACAGGTTATTGGGATTGCGGTATCGGGACTATTATTAAGTGATGAATTACATGGTAATGCTTTAGAAACAAGTCTGCATTCAGTTTTTATCCTTCTAGTTGTCCTAGCAGTATGTTCCTTTGTAGTAACAGGATTCCTACTAAGAGAAAAAGAGTCTTCCTTAGTAGAATAAAAAATAGCTCTGTTCTTTTGTTCCCTGTTTATTAGATGTGTAGAGACTATTTTTAAAATTGACAAAACAAGGACAGGAGGAAGCACATTGAAATTAATTTCATGGAATATTGATTCACTAAATGCAGCATTAACGGGCGATTCAGTACGTGCTTTATTATCTCAAGCAGTCTTATATACGATTATGGAAAACAATCCAGAGATTATTGCTATACAAGAAACAAAATTATCGAGTAACGGTCCTACAAAAAAACATTTAGAAATTCTTGGGGAGAAGTTTCCCGATTACGAAATTGTTTGGAACAGTTCAGTAGAACCAGCACGCAAGGGTTATGCGGGTACGATGTTTTTGTATAAAAATTACCTAACACCGACCGTGACCTTCCCAAGGATTGGCGCACCAAGCACAATGGATGAGGAAGGTCGCATTATCACATTAGAATTTGATCATTTCTACTTAACACAAGTTTATACACCGAATGCAGGCGATGGTTTGAAGCGTTTAGAAGATCGTCAAAATTGGGATATGAAATATGCGGAGTATCTAGCAGGTTTAGATAAAGAGAAGCAGGTTATTGCAACAGGCGATTTTAATGTAGCACATAAGGAAATAGACTTGGCTCACCCCGATAATAACCGTAGTTCAGCTGGATTTACGAATGAAGAACGGGAAGGTTTTACCAATCTTTTGGGAAAAGGATTTACAGATACTTTTCGTTATATTCATGGTGATGTACCAGGTATTTATTCTTGGTGGGCTCAGCGTGCTAAAACAAGTAAAATTAATAATTCTGGCTGGAGAATTGATTACTGGCTAGTGAGTGATCGCCTGGCAGATAAAGTACTTAAATCTGAAATGATTGATTCAGGTCTAAGACAAGATCACACGCCTATATTGCTTGAAATAGATTTGTAGTTTATACGGTACGGGGACGGGCCCCTTACTTCAATAGAAACAATTGACCCGTCCTCTTGTTAAAATTCAGGTTGAAGTTTACAACAACTGAACCTATTGATATATTAATTGATAATACCAAGAATTAAAAAAATAGGGAAAAGAGGTTTGAAAAATGGATGTAAAATACCCAATTGGCAAATTGCAAGTTCCTGAAAAAGTAAAGCGTGAAGATATTCAAGAATGGTTAAAGGAAATCGAAACTTACACAATTAGATTAAGAGAAACGGTCGACACATTAAGTGATGGGGATTTAAGCAAAACTTATCGTGACGGTGCATGGACAGTTCGTCAGCTTGTTCATCATATTGCAGATTCTCAGCTGAACATGTATCAGCGTTTGAAGCTGGCTTTAACTGATGAGAATCCAACTGTGCCCGCGTTTGATGAAGAGAAGTGGGCTATTTTATCGGATACGCAGCTTCCTGTAGAAAGCTCTATTAAAATGTTAGAAGGTATAAATAAGCGTGTTGTGGCTTTAGGACATAGTTTAACGGAAGAGCAATTAGATCGATTTTTTACTCACCAGACAAATGGTAAAATAACAGTCGCAACAAAGGTTGCAAAATTAGCTTGGCACGAAGAGCATCACTTGGCCCATATAAAAATTGCATTATCAAAATGAGATAATATGCATAGAGTGATTTCTGGAAGCAGTGGCGTGTTTTTAGGCTTTATATAAATATTTGACTAAACATAGAAAGCAGACGGTTTAGAAGTGCGAAAATGCACCTCTATTTGGCCGTCTGCTTTTGCTGTTATTTTAGGGATGAAAGCTACCTAAGAGCGTAATAGTAATAATCCTATATTATAAGCTCAGTAGATGTAATTACTTGACAGAAGGCCGAACTAGAGGTAGGATAGAAAAGCTTAAAAAAATATAGAAAAGGCTATATTTTACCAAATTAATATTTTAATGTAAATTATAAATGTTAAAATAATAGGAAGGTGAAAAAATGAATAGTTTAAATACTAAAAAAGCATCCTTTTTAAATAAGTTTTTTGGTTTTTATTTATTTGCCGTTTTCATGCTATGGATTAAAACATATATTACACAAGTAACACAGTTTAACTTAGGGGTAGAAGGATTCCTACAACAATTCCTTTTACTTTTAAATCCTTTGGGTTCAGCTATGCTGTTTCTTGGATTTTCGTTCATTTTCAAAGGCCGAGGGAAATATACATCACTTCTTGTGATTTATTCTCTTATGTCTGTACTTTTATATGCAAATGCAGTTTATTATCGATTTTTTAGTGATTTTATTACATTGCCAACGATTACTCAAACGCAAAACTTTGGTGACTTAGGTGGCAGTGTTATTTCTTTATTAAAACCTTATGATATCTTGTTCTTTGTT
Source organism: Psychrobacillus lasiicapitis (assembly GCF_006861795.1). Taxonomy (GTDB): domain Bacteria; phylum Bacillota; class Bacilli; order Bacillales_A; family Planococcaceae; genus Psychrobacillus; species Psychrobacillus lasiicapitis. Next base: position 152,386 of record NZ_VDGH01000011.1, on the reverse strand, counting down.
GATGTATTTTTGTTGATTTTCCTATGCTTATCTAAAAAAGTACAAAAAGATTATAGTAGAATTAAACAAAAAACAGCAATACCAGTGATTACTTTTGCTTTAGCAATATCTGTTTTAAATTTAGGACTAGCTAACTCTGATCGTCCACAGCTATTAACTCGTGGCTTTGATAGAAACTACATTGTTAAGTATTTAGGAATGTATAACTATACGATATATGATGCTACTGAAACTGTTAAGGCGTCTTCAAAAAGAGCTTTAGCTGATAGCGATGATATAACAGAAGTTATTAACTTTACAAAATCTAACTATGCCGAACCTAACCCAGAATATTTTGGCGTAGCGAAAGATATGAATGTTATCTATATCCATTTGGAGTCATTCCAAAGCTTTTTGATGGACTATAAGTTAAACGGCGAAGAGGTAACACCATACTTAAATTCATTAGTTAAAGATCCTAATACGTTATACTTTGACAACTTCTTCCATCAGACAGCTCAAGGTAAAACTTCAGATGCAGAATTTATGCTTGAAAACTCTTTATTTGGTTTACCGCAAGGATCTGCCTATATTACAAAAGGTCAGAATACGTATCAAGCAGCTCCTGCGATATTAAAAGAAAATGGCTATACATCTGCTGTATTCCACGGGAACAGCGGTAGTTTCTGGAACCGTAATGAGATCTATAAATCATTCGGGTATGACCATTTCTTTGATGCTAATTATTATGATACTAGCTCTGAAAAAGATATGGCTGAATATGGGTTATTGGATAAGCCATTCTTTGAACAATCATTAGATCTTATGAAGACTTTACCACAACCTTTCTATTCGAAATTTATTACGGTTGCTAACCATTATCCATATAAAATGGATCAAGACTTAACAACCATTGGGAAAGCTGATACTGGTGATGCAAGTGTAGATAATTATTTCCAAACTGCTCGTTATGCGGATGAAGCAATTGAACAGTTTATGGAGGAATTAAAACAATCAGGCTTATATGATAACAGTATGCTTGTTTTTTATGGTGACCATTATGGTATTTCAGAAAATCATAATAAAGCCATGGAAAAAATCATCGGAAAAGAAATTACACCTTATGAAAGTGCTAAATTGCAACGTGTACCATTAATTATTCACGTTCCAGGAATGCAAGGTGGAGTCAATCATACCTATGGAGGACAAATAGACCTTCTTCCAACTTTATTACACTTACTTGGTGTAAATTCACAAAACTATATTCAATTTGGTACCGATATATTATCAAAAGAGCATAATGAATTAGTGACGTTTAGAAATGATGATTATGTCAGTCCTACTATCTATTCGATTGATGGGAAAATTTACGATGCTACAAATGGTTTGCCAATAACGGATGAAACTCAATTAGAAAAAGCGAATGAGTACAAACAAGAAGTAGATAATAAATTACTAATTTCTGATACAGTAGTGAATGGTGACTTATTGAGATTCTATACACCGACAGGATTTACTAAAGTCGATCCTTCTCAGTACAACTACAATAAGGATCTTACAGAAAAAACGGGTCACGAAGAATAGTAGATTCATTAAAAAGAGGAGTAAGCTAACAAAAGTATGTTTTTGTTAGCTTACTCCTTATTGATTTTCGTTTTTTTAAATATGTTTTAATTCATTCAAAAATATAACTGATAGCATCAATCGCTTGGTCAATGGTTTCTACGGTTACATTTGCTTTGTTTGAAAGCTCTTTTAATGGGTGAATTAATGATTCTGGTCTAATGATAAGCGTAGGCTTGTTCATCGCAATGGCTGTGCTAGCGTCCATTGCTGTATTCCATTGTTTATATTTTTCTCCGAATAGGGCTATGACGATATCTGCTTTCTGCATTAAGACTTGAGTTCTAAAATTATTAATATCTGACGCGGCATCATCTTTATATAGGTTAGATGGCTGTTTTCCTAGTATCTCTTCGCCGATATTGTCTGAACGATCATGGTTTGTTTGTGGTGCTACAAAACGAAGGGGAAGATTTTTAGACTTAGCTTTTTGTGCAAATTCATCTCTCCAATCATCGTGAATTTGACCTGCTAAATAAACAATAAGTTCCATTATGATTCCTCCAATACTATTTGACCCTCTTTATATATTACCTAATTAAATGAGGTTTTCAAAGTAATCACCAATAAACCATAGGGACAACAGCTTATCATGAGTTGGAGCTGGTATAATAAAAAAGTCTTTATCATTTGCATTTTGGGTTATAAAAATACCATTCAGGATCGATATACGTTAAAATAAATATTGTCGATTTTCGTACGTAGTTTTGCACAAGTTAAATATTGTGTTTGATAATAAGTTATGTGGCTTAATAGGCTATGACCTAGCGTTTAAAGTAATATCCATATTGAGAGGATTTGAGTTTTAAGATGAAAGAGAATTTTTGGCGTGATTTACCACGACCATTTTTTGTGCTTGCGCCAATGGAAGATGTGACGGATGTTGTTTTCCGTCATGTAGTGAGTAAAGCAGGTAGACCGGATGTATTTTTTACGGAGTTTACAAACTCGGATAGCTATTGTCATCCAGAGGGTATGAAAAGTGTGCGGGGCCGTTTGATTTTTACAGAAGATGAGCAACCGATGGTGGCACATATTTGGGGGGATAATCCCGAATATTTCCGCGAGATGAGTATTGGCATGGCAGAGCTAGGGTTTAAAGGGATCGATATTAATATGGGCTGCCCTGTACCTAATGTTGCGACGAGAGGGAAAGGAAGCGGTCTTATTTTGCGTCCGGAAGTAGCGGCAGAGCTTATTCAAGCAGCCAAAGCGGGAGGACTTCCTGTCAGCGTAAAGACAAGGCTTGGTTACACGAATGTAGACGAGTGGAAAGAGTGGTTAGCGCATATATTAAAACAGGATATTGCGAACCTTTCTATTCATTTACGTACAAGAAAAGAAATGAGCCAAGTAGATGCGCATTGGGAGCTAATTCCGGATATTAAAAAATTACGTGATGAAATAGCTCCAAATACGCTGCTAACGATTAACGGAGACATTCCTGACCGTAAAACTGGACTCGAGCTTGTTGAAAAATATGGCGTTGATGGGGTGATGATCGGTCGAGGTATTTTTAAAAATCCTTTTGCTTTTGAAAAGGAGCCAAAAGAGCATAGCACTACGGAATACCTTGATCTTCTAAGATTGCAATTGGATCTTCAAGATCAATATTCAGCAGAATTACCACGTTCTATCACAGCATTGCATCGATTTTTCAAAATCTATGTCAAAGGATTCCGTGGAGCGGGTGAATTAAGAAATCAATTGATGAGCACGAAGTCAACAGATGAAGTTCGTGCACTTTTAGATAGCTTTGAAAAGAATGTTGATGGTGCAGGAACAGAGAATTGATGTAACTCTGAGCTAACCACTATTTTGCTCGTAAAGAAAGTATGCATAATAAAAAAAGTAGCGCAAACCAAAGAAATGGTTTGCGCTACTTTTTTTTTAGCTAAGAGAGATTGAAAGTGAACGTATATAAGAATTGCTTCTCTATTGACAAAGAAAACATATTTACATAAAATGAATCGTGTACGATGTATCGTGTTCGGTTTAATTGCGAAAGGAGATTTACTATTGAATAGAGCTGAGTTTATAGGAGAATCCATTGACTTTCTCCATGATTATACGATGAAAAGCCTACAGAAAACTGCTGAGGAGCATGGAGTAACGATTCCACAAATAAGGGTAATCGGAGATGTATATGCTCACAGAACAGTTAGCATAAAGCAACTGTCTCAAAATTTGAAAATGACGCAAAGTACGGTTTCCGATATTGTGGATAGGCTAATAGCTAAAAAACTGTTAGTGAAAATGCCAAATCAGAAAGATAAACGTCTAGTAGATATTTCGTTATCTCCTAGATTAGCTGAAGATATTGATGAAAGTATCGCGGAATTGACAAATCAGTCATTGATCGGGGTTATGGAACTTTTAAATCCTAGCGAACAGGAAGCGGTGGAGAAAGGAATGAAATTGTTAGTTTCAGCAGTTAAAGAAAAAATGATTGCTGAAGGAATGGATAACTATGATTTCATCGACATCTTATACTTCTCTGAAAAGGATAAACGTGGGAAATAACATTTATAAGTGAGGGATATAAGGTGAAAAGTATTATAAAAGGACGTTGGGCTATTTTTGCCATTTGGCTTATTGCAACAATATTACTGACAGTCATTCAGCCCGACATCAATGCGATTTTACGACAGCAAGGGCAGGAAGGTACAAGTAGTGAGAGCCCATCTGTCATCGCAGGGGATATCTTAGACAAAATGAATACCACTGAAGGTACAGACAATCTCATTGTTTTTTATGATAAAGATAAAATATCAGATGAAGACATGAAGCAAATAGGGGAGTCAGTAGAGTCAATTCGTGATAGCAGTGCAGAACTTGGCGTCAACGAGATGATTGACCCATTCAGTATGCCAGACGCAAAAAGCGCTTTAGTTTCTGAAGATGGCACAACCTTAATGGTAAGCTATAAGCTCGATAAAAAAGGGCGAGAAATTGATGATATAAAAGAACAATTTGAAAGTAAACTGGAAGGTGTACCAGTTGATTATTATCTTAGTGGCGAAGATTTTATTAATAATGACTATCTAAAGGCATCACAAGCTGGTGTAGAAAAAAGTGCTGCATTGACTGTAATCTTTATTTTGGTAGTACTCATCATTGCTTTTAGATCCGTTGTTACACCCTTTATCTCTCTTATAGCGGTGGCATTTTCTTATCTTGTTTCGATGGGGATTGCCGCACAGTTAATTGATAAAGCAGGTTTCCCGATAACGAGTCTTACACAAATGCTTTTAGTGCTGATTCTTTTTGGGATTGGGACAGATTATAATATTCTTTTATTTAATAGATTTAAGGAAGAATTGGCGCATGGCCACTCAGTAGATGACTCGATCATTAATACGTATAAAACAGCAGGTAAAACAATTGCATATAGTATTCTTACTGTATTCATTGCATTCCTAGCACTCGTTTTCTCAGAATCACCAATCTATAAATCGGGTGTTGTCGTTGTCATAGGCGTCACCATATTATTGCTTCAAATTTTGACATTAACTCCTTTTATTATGAAAGTGTTAGGTAAGAAAATTTTCTGGCCATCCAAAAATGCTGGAGGACATAAAGAGAATAAATTCTGGGAGAAAACATCTTCCTTTGGTATAAAGCATCCTATTCTTATCACAGTGATTATTCTTTTAATTATTGGTCCGATGATCTTCTTCCATGAAGAAAAATTGAACTTTGATACTGTTGGGGAACTTGGAGATAGCTATCCTTCATCAAAAGCTATTAATCTAGTAGCCGAGCATTTTGGGAAAGGTCAAGCAATGCCTGCTACGGTAGTTATTGAAAGTGATGAACCAATGGATCAAAATGAAACGCTTGCTGTAGTTGATAACATTACAGAAAGATTGAAGGCGTTAAAAGGTGTGAAAATGGTTTCTTCGGTCACTCAGCCTCAAGGGGAGCAAATTGCTGACTTTTATGTCGACAGCCAAATGGGAAGTGTTACAGAAGGGATTTCCGAAACGCAAAATGGAGTAGACCAAATTTATAATGGGTTGGCAGAAGCCCAAAAAGGTCTTGAATCAGCCGACTTTTCTGAAGTAAATAAAATGGTCGATGGCACAACAAAACTCCAAGATGGTATGACAGCGTTAACAAGCGGATTAAAACAAATCCAAGCGGGGATCGATGATGGGACAAGTAATCCCCAAACGATTTATAATGGATTGTCTACTATTGAAACGAACCTCTCTGCTATGAGTAGTGGAGTATCCGTGCTAGCCGACAGTTATGAAAAAATGCAAGCTGGATACGCTGAGATGGGAACGCATTATCAAGATGCAGCAAAAGCATTACTTGGGGTTAAAGATGCACTGACGCAAATGAAATCTATGACAGATGCATTAGGTAGTAGTTATGCAGAGTCTAGTAGTGATGCAAATTTCCAGGCATTGAAACAAACGATCGATCAGCTGTCCACATCGTTAAACCAAATTACGCCAGAAAGTATGGCTGCCTTAAACGAAAACTATAATACGGTCACTGCAGGTTTTACTACTGCAAACAAAAACCTTGCAAATATGAGCAAAGGTTTAACTCAGATGGCAGATGGTTTGAAGAAGTTAAAGAACGGACTTGGACAAGCATCTTCAGGGATAAACACAATCGTTACGAATATGAATGCTGTCAATACTGGACTTGGTCAAATGAAAGCTGGTCAACAGCAGCTAGTAGAAGGTCTAAATGGATTCGGTGAATTCGGTAAAAAATTAACAGATGTAAACGATGGATTACAAGGCATTTCAGATGGACTTGGACAAACAAATGGATATTTAACTCAGTTAAATACAAATAAGACATTTTTTATCCCAGAAGAAGCATTAACAAACGAGGAATTCAAAAAATCGTTAGATGCCTTCATGTCGGAAGATCGTAAAATCACTAAAATGACGATTGTTTTAAAGGATGATCCTTATTCTGACAAAGCATTGGCAACGATTAATCAAATCAATGATACACTTTCGGAAGGATTAAAAGGCACTGTACTTTCCGATGCGAAAAGTGGAACAGTAGGAACTAGTGCAACCACGAATGATATGAATGATGTCTTATCAAGAGATTTAAGTAGAACAACTGTTATCGTTATTATTGGTGTATTGCTTGTCTTATTCTTGGTGATTCGTTCATTCTGGACACCGGTATTTATTACGGCATCCCTAGTTGGAGCGTACTATACAGCGATGTTCCTTATCAATTTTATTTTCCTAAATCTGTTAGGATACGCGGGAATTTCATCCTTTGTACCATTCTTCTCCTTTATTATCATTGTGGCTCTGGGAGTAGACTATAGCATATTCTTGATGATGCGCTTTAAGGAATATCCAGATCTATCTCCAAAAGAAGCCATTGTGTTAGCATCTAAGCATACTGGCGGTGTCATCATCTCAGCTGTGATAATACTTGGCGGTACTTTTGCAACATTAATACCAGCCGGAATTATCCTGTTAACGGAATTAGCGATTGCAGTCATTACAGGGCTGATTGTGCTATGCTTTGTTTTATTGCCACTCTTTGTTCCGGCATTGATGGCTTTACCAGATGCAGTAGCAAATTTATTTTCTAAGGAAAAAAAGAGAATATAAGATTGTAGTAAAGAAGGGAATTAATCATTTTTATTAAATGATTAATTTCTTTCTTTTTTTGATTTAGGAAATAATAAAATATATGTTATAAACGATAAAACTTTTTATAATATAAGATATTTAGTTCATTGTAACGCGTTAGATTTATCATCAGTTCATGTGCATTATAGGGATAATGCGTCGTAAAGCCCTATTAGGTGGCCGCTAAGATTTTCGCTACAATCGTACGCTTTCCGCCGGGTAAGCGATGAGCTATCCCCGCCGCTTAGGCGTACGTTGGGCTGTCTCATTTTGCTCACTTATCCGGCTGGAGTCGACGCTTGCAGCGAAAATCAATGGAAATCACTTGCTTATTCAATATTTGCTTGCTAATCAGCTTCAAATCTTACAATATATGGTTGAACGAGACAATACCCACCGCCAACGAGATAAACTAGTCTTTGAACACGACAATGTACACCCCGAACGTGACAATAAGTCAGCTGAACACGACAAACTAGTCGAGCAGATGCCGGCCAGGCGAGTTCGGCGGGCTTTTAGGTTTATTATCCCTATAATATGTCGAAATCATAGTCGTCTCAATCTAAGTAAACTTGCTATTGTAAGAAATTAGTTGCTTTCAATGGCAATTTAGTTGCTCTCGCGCTGGTTTGGTAGCTTTCGGAGCAGAATTAGTTGCTTTCAATGAACGATTTGTTGCCCTAAGCTATTTATTGGGTTAAAGTAACCGAAAAATTGTAGTTGGTTTTATTTTTTTGCAAGTCAATACGGAGTAAGTAAGCAAGCTCCATTGGATTTACGCAGCAGGGAGGCGACTCCAGTAGGATCAAGTGAGTAAAATGAGACTTCACAACGTACGCGCGTAGGCGCGGCAGTGAAGGCTCATCGCTCACCCTACGGAAAGCGTCCACCCTGCTGCGAAAATCCCTGCGGACACTTTATACAACTCACTAAGACGCATTTTCCCTATAATGTAGAACATTCCCTTCATTGTTCCTCATGTCATATCCATTAGTGACAGGTGCTTTCATTTTGGTCGGTTTAAGAGATCTATAAAACTCGTTATGTGTTTTGAGGTTGCAAGAGTTGCACTAATTGAAGTACATTGAAGATTAGAAAATTGTATTGGAATGAGGCATAAATCAATGACATTACAACAGTTAAAATATGTAATTGAAGTGGCAAGAAGTCGTTCTATCAGTAAAGCTGCACAAAATTTATTTATTAGTCAGCCAAGTCTTTCGAATGCGCTGAAAGAGTTAGAGAATGAAATAGGAATTGTGATTTTTATGCGAACGAATAAGGGAATCATCATCACCACTGAAGGGGCAGAGTTTTTAGGTTATGCCAGGCAAGTAGTGGAACAAGCGGAACTTCTAGAGAATCGATATTCCAATTCGCAATCATTGCAACAGCACTTCTCTGTATCGGCTCAGCATTATGCATTTGCGGTAAGTGCATTTGTACGCTTGCTAAAAGAATACAATCGAGATGAGTATGAATTCACGTTAAGAGAAACAAAGACTTATGAAATAATTGAAGATGTGAAAAATCTTCGTAGTGAAATTGGTATTTTATATGTAAATGATTTCAATAAAAAAGTAATTCATAAATTTCTTAGAGAAGGTAATCTCCTTTTTCAAAAGCTATTTGAAGCAAAGCCACATGTATTTATTAGCTCACGAAATCCACTTGCCAAGCAAGAATTTGTGACATTAACAGATTTACTTCCTTATCCGTATCTTTCTTTCGAACAAGGGGACTATAATTCTTTTTACTTTTCGGAGGAAATTTTAAGTACAATTTCTAGGCCTAAAAATATTACCGTTAGTGATCGGGCAACGCTCTTTAATTTATTGATTGGATTAAATGGTTATACAATTTCAACAGGTGTGATTAGTCATGAATTAAATAGTAAAGATATCGTATCCATTCCTTTACTTGTAGATGAACGAATTACCGTTGGGTATATTACACATAAAAATGTAAAACAAAGTCCATTAGCTAGTATTTATATCGAGTATTTAAAAGAAACTATTACTGAAGAACAAATCCAGGTATAGCTTTAAACTATAGCTAGTGATACATTTTATGTGTTATATGCAAGCAGTTTTATCATGCTACAATCTCTTTACATTACATATCAAATTAATTTTGCATTGGAGAGGTTGTCATGAATAAAGTGAACCCTATTGAAATAGTTAATCAGAGTAGATTAAAAGGTTTTCATTACATTGTGATTCTATGTTTATTTTTTATCATGATGTTCGATGGCTACGATGTTGTTATTTATGGTGCGACTATTCCTTTGTTAAAGGCAGATTGGGGAATTACAGATATAGTAGCAGGTTCGATTGGTAGTTATACGACAATTGGTACGGCAATTGGTGCTGTTTTGTTTGGATTGTATGCAGATCGCTTTGGGAAAAAACGCATTATTATTTTTACCACTTTCTTATTTAGTTTCTTTACATTATTATCTGGGTTTGCACCGACGCCTATATTTTTTGTTATTTGTCGTGTTATAGCAGGGTTAGGATTTGGTGGGGTAATGCCTAATATCGCTGCTTTAATCTCAGAATACGCTCCAGCCAAATACCGTGCTGCTATTATTTCATTTATTTTTTGCGGTTATTGTATTGGTGCCATTACTGCCTCATTTAGTGGGCAAATGTTTCTCGAAGAATTGGGTTGGCAGCCAGTCTATTGGATTGGTGGATTACCACTACTTTTACTGCCATTTGTTATACGTATTCTTCCGGAATCAATTAGTTCTTTAATGAAACAAAAAGATACAAAACGTCTTGTCACTATTCTACGAAAAATAGAACCAACGCTTTCGAAAGATATACAATTTACATACGACCAACAGGAGCAGCTACAAAAATCATCGGTTCGTGATCTGTTTAAAAATAAGCTCGCTTTAAGTACGATGATGTTCTGGCTCTCTTGCTTCTGTACATTCATCTTAATGTATTCTTTAAATACATGGCTTCCAACTTTAATGATGCATGCTGGCTATGATTTAAAATCTAGTCTCTTATTTGTAGCAGTATTACAAATAGGCGCTATTATTGGAACGATGATATTCGGAACCCTTATTCGATTTGTTGGTTTCAAACGTGTACTTATTCCGCTGTATATAGTAGGAGCTGTGGCATTGGTGATGATTGGCTACTCGAAAAATATTTATATAGCGTATGGGCTAATTGCACTTATAGGAGCAGCTACAGTAGGTTTGCAAAACATGTCTAATGCCTATGTGGCGGAATATTATTCAGTAGATGTTCGAGCAGCAGCTCTCGGCAGTACAATGGCTTTTGGACGGATCGGTTCCATTGTTGCCCCAACTTATATGGGCATTCTATTAACGTTTAATCTCCAACCACAATTTAACTTTTTTGCAATCAGTATTGCTGCCATTTTTGGCGCAATAGCTATGAGTTTTATTCGTGAAGATCGTGCAGATTATGCGAAAGAGAAGCAAGTAACAGCCAAAAAAGTCACGGTGTTAAAATCTTCTACGAATAGATTATAAGACATAAAAAACATCAAAAAACGAGGAATGCACTGTGAAGGTACGTTGTTCTCGTTTTTTGGTGTCAATAAACATAGGAGCAAAGCCATTATTCATTATGTGATTCCGAGTGCTTTTATATTATTAGGAAGATGTTGTTCTACTGCCTATAAGTTTATATTGTTTTATTTTTTGCAGTTTGATTTTTTCAGGGATTAGGTATGAAATAATGCTCGCAATTATTAATGTGACTGACGCTAAGCCGAATGAAAATAAATGTGTCCCAAAGACCTCATAGCCCCACCCTCCAAGAAATGAAGAGATGGCTCCTCCTATTTGATGCCCAAGATATGCCCAACCATAAAGCACGCCAAGTAGCTTGACGCCAAAAAGCTCTCCTAAAATAGCGGAGGACATCGCTATACTCCCAGACCACACTAATCCACCCAACGCTGCCACTAAGTAAAGTTGCCATGTATTTTGTGAAAATACCAAGCCTAAAAAACCTAAACCACGTATAAAATAAATAATAAATAGTAGCTTACGTTTAGAGAAACGATCGGCAATGGAGGCTAAAACAAGTGTACTAAATATCGCAACTAGCCCAATCATTCCTACTCCAAATGATGCAGTAGTAGGTTCAAAATGATGGTCTATTAACATTGGAACTGCATGGGAGCCTAGTAAGTTCATACTGAACCCGCAAGCAAATAATCCGGCTACAATTTGCCAATATGCTTTTGTGCGAATAGCATCTCTTAAAGTGAGCTTGGGTGTATTCTCATCAGTAGAAGACTTAGTGCTTGAAGAAGCTTCTTTTAAATCAGCCCCCTCTGGAACATCTTCTTTAAAAATGAAAATGGCAGCAGGAACTATTATTATGATAAAAATGAAAGCAAAAATAGACAGAGTGCTTCGCCAGCCAATAGAATCAATCATAAAAGTAGCTAATGGATTAAATATAGCTATGCCAGCCATCGAACCAGTGGAGAGAGAGAATAAAGCCTTGCCTCTTTGACGAACAAACCAACGACTGATAAGTGGAGTTACTGCAACTGGACTAGTAAATGCAAGGCCGAATGATAGTAACACACCATACATGAAGAAAAAAATCCAGACATTGTTTGTTAACACAGTTCCCAAAACGGATAACTCTATGATTACAAGCCCAAGCAGGAGAACAAATTTAGTACTATATTTTCCACAAAGGTATCCTGCTAAAGGCATTCCAACTCCATACATAATCATACTCACAGAAATTATCAAGGATATGAATGTTCGTGTTAAGCTTAAATCTTCCATCATTGGTAATACAAATGGGCCTATCCCTAAACGCAGTCCTACCGTTAACATGGTAATGATCATGCTTACAATAATAATATACCAACCGAAATAAATTCCTTGTAGCTTTTGAATCATTGAATGTACCCTCTTTCTGGCACGCTTAATTTCTCGGGAAAACATATTCCTGCCTAAATGTTTTTGGCATTAAAACAGCTACTACTTCTCCAGTGACGACAAGGTTGTCTCCTGCAAATACCTCCGTGTAGACTTTATATTTTTTTGGATGGATTTCTTCTACTGTACCAATTGCTTTTAATGGTTCTCAAAAGGCGTCGGATGTTTGAAATCTACTTTTAGTGAACCTGTCACAAATCTAGGTGGATTAACTCCATCTCCAATGTCATTACCATTCTTTCGATGGAGATACATAGATGCTGACCCGGTCCCGTGACAATCTATTAACGATGCTAGTAAACCACCATAAATAAAGCCGGGAATACCTCCAGAATGCTCTGGGCGAGGTGTATAAATTGTTATTGTTTTTTCCTCAATCCACCCTGTTCGAAGATGGTAACCGCTTTCGTTTAAACGACCGCACCCATAACACCATGCAAAATCATCTGGGTAATCATCTTGAATTGCTTTTGTTACTTTCTCCTCCATATAAAACCCTCCTAAATTAAAATGGTGAAATTTGTTTATAATGCTAGCGATTTAAACACTGAATACAACGAACAAAAAGGAATGCTTTCCCCTTTCTTGATTAAATTATAGCCCTGTGTAATTGATAAGAAAAAGATATTTATGTTATCGTACTTATAAGATTTACTTATATCATGAAAATAGGTGGTCGTTGAATCTATGGAGCTTAGACAGTTAGCTTATTTTGTCGAAGTGGCAAGGCTAAAAAATTTTACAAAAGCAGCAGAACGGCTAAGAATAGCTCAACCAGCGCTTTCTCAGCAGATAAAAAAATTGGAACAAGAACTAGGCATTAAGCTTTTTAAACGAACAGGAAGAGGGATAACACTGACGGAGGGCGGGGAACAATTCTTTATAGGTGCTGAAAAGATCCTAGCAGAGGCACAAATGGCGAAGGACTCTGTTAAGGGATTTATAAACTTCCCGCAGGGCAAAATTATGGTAGGAGCATTAGAGTCTTTAGTACAAACTAGGCTGCCGAGCTTGCTGACAGCATTTAGTAAGGAGCATCCCGGGATAAAAGTGTTTATACGGGAGAATACAACTGAACCATTGTTGGAGGCTCTAAAAAAGGGAGAATTAGATCTTGCACTGGCTCATTCGGAAGTTATTCACACAAATACAGATTTAATTCCACCAAAAGGGCTTTACTCAAAACCTCTATATAAAGATGAACTAGTGCTGGTCGTCGCAGAAGGACATCCACTGGAGAAGCGAAAAACAATTTCTATTAGAGAGCTTAGGGATGAATCATTCGTATCTTTTAAGGAAGGATCCGGAATTCGTTCTCAACTACTCGTGACGTGCAATAGAGAAGGCTTTGAGCCACTTATTACCTATGAATGTGCCTCACCGCGGACACTGGTAGCAGAGGGGCTAGGTGTTTCAGTGCTTCCGCGATTAATGGCGGAGTCTCCAGGTCCTTCTATTTCTATTTTAAAATTAGATCCGCCATTATCCCGTTTGGTTTCAGTATTTTATATGGAGGGACGCTATCTCTCACCGTGCGCTAAGGCTTTTTTGCGTTTTATGGAAAGCTACTTTATTTCCGAAAAAGAATTTTAGAATACTAGAAGAATATATTAGATTTCAATCTAACACGTGATGAAGCTAAGAGAATTTCTTTTAGCTTTTTTGATTCGGAAAAATGAACTACATAAACTGTTTCACCTGCTATTTTAAATACATTTATGTACAATCTCTAAATGTACATAAATAAGAAATTTACTTTCGTTGTTCATTTATCAGCAGAAAAAAGGGAATTGAGCGTTTATTTTATTCTATTTTGTTTGGACGTATAATCTCTACTCATGAATGGCAAATTAAAAATAAAAAGAAACTTCACTCAGTGGGAGTGGAGGTTTTCCGATGCACAGGACGTGCTAGTGCGGACGTCGCGTATTTAGTCTGCTTTCCTCCACTAATTGTTAGTTAAACCAATCAGGCTTTTACGGGCAGTTGATCTCCCCACTTATCTTTTCGCTTTTCTTCAATCTCGAAGTGGGAGTCTTACTGCCCGTTAATGCGGGATAAAGTGAAACTTCAATCAGTGGGGTTTTTTCATCCCCCACTGATTGTTAGTTAAACCAATCGGGCTTTTACGGGCAGTTGATCTCCCCACTATCTTTTCGCTTTTCTTCAATCTCGAAGTGGGAGTCTTACTGCCCGTTAATGCGGGATAAATTGTAAGGCAGTACAAAGAATGTTAAACAATGAAAACGTATTTTGTTTTTCTATTGGGCATGGGTGACTGCTCATTTTATTTTATCTTTCCCCTTTTGCAACATTCTTAAAATCAGATATCCAAAGAGGTGAGATAGGTGACTAAAAAAAGTGTTAAAGAAGTTAGGAAGGGTATAGGATTAGGGGCTACTTCCGCTATTGCGTGGGGAGTAGATACAGTAATCATTGGTTTTATCATAGCTAGTACACCATTTAAAGAAGCAGTTATGCTTGCTCCAATTATTGCCGCATTTATGCATGATTTTTTCTCTTCACTGTGGATCTCATTACTTATGATTGTTAAGGGCGAATTTATAAATGTCTTAAAGCTATTCAAAACAAAGAGCGGTGCGATTTTGGTATTAGGAGCATTATCTGGTGGGCCTTTGGCGATGAGTTTTTATTTTCTTGGTATTCAGTATGCCGGAGTAACTTATGCAGCAAGTATTGCTTCTATATTTCCAGGAATAGGGGCAGTACTTGCCTTCTTTTTTTTGAAGGAAAAAATGATTAAAAGAACTTGGTTTGGTGTTGGTTTAAGTATCATAGGGGTTATTGTATTGGCTTATGTGCCAACCAAGTTTGACGCTGAAAGCAACTTTATCATCGGAATATTATTTGCATTAGGGGCAGCTATATTTTGGGGAATTGAAGGAGTAATCGGCGCTTGGGGAATGAGAGGTAGAGATGTCATTCCGCTATATGCAATTAATATAAGGCAAATAACTTCTGCTCTTAGTTATGGGATAATCATAATACCATTTATTCATGGTTATCCTTTAGTATTTGAAGCAGCGACATCTAATATCCTATGGGTCATTGTTATAGCCGGTTTTTTAGGAACTGCTAATTATTCCTTATACTATTCCTCCATTAATATAATTGGGGCTGCTAGAGGGCAATCACTCAACAATACGTATGTTTTTTGGGCAATCGTAACCGAGATTGTGTTTATTGGTACCCCAGTTAATTTACAATTTGTCTTAGGAGCGATCATTGTACTTTTAGGTTCTATCCTCGTATCAGGAAATCTAAAAAAGTAAAGAAATGATTAAAAACAAAACAGTGATTGTAAGCACGCCATAAACATTTAGTCTGCTGCTTAGTTTGAGTGGTGACACCCTAAAAGCAACTTTTATCTTTAAGTTAATTTATGTCAGGGAATCTGTATGTTATCAATACATGCGGATTCCTTTTTTTGATTATAAATTATAGGGGGAAAAACCATACTACCATGGAGGTGAAGAGGATGTATAAATTATTGTCCCACAATGATTTGGATGGTGTCGGATGTGGTATTTTAGCAAAACTTGCTTTTGGTAAGCAAGTGAAGGTGCGATATAATTCCATAGGTTCGCTTAATCGGGAGATTGAATTTTTTTTAGAAAATGATCATCCAGAAACGTTTCTATTTATTACTGATTTATCTCCCAATAAAGATAATGAAAAAAAGCTGGATGATTTTTATCAGAAGAAAGGGAAAGTCCAACTAATAGATCATCACAAAACGGCAATACATTTTAATGAGTATGAGTGGGGCTTGGTCTTAGTGGAGGAAGATGAAGGCAAACTAACTTCAGCTACGTCCTTATTTTATCAATATCTCGTTGAGCAAAGCTTCTTGGAAGAAAAGGATGCTATTAGTGAATTTGTTGAGTTAGTTCGGCAATACGATACTTGGGAGTGGGAGAAGAATGAAAACAATCAAGCTCATTCACTAAATTCACTCTTCTATTTAGTATCTATTGAAGATTTTGAAGAAAAGATGATTGACCGGCTTCTTACAAGTGAGCATTTTGATTTTGATGAATTTGAAAAGAAAATGTTGGACATGGAAGAGGATAAAATAGAACGTTATATTCGAAGGAAAAAAAGAGAAATTGTACAGTCAAACGCTGGGGATTACATTGCCGGTATAGTTTATGCAGAATCCTATCATTCCGAGCTAGGTAATGAACTAGGAAAAGAATATGCTCATCTCGATTATATCGCTATATTAAATATGGGCGGAAAGCGAATATCGTTGCGTACAATACATGATCATATAGATGTGTCTGAAATCGCAGGATATTTTGGTGGTGGCGGACATCAGAAAGCGTCCGGTTGTTCTTTAACAGATGAAGCATATAAGCAGTTTGTCTTAGATACCTTTCATTTGGAGCCAATGCAAGAAGATGCCAAAAGAAACCGCTATAATTTGAAGCATTCTTCGTTCGGTTCGCTTTATAAAAATAGAAGGGAAGATATTTTTCTTCTATATCAAGCAAATGAGCAGCACTGGTTGATTGAAAAAAATAAAACTTTAATGGAACAAATCTTTACCAGTTTTGAAGAAAGTGAGCAATTTCTAAAACGAAATTATGAAGTATGGTTAGTAAGAGATGACCAGTTTGTTGAGTATTTAATGAATGTAGTTAAACATAATAAGTTTTAAAACAATAATAGCCATACACTGTATGAAGTATTTAATTTATTCCTGGGATCGAAATTAGATTTCAGGATTTTTTGTATTTCGCCAGCTAGTCGATGAAATGAATGACGAGACGATGATTTGTATAATGAATTGCTAAATGAATTCCCGATGTGGCTGAGGGAGGCTAGGGAAAAAAGGGTATTAAAATAAATTGTAGTTGCTTAGATCTTTCGAGCAAGAAAATGGTATTCAGAGAGATTTTAATAAACTCTCGGATACCTTTTTTCTTTTAATAATGTACTAGAATGCTTCGTTATTTCCTCCATAGAATAATTTTAATAAGCTATTCAGCGCTTATATCCTTGCTACCTCTTCATTAGCTGATCTACTTCACACATCCCTGCGCTTCTTCTTCAAGCAAAAGCAAATTGAATATGAGGACAATGACTAGTTTTCGCTTTTTATGATAACACTGTTATTAGGATCTTTTGTAAGCCCTTGGAAAATGCTCATTGTTAGGATAATGCATTTTTACTTATGAACTTATACATTAACATTTTTCTTGTTGTTTATAAATTGAAATAGTTGGGTATATCATACTAGCTTCTAGATTTAACAATAACCTCAATTTTAAAATCTGGGATTTAACAAATAAATACTAAAAGTTTACGAAGACTTAACATAGTCTTAATTCGATATGTAAATTGATGTAATATACTTATTTTTTAAAGGGTAGTCAAACTAGAGTGGACGCCTTTTAAATATGCATAAATTTACGGAAAGAAGCCGAAAAAAGTTAAAAATAAAATGAAACATCATTGGGGGGATCGGCTTTTGGGATCGCAGCTATTAAATTTTATTAATGATTTTAATTTGTTTATGTTCCTATTATTTGCATTAATGTATTCCTATCAGATTGTATACATGTTTGTTGCGTTTAAGACCAAAAAAAATAAAAAACTGACGTTGGAAAATGATCATCCTAACAAATACGCGGTAATTATCGCAGCTAGAAATGAAGAGCTAGTTATTGGACAATTGATCCAAAGCATTAAGAACCAGAAGTACCCTAAGGATTTGATTGATATTTTTGTGGTAGCAGACAACTGTACCGACAACACAGCCAAGGTTGCAGAAAGAGCCGGGGCAATCGTCAGAGAACGCTTCAATAACGTTCATGTTGGAAAAGGATATGCTCTCAACTATATGATTAAAGTTATCGAAAGCGAATATTCAGCTAAAGAATATAAAGGATATTTTGTGTTTGATGCCGACAATCTCCTAGATGAGAACTATATAAATGAGATGAATAAAACTTTCAATAAAGGATACAGAGTAATTACCAGCTATAGAAACTCCAAAAACTATGATCAAAACTGGATTTCTGCAGGATATGGACTATGGTTCATACATGAAGCTGAATACCTGAACCTCCCTAGGATGGTTCTTAACTCCAGTTGTGCGGTTTCTGGAACTGGATTTCTAGTACATGCAAACTTGATCAAAGAAAATGGAGGGTGGATTCACCATCTTCTGACAGAGGATATCGAGTTTTCTGTTTCTCAGATTATTAAAGGCGAAAAGTTTGGATACTGTAGAAACGCTATGTTCTATGATGAGCAACCTGTCACTTTTGAACAGTCGTGGCATCAGAGATTACGATGGGCGAAAGGGTTTTACCAGGTTTTTGCTAAATATGGCAGTGGCTTGATCCGGAATATTTTTCTTGGGAGGCTTAACAAGTTTTCCTGTTTCGATATGACAATGACGATTATGCCTGCCATGCTCATTTCCAGTATCAGTATGATGGTGAATGGATCTTTTTACTTAGCTGGTATACTCGGATTATTTGATGGGAAAGAGATAATCCATACAACTACTATGGTTTTCTTGAACTCCTTTGTTTGGTATTATGGCATACTGTTTACACTTGGATTCATTACAACTGTGACGGAATGGAAAAAGATTCATTGTCCTGCGTGGAAAAAGATTGCTTATACATTCACTTTTCCGTTATTTATGTTTACGTATATTCCAATTTCGATCGTTGCTCTTTTTAAGAAAGTTGAATGGAAACCAATCGCTCACACAGTAGTAAAATCCATTGATGAAGTACGATAATAGATACGATTAATTCAATGAGTTATCCATTTAAAGTGGTAATTAAATATTTATCTAAAATAACCCCAATTGGTAGTCGTGAAACTAACAATTGGGGTTGTGATTGTTTAAGTAGAGTATTTTAGCGAGATGTATATCCAGCATCTGCGTGAATAGTTGTACCTGTCACATAACTAGATGCATCGGAAGCCAACCATAGGGACGCTTGCGCAATTTCCTCTGGTTGTCCAAAACGATTTAATAAGCTAAGTTGTGGAGCATATTCTTCTTCCGTAAAACCAAATTGTTCTAATGCTCCTCTAAGCATTGGTGTATCAATTGCACCTGGAGCAACTGAGTTAACACGGATCTTATGTGGACCATTTTCCATTGCAGCTACTTTGGTCATACCAACTACTGCATGTTTCGCTGCAACATATGCAATGTTTTTAGGTTGCGGGCGGAAGCCGCTCACAGATGAAATATTGATAATAGAGCCGCCTTCACCTTGTGTAAGCATTTGCTGTAGCTCATATTTTAAGCAGAGTGCAGTACCTGTTAAATCGATTGAAATTAATCTATTGAAGTAATCTTCGTCGAATTCAGCTGCTAATTTGTCATCGGGTGTAAGTGCAGCGTTGTTTACAGCTACATCTAGACGTCCATATGTAGCAACTGTTTCTTTAATCATATTTTGTACTAATTCAGAGTTTGAAATATCTACTTTAACGAAGGTAGCTTCTCCACCATTTGCTTTAATCTCTTCTACAACTTCGCGACCTTTTTCTTCGTTAAAGTCGGCAACAACTACTTTTGCCTTTGCTTCTGCAAACAATTTAGCAGTTGCTTTCCCCATTCCCATTGCAGCACCTGTGATAATAGCAACTTTACCTTCTAATACTGGAAATGGCATATTGATTCCTCCTATAATACATATTTGTGTTATAAGTTCATTGTATATCTTAGAATAGAATAAACAATAAACAGCAGTTATCGTATTGTGCGATATTGAACAAACTGTCTGAATTTGTACGATAAAATTTAAATAATCATTAGGAGTAAAAGGTATGCATGAATACGTAGATAAGCGTGTACAACGTTCCAAAACAGCTCTGAAAGAAACGTTATTGAAATTATTAAAGGATAAAGATTTTCTTCAAATTACCATCTCGGAAATTGTAAAAGCTGCTAATTACAATCGAGGAACCTTTTATTCACATTATGCCTCTAAGGAAGAATTACTTGATGAGATTATTGAAGATACTTTAGAAGAAATGACACGGCATATTCGTAAACCATATAAGAATCATGATAAAGTGAATATGAGAGAAATGCAGGCAGAGAATATTACGTTGTTTCATTATTTTAAGAACAATCAAGAACTCTTTTATACGCTGCTTAGTGAAAATATCCATTTAGATTTTCGTTATAAGCTAGCTAAACAAATTGAAAAGTTATTTTTAGCAGAATATCAATATGAGTTTTCGGAAGAGACTAAATTGGAACAAAAATGGTTGTATGTTTATAGAGCCAATGGGGTAGCAGCAGTTATTTTACGTTGGATTGAAGATGGTTTTCAAGAATCCCCAGTATTTATGGCAGAGCAGATAATTGCTTTGATGATTACTGGAACCGATATTTTTTATGTGAAAGATTAGTAAGTAAAAGGGAGAGAAGTCATATGGAAATCGGAATTACAACATTTGTAGAAACGACGCCAGATGTGGAAACAGGAAAAGTAACTAGTCATGCAGAGCGTATTCGCGAAGTAGTAGAGGAAATTGTATTGGCGGATCAAGTTGGATTAGATGTATTTGGTGTAGGCGAACATCATCGGAAAGATTATGCTGCTTCTGCACCTGCGGTTATACTAGCTGCAGCAGCATCTCAAACAAGCCGTATTAGATTAACAAGTGCGGTAACAGTTTTATCCTCAGACGATCCAGTACGAGTATTCCAAGAATTTGCGACGTTAGATGCGATTTCAAATGGCCGTGCAGAGATTATGGCTGGACGAGGCTCTTTTATCGAATCATTTCCTCTGTTTGGATATGATTTAAAAGATTACGATGAATTATACAATGAGAAGCTAGATTTATTATTGAAAATACGAGAGTCAGAAATGATTACTTGGAGCGGAGAGCATCGAGCAGCAATTCATAATCGAGGCGTATATCCACGTCCTGTTCAACATCCTCTACCGGTTTGGATTGCTAGTGGTGGAACTCCACAATCTGTTGCTCGTGCAGGTGTTCTTGGATTACCGCTAGTTTTAGCTATTATAGGTGGTAGTCCACTCCAGTTTGCACCACTTGTACAACTTTATAAGAATGCTGCAGAGCAGGCAGGACACGACGTTTCGAAGCTGACGGTTGCGTCGCACTCACACGGATTCGTTGGTGAAAATACCGAAAGTGCAGCAGATAAATTTTTCCCATCTACCCAAGCTGCTATGAATGTTTTAGGTAGAGAACGTGGATGGGGGCCTTATACTCGTGCAACGTTTGATCATGCCCGTAGCCTAGAAGGAGCTTTATATGTAGGGGATGCGCAAACGGTCGCTGAAAAAATTATTTTTCTCCGTAAGAACGTGGGTATCACACGCTTTATGCTTCACGTACCGGTTGGATCAATGCCTCATCATGAAGTTTTAAGAGCAATCGAACTTCTTGGGAAAGAAGTGGCACCATTAGTTCGAAGTGAAATAGAGCGGTGGGAAGCAGAAGAGCAATGAGAGTTTTAAGTTGAAATAATAAATGATAAAGGCTTGATTCTATAGAAATGGAGTCAAGCCTTACATTTTTACATATAAAAAGGAATTCTGAGATTCTTATAAGAATAGATTGTTAATTAGCAACTATTGTTTTTCCAGACGGTTAAGAGAGAACATAAAGTGAAGGTGTGTTGTGGAATGATCAAGGAGTTATTAATAAATGCTGATTCCTGCTATCGGCAAGCGGAGCAAAAGGCTGAACACTATTTTAAATCACTTTATGAACAAGTGGAGCAAAAGACGTATATCTCGACCTTAACGGAAGATATTCGATTGTGGAAACGCAATCATATTCATAATTATTCCTTGTTTTCACGTGGAAAAAGAAAGCCTGATCCTCGTCAATATCATCCTTATATCCAATGGCTGAATTACACAGGCAAACTTGATAACTATCTCAATCGAAGCATCTCCTATATTTTTATGCGTGATTTAGGCAAATCGCTTGATTCACCTGATACATTAAACAGAATTAAAAGCGTAGTAGAAAATTTAAAAATTGACCTCACTAAAGAAAATAAAAACAAGGCATTTAGTATGGCAGGGTTGTACCGTCTTGCTCAGAAAGAAGGAGTTGAATCGGGCTTAATTTGGGTACTAAACAAGTTAAAGACTGTATCTGAGAGCATTCCTAAAGGGATGGATGCTGAGCAGGCTCAGAGAAAGCTCATTAAAATAATTGCTGGTGTAATTATGCAAGAAATAGAAGAGATGAACGAGGAGACAACCTCTGAAGAACGTACTAGGAGACTTGATAAGGCTATTAGACTTGGCTACTCTTATGGACTAACTTATCCATTTATCGATGATCTTCTCGATGCGAAAATTTTATCAGATAATGAGGAAAAACAATATACGGATCTAATACGTACCGCTCTTACAACTGGGGTGGTCCCAGAATTTGGTGAGTGGATTGGGAACAATGTGGAATTGATGAGATATATTCATTCGGAACTTCGAGAAGCCTTTGATTATATAAGCGCCAATCAGCACCAAGAGACAAAAATAGGTTTTTTTGAGCAATCCTATGTGTTTTTTAATTCCCAGGAAGTGGACCGAGTAAAAAGTCTATCTAACGCAAATTATACGAATGAAGGGCTTTATATACCTGTCATATTAAAATCTTCCTCTTCCAGATTAATTGTTCGTTCAGTAATCGGTGCTTCTGAAGATAAGGAATTGGACAATCGAACGTTCTTTTATGGCATTTATAATCAGCTTGCGGATGATTTTGCTGATATGTTTGATGATTTGAAGGATGGTGCGGTAACTCCCTATACCTATTATTTGAAATATCACGAGTCACGTCCGGACCTTATCAATCCATTTGAACTGTATTGGACGGTAATTTCTAATTTAATTCATAATGTGTATAACTCAGATAGAAAGACTTGTGAGATTATATTGGATCGAGCTATAAATGGACTAAAACGTTATAAAGAACGAGTAGGGACTAAAAGATACAACGAAGTGATGGGGATATTTGCTAGCGGAGATCCAGCATTCAATAAGCTTATTCAAAATATAGTTCGAAAAGCAGATGATGTAGATTTCTTCGATAAACTACTACGCGATCATATGATTACCATTTTGAAAAATGAACGAATAGAAAAAGAAGAATTTATGAATATGATCAAAAGCTTACGCCATCAAATCAATGACATGCTAAACATTCCTAAAACGGAAAACATATTTTTAGCAGAAGACCAAATTATAAATGCTGCAAATTATAGTCTAGAGGGTGAAGGGAAACGCTTAAGACCAATACTAGCTTGGTTAATGGGTGTAAACGCCTATGGATTAAATAGATCAGCAATCGAGCCGCTATTAAAATCACTAGAATATATGCATACTGCATCTTTAATATTTGACGATCTGCCATCCCAGGATAATGCTTCCACACGTAGAGGACGTCGAACGCTACATGAGATGCAAAGCATTGCGGTGGCCGAATTAACCGGTCTATTTCTTACCCAAAAGGCTGTGGAGGAGCAGACATCTCTTCAACAGTTCGATTCGGATACTATACTAAAGCTAATAAAATATTCAGCCCAAACAACTGCGAATATGTGTAGAGGACAAACGATGGACTTGGAATCCAAAAGGATGCAACTGACACTGGAGCAGTTGAATGTGATGTGCTTTTATAAGACTGGCATAGGCTTCGAAGCTTCCTTAATCATGCCTGCAATTCTTGCAAAGGTAAATGAAGGAGAAATGGATGCTCTGAAAAAATTTGCCCGTCATGCAGGTATTGCTTTTCAGATAAAGGATGATTTACTAGATGTGGAAGGCGATACTAGCTTACTCGGTAAACCTATTGGCCAGGATGCGGAAAACAATAGTTCCACTTTCGTATCGATACTTGGGCAAGAAGATGCAGAAAAAGAGATGTGGGAAAATTATTGTCTAGCTATGGAAGCTTTGCAAGAAGTACCTCGTAATGCACCATTCTTAAAGCATTTACTGGATTATATTATAAACCGGGATCATTAAAGCGTTAAAAACTCGAAAATTCAACTTTGAATTTTCGAGTTTTTTTATTGGTTGGGAGACTAGACAGGTGGATTACTTTTTTCAAGTAGCATAAGGAACGGCATGTTTTAATTTAATCGTGGTATAGGGAAAATACAGCGTAGAAAGTTCTATTAGGTGACCGCTATGATTTTCACTGCAGTCGTACGCTTTCCGTGGGGTGAGCGATGAGCCATTCCCGCCGCTTTGGGCGTCGTTGGAATGGCTCATTAGCCCAAGGAACAAAGGCTACGAGCACCACATCGTGTGGCAACGCCTTTGAAACCAACGTCCTGTTGGCCTACATAGGAGTCGACGCTAGGAGCGAAAATCAATTATAACTGCTTGTTTTTTCATTATCGGCTTGCTAAAAACCAACTATTAAACAGTTTCTCAACTGGGTAAATCCAATAAATGGTGTACTGCGACAATATCCACTGTGACTGCGATAAACTAGCCCCTGAACACGACAAAGCCGACAAAGTAGATGCTTTTTGTAAAGCAATCCCCAATAATGCGCCATTATTCTTTGCGTCTCACTCCAAGTTAACTTGTTTTATGAATAATTGGTTGCTCTCAGGGGTAATTTGGTTGCTTTCACTGCTGTTTGGTTGCCCTTATCTATTTCTGGAAATTCTTATTCTGCAACTACTTAATTGGAGGGATTTAGTGCGGCTCGTTGCTCGCCCTCAGAAAGCGAAGCGCGCCGTGCCAAATTCCTATTGGTCACCTAATAAAATTTCTTACGTCGCAGTTTCCCTATAATGTGCGTTATTCATTTTATCGTATTTAGCACTTTTGTTCTTGTTGAGCTTAATAGTTAGAAGGCTTTTGTCAATAAATGGTAATTCATATATGAAAGATTTAAACTCATCCTAATATATCTATCGTTCACAATATTTTAAAAATACTTAACATTAAACAAGTTGTTTTTAATAATATTTACAAAACCTTTACAAATAACATGAACAAAATTTACACTGTGCATTTATTCTACTATTAGACAAATTACGACATAGAAAGTTTTTAACCTATTTCTTGGAGGTATGAAATGATCAAGTGGAAACATACAAAATTGGCGTTATCAATAGTTGCTATACTCACAATCCTATCAGCATGTTCAGATAATAATGATTCAACAGGGGCAGACGGTGGAAGTGGTGCTACAGTATCTATTTCAGGATCTACATCTGTAGGACCACTAGCGGAGAAGTTAGCAGCGAAATACTCAGAGACAGATAATACAAATATTGAGATAAATCAAATTGGTTCTTCTGCTGGAATTACTAATGCAATTAGCGGTGTGTCGGAGATTGGGATGTCCTCCCGGGATTTAAAAGAAGAGGAAATAGCGAGTGGTTTGAATGAGGTTGTTATTGCTTACGATGGCATTGTAGTAGTGACTCATCCAACTAACAAAGTAAAAGATCTTACGATGGAGCAAGTTAAACAGATTTTTACAGGTGAAGTAACGAACTGGAGTGAACTAGGTGGAGATGACATGGAAATCGTAGTTGTCTCTCGTGAGGATGGGTCGGGTTCGCGTGATGCATTCCAAGAAATTGTTGACTACAGCTCGGGTGAGTTAATAAGAAACGCAATTATCGCAAGTGGTAATGGGAATATTAAAACAACCGTTGCGAACAATAAACATGCTGTTGGTTTTATATCATTTGAATATATAGATGAAACGATTTCAACCATTGATATTAATGGTGTAGAGGCGAATGCAGCGAATGTTTTGCAAGAAAAATACAGCTTATCTAGACCTTTCTTGTTTGTCTATAAAGAAGGACAATTAACAGATGCTGGACAACGATTTATAGATTTTATTTTAAGTGAAGACGGACAGCTCATTGCGGAAGAAGCAGGAGCTATCCGAGTAAAATAAATAACCATTAAAAGGAAGACAACAACATAATTTTGACTTAATTTTGGAGGTATAAGGTGTCTATCCCAACAACTAACAAGCAAACCGTAGAAATCGGTAAAGCAAATAAAAGGAAGTATATGCTAGAGAAGCTATCTTCAAGAATTTTCTTGATTTGTGCACTTCTCTCCGTCATAACTTTATTGTTAATAATTGGATTTGTATTTTATAAAGGAGCTCATCCCTTTGTAGCTGAAGGCTATAGTTTTATAAACTTTATTTTTGGTACTGATTGGGTACCTAGTGAAGATAAATTTGGTATATTCCCAATGATTGTTGCATCTATTTTTGCAACAATTGGAGCATTAATCATTGGTGTTCCTATTGGCTTATTTACAGCTATTTTCTTGGCGGAAATTGCCTCTAAAAGGTTAGCTAAAATTATTTCACCGGCAATTCAGTTGCTAGCAGGTATACCGTCCGTATTATATGGTGTGTTTGGACTTGCAATTATCGTTCCATTTTTACAAAATACGTTTGGTTTAGTTAAAGGACAAAGCTTGATAGCTGTGATTCTTGTGTTGGCGATCATGATGTTACCAACTATTGTCACTGTGGCAGAGACGGCAATTCGAGCAGTACCCCAAACATATCGTGAAGGCTCATATGCTTTAGGAGTATCACAAATTGGTACCATCTTTAAAGTTATTGTACCAGCGGCTAAATCAGGTATTATGACGGCAATCGTATTAGGTTTAGGACGAGCAATAGGGGAGACGATGGCAGTAATATTGGTAGCTGGAAATAGTTTAATCGTTCCAACTAGCCTAACGGATAGTGTTCGTCCACTAACGACAAACATCGCATTAGAAATGGGTTATGCGTTTGGTACACATCAAGAAATGTTATTTGCTACAGGAATTGTTTTATTCTCATTTATATTAATTTTGAATTTTGTGCTGGCAAAAATAAGTGCGAAGGGAGGTAACTAAGATGAGACATTTTAAAGATAGCTTGTTACGTGCTCTATTATGGTTATCAGCATTCTTATCGGTTGCCATCCTCGTGATGATCGTTGGATTTATCTTTTACAAAGGAATTGGTTTAATAAGCTTTAATTTCATCTTTGGAGATTATTCTCCAACTGGTGATGGCGGTATTTGGCCAATGATTATCACAACTATATATACAGTGCTCATCTCATTGGTTATTGCAACACCTATTGGAATATTAGCAGCTGTTTATTTGCAAGAATATGCTAAACAAGGACGGTTAGTTAGACTAATACGCTTTGCAACAGAAAGTTTAACAGGAATTCCTTCTATCATTTATGGTTTGTTTGGAGCGGTATTCTTTGTAACAACATTAAAATTAGGTATGTCGATATTAGCTGCTTCCTTAACCTTAACGATTATCGTATTGCCTGTAATCATACGAACAACAGAGGAAGCATTAAAAACAGTACCACGTTCGTATCGTGAAGGTTCTTTAGCCCTTGGAACAACAAAGCTACAAACATTATATAAAGTAATTTTACCGAGTTCCATGCCGGGAATTTTATCTGGTATTATCCTTTCCGTTGGCCGAATTGTGGGAGAATCAGCTGCCATATTCTTAACTGCTGGGACTGTAGCAGCGATGCCAGAGAGTATTCTATCATCAGCTAGGACTTTAACTGTTCACTCTTATTTAGTAACACAAGAGTCAGGTGACATTGAGCTTGCGGCAGCAGTTGGTATTGTCTTAATAGTAATTATTTTAGCGATCAATCTTTCAGCGACTTATATCTCGAAAAAATTTAACAAAGCAACCAATAAATAAATGTATGTTAAAGAGTGATGGAGTCTTAGATTTTATTGAGCTAGTGACCAAAAAAAATCAAGTAGGGAAGGTATTTTAGCAGATGGAGCAACGTAAAGAAGGTACATCGATCATTAATGTAAGAGATTTGAATTTATTTTATGGAGAGAAACAAGCTTTATTCGGAGTCGATCTTGCTATCCTTGAAAAAGAGGTAACTGCTTTAATCGGCCCTTCAGGCTGTGGTAAATCGACTTTTTTACGAACATTAAATCGGATGAATGATTTAATAGACGGAGTGAAAATTACAGGTGATATAGTCATTGATCATGAAGACATTTATAAAACGAATGATGTGATCAAACTAAGAACAAAAGTAGGAATGGTATTTCAGAAACCAAATTTATTCCCAATGAGTATTTATGACAATGTTGCCTACGGACCAAGAATGCAAGGCATTAAAAATAAAAAAGAATTAAATAAAATTGTGGAAGAGAGTCTACGCAGCGCAGCAATTTGGGATGAAGTACAAGATCGTCTTAAAACATCAGCACTAGGTTTGTCTGGCGGCCAGCAACAACGTGTGTGTATTGCTCGTGCTATTGCGATGAAGCCGGATATTATACTAATGGACGAGCCTACATCTGCATTAGACCCAATTTCTACGTTAAAAATAGAAGAACTAATAACCAACATGAAAAAAGATTACACAATTGTCATTGTTACACATAACATGCAACAAGCTGCAAGAGTATCTGATAAAACAGCCTTTTTCTTAAATGGAGAAGTTGTGGAATATGATGATACCGATAATATTTTCTCTACACCACAAGATCAACGAACAGAAGATTATGTAACAGGCCGATTTGGATAATGGAGGTAGCAAATGGGAGTCCGTGTAAACTTCGAGAATAATTTAGAGGAATTAAAAAGTAAAATCACTGAAATGGCTGAACTATCAGTTGTTGCTCTAGAAAGAGCTTTTACTGCTTTAAAAACACAAGATGTGGAGATTGCATTAAAAGTTATTGAGGGAGATACTGCTATTGATAATCTTGAAATGGATATTAACCAGTTCGCCATATGGCTTATGGCTAAAGAAGCACCTGTTTCAAGAGATTTAAGGGAAATTATCGGGGTACTTAAAATTTCATCCGAAATTGAACGAGTTGCGGATTTTGCAGTGAACATTGCAAAAGCAACTATTAAGATTGGTAATACTACATCTTTACTGGAGATTACGCATCTAGAGAAGATGAAAGAAATATCAATTGAGATGCTCCGAAAAGCACTACAATCTTTTTTAGAGGAAAATATCCTCTTTGCAAAAGAAGTTGGTGACTTAGAGGAGGAAGTGGATCAATATAGTGGCGAAACATATAAGAAACTGACAGCTTATTTAAGTGAACATCCAGAAGAGACCAATCAGCTTGTACAATTATTATTTGTAAATCGTTTTCTTGAAAGAACAGCAGACCATATAACGAATATCGCTGAAAGTACAGCATATTTGATAAAAGGTCAAATATACGATTTCAACTCCTAACACTTAGGAAACTAAATAAAAAACTGGAGGAGAAGATGAATAATTTTCTCCTCCAGTTTTTTTATATTATGGCCGGATAGAAACCGGAGTTCCTATTGGAATAATACGTGCTAATTCCTCCACGTCTTTATTGTGCATGCGAATACAACCACGTGAGACTGCTTTACCAATGGAACTGGGATCATTGGTGCCGTGGATCCCGTAGTGCTCTTTTGATAAACTCATCCACATTGTGCCGAATGGTCCACCAGGATTAGGCGCTTTATTTATAATGATAAAATCTCCTACAGGTGTATTGTACACTATTCTTCCAACAGCAATTGGGTACTCTTTTTGTAAAATACCGTCTCTTAGTAAGCGTAGTCGACGATTGTTTATGGAAACCTCCATACGATATGGAAGCGTATTCGGGTCTGGATAGCCAGGTATAACAATGGATTGACCAATGAAAAGTACATTCGGATTAATGGATTGATTAGCACTAATGATTTTGGATAGAGGTGCACGATAGTCTCTGGCTATTTGACTCAGTGTTTCACCTCGTTGAACAGTATGAATCAGAATAAACACCTCCGTTATATTTTGTTGAAGTAATACAGTATATGCTAATTATCAAAAGTGCTTCATCCGTAGAGGTTGGAAGAACTACTCGCTGATTGCAGTATTCATGTTTCAGCTGTTTTAATAGCTGTATTTACAGTTTCTCTGCTATAATTTATTAACTAACAACTCAGCAAGCAACACAACATGAGATGACTGGTCATAATAGTAGGAGGCTTTTAAATGGATAACAACGATATATTAATTCGACTAAGGTATGCATTAGATATAAAAGACAAAGATATGATGGAGATATTTAATCTTGGTGGTATAGAAGTATCGAAAGAGGAACTATCAAAAATACTGACAAAATCAAAAGATGAATTCTATGATGACATAGATGTGGAAGAAACCGATGATCAAATAAAATGTACACATAAGATGTTGGATTCCTTTTTAAATGGTTTTATTACTTTTAAACGAGGTAAACAAGATCCAAAACCCGGTCAACCTGAAAATCCCGCACCTCCCGAAAGAAACGCTAATAACATGCTACTTAAGAAATTGAAAGTAGCGCTTCAATTAACAACCGAAGATATGATAGCAATATTAGATGAAGGTGGCATTGTCGTTTCAAAGGGTGAGTTAGGAGCTATTTTACGTAAAGAAGGACATCGAAATTATAAAGTATGCGGTGATAATTTTGCGCGAAAATTTTTAAGAGGTTTAGCTGTGAAACATCGAGAATAAGCAAGCGGAAAAACAGGTAAGATTAATAATCTTTATCCTGTTTTTTTATGTTCTATGGAAGAAAAAGTTTAAATTGTTTTGCTTGTACGAGCGCATTATAGGAATAATGTGTTCCAGTCAAATACTTCACTGTATAGGGAAACTGTGTGGTAAATATCAGTTTCTCACTCTAAGGAAACTTGTTATTTTAATAAATGGTTGCTTTCACTAGTAAATTGATTGCTCTTATACAGATTTAGTTGCTTTTAGAGTAGTATTGGTTGCTTACAATGACTGATTGATTGCCCTTAGCCATTTATTGGTTTTATACAGTACAAAAACTGTTTATGATTTTGTTTTTAACAAGTCGATACTGAATAAATAAGATATATCTATTGATATTCACTGCTGGCGTCGACTCCTGCCGGATGAGTGGGCTAATGAGACATTCCAACGACGCCCTAAGCGGTGGGGATGGCTCATCGCTCACCCGGCGGAAAGCGTACGACTACAGTGAGAATCATAGCAGACACTAACAGAGCAATTTTATCTACCGCGCAGTATCCCTATATTGTATGAACTCTCCGTTTACAATGGCAGTTTTTTTATTAAAGTTTCTCCAAACTAAAAATGAAACACCTGTTTCTTGAAAATTCCGTTATCATATAAGGTAGGGGTATGTAAGGGGATATGAGGGAGAAAGGGGAAATAAATATGGTATCTGGACAATTGTTCAATCATAAATTACTCGATGTCGTATTTGAAAATGCAAACTATGGGACAATCATTATCGATAATAATGGAAAAATACAATATATTAGCAACAAGTATTGCGAGTTTTTGGAAGTGAAAAGAGAAGACTTAATCGGGGGATATATTGTTGATTATATTGAAAATACAAGATTGCACCTTGTTGTTCAAACAGGAAAATCAGAGATGGGAGATCTACAGTTTCTAAGAGGGAGCTTTGTCATTACAAATCGTATCCCCATTTTCGATGACAAAGAAATCATCGGTGCAATAGGAACGATTATTTTTAGAGATTTAGATGATTGGAAGAAAATGAATAGCCATATTAAAGACCTGTTAGCACGGAACAATTTGTATACACCAGAGGGTGATCAAGGAAATGGAGCAAGATATTCTTTACATGACTTGATTGGCAACTCGCATGCGATGAATGAGTTAAAAGAGCGTGTGAAAAGAGTGGCCGGCGGAGATATTTCTGTATTAATAAGGGGTGAAAGTGGAACTGGGAAGGAAATAATCGCACAAAGTATTCATCAACTGAGTCCCCGTAGTACTAAACCATTTGTTAGCGTGAATTGTGGGTCGATACCGGAGCATCTAATCGAGTCTGAACTGTTCGGCTATGAAGAGGGAGCTTTTACGGGTGCTAAAAAAGGTGGGAAAGTAGGAAAGTTTCAAAGTGCAGAAGGTGGAACTATTTTTCTAGATGAAATTGGTGACATGCCCCAGCATATGCAAGTCAAATTACTAAGAGTCTTGCAGGAGAGAGAATATGAACCTGTAGGGGCGGCCCAACCAAAAAAGGTGAATGTTCGTGTAATTGCGGCAACTAATCGACCATTAGAAAAAATGATAGAAAACAGGGAATTTCGAGAAGACCTATATTATAGGATAAACGCAATTCAATTAGTGAGTCCTCCTTTAAGGGAAAGAACAGAGGATATCTTGCTTCTAATCCACCATTTTTTTGAAAGGTCGAAAGCACGGATTGGCAAACGAGTCAATTCCATACATGATGATGTCTACGCTCTTCTAAACAAATATGAATGGCCTGGAAACATAAGAGAATTGGAGAATGTAATAGATGCAGGTGTGCATTTAGCAAACGAGAATATATTGGAAATCGAAGACCTGCCGGAATATATTATAAGAGATCTGGGTAAAAATAAAAACAGAACGTTAAAAGAAATAATAGAAGAAACGGAAAAAAAAGAAATAGAAAAAATGCTAATGAACTGTAAATTCGATAAAAACATGGCGGCAGAAGCACTTGGGATTAGCAATTCGACCATATACGAGAAGATTAAAAAATATAATATTATTTAAATATATAAAATCCAGGATATCGGAATAGCCTCCGATATCCTGGATTTTTTTCTTTTACCTTATATTGTCCTTTAACAGTCAAAAGAAAAAGGTGTCTTCCGAGATTTCGGAAAAAATAGATGGTGACAAGTTTATTAATAGAGAGTAAAACGTTGAAAGTTCTTGATTTTCAAACTTGGCATGAATCTTGCTTATATATAGAGGAGAAACGAAAGGAGGAATTTTCATTGGACGTTGGACTTATTACTAGGAAAATGGCAAATGTGTTAAATGACAATCATCAAGAAAAAATAGCAATACAAGAAGAAATGGGAAAAGCTTGGACGTATAAAGAGCTTCATACGATATCAAATGCATATGCAAATAAGCTTCTTGAATTAGGAGTCCAAAAAGGAGATCGAGTTGGCGTATTGCTATACAATTGCCTAGAATATTTCGCTGTATATTTTGCTGTTGCGAAAATCGGGGCAATTGCAGTGCGTCTTAATTTCCGACTTTCGAGTGCAGAACTGGAATATGCATTAAAGGATTCCGAAACGAAAATATTATGCTTCCATGCCAATTTGGCAAGTGAACTGGAGGAGGTTCGCCCACGTGTTTCCGTTGAACAGTACATATGCCTGGAAAATGAGGAAGCTATAATTCCAGATTGGTCTAAACCTTGGAGTCTATTGACAAGTGGCGCTGTGGATGAAGTACCAGATAATAATATTAAATTGAGTGATCCAGTTATGCTAATGTATACGTCAGGTACAACTGGTAGACCAAAAGGCGCTATTTGGACACATGACATGACCCTTTGGTTTTCCTCTATGCAATCGTTGAAATGGAATTTTACGGGACAGGAAATTGGCATGACGACAGGTCCCCTTTATCATGTAGGTGCGATGGAAGACATAGGGCTTCCAATACTTTTGATGGGTGGAACACTTATCATCACAAAAAGCCAAGGATTCCAAATTGGAAGAATCCTATCGGTCATTGAACAGGAAAATGTGACCGATTGTTTCTTATTCCCATTTATGATCTACGAAATGTTGAATTACAATGACTTAGATTCCTATCAATTGAAAAACTTAAAAACTATTTATACAGGGGGCGATCCATTATTGCCATCTGCACTAGAGCAATTAAAGAAGAAATACCCGAATGTTGGCGTTGTTCAAGTATATGGATTGACAGAAGGCACGCCAATCGCCGCGTCCCTCGATCCACAGGATGCTTTTACGAAAGGACAGACAGTCGGAAAACCAATGCCACTTACCGAAATCAGCATTTTGGATGATGATGGCCTTCCACTACCAGTAGGTGAAATAGGAGAAATTGCTATTAAAAGTCCTGCTGTTTCAGTAGGGTATTGGCGAAAACCAGAAGCGACGATGGAGACATTTGTAAACGGTTGGTGTAAAACTGGCGATTTAGGCGTTTTCGATCAAGACGGTTACTTAAAGATTGCAGGTAGAAAGAAAGACATGATTCGAAGTGGTGGGGAAAATATTTACTCCGCTGAAATTGAAGATGTTTTATATCGACATGAGGAGATAAAGGAAGTTTCCATCATTGGTATACCGGATGCAAGATTCATCGAAGCTGTTTGTGCTGTGGTTGTAAAAAAAGAAGGATCGAACTTAACAGAAGAGGACGTAATTAATCATTGTGTAAATAATCTAGCAAGCTATAAAAAACCTAGAAAAGTTATTTTTGTTGATGAATTACCAAGAACACCTTCCGGTAAAATACAAAAATTTGTTCTAAGACAAGATTATAGTGAAGTGAAAATATAAGGCGGGAGGCGGAAAGGATGCAAAAGGTTCAAGTAGTTTCATGGTCGTTACAACAGAATATTGCACAAATTGTCATCGACAATCCACCTGTGAATGTCTTAAGTGCAGATGTTATTGAACAATTGAACACAGCCGTGGAAGAAATCGAAAAAGATTCTAAAGTAAAGGTAGTAGTTTTAACAGGTGCAGGCGAAAAAGCATTTGTAGCTGGTGGGGATATTAAAGGATTTCCAGAATGGATTGGAAAAGGAGTCGAAGTAGCAAAGCAAAAATCACTTTGGCTTCAAGAACCGCTGAATATGATTGAAAAGCTAACTCATCCGACTATTGTAGCCATTAATGGTCTAGCGTTAGGTGGAGGCTGCGAACTAGCGCTAAGCTGTGATATCCGCATTGCGGAGGAACATGTAGAGATCGGTCTTCCAGAAGTGAAATTGGGATTATTCCCTGGTGCTGGTGGAACGCAAAGACTCCCACGCTTAATAGGTAAAGCAAGAGCGAAAGAAATGATTTTTACTGGCGAGCCTTTATCAGCAGTAGAAGCAGAGCGAATCGGACTTGTAAATCATGTTGTTCCAAAGGGCAAATCTTTAGAGAAAGCGATGGAGATTGCAAGTAAAATTTGTAACCATTCTTCTATTCCAGTTTCTTTCGCGAAGCACTCGATTGATGAGGGATATGAACAACCACTCAATGAAGGTCTAGTAACCGAAGCTAGTTATTTTGGTCATGTTTTTCAAACGGAAGATGTTCAAGAAGGCGTGGAAGCTTTTATTCAAAAACGGAAACCTAATTTTCAAGATCAATAATAGAGTTTATAAAGATTGTTTAAAAAGGAGCGAGATATATGTTTTCTAAAATAATTATTGCCAATCGTGGAGAAATTGCATTAAGGGTTATCCGAACTTGTAAAAACCTTGGTATTCAAACAGTTGCCATCTATTCAGAGGCAGATGCTGACTCTCTGTTCGTTAGAAATGCTGATGAAGCATACTGCGTAGGAAAGCCACCGGTCAATCAAAGTTATTTGAATATCGACGAAATCATTCGTGTAGCAAAAGAAAGTGGAGCAGAGGCTGTACATCCAGGCTACGGACTTTTATCAGAGAATGCTGGATTTGCTAGAAAATGTGTAGAAGCAGGGCTTGTATTTATCGGGCCATCGTCAGATATTATCGCTTCCATGGGAAGTAAAATCGAAGCACGTAAAATGATGAAAGAAGCTGGTGTACCGGTTGTTGAAGGAATTGATACTGCTTTAGACAATGAAGAGCAAGCAAAAGAAGCAGGAAAAAAAATTGGCTATCCACTTATGCTGAAGGCATCTGCTGGAGGCGGTGGGATCGGAATGCAACTCGTTAATTCTGAGGAAGAGTTAGTGAAAGCTTTCGAAGGAAATAAAAAACGAGCAGAATCATTTTTCGGTGATGGAACAATGTTCTTAGAAAAATATATCGCAGAACCGCATCATATTGAAGTGCAAATTTTAGCCGACACGCATGGCAATGTCATTCCACTTTGGGAGAGAGAATGCTCTATCCAACGTCGAAACCAAAAAGTGGTGGAAGAAGCACCTTCTCCATTTATTAGTGAAGAAACACGACAAAAAATGCTCGATGCAGCTGTCCAAGCAGCAAAACATATTGGATATTCCAATGCAGGGACGATTGAATTTTTAGTGGATCGTGAGCAAAACTTCTACTTCTTAGAAATGAATACAAGACTACAAGTGGAGCATCCAGTTACAGAAGAAATTACTGGACTTGATCTAGTAGAGCAACAGTTGAAGGTGGCTTACGGAGAACGTTTGTCTCTTAAGCGGGAAGATGTCGGGCGAAAAGGACACGCGATTGAAGTGCGCATTTATGCAGAAGATCCTAAAACATTTTTCCCTTCACCTGGGAAGATAACAGCGTTTCAACTGCCGCAAGGAGAAGGTGTCCGCAACGAATGTGCGATAGAAGCTGGCTCACAAGTGACGCCATTCTATGATCCAATGATCGGCAAACTGATCACTTGGGGAGAGACTCGTAGTGAGGCTTGCGCAAGAATGAAAGAAGCACTTGAAAATTACAAAGTAGAAGGTATTAAAACGAATATCCCAATGCTTATTGAAACAGTCAGCCACGAACAATTTTTAAGCGGTTATACAACAACTGATTTTGTAAATAAATATTATTTAGCTGAAAAAGCAACTAACTAAGGAGGGCATTAATATGACAAACATCGTAGCAAGCATGGCAGGTAGTGTATGGAAAGTATTAGTAAAAGAAGGGGAAGAAGTAAAAGAAGGGCAAGATGTAGTGATTCTTGAATCAATGAAAATGGAAATTCCGATTACAGCTGAGACAACTGGCGTTGTAAAGAAAATTCATATTAATGAAGGTGACTTCGTTAATGATGAAGATGTACTCATTGAGGTTGAATAGGAGGTTGAAGTTTTGAAACTACCAAAAAGTGTAACGATTAAAGAAGTTGGACCGAGAGACGGGTTACAAAATGAAAAACAAACTATTTCAACAGAAGATAAAATTACTTGGATCGACTCACTTTCTAAAACAGGTCTGTCTTATATTGAAGTGAGCTCCTTTGTCCATCCGAAATGGATTCCGCAGTTAGCAGACGCATCGGAAGTACTTGGGAAAATAGGGCGGGAACAAGGGGTCACATATGCTGCCCTTGTTCCTAACATAAGAGGACTTGAGCGGGCACTAGAAGCAAATGTAGATGAAGTGAGCGTCTTCATGTCAGCAAGTGAAGCGCATAATAAAAATAATATTAATAAATCGATCGAAGAAACATACCCAATTTTAAGCGAAGTCGTTAAGGAAGCGAAAGCAGCTGGAAAAACAGTCAGAGGTTATGTATCCACAGTGATAGGTTGTCCGTATGAAGGACCAGTAGCGGCTTCACAAGTAAGGAAAGTGAGCGATTATTTATTTTCCATGGGAATAGATGAACTTTCGTTAGGCGACACAATCGGCGTTGGCGTGCCAAATCAAGTAGAACGTTTGCTAGAGGAACTACTCCCACATTTTGAAGCTAGCAAGCTAGCTATGCATTTCCATGATACAAGAGGTACTGCACTCGCAAACATTGTGAAATCACTTGAAATGGGAATCACTATTTTTGATAGCGCACTTGGTGGATTAGGAGGCTGTCCTTATGCCAAAGGAGCATCTGGAAATGTGGCTACCGAGGATTTATTGTATATGCTTCATGAGATGGGGATTGAAACTGGTATCGATATAAATGCAGTAATGAAATCTGCCAAGCTTATTGAAAAAGTAAGAGGGAAAAAGCTGAATAGTCGCCAGATGGATATTTTGAATGCAGAAGAAGGGGCTGTTTGTAATGGTTGAAAACGTATTAACTAATGTACAAGTAGAAAAGCGCAGCGATGGAATTGCGGTCATCACTTTAAATCGAACAGAAGCAGCAAATGCTTTATCTAAGCAGATGCTTCACGATTTAAAGGCGGCTGCTAATGAGCTAAAAAATAATCGAGAAGTCCGTGTCATTATTTTAACAGGTGCCGGAGAAAAAGCTTTTTGTGCAGGTGCTGATTTAAAAGAGCGAAAAACAATGTCAGAAAATGAAGTTAGACAAGCTGTTCGATCAATAGGAGCTGTTGTAAACGAAGTTGCTGCACTTCCACAACCGGTTATCGCAGCTTTGAATGGAGTGGCGTTTGGAGGTGGGCTGGAGTTGGCTCTAGCATGCGATATCCGTATTGGAGCGCAAGAGACAAAAGTAGGCTTAACGGAAACTTCCTTAGGTATTATCCCAGGAGCTGGAGGAACACAGCGTTTACCTCGTTTAATCGGACTTGGAAAGGCAAAAGAACTCATTTATAGCGCCAAGCGACTGACAGCTGAGGAAGCAGGAGCACTTGGGATACTAGAATATGTAGTCCCTCGTGAAAATCTACTAGACAAAGCGCTAGAAATTGCTACATCCATGGCGAAGAATGCCCCGCTTGCCTTAGTTCAAGCAAAAGCAGCCATTAATAATGGGATTGAAGTTGACTTAAATACCGGACTGAAAATAGAAGAACTTGCATACAACGAATTGTTACCAACAGAAGATAGATTAGAAGGTTTACGTGCATTTGCAGAAAAACGTGCACCACAATATACGGGTAAATAAGGAGGCAACAACATGACGTCGACAGTTTCACAAACAGATTATCAGATCAAAAAAGATGCCATCTTGCAAGGTGGACAGGAAAAGTATCATAAGAAAAACCAAGAGCAAGCGAAAATGTTTGTTCGGGATAGATTGAACTTACTGTTTGATGATGGTTTAAAAGCAGAAGATGGTATGTTTGCGAATGTATTAGCGGGTGATCTTCCAGCGGATGGAGTAGTTACCGGGATTGGTAAAATTCATGGTCGTACGGTTTGTGTGATGGCTAATGATTCTACTATTAAGGCAGGTTCTTGGGGACAACGTACTGTAGAAAAAATTATCCGCATTCAGGAAACAGCTGAAAAGCTACGCTGTCCAATGTTGTATCTTGTTGACTCTGCAGGTGCTCGCATAACAGACCAACTAGAAATGTTCCCTGGTCGTAGAGGAGCAGGACGAATTTTCTATAACCAAGTTAAAATGTCAGGAAAAGTACCGCAAATTTGTCTTCTATTTGGACCATCAGCGGCTGGCGGAGCATATATTCCTGCATTCTGTGACGTCGTTGTAATGGTGGACGGCAATGCTTCCATGTATTTAGGCTCACCTCGTATGGCGGAAATGGTTATCGGTGAAAAAGTGTCTCTTGAAGAAATGGGTGGAGCGAAAATGCATTGTTCCGTTTCTGGCTGTGGAGACGTCCTCGTTCCAAGTGAAGAAGAAGCGATCGCGTACGCTCGAAAATACTTAACGTATTTCCCAGAAAACTATACGGAAAAGCCAGCTAAAGCAGAAGTGAAAGAACCAGCTT
The DNA here is from genome assembly GCF_006861795.1 of Psychrobacillus lasiicapitis. Lineage (GTDB taxonomy): Bacteria > Bacillota > Bacilli > Bacillales_A > Planococcaceae > Psychrobacillus > Psychrobacillus lasiicapitis. The sequence goes on along the minus strand of NZ_VDGH01000011.1, from coordinate 112,866 downwards.
TCTTTGAAAAAAGCATTGAGCAGTTAATACCGAAAAATCAAAACGCACCATTTGATATGTATCAACTGATCGAACGTCTTATTGACGAAGATTCTATTTGTGAAATCAAGAAGCTTTTTGCACCTGAACTTATTACTTGTCTTGGACGTATCAATGGACAACCAGTTGGAATAATTGCAAATCAACCGCGTGTTAAAGGCGGAGTCCTATTCCATGATAGTGCAGATAAAGCTGCGAAATTCATTAATCTTTGTGATGCTTATCATATTCCTTTATTGTTCCTTGCGGACGTGCCAGGCTTTATGATTGGGACAAATGTAGAACGAGCGGGCATTATTAGACATGGTGCTAAGATGATTTCAGCAATGAGTGAAGCTACGGTTCCTAAAATGACAGTAATCGTACGCAAAGCTTATGGCGCTGGGTTATATGCGATGGCAGGCCCAGCATTTGAACCAGATTGCTGTATTGCACTTCCAACCGCTTCCATTGCGGTAATGGGACCTGAAGCTGCAGTGAATGCAGTATATGCAAATAAAATTGCTTCCCTTCCCGAAGAAGAGAGAGCTTCGTTCATTGCTGAAAAGCGTGAAGAATATCGTGAGGACATTGATATTTATCGTCTAGCTTCAGATTTAATTATTGATGATGTGGTTGAACCGAATCGTTTGCGCGAGGAACTTGCATCACGTTTGGACGTTTACATGTCTAAGTATTTAGTTTTCACTGATCGTAAGCATGGGGTGTATCCAGTTTAAGTTGGCCGAGCAGATAAAACATTCTGCTGAGCCATAATTATTCAAGTAGTATTTATAAACAAAGGGGAGATTGAAATGTTCGATAAATACTTTGAAGATTACCAACTTGGGGATGTTTGGGAGTCGAAAGGAAGAACGATAACAGAAGCAGATATCGTAATGTTCTCCGCTTTAAGCGGAGACTGGTTCCCTTTGCACACGAATATTGAATATGCAAAAGAAACTCAATATAAACAGCGAATTGCCCATGGAATGCTAGTGCTTTCCATTACAACGGGATTGGTACATTTTGAACCGGGGGTTGTCGTGGCATTCTATGGAATGGATAACGTAAGATTTACAGCACCGACTTTCATTGGAGATACGATTAATCTTACAGGGAAAGTAATTGATTTGAAGAGTAAAGGACCGAACCAAGGGGTTTTGACGGTATTACAAGAAGTTAGGAAACAAACGGACGAAATAGTGGCAGTTTTTGAAATGAAGTTATTAGTGAATCAAAAAACGATAGAGTGAATGAGTGAAAAGGGGATGAAGACAGAATAACAGAGCGGTGAATAGAAAATAGCTTCCAACTGAAGAGGAATATGATTTACTGTGAGTTATCTCTAGATTCATAAACCTTCCTAACGCTTTCTTTGCTATTAAATTTATCTATAGAAGGAGAACATTTATGGATCTAATTATTATTCTATTAGCTCTAGGACTACTCATGTTTTTAGCTTATCGTGGATTTTCAGTCATTATTATTGCTCCAATATGTGCTTTACTTGCCGTGTTTTTAACAGATCCGAGTCATGTCTTACCGTTCTTTTCGAATATCTTTATGGAAAAAATGGTCGGCTTCGTAAAATCCTATTTTCCAGTATTCTTACTTGGGGCGATTTTCGGTAAAGTAATTGAGATGTCTGGTATCGCGGCAAGAATAGCAAAAGTAATTATTCGATTCATTGGAGTTAGACAAGCTATTCTTACTGTCGTCATATTGGGAGCTATTCTAACTTATAGTGGAGTAAGTTTATTCGTAGCCGTATTTGCGATTTATCCATTTGCTAATCAGTTGTTCCGTGAAGCGAATATTCCGAAACGACTAATTCCAGCTACTATTGCATTTAGTGCTTTTACTTTTTCGATGGATGCAATTCCTGGATCGCCACAGATTCAAAATGTTATTCCAACCACCTTTTTTGATACGAACGTTTATGCAGCTCCATATCTAGGGGGAATCGGTGCACTGTTTATTTTTGTAGTTGGTATGTTTTATTTAGAAAGTCGTCGACGAAAAGCAGCTAAGAACGGTGAAGGTTATTATGGTATTGGAAAAAATGCGATTACCGAGTCACCGGCTGCTAGCGAAATGGCTGCTACAAGTGAAGCGATGGCAGCCCCTAGTTCTACTATGTTAAATGCAAAAATAGATGTGAAAGATTGGTTAGCTTTTCTTCCGCTGCTATTAGTCGGAGTAATGAATAAGTTGTTCACTACTTATATTCCGAAATGGTATCCAGATGGATTTGATTTTGCTAGCATTAATCAAGCACAATATGGAACTGTAAATATCAATCAGCAACTCGGACTTTGGTCGGTGGAGCTTGCTCTTCTTGTAGGGATTTTTACTGCTATCGCTTTAAACTTCGATGCAGTTAAATTGAGTTTCAAGGATAGTTTAAGTGTCGGTATAAGTGGTGCTTTACTTGCTACAATGAATACCGCTTCCGAGTTTGGTTTCGGAGGGATTATTTCAGCTTTACCAGGTTTTGCTGTCGTTCAGAATTTCTTAGCTACAACTTTTACGCATCCTTTAGTCAATGGTGCTGTGTTAACGAATGCGCTAGCCGGTATTACAGGATCCGGCTCCGGTGGATTAAGTTTTAGTCTAGGTATTATGGCAGAAAAGTATGTGGAGGCTGCAAATGCTGCCGGTATTCCTTTAGAAGTTATGCACCGTGTCATTGCGATGGCAGCGGGTGGGATGGATACTTTACCACATAATGGAGCAGTTCTTACATTACTAATGGTTTGTGGACTCACTCATCGCCAATCATATAAAGATATATTTGCGATTACGATTATTAAGACATTAGCATGTTTCTTTGTCATTGGTGTGTATCTATTGACTGGACTTGTTTAAGAATCATATTTAGAAATAACCGCTATCCTTTTGGGATGGCGGTTATTTTTTTCTAAAATTTTTAGTTGGAAAACAAGAGGGTTTAGTTGGAAAAATGGAAGGTTTAGTTGGAAAACTGGAGCTTTTAGTTGTAATAATCACCGGTTTAGTTGTAATAGTAATTTTATGGAAGTGGATTCGTGACAAACAATCCAGTAACGCTGAGTTTCTTCAGTGGAGTTTTATATCTTCGGCAATTGGGAGATAACTAGTCGAAAGAATAGCTGGAACGGGGTTGTAAGGAAAGTGCACATATTAAATATTACTATAGAATTGATTGTCGGTTTTTTTCTTCTTTTTTTAATCGTTAAATTTGTAGGGAAGAAAATCATTAAGCAAATAAGCCCTTTTACTTTCATTGCTGCGATAGTATTAGGTGAATTACTTGGTAATGGATTGTATCATAATGATGTAGGGTTATTTTATATTATTTATACGATGGCACTATGGAGTATTTTACTTTTCATCGTTGAATTTCTTGGGCAAAAGTTTTTAGCTATACGTGGAATATTTGAAGGAAAACCATCCGCATTGATAAAAAATGGCGTGGTGGACCGAGAACAATTAAAGAAAAACCGAATGAATTTGAATCAGCTTCAAAGCTTACTTAGACAAAGTGAAACCTTTTCTATTCGAGAGGTCGCATATTGTTATTTAGAAGCAAATGGATCGTTAAGTATTTTAAAGAAATCCAAGTATCAAAAAACAACTCAAGAGGATCTCAATCTAGTTTCTAAAACAGTTTATGCGCCAGTAACTTTAATAAGAGATGGCAAAGTTTTATGGGATGAAATAGAAGACTTAGGTTTTGATGAGGTGTGGTTAACCGGTCAGCTTCATGCAAAAGGGATTACAAGCGATAAAGATATTCTCATCGCTGAATGGTTAGAAGGAGATGGGCTTTTTGTCCAACTTCTTCGCGATACGCCTTCTCATTTAGATAGACAATGAAAAACAGGAAAGGGTGGATATAGTGCAACTAACGATTAGAGCGACAGGTGAAAATGTACAAGTTCTCTCCCATCTGCTTGCTAAAATTCCAAGTAATTTATACGAGCGAACCCAAAAAGATCATGCGATACGGCTCTTTTTTTCTACATTTACAGATAAACAGATGGAGATGACAATCTTTGTTACGACTGATTCTCTTTCACTTATCAATCAGTCTTCTGGTGCTTATGACATTACAAACTACATAAATGACAGGGAATTTGCGGTGAGTAGTATTTTCACTTCGCTTATTCGTTCTGCTTTGAGTACTGCATTAAATGGCAAGCCAAAAGAAGCTTATGAAAAATGGGTAGAGCACTCTTTTTCTTTCCATTTTAGTTTTGGTCCTGTGGCAACGGAGTTAAGTGAACAGGAGATTCGCAATCTTTTTGAACCGTTAGGCTATGAGGTTGCCATCGAGTTTGGAGAAACGGACTATTCATTTCAAATAAAAGAGAAAAGCTCAGCCTGCTATATTAAACTTTCAGAAATGTCCACCCCAAGGAATTAAGATTCAAGGAATTATACGATCACTTTGAACACCAAGAAGAAACCCAACAGCCGATTCTTGCGAAGCAATTACCGTTTTGGTTCGGGAGAAGGAAAGGTATCTGTTAAACTAGGCTGATTTTTGAACACCTTCGATACCGGTCCCGGTCATAGTAATCTTGTATTGTAATCATCATTCAAAGCAATTACTTTTCCTACACTAAAACCCTCAAAAAAATGGTTTAAAGACGCTTTTTATATCTTCAAATTACTTCCCCCATATTTATTTTCCGTCCCGAATCTCATTTTATAAAATGGTCGTGAAATTTGATTGAAAAATACAGCTACCTTTAAAATTTTTCATTGAAGTTGGCAGAGAATTACTACTTCTTTTACCTTGACTTCGAAATAATAAAATCATAAACTTAATTAAACCAAGAAGAAAACTATGGATTTGTAAAATATCAAATAGAAGAGGATGATAAAAATGGAAAAGTCGCAGAAACAAGCACCAACTGAAGTGGATGAAAAAGGAAAATTTAATCGCCAAAAAAATCACTTTAATACCCCCTTTGGAAATAATCCAGATGAACTTCTGATAGAAGCAGGACGCTATCGTCTTCTATGGGCTGCCGTTTGTCCATGGGCGCATCGCTCGGTAATTGTTCGAAGTTTACTAGGTTTAGAGGATGCCATTAGTTTAGGTACAGCCAGTCCAATGCGTCCTAATATCGACCGCGTAGACTGGGAATTTTCTTTAGATATAGACGGGGTAGATCCTGTTTTAGGTATTCAATATATAAGCGAAGTGTATAAAAAGGCAGACCCAGAGTATGCGGGTAGACCAACTGTGCCTGTTATGGTGGATATTAAAGAAGGAATAGCAGTGAATAACGATTATTTTAGATTAACTAATCATTTGGAAACGGCTTGGGCTCCATTTCATAAAGAAAATGCACCTGATTTATATCCGAAACATTTACGGGAAGAAATCGATGCATTAAGTGATGTTATCTTCCATGATGTGAATAATGGTGTATACAAATGTGGATTTGCACGTTCACAAGAAGCTTATGAAGAAGCGTATGATGTGTTATTTGAACGATTAGATGAATTGGAACAACGTTTAGCCACGAAGCGCTTCTTATTTGGAGACTTTATAACTGATACCGATGTTCGATTGTATGCTACGCTTGTCCGCTTTGATGTTGCGTATTATTCTGCTTTTAAAGCGAATCGTAATCGTATCGTGGATTATCCGAACTTATGGGGGTATTTAAGAGATTTATATCAAACACCTGGTTTTGGGGATACGACAGATTTTGACGCGATTAAAATACATTATCATTTATCTAATCATATCGCGAGCGATGATCAAAAAAGCCTCAATATTTTACCGAAAGGTCCGGATACTTCTAACTTCCATTCTGTACATAACCGCGAAGAATTAAGTGGAAATAAAGAAAAGTTTCTCATTCACGAAAGTAAATAAGAAGTAAGGAGATGGAGAAATTATGATTATCCGAGACGCTGTACCAGCAGAGCTCTCTACAATTAGAGAGCTAAGATTAGCTGCATATGAAGAACATGCAACAAAAATTCCAGAAGACCACTTTCAGGCTTTAAAAAAATCCATCTTATCGGATGGAGATATTGAAACTGGTGTGGAACGAATAGTAGTAGAAGACGATGGAGAAATATTAGGAAGTGTTGCTTTGTTTTCTCCTGCTATAAAAGCATATGATGGTCTCTTGGAAGACGAACTTGGATATCCAGAGTTACGAATGCTTGCTACCTCTTCTAAAACTAGAGGAAAAGGTGTGGCAACATTGCTCATTAATGAATGTATTAAACGTGCAAAGGAGAATGGTTTCTCGGAAATGGGTCTTCATACTGCAGATTTTATGGAAAATGCCATCAAATTGTATGAACATCTAGGTTTTGAACGGTTGCCTCAGTTTGACTTCGAACCAGCAAATGATGGAATTATCGTAAAAGCATTTCGTATTCGTTTTTAGAGAATATTATCAAAAGAACCAGTAACAACGACTTAAAGGTCATTGTTACTGGTGGATTTTAGTTGGCGTAAAGGGAAAGTTAGTTGTAAAATATGAGGGAATAGTTGTAATAGTTTTATTACGGAAAAACTATTTAGAAAAGGAGAAATCAGCCATCAATACTAGCCCAAAAACTTTAAGAAAATGCGAAAAAGGACATGAATATTATAAAAGCAGCGATTGTCCTACGTGTCCTACTTGTGAACAGGAACGAAAACCTGAAACTGGGTTTCTCTCTCTACTTTCTGCACCTGCAAGACGTGCATTAGAAAACAGTGGAATCACTTCTTTGGAGCAGCTATCAAGCTTTAGTGAAAAAGACATTTTAAAGTTTCACGGTATGGGGCCTGCATCTTTACCGAAGCTAAGAGCTGCGCTAGACACGGAAGGCTTAACATTTAAAAAATGACGTATTTAAAAGGTATCAGATTCTGAAATCTATCAGAATCTGGTACCTTTCTTTTTTTGTGGAATAGTCTGAATATAGTGTTATACAATTAAGATAACTGATTTTAATTAAGAAAGAAGTGAGGGAATAGGTAGAATGAGTGACCACTTGAAAAAAGAGTTTACTAAGCAAAAGAAAATAGTAGAGAATTTTGACCAAATGAATGTAAATTTAAGTACAGAAGAGTTCTACGATGATTTGACAAAGTTAGCAAATCGTAAATACTTTACCGAATCTCTTTCACAATTTAGGAATGATGAAGGCAATGCAGATATTTGGGTGGCTTTATTAATCATCGATGTTGATTATTTAAGAAGATATAATGATTTTCATGGTCCTATAGAAGGGAACCGTGCTATACAGAAAATAGGGGATTGCCTGAAAAAAGTTATTGAAAAGTATGGAGGAGTAGCAGGAAAATTCGGTGGAGATGAATTCGTTGCTTTTTTGAAGCATATTAGTCAAAGTGAATTAAAGAAAATCGCAGAAGAATTGAGAACTTCTGTGGAGGAAATGTCTTTACTCTACTGTTCGGAACAACATGCTTACGCTTTAACGATTAGTGTAGGTGGAGTATTGGGCCAGTGCAAACAGTTTGATAGCATGGATGACATGAATACAATTGCATGCAAAGAATTAAATAAATCAAAAATAAATGGAAAGAACCAAGTAACGATTTACGTAAAATAGGAGGATTGAAATGGCTAATACCCATTGTCCGCTTTGCGGAGAAGAAAACAAATGCATGGTAGACAAAACAGAGCCAAGTGGATGTTGGTGTACGATAGAGGAATTTCCAAAAGGGATTTTTGAATTAATCCCGGAAGAAAGTATAAGAAAGCATTGTATTTGCCAAAATTGTGTAACGAAATATAAAGAGGAAATGCAAAAAAACTGAATGCCGGTTTTCTATGGCTTTCAGATTTTTTCTATAGTGATTTTGATTAACCTTATATTCTAAAAGAGTTACACGTAAAGCTTGATTGCAATTTCATATAATTATAAAGAAGTCGAGCATGTCTTCCTTGTTGTGTATAAGGGTTTATATTTGGACGTAGCCGCTCGACAAACTCGCGATCACATTCACATCGATTTCTACCTTTGTTGTAACATTCATCATGTGCTTTACATGCTGCATCTACCTCATTTATAGGTGCACCGGGTCCGCTACAACCAGGTCCACACCAATTATATCCTGGAAATATACAAAAACGAGGATTTCTTCTACGTGACAATTTTATAACCTCCTTGGATTATTTTTCTGCTCTTATAGGCTATTCAATAAACCACGCATATGTATAAACTACTACCTAATAGTTTCTGGATAATGAAAAATAAAATCGACATCCTCCAAAGCTGCATTGTAAATCGATTCAAGGAAATTATTTAAGTAAACAAGTAACGTTTACAGTGGGAATTGTACGATTAAAAGTAGTACAACATAAGATCTCGACCACGACAAACCTCTTCAGATTATTAAATGAAATTGTTGTGAATGACGCATATTATCTTGTGAAAAGTAAAGCATCACATTTAAGAATAAAAAAACTTAAATTATTTCTAAATGACCATTTTCAAGCGTAATTTTTTTGTCCAAGTTTTCATTTGGAAAAATAAACGTCCATGGCATACTGGTTTTCGCTTGCATGCTAAACGAAGGTATTGTGAAGAAATGTTCGATGAGAATTTCATTTGCTTCCGTATATCTAAGTTTTGTGTTTTGAAAGGAAAAAGCATGCATGGTGAAGTTATGGATAAGTACGGTTACTAATAATTCACCATTATGGTTAATAGCTTGCCATAATGGTGTAAGTTGAATACCTTGATTGCCGGATTGGCTTGTTTCGAGAAAGATTGCTTCAATTTCTTTGCGGTCCTTATCGGATATCGTTTTATCCCATGCTGATTCAAATATAAGCTTTTGCATTAACTCATTCCCCCAATATAAATAATTTCATTTTAACACATCTACTAATACGCACTTCGTTTGTACTAGTATTAATCATAATCCAATTGTTCATGCTAGCAATGAGGAGGTGTGAAACTATGGCTCAAGATGTTCTTTGTGAAGTAAACAACTGTACGTATTGGGGATCTGGAAACAAGTGTAATGCTACTGCTATTTATGTTGTAAGTAATAAAGGGAAACAAGCTTCCAATAGTGAAGAAACAGATTGTAAAACATTTGAACCAGAAGCGTAGTACACCTAGGACAACCATCTTTTTGGTTGTCCTTTTAATTAATGGTACTATTAGAGAAGAAGTTTCACTATTAAAAAAACGAGGTGTATCTAGTGGCAATTGAGGTAGTAAGAGATTATTTTAAAGAGTTTGGAATCGAAGAAAGAATATTGGAATACGAGGCGTCTAGTGCAACGGTCGAGTTAGCTGCTCAAGCTCTAAATGTAGAAGGAGCACGAATAGCCAAAACATTATCATTTATAAAAGAAGATAAATGTATTTTGGTAGTATCTGCAGGCGACGCTAAAATCGATAACGCTAAATTCAAAGCAACTTTTGGAGTAAAGGCAAAAATGCTAACGCCAGATGAAGTACTCGAACATGTAGGACATGCAGTAGGTGGCGTATGCCCGTTTGGTGTTCCAGATGATGTGGTTGTGTACTTAGATGAATCATTAAAACGTTTTGATACTGTTTTTCCTGCTTGTGGAAGTAGTAATAGTGCTATAGAACTTACCTGTGAAGAGTTATTTACATATGCAAACGGACGGGAATGGGTAGACGTTTGCAAAGGGTGGGAATAAATATGGATATCTCATTTCAAACAGTCGAAGGCAGATTCAATTACCGGGTAGCAGGGTTATTAATACATGACGGTAAATTACTCATCATGAAAGATCAAAACCAATCGTATTATTATGTTCCAGGTGGCCGAGTTATGCTGAACGAAACAAGTGAAAGGGCAATAACACGTGAAATGGAAGAAGAGCTATCCATAGAAGTGAATGTAAAACGTCTGTTATGGGTAAATGAAAACTTTTTTATAGAAGCTACGTTGAGGGAGAAATTTCATGAAATTTGTTTTTTCTATTTAGTAGAGTTGAAAAACCAGGAATTATTAAGCAAAGGAAATGAATTTACCGAGAATGAAAATGGGAAAATACATACATATTACTGGGTTGCCATAGAGGAATTAAAGGAAATGAACTTATATCCGCTATTTCTAAAAGAGAGAATATTAGAGTTACCAACGAGTGTAGGTCATATTGTAGAAACGAAATAATTGTATGTATTAGTTCGAGAGGATGAGTATATTTTGTTTTCCGTAATTGCACTATTTTTGATTGCTGGTTTAGCTGAAATAGGAGGTGGCTATCTTATTTGGCAATGGCTGAGAGAAGGCAAGTCTGCATATTTAGGGCTTATTGGTGGGATTGCATTGGCTCTTTATGGTGTTATCGCTACATTTCAAATGTTTCCTTCTTTCGGTAGAGTGTATGCGGCCTATGGTGGTGTATTTATTGTTTTATCAGTTCTTTGGGGCTGGGGTGTCGATAAAAAAGTACCAGATACATATGATTGGATTGGGGCTCTCATATGCTTAATTGGCGTGTCTGTTATGTTGTTGGCACCTCGTAGTTAAAAAAAGGGGGAAGTGTGGAAGATGTTATTTCAAAATGACAAGCTATCTGTACGTTTATTAGGGCAACAAGATAGTTCTTTATTAGCCAAATGGCTTTCCAATCCAGCTGTACTAGAGTTTTATGAAGGAAGAGACAATCCATTTGATGACAATAAAGTACAGGAGAAATTTTATAACCGCGAAAATGGGGTGGACAGGTGTATTGTCGAGTTTGACAATACTCCGATTGGATATATTCAATTTTACCCAGTGGATCTTGATGAGCGAAAATTATATGGTTATGCAGATATCACTGAAGTTTTATATGGTATGGATCAATTCATTGGAGAAGTTGCCTATTGGAATAAAGGTATTGGAACACTCTTAGTGAACTCTACTGTGAAGTTTCTACTTGAACAAAAAAAAGCAGACAGAGTGGTAATGGATCCTCAAACATGGAATGAAAGAGCAATACGCTGTTATGAAAAAAGTGGATTTAAGAAAGTTAAGCTCTTGCCTAAAAACGAACTGCATGAGGGTGAATATCGGGATTGCTGGTTAATCGAATATACTAAAAGAGAGCTTACTGATTGATAAGTAATATTTTTGAACACCTAGTTAGATACAATTTTAAATTGTGTCAGAGCTAGGTGTTTTTATAATTAGTAGAATAGAGGGACAACTTTATATATTTGATATAAAGTATTTATTTTTAAGGTACTAATTTTTTGAGAAATAGTATTGTAATTCTATTTTTAATGCCGTATCATGATAATGATAATCGTTATCAATTAAACTTGACCTAGTTTAATAAATATTAGAAGGAGTTAGTTAAGACAGGGAAATTACTACAGTTGGAAGATCGTCAGAAATTTTAACGAAGGAAGTAATGAAGCGCGTCTTTCAAATTGAAGCCAAAATTATGATAGATGTAGAGAACGGCTCGCCTGTTTGCTATGGCTATATAAAGTGATACTTCAATCAGTAGGGATTCCGACGGACAAGACGTCTTATTGCCCTTTAATCCGGGATAAAATGGAGGATAAAGAAATGATAGATAAAGTGTGGCTAGAAGATACAGAGTTTTGGGAAATAAAATCTAGCATAATGGATTATACGTATGACATAAAAGTGGCCATTCCCTTGGAAGAAGTGCCGGGAAAAGGGTTTCCAATCTATTATATTTTAGATGGGAATTGGTATTTCCAGTTTGGTCGTGACATTGTAAGGTTGCAATCAGGAAATGGACCAAAAACACTTATCTCTCCTGCAATTGTTGTAGGAATCGGACATAAAGGTACGAAAGAAGAAGTGGGAAAACGAAGATTTTATGAGTTTACGCCTTTTGCAGAACAATATAAATACCCAGAAGGTTTCAAAGGAACACAAATTTGGAATCATGGCGGAGCAGAAAAGTTTCTGGATTTTATCGAGCAGGAATTGATGCCAGTTATTAATGAAAAATATGCAGTTAATAAGGAAAAACAGACACTATTTGGTCATTCATTAAGTGGACTGTTTGTAGTTTGGGCTTTATTTAAACGTCCAGAGTTATTTCCATATTATGTAGCAACTAGTCCTTCTATTTGGTGGAATGAGTATGAGCTATTCATCCATGCAGAACAATATTTTCAAAAGACCGCGCTGCATGCCTATAGAAAGTTGTTAATGTTGGTTGGTGGTGAAGAGGACTTTATGGTCGATGATGCCAAGCAGTTGTATGCGAATATGAGCGAGCACAAAACAGAACAATTAGAAGTTGAGCTGTATATTGCGGAAGGTGAAAACCATGCATCTGTTGTTCCAACCATTATGAGTAGAGCCTTTCGCTTTATGAATAAATAAGAGTGAATGCTAATGATGACAAAGGTTGAAGGAGGGTTTATCAAGTTAGAAGTAACCAAACGTAAAATTATTATGTACTTTCCTATCGAATACAAGTTGGATGCTGAACGCATTTTTCCAGTCGTTTATTTACATGATGGAGACTTTTTTTATTTAGAACTATGTAATTGAACAAAACTGAAGGACTAATAAAGAAAGCCCCGAATCTTAGGCTCAATGATAAAAACTAGATTCGGGGTTATTCCATTAATAGGTTGTAATTTTTAGTAACTTTTGAAGTGAGTATATCCATCTTTGCCACCAAGTAAAACTATCCTGAAATTTTTCTAGATCTACTGTATACATAGCATCTTCATTATTCCAAAGACGTTCAAAATAAGCTTCCATTTGTAAGGCAAGCTCACTATCATTTGGTGCGATAACTCGCAGGTTATTTTCTAAATTATAATTGTCCAATGTGCGTTCTGTGTAGTTAGCAGAACCGCTTGAAATGATTGTATGATCCTTCGTTTGAATCCAAATTGCTTTTGTATGATATTGGCCGATAACGGTGTTATACCACCTGATGTTCATTTTCTCTTTTGTATCTTCCACCATTTCTTGGACAACCGGGCGATTTGGTAAGCCAGATTTTTCTTGACCAAAGGAGTTCTCATTTGGATCCAGTATTAGATTTACTTCTACTCCGCGGTTTGCTGCATCGATTAATGCATTGACAATATCCCGCTTTGCTACAAAAAACATACCAAGCCAAATCTTGTCTCCTTTTTTGGTAACTGCTAAATCTGCAAGTAACTTATTTAAAATCTTTTTCTCTGTTAAATACTGCACTTCATACTCTCCCTCTACTTCTTCTGCTTGGATGCGCGGAAGTTTAGGACCACCAGAGAACAAGGATACTGCCTCTTCTGACTTTAGAATATCATTAATGATAGGACCATTTACTGTTAATGCAATATTACCGTGAAAACCACTCGCATCATGTGGGTTGGAAGAAGTCACCATTGCTTCCTTTTCTGTTATGACTGCTTTTCGATGGTTTGCTTTCACATTCAGCAATGTCATATACGAGGCAATTGTCATTTTAGGTGCATCACTTGCCATCGCATTTGCTATCCAGCCCTTTCCTCCGATATCAAACCACTGAAAAAATATTCGATAAATGCCTGAGTAGATTGGAGTAGAGTCTCTCAATTGATCTAAGTCGGTATAGACTATTTCTACACCAGCGTCTCTCATTTTTTGGAACCATTCATTTTCATAAGAGCCGTATCCACGATTGAGTGGATCTGTTATGAATACTACTGGCATATTAGGATTCTCTTTTTTCTTATTCGCGAGGGTATTAGATAAGTTGTCTGCAATTTTGGGGAAGTCTTCATCTTCATCATAATAACCATCAAATAAGAAAAAGTCGACGACGACAAATTCTTCTGCCTCGGTAATCATTGTATTTACTTCCTCAAAAATATGATTTTCATGTATCATTCCAGTTCCTTCTTGATCTTGTGCATAAGTAAGGTCTGTTATAAATTCTACATGATTCGTTTTATGTATATTCCCTTCAAATGAAACTCCTTCTGGAAGAGGTTTATACGTGTGCCATAAAATAACTGTTATATAGATAAGAGCGAACAGACAGAGAAATCCGATAAATATCCGCTTCTTTTGCTTTTTAACCATCTTTGTTTCCTCCTACTTGCATCATTTCCACATATATATTCCCGAGAATAAGAGAAAGAAAACAATCAGAGAATTTTAATATAACGACTATTGAAAACGGATACAATAATCACTACAATATAATAATAGAAAGAAAATTCGTAGATTTCTAAAAATTAAATATTACGGAGGTGTGAGTACTTGGGAATCTTAAATGGTTTGAAAGTTTTAGACTTTTCGACCTTACTGCCTGGACCATTTGCCACTATGATGTTAGCAGATATGGGAGCAGAGGTGTTGAAAGTGGAAGCTCCAAATCGGGAGGACTTAGTAAAATATTTGGGTCCAATCGATGGAGAAGTATCCGCTACTTTTGGACATTTAAATCGTTCTAAACGTTCTATAGCATTGGATCTAAAACAGTGTGAAGCCAAAGAAATCATCTATCAACTGATACAAGAATACGATATTGTTATCGAACAATTTCGTCCGGGAGTAATGGACAAATTGGGAATAGGGTATGAAAAGTTAAAAGAAATCAATCCTAAAATTATTTTTTGCTCCATTACCGGATACGGACAAACAGGTCCTCTACGTAATCGTGCAGGACATGATATTAACTATTTATCATTGGCCGGTATTTCAAGTTATTCCTTTAGGAAAGATCAACTTCCTGTACCTTCAGGTGTACAAGTAGCTGACATTGCAGGGGGTTCCATGCCTGCTGTAATAGGAATTTTAGCGGCTGTTTATCACCGTGAAAAAACTGGAGAAGGTCAGCAGATTGATATAAGCATTACAGATGTATCTTTTTCATTGAATGCAATGTATGGTCCTGGATATCTAGTAGGAAAAGAAGAGCCGGAGCCTGAATCCTTATTATTAAATGGAGGCTCTTTCTATGATTATTATGAAACGAAGGATAATCGCTATCTTTCTATTGGTAGTTTAGAACCACCGTTTCAAGCGATGCTGTGTGAGTTAATCGGCGACCCAAATTTAATAAAACTAAGTAGTAGTGAATGTAAGGAAGAACAGCAGGCTTTTAAAGAAATTTTGGTAAAAGCTATTAAGCAAAAAACTTTATATGAATGGGTAAGTATTCTTGAAGAGGGCTTTGACGGGTGTATTGAACCCGTATTGAGTTTCTCAGAAGCTGTAAAACATCCACAATTAAAAGCTAGAGAAATGGTAGTTTCTGTACCGAAGAAAGAAGGAGGTACACAGAGTCAAATTGCTTTTCCGATTAAGTTTTCCACGCAACAAGCAAACTACCGTTTTGCAGGGGTGAACACTGGAAATGACTCGGAAGAAATTTTAAAAGAAATGGGTCATAGCAAAGAGACGATAAATACACTCAAGCAAAAAGGGGTTTATAGATCAATCGAACAAAAAGAAACTTCATTTTAAAAGAGGAGTTGGTTGGAATGTTTGCTGCATTAACACCATTAGATTGGAAAAGAAGAGCGATTAAATATTATCCGAAAAAAACTGCGGTAATCGATGGAGAAAAACAGTTTACATATGAAGAGTTTGGGGAACGAGCGGATAGACTCTCTCTTGCTTTAGCGAAGGCTGGAGTACAAAAAGGAGATCATATTGCGGTCATGCTGCCAAATACCCATTATATGTTAGAAAGTTTTTATGGGATTTGCCAGCTTGGCGCGGTACATGTCCCTTTAAATTATCGATTAAATGCAGAAGACTTGGAATATATTATTAAACATAGTGATTCTAAAATGCTCATTGTGGATGAAGAATATAGTCATTTAATAGAGGGAATCCGACATAGCTTGTCATTAGAACAAATAATAGTCGTTGCAGTGGAAGGGCATACGAATTTATTGGAAGGTATCTATTATGAAGAATTTATCAATCAGGACTTTGGTGATGCTTCAATTCCAAAAGTGGATATAGATGAAAATCAATTACTCACATTAAATTATACAAGCGGTACGACTTCCAAACCAAAAGGGGTTATGCTAACGCATCGAGGTAATTACTTAAATGCAGCTAACTTTATGTATCATCTAAGTGTACAGCATGATGATGTGTATCTTCATACATTGCCGATGTTCCATGCGAATGGTTGGGGAGGGGTGTGGGCAATTACCGCCACTGGAGCAACGCATGTGTGCTTACGTAAGGTAGATCCACCGCTTATTTTGGATCTGTTTGAAAAACATAAAATCAGCCTGCTATGTGGTGCACCTACAGTTGTAAATATGTTAGTGAATGAACCAAAGGCAAAAGAAGTAAAGATTACTACGAATCCTCGAATGGGTACAGCAGGAGCACCACCCGCAGCTGCACTAATAGGCAAAGCGCAAGAGATTCTTGGACTAAATATGATGCATGTTTATGGACTGACTGAAACATCTCCATTCATTCTATATAGCGAATGGAAAAAAGAATTCGATGATAAATCATCGGATGAACAAGCAACGATAAAAGCTAGACAAGGTATTGAACTAGCGTTTAATGGGGAGACAAAAGTGGTCAGTCAGGAAGATGGAAAAGAAGTTGCTTGGAATGGTAAGGAAATTGGTGAAATAATCACGCGTGGGAATGTCGTTATGGAAGGCTATTACAAAGATCCGGAAAAAACAGCAGAAGCAATCGTAGACGGATGGTTCCATACGGGGGATTTGGCAGTAACACATCCAGATGGGTATATTGAAATTCAAGACCGTATAAAAGACATGATTATTTCTGGTGGGGAGAATATCTCTTCTACGGAAATTGAAGGGGTATTGTATAAGCATCCAGATGTTTTAGAGACAGCTGTTATTGCTGTACCAGATGAAAAATGGGGAGAGGTTCCTAAAGCGATTGTTGTGCTTCGTGAAGAAAAGAATGTGACGGAGCAAGAGATGATCGACTATTGCAGGTCCGTTATGGCCCATTTCAAAGTTCCAAAATCATTTGAGTTCGTAGATAGCTTACCAAAAACAGCAACTGGGAAACTCCAAAAGTTCTTATTACGAGAAATGTACTGGAGTGGGGCTAAAAAAGTAAATTGAAAAAGAGTACTGCCTAGAGTTAAAAACTTAGTTAAATTGAAATGTTAAAAAGGAGTGAGTTTCTTGTTCTCACTCCTTTTGCATGTATATTATTTTGAGGATATGACTAAAAATCGTACTGGTTTGTTCGTCAAGTTATACCAATAGTGCGTTTTATTTGCATCAAACATGGTAGATTGTTGCTCCCCTAATTCTTCTTCTTTCTCATCAACTACTACAGTTAAAGTGCCTTCAATAACATATAAAAATTCATGCCCACTATGAGAAAAGGCATTTCCCTCATTTTCCCCTGGTTGCAGTGTGACTAAGATAGGTATGTAAGAAGCATCGGGTATTCCATTTGATAAATCTTGGTAATAAAATTGCTGTCTGATGGAATTTAGGTCATCAGTCTGTGAATGATCGGAAAAAAATACAGTTGGGTTTACTTTTAGCGCATCTGCTATTTTTTTCAAGGATTCTAAAGTGACGCTCGATTTACCACGCTCTACTTGGGATAAGAAACTAATAGAGACATCTGTTAGTTCAGCTAGACTTTTTAAAGTAAGCTTCCTTTCTTTTCGTAATTGTTTTAATATCTGCCCTATTGAATGTGAAGACATATTGAATACTCCTTTTATCCCGCCTTAACGGGCAGTAAGACTCCCACTTCAAGATTTAAGAAAAGCGAAAAGTTAAGTGGGCGATCAACTGCCCGTAAAAGCCCGATTGAATGATCGCAGACTAAGTACGCAACAATCGTGTTGTTCCTGCGCAAAGCTCGTCGCAAAATAAAAGAGCGTTTGCAATGTCTGCGTGACCCACATCGTGTGGGCCTCAACTTACAATCATTGGGGGAGGACGAGGACTAAAAGCGCGACGTCCATGTCGCAACGTCCGCACTAGAACGTCCTGTGCGTCGGAAAACCCCCAATGATTGATGTTTCACTTTATTATACTCTTAAGTAAATCATACATTATTTTTATAGGACGCCCAATGCAAATAATTTGTAAGGTATATTGACAGAAAATTTCAAACTAATTACAATGAAAATGGGAGAATTAAAGTGTCACTTCAATTTTTTATAAAGGGGAGAGGTAAAATGGATTCAAAACAAATGCGGAAAGTATGGATTGCTAGTTTAGTAGGAAGTTCGATTGAATGGTTCGATTACTTTTTGTATGGAACGGTAGCAGCTCTTGTATTTAACCAATTATTCTTTGTTACGGAAGATCCATCAGTTGGAACTATTCTTGCTTATGCATCATTTGCACTTGCTTTCTTTATTCGTCCATTTGGGGGAGTTATCTTTAGTCATATTGGCGATAGAATTGGACGGAAGAAGACGCTTGTTCTTACGTTAAGTTTAATGGGGGTTGCAACATTTGGTATGGGATTACTTCCTACTTATCAAGCGATAGGTGTTTGGGCTCCCATTCTATTAATAACGCTACGTCTCGTTCAAGGCTTAGGTATTGGAGGAGAATGGGGAGGAGCTTTACTTCTTGCAGTTGAGTATGCGCCCAAAGAAAAACGCGGATTATACGGCGCTATTCCTCAAATGGGTGTAACAATAGGGATGGTTCTAGGGACTGTTGCATTATCGATCATGACCTTGTTGCCTGAAGGTTCATTTATGACTTGGGGTTGGCGTATTCCATTCATCTTTAGTGCATTATTAGTTGTTTTTGGATTATGGATTCGGAAAGGAATTGACGAAACACCATCATTCAAAAAGGTACAAAAATCAGGCGAAATTCCTAAACTGCCAATAGTAGATACGTTAAAGTATCATTGGCGCGAAGTACTAATCGCAATCGGGGCAAAAGTAGTAGAAACAGCACCATTTTATATCTTCGGTACGTTTGTCGTATCTTACGCGACAACAAATCTAGGATTCTCAAGAACAGCCGTGTTAAATTCCGTTATGATAGCTACAATAGTTACTACGATTTTAATACCGATTATGGGAAGTCTTTCTGATAAAATAGGTCGTAAAAAGCTTTACGTCACTGGAACTATTGGGATGATTGTTTTTGCTTTCCCATACTTCTGGATGTTACATCAGGAATCTGTTGCATTATTAGTTATTGCGACGATTATTGGATTAGGTATCATTTGGTCACCGATTACTGCAGTATTAGGGACGATGTTTTCCGAAATTTTCGATGCAAAAGTGCGATATACAGGAATTACGCTGGGGTATCAAATTGGCGCAGCGGTTGCTGGTGGTACTGCGCCGCTCGTTGCGGCAAGTTTACTGTTGAAGTTTAATGATTCATATATTCCAGTTGCTTGCTACATTATATTCACTGCTGTTATTTCATTGTTAGCAATATGGGCAGTAAAAGATCGTAGTCAAGAGCATTTAGATGACATTAGCAAAGTAGATACAGAAAGCACAAAAGAACAGTCTAAGGTTTCTAATACATTGGGCAAAGCATAATAAATAAAGCGATAATAGAAAATATCTCGTCTTTCGCTCGTGTTAATGAAAGACGAGGTTTTTTAATGATAAGAAATTATATACTTTTTACTCAGTAACGATCTAGCTCCAGCGCCTTGCCCCTCGGGGTCAAATGGGAAAAAGCTGCTCCAGCGCAAGCTCGTCGCAAACAAAATCGCTTGTGGTGGCTGAGGAGCTGCCTCCTTGGCCCGCACTATGCGGGTTATGTCTGCTTTGCCATAGGAAGTGGCGCACTTGCAGACCTACCCCATCCCCATTTGCCTGTCGGAGGCCTGCACGAGGCAGGTCATGCAGTCGTTGCGACACGATGTCGCGAACTTAGACTGTATTCCTCTAACATAGGCGCTTGCGCTTTTCTTATTAATGGAGGTTTTTGCATGTTAATAGTAAATGAACAACAAATTATCAATACATATCTTATGAAAGATGCCATTCAAGATGTAACGGAAGTATTAAAAGGGAAGGAAGCCAAAAAGATTGCAAGCCCTCATCGTACAGTGATCGAATTTCCCCATTATGAAGCCTCCGCCTTATATATGCCAAGTGCTGACTTAGTGGGAGAAGTAGCGGCGGTGAAGGTTGTCACTATTTTTCCGCATAATCCAGCGAACGGAAAAGCGACAACCCAAGGAGTCATCTTACTCTCAGATGCCTCCAATGGAGAACATTTAGCTATGTTAAGTGCCTCCTATTTAACAAGACTTCGGACAGGGGCATTAAGTGGAATCGCAACAAATTATTTAGCGAAACAAGATGCAAAAGTGCTGGCGGTAATTGGTACAGGTGCTATGGCATTTGAACAGGTGCTTGGTGTACTTGCTGTCCGTCCAATCGAACGCATTCTACTCGTTAACCGAAACTTAGAAAAAGCAAAAGCATTTGGCGAAAAACTCAAAGCGTTTGGAGTGCAAACAGCCTATGAGCTTATAGAAAATGTAGCAGCTGCTGTTCGCCAAGCTGATATTATTAACTGTGCGACTCGTGCCAATGAACCTGTTTTTGATGGAGCTGATTTGAAAGCTGGCGCACATGTGAATGGTGTTGGTTCCTATTTACCACATATGCACGAAGTGGATCTCACAACTATAACTCGTGCAGCTAAAATTGTTGTGGATGACTTAGCGGGTGTTAAAGAGGAAGCAGGAGAGCTTATAGATGCAGAAGAACGAGGAAAATGGTCTTTTGAACAAGTCTATGGAGAAATTGGTCAGCTTGTCGTTGGTGTTATAAATGGTAGAGAAAATAAGGAAGAAATCACCTTTTTCAAATCAGTAGGTGCTGCTTATTTTGATTTGGCAGTTGCAAAAGGTGTATATGCAAAAGCGAAAGAACAACAAATAGGAACAGAAATAGACGTGTAATGTTTCTAATAAAAATGACCATAATAACAGTAGAAACTGTCCCAATGCTTTAAAGTTTTGAGGACAGTTTCTATTTGTTTGACATGGCTTTTTTATCATGTTAAAATTACTTTGAATTGAAGATGTTTTAATTAAAGGTAATATAAAATGGAGGAATTTAACATGAATCATTTAAAAGGTATGCACCATGTAACTGCAATTACAAGTAGTGCAGAAGAAAACTATAAATTTTTCACATATACATTAGGTATGCGTTTAGTTAAAAAAACAGTAAATCAAGATGATATTCAAACATACCACCTGTTTTTTGCCGATGATGTAGGTGGAGCAGGAACAGATATGACATTTTTCGATTTCCCAGGTATCCCAAAAGGAACTCACGGAACAAATGAAATATATAAAACAGGTTTCCGCGTGCCAAGTGATGCTGCACTAGACTACTGGGTAAAACGTTTTGATCGTTTACAAGTGAAGCATACTGGAATTCAAGAGCAATTCGGTGTAAAAGTTCTGTCTTTTGTAGACTTTGATGACCAACAATATCAATTAATATCAGATGAAAATAATGAAGGAATTGCATCCGGAACACCTTGGCAAAAGGGCCCAATTCCTTTGGAGTATGCTATTACGGGACTTGGACCAATTCATATTCGAATTGCAGAGTTCGATTATATGAAAGAAGTGTTAGAAAAAGTAATGCTATTTAAAGAAATTGCACAGGAAGGATCGTTGCATTTATTTGAAGTTGGAGAAGGTGGAAACGGTGCTCAAGTAATTGTGGAGAAAAATATTATTCTCCCTCCTGGTAGACAAGGTTTTGGAACAGTCCATCATGCAGCATTCCGTGTAGAAGATCGTTCTGTTTTAGATGAATGGACGAATCGAATGGAGAGCTTTGGATTCCAAACATCTGGTTTTGTGGATCGTTTCTTCTTCCAAAGTTTATACGCAAGAGTTGCAAATGGTATTTTGTTTGAGTTTGCAACAGATGGTCCAGGATTTATGGGAGACGAACCATATGAAACGCTTGGAGAAAAATTATCTTTACCACCGTTTTTAGAACCAAAGCGTGCACAAATAGAAAGCTTAGTTCGTCCAATCGATACGGTAAGAAGTACGATCGATTTTGTAAAAGAATAAAATAAAAAAAGAGATCATTTCCTTTAATCGGAATGATCTCTTTTTGTATGAAACTTGTAAATCACTAGGAAAGATATATAGCCTACATTTACTATGAGTTAGGTATTAAAGATTATATTTTTTTGTCGATAAATTACTTGTAGTCGAAAAATACATACAATTGTTGAGATTTTGATGCAATAGAAGGACTACCATGAGTTACTTATAATTTTATCAAAGGGGAAAAATAAATGAAAATACGTTCCAAGCTTTTTATCATTTCTATATGTCTATTATTGATACCTAGTTTAATAATAGGGGTTAGTAGTTATATGTCAGCTAAAAAAAATCTTGATGAGCTAGGAGAAAAAACACTTAAGAATGGCGTAGAAATGGCACTTTTACTAATTGATTCTAAAAATGAGGCAGTTGAAAACGGTGATCTAACGCTAGAAGAAGCGCAAGAACAAGTTAAGCAATATTTAATTGGTGAATTACAAAGTGATGGTAAGCGGGCCATAACGAGCAAAGTAGACCTAGGAGCAAATGGTTACTTTGTGATTTATGGAAAGAACGGAGAAGAAATTGCCCATCCTACCATAGAAGGAACCAATGCATGGGAAACGAAAGATATTGATGGAAAATACATTGTGCAGGATATGATTAAAACGGCAGAAGCAGGAGGAGGTTATTATAACTATAAATGGGACTTGCCAAATCAGCCTGGAACTGCGGCAACGAAAATCACCTATAATACAATAGATCCAAACTGGGGATGGGTCATAAGCGCAGGAACATATATGGAAGATTTTAATAAAGGGATTAATTCGATCCTTATGACTATTGTGACTACACTAGTTCTAAGTACAATAGTTGGTTTAATCGTCATCCTATTGTTCTCAAGACATCTGGGTAACCCTATTAAATTAATCGCTGATAGTGTAAATTTGATTGCACATCAAGACTTAGCAATTGAGCATATAAAGGTTAAAAATAAGGATGAATTAGGTAATCTAGCTAATGGAATAAATACAATGACCACAAATTTAAGAGAAGTAATTGAATCTGTATCTATGTCGGCACAGCAAGTGGCAGCCACATCTGAAGAACTGACTGCCAGCAGTGAACAAACTAGTAGGGCATCAGAAGAAATCACGGAGTCTATCCAACAAATTTCTTCCGGTCAAGAAAGTCAGTTATTTGGAGTGCAGGAAGCGAAAAACTCTGTTTCTCAAATTTCATCTAGCATTACAGAAATAACAACCAATATTAAAGAGTTAAATGACCTATCCATTGAGACTTCTAAAATTTCTCTCTCTGGTAATGAAGTGATTAAACAAACTGTGGAACAAATGAATCAAATTAACAATCAAAGTACGGTAACAACAGAAGCGATGCTTGTATTAGAACGGAAATCTCAAGAAATTGGAGAAATTATTAATGTCATCACAAGCATTGCAGAGCAAACGAATTTACTAGCGCTAAACGCTGCAATTGAAGCTGCTCGAGCAGGCGAGCATGGTAAAGGTTTTGCAGTAGTAGCTGATGAAGTAAGAAAGTTAGCAGAGGAATCAGGAAATGCAGCAAAAAATATATCCTCGCTTATTAGTGAAATTCAAATAGATACAACTCATACTGTCCAAACCGTTAACGAAGGAAAAATAACAATTGAAAATGGTATGAATTACGTTTCAAACGCAGGTGAAACGTTCGAAAAAATAGCCGAAGACATAGACACTATAAATAATAAATTATCTATTGTTTCATCAGAAATTCAGGAAATTAATAGTAATGCTGAAGTTCTTGTAACACAAGTGAACAATACAAAAGATGTAATAGAAAAATCTACGGATTACACACAAAATGTTGTTGCAGCTGCGGAAGAACAATATGCATCCATGATTGAAATGACAGCAGCATCCCGTTCTTTAGCGGAAATGTCGGAGAGACTTCAAGATGTAGTCTCCGATTTTAAATTGAATTAAGCAAAAAGCAGCAGATTTTTTACACGAGGATGGGGTGTATGAATCTGCTCTTTTTAAGTTCAATTATTTTGTTTTTACCTCGTTGTACGCTATCGTTAATACAGTATGATGAATTAGAAGTAAGGAGACGAGATAATTGAGTGCAACAAAAACATTAGATCAAATCAAATATTCCGTATTAGATTTAGCGCCCATTATTCAAGGAGCTACTCCAGCTGAAGCTTTTCAAAATACGAAAGATTTAGCGCAACATGCAGAGAAGTGGGGATATAATCGTGTATGGCTTGCAGAACATCATAGTATGCCAGGTATTGCAAGTTCAGCAACCTCTGTCGTAATGGGATATGTAGCGGCAGCCACAAAAAAAATTCGTGTCGGATCAGGTGGTATTATGCTACCGAACCATGCACCTCTTGTTATTGCAGAGCAATTTGGAACGCTTGAAGCTATGTACCCAGGTAGAATAGATTTAGGATTAGGTAGAGCACCAGGAACGGATCAGTTAACTGCGATGGCTCTGCGACGTGATTCCAGAAGCAGCGGACATGAGTTTCCTCAGCAATTAGAGGAGCTTCGAGGTTATTTAGATGCAAACTCTAAACACAATAGAGTAAGAGCTATCCCGGGAGAAGGACAGGAGATACCAATTTGGCTTCTTGGATCGAGTGGCTTTAGTGCGACTTTAGCTGGTCAGTTAGGCTTACCTTTTTCATTTGCTAGCCATTTTTCACCGGAAAATACATTGCCAGCGCTTGAGAGATATCGTCATTATTTTGAGCCATCAGGAGTCTTAGATAAACCATATGCAATGGTTGGTGTTAATGTCATTGCAGCGGATACAACAGAAGAAGCAAAAATACTTTCTACAACCCATCAACAACAGTTTTTAAGTCTTATTCGAAATACGCCTAGTCAAATACAACCGCCTGTAGAAACTATGGAGGGGATTTGGAATCCGCTCGAAAAAGAAAGTATTCTTCATCAATTGAAATCGACGATCATTGGGAATCCAGAGGAAGTAAAAGAGAAGCTGCAAGCATTTTTAGAGGAAACTGAAGCAGATGAAATAATTATTAACTCAACGATATACGACCATAAAGCTCGCTTAAGATCCTATGAAATTGTAGCTGAAGTAACAGGGATGAAATAATAAGGTCCAAACCAGATTCTATAACATTAAGAATCTGGTTTTTTTTATGCTTCAAACAGACATTTTAAGGGTATATATAATAACAGTTAAATATAGTGTAATAAGGGGGAAAGATTAGTTGATCCAATTTGACAAGGTAACGAAAGTGTTTAAGGATGGGACAGAAGCTTTAAAGGATATCTCACTAACAATCCCCGCAGAATCGTTAGTGGTCCTTATTGGTCCAAGTGGTTGCGGAAAGACCACATTGATGAAAATGATTAATCGGTTAGAAGTTCCAACCTCTGGAGAAGTATATGTAGATGGTAAAGCCGTTTCTTCAGTGGACGCAGTGGAGCTTAGAAAAACAATTGGCTACGTTATTCAAAGAATTGGTTTGTTTCCACATATGTCGATTGAAAGAAATGCATCGCTTGTACCAAATCTAAAAGGATGGACAAAAGCAAAAACAACGGAACGGGTTTATGAATTAATGCAAATGGTTGGCCTCGATCCGCAGGAATATTTATCTAAATATCCACTAGAGCTGAGTGGAGGACAACAGCAACGAATAGGAGTAGTAAGAGCATTAGCTGGAAATCCTGCTATCGTCTTGATGGATGAGCCGTTTAGCGCATTAGATCCTATTAGTCGCGAACAATTACAAATGGAAATGAAAAATATACAGAAGAAACTGAAGAAAACAATCGTATTTGTTACACATGACATGGATGAAGCATTAAAAATAGCAGATACAATTGTCATTATGAGAAACGGTCAAATCGAGCAAATAGGTACACCTACCGAACTAATAGAAAGCCCCATCAATCAATTTGTTCAAGACTTCATAGGTATTGAGCGTATCAATCGAAAAAGATCAGTTGGAAAGCGTGAGCTACAAGATTTAATCCCTTCATTTAAACGAAGCGAACAATCCTCCTATTTAACGGTAGAAGCAAATATATTAGTAGAAGAAGCGATCAATTTATTAGAAAACGAAGGAATCGAAAGTTTACTTGTAAAAAAAGGAATTGAAGAATTAGGCTTTGTGAACCAATCCACTCTTCTACGTGCAATGCTCACCAAGGAAGAGGTGTCGTAAATGCAAACTTTTTTAGACACTTTTTTAAGTAGATCTGATTTAATACAAGAAGCATTTTTACAACATATTTATTTATCTTTTATTGCTTTAGCGATAGGTATTGGTATCGCATTACCGCTAGGAATTTTCGTAGCTAGGTATCGAAAATTTGCGGAGCCGATTATAGGAGTGACAGCCGTTTTTCAAACCATTCCTAGTCTGGCGTTGTTTGGTTTTCTAGTGCCCCTCATTGGAATAGGCACGATGACTGCACTGATTGCTTTAATCATTTATGCACTTTTACCTATTTTACGAAATACATATACAGGCATTACAACAATCGATGATTCTATTATTGAAGCAGGTCGTGGAATGGGAATGACGACAGGTCAATTGTTGCGTCAGATTGAGTTCCCGTTAGCTTTGCCGTTCATCATGGCAGGTATTCGAACAGCTACCGTTTTGACGGTGGGTATTGCGACACTTGCGACTTTTGTTGGGGCAGGTGGATTAGGTGATGTTATTTATAGAGGTTTGCAATCATATAATAATGCGCTCGTCTTAGCAGGGGCCTTACCTGTTGCAATATTAGCCATTTTGTTTGACCTTGTTTTGAAATGGATTGAGAAAAAAGCGACACCAAAAGGATTAAAGACTGGGAGATGATGACGTATGAAGAAAATGTTCGTTACGATAGGGATTGCATCGACTCTATTATTAGGTGCCTGTACGAATGCAGAGGAAACACTAGTTATTGGGGGAAAGCCATGGACAGAACAATATATACTGCCACAAATTTTAGGTCAATATATTGAAGAGCATACAGATTATCAAGTAGAGTATAAAGAAGGACTTGGAGAAGTGGCGATTATGACACCAGCTCTTGAGAAGGGCGATATAGACTTATATGTAGAATATACAGGTACAGGTTTAAAGGACGTTCTAAAAGAAGAATCGGAGGTTGGAGAAAGCTCTGAAAGTGTGTTGGAACGAGTAAAAAAAGGGTATGAAGAAAAATTTCAAGCAACTTGGTTAAGCCCACTAGGATTTGAAAATACGTATACTTTAGCTTATGCAAAAGACAAAGATTATGACGCAAAGACTTATTCGGATCTTGTGGAAGTTTCGAGATTTGGGGATATGGTGTTTGGAGCGCCTCATGCATTCTATGAAAGACAAGGTGACGGTTTTGATGATTTGATCAATTCTTATCCTTTCACATTCACGGAAACGAAAAGTCTCGATCCAAATCTTATGTATGAGGCTGTAAAAAATGGGGAAGTCGATGTGATTCCGGCATTTACAACAGATGGGCGCATTGAACGTTTTGAATTACAGACAACACAAGATGATTTAGGATTTTTCCCTAAGTATGATGCTGCACCTGTTGTTCGTTTAGACGCGTTAGAGAAGTTTCCGGATCTCGAAAAAGTGTTAAATGAATTAGCAGGGCAAATCTCTGAAGAGGATATGTTAAAGATGAATGCAAAAGTGGATATGGATGGAGAAAAAGCGGAAGACGTTGCGCATGATTTCTTAGTGGAGAAAGGTTTGATTCAAAAATAAAAACAGCACCCGGTTCAGTTAGAATCGGGTGCACATTATTTAAATCAATGATTTGAAGTTTAATCGTTTGTTTAAGGCAGCTATAACAGGAATACCTACTGCCAATACAATGAATTCACCTGCTGCAACTGTTAACCAGGTATAGAAAAATGGTAGATCAAATGCAAGTTTTAACTCAAAAGCAATGATAAACATTGTGAACGTAAAGATTAACGTATTGAATATCATGCGTGCCATATGTCCATTAATAAACTTTGAAGCAAAAATAGTAAGTGATAACGTAATGACTGAATGTGCTACCCCAAAGGTTAGATCATATGCAGCCATAGGGGAAAACATATTCGTTACGATTACACCTAATACTATTCCAAGAAAGTATTTTTTATTAAAGACAATTAGGTGGTTGAACATTTCAGCAATACGAAACTGTAACGGACCAAATGCAAAAGGTGCAATTAGAAGCGAAACAGCAACATACAAAGCCGCAATAATACCACTTATTGCTAGTGTTTTTGTTTTCATTATTCATTTCTCCTTAGTTTTTTTATGTGGGAGGTTCTCGAACCACATTTTATAATCACAATTGATAATTCTATGACAGGCAGAGGGCAATTGTCAAGGAATTTTTAAAACTCATTAAGTCGAGTTCCAACAATGAATATCTCTATGATAAAATAGTAAGGCTAAAAAAAAGGAAGGTATAAAATGAAATATATAGTATCAATCATAAGTGCTTTTTTGATTTTCATAACATTTGGCTGCACGATGGAAACGCAAGATGAAAGCCAAGAAAAAAACGGAGAAACAAATGCAGAAAAAGAAATGAGCGTTCATTTTATAGATGTTGGACAAGGAGATTCTATACTTATTCAATCGCCTGCAGGAAAGAATATGCTTATTGACGGAGGAAAAAAAGAAAAAGGAAAGGACGTAGTGAATTATTTACGGCAACAGGGAGTGGAGAAGTTAGATTACGTAGTAGCAACTCATCCAGATGCTGACCATATTGGTGGACTGCTCTCCGTATTAAACTCTGTTTCCATTAAAAACTTTGTAGATTCAGGAAAAGAGCATAGTACAGACACGTATGAACAGATGCTACAGCTTATTTTGGACAAGCATATCCCATTTGTTGTACCAAGTATAGGTGATACAATTCCTTTAGATTCAGATGTAAAGATAACTGTCTTGCATACGAGCGAGGATGCTAACGAGAATAATGAAGCTTCAATAGTTTTAAAGGTGCAATATAAGGACGTGTCATTCTTGTTAACTGGTGACGCTGATGCGGCTGTGGAAAAAAGCATGATAAAAAAGTATGACTTGAAATCTACTGTATTAAAAGCGGGACATCATGGTTCGGATACAAGTAGCTCAGATGCTTTTATACGTGAGGTCCAACCGGAAGTAGCAATTTTAAGCTATGGAGAAAATAATATGTATGGTCATCCTACCCCTATCGTCGTGACGAGATTGAAAAAAGCGAATGCAGAAATTTATAGCACAGCAGAATTAGGAAACATTGTAGTGAAAACTGATGGAAGAGAATATTCTGTTTCAGCGGATTCATTTCCTGTTGAAAAGGAGACTGTAGCTGAAACACCGCTTTTCATATCAGAAAAAGATGTTCGGGAGGAAATCGTTGGTATTACAAACCAAGGAAATGTAGCAGTGAACATGGAAGGTTGGCAGTTGGTTTCGGTTGCGGGCAATCAAGTATATAACTTTCCGGATATATCTATTCAGGCGGGTGAAACTTTATATATAACAAGTGGTCCAGAAGCGAAAGAAGACGGTATACATCTGAAATGGACGAATAGACAAATGTGGAGAAACGAAGAAGATAAAGCGCAATTATTAAATGAGAAAGGGGTAGTGATGAGTGAACTCAAATAAATACACACTTGATCGAGTAGAAGGAGAGCTTGCAGTATTTTTAAAATATCCAAATGAGACAGAAAGATTGCACATTCCTATTTCTGAACTTGATGAAGAAGTAAAGGAGGGGGATATTGTCCTTATCTCTATCGAAAATGACACATATAAAGTGGAAAGATTAGTAGCGGACACAGAGAAACAAAGAGAAAAAGTACGTGGTTTATTAGAAAAGCTGAAGAATCAACAAAAGTAAACTTTTTATTGATACAGTTATGTTACGGATACCAGGTAACATAACTGTATTTTTGTTGGTTAGGAAACCATATAAGACTTAGCATGTGGATAATTTTTTTCGAGTAACATTATAGGGAAACTGTGAGGTAAGGTGTCCTATTAGGAGTTTACTATGATTTTCGCTTCAGGCGGACGCTTTCCGCCGGCATGGCTTCAATCTCCTCGTCGCTAAAGCTCCTGCGGGGCTTTCAGCTCATGCTATTCCGGCAGGAGTCGCCGCCTTCCGCTTCAATCATTATGGATGGGTTGCTAATTTGGTGTCTGCAGGTATCAAAGTTATAAATTTATCAAGTTTACCACTGCAAATAATTAAACCAAACTAGAAAAGGCTATCACCAAATAAGTAGCTCGTTTATTAGGATAAAGCTCGGTTCATCTTTTTCAACTAATTATTGGTATCACATCTTCTCTTGTTCCATAATATTTCACACTTCTCTTATAGCTAGTGACATGAAGGAAGTAGCTTTCTTTATTGGATTGAAGCGGAAGGGCGGCGACTCCAGCGGGATGAGTGAGACAGATAAGCCATCACATCGTACGCGTAGCGTCGGTGATGGCTTATCGCTCCCCCCGCGGAAAGCGTCCACCCTGTAGCGAAAATCCCAGCGGACACTTCATTCAACTCGCTACCGCGCAGTTTCCCTATTATGTGCGTTATTCTATTATATCGAACCCATGAGCTTGATTGGGCATGTGACAGGCGCTTAGCGTTTTTGTCTTAAAGAGTGGTGTCTCTTAGAAAGTTTTGAACGATATGATGGTCTGGTTCGTATGTTTTAAGTGTATAGCCTTCTTTTTGAAGCCATTCAATTATTTGGGGTAGTGCTTTTGTTGTTTGGCCACGATCGTGGAGAAGGATGATAATGTCTCGATCTCCGGATTTGTAGGCTTTTTCTACTCCTACTTTTACGTTTTGGATAATTTTGTTGGCTTCTTTATCGGTGTATTTCCAGTCATTTGAATCGACGTCCCAATCCCATAGTTTAAAGCCGTTTGTGACTAGCTCATCTTTCATAGCAGTTGTTATATGTGGTTTGCTTCCATAGGGGGTGCGAACGAGTTTTGCATCCTTCCCAGTCATTTTTTTGATGAGTTTCGTTCCTTCTATCATCTCATTTATAAAAGCTTTGGAAGAAAGATACACTTTGCTTTTGTCATGTGTCATGCTATGGGTTCCGATGTAATGACCATCTTTTACTACCGCATTAATAATGGAGGAATTCTTTTTCATATGTTTGCCTAAAAAGAAGAAAGTTGCTTTGGCATTATATTTTTTTAAGATGGAATTATTGATCGTTGTAAATTTGTTCGGACCGTCGTCAAATGTTAAATAGACATTTGCTTTTGGTGTTTCAGGAGAAGGTTGTTTTTTATTCAAAAGCTTGTCTAAATAGATTTCAAAATTAGCATGCGACATATGAGCCCAGTCCTCTTTGTATATACGTTGTGTTTTTTGTTTCTCAAAGGTTTTCACTTTGTATCCTATTTCAATTGCGAGATATTCCATACTGATAAAAAGTTTGCCATCGACTTTAACAATTGGGGACCATTCGAGTGCTACTCTGTCTTTCGCTGTTAGTTGAGACTTTTCGTTATAACTAATTTCTATACCGTTTTTTCGTATGTAAGTAATGCCTTTTTCTATTTCAAAAGGGATATCTAGATGTGCTGCAATTTCTTCGAGCGGAACTTTTGTGTCTTGATTGATCACTTTAATCTCACTAAAATCGAGCAATTGATCTTGGAAAGCTACGTGATGAGTCAAAGTTGCTTCGGCTGCTGTTACAACGGTTGTGCTAAAAATAGTTGAAATGATAAAAGCTACGAATATTATTAAATATCTTCTCATGAATTGGACCACTCCTAATATAGTTTAGAATCTCTTTTATAAAACTATATGTATTTGGTAATCCATGTATGCTTGTTATAAACTATGAATAGAGAGAGGTGAGTTTAGTGGCAAATAATCATAGATTGCCAGATAGTGCAACGTCTCATGCAAAGCCTACTTATAGAAAGGCGATACTTTGCGTGGGAAGACCTTCAATCGCCATTTCATAATGTCGGCTTTGCACCTTATTTTAACTTTAGAAAGATAAGGAGCGAGCAAAATGACATATGTAAAAGCAACTTCTGTTTTACCCGAAGATCTTATAAAGGAAATCCAGAAGTATATACAAGGGGAAGCTATTTATATTCCGAAACCAGATAGAAACTACAAAAAGTGGGGAACGCTATCTGGAGAAAGACAGAGAATCGATGATAGAAATTATTCGATTAAACAAGCGTATAAAAGAGGAATTTCAATGAAGCAATTAGCTGAAGAGTTTTTTCTGTCCATTGAAACGATTAAAAAGATTATTTATACGAAGTAATTTTTTGAGCTGATGAGTCCATATAAGGATTATCAGCTTTTTGTATGTAGAGAACTATTCCTAATCATCTTTTCCATTTCTAAAAAGATAACTTCCCGCTACAATAAACTAATAGAAAACATTAGTTAAAAATGTGTTGAGGAGAGATAATTATGGATCATTTCATAAGAAACGATCAATTTAATTTCATAAAGAATCAAGGGCAAGCGTTAATAAATGCTCACTCTACCGTAAATGATCAGCGAGTATTAAATGCCTTAAAATCCATTACTAGCGAAAAAATATCCAATTTATTCGAAAATCTAAATGAAGAACAAAAACAATTGCTATACCCGATAATAGAAATTAAAGAAAAAGCAGATGCCGAAGCATTTTTGGAACAAATCAAACCTTTCGTGATCCCTTTTAAAGCAGTGACTGAGCAAATGATTAAAAAGTTGTTTCCAAAAGTAAAAAAGCTGAAAACTCCTTCATTAGAAAATATAGACTTTCGAGAGATTTCTTATTTAGGATGGTTGGATAAAGGCTCCAATAAAAAATTCCTCATTGTAGAACATCACGGTAAACTTGTTGGAATCATAGGAGACTATACACTTTCCAGCAAAAAAGGTATTTGTGCACTATGCAATCGCACCGAGGAAATTGGGATGTTCACCTCTGCAGTAAAAGGAACTACACAAGATGCTTATATTAAGAGAGGCAATTACATTTGCCAAGACAGTGAAAGATGTAATCACAATTTAATCTCTTTAGATAAACTAAATGATTTTGTAAATCTTATAAAAGCATAATTTGGTGCCAGGGATCGATAACAACTTTGTAATAAAAGGAGGTAAGAATTAGAGATGGAAGAAGAATTGCTAAGAATATTTGACACTAATAGAAATGCTATAGGGACAGCTCCACGCCATGAAGTGCATAGACTAGGACATTGGCATGAAACGTTTCATTGTTGGTTTATTAGTAGGGAAGAGGAAATAGATTATATCTATTTGCAAATCCGAAGTGAATCTAAAAAGGATTATCCTGGACTCTTAGACATTACAGCAGCAGGTCATTTATTAGCTTCAGAGACAGTGTATGATGGTGTTAGAGAAGTGAAAGAAGAACTAGGTATCGACATTTCTTTTGAGGAATTAGCGCCACTTGGAATAATAGATTATTCAGTTACGACTGTAGAACTTATTGATCAAGAGCTAGCAAATGTTTATGTATATAAGGCTGCTTTAAGTTTTGATGATTTTACCCTTCAAGCAGAAGAAGTTTCCGGAGTTGTTCGAGCAAAATTTGAGCAATTTTCAAAGCTTTGGTTAGGGGAACTAGAAGATATTCAGGTAGAAGGCTTTGAAATAAATAACAAAGGAGAAAGAGTTTCATTTAGAAAGACCGTAACAAAGTATAACTTTGTGCTACATGAACAGTCCTACTATGAAGCGATAATATTTGGCATAAAAAAATTAGTATCTATCTGAGTTGTATAGACTTTAGCATAATTCTCATTCTATAATGTTGGAAGATAGGTAAAGAAAGTTGGATTTAAATAATGTTAAAAACTGCATTAGGGCGGTTCCGTTTTATGGGCTTATTGGATGGTAGTTCTCTAGTAATCCTGTTGTTCATTGCGATGCCTTTAAAATATTGGTTCGATATTCCGAAGGCAGTAACCGTTTTTGGAACACTACATGGTTACATATTTCTAGTTTATTTAATCGCGATTGTATATGCTCAATTTGCTGTAAGATGGCCATTTAGATTTACCATTGGTGCTATTATTTCCGCATTCATTCCATTCGGTAACTTTGTGTTGGACAGTCGTCTGAAGAAGTTGCAAGCAAATTAATGCGAAGTCCCTGTCATACTTTGACTGATAGGGACTTCGCATCGATTGAGCTCTGTTGTATAAAAAAGACTACATTTCAAAAAAAGTTGTCTCTTTCTACTTTACAAACCCTTAGTGAGAAGCTTTGATACCATACCTTTTTTCCTTTTTCCTGTGCAATTAGATGAGCGGAATGGTTTTTCCATTTCTTAATTGACTCTAAAGAGCTCCAGTATGATACGGTTATCCCTAGCTCGTTATCACGTGCAGATTCCACACCTAAAAATCCTTCTTGTAGAGATGCCAATTCTACCATTTTGTCTGCCATTTTAGCATAGCCTTTATCACCATCTGTTCTTTGAGAAGAAAAAATAACAGCATAATACGGTAGTTGAAATTCTTTAACTATTTTGCTCACTTTATACACGTCCTTATTAATCTTTTTTGTAATCATAATGGACTGAAAAGGTAGCTGCAACCATAAAAAAATGACCCCAACATTGGAGTCATTTTGAAGTCTATTCTAATATTTTTATGGTTACGTTTTTGCGCCCCCATTTATAAGCATCACTTTTAGAGGAGAAAAACACATCAATTTTATTCCCTTTAATATTTCCACCCGTATCACCAGCGATAGCATAACCGTATCCTTCCACATGGACTTTTGTCCCTAGTTTAATAACTTTCGGATCTACCGCTATTACTTTGATATCCGGATTCTTTTTCAAGTTAATACCTGTACTTGTAATTCCGGTACACCCATTGCAACTCGCAGTAAAGGCACTTGCGGATACAACGATTTCTTTCACTACATTATCCTCTGAATTAGAACGGGATGGGTTTTTCGTTTTGGAAGCTTGTTTTGTAATTTTTAATTTTTGATTCGGTTTAATAGTATCCGTTTTTAAATTATTCCATGATTTTAAATTAGAGATGGATACATTATACGATTTCGCAATCTTATATAATGTTTCACCTTTTTTTACAGTGTGCATGGAAGATGCGGCCATGCTAGTTGTTGTTCCGCTAACCAATAGTGCTAATGTGATGATGAGTGTCCCAAGAATTTTTCTCAAATACTCTACCCCTTACTATTTAGTCTAATCAATATACTAGCAGTATTGTATTACAGGAATATTACGACAATTTACCAATAAGGTTACAAAGTAGAGAGGTAATATTTCAAAATACTAAACAAGTGTATGTCCTAGTTTATTTGACTATGCATAAAAGCCCTTCAAATAGATATTTGAAGGGCTTCAAAACGCATTTAAATAATAGTTTATTTACCACTGAAAGATACCCTCGAAGACTTTTTTAGCAGGACCTGTCATAAAAACGCTATTGTCAGTATAGCGAATCACAAGTTCTCCACCTAACAGCTTAACTGTAATATCTGTATCTTTGTCGCAATACCCATTTAAAACAGAAGCTACAACCGCCGCGCATGCACCTGTACCACAAGCAAGCGTTTCTCCACTTCCGCGTTCCCAAACGCGCATATGAATAGTAGTTCGATTTTCGACTTGGATAAATTCCGTATTCACACTTTCCGGAAATAGAGGATGATGTTCAAATTTAGGTCCTATTATGGGTAGATTAATAGAGGTTATATCATCATAGAACAAAACGCAATGGGGATTACCCATAGAAACGGTCGTAATATTATAAGTAGCACCATCTATTTCAATAGGAAAATCAATCAATGCTTCTTCTTCCTCGATCAATACGGGTACAGAGGAGGGATTTAAAATAGCGCCACCCATATCAACAGTCGCCTCATACATTTGATCATCTTTTACTTTTAGCTCAATCGTTTTAACTCCACTAAGTGTATCAATTTTAAGTACTTCTTTCTTTGCAATATTATTATCATATACATATTTAGCAACGCATCGAATCGCATTACCACACATTTTTCCTTCGCTGCCATCTATATTAAACATTCGCATTTTCGCATCTGCATTTTCCACAGGGCATATAAGTACAATACCATCTCCCCCGACACCAAAATGTCGATCAGAAATTATTTTACTTAGTTTCTCAGGATGTTGGATATACTGTTCAAAGCAATTAATGTATATATAATCATTTCCACAGCCATGCATTTTTGTAAAAGGTATATTCATATTCCACACTCACTTTTCCATTAAAAGGAACAATTTATTTTCATTATAATCAGTTTCTTTCGCTCGGGTCAATGAAAAAAGCAGACCACTTGGGATCTGCTTTAAGGAGTTTTAATTTTAAAGGTATCTCCGCCCTGTATCGTTCCATTTTCATAGCCTTTGTAAAACCAGGCTTTACGTTGTTCGGATGTACCATGTGTAAAACTTTCTGGGACGACGTATCCCATTGCTTGTTTTTGTAATGTGTCATCTCCGACTGCGCTTGCTGCAGTTAATGCTTCATCTAAATCTCCTTCTTCTAACAAATCCATTCCAGCTGCATGTTTTGCCCATACACCTGAGTAATAGTCTGCCTGAAGTTCAAATCGGACTAGGTATTTATTGAATTCCTCTTCGCTTAACTTTTGGCGAAGTGGCATTACTTGATCAGAAGTTCCTAGCAAAGTTTGTACATGGTGACCTACTTCATGTGCAATAACATAAGCCATGGCAAAATCCCCTGGTGCGTGGAATTTATCCTGTAATTCCTGATAAAAGCTCAAATCGATATATAATTTTTGATCTCCTGGACAATAAAAGGGACCAACAGATGCACCCGCAGTACCACATGCTGAATTTACACTATCTGTATAAAGAACAAGAGTTGGTTCTGTATATTGTAAGCCGTTTTCCTGGAATATCTCAGACCAAACCGTTTCCGTATCTGCGAGTACAACAGAAACAAATTCCGCCAGTTCTTTTTCTTGTGCTGTTTCTACATAAGGGGCAGAGTTAGATTGATCGGTAACACCTAAATTACCCATTAAATCCTCTGGATTTCCACCAAGCAAGGTTACGATAAGCACAATAATGAGTCCAAGACCGCCACCAACACCAGCGATTGCTTTTCCGCCGCCTTTTCCACGTCGATCTTCTACATTAGAACTTCCTTTTCTGCCTTGCCATTTCATCTCGTTCACTTCCATTCAAAGCTAATATAATTATCTTATACCCAAATTCTTTAAGTTTAGACAATAATAATTGGAATGTTTCCGCTATAATTAGATAAAATGAAACTTCCATCGGTGATGGTTGTTAACTAATCAGGGATATCTAAGCTGTTTACCGTAAAATTGTTTGGAGAATTACAGCCTGGAAAACCGGGAGAGAAAGGATGGGAATTGTTTATGATGCTGATAAAACCAAAAATGCTTCAACCGGGAGATAAAGTTGCTACGATTAGTTTATCGTGGGGTGGAGCAGGAGAACCTGATTTAAAATGGAGATATGAACAAGGAGTGGAACGTCTGGAAAAAGTGTTTGGTCTAGAAGTTGTTTCGATGCCGAACAGTTTAAAGGGCGCTGATTATTTATATGATAATCCAAAGGCTCGTGCAGAGGACTTGATGAATGCTTTTAAAGATCCAACGATAAAAGGGATTATTTCAAATATTGGCGGAAGTGAGAGCATTCGTTTACTGCCCTATATTGATTTTGATATAATCCGTTCAAATCCAAAAGTATTCATTGGATATTCAGATACTACGGTGACACATCTATTTTGTCACAAAGCAGGAATTTCCTCTTTTTACGGTCCAGCTATTTTAATGGACTTCGCGGAAAATGTAGAAATGCATGAATACACAGTAGAGGCATTAAAAAAGACATTATTTACAAATGAAGTAATTGGAGAAATTAAACCAGCAGCTGAGTGGACGAGTGATCGCTTAGAATGGATTGTGGAAAATAAAAATACAAAACGAACTATGTATCCGAACAGTGGCTATGAATTACTACAAGGCAAAGGAGTAGTACAAGGAACATTAATCGGGGGATGTATTGAAGTGTTAGAATTTGCGAAAGGGACAGCTCTTTGGCCAAATGACGCTTATTGGAAAGATAGTATATTGTTTTTTGAAACATCCGAAGAGATGCCAGAACCCACTTATATCGAATATTGGCTACGGAACTATGGTGCACAAGGAATTTTACAAAAAGCAAAAGGTATTATTTTTGGAAAGCCTTTGAAAGAAAAGTACTATGAAGAGTATAAAGAATCCATATTAAAAATAATGAAAGAATTGGATTTAACGAATTTGCCGATTCTCTATAATATAAATTTTGGTCATACAGAGCCAAAATTTGTCTTACCTTATGGTGCTTTGGCAGAAATCGATAGTGAGAATATGACTTTTTCTATTTTAGAAAGCGGAGTGGAGTAACAAATGGCTTCTTTTATCATTATAGGGGGCGGGATTTTAGGAGCCTCCACGGCGTATCATTTGGCAAAACAGGATGTGAAAGTTACGCTAATTGATAGACGGGATTCGGGTCAAGCATCTGCGGCAGCTGCAGGTATTATTTGCCCTTGGATTTCGCAAAGAAGAAATAAAAAATGGTATGCGCTTGTTCGAAATGGCGCTAAATATTATAAACAGCTTGTAAGTGAACTCGAGAAATTAGGGGAGACCTCGACTGGATATAAACAAGTAGGGGCAATTGCTTTACAGAATGATGAGAAAAAGTTGCAAAAGATGCTTGATCGAGCACTAGAAAAGAGGCAAGAAGCACCTGAAATTGGGGAATTGAAAATTCTTTCACCAGCTGAGACAAAATCCCTATTTCCACTTATTTCGGAAGACTTTTTTTCCTTATATGTCGAAGGGGCTGCCAGAGTGGATGGGCGGGCAATGCGAGATGCCTTGATTTGCGCAGCTAAAAAGCTAGGAGCGGAAATAATAAATGGAGATGCACAGCTTTCAGATGGTGTTGTGTTCGTAAATGGAAAGCAATTAATAGCGGACAAGATTATCTTGACTGCTGGAGCCTGGGGCAATGAGATTCCATCTAAATTAGGGAAAGATATGAAAGTAAGCTTTCAAAAAGCACAAATTATGCATCTTGATATAGAAGATAAAGGTACAGGGAAATGGCCGGTCGTCTTGCCACCGACAAATCAATATTTGTTAGCATTTGACGAGGGGAAAATAATAGCTGGTTCTACATATGAAGAGGTTACTGAATTTGATCACCATGTAACAGAAGAAGGAAAACGACTATTATTAGAGAATGCTACTAGTATTGCCAAAACACTAGAAACTGCTCAAATGGAGGAAGTCAGAGTAGGATTCAGACCATTTACACCTGAGTTTTTACCGGTAATAGGAAATGTACCTGGATTTGATTCCATCTTTTTCGCAAATGGATTAGGTGCTTCTGGATTGACTGCAGGACCATTTGTCGGCGCGGAGCTTGCCAGATTAGCGTTAGGACATAAAACTGTACTAGATTTGTCTTTGTACGCACCAAATTAAATGTAGGTAACAAGTTGGGAGGTGTATGCTTGAGCGAGTATTCAATTGTTTATATTGAAATTGAACGGAAAATAGATTTTTACTATCAAATGCAACAAATTGAAATTCAATACGAACTCCAGCTAAATATGGAAGGTATCATCACAGCCCGACATCGTTTTGAGCTTCGGCATGTCCATGATGTATCACATAAATCTTTCTCTTTCGGTGGAGGTATTCTTTATCTACACACAAACCAAGGAGTATTTTCTTATAAGATTCAAGATAATCCTACACCTTTCATACATGCATTCAAATCATTAAAAGCAGAGAATAAAATATAGCACCTATTATAGGGTTAAGTATCCTCCATCTTCTTAATGATTTTGTAATCTATTTGTTAAATTTCCACTGAATTTTGTGAATCATTGAACTTATTTTATATTCATTGAATTAGATCATTGTCGTGCTATAATGAAAAATATTCAAATAGTAATAACTCGTATAATCGCAGGGATATGGCCTGCAAGTTTCTACCGGCTTACCGTAAATAAGCTGACTATGAGTGGCAATGAAATAATCGAATTTATGACTTAGCTGTCATGATTTCTTTTATTTTAATTCGAATTTATAAGCTCGAATGACATTGTTCCACTCCAAATCTGGATTGGTGCAATATCATCGGGCTTTTTTGTTTGAAAAAAATGAAAAAGAAGGGATTAAATACTTATGAAATTATTAAAAGAAAAAATTGTTCAAGAAGGTAAAGTGCTATCTGAACAAGTGTTAAAAGTAGATACGTTTTTAAATCACCAAATTGATCCAGTACTAATGCAAGCGATTGGAGAAGAGTTTGCTGCACGTTTTAAGGATGCGGGGATTACAAAAATCTTAACAATCGAATCATCGGGTATCGCACCTTCTATGTTTGCAGGTTTAACATTAGGAGTTCCAGTAGTTTTTGCTCGTAAACGTAAATCTCTCACTCTATCAGGAAACTTATATACTTCAAAAGTACATTCATTTACGAAAAATGAAACAAATGATATTTCCGTATCAAAAGATTTTATCAATAGCGATGATGTGGTGTTAATCATAGACGATTTCCTTGCAAATGGACAAGCCGCTCTAGGACTAATGGAAATTTTAGAACAGGCAAATGCTCAAAATGCGGGAGTCGGCATAGTTATCGAAAAAGGTTTCCAAACAGGTGGTAGCCTCATCCGTGAAAAAGGAGTTCGAGTAGAGTCTCTTGCCAATATTAAATCTCTAGAGAACGGACAAGTCACTTTCTTTGAGGAGACTGCAACTGTATGAACAATGCGTTAAGAAACACTGCACTTGGTTTGCAGCATGTTCTTGCAATGTATGCGGGGGCAGTACTCGTTCCCCTTATTGTAGGTGGTGCAATTGGACTTAATTCGGAGCAGTTAACATATTTAGTTGCAATTGATATTTTAATGTGCGGTGTTGCAACGATATTACAAGTGATGAGCAATCGTTTTTTTGGTATTGGTCTACCTGTTGTATTAGGTTGTACATTTACAGCAGTAGGTCCGATGATTGCAATTGGCGGAGAATATGGTGTTTCCGCTATTTACGGGGCAATTATTGTATCAGGTATATTTGTTATTGCAGTTAGTGGTGTTTTTAGTTATCTTGTGATGTTCTTCCCGCCGGTAGTAACTGGTTCGGTTGTAACGATTATTGGGATTACTCTTATTCCTGTAGCGATTAATAATATGGGTGGAGGCCAAGGTGCTAGTGATTTTGGATCGGTTTCCAATATTTCTTTAGCCTTTGGTACATTACTTTTCATCGTCTTACTTTATCGTTTTTCAACTGGTTTCATTAGAGCAATTTCTATTTTACTTGGTATCATTCTTGGGACAGTTGCGGCGATGTTTATGGGGAAAGTTGATTTCACACCAGTTGTTGAAGCTCATTATTTTCATATGGTTCAGCCATTCTACTTTGGTACACCAACTTTTGAGTGGTCACCAATTTTAACGATGATTTTAGTAGCAATGGTGTCTTTAGTCGAGTCAACAGGGGTTT
This sequence comes from Psychrobacillus lasiicapitis, assembly GCF_006861795.1. GTDB lineage: Bacteria > Bacillota > Bacilli > Bacillales_A > Planococcaceae > Psychrobacillus > Psychrobacillus lasiicapitis. Next base: position 71,328 of record NZ_VDGH01000011.1, on the reverse strand, counting down.
ACTTTGCACTTGGTGATATTCTCGAGAAAAAAATAGATAAAAAAGATTTAACAAAAGGATATCGTGCTGAGGGGATTGCTGTATTATTAGGTGGTATTTTCAACTCATTCCCATATACCACTTTTTCGCAAAACGTTGGCTTGATGCAAATGTCAGGTGTTAAAACGAAAAATATTATTTATATAACAGGCGGTATGTTAATAGCACTAGGGTTCATCCCTAAAATAGCTGCGCTTACTACAATTATTCCTACCCCTGTGTTAGGTGGCGCAATGATTGCGATGTTCGGGATGGTAGTAGCACAAGGTGTAAAAATGCTGAGCAAAGTAGTATCTGGATCAGGGGACAACTCGATGATTATCGCTTGTTCCATCGGTATGGGACTTGGGGTAACAGTAGTTCCAGACCTATTTATTTCGCTTCCTGATGACTTTCAAATTTTAACGAGTAACGGAATTGTTGCTGGCAGTATAACGGCAATTGTGCTTAATATTATCTTTAACATGATTCCTTCTAAAAAATAATAAACATTACAGCGCGAAGGTTTCTACACCTTCGCGTTTTTTATAGACTGCTAGTGTTAAACTCCTCGACGAATGTAGTGGAAAAGCTTCTATTTAAATTTAGAGTCCGCAAATTATTAGACTAATCTCTATTAAGGAAATATAACGCATATAATGCCTAATTAGAAGCTCCTTAATGCGCATTATAGGGAAACTGCGCGGTAGTGAGTTGAATGAAGTGGACGCTTGGATTTCCGCTACAGGGTGGACGCTTTCCGCCGGGTGAGCGATGAGCCATTCGCGCCGCTTAGGGCGTCGTTGGAATGGTTCATTTTGCTCTGACAGAGGAACAAAGGCTAAGAACGCCACATCGTGTGGCAACGCCTTTGAAACCAACATCCTGTTGGCNGGTGAGCGATGAGCCATTCGCGCCGCTTAGGGCGTCGTTGGAATGGTTCATTTTGCTCTGACAGAGGAACAAAGGCTAAGAACGCCACATCGTGTGGCAACGCCTTTGAAACCAACATCCTATTAGCCTCGGCTGGAGTCGCCACCCTTTCGCTACAATCCAGTAGAGTCTGCTCATTACTAAGAAATGATGCACTAAATCTAGTACTATATTGTTTTTCTATAGGAAAAACCTAAGATTAATGGAATAAGACTTACTTTATAGTGATTATTAGTAGGTTCTATTGATTGGAGTGTAAGGCGACGACTCCTGTGGGATTAGCGAGACAGGTGAGACCCCGCACGTAGCGTTAGCGGAGGAGGAGGCTCACCGCTCGCCCCACGGAAAGCGTCCGCCTGGAGTGAAAATCATGGCGGACATCTTAGTATCTTACCGCGCGGTTTCCCTATATTACGCAATACAAAAGTATTAGGTCATCTATCTTGAAGGTGAAAATTGTTTAAGGAGAGTTTTTGTTTGTAAAACATATGTAAAAAACTGTTTTGCTGTTTCGGAAACCGAAACATTATGATAGGATAGTATAATCTATTAGATATGAGGAAAAAAGTTATGAGAATAAGAGATTGGGATAGACCTTTAAAAGTCCGATTATTCGGCGAGTTTTTTAGTAACTTAAGTTTTTGGATGGTGTTTCCGTTTCTTGCTATTTATTTTGCAGATGAATTCGGAACTAGTATGGCTGGAATTTTGCTTGTAATCTCGCAAGTCTTTTCGGTTGCGGCGAATTTAATCGGGGGCTACTGTGCGGATCGTTTTGGTAGAAGAACGATGTTATTCTTCTCTGCTACGGTTGAGGGGGCGGCATTTATCCTTTTTGCGTTCGCTAACTCGCCGTGGTTAGATTCTCCATTGCTTAGCTTTGTAGCATTCACGATTGCTGGAGTGGCTGGTTCATTTTATCATCCCGCAAGTCAGGCGATTGTTGCGGATGTTGTACCGGAGAGTGATAGAAGTACTGTTTTTTCAGTATTTTATACATCCATCAATATTTCCGTTGTAATTGGCCCAATTGTAGGAGCAGTATTATTCTTCCAATACCGCTTTGCATTACTGCTTACGGCAGGTCTTATATTCTGTTTAGTTGGTTTGGCTCTTCGTTTATTAACCGAGGAAACGTTACCAGAAGAGATGAAGAAACAGCTAGTTGCTAGGGGCGGAAATGGTTGGATGCAAGTAGTGGTCGATCAAGTGAAGGCATATGGATTAATTGTGCGGGATAGGGTATTTCTCCTTTATGTAATTGCCGGAATTTTACTTGGGCAAACGTTTATGCAGTTAGACCTGCTGATACCTGTTTATATGAAAGAGGTTATTGATAAACAAGTATTAGGTAACTTCTTTGGTCGGGAATGGGCCGTAACTGGTGAAGGCTCTTTCGGTATTTTATTATCGGAAAACGGGCTATTAGTCGTATTACTAACGGTTTTTGTATCAAGGTGGATGACTAAATATCCGGAGAAATGGGTGTTTTTTCTTTCGTCATTCTTATATATGATTGCTATGCTCATTTTCCCGATGACTGCAAACTTTTGGGTGTTCTTAATAGCAATGGCGATATTTACGTTGGGGGAGCTAGCGACGGTTGGATTGCAAGAAAGCTTCGTGTCAAAGCTGGCACCAGCGGATATGAGGGGACAATACTTTGCTGCTGCAAGTTTGCGTTATACGATTGGAAGAACAATTGCACCATTGGTGTTTCCACTTGTAACATGGATCGGCTTCACTTGGACATTTGTTATTCTAGCAGTTTTAGCGATAGGTAGTGGATTTATTTATTTGGTGATGTTCAAGGAATATGACAAGAGACGAAAAGAAATAGCTTTGTAAATTGGACAAGGGGTACTCTAAGTAAAAGAGTACCCCTTGGTTTTGTATAGGTATAACATAACTTTTGAATTTTAAATTTCATCCCGAAAAAGTTCGGGGAATAATCTACATGAAAGAGTTCCCTTTCAATGCCGCGGTAAATTGTTCCACTGGTTGCTTTCTAACCTAAGCAACGTAAACCCTACCTTCTTTTACGTCCTTGCGACCCTATAGTCGCGCCAGTGTGAATAAGTATTATCAAAAACACATAAAGCAGAATGCCATATTTCTAAAATTTATGTCGTACCAAAAATGTCAACATATCGCATTATCACATAAATAAATTATGATGTCAAACAAAAAGGATTTAAATGATATAATGATCGAATCAATATAGGGGTAGGTGGGAAAATGGAAGTTTGGGATATTTATAATGAAAACCGGGAGAAAACAAAGAAAACCCATATTCGCGGAGATGAGATGCAAGAAGGGGATTTTCATCAAGTCATTCATGTTTGGATAATGAATGCGAGCGGTCAGTTTTTAATCCAGCAACGACAGCCGTGGAAAAAAGGTTGGGCTAACATGTGGGATTGCGCAGCCGCTGGATCAGCCCTTGCAGGTGAAACGAGTGAAATGGCCGCAATCCGTGAAGTAAAGGAAGAGCTTGGAATCGACCTAGAGATGTCCACTTCAGAGATTTTGTTTACGATTAAATTTGAAAGAGGATTTGATGATCATTTTCTTGTGATCCAAGACATAAATATCGAGGATTTAAGCCTTCAATACGAAGAAGTGGCAGATGCAAAGTGGGCTACCATGGAAGAAATTCAAGACTTAGTGCAAACTGGTGAATTTATTCCCTATCATATTCTGGATACTTTATTTACGATGATTCAATCCAAGATTTCATTAAGAAAAGCAACTGCAAAGGATGCGGAAGTGTTGTTTGAATTACAAAGAAAAGTATTTGAACCGCTATATGAAAAGTATCAGGATCATGAAACAACTCCGGTAAATCAGACGTTTGATCGGTTTAAAGAGCGTTTAAAAACTGGGAACTTCTTTAAAATAATGCTAAAAAATTCACTTGTCGGAAGTGTACATGTCTATCTAAAATCGCCAGGGGTCATGCGATTTCATATGATCAATATTTTAGATGAATTTCAAGGGAAAGGTATTGCACAACAAGTGATGATGCGACTTGAGAGCTTGTACCCAGAAGCGAATCGTTGGGAATTGGATACGATACAAGAGGAAAAAAGAAATTGCTATTTGTATGAAAAGATGGGTTATGTGCAAACGGATGAGAAGTGGAAAATAAATGATAAAATGACACTCGTTCATTATGTGAAAACCACGCGATTAAATCATATGCCATGTCTTTAATAAACACAAGAAATATCAAGAAATATAAATGACTTCCTCATATTATTAAATATAAGGGGTGAGACAATGAATGAACAGATGCAGCTTATGATTGATTGGATTGAAGCAAATATAAAAAGTAAGTTTTCATTAGATGAACTTTCAAATTATATGGGGTACTCTATCTATTATTGTTCATTTAAATTTCATCAAGTAACAGGAATATGTATTAGACGCTATATTCTTCTTAGAAGATTGTATTTATCTACAGAAGACTTGGAAAACAATAAGAAAATTATCGATATTGCTTTTGAATATGGGTATTCTTCACATGAAGCGTATAGTAGGGCATTTAAAAATGTTTTTGGCATCACTCCTAAAGAACATCAAGTTAACAAATTTCCAGTTCAGTCAGTTGTTAAACTCAATATTAATAAAAACGGGGAGTGGAATAAAATGAGTATTTCTAAAAAATTTGAGGTGGAAAAGCTACGTTATGATAGAAGTGAGTTGTTTGACAAAAATGTATTACATATCTTAAATGGTCAGGTTATGTATGAGGAATTTAAAAATAACAGATTAATGGGTGAATCTGATTATGCACCGTTTAACGAAGCGATGTGTGTGAATGCTACTACTGACCAAATATTTGATCAACAATTTATTCATATTCGAGCTGCAGGTCATAATGAACCTGTAGAGGGATATACGGAAAAGGTTATCGTTCCCTTAGTCAATCTTTTTAATAAAGAGTATAAATATATCGTATTATGGTTTGGTGAAGATATGTTTTGTCAAATGAATCTATTAACCATACTTGCCTATCTTGAACAGTCAGGTTATGAAGGGAAAGTGTTTCTAAATAGTTTCAGAGAGGATGAATTTAAAGTTAATCAAACTGAACTTAAATTAGGTCCTTATCATTCAGTGTATAAAGAGGTGTTGGTTAATCATACTTACGCCTCTCATGAAGTCATGCCAGTTTTGTATCAAGCAATAAACATATATTTAGATATGCTAAACGAAGATAATGCAGTGATAAAATATATTAATATAAATAAAGATCTATCGACAAAAGAAATGATCAATCGATTATTTGAACGTTTCCCAACCATAGGTTACGGTGATTTACAATATATAGAGCTAATTAATAAAATTAGATGAAAATGAGAATACTAATAATACTTATTGGTATATTATTTGTTTCAGCTTGCAGTCACGAAAACCTTAATGAACAACACGAAATATATTTGTCAAACAAGGGATGGGAAATTAAAAATTTACTCGAAGTGGAAACTTATATACTAAATATTCCTGATGAAATGCTTCGTAACTATGAAGCGAGTGGTATTACATTTTTAAGTGAGCATTTAGGAGAAGAAGTTACACACCATTCGTATGATTTAAGAGAAGAAAATGCTGAAGGAAAAAGTTTGAAAGCAGTAGTATTCGAAGTTGAAGGAGAAGTTATTGGGGGGTATGGAGTTCTTCCAAATTGGGATCCTGGCATATTTAATCTGGACGACAAAGAACGTCTAATCAATGAACAAATGATTAAGTAATAAAAGTTGATACTAGTTAACAAAAGAATTATTGTTCGGGAGAATGTTGCGCAACCGCATCCGAACATTGTGCAAACCGTCAGAAATGTTGCGAGAAAGCCAGTAAACGTTGCGTTACCGCTTTGAAACGTTTCGCAAATAGTGGACTGAATTTTATTCTCTGAAAAAATCAAGAAGAGTCATCATTTATGGTGTCTCTTTTTTAATTGTAGTACAATGTCAATCAATAATAAGAAAGCATCATTAGAAAACGCTAGAATGTGGTCGTGAACTAAAGAACCTACAAGTTGACTTCCCTCACTTCCAGTGATAAACTCATCCTAATTACAGATATCAGGAGTCTTTAATATCTGAATTAAAATAAGGAGGTAAAGTATGAGGTATTCAAACGCTACAAACTACGCCCTGCATACGATGATTCATTTGATGCTGCAGCCTGGGGGTAGCCCGGTGGGAGTGAAGGAATTAGCCGAAATGCAGAAGCTTTCCCCGACGTACCTTTCTAAGATATTAACTAAACTTGCGAAAGCTGGTTTGATCGAGTCGACGCCAGGCGCAAAGGGAGGTTATAAAATCTCCAGAACAAAACAGGAAATATCCTTTTTGGATGTTATTAATGCGATTGAAGGAGATACTAGCTTATTCGACTGCTCTATTCATCATGAAGGCTGCTTGATTGAAAACGTTATGAGGCAGGCAGAGGAAAATATGAAAGCTGAACTGGAATCAAAGCTTTTGATCGATATTGCTAAGGAGGCACAAGCCAAATAGAAAGAAGAAAAGAGATAAATCTAAAGGAGTGGACAAGATGATATTAGATTGCGCTGTAATTGGCGGAGGACCGGCTGGACTGAATGCTACTCTAGTACTTGGAAGATCAAGACGTAAAACAATCCTGTTCGATGACAACAAACCGAGAAATATAGTGACTTCTGAGTCCCACGGATTTGTCACAAGGGATGGTATACATCCGCAGGAATTCAAGAGGATCGCTCAGGAAGAACTGAGCAAGTACCCGGACGTGAGGATTGAAAACCAACGAGTGCATCGCATAAATAAAGAAAACAACTTGTTTCAGGTTGAGACAGAAAATGGAGAAGTTTACAGCGCTAAAAAGATCATCCTCGCAACCGGCTTTAAGGAAGTCCTTCCGGATATCCCAGGGGTGAGAGAGTTCTATGGCAAGAGCCTGTTCAGCTGTCCTTTTTGTGATGGCTGGGAATTAAAAGATCGACCGCTGGCAGTGATTGCAGAGGATCAAAAGGCGTTCCATATGGCGAAATTAGTGTCCAACTGGACGAACGATTTAATTGTTTTTACTAACGGCAGTAAAGTCATTTCGCTAGAAGAACAAGAATTGCTCAAAAGCAAAGGTATCGGTATTAATGAAAAGAAGATTGCCGCTTTCATCGGCGCAGATGGGATGCTGGAAAAAATCCAGTTTGTAGATGATACGGTAGTGCTTTGTGAAGGAGGGTTTATCGCTGCAGAATGGAAACAAGCCGCTTCTTTTGAATCTTCACTGGAATATGCATTAAATGAGCATGGCGGCATTGAAACGGACAGCTGGCAACGCACGAAGACAGAAGGGGTGTTTGCTTGCGGAGATACTAGAATTGCCGGTCCTTCTCAATTAATTATTGCAGCGGGGGAAGGTAGTATGGCTGCAATGGCTGTGAACGCAGCTCTAATAGAGGAAAAATTTAACCAGGTGTAACAGCATGCATAAACAGCTGCTTAAAAAAGGAGGATTTATATGCATCACATGCATAGCAAGCACAATAAAGGAAAAGTATCGTACTTAGAAAGTCCCGAACGAAGGAAAGAATTTTCTCCGGAACAGTTGTTGAACAGAATTCCTTTAAAAGAAACGGACAGTATATTAGATTTTGGTGCTGGAACCGGTTATTTTTCCATCCCTGCGGCGAAAAAGATTAAAGGGAACGTATACGCTCTGGATATCGACGCTGCGATGTTGGAAATAATAAAAGAGAAAGCCTTGGAAGAACAGCTTACGAATATTGTCCCGGTGGAGGGAAGTATGGAGGCACTGCCTTTACCTGATGGCTCTATCGATGTAATCATTGCTTCTCTGGTACTGCATGAAATTCAGCCACTTGCACCGCTGCTACAGCAAATGAAAAATGTACTGAAAAAAGAAGGTTATCTAATCTGTCTCGAACTTGGACCAAAAGGAAAATCCGAGAAAGCTCCGAGAATTACCTTGGAAAAAATGGAGCGGGAAATGCAAGAAGCAGGATTCCAGATAACGGAGAAGTTTTTCCCGGCTGAATCTCTATATATGCTTGTTGCACAAAAGACGGATTAACCACTTAATTTTTTTGCTTAATTAAAGATATTAAAGGTCTCTAAAGTATTTAATTATTAACATAACCCAACCCAAAAACCTCCAAGAAGAATCAATCTTCTTGGAGGTTTTTAGTTATCCAACTGTTACAGGTGCAAAGAATTCGCTATACAGCTCACGTAATATTTTATCTTCATTACTTCTATGGACACCGAATGCAAGGCTGACTTCGGACGATCCTTGGTTAATCATTTCGATATTGGCACCGGTTCTAGAAATTGCTGTTGCCGCACGTGCTGCAAGCCCTGTGCTGTTGTTCATACCTTCTCCAACAACTACAATCATTGAAAAATCATGACGGAAATGTACGTCTTCTGCGTGTAGCTCGTTTATAACTCGATCAATGATACGCACTTCTTTTTCGGGTGTCAGTTGATGACTTCGCATAATAACGGAGATATCATCTAATCCTGATGGCGTATGCTCATAGGAAATATTCTCTTCTTCTAAAATTTGAAGTAGTTTACGACCGAAACCGATTTCTCGATTCATCAAATATTTGCTTACATATAAAATAGAAAACCCATTATCTGCACTGATTCCAGTTACAGGACGACGGTTAGCTTTTCGCTCAGCTACAATTTTTGTACCTGGAGCAGAAGGGTTATTTGTATTTTTGATACAAACGGGAATACCAGTTTTGTAAACAGGCATTAATGCTTCATCATGAAAAACGGAGAAACCTGCATAAGAAAGCTCTCGCATTTCGCGGTATGTTATTTCTTCGATTTCTGCAGGGCTATTAACAACTCTTGGATTTGCGCAAAAAACAGAGTCGACGTCCGTAAAGTTTTCGTATAATTCCGCTTGAATTGCAGCCGCTACGATAGATCCAGTTATATCAGAACCTCCACGTTCAAATGTGCGAAGAATTCCCTCTTTTGTGTAACCAAAAAATCCAGGGAAAACAATGATTTCCGAACTGTTTCGTAGTGTACTTATGTTGTCGTATGCTTCAGGTAAAGCCTGTGCACGTTCTGGTAAATCGTTCACGACTAATCCTGCTGTTTTCGGATTAACGTATTGTGCTGGCATACCAACGCTTGTAAAGTATGAAGAAATAAGTTTTGCGTTATTATCTTCTCCGCTTGCTTTTATATTATCTACAAATAGCTCGACATTTGATTTGCTTTCAAGGATACGAGTGCGTAAGTCCTTTTCAATTACATCGCAAATTATTTGTTCTAATCCAAGTCCTTCTGCAATTTCTCTATAACGATTAACTACATTTTGCAGTTTTTCCTCAACGTTTTCATTATGTATTGCTGCATTTGCTAACTCAATCAATAAATCCGTTACTTTTTTGTCGGCGTCAAATCGTTTTCCGGGTGCTGACACGACTACGAATTTCCGAGATGGATCTGCTTTCACGATTGCGGCTACTTTTTTTATCTGTTCTGCATTTGCAACAGATGTTCCACCAAACTTACTCACTTTCATTTTATCAAATCCTTACTTTTTAATATATGAATGTATTTCTAGAAAAAACAAATGATTTTATACAGTGTACAAATTATAATGATTTCAGTCAATATATTTGTTGAAATTATTGCTTGTTGTTTCCTCTCAATACGAACGAATTATTATATTTTATATTTTAAGTTCGTATATTGATAGTTATTCAATATTATCGGTTGATATGTTAGTATATGCAACACTTAAATACGAATTATAAAAATTTGAAAAATATTTTTCATTTATAAAAAAGGCGTTAAATCAACGTTTTTTTAAAAGATTTTAAAATGGTAACGCTTTCAAAAATTTTTACTATATTGACAATAAAAATTACTCTGATAATATGGATTTAAATTCAATAACACGTTAACAATTTGGATAGAGACAAGTTTTATAATTTGAAGTCTAAAGAGAGCTGATGGGTGGTGCGAATCAGTGATTTCGTTTATAGAGTTCCACTCTTGAATTGGTGAGCTGAACGATTCAGTAGGTTCATCCGTCTAATAGCGCGTTAAGCATATTTCTTTTGAGGCTGCAGGTTTTCTGCAGTAAATTTGGGTGGTACCGCGTGAGTTTTTACAAGCTCTTCGCCCCTTACATGTATATGTGTAGGGAGCGAAGGGCTTTTTTGTTTTTCAAAATAAGGAGGAGAATGAATATGTTACAAGATCAAACCATTTTACGAATTCCAGGGCCGAGTCCAATTCCACCGAGTGTACAACGAGCGATGAACCAAACGATGATTGGTCATAGAGGCAAAGAAACATCTCAAATGTTGAAAAATATCGCTCCGGGATTAAAACGTGTTTTTGGGACTGAACAAGAAGTTGCTATCATTGCAGGAAGTGGGACAGCTGGACTAGAAACTGCAGTAGTCAATGTAGTTAAGCCAGGTGAGGAAGTACTTGTTGTGGTGACTGGTGCATTCGGCGATCGCTTTACAAAAATTTGCCAAGCTTACAATATAAAAACACATGTATTAGATGTTGAATGGGGCAAAGCATTGAACCCAGAAGAAGTGAAAGCATTTTTAGTCGAACATCCGGAAGTGAAAGTTGTGTTTTCTACATATTGTGAAACTTCTACCGGAGTATTAAACCCTATTGACCTTCTAGCTAAAACAGTTCGTGAAGTATCAGAAGCTCTAATAGTTGTAGATGGTGTTTCTTGTGTAGGTGGAGTAGAAACAAGAATGGATGAGTGGGGAATCGACGTGATGGTAACTGGTTCTCAAAAGGCATTTATGTTACCGGCAGGGTTGACGTTTGTAGCTGCAAGTGAACGAGCTTGGACAATCATTGAAGAAAATGAGCAACCACGTTTTTATTTAAATCTAAAAAAATATAGAGACAATTTATTAAAAGATACAACACCTTTCACACCTGCACTTTCACTATTATTTGGTTTAGAGCAAGTATTGAACTTAATAGAAGCAGAAGGATTAGAAAAGGTATATGCAAGACATGAGTTGTTGAAGAAAATGACTCGAGCTGCATTTAAAGCAATTGATATTCCTTTATTAACAACAGATGAGGATGCTTCACCAACAGTAACTGCTGTGCAACCCGAGGATTTTGATGCAGAGGAATTCCGAAAAATATTAAAGCAGGAATTTGCGATTTCTATTGCAGGTGGTCAACAGCACTTAACCGGCAAGATTTTCCGAATCGGTCATATGGGCTATTGCTCTCCAGCAGATGTACTTCAAATTATTAGTGCAGTGGAAGTAGCTTTAAAGAAAATCGGAAAAGATATCGAACTTGGAAAAGCGACAGCTGCAGCACAACTAGTCTATTTAAATGAAGGGGAGAATAAATAATGGCATTTAATATTTTAATTAGTGATCCACTAAGCGAAGATGGGATTTATCCTTTAAGACAAGCAGAAGGTTTTAATATAGTAATAGAAACGAATTTATCACCAGAGGAACTTGGAGAACGAATCGGAGAGTTTGATGCATTACTCGTTCGTAGCCAGACCCAAGTTACCCGTGAAATTATTGAAAAAGGTACGAGACTAAAAATTATTGGTCGTGCTGGGGTTGGGGTAGATAATATTGATTTACCTGCAGCGACAGAACGTGGAATTATCGTTGTAAATGCACCAGATGGTAATACGAATTCGGCTGCTGAGCATACAGTAGCTATGCTTATGTCACTGGCTCGCAATATTCCACAAGCCTTTCATGCATTGAAAAACCAAAAATGGGATCGCAAAGCATTTATCGGTGTAGAGCTTAAAAACAAAACCTTAGGTGTAGTAGGACTAGGAAGAATTGGAGCAGAAGTTGCAACACGTGCAAAAGGCCAACGAATGAATGTGATAGCCTATGATCCATTTTTAACACCTGAAAAAGCTGAAAAACTGGGCGTTCAATTTGGAACAATCGATGAAGTAATCAGAGCTGCTGATTTTATCACAGTGCATACACCACTTCTGAAGGAAACACGTCATTTAATAAATAAAGAAGCATTTGAAAAAATGAAAGACGGCGTACAAATCATTAACTGTGCACGTGGGGGCATTATCGACGAAGATGCGTTGTACAATGCAATTGTAGAAGGAAAAGTGGCTGGAGCAGCATTAGATGTATTTGAAGAAGAGCCGTTTTTAGATCACAAGTTACTGACACTTCCACAGGTAATTGCAACACCACACTTAGGTGCAAGTACAGTCGAAGCACAAGAAATCGTTGCAGTAGATGTTTCTTACGATGTTGTGAGCTTTTTACAAGGTGGAGTAGTGAAAAATCCAGTAAACCTTCCATCTGTACCAAAAGATATTATGGCCAAAATTGAACCATACTTTAATCTAGTTGAAAAACTTGGTTCATTTTTAAGTGACTTAGCAGACGGCGTGGCGGAAGAATTAAATATTTACTACTCTGGTGAGCTAGCTAATATGACGGTAGGTCCACTGACTAGAAATGCAGTGAAAGGATTACTGAAAAGTAAGCTAGGCGAATCAGTCAATGATGTAAATGCTAAATTCCTTGCTGATCGGATTGGAATTGTTGTGAACGAACATAAAACAACAAAGTCTAAAGGTTTTATGAGCTTAATCACAGTAGAAGTAAAAACTGACAAGGAAACTCGTAAAGTATCTGGTACTCTTTTAAACGGCCTGGGAGCTCGAATTGTACGTGTGGATGATTTTGTTGTAGACGTTGTGCCAGAAGGTTATTTATTATTCATTCGCCATAAAGACCAACCAGGTGCTATCGGACGTGTAGGGACGTTACTTGCTGCGGAAGGTATTAATATTGCAGGGATGCAAGTTGGACGTTCTGAAGTTGGTGGGGATGCAATTATGATGCTTTCCATTGATAAGCACGTAGAAGAGACAGGCGTCGAGCAGCTGAAGGGCTTAGCAGATATTTATGATGCGACACCGATTGATTTGTAATTTAATTTAGTTGGAATAATTAAATTTAGTTAGAAAAATCTGCTTTTAGTTGGAAAATCATTAAATGAATAGAAAGAGCTTGTCTCCCAAGTCAATTTAGCGACTATGAGACAAGCTCTTTATTTTGACCCTATTCAAGAATTTCAAATAGCTCTCGTAAGTTTTCAATAGTATAAGTAGGCTTAATTTCTTCGTTTGCAGGTTTGTTTTCCCGATTAATCCAAACTGATCGCATACCGACTTTGGAAGAGCCGAGTATATCCGTCATCAAATTATCCCCAACCATCAGTGCTTCATCCGCTGTAATTCCGACTAAATCTAGCGCATGTTCAAATATCGATGGGTCTGGTTTTCCTCTTCCGAATGCTCCGGAAATAAGAATATGGTCGAAGTAAGGAACAATTTCTGGTGAGATTTCTAACTTCGTATTTTGTAGGCTAGGCGATCCGTTTGTCATTAAAAGAAGTGTGTATTTGTCTTTTAATTGGTCGAGCACTTCAAAGGTTTCTTCATATATAAATGGACTTTCTTTACGCATGTTAGGAAAATGTGCAGCGAGCTCCATTCCAAATGCTTCGTCTTCAATGCCTAATTTTTTTAACCCTCTTGTCCATGCTTGTTTTTGATATTCAGGGATGATCGCTTTCATCTTTTGAAAATCTTCGCTCGGGTCATCGAAAGTTCCCCATAACCCTTCAAAAGGATTTATCCCAATCATTTGTGTAAAAGGACGTGTTTCGTATGTATCATATAGAGCACTTGCTTCTTCTCGAACGGCAAGTTCTAGTGATGCTGCATCGACGTTTACTTTTGAAGCCGCATATGCACATGTTTTTTCAAATGCGGTTTCCACGCTTTTTTTATCCCATAATAAAGTATCATCTAAATCGAAAAAAATAGCTTTCATTTCTGAATTTTCCCCCTTTACTATCTTACTTAATACTTTAACTTAGTAAAGGGGAAGTGTCACTAGAAGTAGAGCATTTTTTCAAGTGGACTATTTAATGGAATGAGACTTTCTATGTCTTTAATGACAATGGGGAAAAATGGAAAATTATATACATATGGCGTTATCTCGTATAATTGAAAATAGATGACTAAACAATGGTCTGCAATATAATAATCTTGGTCTTTTCGTATTTCCTTAAATTCTCCGAGAAGTGGTACATCCCATTCGATAATTTTTTTATTGATAATGGCAGATAAGGTTTTGACATAATCGCTATTCGGTTTAAATAATTCTTGTAATGTATACATTTTCCCAGTAGTAACATCAAAAGTTAACGATTTGCAGACGGTTAAACCATGAGCACCGCCAGAAAAAGTGTAAACAATCAATAATATGCTTAAAATGTCCCGCTGATTATTTTTTATCTCATAATACCCAGTAATCTCTTGTACACCTTCTGTGTAAAAGCCTTGCTCGATCAACATTTTGTTAAGAAGCGTAATAATATCTGCATTAATCTTTTTTTCTATATGCGGATGGTGTAAGTTAGTTACAATAGGATAGTAAACATTCACGGAAGGTGAATGTTTAAAAATACGCTTTGTTTCTATACGAACGGGTAGATTCAAGGTTCACAGCCTTTCGAAGTTATTAATAGATAGTATGAGTAGGGGAGGATACATATGTTTTTAAATAAAATCTCAATATTACATAGAGAAGCAAATAAGGATAATCAGTATCCGTTTACTATACCGACGATAAAAAATTTAACAGAACTCGAGTTGACAAGCAGTGTAACTTTCTTAGTTGGTGAAAATGGAACTGGTAAATCTACACTACTAGAAGGTATTGCGGATAATTGTGAATTTAATACTGCGGGTGGAAGCAGAAATAATTTATTTCAGGTAGATGCTTCCGAAAGTGCATTAGGGGAGTATATTCGTTTGTCGTGGATGCCAAAAGTGACGAATGGTTTTTTCCTACGTGCGGAATCATTCTATCAATTCGCGTCCCATATTGATGAGCTAGAAAGAGAACTTCCGGGCGTTTTAGATAGCTACGGAGGGAAATCTTTACATGAGCAATCACATGGGGAATCATTTCTTTCTTTATTTTTAAATCGCTTCAATGGACGTGCTATTTACTTATTGGACGAGCCAGAAGCAGCACTATCCCCACAAAGGCAGTTGTCTTTTTTGCGTATTATGCATGATCTTGTGGAGGAAGAAGATTGTCAATTTATCATTGCCACGCATTCTCCAATTATTTTAGGTTATCCTAATGCTACCATTCTTAGTTTTGATCATGGCGAAATTGAAGAATTGGAATATGAAATGACGGGCCATTACCAAATAACCAAGTATTTTTTAGATCATCGTGAAAAATTTTTAGAGGAATTGTTAGCAGGTGAATAAATGACTGTCATTATGGCTTATTTGGACGATATGTTCTTTTTTATTTGTATAGCTCTCCCACTTGTGATTATTTGGCGTATTGCTCGCTGGAAGAAAAGAGGATTTAATGTAAAGGAAAGTTTACATGAAATTGGGTTTCTTCTGTTTATATGTGTTCTCATCGGATTATTTTCTCAAACAATTATTCCGAAGCCAGGAGCGGAGCAAGCCTATGGAACAGGCGTGAACTTACAGCTGTTTCGTGTAGTAAAAGAAACGTATAATGCGATTATGTATTTAGGGTTTTGGCAACCTTTTTATATTAACTTTCTTGGGAATATTATTCTTTTTATGCCGATCGGTTTTTTGTTGCCGTTACTTTATAGAAGGATGGTATATTTTCCGAATACAGTAATCATCGGATTATGCGTATCCCTTTTTATTGAAATTACGCAAATTCCTCAAAGTAGAAGTAGCGATGTGGACGATCTTTGGTTGAATACACTAGGTGCGTTTTTAGGGTACCTATGTTATTTGTTCATCCACAGGCGTTTTCCAGTTATCACGAAAGCTTTTAAAAAGTAGTTTATTATCCTCTAATTTGGGTAAACATACATTGTATTAACTATGCAAGGAGACAACTATGAACATGCAAATGAAAGAATCAAAAATGGAAGAGAAACGTGACAATATAATTGAGGATCTAGTGAACAAAGGAATATTTAAAATCGATGGAAGACAATTATACCAACTAAATTATTATGAATTAATGAAAGAATATATAGCAGAAGAAGAAAGTGAAAAGTGCCTATAAGTAAGGCACTTTTTTTATGCTTCTCTTTGGCATGCCACTTTTTAGGAATAATGCGTCTTAAGACAGAGCTATTAAGTGTCCGTTGGGATTTTCGCTACAGGGTGGACGCATTCCGCGGGCACGACTTCAATCTCCTCGCCCCACGGAAAGCGTCCGCCTGCAGCGGAAATCATGGCGGACATTCCCTTTACTACGTAAACTATCCTTTTTCAGTAGCTTCACTAAACAAAATACACTTGAAGCACACTTACACTTTTTAGTGAATTCTTTCAATTCCGAATCACTAATTGCCGATAATAAAAGTGTGGTACACTTGAATCAAACATAGATAAGGTGGAATAAAACTTGACTTTTTTACAAAATTTAAATGAAACATTACAAGAAAAATGGGCGAAAGCAAATTTCGCATTTGAGATGCCAATACAAACCAAACTAATCCCGCATATGTTGGACGGTTCAGATATAGTAGCAGAATCTCCGACAGGAACAGGAAAGACATTAGCTTATGTTATTCCGCTTTTACAGAAGGTAGATCCTAAGAAGAAACAAGTGCAAGCATTAGTAATCGTGCCTTCTCAAGAACTAGGCATGCAAATTATTGAAGTTTTTCGTGAGTGGGTTGCAGGTACAGACATCACCGTTGCGCAATTAATCGGCGGAGCTAATATCCAAAGACAAATAGACACACTGAAAAAGAAACCAACAATTGTCGTAGGAACACCTGGACGATTACAAGAACTTGTAAAGACGAAAAAACTAAAAATGCACGAAATTAAAACAATCGTATTAGATGAGGGCGACCAATTATTAAGCAGAGAACACCGCACCACTGTAAAAGGATTAATCGATGCAACAGTAGAAAGCCAACTCGTTGTTACTTCTGCTACGATTACAGATGAAATTGAGCTAGTAGCAGATAGAATGATGGATAATCCAGTACGTATTCAAGTATCTGCAGAAGAGATTCCAGCTAAGGGAGAAGTAATCCATAGTTACGTTAAAACAGAGCCAAGAGACAAAACAGATCTTTTAAGAAGACTCTCACACGTAAAAGGGATGAAAGGACTCGCGTTTGTTAATAGTTTGGATCAATTACTTATGAAGGATTCTAAACTGACGTATATGGATGCTCCAATTGTTTCTCTTCACTCGGAGATGAAAAAAGAAGAACGAAAAAAAGCATTGGATGATTTTAAAAATGGAAAAGTGAGCATTTTAATAGCGACAGATGTAGCAGCACGCGGGCTCGATATTTCGGGTTTAACCCATGTCATTCATGTAGACGTTCCGCATTCAATCGAACAATATTTACATCGTTCAGGTCGTACAGGTCGCGCAGGGAAAGATGGAGAAGTATTGACTTTATTAACTTATTCAGATGAAAAAACATATAAGAAATGGACAAAAGAGCTTCCGAGCAAACCGGTTCAAAAAATCTGGCATCGTGGTGCCTTAATAGAAGGAAACTCTAAAACTGTAGAGAAAAAGGGGAAATAGAGATGAATTTCCAACAAAAGCTAGAAGAATATGCGGAGCTAGTTGTCAAAGTTGGCTTGAATATTCAAAAGGGGCAGCCGTTATTAATTGGTACAACAACAGATACAATCGAATTTACTAGGCTTATCGTAAAAAAAGCGTATGAAGCCGGTGCGAAACGTGTTGATGTAAACTATACGGATGAAGTAAATGCACGAGCATTTTATGATTTAGCTCCCGACGAAGCATTTCATGAATATCCAAAATGGTTAGCAATGCAGCGAGATGAGTTAATTGAAAACAAAGGTGCATTATTATGGATAGATGCAGACAATCCAGATTTATTGGAAGGTGTGTCAATTGACCGAATTTCTAATTTTCAAAAGGCATCAGGAAAAGCATTAGAAAATTATCGAAAAGCAGTGATGAATGATGTGATAACTTGGTCGATCGTTGCAATTCCTTCAGAAAAATGGGCTGCTAAAGTATTTCCAGAGCTAAAAGTGGAAAGCCAAATGGAAGCATTATGGGATCTTATTTTCAAAGTGGTGAGAGTGGGAGAAGGTACTGCGGTCCAAAAATGGAAAGAGCATATTAGCAATCTGGAAAGTCGGGCTGCTCTTTTAAATGCAAAACGTTTTAAAAAGCTCCATTATAAAGCGGAAGGAACAGACATTCAAGTAGAGCTGCCAAAAGATCATATTTGGTTAACAGGGGCAAGTAAAAATGCTCAAGGTGTTCCTTATATTGCCAATATGCCAACTGAAGAAGTGTATACAGCACCACTAAAAACTGGTGTGAATGGGTATGTAAAAAATAAGAAACCACTCGTATACCAAGGAAATATTGTAGATGACTTTACACTGACATTTGAAAATGGTGCCATTACTAAAATAGAGGCATTAATTGGCAAAGAACTTTTACAAGAACTAACACAAACTGATAAAGGAGCTAAGTATTTAGGTGAAATTGCATTAGTTCCGCATGAATCTCCTATATCTGCTTCCAATGTATTGTTCTTCAACACATTATTCGATGAAAATGCATCGAATCATTTTGCAATTGGCGAGGCATATCCCACATGTGTAGAAGGAGCTCGTGGATTATCTCATAAAGCACTAGAACAAATTGGTATTAACACATCCATCGTCCATGAAGATTTTATGATTGGTAGCGCTGATATGGATATTATGGGTGAGTTAGAAGATGGAACAATGGAGCCTATTTTCCATAAAGGTACTTGGGCATTTTAAGGAGTGGAACAAAGCATGAAGAAATGGTTTGTGATAATCGTTTTTTTATTGCTTCCTTTTTCGGCTGTGTCTGTAGAAGCAAAAAGTCCGGAAGTGTATATTGCAATAGGTGATTCATTGGCGGCTGGGCAAACGCCAAATAGGGAAATAGATGTCGGCTATGCAGATTTAATAGCTCAGGAATTGAAACGTTCACGTCAGCTTGCTTTTTATTCGAAAGGGCTCGCATTCCCGGGATTTACGACGGCTGACATCCTATCCACCTTGCAATCAGAGGAAGCACAAGAACTACTAAAAAATGCAACGCTCGTAACAATTTCTGCTGGTGCAAATGATTTACTAAGACTGGTGCAAGCAAACCCGGCAAATGGAACACTTTCCTATCAACAAATTCCAGCTGATTTTGCCTTAAATAATGTACGTAAAAGTATCGCTGAAATTATAAAAGAAGTAAAAAAAGCTGCTCCAAAAGCGAAAGTTTATGTAATGGGTTATTATTTTGCTTATCCCCATGTACATGAATCGCAAAAGCAAGGGATTCAACAAGAACTCAATACATTGCATTCCATATTAAAAACACAAGCAGAAAGTAATGGTGCGGTATATGTATCCGTAGAAGAAGCATTCGCACCACAAGCAAAGGAACTTATTCCTAATCCGGCTGATGTACATCCGTCGATGGAAGGATACCGGATTATGGCAAATGCGTTCTTTGCACATTATAATAAAAACTTACACGTACGACCAAACGAGTTACCAAACCCGAATCCTCTCACATTTGAAGAAATTATAAAGAGTCAAAAAGAAACCGTAAACTCCCCTGTTTCCAGAATAGAAGGCTTCGAAAATTATCTATCATTAACAGCATTAAAACCATACATTTAAAAAGCTGTCTCCCTTTACAGGGAACAGCTTTTAATCATTTCGTGGTCTTTTTGGCTTGTATTGCTTTTTTTACTATCGGTAAGACGATTGGAGCTAATTTGATTGCAGTTTTTACGATCGCTTTTACTTTCATCATTATATCTCTCCCTGGGTTTCTCTATGCTGTCTATATTCCCATTATGAGTGTATCATAAACATTATCTTAACACTCTAATGCCTTGTATAATATTCCAGATTAAAACAATTAAATAAATAATGATATACAATATGATAAATAACAGTGGTCCAAATGTTGCCCAAAAGGATGGCTTCTCTAACATCATGACCATGGAAGTAGAGGAAGGAATCGTAGTTGCAAATATACTAATAAATATAATAATCATTAGAATGACTGGTATAATATGCGAAAAAAGTGACTTTTTTGCATGATATTTTACTTCTTTATCCTGTGAAACAAAAAAGACGATAATTGGTACAATGAATGGCGCAAATAATACACTAAAATACGATAATGCACTTAACATTTTATTATTAACCACTTATCAGGATCTCCTTTCCATATTCAACAACTCAGTCCAATATAAATGAAATTAAAATTTCTTTAAATCGCTCCACAGATGAAATCAAAACATATTCTTTTCTTCCATGCCAATCCGCACCACTTGGTCCAAACTCAATAGCCCCTGCCCCTTTTTCTGCATAAAATCGAGTATCAGCAGAGCCGTGTTGACCAAATAACTCAGTTGGACGTGCGGATATAGAAGAAGTTACTTGTTGTAGTTTTTGTACATATTTATTGTTTTCTTCTGTCGTAACGGCAGGAGCAGTAGAATGAATTATTACCTCGCTATTTGGGTAGAGACTGCTAGTCATATATTTTATTTCATTAATAATGTCTACTGCATATTGTCCCGGAACAAAGCGAATATCGTAAGACATAATACATTCATCAGGTACTACATTGTATCTTTCACCTGCATGTATTTTTGCCAAGTTTAAAGATGGATAATCATAAAATGTATTACTAGCTGTTAAAAAAGAAAGTTTACGCATTTCCTGATCGAATAGGAATGCTTGTTCAATCGCATTAATCCCTTCCCAAGGACGACTTCCATGACTAGATTTTCCTTTTAAAACGATATCTAATTGGACAATTCCTTTCGCTTGTAATCCAATATGTAATTGAGTTGGTTCACCGCAAATAACGAAATCTCCGTGAAATCCAATATCGACAAGATACTTGGATGTATCTCCCGATGTTTCTTCGTCTGTTACAATATGCAATTGCACTTTTGGGGTTAGCTTGTGAGGAACCAATGAAAGCTCGTAGAAAGCTTGCATCATCGCAGCCACGCCAGCTTTCATATCCGCAGCTCCTCTTCCAAATAACAGGTCACCCTCAATATAAGGAATAAATTGTTCTAGCTCCCCAGGGACAACATCGACGTGTCCGTTCCATATAATACAATCATCCCCACTACCTATTTCTGCAACCAGCATAAGTTTACCGTCATGTTCATATATTGTTGGTGTAATATCACGTTTTTCTAGCCAAGTTTTACAATATAAAAGAGCTTCGTTCGCTCCTTCTAAATCATCACTTTTAATACGGATTAAATCTTTCAATAACTCTATCATTTTAGTAACCCCTCCGTTATCTATTATTTCTATAAGTATACCAATGAAGGAAGAGGGGTTGCATTCCTTATTTTACACTGCTACAATGAACTCGAACTAAATAATTCATAACCACAAGGGGCGTCGCTATGCGGCTGAGATTGTACCCTTCGAACCTGTAAGTTCAAGCTTGCGTAGGGATGTGGATGGAAACTGACAATCGCGCGATGTCTGGGTCTATCCCGGGCGTCGTTTTTTTGTGGGAAAAAAGGGGAGTACAATGAGAAATCAACGTGTATTATTATTAGTAGAAATAGCTATATTTGCAGCTTTAGGATATGTATTAGACCTGATTGGATTTGGCATGCCACAAGGTGGATCCGTAACTTTTGTGCTAGTACCAGTTATTTTAATTGCTTTCAGACGTGGAGTTGTAGCAGGTCTTATTACTGGATTTTTAATCGGTTTGTTGCAAGTAGTAACTGGACGTTTTTACCCAGCACCGCTGTCTTTTGAAATCGTTGTTTTACAAGTAGCAATCGATTATTTTATCGCGTTTATGGTCGCGGGATTCGCTGGTTTCTTTAGACCCGCATTTATAAGAGCGTTGGAAAACAAGGACACAAAGAAAATGGCTATAGCCGTTATTGCTGGAACTTTTATCGCGGCATTCCTTCGTTATTTAGCACATGTAACATCTGGATTTCTATTTTTTAGCGAATTTGCTGGGGATCAAAATCCGATTTTATACTCTATTATTTATAACTCTACTTATATGATCCCAGTATTTTTAGTTGCTGCATTTATTTGTACTGTTTTGTTTGTAAAAGCACCACGCCTTTTACTGCCGAATAAAGTATAAATATGATATGATTATTGTACAGTTAATGGAGAAGGGATCTTATATAGATGATTGTACAAACAAATGAAGAGTTAGAAGCGTTAAAAAAAATAGGTCGCATTGTAGCAGAAATACGTGATGCGATGCAGGCTGCAACAAAACCTGGTGTTACAACCAAGGAATTAGACGAAATTGCAGGCAAAATGTTTGCAGAAACGGGTGCCATTTCAGGACCAAAAGGTGAATATGATTTTCCGGGATATACTTGCATTAGTGTAAATGAGGAAGTTGCCCATGGAATTCCGGGATCACGTGTCATTCAAGAAGGCGACATGGTCAATATTGATGTGTCTGGCTCATGCGATGGATATTTTGCTGACACTGGTATTTCATTCGTTGTGGGAGAAGGCTATTCAGAAAAAGAAAAACTATGTACAGTAGCAGAGAGTGCTTTCAACCGTGCAATGTTAAAAGTAAAGACAGGTGCTCGTCTAAACCAGATCGGAAAAGCTGTGGCTAGAGAAGCAAAGGACAATGGTTTACATGTAATTATGAACTTAACGGGACATGGAATTGGAAAGTCACTTCATGAAGCACCACAGCATGTACTAAATTATTATGATGCATGGGATCCAACGATTTTAAAAGAAGGTATGGTACTTGCGGTAGAGCCGTTTATCTCTGAAAAAGCAGAACATATTGTAGAGTCTGGGGATGGATGGACGTTCATCACGCCTGATAAATCATTAGTAGCTCAAATCGAACATACAATTGTAGTTACAAAAGAAGGACCGATTTTGTTAACAAAATTAGATTAAAATAAGGAAAACGCCAACCGAAATCATTCCTTCGGTGGCGTTTTTTTGATGAAAAATATACCTACAACAAGCACACTGCTTAAAAAAATGGAAGCAGTTGATATGAGTAATTCGTTAAACAGATGACGACAGGCTAGTCCTAAAAAAGTCCAGATAAAAACGATTACTATTGCTTGATCTTCGAAATGATATCGGAAATGAAGGGCAATAGCTGTGGCAATAGTTAAGAGAATAACTGTCCACAATGACTTTGTAATTCCTAAACCACTGAATTCATAGTAAGTTAAAAGGTAATCTAGGTTGATAAACGTCATGATAAAAGTCCAACCAAAATAAATAGAAATAGGCAATCTACTCATCCAATTTCGTTGTAGAACTGGATAAGTTATATAAAGTGAAAATAAGGTTCCAAGTAAAGCAAACATTGAAATTAATGCGTAATGAAACAGCTCAAAATGCCAAAAAAGAATCCACGCTATTTGAAAAATAGAAGTAAAGGCGAAGAGTAGAACTCGTTTTAAAGGGAGTTGACGCGTAGCCGAATACTCTTTAATACTATTCCAAATCCAACATGCCAATAATATATAGATGATGAACCAAATGAAAAATACATAATGAGCAGGTGTAAAAAATATGGGAAGTCTATTTAAAATACTTACAGTTGTTTGACCGTTTATAGGAAGCGTATTTGCTAGTATATGTACAGTGATAGTAGATATTAAGCTTAAAATCAAAAGGATTATTTTGACCATTCGATCTCCTCCTTCTCTATAGTAAGTATACCTTTGAAATAATCGTTCGACAAATTACAATTATGAATATTATGTGACGAAAACCGGATAATAGAGTAGTTCAAAACATGGTATACTAGATTTCTAAATAAACTGTCACTTTAGGGGGAAATGGAAATGATTGAAGAAAATTATTCAGTTGTATGGGATTTAGATTCGTTTTTTGTAGGGGGAAGTAGCTCAACAGCACTTAGAAAGCATTTGGATGAAGTGAAAAATAAATTGTTAGCCTTTGAAGAGGAACTGAAAGATTTTAATACACCATCTTCCATCCAAGATGTAAACAAAATAGTACATACAATTGAGAAATTGAAGGATATTGCAGTGAATTTATCAGAAGCAGGAGCAGTAATCGGTTGCTTCCAAGCCCAAGACACAACAGATAAACAAGCGGCATTATTAGAAGGGGAAGTAGGAATGCTATATGCAAAACTCTCCTCCTCTATGCTTACAATCCAGCAAATGCTTGGACAAACAGAAGAATCGGTATGGCAAGATTTGCTTCAAACAAACGAGCTTTCATCATTTGCATTTGTATTAAACGAATGGAGAAACGAAGCAAAGCTAATGCTATCGGAAAAAGAAGAAGATATGATTACAACCCTTAGCGTAGACGGATATCATGCTTGGGGCCAACTATACGATCTGCTAGTAGGTGATATTCGCATTAAGTTAACACTAGATGGAGTGGAAAAGGAGCTATCTGTGGGTCAAGCGAACAATTTAAGCTCACACGAGGACGCTGCTATTCGAAAGGAATCATTTAATGCGTTAGAAACCGCTTGGACAGAGAAAGAAGACTTTTTTGCAAAAACGCTAAACCATATAGCAGGCTTTAGACTTGCTGTATACGAAAAAAGAGGCTGGGAATCCGTTTTACAAGAACCTTTGCAAATTAATCGCATGAAACAAGAAACACTGGATGCAATGTGGGGAGCTATTTCCAAAAACAAAGCACCATTTGTTGAATATTTACAAAGAAAATCGGATATGCTAGGCGAAAAAAGAATGCATTGGTATGACCTAGATGCACCAGTTAGCGCTTCTACAGAAAAAATGGATTTTCAACAAGGAGCCGCATTTATTTTGAAGCATTTCAAAGAGTTTGGTCCTAAGCTAGCAGCGTTTTCTAGAAATGCTTTCGAAAAAGGGTGGATTGAAGCAGAAGATCGTCCGAACAAACGACCAGGAGGGTTTTGTACGGGTATGCCTGTGTCCGAAGAGTCACGTATTTTCATGACGTATAGTGGATCCATGTCCAATGTCTCGACACTTGCTCATGAATTAGGACATGCTTTTCATTCATATGCTTTAAGACCAGTACATTGGATGAATCGTCAGTATGCAATGGGAGTAGCGGAGACAGCTTCCACATTCGCTGAAATGATTGTTGCAGATGCTGCAGTAAAAGAAGCGAAAACAGAAGAAGAAAAGATCGCTCTTTTAGAAGATAAGATTCAACGTAGTGTAGCATTTTTTATGAATATCCATGCTCGCTACTTATTTGAAACTAGATTCTATGAAGAACGTAAAAAGGGTATGGTCTCTGCAACAAGATTGAATGAGTTGATGGTAACTGCTCAGAAAGAAGCATATGGCGATGCGCTAGAAACAACTCATCCACATTTCTGGGCTTCAAAATTACATTTTTATATTACAGACGTACCTTTTTATAACTTCCCATATACGTTTGGGTATCTATTTTCTTTAAGTATTTATGCGAAAGCTATTACAGAAGGATCTAGCTTTGAAGAGAAATATATTGCTCTGCTTCAAGATACTGCAGTGATGACAGTGGAAGATTTGGCAATGAAGCATTTAGGGGAAGATATTACGAAAGAAGCATTTTGGATAAAAGGTATTAACTTGTGTATTCAAGATGTGAACGAATTTATTCAATTTACTAATGTAAAAGGGTGAAAAAAGTTTGGTTTACTTAGAAGGGGATACCTGTTATCTACAGACGTTAAGTATAAAAGATGCACCGAGTTTAGCAGATCTTGTCTATCGAAACAAATATTATTGGTCCGTTTATGAACCTCTGCACCGAGATGACTATTACACTACTACCGTTCAAAGAGAGAAAATTAGAGAATCTCTGCTTTTGATGCAAGAAAAAAGAGAATTTGGTTTTGGCATCTTCGAACATCATACGGATAGAATGATAGGTCATATCTCATTATATAGCCTAAAAAGAATGCCCTTTTCAAGTGGACTAATTGGTTATTCTATTGATGAACAATTTGTTGGAAAAGGGATAGCATCGGAGGCAGTACATATCGTTAAATCTTTTGGATTTGAACATGTCCATTTAAATCGCATAGAGGCATATGTATCTCCACGAAATATGGGGTCTATTAGAGTGTTAGAAAAAAATGAATTTTTACGAGAAGGATTGCTACGAAAACTTTTGTTTATTAACGGTAAATGGGAAGACCATTACATGTATGCTTCACTGAGTGAAGAGCATTGAAAAGGTAAGAGTCTTTATAGAAAACTAAAAAGCCGGTTGTTCCATTTCTGAACAACCGGCTTTTTATGTGTCGATTTCCTGGGAAATAAATTAGTTCTTGTCGATTGAACCATCTGTAACTAAGTCTAAACGTCCAGTCGTAGGGTCAATAATCAGGCCATGCACAGGAATGCTTGGTAGAATGAGCGGATGATTTCTGATCAATTCCACACTATGTAAAACACTTTCTTTCACGTCAGAAAAGCCTTCTAACCATTTATCCATATTAACACCAGAGTATTTTAAGACATCGAAAGTATGTGGATCTACGCCTCTTTCAATCATTTTTTCTACTAATTTATCCGGTTGAATTGCACTCATACCACAATCATGATGGCCGACGACAAAAATCTCATCTGCTTGAAGTTCATAAACAGCGACAATCAAGCTTCTCATAATACCGCCAAATGGATGATTAATAACAGCGCCGGCACTCTTTACTATTTTAACGTCACCATTTTTGATGTTCATTGATTTGTAAAGCATTTCTGTAAGTCTCGTATCCATACATGTTAAAATGACCATTCGTTTATCTGGAAATTTTGTAGTTACATAAGGCGTGTATAGTTCGTTTTCTACAAAAGATTTATTGAAATCTAAAATTTCATTTAACTGTGACATAGTATTACCCCTTCGATAATAATTTTCTTTTATTTTATATGAAATGAAAGGGGATTGCTTGGAATTTGTTTCGAATCTATTTTGCTACTTTTTGTTTGCGCTCAGATATAAAGTAAGATTTTCCTGTTCCAATGGCTACTGATTGTAGCGGTTCAGGTGCAAGATGAACAGGAACTTCAATAACACTTGAAAGCCATTCTTTCATATCTTTTAATAGGGCACCGCCACCTGTAAGTACTACTCCATGATCTACGATATCTCCCGAAAGTTCAGGTGGGATAATTTCAAGCGTTGCACGGACTACTTCTAAAATAATTTCAAGAGATTCCTTTAAAACTCCTTGAATTTGTGTAGAAGAAAGATGAATTGTTTTAGGCAAACCAGTCACAAGATCTCTTCCGCGCACATCCATCTGTTCCACAGTATGTGGGACTAATGCATGACCAATTGTTTTCTTAATATTTTCAGCAGTTGGTTCTCCAATGATGACATTATATTCTTTTCGAACAAAATGGATAATCGCTTCATCCATTCGATCACCTGCTGATTTAACTGTGTTAGAAGCTACTACGCCACCAAACGATATAATACCAACTTCCGTCGTACCTCCACCAATATCAACAATCATACTCGCAACAGGTTCGTTTACAGGAAGACCAGCCCCGATTGCTGCAGCTACAGGTTCTTCCATAAGTTGTACTTCTTTTGCACCGCTTTGACGTACCGCATCTTGAATTGCTCTACGCTCTACCGAAGTTGCGCCAGAAGGAGTACAAACGATGACAGTCGGTTTTCTTAGTGCAGTGCCTAATTTTTTACTAGCTTTTTGCATAATTAACTTTAGTAGCTGAGTCGTAGTATCAAAGTCCGCAATGACGCCATCTTTTAGAGGGCGAACGACTTCGATGGAAATAGGTGTTTTACCTACCATTTTTTTTGCTTCTTCACCGAAAGCTACTATTTCTTTTGTCTTTGTATTAATTGCTACAATAGTTGGTTCATCTATAATTAAGCCTTTGCTTTTTGTATAAACTAATGTATTTGCTGTTCCTAAATCTATTCCAATATGTGCGTTTGAAAACATTTTTGTTCCTCCAATCCAATCGTACATTATAAGTGTAAGTGCCTATGCAAGCCTCTAGAGGCATGTCTGAATTCTAGATACTTAGTAAGTATAATAGATAATAATAGGTTTGCCATATGTTATATGTTGGAAGTTTACGTATATTTCATGAAGAAGTAGTTATATGTAATTAAAAGATTTTGCTATATTGATATAATGGAACTACTTAGTCATATATTTGAAACACTCTTGTTACGAAAATGAAAGGAAAAAGAGAAGTAATGACATCTAATTTAGTTAAAAATGAGCAAGTCTCTAAGTTTGAATTTGTATTATCAGATTAGTTTTCGATAATCTTGTTGCCCTACTTATTCTTGCAAAATAAGCACCTTTGTAATAGGGACACTAACTAAAAAAGTAATAGCTTAGTCAGATTAGTAAAGCGAACCATTAGAGGTGTACTCCCATAGCTAGCGCTCCTTTTGCATTTAAAAATCTGGTAAAGTTATTCCTGCACATTCATAGAAATGTTACTAGAAAGCAAAAAAACAACCGCATAAAATGCGGTTGTTTGTATTATTTAGAAGGTTTAGGATCTACTTGGATCGCATCGTGTGTGTTCATGCCTTTAGCGAAGTAATGAATAATTGCATATCCTGAAATTCCTATGCATACTGCAAAACCAAGAACGGTAACTGTGAATAAGCCCATTGTTAAACACCTCACTAGTTATGATACTATCATTATAGCTTAGTTGACGGGAAAAAGTAAGAAGAAATATTTAGAAACGAATACGTCTATTAGAACGCCCAGTTACCATTGCGGAAAATAGGTTCTGTAGTTCCATCTTCTTTTATGCCGTCTATGTCCATCTTTTCTGTACCAATCATAAAGTCTACATGTGTGATACTATCATTCAATCCATTTTCTGCAAGCTCTTCACGACTCATTTTCTTACCACCTTCGATACAGAAAGCGTATGCACTTCCGATAGCCAAATGATTAGAAGCATTCTCATCAAATAATGTGTTATAAAATAGTAAATTAGAGTTAGAAATTGGTGAATCATGCGGTACAAGTGCTACTTCCCCTAAATAGTGAGAACCTTCGTCAGTAGCAACAAGATTCTCAAGCACTTCTTGACCTTGTTCTGCTTCTACTTTTACGATACGACCCTTTTCAAAAGTGACTGTAAAATTATCAATAATATTTCCGCCATAGCTTAATGGCTTACTGCTTGCCACATATCCTTCTACACCTGTTTTTAATGGAACCGTAAATACTTCTTCTGTTGGCATATTTGCCATGAAATCTTCGCCTTTTTCGTTTACACTACTTGCCCCACACCATAGATGTCCTTTTGGAAGTTCGATAACTAAGTCTGTTCCAGGAGCAGTATAACGGAGTTTTTGATAGTTTTTATTATTTAAGTAATCTACTTTTGCATGTAAAAGCGTGTCATGTTCTTTCCATGCTGAAACTGGATCTTCTAAATCTGCACGAACTGCTTTAAAAATAGCCTCCCATAGAGCTGGTACTTGTTCTTCTTCGGTTAGTTGTGGGAACACCTTACTTGCCCAATCTTTTGACGGAGAGGCGATTACTGTCCAACTGATTTTATCTGATTGTACGTACTGACGATACTTACTTAAAGCTTGCCCTGTAGCTTTTTGGAAAGCAGCTATTTTAGCGGTGTCGACTCCCTTTAATAGATCTGGACTTTGGCTCATAATGCTCATAAATGCAGCGCCTTCTTCAGCTAATAGCTCTCGTTCCTGTACCTTCCATGAAGGATAATAGTTGAAAGAATCCTTTGGAGCTAACTCGTAACGTAAGCGTGTAATCTCATCATCTGAAAAGTCTACAAATACTTGAGCCGCTCCAACTTCATATGCTTTTTTCGTGATTAATCGGACAAGTTCTACACTATCGATCGAAGCCGCAATGTATAACTTTTGCCCTGGTTGAATATTTACCCCAACTTCTACTGCTAAAGCAGCATATTTTTCTAGTTTTTGATTGAACAAAGACATTTTCCTCCACCCTTTCTGTACATAATTCATAGTATCAGTTTTTTGAATGCTGTGACAATATACATTGGAGTTAAAAAAGTAGAAAATTGTTCACTATTAATAGATTTATATCATTGAAAAAGAAAGTTTTATATTCAAACTTCGTCAATATTGCCGAAATAAAGTAAAGAAATAGAATGTGGAGGTTAAGAGATTGGATAAGTCTACCGTTTTTGGTCTTATAATTGCTATTGTTTCCTTATTAGTAGGGATGTTTTTTAAAGGAGTTACGCCGGATGCACTTTTGAATCCTGCTGCTATTTTCATCATTATATTTGGTACTGTTGCAGCAGTTGTTATTGCATTTCCAATGAGTGAATTAAAACGGGTTCCTAAACTTTTTGGGGTACTCTTTAAAGATGATAAATTAGAGTCAGATGCAGAAATTATTAAGATGTTCTCTAGCTGGGCGGATTTAGCACGTAGAGAAGGGTTACTCGCATTAGAAAGTAAGTCTACTGAGGTGACGGATCCTTTTTTGAAGAATGGTTTAACATTAGCCATAGATGGTCAAAATGCGGATTATATTCGAGATGTATTATCCGAAGAAATTGATGCATTAGAAGATCGTCATGCTGGCGGGGCTTCTATATTCTCACAAGCAGGAACGTATGCACCTACACTTGGAGTACTGGGAGCAGTTATCGGTCTTATTGCTGCTTTAAAAGATATGAATGATATTGAAAAACTAGGTCATGCCATTTCGGCGGCGTTCGTTGCTACGCTTTTAGGGATTTTCACAGGTTATGTAATTTGGCACCCATTTGCAAATAAATTAAAGCGAAAGTCTAAACAAGAGGTTCGTCAAAAGACGATGATGCTAGAAGGTATTCTTTCCGTATTGGAAGGGGATTCCCCTCGTGTTATTGAACAAAAATTAGCTTCTTATTTGTCGATGGCGGACCGCAAGAAAATTTTAGGTGGAAGCGGGGAGGATGGCCTTGGCAAGGAAGCGTAAAAAGCATAAAGAAGAAGAGCATATGGATGAATCTTGGCTTATTCCATATGCGGATATTCTCACATTATTATTAGCCTTGTTCATCGTACTCTTTGCAGCAAGTACAGTAGATCAACAAAAACTGGAGAAGATGTCACAAGTATTTGACCAAATTTTCGATGGTGGGACAGGCTTTATGGATAATCCGTCTCCATTAGATGTACCAGTAGTGCCAAATCAGACAAATGAGTCAGAGGAAAGCTCTGCCTATATAGAAGACCAAAAAGCCTTAGCTGGTATCCAAGATAGTGTCGATGAATACATTGCAGTGAATGCACTAGAAAAGCAATTTGCTACAAAGTTAACAAATGAAGGGCTGCTCGTTACTATTCGAGATAATATATTATTTGAGATGGGACAAGCAGAAGTAAAGCCAGAGTATCGACAAATCGCGGAAGATATATCGGAGCTTCTCATATTTGATCCTCCTAGAAATGTTGTTATTACTGGACATACAGATGATATCCCAATATCAAGTAGTGAATTTTCATCTAACTGGGAACTAAGTGTTATGCGTTCTGTGAACTTTTTAAAAATTTTAGTAGGAAATAATACGATCGACCCTCTTTATTTTAGTGCAAAGGGATATGGTGAATTTAGACCTGTAGCTTCCAATGATACTGCGGAAGGTCGGGCTCAAAATAGAAGAGTCGAAGTACTTATTCAACCACGTGTATTAGAAGACGGTACATTAAATGACTCTCCACAGTAATACTACTAACTGGCAACTTATTTTTGTTGTCAGTTTTCTTTTGACTTTTTGAAACAAAAGTTTATAATTAAAACAAAAGTTCATTATCGCGGGAAAGGAGGAAATGAAGTGGACTCAAAAGAAGTTAAAATTTTAAACTATCTTAAAAAGAATCCTTATGCATCTCAGTTAGAAATTGCAAATGAATTACAAATGTCTAGACCTGCTGTTGCTAATATTATTTCTGGTCTTATTAAAATTGGAAAGATAACTGGAAGAGCTTATATATTACCGGAAAACAAAGAAATTATTTGTATTGGCGGAGCGAATGTAGACAGAAAATATATAGTGAAAAGCGACTTGCAAATGGGAACGTCCAATCCAACGACTAGCTTACAGAGTATCGGTGGAGTTGCAAGGAATATTGCAGAAAATTTGGGAAGATTAGGACATAATGTGCGTATGCTTACTGTAGTAGGCAATGACATGGAATATGAATCCATTGAAAAAGCTTCAAGCCCTTGGATGAATTTATTTTCCGTAGAAAAATTATCAAATTATCAAACAGGGACTTACTCTGCCATACTAGACACACATGGAGAAATGTTGTTTGCTTTAGCAAACATGGACATTTACGATCAATTTACGGTGGAGTATTTGAAGAAACAGGAAACACATTTAACGAAAGCTCAGCTGCTAATTATTGATATGAATTGTCCAAAAGATGTCATTGAATATGTACAAACCATCTCAATAGGCTATAAAATACCACTTGCTATTATTCCGGTTTCTTCGCCTAAGATGAACAGAATGCCGGAGTCGCTAGAAGGAATTGAGTGGTTAATAACAAATAAAGATGAGGCGGAAACTTATTTCCAAATGACAATAGAAGACGATTCATCGTGGAAAAAAGCAGCAGAATTATTTGTAGAAAAAGGGATCAAACAAGTGGTTGTAACAGGTGGTAGTAAAGGTGTTGTATTTGCTGGGCAACAAATGGAAACAACTATAGCGCCAGCCATACCTGCAGACTTCATTGTAGACGTAACTGGGGCAGGAGACGCATTTGTAGCTGGAACATTACATGCGTGGATTGAAGGCGTGGAGATAACCGAAGCGGTACAAACCGGGATGGTAAATGCCAATAAAACGCTTCAGTCCGCTGAAACGGTTCGTACGGAACTTACAAAAATCGGTTTAAAAAATGAAATGGAGGATTATAAATTATGAAACAATATTTAACATACTCACAAGAAGTAGAACAAGGGATGGCAGCAGGAAAACCAATCGTAGCATTAGAATCAACAATTATTTCACATGGTATGCCTTATCCACAAAACGTAGAAATGGCAAAAAAAGTAGAACAAATTATTCGTGATAATGGAGCAGTACCAGCAACTATCGCTATTATGGATGGCGAGATTAAAATCGGTCTTTCAAATGAAGATTTAGAAACGCTTGCTACAAGTAAAAATGTAAGAAAAACATCAAGAAGAGATCTTGCATATGTAGTAGCTTCTAAAGAAATTGGTGCTACAACAGTTGCGACAACGATGATTTGTGCAGAACTTGCAGGCATCAAAATGTTCGTAACAGGTGGAATTGGAGGCGTACATAGAGGCGCTGAAACGACTATGGATATTTCGGCTGACTTAGAAGAACTTGCTTCTACAAATGTAGCAGTTGTATGTGCTGGGGCAAAATCTATCTTGGATATCGGTTTAACTTTAGAATATTTAGAAACAAAAGGTGTGCCAGTAGTAGGCTTTGGAACAGATGCATTCCCAGCGTTCTATACAGCAACAAGTCCATTTGCTGCTAACTTCCGTTTAAATGAGCCAAAAGAAGTAGCAGAAATGCTTAAAGTGAAATGGGAGCTAGGATTAAACGGAGGAGCAATTATTGCAAACCCAATCCCAGCAGAATTCTCATTAGATGAAGCTTATATCAATGACATCATCCACACAGCGTTAAAAGAAGCAGAGGAAAACGGCATTAAAGGAAAAGACGTAACGCCATTCCTACTTGGCAAAGTAAAAGAGTTAACAGAAGGTAAGTCATTAGAATCCAACATTGAGCTTGTGTATAACAATGCAAGAGTTGGAGCTCAAATTGCAGTTGAATTGAATAAATAATTTTATTCTTCCACAAAAGAAAAAGTTCCTTCCCAACGTTATATTGGGAAGGAATTTTTATTTACGTAAGCTTCCAAGTTCAGCGGCGATCGCTTGCATTTCACTTGGGCTAAAAGAATCTCTTTTTTTCACCATTTCATATAAATACACTAAATCTTCATATTGAGATGCATTAAAATGTTCTGATTTCATTGCATCAACATTTACCATACGTAGTTTTTCTTTTATGGTATCAATCATAAACGCCACATTTTCAACAGATGGTTCTGATAAATTCATTCTTTTGTACCTACCTTTCATACATTAGAACTTTATCCCGATTTAACGGGCAGTACAATATCCAATGTAATTTAGACTCTAAATAATGAATCGGGTTCCATATAACGAGAGGTTAACTGCCCGTAAAAGCCCGAATGGTTCAACTAACAATCCGAAAGAACCGGATTGAAGTTTCACTTTATCATTTCACGCTCTGGTTTGATTGTCAAATACTAAATAGACTTAGCAGCTTTTGCTTCTTCTTTTTCTTCTTTTAGCTTTTGCTGTATACGTTTTGTTTCATATACGACAATTCCAGAAAGACCTAGTAAACCTATTAAGTTCGGAATCGCCATTAAGCCGTTTGCTATATCAGAGAACGTCCAGATTAGATCAAGCGAAACAACAGCACCAATAGGTACCATAATAACAAATGCAATACGATAAATGATTAATAAAGAAGGATTTTTAAATAAGTACTGGAAACATTTTTCTCCGTAATAAGCCCAGCCAAAAATAGTAGAAGTAGCAAAAAAGATTAATCCAATCGCTACAACATATGGTCCAAAATCACCTAAGAAATGGCCGAAAGATGCAGATGTTAACTCGTTTGCAGCAAGACTAGTATCTGTATACATACCAGACATGACGATTGTAACGCCAGTAATCGAACAAATAAGGAATGTATCTAAAAATACTTGGGTCATCGAAACAAGTGCTTGTCGTCCAGGTAAGTCCGTTTTTGCAGCAGCAGCAGCAATAGGAGCAGACCCAAGACCAGCTTCATTGGAGAATACCCCACGAGCAATACCATAACGTATAGCGGCACCAATTGCTCCACCAACAGCAGCCTCTCCAGAAAACGCCATTCTAAAGATTGTAGCAAATGCATCTGGAATAGCAGTAATATTCATAGCCATAACAAGTAAACCTGCAATTAAATAAAAAACTGCCATAATAGGTACAAAAATTGCCGTTACATTACCGATTGACTTAATACCACCAAGAATAACAAGTGCGGTAAAGATCATAAGAACCGCTCCAGTAATCCAAGTATCTAGACCAAATGTCGATTTTACAACCCCAGCAACAGAATTAGATTGTGTTCCGTTACCAATACCGAATGCTGCTAGCGCACCGAAAATTGCAAACAATACAGCTAGCCATTTTTGCTTAAGTCCATGCTCTAGATAATACATGGGACCACCCGCCATTTGACCTTTAGCGTCTTTCACACGAAATCTTACCGCTAAGATAGCTTCACTATATTTTGTTGCCATTCCAAAGAATGCAGAAACCCACATCCAAAATATAGCACCAGGACCACCAAGGACAACTGCTGTTGCGACCCCAACAATATTACCAGTACCAACTGTTGCAGCTAGTGCAGTAGTGAGTGCTTGGAATTGGGTAATGTCCCCTTCTGCTGTCTTATCATGCTTTTTAGAGAATACTAGTCTTAAAGCTGCAGGCAGTAATCTTATTTGTAGTACACCTACTCGTACTGTTAAATAAATACCTGTCCCCACGATTAATATTAGGAGTGGTATTCCCCAAATTACAGAAGAGATACTCCCTAAAATTTCATTCAACTTCTCCATTTTATAAAACCCCCATTTTCTATTTTTCTATCAAGTGAACATTTCTATCCTTTCTAGTAGATTTCCCCTTATTGCTAATATTCAATAAATTAGAGACATAGTCAAGATAAATTTTAAAATTGAAATAAAAATACTTTTGTTTTATTCCTCCCAGTCGGGGGTATAATTAATTTATACAAACATAATATAACGGAGGTTATGAGATGAGTGAGAGCAAATTTGTAAAAGGCGTAGTATGTGGAGCACTTATTGGTGGTGCATTAACAATGTTAGATAATAAGACAAGAAATGCAGTTGTCCAAAAAACGAATAGTATTGGACGTCAAATAAAATATTACAGTACAAATAGGCAAGAACTGAAAGTGATTCTTGAGGAACAAGTAACGAAATGGAAATCATTTTATGAACAAATAAACTCTGATGCGACTTACATATCGCAAAAAGTAAATGAAGTAAAAGAAATGACTCCTCATGTCAAAACATTATTAACGGATACGAAGGAAGCATTTGCCCAATCGAAAGAGGAATACAAATCCATTGTAGACCCAGAATCAGAAGAATATATCGTCAAGCAATAATTATAATGAAAGGAGGGGATAGAATGAACCCCGAAAAAGAACAAGAGCATAATTTGAAGGCGCATTCCTCCTCTTCTAATAATTGGTTTAATAAACTAAAGTTTCTTAACATGAAAAAAAAGGATAAAAAGATAGAAGAGCCCCAAGATTTAACGACATGGAAAGGATATTTCAAACATTTAATCGTACATATCCAAAAAACAGATATAACAGGACTTGCGGCTCAGCTTGCTTATTTCTTTTTATTATCCTTATTTCCCTTACTTATTTTTATTGTTACCCTATTACCTTATTTAAATTTAGACGAAGCACAAGTATTTCGTTTTATAGAAAATTATGCTCCACAGGATGTATATATTCTAATTGAGGATACTGTTTCCGACATTTTGCTGACACGAAATGGTGGATTGTTGTCCATCGGGATAATAGGTACCATTTGGTCAGCTTCCAATGGGATGAATGCAATTGTTAAGTCATTAAATAGATCCTATAATTTAGACGAAACAAGACCATTCTTTATCGTACGTGGTTTATCGGTTGTCTTTACTTTAATTATGATAGTATTGTTTGCCGTAATGTTAGTTTTACCAGTGTTTGGACAACAGATTGGTACTATATTATTTTCTTATTTTGGATTTGAAGAAGGTTTTGTAAAACTTTGGAATAGTTTAAGGTGGACAATTACTCCACTTATAATGCTAATTGTTTTAACAGGATTATATTGGATTGTCCCAAACCAAAAGCTGTTTTTGCGTAGCGTATTTCCGGGAGCTGTATTTGCAACTTTAGGATGGATTATCGTATCACTAGGTTTCTCATACTATGTTAGCAATTTCGGAAATTATTCTTCCACATATGGCAGTATAGGTGGGATCATCGTACTTATGTTATGGCTATATATATCCGGAATAGTACTATTAGTTGGCGGTCAAATAAATGCCGTTACACAGGAACGAAAAATAGCAATAGAAAAAGCAGAGGGAAAAGACTAATCCCTCTGCTTTTATTGTGTTCGTAATATTTAGGAAACTGCGCGGTAATTATCGGTGTCTCAATCCGAGTAAACTTATTCTATCAAAATTGGTTGCTTTCGACAGCTGTTTGATTGCCCGTATCCATTTATTGGATTTAGTTAGTAAAAAAAACTGTTGATGTTTTAGTTTTTAGCAAGTCGTTCATAAATAAAAAAGAATTTAACATTGATTTTCGCTCCAGACGGCGAGGCCAACAGGATGTTGGTTTCAAAGGCATTGCCACACGATGTGGCGTTCTTAGCCTTTGTTCCACTTGGGCTAATGAAGACATCCCAACGTACGCCTAAGCGGCGGGGATGGCTCATCGCTCACCCCACGGAAAGCGTCCGGCTGGAGTGAAAATCACGGTGGACACCTATTAAAGCCTTACCGCGCAGTATCCCTATTATAAGCGGTAATTCCCTTTATCGTCTTCTACCAGAGACAGGAACTTTACCGTGCTTTTAGTTTCTATTCAACATTCTTAAACCATTTAAAATTACTAAGATTGTACTTCCTTCGTGACCAATAACACCTAGTGGTAAATCTACTGCTTGTAGGAAGTTGGAAATGATGAGCACAGCTATAACGGAAAGAGAAAATATAATATTTTGTTTCACGATTCGTTGCATTTTACGTGACATTTTCACCGCATAAGCAATTTTTGATAAATCGTTTTTCATTAGTACAACATCCGCTGTTTCAAGTGCTACATCTGTTCCTTCACCCATTGCAAATCCTGTCGTCGCAGTCGCAAGAGCAGGTGCATCATTTATACCGTCTCCGACCATTCCTACGAATTTGTATTCTTTCAATAAAGTTTTCATCTTTTCTACCTTTGTTTCTGGAAGACATTCCGCATAATATTGATCGATACCGGCCTCTTTAGCGATTGCTTTTGCTGTAGTTTCGTTATCTCCTGTAAGCATAACTGTTTTAATACCTAAAGAGTGGAGGAGTTTTATCGCTTCTTTTGCTTCCTCTCGTACAGTATCTTTTAATGCGACCGCTGCTGCAATCCCTTTTTCGTCGCGCATAAAGATCACGGTTTTTCCTTCTGCTGCTAATGTTTCTGCTATGCCTTGATGGAATGCGAGTGCATCTTCTTTGTTGACAAAGTCAGGTTTTCCGACGGTAATCATCTGACCGTTTATATTCGCTAGTAAGCCAAATCCAGGTTTATCTTCTATAGGAAGAGAGGGCAGTTGGTCAATCCCATTTATTTTTGCGTAGGCTGTAATAGCTTGCGCTAAGGGATGATTGGACTGCGCTTCAATTGTCGCTAAAGTAGTCAGTGTCGTTTTAAAATCTAAATCTTCTCGAGTAAAGAAATCAGTTACGATTGGTTTACCTTGTGTTAAAGTACCGGTTTTATCGAGTGCGATAGCTTTCATCTCACTGACGTTTTCCAAGTGAACGCCACCTTTAAACAAAATCCCATTTTTAGCTCCATTTGAAATAGCCGAAAGTGTTGCTGGCATGATAGAAGCAACTAGTGCACAAGGCGATGCAACTACTAATAAAACCATAGCTCGGTAGAAAGTAGTGTTCCAATCCCAATCAAGTAAAAAATGTGGAAGAAATAGCATGAAACCTACTACAATGAGTACTACTTTAACGTAAGTGCCTTCAAATCTTTCGATAAATTGCTGAGCAGGTGATTTTTCGTCTTGAGCAGATTGAACTAATTGAATTATTTTTTGGAAAAGGGAATCTTCGTTTGCTTTTGTCATTTCCATTGTAATTGCGCCACTAATATTAACTGTACCAGCGAATAATTCATCGTTTACTTGCTTGGATACAGGGATCGATTCACCACTAATTGCTGCTTCATCAATGGATGTTGCTCCACGCATAACGATTCCATCAGCTGGAATTCGTTCTCCCGGTTTTACAACTAAATGATCTCCTAAAGTAAGTTCATTAATAGAAACGCGAGTCGTTGTACCGTCACTATTAAGCTTCCATGCTTCTTCTGGTTGGAGCTCCATTAAGGAGGAAATTTCTTTATCGCTTTTATTCATTGTATAAGTTTCTAACGCGCCACTAACTGCAAAGATGAATATTAAAATAGCTCCCTCTGTCCAATAGCCAATAATAGAGGAACCAATTGCAGCTAGAATCATGAGCATTTCGACATTCAGTTCTTTGTCTCGTATCGTTGCTTCCATACCTTCTTTTGCTTTCGCAAATCCGCCTATTACAAATGCCAGTATATAAAGAATGATAGAAGATGTTTCGTTTCCCACCAACCAGGCGATTAAAATAAGTATTCCAGAAAACAGGGCAGCTACTAATTCTACATGGGAGATTATTATTTGGGTGAGTGGTTTTCTTTGTATAAATTCATGAATAGTGGACATTTAATACCCTCCTTGATAATGAGTTTCACTCTTATTTGAGTGTATAAAATAGCAAAAATGGATTTCTGAGTAGAAATCCATTTTATATTCGTTACTAATTTATAATAATTATAATGTAAGGAGGGTGAAACGTCAATAGATTAGATTAATTATAAACTGGCTCTTTATAGTTCGCTAATTTTTCTAAAGAAGATTTATCTACATCTGCATGTAGGCTGTTACCATGAGAGTCCATAGTTACAACGGCAGTGAAGTTTTCAACACGCAAATGCCACATTGCTTCTGGAATACCAAACTCCATTAAATCAACGCCTTCAACTTCTTTAATACAGTCAGCATAATACTGAGCCGCTCCACCAATCGCGTTCAAGTAAACCCCACCATGTTCCGCTAAAGCGGCAAGTGTTTTTGGTCCCATACCACCTTTACCGACTACTGCGCGAATACCGAATTTTTTCATAATATCACCTTGGTATGGCTCTTCTCGAATAGATGTTGTTGGACCAGCTGCACGAACATGCCATTTACCTTCTTCATCTTTTTGCATTACAGGGCCGCAGTGATAAATAATATGCCCGTCTAGATCTACAGGTGCATCATGGCTCATTAAATGATGGTGAATAGCATCGCGACCAGTATACATACGACCAGTAATAGACACAACGTCACCAACTTGGAGAGAACGAATTTGTTCCTCGGTAATAGGAGCTTGAAGTTCCACTACTTTTTTAGGTGCCTCTTCTGTTGTTTCTTCTTTGAACTCAATTTTTTCTCCGTCTTGGTAGTGCCATTCGATAATTTCGCCAGTAGTTGGATGGATATTAATCGCCATACGACGGTATGCCCAACAGTTATACGCAACAGATACGTAGAAACTTGCCGGAATACGGTGCATAACTCCAATTTTACAGCCAAGTAAAGTGGCTTCACCTCCGAATCCCATTGTTCCGATTCCTAGTGTATTTGCCTTTTCCACAATATACGCTTCTAAACTAGCAAGGTCTGGATTTGGATTTGTATCTTCTACATGACGGAATAATTGTTCTTTTGCAAGATCATATCCCGAAGAACGGTCTCCACCAATACCTACGCCTATAAAACCGGCAGAACAGCCTTGGCCTTGTGCTTGGTAAACAGAATGCAAAATACATTTACGAATTCCATCTAAATCACGTCCAGCACGGCCTAAACCTTCTAACTCAGTTGGTAAGCTATATTGAATATTTTTGTTTTCACAGCCACCACCTTTTAGGATGAGCTTCATTTCTATATAATCATTTTCCCATTGTTCGAATTTAATAACAGGGACGCCTTCTCCAAGGTTGTCCCCACTGTTAGCTCCTGTTAGGGAATCTACGGAGTTGGGACGGAGCTTTGCATCCTTTGTAGCGCTTACAATCGCACGTTTAATCGCTGTTTTTATTTCCAATTGGTTTACGCCAATCGGTGTTTTAATCTTAAAAGTAGGTAAACCAGTATCTTGGCAAATAGGGGAAACATTGTCGTCTGCCATTTGGATATTATTTGTAATAGTATCTAAACTCATTGCAGCTCTTGTACCAGCATTTTCTGCTGCTTTTGCTTTTTTTATAGCGCGTCGTACGTCTTTTGGTAAATTTGTAGATGTTTCAGTAATTAAATCATAAATACTTTTTTCCAATTGCTCCAATTGCATGGTGTAAACGCTCCTTTTATGTATGAGTTCCAAACACTTTTTAGTATACTATTATATTTCTATTAAAAAAAGGGCAGTTCGCTTGGGATTCGATTATGAATAGCATACGTGTGTACAAGGAATGGTAAATGGGCAAAAGGATCACGTAACCGAGCATATATCCGGCGAATGCGAGCAATCCAAGAGCGTAACCGAGCAAAGAAATGGAGAGCGAGCAAAAGGTTCAAGTAATCAATCATATATCCGTCGAATGCGAGCATTTTCTTTCCATTCCATAAAAAAGAAGCTTAGA
Organism: Psychrobacillus lasiicapitis; assembly: GCF_006861795.1. GTDB lineage: Bacteria > Bacillota > Bacilli > Bacillales_A > Planococcaceae > Psychrobacillus > Psychrobacillus lasiicapitis. Next base: position 29,683 of record NZ_VDGH01000011.1, on the reverse strand, counting down.
AATGGTACTTTCCAAGCTTCTTTTAACTTATTCAAATTTTGTATTTTTAAACTGTTCCATTTTCAACTCTAAATCATCCATCATTTGAATTAGACGGTCGATATCTTCTAGTTCAGTTGATTCAGGCTCAATTGTGTCTAATACTTCTAAAAACATTTGTAGTCGATCTTTTAAATAAGATACTTGTTGTTCCGGATTTGAAATTTGTTTACCCACAGAAAAACACCTTTCTGGTTGAAGTTTCACTTTATATGATAAGAATAAAACAAATTGAAAAGAAAAGATAGGACGAAGGTGTTAATTTTGTAATTTATTAATTTAGAATATTTACATTATTTAATCTTCGTGTTATAATATTTACAACCCATACATAGAAGGGAGGGCGTAGTGAATAGTCGAGAAACCATTCATTCAATAAGAAGGAGGGGATTCAGACATTTCACCGGCAAATACGCTGAAAATGCAGTTATGATTACTCAAGAGGATATTAGTTATATTTAAAAGGCTCAGTCAATCTTATGCGGATATGGACTGAGCCTTTTGTTGTTGATTTGTAAAACTGAATTTATGTAATAATGGAAAGAATAAAGGAAGTTTTGATAAATTCTTTATAGGAAGTAAGGCTGTTGTCTGATACACTACTGAATAGAATAATTTAAATATATTAATGAGGTAATGTATGCAACAGTTTACAGCAATTGAAAGAAGAAGGTTTTGGATACTTGTAGCAATTGTATCTATTTCAGGATTTTCACAAGGAATGTTATTGCCACTTATATCTGTTATATTTGAGCAGGACGGAGTAAGTCCGATGATAAATGGGCTAAGTGCAACCGGTCTTTATGTTGGTACATTATTGATATCTCCATTTATTGAACCGCCTCTTCGTAAATTTGGTTATAAGCCGATTATTATCGCTGGTGGTTTAATCGTTATTGTTTCCTTATTACTTTTTCCTTTATGGAAAAGTGTCGCTTTTTGGTTTGTCTTGCGATTATTTATAGGGATTGGCGATAATGCCCTTCATTTTTCTACACAAACTTGGATTACAAGTTTTTCTCCTCAGCATCGTTTAGGGCGAAATATTGCTATTTATGGTCTTTCTTTTGGAGTGGGATTTGCTGTTGGCCCTTTGTTTGTCCAACTAGTAGAAATTTTCGAAGGACTGCCGTTCATTATTTCTAGCATTCTTTGTTTAGGTGCATGGGTACTTATTTTCTTTGTGAAAAATGAAAAACCAGAGATTATTAAAGGTGCTTCTGCTCATGAAGGAGGGACGTGGAAACGTTTTGGTGCAGCCTTAGCAGTTGCTTGGGTGGCATTTATACCGCCATTTAGCTATGGTTTTTTAGAATCATCGCTTAATGCCATTTACCCGGTTTATGCACTACGTAATTCTATAGAAGTAACTAGTTTATCGTACATATTGGCAGCCTTTTCAATAGGAGGGGTTGTCTCGCAATTACCGCTTGGTGTATTAAGCGACAAAATAGGGAGACGAAAAGTATTGATGATTATGATAGGTCTAGGATCATTGACTTTTGGAATAGCCAGCTTTTTCGAAAACTCCTCTTTGATAATAGGTACACTCTTTTTCATAGCGGGTATGTTTGTTGGATCCACATTTTCACTTGGCATTTCTTATATGGCGGATTTAACGCCAAAGGCACTGCTCCCAACTGGTAATTTGATGTGTGGAATTTCTTTTAGTATTGGAAGTCTTTCTGGCCCATTTTTAGGTGGTCTGTTTATCCAAGTTTTTGAAGGAGTTAGCTTTTTAATATTAGTTGCGGTTCTCCTCGGAACGCTAGCGAGTATTATCTTTTTTGCTAATCCACAAAAGAATCGAAGTCTACAGGAAACAACTTAGAATGCTAATGAATAAAGCACTACGGATTTGAGCCTCTTAAAAGGAGAGAAAAATTTGTAGTGTTTTTTTGTTGTATTCTGAAAAATTGAATAAATAAGGATGCAAATAAATTTGAATATGTATATGATATTTGTAAGGAAATTATATGGAAAGGAGGAGATATTGTGCGTAAAAATTGGACTCCATATGCTTGGAAATTATTATGGACAGTTGGGTTAATTGTTTTATTGATGATTAGTTACAACCTAGAGTTAAAGGTGAAAAATCATGTGGCAACTACATTTCATATGCTTCCTATTATTTGGTTTCAATTTATTGCTAATTTTTTATTAGGAATATATCTTTCTATCCTTTTTATCAAAGAATGGTCAGTTAAATGGAATTGGCCGTTACTTGTTTGTGTGACGTTACCATTTTTATTTTTCGCATGTTATTATCCTATGGTTATCTCCATCATTGAAAATACTACATCCGATCCTAACAATTATTCAGTACCATTTCTATATCCGATGCTACAATTGAGCTTCAATGGGATTCCAGCAATTATTGCTGGTTTAACACTAATGATTGGCTTATTTAGTACTTCTCCAAAAGTAATAAACAATCTATAAAAAAACGTTGAATACCAGATTTAAATGAACATCTGTTATTCAACGCTTTCCTAGTTATTTTACTTACGGTTTTAAGATGAACTTAATACTTTCTTCCTCATGGTCATGGAAAATTCGATAGGCATCACTAGCTTTACTTAAAGGAACGCTATGTGTAATAATTTCCCTTGGATCGAACTCACCTTTATTAATCATGTCAAATAGCATAGGCATGTAGTGGATAACAGGTGCTTGTCCCATTTTGAGTGTCACATTGCGTTCAAAGATATTTCCGAGAGGGAACATATTGTACAATGAACCGTAAACACCCGTTAATTGGATCGTTCCAAACTTACGAACTGCGTTTAAGCCAATATCAATGGCACTCAATGTCCCTCCTTGAAGCTTCAGTTTTTGCTCAACCTTTTCCATGATATTCATTTTTCCGTCCATCCCTACACAATCGATGACTACATCAACACCACCGTTTGTGATTTCCTTAATATGACTTCCCATATCATCGAACTCATCAAAATTATACGCTTCTACATTATTCATTTTTACCGCATGATTAAGACGATAAGGAAGATGATCTACCGCAATAACTCGCTTGGCACCTTTCATCCATGCAAATTTTTGGACCATTAATCCGATAGGACCTGACCCAAGTACCGCAACAGTATCGCCTGATTTCATGCCAGAGTTTTCAATACTCCAATAGGCAGTCGGGAGAACGTCTGATATAAACAGTAACGACTCATCTTCTAATTCACAAGATTCAGGAATGACAAAAGGCATGAAGTTTCCATACGGGACTCTTAAATATTCGGCTTGTCCACCTGGATAATTGCCGTATCGCTCTGTAAATCCAAGATATCCTCCCGAATCCACTGCAGGATTGTCATTTGAATTGTCACACTGACTCTCCAAATCGTTTTGACAATAAAAACACTCCCCACAAGATACGTTAAATGGGATAACGACACGATCTCCTTTTTTCACTTTTGTTACATCTGGTCCAACTTCTTCGACGATACCCATCGGTTCATGACCAATGACGTAGTCTTTATGAGTAGGAATGGCACCTCTATAAATATGAAGATCAGACCCACAAATGGCCGTTGAAGTAATTTTAACGACTATATCATCTTTTTTTTCTAGCTTTGCATCTGGTACTTCTTTAACCTCAACATCTTTAGCACCCTGGTATGTTACTGCCTTCAAAAAATCTCCTCCTCAAAATGCTTTCTCCTTATTCTTTACCCATTTTTATATAAAAAAACTAATATTCGTTTTAAATTAATGGATATATTTATATGCCAAGCTATATGGAAAAATATAAACAAGGGCAATCAGGACGCTGAAAGTCCTGATTGCCCTTGTTTTATTGTTGTTCTGCATACTTTTTAAAATTATTTAAAATTGCTTGCCAACCTTGTTGCTGCATTTCGATTGGATTTTCTGATTCTGCATCAAATACTTCTGTGATTTTCGTGTTGTTATCTTGATTGATAAAAGATATTTCCACTTGTCTTCCATCGCCTAATGTATAAGCGATGAGCTCGTTTGATTTAACTTCATCATACACACCGCCAAAATCAAATCCAAAGCTTCCGTCTTTCGCTTCCATTCGGGAAGAGAACTTACCGCCAACTTGCAAGTCATTTTCAGCAGATGGTGTATGCCAATCATCAGAAGCACTATTCCATTTTGTTATATGCTCTGGCTTTGTCCAATAATCCCAAACCTTCTCTACTGGTGCAAGTACTATTGTTTCCACTGTAACTTTTGTATTGGGTTCGCTTGCCATTTTAATCCACCGTTCTAGAAGATATTTTTGAATATTTTGTGATTATGGAAATATAATAACATACTATGCCTCTATTAATAAAGCCAAAAAAGATATAAGTCTAATCAGATTTCTCTTTCAACTTGAAGCACTAATATAAGAACGCTGTGAATTATAGTTCCACAAGATGAGCGGAAATGTTCATTTCTAAAAACGTCTTGGTTTATCATTATTTATATGTTTTTTTAGTTTTTTTACTTCATTGGTCAAGTCGTCAATCTGTTTCTGTAAATCGTTATTGTCCCCATCATCTTTTCGTTCTTCCTCTAATGCGAGCACTGCGGCGATAGTAGCTAATACATCACCAAATGTAGTGAAGAGTGCACCAAGGACAGCAAGCTCAGCTGCGCTAATTGCTTTATTGGAATCTTGATTATTTTGATTAATGCTTCCACTATTTGTCATTTATCAAGTAACCTCCAATATTACATAAATAAAATAACTCCAATTTATCATATGCATATAAAGAATTGGTTATGTAAAAACTGGTTAGAAGAACAAAAAAGGCTAACCAGATTTCTCGGTTAACCTGTTTATATATCTTATTTATTTAGATGTAGGTGGTTACCTAGAGGTTTCCTGTAGTTCAATATTGACCACTTTCTCCGTAATGGTACTATACTCGATTCGTACAAAGACACCGAATTCGTGGTCACCATCTTTTAACCAAAGCTTGAACTTTTCAATGGTTGAATCGTGTTTAGATTCGCTTCCTTCATGCAAGTAGTCAACAATACTCGCACTAGGATATTTGGATTGTGTTTCTTTTATAGCAAGCTGTCCCCACTTGGCATAAGACGGAGTTGTTTGTAGGGCAGGAATAACAGTTGGAATATATATTAGTGCGGTATTGCCTGCAATAAAAATCCCAACAGCCATCAATGTTTTTAGCATCATTATTCTCATCTCCTTTGTTATTAGGATGAGTAATATACTTAAAATCATTCAACATAGGTATGCTAAAAGCAGATTTTATTATCTTCCTTTACAGAAATAATTGTTGCTCCTTTTGAATAAGCTAGATTTGGTAACTAGAAAACTATATTATAATTATTAGGATAATTTAAAAAACTCAAAGGGGAAGGAGAGTTATCCATGACACAAAATATAGGTCTGAATTATTATAAAGAATTAATTGATTTAAAAGATGTAGAAGAGTTCGAAGCTCAACTTAGAAGTTTACTTGAGGTGCCGATTCAATCTATTGCTGATCTAGAAAATTGGTTAAAAGATGAACAGGATATAACGATTAAAATTACAGAGGCGATGACAGGTCATCAAGTCGACTTCTACCGAAACACAGAGGATACGGACATCAAGTCAACTTATCTTCATGACCAGCAAGTAATCCAACCACTTTTAATGAAATATGAAGCAAAACTGAATGAAAAATTTTGTGCGTCTCCTTATGTAAATCAATTAGATGAAATCCGTTATGGCTTAATGCGTCGCGTTCGCGAGTCCAAAGTTAAACTGTTCAGAGAAGAAAATATTCCTTTAACTATAAAGGAACAAGAGCTCTGTACCAAGTATAGTGAAATTATGGGTGGACAAACAATTGAATGGGAGGGGGAAGAAAAGCCTTTTCCGTTTATCCAATCTCAACTCGATCATCTAGACAGAGCCGTGCGAGAAAAGGCTTATAACTTAATAGGGTCAGCCTATCGACAAATTAAGTCCGAAATGGATGCCATTATGGATGAGCTCGTTCAACTGCGCCATCAAATTGCTTTAAATGCAGGTTTTGAAAATTATCGTGATTATATGTTCGTGGTCAAAAATCGAGAGTATAGCATCCAGGATTGTTATGACTTTCATGAAAATGTAGAAAAGCATATTATCCCAGCTTGGAATCGACTGGCAGAGGTTTTTAAGTCCAAGCTAGGTGTGGATACTTATCGTCCTTGGGATAACACAGCTAAACTCTTGAAAAAACCACCATACTCTGAGGTATCTACTCTTATGGACGGCGTTTCTGAGATGTTAGCGAAGACGGACCCATATTTTGCAGATCGTTTTGATTACATGCGAGAGCATGGGTTACTCGATCTTGGAGATCGAAAAGGAAAAAGCCCGGGTGGTTTCTGTACTTCCTTGCCTGTATCGGGGGATACATTTGTATTTGCAAACTTTAGTCCATCCTTTTTCTCTCTTATTGCTTTAATTCATGAAATGGGCCATGCGGTGAATGGATACCTGGAGTTTTCAGAGCACGGTCCTCTTGAAGAATACCAAGGACGAGCGGAAATTGCTGAACTGTATTCTCATGGGATGGAATTGCTCTTATTGGATAAGCTGGATCAATTTTATCCGGAAGAAGAAGAATTTAAGAGCGCACAGCGTGAAGAGTTGAGACGGGCATTTACCATGTTATTCGGTCCATTGGCAGGGGATCTCTTCCAACATTGGATGTATACGAATCCTAAACATACGGCCAAAGAACGAGATGAAAAATACTTTGAAATCTCCAAACGTTATGGCTTGAGCCCTGTAGATACTACTGGGTTAGAGGAAGAAATTGGGATGAGTTGGGCAGGTACTCTTCACTATATAGAATATCCTTTCTATAATATTGAATACTCTATCTCAATGCTGGGAGCACTTCAATTACTTGAGAATTATCAAAAGAATCCAGAGCAAGCTATCGAATCCTTTAAAAAAGGTGCAAGTGCTGATTACAATCAATCCATCGCAGCTATTTATAAAGAAACTGGGGTTAGTTTTGATTTTTCAGAGCCGGCCGTTAAGCGAATGGGTGAATTTCTAGAAAAAGTCATTCAAGACATTCATTAACGAAGTGGGTTTACGGAGACGGTTTTTGGATAATCGAAAGTATTTGAATATAAACACAAAAAGAGTTCATGAATGAACTCTTTTTGTAAATATTGTTAAGACTTTTTTAGTTCTAATTTCACTACACATTCCACATGAGAAGTTTGTGGGAACATATCAACTGGTTGTATATATTTTACATCATAAATTTTGGTCAGCTGCTGTAAATCTTTTGCCAGTGTAGACGGGTTACACGATGTGTAAATAAAACGTTTTGGTTTAATATCTAAAATGGTTTTTAGTAATTCATCATCCAGGCCAGCTCGTGGTGGATCTACTGTCAGTACGTCTGGAACAAAGCCTTCGTTTTTCCATTTTCCAAGCCATTGTTTAGCTGTACCGTGAACATATTTTGTATTGCTAAAGCCATTTCGTTTAGCATTTTTTTTAGCATCCTGAATAGATTCTTCAATGATATCCATTCCTCGAACTTCTTTTGCATTTTTTGCAAGCCATAGTCCGATTGTTCCAACACCACAGTAAGCGTCCACAACTGTTTCTTCCCCAGTTAATTCAGCAGCTTTTTCAATTTCGTTGTATAAATGCTCGGTCTGTTCTGGGTTCAACTGGAAAAAGGCACGGGCAGACAAATCAAATGCGAGTTCTCCAAGTTTTTCATGGATCGTTTCTTTTCCGAACAGATTAAATGTTGTTTCCCCGAAAACAAGAGATGTTTTTTCTGCATTAATATTTTGGCTAATGGACACAATATTAGAATCGATTGCTCGTATAAGCTGTACAAGTTCTTCTTTATGTGGCATTTTCTTTTTCGTTGTAACAAGTGTTACTTGTATTTGCCCAGTTTTCATCCCTGTACGAACGACAATTGTCCGAACAATTCCTTGTGGATTTTTCTCATCGTAAATAGGGATGTTCAGTTTTTGTAAAAAACCTTTAATTTCATTTGTAATATGTGTTGTTACTGGATGCTGAACGATGCATTTATTAATATCGATTAGTTTGTTGGAGCTTTCAGCGTACAGCCCAGCGATGACTTTGTTGCCAGGCTTTCTTACTTGGAATTGACTTTTATTGCGGTAGTTCCATGGATCTTCCATTCCAATCGTTTGCTTTACTTCAATTTGCGGTGCTAAATCTTTCACATAACGTTCCAGTGCTTGAATGACTAAATCCCTTTTTTCTATCAACTGTCTTTCGTACGTCATATGTTGCAGTTGGCAGCCCCCGCATGCATCATAAATTAAACAGGGTGGGGTTACTCGGTCTTTCGATGCTTGGCGGATTTTCTTAATCTTTGCTTCTGCATATTTGTTTTTTGCTTCTGTTACTTGTGCTGTAATTACCTCGCCTGGAAGCGCACCTTTTACAAAAACGACATTTCGTTTAAAGAATCCGACCCCTTCACCGTTAATGCCGAGTCTTTTTATAGTTAGGGGAAATTCTTGTCCTACTTGTATAACTGCTTGTTCCTTCATTGCTACACGTCCTTTTGGCTTAACTAACATACAGTGGAAAAAATCACTATATAAAGTTTCGCCTTATAATCTTCCTTCTATTATAAGGGAGATTATCTAGGATTAAAAGAAAGCGGAATATCCTGATTATTCATGTTCAATTCATCCAGTGTTCCGAATGTGTATCCCATTTTTCTTGCATCTTTGATAAACATGGGGAGACCTTCTGCGTTATCTGGAGAAACAGTATGCATCAAAATAATTGCACCAGGATGAATTTGCGACATTAACTGATCATATGCATATTTGCCGCCTTTCTTCTGGTCTTTATGCCAGTCGATAAACGCAACGGACCAAAAAATATGCTGATAGCCGATTTCGTTTGCGGCTTCTAACACTTTTTCGTTAAAAATTCCTTCTGGGGGACGAGTAACAGTGGTTCTTTCCAGAGAAGTAAGTTCACTAAGCTTCTTGTCAAACTGTATTAATTCTTTTTGAATTCCTTCTTTAGAGAGCCGCGCTAGGTTAGGGTGTCCGTAGGAGTGATTTCCTATTTGATGCCCATCTTTGATCATTCGTTCAACTAGTGGGGTGGCACTTTCTAAGTAATGTCCAGTTAAAAAGAAAGTGGCCTTAATCTTTTCTTTTTTTAGAGTATCTAAAATGCTTTCTGTATAACCATTCTCATATCCATTATCGAAAGTAAAGTAAATGATTTTTTTCTCTGGGGAACCTTTATAAATAGCACCGTGTTTTTCAAGCATTGCATCTAACTCTGCACCGGCTTCCGCAGGTATTTCTTTAGTCGCTTTCTTTAATCCCCAATGAATTTCTTGCGCTTGTGCAGAAAATGGCTGGTACACAAATCCCATACTAAGTACAAAAGCTGCAATAACGATTCCAAATAAATGATATTTCCACATGTAAAACACAACCTCCTTTTACAAGTAGATTGTGCTAGGGGACTTTATTTATTCACAGATAAATATCGGTAAGTGCAATTGGTAATTGAGGAAATTCAAAAGTAAAACCATTTTTCAATAATACTTCTGGTAAAACATGTTGACCTTCTAGGACAAGCTGACTTTTCTCTCCAAGAGCCATTTTTAACACGAATTCTGGAACAAAGAAATAGTGGGGACGCTTTAAAGCGGCTGCTAATTCTTTTCCAAATTCCTTCATTTTTTTCGGCTCTGGTGCTGTTACATTGAATGGGCCGTGAATGTCATGCTCTATTGCAAAAACTAATGCATTTGCAACATCTTTCACGTGAATCCAAGACAGCCAATTTTGCCCAGAGCCAATTGGACCACCTACGAACATTTTATAAGGGAGAGCCATTAGTGGAAGGGCACCATCATCTTTTCCAAGGATGATACCAAACCTACCAAATGCTACACGGACTCCTAAATTTTCTGCGAGTTTCGCTTTTTGTTCCCAATCATGGACGGTTTTTGCTAAAAAGTCTGTACCAATCTCAGGTGATTGCTCGGTATATATTTTTTCGTTTGAGGCTGGATAAATTCCAATTGCGCTTGCATTTATGAGAACTTTTGGCTTTTGTTTTAAAGTTTTAATAATACGAAGAACTTCCTCCGTTGCTTGCATACGACTGTTGTAAATTTTCTTTTTTTGCACGGAGTTCCATCTACCATTATTGATAGATTCACCTGCAAGATTGATAAAAGCATCAATTCCTGTTAAGTCATTTTCAGGAGTAGCATCATTTGTTAACCATTTTACATACGTGACATTATTTGATTGTTTATTTACACTACGAGATAAAATAAAAACTTCATGTTCTTTTTCAACTAAAAGCTGTGTTACTATTCTTCCAACAAAACCAGTACCACCAGTAATGGCAATTTTCATAGTGCATCCAACCTCCCCTTTCCAACATCTTAGCATGCGAAACGTTTATCACCTATGAATATATACGGTATAATAGTAGAAAGATGAATGGAGAGATATACTTATGCCGATTATTACCAAAATAGGTCGTCAAAAAAAGAATAATGAACGGTATAATTTATACTTAGATGAAAAATATGCTTTTAGTGTGGACGAAGCAGTATTGATCAAGTATCAGCTTACGAAAGGAAAAGTTATCGAAGATTTTACGATTGATGAAATCGTTTTTGATGATGAAGTTAGAAAGGCTTATAATAAAGCGATTAACTTTTTAAGTTACCGCATGCGAAGTGAGCATGAAGTTAAACAAAAACTACTACAAAGTGAATTTGGGGAAGCCGTCATATTGGAGGCTATTCGTAAGCTGTATGAGCATAGTTTTTTAAATGATGAAAGCTTTACAAAAGCATTAGTTGCGACCCAAAAGAAAAATAGCAAGAAGGGTCCTGCTGCTATTCGGCAAGAGTTAAAGAAAAAAGGAATTGAAAAAGATTTGCAAGAAGAAGTGCTATCGGCGTATTCGGAAGAAGAACAGTTGACAATTGCACGAACATTAACCGAGAAAATCATCAATCAAAACAGTACGAAAACGCCCAGACAAATAAAACAAAAAGTACAGGATGCATTGCAGAGAAAAGGCTACAATTTTACGATAATCTCGCAAGCAATCGACTCTTTTGAACTGGAAAAAAACGACGAAGAATGGGTAGAAATAATCGGAACCCAAGGTGATAAAATTTGGAGGAAATATGCCTCCAAATATAGTAGCTATGATTTGAAAAGACGTGTTAAACAAGCGTTGTACCAAAAAGGATTCCCTGCTGAACAAATCGATCAGTATTTGGAAAAAAAGGAGCTAGAACAACAAGATGAGTGAAAAAAAATATAGCGATATGACCGAACAAGAACTTAGAACAGAAATTGCCAATTTAAAAGAGAAAGCTCGAAAAGCAGAACAATTGGGCATTGTAAATGAGTATGCAGTATATGAAAGAAAAGCAACAATGGCTCAAAGCTTCTTAACCGACCCTTCGACGATTAAACCTGGCGAACTGTACCGAATTACAAGTGATCCAGGTATTTTCTTTCAGGTGGAATATTTAAAAGGTCGATTTGCATGGGGATATCGATTAGGTGGAGCTAAGTATGAAGAAGCATTACCTATTTCATTATTAGAGCCATTAAAGGAAGGAAAATAATATGCAAACAATAATAGATGCATTAACCTATCAATTACTAGAAAAAAATGATCAATTATCCGCAGCAAAAGCACGCGCTTGGATAGAACTGCTTTGGTCTGACTTCGAATCGTCTTATGCCCGTGCCGGGTACGAATATAAAGGAGCTGCGGTCACGGAAATGGTTATTAAAAAATGGATTGAAAGTTACGGTCAACAACTTCATGAATTTGCTGGATCAAATGAAAAGTACAAACACTTATTAGAAACAGACGATTTCTTCCATTAAATAAAACGCTAGGATTTAAAAAATCCTAGCGTTTCCAGTTTTAATTTGGCATAAAGTCGAGTTTTTTTCGAAGTTTATCTTCACTAAAAATCCAGCCTGTGTAGGAATTTACAATCTCGAGCTCTTCATTTAAATGCGCTACTGCAACGAATGGGTAGTAATCGTTACTCCGATAACGAAGATCGATTAATCGTACTTCAAATAACTTCTCGAATTCCGTAATCTCCCATCTATAAATTGGAGAGAATGAGGTAAATGCACTTAAGTTTTTATCTTTTAGTGCTGCTTTCACTAAATCTGATTCTGGTAACGGTACTTTTTCAAATTTGTCATATATAGAAATGGATCTTCCATAAGCTCGTCCAACATAATGATGCGTTTTTGAAATCGCAGCTACTCGCCATTGAAAAAACTTCATCGTGGGAGCGACAATAATTTCATCTGCATCGGGAATCGTATGCTTAACGGAATTTTTTACGGCACTTTGAACGGCAAATCTTAAAATGTAATAAACGAATATAATCGCATACATAATAAGAAACGTCGTAACGGGATTTGCACCAAACATCCAAAATAACAAACCGACTACGTGGATACCGAAAATAATTGGATCAAATGTATTAATGACACCTAGCGCGACCCATTTTCTTGAAAATGGTCGCAACGCTTGTGTTCCGTAAGAGTTAAAAATATCAACAAACACATGTAAAAAAACTGCCAGAAACGTCCATAACCATAAATGCAATAAGTTTGCTTCCGGCATTATAAGCCATAATACGCCCGAAATTAATAGTGGCCATAATATAACCGCAGGAATAGAATGCGTTATGCCACGGTGGTGTCGAATATACACAGCATTATTTCGCAATTTTAAAACGGTATCTATATCAGGTGCCTGTGATCCTATAATTGTACCTGCAATAACCGCAGTTGTAGTTAACGTGCTATTTGCAACGACAGGATCCGCAAGTGCTAATCCGCCGAGTGCAATACCCATTACAATATGTGTACCTGTATCCATGCATCACCAGCTCCTTTTTGGATACCAAGTTATTCTCATCATAAAATAAAATTGACTAATAACAAAGCAATTACACATGATATACCCCATTCTTCATGAAAATAATCGTAAGGAAGGACTTAACATTGAACGAATTATATAAAACACAAGTTAGAAATGCTTTAGTATCCTGGTTTTTAGAAGAAAAGCGTGATTTACCGTGGAGGAAGACAAAAGATCCATATAAAATTTGGGTATCTGAAGTGATGCTTCAACAAACAAAAGTGGATACTGTTATACCTTATTATGAAAGATTTATCGCAAAATATCCTTCCCTTGAATCACTTGCCCATGCAAAAGAAGAAGAATTATTAAAGGAATGGGAAGGACTAGGCTATTATTCGCGAGCACGTAATTTACAAGCTGGTGTTAGAGAAGTCGTCGACTCATATGGAAGTATCGTTCCAAATACTCGAAAAGATATATCCGCTTTAAAGGGAGTTGGACCTTATACTGCGGGAGCAGTTCTAAGTATTGCATACGGGGTTCCAGAGCATGCAGTGGACGGAAATGTGATGCGTGTTCTATCTCGTCTTTTATTGATAAAAGAAGATATCGCAAAACCTAAAACGAAGAAAATATTTGAAGAAGCAGTAATGGAGTTAATCGATGAGGACAATCCTTCTGCATTCAATCAAGGATTAATGGAGCTTGGAGCACTCATATGTACACCGACGAAACCAAAGTGTTTACTTTGTCCTGTACGAGAATATTGCACAGCATTTTTTGAAGGTATGCAAGACCAATTACCGATTAAAACGATTAATAAGAAAACGAAAGTACACAAAATGAAAGCAGTTGTTATTAGGGATGAGCATGGTCGAGTCTTATTAGAAAAGCGGCCTTCAAAAGGATTACTCGCAAATATGTGGCAATTTCCAATGGTAGAGCTTCCAACTGCAACACATACTATAGAAGAAGTAATCGAACATGATTATGGAATAGATATTGTAAGGGGCGAAGAATTAATAGCATTCAAACATGTTTTTTCTCATTTAGTATGGGAAATGGAAAGCTTTGAAGGAAAATTGCTATTAGAAAAAGAACTACCAGCGGCATGCAAATGGTTCGCTATAGATGAGATTTCCAATCAACCAATGCCAGTACCAATATTAAAAATATGGAATGCATGGAAGGAAAAGAATTAATTTTTAAAATGCATATATCTCCTGAAAGTGCACAAGATACTTGTGTACCGGAGGTGAAATCCATGACAAAGAAAAACAACGCTTCAGAAACGAATGTACAAGAAGTAAGAGAACAAAACCGCCAATCTCAAAGCGGTCAGTCTCAGAATAAGTTCAAGACCCCTGAATTTGCTTCTGAAACTGATGTACAAGAAGTAAGAGAACAAAACCGCCAATCTCAAAGCGGTCAGTCTCAGAATAAATTCAAGACCCCTGAATTTGCTTCTGAAACTGATGTTCAAGAGGTAAGAGAACAGAACCGTCAAGCTGAGATGAGAAAACAACAAGCTAGCGGTAAACAAGCAGGTAGTTCTTATAACCAAACAAAGTAATAACATGGATTCACCAAAAATCAGCGGAGGCATTTTGCCTTCGTTGATTTTTTTATTTGAGAGATTCCTGTTAATTTATTGAGAATGTCTTTTGGAATTGGTTGCTCTCTATAGCTAATTGATTGCCCTTAGATATCAACTGGATTATTCAGCTAGTAGGAATTAGCACGTTGGCTGCAACTAATTAAGATGCATTATTCTTAAATTAATTTACATAGTCTTTGTGGGAAGCTTTGGAAAACTACAGACACTTAAAGAATACTTATGATTTTTTACTATAGTTTTTGGGTATGGATTGTTATAATGATTAAATAAGTATATAAACGAGATTTTTACGCTTGTCGAAAAGGTGGCTAAATGATGGCGATTCCAACAGAAGGAGAAATGATACAAATTCACAGCTACAAGCATAATGGCAGTATCCACCGTGTCTGGCAGGAGACAATGGTACTAAAGGGCACCAAGAATATTGTAATAGGAGCCAATGAGCGAACGCTTGTCATCGAGGCGGATGGTCGTACATGGGTTACAAGAGAACCTTCTATTTGCTACTTTCATGCGGAGCATTGGTTTAACATTATTTGTATGTTAAGAGAAGATGGTGTATACTATTACATCAATATGAGTTCGCCTTTTGTTTATAGTGATGGGCGTTTAAAGTATATTGATTATGATTTAGATGTAAAAGTTTTCCCAGACATGACCTATACAATTCTAGATGAAGATGAATACGCACAACATAAAAAAGAAATGATGTATCCTACAGAAATGGACGTTATTCTTGATCGAAATATTGAAAAACTCATTTCTTGGATAAAGCAAAGAAGGGGTCCATTTGCGCCAGATTTTATCGAGGCATGGACGAATCGTTATCATTTTTATAAACAGCTAAATGAGTAGACGAAAAACCTGTTGAATACAAACAACAGGTTTTTCAATTTTAGAAAGGAGTCATGAAATGGGATCTTTAAAACGGTATATGCAATTTGTTAAACCGTATAACTTTCAAATATTTATAACGCTTGTTATTGGGATTATTAAGTTTGCCATACCATTGTTTATACCAATTCTTATCAAAATCGTTATCGATGATATTATTGGTGCAAAAACACTTACAGCAGACGAAAAAATCCAACAATTAGTATATTGGCTAGGAGGGACAGCGTTAGTATTTTTAATCGTTCGTCCGCCGATTGAGTATTATAGACAATATCTAGCTCAATTAGTGAGCAATAAAATACTTTATGATATTCGTCAAAAATTGTATGCCCATCTTCAAAAGCTAGGCTTAAAATACTACAGCAATACACGTGCCGGAGAAGTTATTTCCAGGGTAATAAATGACGTGGAGCAAACAAAAAACTTTGTCATAATTGGACTAATGAATGTATGGCTGGATTTAGCGACTATTTTAATCGCAATTGGAATCATGCTTACGATGAATGTGAAGTTAACACTGGTTACTTTACTTGCATTCCCTTTCTATGCATTCAGTGTGAAGTACTTTTTTGGAAGACTTCGCGACTTAACGAGAAAACGTTCGCAAGCTCTAGCTGGGGTTCAAAGTTATCTGCATGAACGTGTACAAGGTATGAGTATTATTAAAACATTTACATTAGAAAAGCATGAACAGAAACTCTTTAATAATGCTAATGGAGAGTTTTTAGATAAAGCCGTTGACCAGACAGTTTGGAATGCGAAGGCATTCGCTGTAGTTAACACCATAACAGATATTGCACCTTTACTCGTTATCGCTTATGCAGGGTATGAAGCTATTAATGGAAGATTATCAGTCGGAACGATGGCTGCATTTGTAGCATATATTGAACGGTTATACAGTCCGCTCAGACGTTTAGTCAATTCTTCTACCACTTTAACACAGTCTTTTGCCTCTATGGATCGGGTCTTTGAATTGATGGATGAAGAATATGATATTGTCGATAAAAAAGGTGCTTCCACATTAGAGAATATTACTGGTGAAGTTACTTTTTCAAATGTGTCATTCCAATATGAAAAAGACGGAAATACGATACTAAATAATGTGGATTTTCACGTTAAAGCTGGAGAGACGGTAGCATTCGTTGGTATGAGTGGTGGTGGTAAATCTACCATTATTAGTTTGATACCAAGGTTTTATGATGTAACAAATGGAAGTGTTCGAGTTGATGGAAAAGATATTCGTGACGTTACAGTAGAATCATTAAGAAAGCAAATAGGTATTGTGTTGCAGGATAATATTTTATTTAGTGATTCAGTTAAATCGAATATTTTAATGGGCAATCCCAATGCGACAGATGAAGAAGTGATAGAAGCTGCAAAAGCGGCGAATGCGCATGATTTCATCATGGAGTTACCTGAGGGGTATGAGACAAAAGTAGGCGAACGCGGTGTGAAACTTTCAGGTGGCCAAAAGCAACGGGTAGCCATCGCCAGAGTATTTTTGAAAAATCCTACGATCTTAATTCTAGACGAAGCAACTTCAGCATTAGATTTAGAAAGTGAATCATTAATACAGGATTCGTTAGAGCGTTTAGCATCTAATCGTACAACCATCATTGTTGCACACAGACTTTCAACGATTACGCATGCTGATAATATATTCGTTATTGAAAACGGTCAGGTAGTCGAAAATGGAAACCATGCACAATTAATGAATCAAAAAAATGTATATTATAATTTATTTCAAATACAACAATTAGATAATTAGTAAATGCCCTATAAGTTACGCGCTTATAGGGCTTTTTATAAGCAAAATTTATTTGCTAAGAGTGAGCGTCTATCTTACAGAGTGGCATGATATCACTCTTGTAGCCTGTAATCCAATAAGTATTATATTGATAAATTTACGGGATAATTGAATGGGTATTCATTTATATGATTAAAATTACTAAAACAAATGGAAGTTACATTTTAAGTGAAGAAATAACAGTTTTCAGAAAAGTATTGCATATAAGGTTAATATGTGTAAAATATTAATATAGCTTATTAATTTATAGAAAATTATAAATTGCACAAAAACAAAGGGGTGCGTTATGGCAGAGCGTGAAATCATTTTAGAAGTGAAAGATCTCCAAACTTCTTTTTTCACAGATGACGGTGTCATTCCGTCAGTGGACCATGTGGATTTTCACGTAAAAGAAGGGGAGATACTTGGAATAGTTGGAGAGTCTGGCTGTGGTAAAAGTGTTACGTCGCTTTCTATAATGGGTCTAGTTCCAAGTCCACCAGGGAAAATTACAAGTGGTCAAATTTTATTTAAAGGGAAAGATTTAACGAAGTTCTCGGAGAAAGAAATGCGAAAGGTACGAGGAAATGATGTAGCGATGATTTTCCAAGAACCGATGACGTCTTTAAATCCTTTATTTACAATAGGCAACCAACTAGTGGAAGCGATTACACTACATAAAAAAGATTGGAATAAAAAACAAGTGAAGGCAAGAGCAGTTGAAATGTTGAGGCTGGTTGGTTTACCTAGGGCGGAAGAATTGATGAAGGATTATCCTCATCAGCTCTCAGGTGGTATGAGGCAACGAGTAATGATTGCGATGGCACTCGTTTGTGATCCAAAGGTTCTTATTGCTGATGAACCTACAACAGCACTAGATGTCACAATACAAGCTCAAATTTTAAAACTCATGCGTGAATTGAATGAAAGATTGAAAACAGCAGTTATTATGATTACCCATGATTTAGGAGTTGTAGCGGAAACTTGCGAGCGTGTAGTCGTTATGTACGCTGGAAAAGTAGTAGAAGAGGGAACAGTCGATGCAATATTCCGTAATCCACAACATCCTTATACAAAGGGATTAATCGCGTCTGTACCTGATATGCGCCACAAAAAGCAACGTTTATATTCTATTCCTGGTAATGTACCGAAGCCTGGGACGATAAAAAATGGCTGTCGATTTGCCGCTCGTTGTGAATCGGTTTTTGGAAGATGTACGGAAGAAAATCCTCCATTATATGAAACATCTGCGAATCATAAAACAAGATGCTTCTTATACGATCAAAAGGAGGTAGAAGTCCATGACAAAACCGCTGCTACAAGTTGAAGGGTTAAAAAAGTATTTTCCTATTCGTTCTGGAGTGTTAGCGAAACAATCGGGTTATGTGAAAGCGGTAGATAATGTATCTTTTCATGTAAATGAAGGGGAAACACTAGGAATCGTTGGAGAATCAGGTTGTGGGAAATCCACAACTGGTCGAATGCTTATGAGATTACTAGAACCGACAGAAGGAAAAGTAACCTTTGATGGAAAAGAATTAACGAGTATTTCCAGTACAGAAATGAGAAAAGCAAGAAGAGAAATACAAATGGTATTTCAAGATCCATATGCATCGTTGAATCCGAGACATACGGTAGAAAAAATATTAATGGAACCACTAATTGTCCATAACATCGGAAATGCAAAAAGCCGAAAAAAGAAAGTACATGAATTTCTGGAAATTGTTGGGTTAAGCAGTTATCATGCGAAAAGATATCCACATCAATTTAGTGGGGGGCAAAGACAACGTATTGGAATTGCAAGAGCATTGATGACAAATCCGAAATTGATCATTGCGGATGAACCTGTTTCTGCACTGGATGTATCGATACAAGCCCAAGTACTTAATCTTATGCAAGATTTACAGAAAGAATTAAAGCTAACCTATATATTTATTGCGCATGATTTAGGGGTGGTGCGTCATATAAGTGATCGAGTTGGTGTTATGTACTTAGGAAGAATGGCGGAGCTTGCTACAAGTGAATCTTTATATGAAGAGCCTCTTCATCCATATACGAAGGCATTACTATCCGCAGTCCCGGTTCCTGATCCGGAACATAAAAGGGAGCAGATAATTCTAGAAGGAGACATTCCAAGTCCTTCAAATCCGCCTAGTGGTTGTACATTCCATACGAGATGTCCGTTTAGGATGGAAGCTTGTACATCTATCGTACCTAAGCTAGAAGAAGTGAAACCTGGTCATTTTGTTGCCTGCCATTTATATAATGAGCAAGTGCAGCATTGATAATATATTTACGGAGGGGTTAATTTGGGAAAAAAGAGAATTTGGTCATTTTTGCTTTTGATGTTAGTCGCACTAAGTGTAGTACTTGCTGCATGTAACTCATCAGAAAGCGGTACAGAGAAAGAGAACGAGGGTACAAAGGATAATGGTTCAGCATCAACAGGTGATAAAGTGCTTGTCTTTGGACGTGGGGGAGATTCTACTTCATTAGACCCTTCTACTGTAACAGAGGGAGAATCATTTAAAGTAACAAAAAATATCTATGAAACTTTATTAAACTTTGGAGAACAAGATACGACAATCCATGAAGGTTTAGCAACAAAATGGGAACCATCAGAAGATGGACTAACGTATACATTTACACTTCGTGAAGGGGTAAAGTTCCACGATGGCACTGACTTCAACGCAGAAGCTGTAGTAAAAAACTTTGAACGCTGGGCAAATGGTTCAGAAGATAAATTCCCATACTATAAATCTATGTTTGGTGGCTTTAAAGGAGAAGAAGGTCATGTAATCGAATCTGTTACTGCAGATGGTGATTATACTGTAGTATTCAAACTTACACGAGCACAAGCACCATTCTTAAAAAATATCGCGATGAGTCCATTTGCAATTGCAAGTCCAACTGCATTTGAAAAAGACGGTGATAAATTCGGAGATAATCCAGTTGGAACTGGTCCATTTAAATTTGTTGAATGGAAACGCAATGATTCTATTACAATTGAGAAATTTGATGGATATTGGGATGAAGCTCTTCCGAAATTAGATAAAGTTATATTCCGCTCTATTCCAGACAATTCCGCTCGTTTGAATGATTTACTTAACGGCGCAATTGACTTAGCGGATGGTATTAACCCAGCTGATGGTACAACAGTAGAGGGAGATTCTTCATTACAATTATTTGAACGTCCGTCTATGAATGTTGGTTACTTAGGCTTAACGACTACACGTCCACCTTTTGATAACGTTAAAGTTCGACAAGCATTAAATTATGCAATAGATAAGGAAGCGATTGTAGAGGCATTCTTCGAAGGCCGCGCAGAAATAGCGAAAAATCCACTTCCATCTTCTATTAGTGGTTTTAACGATGATATAACAGGATATGAATATAACCCAGAAAAAGCAAAAGAATTATTAGCAGAAGCTGGATTCGCAGATGGTTTTGAAATGGAACTATGGGCAATGCCAGTACCAAGACCATACATGCCAGATGGCAAAAAAGTAGCGGAAGCTATTCAGAAGAACCTAGAAGAGATTGGGGTAAAAGCTGAGATCGTTTCTTATGAATGGGCGACTTATTTAGACAAAGCTAGCAAAGGTGAAGCAGATGCATTCTTATTAGGATGGACGGGTGATAACGGAGATGCAGACAACTTCATCTACGTATTACTTGATGGAGACAACATCGGAAGCAATAACTACACATATTATGACAACCAAGATTTACACAAAATCCTAATTGAAGCACAAACAGAAGTAGATGAAGATAAACGTAATGAATTGTATAAGCAGGCTCAAGAGATTATTTTTGAAGATGCTCCTTGGGTACCACTTGCTCACTCAACTCCATTACTTGCAGGGAAAGCGGATATAGTAGATTTCAAACCACATCCGACTGGATCTGATTTATTATCGCACGTCGACTTTAAGTAATATGCTTAAAAGGGAGAGGTCTTCGTGATTTCTCCCTTTTCTTATTCAATTGGATGGAGAGGTGAAAGCAGTGCTTCGCTACATTGGAAAACGATTATTACAACTAATCCCGGTTTTACTTGGAATGACATTTGTTGTATTTATGATTATTAGAGCAATACCAGGAAATCCAGCCCAAGTTATATTAGGTCAGTTGGCCACGAAAGAAGCGATAGAGGCTTTAGAAATAAAACTCGGACTGGATCAACCTTGGTACACCCAATACTTTGATTATTTGATAGGGCTATTTCAAGGTGATTTAGGGGAATCGATGCGAACAGTTCAACCTGTAGCAAACGAGATATGGCCGTATTTAGCGGCTACATTTGAATTAGCGCTGTTTGCCGTTATTATTGCGGTAATTATCGGCGTTAATGCAGGAATTATATCCGCTTGGTTTCAAAATTCTTGGTTCGATTATTTAGCGATGGTTATCGCGTTAATTGGAGTATCTATGCCTATCTTTTGGTTAGGCTTGATGGAGCAGTGGTTATTTGGAATTGAGCTTCAATGGTTACCTACATCTGGTCGAGAGGAAGTACGAAATCCTGTTGCAGCGATCACCAATTTGTATGTCTTAGACACTATTTTACAAGGAAGATTTGATCAGCTTGGACAAGTGTTGAAACACTTAGTGTTACCAGGTATTGCACTTGCAACTATTCCAATGGCTATTATTGCGAGAATGACAAGGTCGAGTATGCTTGAGGTCATGCGTAGTGATTTTATTCGAACTGCAAGAGCTAAAGGACAAAAAATGTTTTGGGTTGTATACAAACATGCATTAAAAAATGCAATCATTCCAGTATTAACGGTTATTGGTCTTCAAATGGGACTGTTATTAGGCGGAGCGATCTTAACAGAGACAATATTTAGTTGGCCAGGCATCGGAAGATATATTTATGATGCAATTCAATACCGTGATTATCCAGTTATCCAATCAGGTATTCTTGTTGTAGCATTTATGTTCGTTATGATTAATTTGTTTGTAGATATTTTATATGGTTTAGTAGATCCAAGGATTAAATATGACTAAAAGGAGGAAACGAATATGACTCAAATGGTACCGAATTCGACAAAAGAAATAGTTATTCAAACAGATCCATCGACCGGTCCTTGGAGAGATGCATGGCGAAGCTTTAGTAAAAACAAAGTGGCGCTGGTTGGAGCAGGGATTGTTCTTTTCTTTCTACTTTTAGCGATATTAGGTCCGTACATCGCCCCACAAGGAATTAATGATCAGTCTTTAAAAGACCGATTGCTACCACCATCCAGTCAGTATTGGTTTGGAACCGATGATTTTGGACGAGATATTTTCTCGCGAATTATCCATGGTGCTCGAATATCTTTATGGGTTGGATTTTCTTCTGTGGTTGGATCCGTTGTTGCGGGAAGTATTTTAGGGATTATTGCTGGTTATTATGGAAAGTGGGTCGATACGATAATATCTCGTATATTTGATATTATGTTAGCTTTTCCAAGCATTTTACTCGCAATTGCCGTTGTTTCTGTATTGGGTCCTTCTTTACAAAATGCATTAATAGCCATTGCGATTATTAATATTCCTAACTTTGGCCGACTCATTCGTTCGAAAGTGTTGAGTATTAAAGAAGAGGAATACATAACTTCTGCAAAAGCGATTGGGATGAAGGATGTACGTATCCTATTTTCGCATATCCTCCCGAACTCAATGGCACCTGTCATTGTTGCAGGTACGCTTGCGATTGCTTCTGCTATTATAGAAGCAGCTGCATTAGGGTTTCTTGGATTGGGAGCTCAAGCACCAGCACCTGAATGGGGAAAAATGCTCGCGGATGCGCGAGTTGTTTTACGAAATGCGCCGTGGACGATGATTTTCCCAGGAATTGCGATTATGTTGACGGTATTAGGATTTAACTTAATGGGTGATGGACTAAGAGATGCCCTAGATCCACGAATGAAAAACTAAAAAACGTGTCACCTAGACTTTAGGTGACACGTTTTTCTTAATATGGCGTTTCTTCTATTTCAACCGTTAGCTCTTCCCCATGATAATTCAAATAGGAGGTGATTAATGTATCCATATGTTCTAACTGTTCCTCGTATTTTAAAATGGACGATAGTAAATGTAATAAGTGGTACGTCGAGAATTCTTCTTCAATTCGAGTTAATGCAATTTGTTGAACAAAGATATCCATTACTTCTTGTCTTTGGATAAAGGCTTCTGAACTTTTCCATTCGATATGTTCCGGCTTTAGCTTACCGATAAATTTCAAATGTAGCTGTTCATGATAAGCTAATAGGGCATCTAATCGTTCTTTAATCATCATTCGGAAATGCTCTGGAAGTTCCGACACCTCATTTTCGTGGAGGTGAAGTTTTTTTAGTACATCTAAGCTTTTATATGAAGTGGAAATTAGTTCTCGATAAACAACTAATTTTCTTCCCTTCGTATAAATTGCTTTCTTTGAGTAACCACGTTCTTCTTTGAAAAAGGAATACAGTTGATCTACGCGAGCTAGACGGTCTTTTAATTGATTGATCGCTTGTTTAGTAGAGTTATGCTCCGATGCACTACGTACTGCAATTCGAATCCAGCGAATAATCTCATCTTGCGTATAATGTATTGCATTAAATAATTTAGATTCAAATTTTGGTGGTATAAATATTAGATTTACAATAAATGCAGAAATGACACCTACTAAAACAGTTGAAAATCGTATTAAAGCGTATGTGAAAAAGTTATCGCTTTGAATTTCCATGATGGCAATAACGGTAACAAGTGCCAAAGAAATCGTTTTTTCTAGCTTTAGCTTAAGCATGAGCATAATTGCAACTATTGCAGCAAATCCAACGGCTATAAAGTGATTGCCAAACATTAGCGCGAAGACCACTGCAATGGCTGCTCCAATTATATTAGATTGCACCTGCTCTATAACAGTCAAATAGGATCTATATATAGAAGGTTGTATGGCAAAAATCGCAGCTATTCCTGCAAAAACAGGACTAGGTAGCTGGAGTAAATCGGCTATGAATAACGAGAAAACGATGGCTACTCCAGTTTTAAAAACGCGAGCTCCTAATTTCATTGAATCCTATCCTTTCATTTCATGCAAGATTGAAGTGTTTACTGCTTTAACTGGGCGAATGCCTGATGAACTGCAGTAATTGTTTCTTTAATATCTTCTGCTGTATGAGCGGTTGTGATAAACCAAGCTTCATATTTAGAAGGGGCCAGGTTAATCCCTTGTGCAAGCATGAGTTTGAAGAACTTTGCAAACAATTCTCCATCGCTTGCTTCCGCTTGCTCATAATTTTCTACTTTTACATCGGTAAAATAAACAGATAGAGCACCTTTTATCCGATTTACGGTAATTGTGATATCATTTTTCTTTGCTGCTTCTATAATGCCAGCTTCTAGTATTGCACCAAGTCTGTCTAACTCTTCATACACTCCTGGTGTTTGCAATACTTCTAGACAAGCAATCCCTGCTTGCATAGACGCTGGGTTCCCAGCCATAGTTCCTGCTTGGTAGGCAGGACCTAATGGAGCAACTTGTTCCATAATTTCTTTTTTACCGCCATAAGCTCCGATTGGAAGACCTCCGCCGATAATTTTTCCTAGAGCTGTTAAGTCAGGTGTTTCATTCAACATAGTAGAGGCTGCACCATAGTGAAAACGAAATGCAGTGATCACTTCATCATAAATTACAAGAGCCCCTTTGTCTTTGGCTATTTTATGAACAAGTGATAAGAACCCTTCATTTGGTTCTACCATACCGAAGTTTCCTACGATTGGTTCTACTAGAATACAGGCAAGTTCTTCTCCCCATTTTTCCATTGCTTCCTCATACGCCTTTGGATCATTAAAAGGAATCGTAATTACTTCTTTTGCAATTGACTGTGGAACTCCCGCAGAGTCAGGGGTTCCAAGCGTAGCAGGGCCTGATCCGGCAGCTACTAATACTAAATCAGAATGGCCGTGATAGCAACCTGCAAACTTCATTACTTTTGTTCTTCCTGTATAGGCGCGTGCTACACGAATTGTAGTCATGACTGCTTCTGTGCCTGAATTCACAAAGCGTACTTTATCCATAGAAGGAATTGCTTCTTTTAACATTTTGGCAAAAGTCACCTCATGCTTAGTGGGCGTGCCATATAATAAACCCGTTTGTGCAGCTTTTGTGATGGACTCTGTAATATGTGGATGTGCATGCCCCGTAATAATAGGTCCATATGCCGCTAAGTAATCAATGTATTTATTGCCATCTACATCGTAAAAGTAAGCCCCTTCTGCTCGTTCCATTACGATTGGTGCACCTCCACCAACTGCTTTATAAGATCTAGATGGACTATTCACTCCACCTACGATATGTTCGAGTGCCTCTATTTGTATTTGTTCAGATATAGTTTGTTTCATTATTCCTTACCTCCGCCATTTTTGTATTCTTCTATTGTAGACAATTATGGTGAAAAACGCTAAAGAAATTGAATCTCATCCAGTAATTCGATACGATAGGAGTATATAAGGGAGGGAATATAATGACAATACTCGAAGGAATGATTGCACCAAAGTTTTCATTGAAAAATGAACAAGGAGAAATTGTATCTTTAGATGACTTTGCAGGAAAGCAATATGTTATTTTGTATTTTTACCCAAAAGACTCAACACCGGGCTGCACAACGGAAGCGTGCGATTTTAGGGATGCCCATGAGAAATTCAGTGAATTGAATGCTGTAATTTTAGGTATCAGTCCAGATGACGAAAAAGCCCATACGAAATTTATCGCAAAACATGGTCTTCCGTTCTCCCTATTGATCGACGATACACATGAGGTATCTGAAGCGTATGGGGTATGGAAGTTAAAGAAGATGTTCGGCAATGAATATATGGGAGTTGAACGCTCTACATTTTTAATCGATCCTACAGGTACTGTGGTGAAAGAATGGCGTAAAGTGAAAGTGAATGGACATGTAGATGAAGCATTAGAAACGTTAAAAAAATTTGCTTCTAAGGGTGAATAATTATGAAGATATTATTTTCTTTTTATCCGAAACGAGATCAACAAACTAGATTAATAGAAAATTTCCCCCAAGCAGAATTCATCTTTCAAAAACCGTTAGATGAAGAAGCTTTAAAAACTGCTGATATACTTGTGACATATGGGGAAGATCTACATGCTTCTCACTTAGAGAAAGCGGATCAATTGAAATGGATTATGGTTGCTTCTGCAGGACTTGAAAAAATGCCTTTAGATGAAATTGCTGCTCGAAATATTATATTAACGAATGCGCGTGGGATTCATAAAATTCCAATGGCAGAGTCTATTCTCGCTCACATACTTTCCATTAAAAAATCACTTCCACTTATGGCTAAAAATCAGCGAAATGGGGAGTGGTCACCTAAGCTGAACCCAACAGAGCTTTTTGGTTCTACTGCATTGATATTAGGCACAGGTGCAATCGGTAGCGAGGTCGGAAGAATTTTACAGGCTTTTGGTGTCCATACTATTGGATGTAACAGAAGTGGTAAAATGGCATCTTCTATGGATACAATCGTCTCTTTTGGTCAACTAAAGGAAGTGTTGCCAGATGCGGACATCGTTATATCTATTTTACCTAGCACGGAAGAGACAAAACACTTGCTTACATACGAGCATTTTCAGTGTATGAAACCATCTGCCATCTTTATGAATTTTGGTAGAGGGGACGTTATAAAGGAAGAGGAATTACTCCGAGCACTAACAGAAGAGCGTATAGCATATGCTGTTTTAGATGTATTTGAAAAAGAGCCGCTTCACAAAGAACATCCATTTTGGAAGATGCACAATGTCATTGTATCTCCTCATGCTTCCAGTCATTCTTCGCAATATGTTGTAAGAGCACTAGAGATTTTTTCTGAAAATTTGACTGAATGGTTGAATGAAAGTAATCAGTTAGAGAATATAATTGATTTAAAAAGAGGTTACTAAAAGAAGATTCATTTCTAAAATGCTTTAAAATTTGACAGCTCCTGCATTTCTTCATTATACTTATTATAACAATTATAAATTAATAATGAATATGAAGAGAGGTGCATTGCGATGACGGAAGTACATTTAAGAGATGCTTTAGATACTTTAAAATCAACTGGTGTACGAATTACGCCTCAACGCCATGCGATATTGGAATTTATTATCCAATCTATGTCACATCCCACAGCGGACGATATATATAAAGCACTTGAAAGTAAATTTCCAAGCATGAGTGTTGCAACTGTTTATAATAACCTGCGCGTTTTTAGAGAAGCGGGATTAGTTAAGGAACTAACATACGGTGATTCTTCCAGTAGATTCGATTTTATCACAAATGATCATTATCATATGATTTGTAATACCTGTGGTAAAATTGTAGATTTTCATTATCCTGGACTAGATGAAGTCGAGCATTTAGCTTCTCATCTAACTGGTTTTGATGTGAGTTCTCATCGGATGGAAATATACGGAACATGTCCAACATGTAAAGAACATGCGACAAAAGTGCAATAAGAAAACGAGCGTAATCGTCTTACGCTCGTTTTTTTGTTCGTTTATTTACTTGTCTGACCCTTAAAGTGGTTGGTTAATAAACACTTTTCTCTATTAGCCGGAATCTACATAGTAAATATCAAAAAAGCTATTAAACAATTGCTCTCCTATAACTTTTCACTTTGCTGTATACTATATTAATATAAAAAACACTTTGCTTTTAAGCAAAGTGTCCAATTATTTCTTTCTGTTTAGTGATTGATCGAATTCTTGTCCTTCTAAATTTGGGTCAAGTGTCAGTGGTTCTTTGCAATACATACACATATCGACTCTTCCTAAGATTTTCGTATGCTTCCCGCAGTTAGGGCATACGACTTGAACAGCTCGTGTAGATAATAAACCAATCCAGCCGTATACAGCTGTACTGCCTATGATGGATAGTAATCCAAGTGTCATGAAAATAGTTACTAGAATTGCGTTTTCTCTAAAGAAAATAGCACCATACATTATGATAAATCCAAAGAATATGAGTCCGAGCGCAAAGGAACGTATTCGGTTTATTTTGTTTTTGTAAGGTTTCATTTTTCATCCTCCTAAATTATAAATCCACTATATCATATTTTAGGAGTAAGTAATGTTTTGAAATTAGGTTAGAAGGAAATTTAAACTAATTGTCGAAAAGCTATAAGTAGTAGGAAACAAAGGAGGCTCCATTTTGGAAGCGTTATTGAGACCAATTTATCAAGAAAGAGCAAGCGATCCAAATACACTAGGAATCATATCGGTAGAAAAACGGGAGGAAGTTAGCCCAATTACGGATACGTTTGATTCTATATTATTAATCATAACATCAGAGGCCGAGAAACCAGTTTTTACAAAGCACTACTCGTATGATGAAAAGAAGACAGCAATGCATATCCTTACAGAAACACAACTAAGAAAATGGTTACTAGTAGGAACTAATCCAAAACTAGTTGACTGGATTATCAATGGACGAGTTGTTTTCGATCGTAATGAGTATGTAGAAAGTCTGAAAAAAGAGTTATATGATTTTCCGTTAAAGGGAAGAAAAGTTAGAATGGGTATTGAATTTGCTAAGTTAAGTAGAAGATATATGGAAGGTAAAGTATTTTTTGAACAGTTGAATTATCTGGATGCCTATAACCATATAGTAGATTCTCTACATCATTTAGCCCGTCTAGCCGTGTTCGAAAATGGGATGCATCCAGAGGTGATGGTTTGGAAACAAGTCAAACAACTAGATCCTGCTATTTATAAATTATACGATGAACTTATATCAAGTAAGGAATCGTTAGAGAAACGATTAGAACTTCTATTTCTAGCAAGTGAGTTTTTAATTCATTCAAGAACAAAGGATGGGGCTCAACATATATTAGAAGTTTTGTCATCTAAAGAGTTTTGGACTATTCAAGAGATTCATGAACAAGAAGAACTGAAAAAATATTCAGTGGACCTTGAAGTTTTTATTGAGTTTTTAGTGGATAAAGGTTTTATATTAATAGAAGAACAGACCACTAAAAGCAATCAAATCATGCATCGATGCTATAAAGTAAAGTGTTAATGAGTGTGCAATAAAAACGAATAAGAAATTTATTCGTTTTTATTGTTGACAATCTAATTCTTTATGATGTATTATAATAAGCGTCGTCAAAAACGAAACACAAACTTACGACGAAAAAGTTTTTTAAAAAACTTCTTGACTTAGAAAAGCGAAAGTGATAAAGTAGAGAAGTCGCAAAAAACGACACAACAAAATGAACATTGAAAACTGAACATGCAAAACGTTAAGAAATAGCTTGAAAGATTAACTTGTTAGTCTGATAGCAAAACAATTATGACATCATTTAATGATGATGCCAGCAAAACAAAATGAGCTTTTTAAGTTCTCTATTATGGAGAGTTTGATCCTGGCTCAGGACGAACGCTGGCGGCGTGCCTAATACATGCAAGTCGAGCGAATGA
>NZ_VDGH01000010.1:63981-251584 GCF_006861795.1 Psychrobacillus lasiicapitis | reverse complement strand
CCAGCGTTCGTCCTGAGCCAGGATCAAACTCTCCATAATAGAGAACTTAAAAAGCTCATTTTGTTTTGCTGGCATCATCATTAAATGATGTCATAATTGTTTTGCTATCAGACTAACAAGTTAATCTGATAGCTATATTTCTTAACGTTTTGCATGTTCAGTTTTCAATGTTCATGTTATCGTCTCGTTTTGACGACTTTATTAGTATAACTTCTTTCGGATTAGATGTCAAACATTTTTTTGAAATATTTCAAATCGTTTGAATGTCGTTCCGAAGGACAAGTATTAATATACCTGTTTATAAATAAAAAAGCAACCCTTTTTCTAAAAAAACTTCAATAAATTTATTTTATCTTATTATTACTACTTCTAAACTTTTCAATCTTTATTAATATAAATACCCATGTAGTAAGGAATCGGAAAAGATTTAAACAGGATTAAACTCGTTAATAATGGGTATTACATATCAATAAAGTTCTAAAGAGTTAATTATGATATACGTCGATATTTTTCCTCATATATATAATAGATACTCAACTTATCAATTAAAAAATTGGGGGAATACATAATGGAATGGTTGCCAGATATAAGTGGTAGCGCCGAAATCATATTTAAATTATCTATTGCAGCATTATTAAGTTTAATAATAGGTATAGAAAGGGAACTAAAAAAGAAACCCGTCGGATTAAAAACTAGCATCGTTATTGCTACTTTTAGTTGCTTGCTGACATACATATCGATTGAATCTGCATACAAAGCTCATCCACATGAAGGTATTAACATAACAATGGATCCTCTGCGCTTAGCCGCTCAGATTGTAAGCGGTATCGGTTTCCTTGGCGCAGGGGTTATTCTTCGTAGAGGTAACGATAGTATTACGGGTCTAACGACTGCTGCTATGATTTGGGGAGCAGGTGGAATTGGTATTGCAGTTGGTGCAGGATTTTATTTTGAGGCGGCACTAAGTGTATGTATTGTCTTAATTGGTATTGAGATAATTCCTCCGTTATTGGCGAAAATTGGACCTAAAAGATTAAGATCCAAAGAATTATCACTAATTGTAATAGTTTCAAATACAGAAAGCATTGCGAAAGTGTATGATTTTCTTCAAGCTAGCGGTCTTTATATAGAAAGTATTCGGATAAAAGATGTTGTTTTAGACAATAATATCATCAAGCATGAAATCGACTTGCGGTTGTCTATAGTCACTAAAAAAAATACGGTAGAATTCTATAATTCAATTAAAAAACAGAAATTTATTGAAACTGTGGAAGTAGAATCTATCTGACAGGAGGAGTCATTTGTATGAAAGGATTTTTTAAGTTACTAAAAGGAGGAAATATTCCTTCGTTAACTGCTGCAATTGTAAATACGATTATTGCAGCTTTAAAAGCTGGAGCATTCTTCCTAACTGGTAATGTAGCTATGTTCGCAGAAATGATGCACTCCATCGGTGATGCTGCGAATCAATTTTTCGTATTTATCGGTTCCGCTCTATCCAAGAAAGCCCCTACTCCAAGGTTTCCCAATGGATTTGGTCGTTTAGTTAATCTCGTTTGTTTAGGAGCAGTACTATTAGTTGGCATTCTTTCTTACGAGACTATTAAAGAAGGATGGCATCATATTCAGCATCCCGCCGCCTCTAGTGGAATGGCTATTAGTTTGTCCGTTTTGGGAATCTCCATTATTTTAGAATTTGCTGTATTATACAAAGCAGGAAAAGAGATTTTGCACGATGTAAGTATTAAAGGTGGTCTCCTTGCCCCACTTACGACAAGTTTTGCCCATTTAAATCGCGCAAAGCCTGCAACGAAACTCGTTTTTATGGAAGACTTAGTAGCCACATCTGGTGGAATTCTTGCATTTATCGCAGTGTTAATTTCACACTTTACAGGATTTTTAGAAGCAGAAGGAATTGCCTCCATCCTCATTGGGGTAATGATGTTCTACGTAGTAGGTAAGGTCTTTTTAGACAATGCTAGGGGTGTTCTAGGAGAAACAGATGAGCAAATGCTTGTACATATTGCACATGTTATATCGGAAAACCCCAATGTAAAAGATATTAAAGAATTAGAAGTAATTAAAGAAGGGGAATTTTTACACGTTAATTTAGTTGCAGAAATAGATCCATCTCTTTCGTTCGCCAAAGTAGATGATATTCATGATGTATTGAAAGAACTTATTTTAAATCAGCAAGGTGTAACAGATGTCACCATCTCCTTCGATGAAGATGACGGCATTAGAACATGGACCACTCATCGAGATCAACATACCACATTAAAAACACATGATTGAGCATTTGCTCTATCATGTGTTTTCTTTTTGCATATTAAATTTTTACTCAGTACAATCTAACGCTTGCGCTTACTTATAGACATGCAGTTAATATTGCTTTTGTATCCTCTTCATCTAGCTTATTAAAATTACCAAATTTTCCGTTGACCATTGCTTTTTCTACCATTAGATCAATTTGGGAATCATCTATATTATAGTCAGCTAAATTCGTCGGTGCACCGAGCGAAGACCAAAACGCTACTAATCGATCAATTCCTTCTAGCGCTACTTCCTCTGCCGATTTACCGGTTGGGTCCACTTGAAATACTTTTTCGGCTAGCTTTGCAAAGCGTTCTGGATTTACGTGTACATTATGACGCATCCATCTTGGGAAAATAATAGCTAGTCCTCCCGCATGAGGAATATCATATACCGCTGAAACAGCATGCTCTATATTATGACTAGCCCAATCTCCGATGTAACCCATTCGTAAGAAGTTGTTCAATCCCATAGTACCTGCAAATAAAATCGTTTCACGAAGTTCATAGTTTTCTAAATCTTGAACTAACTTTGGTGCTGTTTCCATAACAACACGAAGTACACCTTCAATCATTTCATCATGTACAGGAGTATTTGTCGCTTCATTATAATATTGTTCAAACATATGAGACATCATATCGACAATACCGTAAACCGTTTGATCCAGAGGAACTGTAAATGTATGTACTGGATCCAAAATTGAAAATTTCGGGAATACGAGCGGACTTCCCCATCCGTATTTTTCTTGTGTGTCTTCATTTGTAATAACAGAACCTGAATTCATTTCTGAACCTGTCGCAGCTAATGTTAAGACTGTTCCGAAGGGTAGCGCTTCTTTAGGTACTGCTTTACGCGTCACTAAATCCCATGCATCCCCATCATATTTTGCAGCAGCTACGATTAGTTTTGTACAATCGATTACAGAACCGCCACCAACTGCTAGTACAACGTCAATTCCTTCTGTTTTACAAATTTCTGCTCCACGCTTCGCTGTAGAAAGTCTTGGATTTGGTTCAACTCCCGGTAATTCAAATACTTGCATGTCCGCTTCTTTTAAAGCTGTCATCACTTGATCATATAGGCCGTTTTTCTTTATACTACCACCGCCATATACTACAAGAACTTTTTGACCGTAACTGGCAAGCTCATTCGGTAATTTCGCTAATTGCCCTTTTCCGAATATTAATTTTACAGGATTATAAAATGAGAATGCATTCATTGAAACTTCCTCCTTTAATTCTATCTACTTTCATGATAATAAAAACCGCTTGTATTTTACAAGCGGTTTTTATGTGTGAGTAACTTATTATACCCAACCACGGAAGCGTGATGCTTCTGCTGTTCTGCGTACCCCAACCATGTAAGCAGCTAGGCGCATATTGATGTTGCGAGTTGATGCTACTTCATAGATATTTTCAAAAGCATCTACCATTTTTTTCACTAATTTTTCATTTACTTCTTCTTCTGTCCAGTAATAACCTTGGTTATTTTGTACCCATTCAAAATAAGAAACCGTTACTCCACCTGCGCTAGCTAAAACGTCAGGAACTAATAGAATACCTCTATCATAAAGGATTCTAGTAGCTTCAGAAGTTGTTGGCCCATTCGCCGCTTCTACTACAATAGTAGCTTTGATATTATGCGCATTTTCTGAAGTAATTTGGTTCTCAATTGCTGCTGGTACCAATATATCACAATCTAACTCTAATAGTTCTTGGTTAGAAATTGTATTTTCAAATAATGTTGTAACTGTACCAAAGCTATCGCGACGATCCAATAAATAATCGATATCTAAACCGTTAGGGTCATGTAAAGCTCCGTAAGCATCAGAAATACCAATAACTTTTGCACCTTGATCACTCAAGAACTTAGCTAAAAAGCTTCCAGCATTACCAAAGCCTTGGATAACTACACGTGCACCTTGCATATCAATATTACGTTTTTTTGCTGCTTCATTAATAACAATAGTAACACCTTGTGCAGTAGCACGATCGCGACCTTGTGATCCGCCAAGTACAAGTGGTTTACCAGTAATGAAACCTGGTGAGTTGAATTGGTCCATACGACTATATTCATCCATCATCCATGCCATAATTTGTGCGTTTGTAAACACATCTGGAGCTGGAATATCTTTTGTTGGCCCTACGATCTGACCAATTGCACGTACATAACCACGACTTAATCGTTCAATTTCTCCCATGGACATTTCACGTGGATCACAAGCTACTCCACCTTTACCTCCACCATATGGAAGATCAACGATTCCAGCTTTTAGTGTCATCCACATAGAAAGTGCTTTCATTTCCTCTTGTGTTACTGCTGGATGGAAACGCACTCCACCTTTTGTAGGTCCAACTGCATCATTATGTTGAGCACGGTAACCTGTAAATACTTTTACTGTATTATCATCCATTCTTACTGGAATGCGAACTTCCATCATGCGAAGTGGTTCTTTCAGTAACTCATACATTGCTTCGTCATAACCTAATTTTTGCAGTGCCTCTTTAATGACAGCCTGGGTTGATGTGAACAGGTTTAAATTTTCAGCCATTTGATTATTTCGCCTCTTTAATTCATAATTATTTCTTCGGAATCATTGTAACATACATTAGTTCCTATTTGTCTATGATTTATTGGTTGCTAAA
The DNA here is from genome assembly GCF_006861795.1 of Psychrobacillus lasiicapitis. GTDB lineage: Bacteria > Bacillota > Bacilli > Bacillales_A > Planococcaceae > Psychrobacillus > Psychrobacillus lasiicapitis. The sequence goes on along the minus strand of NZ_VDGH01000010.1, from coordinate 246,626 downwards.
TACTTTTTTTATTTTGTCGATTGCCCAATCTAGGTCTTCTTTTGAAATCACTAGAGGTGGTGCAAAACGAATCACCGTGTCATGTGTTTCTTTACATAATAATCCTAATTCTTTTAACTGCTCGCAATATGGGCGCGCCTCTTCTGTTAGCTCCATACCGATAAACAATCCACGTCCACGAACTTCTTTAATAGAAGAATGTTGGATTTCTTTTAATGCATTCATAAAGTATTCGCCTAGCTCTAATGAGCGTTCTGCAAGTTTTTCTTCCGTTAATACATTTAATGAAGCAACAGAAACTGCACAAGCTAAAGGATTTCCTCCAAATGTAGAACCATGTGATCCTGGATTGAATACCTCAAGTACACTACGGTCAGCAACTACACATGAAATTGGGAATACCCCACCACCAAGTGCTTTACCTAAAATGTACATATCTGGATTTACATCTTCCCACTCACAAGCAAACATTTTACCAGTACGCGCAAGACCTGCTTGAATCTCGTCAGCGATAAACAGCACATTATTTTCTTTACATAGTTCGTAAGCTGCTTTCATAAATCCAGCTGGTGGAATAAGAATTCCTGCTTCCCCTTGAATAGGTTCGATTAAAAATGCTGCAGTATTTGGTGTAATAGCTGCTCTAAGTGCTTCTAAATCACCGTAAGGGATTAAGTTAATACCAGGTAACATTGGTCCAAAGCCACGTTTGTATTCCGGATCCGATGAAAGGGATACTGCTGTCATTGTACGACCATGGAAGTTCCCATTACATGCGATGACTTCCGCTTGGCCTTCTGCAACACCTTTTACATCATAAGCCCAGCGACGAGCAGCTTTAAATGCAGTTTCTACCGCTTCTGCACCGGTGTTCATTGGCAATACCATTTCTTTTCCTGTAATTTCACTCACTTTTTCATACCATGGACCTAATTGGTCATTATGAAATGCGCGTGATGTTAAAGTTACACGATCTGCTTGGTCTTTTAACGCTTGAATAATTTTAGGATGACGATGCCCTTGGTTCACTGCAGAGTATGCAGAAAGCATATCCATATATTTATTACCCTCTGGATCTTTAACCCAAACACCCTCTGCCTCCGAAATAACGATTGGAAGTGGATTGTAGTTATTAGCACCAAATTTATCTGTTTGATCAATCACATGTTGTGAGTTTGTCATCTTCATTTCCCCCGTTTCTTTTAAGAAAAGCGCAAGCCGCCTATGTCTGCCCACAAGAGGCAAGGCACTGAAGCTTCATCGATAGTTAAAATAAATAAGAAAGTAATTACTTTCTCCTTTGTTTTATAAATAGGTAGACCCACCCAAGATGTGCCTACCTATTTAGTGTTATATAGTATTAAAGCATTTCAGAAGTTGTTTTTGCTTGCATATGAAGAACGATATAATCTGGACCGCCAGCTTTTGAATCTGTACCAGACATATTAAATCCACCAAATGGTTGGTATCCTACAATCGCACCTGTACATCCACGGTTAAAGTAAAGGTTACCTACGTGGAAATCTTCACGAGCTTTTTCCAGGTTCATGCGGTTATTTGTAATAACTGCTCCTGTTAAACCGTATTCCGTATTGTTCGCAATATCAATTGCTTCGTCGAAATCTTTTGCTTTTGTAAGACCAACAACTGGTCCGAAGATTTCTTCTTGCATAATGCGCGCAGTTGGAGAAAGGTCTGCAATAACTGTTGGTTGGATGAAATAACCTTCTGAGTCATCACCAGTACCACCAGCTACTAAACGGCCTTCTCCTTTACCAATTTCAATGTATTCCATAATTTTATTGAATGCAGAACCATCGATAACTGGACCAACGAAGTGCTCATCATTATCAGGAACTCCTACTGTTAATGCTTTTGTTAACTCTTCTACGCGGTTAACTACTTGATCGTATACATCTTCTACGATTACAGCACGTGAACATGCCGAACATTTTTGACCACTAAAACCGAATGCAGATTTTACGATAGATTGAGCAGCTAGTTCTAAGTCTGCTTCTTTATCTACTACGATTGTATCTTTACCACCCATTTCAAGGATCGTACGTTTAATCCAAATTTGACCATCTGCCAATTTAGATGATTTTTCAACGATTCCTAAACCAACATCACGAGAACCAGTGAAGCTGATTAGACGAGTACGTGGATGCTCAACTAAGAAGTCACCAATTTCTGCACCTGAACCAGGGATGAAGTTAACTACGCCAGCAGGCATACCAGCTTCTTCTAATACTTCTACAAATTTATAAGAAACGATTGGTGTAGTCGATGCAGGTTTTAATAATACTGTATTACCAGCAACCATTGCCGCAACTGTAGTACCCGCCATAATAGCAAATGGGAAGTTCCATGGAGAAATAACTACTGCTACTCCTAATGGAATATAGTCGTAACGGTTATATTCGCCTGGACGGCTTTCAACTGGAACACCATCTTTTAAACGTAACATCTGGCGACCATAATATTCTAAGAAATCGATTGCTTCAGCTGCTTCTACGTCAGCTTCAACCCATGTTTTCCCCGCTTCTTTTGATAATAATGCAGAGAATTCAGCTTTACGACGACGCATAATTGCTGCTGCTTTAAAAAGTACATCTGCGCGTACTTCTGGTTTTACTTTTTTCCATGTGTTAAATGTTTCATCTGCAATGTCCATTGCTTTAGAAGCAATGTCTCTCGTCGCTTTTGAAACAATCCCTACCACTTGTTCTTTCTGTGCTGGGTTATAAGAAGTGATTTTACCTTCAGTAGTAATTCGCTCTCCACCAACGATTAATGGATACTCTTCACCTAAATATGCTTCAACTACTTTATATCCTTCTTTAATCGCATTTTTGTTTTCTTCTTTGGAGAAGTCTGTGAATGGTTCGTGTTTATAAGGTAACATGTAAATCCTCCTTTAATTGTTAGTGCAAAAATAATTTGCGTTTATAAATCATTTACATATATAATAATGCAAAAGATTGTTGCGTTTTTCAAGTATTAAATTTTAAAATGTTAAAAATATTTTTGAGGTGAGCTAGATGAAGGACCAATTGAGTAAGCTTCTCCCTTTTTATAAGTTTGCTACAGGGCATGTATCTGTAGGAATTCATGCTGTTGATATAGCTGGAAAAACAATTATTTATAATGAAAAGATGAAAGAAATTGAAGGTTTAGATTCCGTTGATGTAGTCGATCGATCCATTTTGGACCTTTTTCAGTTCGAACAACAAGAAAGTACTTTGCTAAAAGTGTTGCATAGTGAGAAACCTGTTTTACGTGTTAAGCAAACGTATTGGAATAGAAATGGGCAAGAAATAACAACAATCAACGATACATACCCAATTTTCGAAAATAGTAAACTGATTGGCGCTATTGAATTTTCTCGAGATATTACAACGTTAGAACGACTAATATACCAGCCTTTAAAAAGGTATAATGAAGCGATCACCCTCTCCACTATTACGGCAGCATCTCAACTTATGAAGGATGTAAAGGAACGATCTATTAAAGCAGCCCATGTAAGAATGCCTGTACTGCTTACTGGAGAAGCCGGCACTGGGAAGGACCTAATCGCTGAAGCCATACACCATCAGCTTTCCCCTCCGAATGAACAATTTATCAGCTTGTATTGTCATAGTTCGGATAAACACTTAATAGATAAATTTGAAAAAGAGCTTAGATCTCTATCGAACTGCACTATATTTTGTGAAAGAATCGATTTATTATCCATCGATTTACAGATTAAGCTGTTGGAAATTTTAAATGCAAATAGCAATAGTAAAAATTTGTATATCGCCAGTATCGGATTAGACCCAATCGATCTAATTGCAAAGAACCAATTAAGCAAGGAACTGTATTATTATTTTACAACGGTCACGATTAATATTCCCCCTCTTAGGGAGCGAATGGAAGATATATTACCTTTTGTAGAAGATTATTTTCATCGTTATTTAAATCGGTACGGCTCTACCATTAAAGAAATAGAAGAAGATGTTATCCAAGCCTTATTAAGTTATGACTGGCCAGGAAATCTCAAAGAATTAGAGTTACTTTTAGATGAGATTAGTTCGATGATTACTACAGAAAGAATATTGAAATTTGATATGCTACCTCTACACTTTAAGCTAAAAGTACAAGATTTCAACGAGTCGTCCAAAAAAGCAGAGGACTTTGTTATTTCTTCGGATAAGGACTTACTGCCATTGGATGAGTATTTGAGGGAAGCAGAAGTTTATTATTTGCAAAAAGCGATGGATAAACATGATGGAAATGTAACAAAGGCTGCAGAAGCTTTAGGAATGAGCAGACAAAACTTACAATATCGATTACGTAAAATAAAAAATGGAAGCACTCCTCAATAAGAGCTGCTTCCATTTTTTTAATCGATAGACGGTTAGATAGATTTTTTTATCCATTCGCCTAATTTTTCTTTTAGTGTGTTAAAGCCTTCCACGTCATGTTCATCTACACGGGCTTGCAGTGTTTTACGTAGCTTATCTTCTTTTTTAGGAACGACTGGTTTTTCTTGTAGCTCTCGGATGGATAAACTAATTTTTCCCGCTTCATCGTCTATTTCAAGAATTTTCACATCCACCTCTTCGCCAACTGTTAAAAACTCCCCAACTTCTTTCACGTATCCATAGGTTATTTCAGAAATATGCACTAATCCTTGTGTATGTTCATCTAAACCAACGAATGCTCCGTAAGGTTGAATACCCGTTACTTTGCCCGTGACCACATCTCCTACCTTATAAATTTTTGTCATAATACCCGTTCCTACTTTCTTTATATACGTTATAGTCACGGTAAATTATAACATATCGGTATGCCGACTAGCAAAAATCACTGAGTGGGCATGAATGCAGCACGCCAGCCGTTTTCTGTGTGGATCATCGCAAAACCAATCACTTCGTCGTGCAAGTAGAGAGTACGATCAGGATGGAGTGTTAATACTACATACCCCTCTTTATCAGAACGTTGTTCAAAATGTAGCGAAGAAAACTCGTTACGAAAATCTGTTATCTTTTGATGCGAAGCCTTCATATATTCTTCTTTTGGAATTCGTTGGTACTGATCATCTTTAATATACAGTTCATATTTAGTTACTTCATCACCTAGTTGGGCACAATAATAATATAATCCAACTATTTCTTCCGGTTTAGCATCTTTTAAAACTGTTTGATCATAAGTCCCTGCGAATAACTTATATAACGCATGAATTCTTTGAGCAAAATTGTCATCCACCGGTGTTTCGTTATTTCCAGTTAGGGGATTTTCTATAAATTGTCCTAAGTCTCCATTGATTGCTAAGTGAAGAGCATCGTCGATGTCTCTATTATTGAGGCTTTCCCAACTATCGGATTTCCTCCAATTACTTGCTTCAAATTCTTTGACAATTGGAGGTAGAATATAATTGACCGGTGAATTGCTAGTTTGTGACATCATCGCTTTCCATAACTGACGATATTCTTCCTTCACTTTTCCGTCATCACCATAAATAGATTGATCCTTAGTACCTTTTACAACCGCATGAAAGATTTCTGTGTAATATGCTTTCATCGTTGAAATATTACTATAGTAATCAAAGCTTTCTAATAAACTATTCTCAAATATCAACATAGCAGCTACTGAATCCTCTAAGGAATAAACAAGCTCCCCTGCATAAGTATATGGTTCTTGCTCAAGCATTTTAAAATATCCCGCTACAGGTGGAGCTAAAAATGCTTTAAGCGCTAGATAGTTGTCATTACCTTTAAAATGGAATTTCCCATTTTCAAAGTATAGACCTTCTGCTTCAAGAGATACCATTTGATTTTTTGTTACATTTTGTTTTTTGTTAAAATAAATCTTTAAATCTATAATTTTTGAGTAATAGGAATTAAAAAACTCGGACGTTTTTTCTTCATCCAATTTTTCCTGCTGTTTTAATATATCATCCACCATTTCTGAGGGTAGATGAATATTATTAACAGCTTTTTCAAACAACTCCTTGTATCGATCTTTAGAAGTGGAATAATTAGAGTCATATGTTTGTTTTGAAAAATAATCTATCGATGATGCAAACCCATCTGCTTGCTGAACAAAAGAGAGTGTTTTAAAATCCTTAACTGGTATACCTAGTACTTGACGTCTTTTTTCTCTTTCTTTTTCGTATTGATCCTTTAAACTATTTGCATATTCTATTAAATCATCAGTTTGTTCCAGTTCTTCTTGCTTTTTTTGACTATTTTTTATCCCTCCACCTTCCAGATAATCTGCACTTAACACTCCAATAATAAAAACACTTGCGATACTCACTGCCCAAACTGTTACTCGTTGCCATTTGGTTCCTTTGTTTTTCTTTTCATTTACTTGTACTTCCTCTATTTCGTTTAATATAGCATCCACATCAATTTCGGATGGAATCCGCTCATAGGAGTCTTTCAATAAATGTAAACGTTGTTCTAGTCGTTTATCGTCCATGCTCAGCACCTCCGTTCATTTCTAGGGCAGTTTTCAAATGACCTTTTGCTCGAAGTAACCTTATTTTAATCGTGGAAATCGGAACATTTAGTACTTCACTTATTTGTACATAGGATAATTCATGAAAATAGAAGAGGATGATTGGGTGGCGATATTTTTCATCTAACGACTGAATCGCTTTATGTAGCTCTCGATCTTCTTCAAACACTAGAATTCTGTCTTCTGCTGATTTTGTGCTATAGGATGCAGCTACATTACGTGTCAGTTTTTCTTCTTTTGCCTTTTCTCTTGTTTCCTTGCGGTAATAATCCCTTGTTGCATTTAATGTTATTTTGTATAACCACGTTGTAAAACGCTCATGCTTAAATTGATGTAAAAAGCGATATAGCTTAACGAATACTTCTTGTGTGACATCTGGTAAGTCATTTACTTTCACCCCGCATTGATAAGCAAACTTTTCTACCGTTCGATGATGTATTTGGATTAGCTGGGCATACGCTTTTTTATCGCCTTTTTGTGCACGCTCAATCAATTCACTATCAAGCATTGCTCCCCCTCACTCTCTCTTGTTGTATAGGTGATACGAAAGATAATTCTAGAATGTTTCAAAATAAGTCTACATTTTCTCTTTAACCTCGTGTACAATAAGACCGTTCTACCTGAAGGAGGAGTTATTTTTGGCAAAAAGAGATCGTTTCGGATCGAAAATCGGATTTATATTAGCAGCGGCCGGAAGTGCAATCGGCTTAGGGGCTATTTGGAAGTTTCCTTATATGGCAGGAACTAATGGTGGTAGTGTCTTTCTTATACTATTCATTATTAGTACAATTTTAATTGGCCTTCCAATCTTACTTGCAGAGTTCGTAATTGGAAGACGTGGACAAGCTGATCCTGTCACTTCTTTCAAAAAACAAGCTCCAGGAAAACCATGGTATCTTTTAGGTTGGTCTGGATTAATATTTTCATCTATTATTTTATCCTTTTATAGCGTTGTAGGCGGATGGATCTTAAGTTATTTAGTACGTGCTGTATTTTTTAAACTTAAAGGTGGAAGTGAAAATTACTTCGGTGAGTTATTCGGTACTATTATTCAAAATCCTTGGGAAGTAATCATTGCACAAGGAGCATTTATGTTATTAACCATTTGGATTGTACAAGGCGGTATCAAAGGCGGTATTGAACGTGCTAGTAAGTGGATGATGCCTCTTTTATTTGTCTTCTTTATTGCACTTGTCATACGTTCTTTAACACTTGACGGTGCAATGGAAGGGATTAAATTTCTGTTTGTTCCAGATTGGTCTTATTTTAATGGAAAAACAATTTTGCTCGCACTGGGACAAGCTTTCTTCTCACTTAGCGTTGGAGTAGCCGTAATGATTACATATGCTTCTTATTTATCGAAAGAAGAAAAACTAGGAAGTTCTGCGTTAAATGTCTCCCTGATGAATATCGGAGTTTCCATACTAGCTGGGCTCGTTATATTCCCTGCTGTTTTCGCACTAGGATACACTCCCGATCAAGGACCAGGTTTAGCATTCATTATCTTACCTGCAGTATTTGAACAAATACCGTTCGGTGCATTTTTTATGATTATTTTCTTTATCCTACTACTTTTCGCAACTTTGACATCGTCTATCTCGATGTTAGAAATATCTGTATCTATTGGAATTCGTTCTAATTACGACCGCCGAAGAAAAGCATCTTGGATTTACGGTATAATCATTTTCTTAGTCGGAATTCCAAGCGCTTTATCTTTTGGAGTACTTTCGGATCTTCATATTTTAGGAATGACTGTTTTTGACTTTGCCGATTTTATCACCAGCAGTTTTGGATTACCTCTAGGCGCATTTTTCATGTCCCTATTTGCTGGTTATCAATTAACGAAAGTGGAACTTTCTAACGAGTTAAAGCTAGGACATTCCTTGTTTAATACATGGTATTTTATCGTTCGCTTTGCTGCTCCTATAGCCATCATTATTATTTTTGTGCAAGGAATCATTAAATTGTTTTTGTAATAAAGTGAAACTACAATCAGTGAGGAGGTCTTCATCCCGCACTGATTGTTAGTTTGTCCCACACGATGTGGGACACACAGACGTTGCAAACGCTCTTTTATTTTGCATCGAGCTTTGCGCAGGAGCAACACTATGTTGCGTACTTAGTCTTGGATCATTTCATCGGGCGCATGCCAGCATTTGATCTCCCACTTACCTTTTTCACTTTTCTTAAATCTTGAAGTAGGAATCTTACTGCACCTTAATGCGGGATAAAAGTACTTTTTCTGTCAATACTTCAAAGCAGTTCTAAAAAGAATTGTGCTATAATATAGTAACAATTAAGACTTTTAAAGAGGTGGATGAATTTATGAAAAAAGAATTGCATGAACAATTACGACAACTAAGAGAAGAGCGTAATATTTCTTTAGAAACACTTGCTTTAAAAACAAGAATTGGTTCAGGAAAACTAGAGGCATATGAATCAGGCAACGAAACACCCTCTGTTCAAACCATCTTAAAATTATCGAACGCATTGGAAGTACCAGCATCCAATTTATTAGACGGCTTACAAGATGCATAAAACAAAAAAGCTTTCGGGATCAACTGAAACCGAAAGCTTTTTTTATTAAATAATACATTTCATTTCATATTTTAAGGCAATCAACTTATATGAAATTTCTACACATTTTTCAAGTGGAATCCACTGCTCGAACGAATGCTCATAAATTTCCTGAATCCGTTTCGCCAGTTCAGAAGGATGATCGATGCTCTGTAAATCCGCTACGACATCTGCTGTTTCTGTTTCATAACCATCTACCCCTAAATTGAATGGATCCCACTCTTGTAAAGCCCAAGTTGCTTTTCTATTCATTTCAATTGTATCCATTTAGTTTCACCTTACTAGTTTTATTAGTTAGGGATATAATAACATAATAATCTTAAATTGAAAGGAGAAATTATTTTGTCTAATTTTTCTACTATTTATAATCGAAGAAATACCTTTTCTGTTAAATGGGACATGCTTGATCAAATTTATTCTTTGGAGGATACATCGGACGTACTCTCTATGTGGATTGCAGATATGGATTTTGCTATTGCACCGGTTATTAGAGATGCGATTCATAAACGAATGGAACATCCAATCTTTGGTTACGCGATTACACCCGAAGAAGCTAAAACTGCATTGTCTAATTGGGTTTTAAACAAGCATCAATTGACGATTGAAAACGAATGGATTTTATTTCGCCAAGGTGTTATACCAGCCATGGCAGAAGCAGTTGAAGTATTTACAGAACCAGGTGATAAAGTACTAATACACACGCCTGTTTATCCCCCATTCACAAGTATCCCTCAAAATCTAGGACGAGAAGTCATCACTTGCCGTCTGACAGAAAAAGATAATGGATACGAAATGGATTTCGGGCTTTTTGAAAAATGCTTACAAAAAGGAATAAAAGTATTTATATTATGTAATCCGCATAATCCAGGTGGAAAAGTATGGAACAAAGAGGACCTCCGACAAATGGCAGCACTTTGTAAACAATATAATGTTCTAATTCTATCGGATGAGATTCATGCAGACCTTACATATAAACCTTTTCAACATACTCCTTTGTTTAATGCAGCAGAAGATATTTCGAATATTATTACATTTTTTGCACCTACTAAAACCTTTAATATCGCAGGAATTCAAGCCGCCGCTACTATCGTACCGGATGAAGAAAAGCGAAAAACGTTAGAGCATTTTGCTATGACTCGCGGAGTAATGGGATTAAATATTTTTGCTTTGACGGCATTGCAAACAGCTTATGAAGAAGGAGGACCATGGTTAGAAGAATTAATGGAAGTTCTATCATCTAATATGGATTACGCAGTAGAGCATCTGTCCAAAATAGATGGCATAACAGTAGTGAAACCAGAGGGTACGTACTTGTTATGGATTAATTACCGAGGTACGGGACTTTCTGAGCAAGATATAATGGCTCGGTTGTTAACAAAAGGAAGACTAGCACTGGAGCCGGGAACGAAGTATGGCGATGCTGGTGATGGTTTTTTACGGATGAACTGTGCTTGCCCGTTCGAAACGATTCAAGATGGTGTTTCCAGATTTACTAGAGCACTGGAATAATCATCTATTAGAAGCTTTTACTTGCTCAGTATAGGAAAACTGCGCGGTAAGTCTTTATTAGGTATCCGCCGTGATTTTCGCTACAGGGTGGACGCTTTCCGCGGGCACGGCTTCAATCTCCTCGTCGCTCACGCTCCTGCGGGGCTTTCAGCTCGTGCTGTTCCCGCTGGAGTCGCCACCCTTTCGCTACAATCCAGTAGAGTTTGCTAATTACTAAGACATAATGCACTAGATCTAGTACTACATTGTTTTTTCTATAGAGAAAACCTATGGTTAATTGAATAAGACATACTTTATAGTGATTATTAGTAGGTTCTATTGATTGGAGTGCAAGGCGGCGACTCCTGTGGGATTAGCGAGACAGGTGAGACCCCGCACGTAGCGTTAGCGGAGGAGGAGGCTCAACGCTCGCCCCACGGAAAGCGTCCGCCTGGAGCGGAAATCATGCACTTTCCCTAAACAATTAGCATACCACTTGAACTAGAAAAGCAGTCATCTCATTGAGATGACTGCTTTTCTAGTTCTTCTTTTCTCATTTTCATGATTTTTTCTTCTAATACTTTCGCTTTTTCAGCGTCTCTAGCTGATTTCTTTTTGAACCATCTAAAAACAAATATACAAATTACCAATAATACAAGAAATTCGATGACTACTGGAATATATTCTGTTTTATCTTCTGGAAAGTACAAATAAAGGAACGCTGGCTGTAAAAAAGTAAACATATCTACACTTCCTTACTTATTTTTCAATAATCTCGATGGATTCAATTGTTATATCTTTTACCGGCTTGTCTTGTGCACCAGTTTCTACTGCAGCTATTTGGTCAACAACATCCATTCCTTCTATTACTTGTCCAAAAACAGTATGCTTTTGATCCAAGTGCGGCGTTCCGCCATCCTTCGCGTATGCTGCTGCAATTTCTTCTGGCCATCCGCCTTCTGTTAATTGCTCCACTGTTGCTGGTGGTTGTGACGCTTGAACGATAAAGAATTGACTACCATTCGTATTAGCACCAGCATTTGCCATAGACAATGCGCCTCTTATGTTAAATAGGTTCATCGAGAATTCATCTTCAAACTCTTCTCCGTAAATACTTTCACCACCCATTCCTGTTCCAGTCGGGTCGCCACCTTGGATCATGAAATCTTGAATAACACGGTGGAAAATGATGCCATCATAATAGCCGTTTTCCGCATGCGTTAAAAAGTTTTCGACCGTTTTAGGTGCATATTCTGGAAATAGTTTGATCTTCAAATCTCCCATAGAAGTATGCATAATAACTAATGCTTCATTGGAAGCAACTTCTGCATTCAGTTGTGGATACATGGTTATCTCTCCTTGTTGTTGGGTATCAGTATTTACAGCTGTTTCTTTTTCAGGAACCTTTTCTTCTTTTGTTGCTTCTTTAGCCGTTGTTCCACATGCACTTAAGATAAGCGCGATGCTTATAATTAAGAATAAAATTATTTTTTTCACGAATTTATTCACCCCAAAATATTTTACCATATTCGTATCTCAATTTCAGTGACAAAGTATCTAACTTTCTTAGTCACTCGAAATGTTCTATACTAGTATGTGACTATTAAGTACGCAACAAAAAAGAAAGAAGGGATTACGGTGAGCGTACAAAAGAGAAATTTTACGATCATGTGGTTTTCTAACTTTCTCGTCTCGGGCACAATGACGATGATCATGCCCTTTTTGTCATTATATATTAACAGTATGGGTGACTTTTCTGAAAGCTACGTTCAAAAATGGGCTGGGTTAGTATTTGGAGTTACCTTTGTGACCGCCTTTTTAATGTCTCCAGTTTGGGGAAGAATTGCGGACAAATATGGATACAAACCTATACTGATTATTAATGGTTTTGGCATTGCAACAAGTGTGTTATTAATGGGCTTCGTTCATTCTGTAGAAGCATTTTTTGTCCTTCGTTTATTTATGGGGATTGTTACTGGATTTATCCCCACTTCACTAGCTTTCATAAGCGCACAAACACCAAGAAATATAGCTGGAAAAACGATGGGGACACTACAAATGGGAAGTGTATCCGGTACTCTATTTGGCCCGGTAATGGGTGGCTTTTTAGCAGATACTTTCGGTTTTCAGTATACCTTTATCATTACCTCTTCCGCTGTTTCACTCGCTGCATTACTCGTTATTTTCGGTATACGAGAAATAAAAAAAGAGAAGAAAATTAGCGACCATGAATTTTCCAGAAAAACAGTTATTTCCGGTATTTTTCACCATCGACTTATTTTAAATGTATTAATAATAACGTCGATTGTTCAAATCGGTTTATTTAGTATTCAGCCTCTTCTCTCTTTGTATGTTTCTCATTTAACCAATTCAACCGAAGTAGCGTTACTCGCAGGTATTACGTTCAGTGCAACTGGCGTCGGCAGTTTACTTTTTGCTAGAACCTGGGGGAAACTTGGAGATACGATGGGATACGAAAAAATATTATCCGCTTTACTAATCATCGCGTTTATATTTATCATTCCGCAAGCCTTCGTTACTGATTTATGGCAATTGATCGTCCTACGATTCTTATTTGGAATTGCATCTGGTGGTCTCATTCCAATAACGACTGCATTGATTCGTAGAGAAGCACCGATCGAAGTACAAGGAGAACTAATGGGCTATAACACAAGTTTCCGTTTTTTAGGAAATATTATTGGACCTATGTTTGGCGGTTTTATAAGTGGATATATCGGCATCTCTTCTGTATTTTTTGTAACCGGCAGCTTATTTTTAATCGCCTTTTTCATTATTTATTTTGCACGAAAGAAACCAGTACAAGATTTTGAAGATGTTTTGTTAGAAGAAGAACTTCATGCAAAAACAACGTAAAAACTGGCACACTTTCCATTAGAAAGTGTGCTATTCTTTTAACAAGGAGTTGTCATGGATTTTACATGTACTAACCTAATGTAAAATTTGGACGCAATTATACTAAGATGTAATTGATCTTTATAATGATGAAATGGAGTACAATAAATGCGCCAAGCAATCGGTTTTATCATCCTATTACTTTGTTTTCCTTTCATATGGATTTTATATTCTTTTATACATACAGAAATACTAGTAGCTAGTTCATATAAAGATAATCTCGCAGAATCTATTCGAATATCGAGTCCATCAATTTCTTCACCTATTGTTCTCCTTGATGAACAGGGGCAAGTTTTTTCAGAGGATTATGTTGAATGGCGAGAACCCCTCCCACTTGAATCTATTCCTCTATTTGCACAAGAGTTATTTATACAAAGTGAGGATGTAGAGTTTTATAACCATATTGGATTTAATTTTAGTGCGATTTTCCGTGCAGTTTTTGCCAATGCCATCGCTAATTCAAAAGAACAAGGTGCAAGTACAATCACGCAACAACTTGTCCGATTACGTTATTTGACTACTGAAAAAACATATGAACGTAAAGTAACCGAATTATTGTATGCCTATGAAATGGAAAAACAATTAACAAAAGAAGAAATACTATCCAATTATTTAAATGAGATTTACTTTGGTAACCAAGTTTATGGAATAGGGGCTGCCGCAACTTATTATTTTAGCCGTCCGTTAAACGAGCTAACAGAAGCCGAGCTCGCCTTTATAAGTGCTATTCCAAATAACCCAATGTTATATGACCCTTTAGTCCATTTCGATGCAACGAAAAAAAGACAAGAGTTACTCATTGATGTATTGGTCAAAAACAACAAGATAGCCGCTGCAGATGGTGATGCTTTAAAAGCAATGCCAATTGTATTGCATATAAAAACGAAAACACAAGTATATCCTGCCTATAGCACTTACGTGATGGAAGAATTAAAGAATCTAATTGCTTCTAAAGAAGGCTTTCTGGAACAAATAGCAACTGCCCAAAGCGAACACCAAAAACATTTTTTCGAAAAAGAGCTTCAATCTCGAGTCAATGAAATCAGTGCAAAAGGAATCACCATATATACTGCACTCGATCCAGCTAAACAATTAAAAGAAGATAACTATATAAATAATCTTCTACGTAAAACGCCCGGTCTACAAGCGGCATCTGCTGTTATTAATAATGAAACGAGGGAAATTATTAGTCTTTACGGAGGAAAAGACTATAAAAAGTACGACTTTCACCGAGCATACCAAGCAGTTCGTCAACCAGGTTCAGCATTTAAACCTTTACTTGTATATGCTCCCTTATTTGAGACGACCTCTTTAACACCTCAAAATGGGATAAATGCAGGAAGGTTCTGCATAGGTACCTACTGTCCTCAAAATTATGGAGGAGCTATTTATGGGAATGTCACGATTAAGGAAGCGTTTCGTTTTAGCTATAACACGCCTGCTGTTCGTTTATTACAAACGACTGGTATCGAAACAGCATTTAATAAACTGGAACCTTTTCAATTCAACCATATAGTAAAAGAGGATTATTCCTACGCAGCCGCTTTAGGTGGGCTGACAAGAGGAGTTACACCTTTAGAAATGGCTGATGCATATACAAGCTTTATAAACGGTATGTATAAACCGGCACATGCAATACGTAAAGTGGTAGATAAAAATGGCGAGATCTTATATGAATGGAACGAGGAAAAACAAGAAGCTTGGTCACCAAAAACCGTACAAACGATGCGTAATTTGTTACAGGACGTAGTCGCAAATGGCACGGGCAAAGGTATTTCTGTGCCATCATCCTATATTGGTGCCAAAACAGGTACGACAAATGATTATGTGGATTATTGGATAGCCGGTTTATCGGACACATATACTTCAGCTGTTTGGATCGGCTATGATTTGCCTAAAAATATGAAATCAATCGAATCGAAAAAAATACACCATTCGATCTTCAATCAAATTATGAGAGACAACAAAAGAAGCTACTAAACAGTAGCTTCTTTTAAATTGATGAAAAAATATTATATTATACAGTTATGAATAGATAAAAAACCTTTTAAAGAGATTCTTATCCAATTATTAGAAAAGATAGGGTATCTCTACTCAACAATGCGAGGTTTGTACATCATTTCTGAATAAGCAACAAGCTCTATTGGACTTCACCGCATGATGTGGCGCTCTTACCTTTGTTTCTCTGTGAGATAGATGACTCATCGCTCATCCGTCGGAAAACGTCCGCCCTACAACCGTAATCCCTCCGCAAACTTACTATAAAAACGGTAAACTTGCAATTACTCCATTGTACAGTTTGATCATCGCATAGATGACTAAAGCTAAAAATAGACTCCACATAATAATCTCGAACATGATTAACCCTATAGTGCCTAATAAACTCATCGAATTACTCAATTTAAATACAACATAAATAAAATAAATAAATGATGTAGCCAGGAAAATGAGAAGCAATACTTGAATCGATTGCAAACCAACTGCGGAAATAATCGCTCCAACAAAAAAGATGACGTAACCCCCACGAGCTTGCGAAATGGTCTTTCCTTCTAAATCCTTTGAAAAAAATAACATTCCTATCTCATGAATCGTTTCCGCAATCAGCTTCAAAGCAGAAAAAAGCATAAAATAGATGAGTACTAAAATGATGAGCAGAAATAACTTTAGCTCTAAATCAGACAAGAACTCCCGCATACCACTATATACACCAATGACTTTAAACAAAGCAATTGCTTTATTCATCGTAAAAACAGAGAAGGTTAAACTAAATAATAAAATCGTAATTAAAGGTAAAAATCCAAACACATATGGGTTTTTCATCACTATCCTCTTATTCTATAAAGTAGTCATATTTATCATAACGAAGGAAGGTTGCATTCTGCAAGTAGATGTCAATTTTTTGACATGCAATTACTATACATTTACGTTATAATTTTAGGGGTATAATCAATTACACCTTGGCGTAATTGCGTCCAGATATTGAATTGCGCTTGCGCAAATAATTCCTTTCAAAATCTGCGACATCACCGGGGGCTTAACTTGTCTCAGCAAAATATTTGCGATGACCTTGCGCGGGTGTAGGGAATTTAGATTCCCTCTGAAATGCATTCCGGTGTTTATCACGTCACTTAAAAAAGTGGCAGACTTCTGCTGAGTCAAGTTAAAATACATATCATTGAAAGGAGGATTTCTTTGTCCTTAGTTTTTGCAATATTTTTACCGATTATTGCCGCATTGCTGATTCCGTTATTGTTTAAAAGGGTTTCTAGTATACATACGGGGTGGTTTGTGCTCATTATTCCATTGCTACTAGTTATTTTCTACGGTACGTATATATCTACCGTTATGGATGGATCAACTTATGTGGACGAGCTACCTTGGATCCCATCCTTGGGAATTTCATTTATATCTTATATAGATGGATTAAGTTTACTTTTCTCATTATTAATAACTGGGATTGGGACACTTGTTGTTCTCTACTCTATCTTTTATTTAGATAAGAATAAAGAAAAATTAGGGAACTTCTACGTGTATTTACTAATGTTTATGAGTGCGATGCTTGGAGTTGTACAATCAGATCATTTGATCAGCTTATACTTCTTCTGGGAATTAACATCTATTTCTTCTTTTCTACTAATTGGTTATTGGTATACGAAAGATCGTTCGCGCTTTGGTGCACTAAAGTCCATGATGATAACGGTCTTTGGTGGGCTCATGATGCTTGGAGGATTTTTGATCCTTGGAATCATTGGAGATACTTTCTCTATTCGAGAACTAATTGGAGAAGCAACAGCAATTGCTGGACATGACCTTTTTGTATGGGCTCTTGTATTAGTATTAATAGGGGCATTTACTAAATCCGCACAGTTTCCTTTTTATATTTGGTTACCTGATGCAATGGAAGCTCCAACACCAGTTAGTGCTTATTTACACTCTGCTACCATGGTTAAGGCAGGATTGTATTTAGTCGCTAGATTTACACCTATCTTTGCCCTATCGGAAGTTTGGGTTTGGCTTGTGACCGGCATTGGTATTCTCACATTGTTCTGGGGTTCATTCTTCGCTGTCAAACAGACAGACTTAAAAGCAATTCTGGCCTTTTCTACGGTCAGTCAACTGGGTTTAATCATGTCTTTACTTGGAATTGGTTCGATTGCTTATCATGTTACAGGTGATTTAGTAACCACTTTTACATTCGCTACGTTTGCTGCCATTTTCCATCTAATGAATCATGCGACGTTTAAAGGGAGCTTGTTCATGATTGCCGGGATTATCGATCATGAAACAGGAACACGCGATATTCGTAAATTAGGTGGACTTATGAGCTTAATGCCTGTTAGCTTTACAATTGCACTAATTGGGAGCTTATCAATGGCTGGGGTGCCACCGTTTAACGGATTTCTAAGTAAGGAAATGTTTTTAGATGCGGTTCTAAATTTACAACATTTTGATCTTTACGCAATGGATTCTTGGTGGATTCTGTTCCCAATTGTAGCTTGGATAGCAAGTGTATTTACATTTGTTTATAGTTTGTACTTTGTATTTTACACATTCCGCGGCAAGTATAAACCTGAACAATTACCAAAAGCCGCTCATGAGGCTCCGATTGGCATGCTTGTGTCTCCCGGAATTTTAGCAACACTAGTTGTTATTATTTTCTTTATTCCAAACTTTTTTGGAAACGCTTTTATCAAACCGGCTGTTGCAGCTATTCAACCATTAGCATATAAAGTCCCTTCGGATGTTGGGTTTTCGATTAAAGCTTGGCATGGTTTCGACTCACCGGCTTTATATATGACGTTGGGGGTATTTTTAGTCGGTTATCTCTTGTATATGACTATTCCCAAATGGAGAGCTATGTATAACGCACTTCCATCAAAAGTCTCATTAAATGGAATGTATGATGGGATAATGCGACTTGGTGATAGTGGTGCACATCGTTTTTCATCCATCTATATGACAGGATCTATTCGTAACTACTTTGTATATATGTTTGCTGCGATTATTGTATTGCTCGGTGGAACGATGTGGATAAAAGATGCATTTGCTATTCGTTTGGACGCCTTAGCACCTATTCGGTTCTTTGAAATCCTTATTTCCATCCTATTGATTATTGGAACGATCACCATTTTATTTACTAAGTCTAGACTTACTGCAGTTATCGCGCTCGGAGCGGTTGGATATACAGTAGCGCTGTTTTATATTATTTTTAAAGCGCCAGATCTGGCATTAACACAATTAGTAATTGAAACAGTATCTGTCGCGTTATTTTTAGGTGCCTTTTATCATTTACCGAAGTTAAATAAACATGAAAAAGGAAAAGAAGACCGTGGATTCCGTTTAGGTAACTTCCTCATTGCACTTGGAGTAGGTGTTATGGTTACATTAATAGCCATTTCTTCTCATTCCCAAAAGCTTATTCCTTCTATCTCCCAGTATTATAAAGATACGGTCTACTCGGAAGCTGGCGGGGGTAACATTGTAAACGTTATTCTAGTCGATTACCGTGGATTTGATACGTTGTTTGAGATTAGCGTTCTAACAATCGCATCACTTGGAATTATTGGCATGATTACGCTAAGACTTGCAAAGAAGAGAGGAGCTAGAAAAATTGAAAACAAATGATTTGATTATTCAAACGACAACAAAATTAGTATTTTTCATCATTTTTCTATTCTCCATCCACATCTTTTTTGCAGGTCATTATACACCTGGTGGCGGATTTGTCGGTGGGTTATTAATGTCAAGTGCAATTGTACTATTGCTACTAGCATTCGATTTAAAAACGGTGAAAGAAATGTTACCCGTCAACTACACAGTTGTAACGGCAATTGGATTATTAATCTCCATTGCTACTGCTGCTGGTTCCATTTTCTTTAATGTTCCGTTTTTTACACATGTGTATGATTATTTTAATATACCCTTACTCGGTAAAACATCTATCCATACCGCTATGTTTTTCGATACAGGTGTTTACTTAGTAGTTGTTGGAGTTACAATGACGATTATACAAATGATAGGAGGAGATGAATAATGGAGATTTTGATGTCCATTTTAATCGGCTTTCTATTTATGGCTGCCGTCTATTTAATACTATCCAGAAGTTTACTTCGGATTATTATTGGAACTGGTTTATTGAGTCATGGTACACATTTACTACTATTAACGATGGGTGGGCTTGGTGGAAAAGCCGCTCCGGTTTTAACAGAAGGGGTAACGGTAAAGGATTATGTAGATCCTCTGCCCCAAGCGCTTATTCTAACTGCAATTGTTATTAGTTTTGGTGTAACCGCCTTTTCTTTAGTGTTAGCTTACCGCACATATAAAGAGCTTGGTACAGACAATATGGATTTAATGAAAGGAACTGAAGACAATGATTAACTTATTATTATTCCCAGTCCTCATCCCTTTCCTATTTGCAACCATATTATTATTTTTCCCGAAAAAAGTGAAAGCACAGCGAGTCATCACGACCCTTGGTTTGCTCACAGCACTCGTTTCTGCATTTGCTTTACTTTGGAAAGTGAAAACGGATGGCGTTCAAAGCCTTACACTAGGTAGTTGGGCACCTCCATTTGGAATTACAATGGTTTCCGATATGATGTCCACGCTACTTGTGACATCCTCTCTACTAATCGCTTTATTTGTTGTATGGTTTAGCTTTACTTCCATTGGAATAAAACGAGAAACGTCGTTTTATTACCCAGCGATTCTATTTATGCTTACTGGCGTGAACGGTGCATTTACAACGGGTGACATTTTCAATATGTTTGTATTTTTTGAAGTATTATTAATGTCTTCCTATGTGCTGATCGTACTAGGCGGAGAAAAAGTGCAGCTAAGAGAATCTATTAAATACATATTAGTAAATGTAGTTTCTTCTTCTTTGTTTGTTATTACAGTTGGTTATTTATACTCTATCGTCGGAACGCTGAATATGGCCGATATCTCAATCAAATTGGCAGCCATTGGACAAGCCGGAATTGTAACCGTGATTGCAGTGTTATTTTTAATCGTATTTGGAATAAAAGGAGCTATATTTCCCCTATTCTTCTGGTTACCAGGATCATATGCTGCCCCGCCAATTCCAGTACTTACACTATTCGGTGCTTTACTGACAAAAGTCGGTGTGTATGCAATTATCCGCACGTACACTTTATTTTTTACAACTGATATTGGTTTCACACATGAGTTATTGATGATCATATCTATCCTTACGATTATCGCAGGATGTATAGGCGCGCTTGCTTACTTTGATGTGAAAAAGATAGTTATCTATAATATTATCATCGCGGTTGGTGTCATTCTTTTTGGAGCTTCGGTTATGAACGAAAGTGGAATGATGGGATCTATATTTTATCTGATCCATGATATCCTGATTAAGGGCGCACTATTTTTACTAATAGGGGTTATTATTCACATTACCGGCACATCCGATTTACGTAAAATGGGTGGACTGATCAAACGTTATCCGGTACTTGGTTGGAGTTATTTAATCGCTGCTTTTGGGCTTGCGGGTATTCCTCCGCTTAGTGGATTTATCGGGAAGTTATTAATTGTACAAGGTGGCTTAGAAGGAGAGCTTCTATGGCAAAGTATTTTCATATTAGCTTCTAGCTTAATCGTTTTACTTTCTGCTATCCGCATTTTCATCTATGCGTTTTGGGGAGAAGAAAAAGGCGTACAGCAAGTTCAGCCAAGAACGTATCGTCATTTATTGGCACCAACTATCACGTTAGTTGTGATTACTGTTTTATATGGAGTTGGATCGGAATATCTAGTTCCGTTTATGACTGATGCCACTACAGTTCTACTAGATCCTTCTGTTTATACGGATGCAGTATTTGGAGGGGGGAAATAATGGCTTTTCAAATATTATTGAATGTCATCATTGCAGTCACATGGATGTTTTTATCCGTGTCATTTAAACCTACTACCTTTATCGTAGGATATTTATTAGGGTTATTCATGTTATTCTTGTTGCGAAAATCATTTAGTTCTAGATTTTATTTGGACCAAGTTTGGGCAGTGATTAAACTGATCATTTTATTTTTCAAAGAGCTTACGTTATCCAATATTTCGGTTTTATTGTTAATAATAAAACCGAAAATGCAGATTCGTCCTGCAATATTTGCCATGCCGACTGTACTTGAAAAAGATTGGGAAATTACGCTTTTATCGAGTCTGATTACACTGACACCAGGAACGATGGTCATTGCTATTTCGGATGATAATAAGACGCTTTATATTCATACGCTTGATTTAGATGATGTGGATGAAGCGATTGATTCGATTCGAGATACGTTTGAGAAAGCCATATTGGAGGTGAGCAGGTCATGACAACCTTTCTATGGGTTATTGTCGTATTAATAAGCATCTCGCTTCTTGGCTTTGTTTACCGTTTAGTAAAGGGGCCTTCTACTCCAGATCGAGTAATTGCACTTGATGCTATTGGGGTTGGTATCATATCACTAATTGGCCTGATATCTATATTATTTGATACAGGATTTTTCTTAGAAGTTATTTTGCTTTTAGCGATTTTATCCTTTATAGGTACTGTTGCTTTTTCTAAATTCACGGAGAAGGGAGAAATCATTCAACGTGACCGTAATAGCTAATATACTTATAGTTGCCGCAATATCTATTGGAACAATCTTCGTATTAGTAACTGCCATCGGTTTAATACGACTTCCAGATGCCTTTTCGAGAGCACATGCTGCCTCTAAAAGCGCAACGCTCGGAGTCATGTGTATTTTACTAGGTGTATTTTTTCACTTTTGGTTAAATGAAGGTAATTTTAATTCTCGCATTTTACTAGGTATCCTATTCCTATTTGTCACAGGTCCGGTTGGTGGGCATATGATGGGACGTGCGGCCTATTTATCTGGTGTAAAATTGTGGGATAAAACGGTCCGAGATGATTTAGCAGAAGCATTAAAGAAAAAAAGAGAACGTAGAAAATAATAAAAAGCTTTTGCAACCGCTTAAAGTTCGCGCGTTGCAAAAGCTTTTTTTATTAAAAACCACCGTAATATGGATAATAAGGGTAATAAGGATATGGTTGGTATGGTGGATAAGGCGGATAATATGGATATCTGTTGTAACCATATCCTCCAAATGAAGAACCTAAAAGACCTCCAACTAAGCCTCCTATAAATGGACCACCAAAACCTCCAAATCCAAAGCCAGGACCTCTAAATCCACCACCAAAGCCACCTCTATTATATCGTACCATGCTGTTCCTCCTTTCCCAACAGTGTATGCGGTTTAGGAGTAATAGGCTGTGCGTTTTCCCTACTCTTCGTCAGCCATTCGTTCGATTAATGTAGCAAGAGTACGAACCATAACACCAGTACCGCCTTTTGGCCCGAAATCATGTGCAGCTTTCGTATCAGAAGTACCAGCAATATCTAAATGAATCCATGGTGTCTCTTCCACAAACTCTCCGACAAATCCACCACCGAAAATCATATGACCGTCGCTACCTGGTGAGTTGTTTAGATCCGCTACATCACTTTTACGGATGCGTTTTTTATCGCTTTCCGTCAAAGGTAATCTCCAAGTAAACTCTCCTGTTTCAAGAGATGCTTCCATGAACGTCTCGAAAAATTCTTCATTATTTGTAAGTGCTCCGGTTTTATCATAACCAAGTGCTGTAATAACACCACCAGTTAATGTAGCAACGTCTACAATGTAATTTGCACCTTGCTGTTTAGCATACGTTACTGCATCAGCAAGCACTAAGCGACCTTCTGCATCCGTGTTTAAAATCTCAATCGTTTTCCCACTCATTGAAGTAATCACATCATCTGGTTTAAATGCATTGCCAGAGATCATATTATCAGTCGATGCAATAACTGCAATTACGTTTTTGTTAGGACGAAGCTCACCAATGATTTGCATCGCACCTAGTACTGCAGCTGCTCCCCCCATATCGCCTTTCATCCCGACAATACCTGTTTTTGTTTTAATGGAGTAACCACCAGTATCAAATGTAATCCCCTTACCAACAAGTGCCACAACATCTTCCCATTTTTCAGTAGCTTGGTATTTTAAAACGATTAATCTTGGTTCTTCTACGGATCCTTGGTTGACAGCGAGTAAAGCACCCATCCCAAGCTCTTCTATTTCTTTTTTACCTAAAATTTCTGTTTCAAAATTATATGTACTGCCTAGTTCTCGTGCATACTCTCCCAATTGTGTAGAAGTCAGGACATTACCTGGAGTATTTACTAAAATTCTAGCTTCATTTACTGCATCCGCATAAACTGTCCCCACTTCAAAGTAAGAAACTATTTCATCACTATCCTCATCGGTTAAAAGCTCAATTGCTGGTAAATAATAATCCGGAACATTGGAAGATGTTTTATATCCTTCATATACAAATGAACCCATTGTAAGGCCTTCCGCAGCTAAATAAGCGATATCTCCGTCCGAAATAGACTCTGTGCTAAATGATGGAATCCAAATTGCTAATGACTCAGGTTTGCTCGCTAATAATTCTTTTCCAACAAGACCAAAAACTTCGCGAATATTTTCTTGAGTTAATTGTTTACGTTCGCCAATTCCTACAAAAAGAATTCTTTTTAAAGTTTCTTTATTCGCTACAGGTACTTTTACAATCTTTTTAAGTTCTGATGAAATGTCTCCACTCTTTACCCATTCTGTAATATGTTCTCCATAACTACTTAGGAACGCTTCCCATTTACTTGTGTTTTCCGCATGTTTTGAAACGGCCACCACTAGTGTTTCAGATTGAATTTCATCGAATAATACTTCATTTGTACTAATAATCATTATTTTTCCCCCTACTTATTCGGATTCATTCTTATTATATAGGAAGAAGATTCATTTTTCGAATTGTATGAATGTGTTATACTGTACTTACTTAAGTTCACTGAAAGGCGGTGTCTACTTTGGCAATCCTCCAAAACACACCATTAATGGCTGCACTTTTTTCTATTTTCTTTGCTCAATTTGTAAAAATTCCTATTCATTTTCTGGTAACAAGAAAATTAGATTGGAAACTATTCACTTCTACTGGTGGAATGCCTAGTTCTCACTCTGCTGCTGTAACCTCGCTTTGTACCGCAATTGCGTATGAAACAGGAATTGATTCGAACCTCTTTGCAGTTGCAACTGTATTTGCTGTTATTGTCATGTTTGACGCGACTGGTGTTCGTTTTCAAGCAGGCAAACAAGCATTAGTCATCAACCAAATGCGCGTAGACTTTCAAAATTTTGTTACCCAAACAAAAGAATGGTCTCATATGAAAAGCGAAGAGAAAATTGAAGAGTTAAAAACCTTACTCGGCCACAAACCGATCGAAGTATTCATGGGTGCTCTAACAGGTATCGCGATTTCTATCATTATTTATACGGTAATAGTATGAGAAAAAGGATGACTCTAAGTGAGTCATCCTTTTAGAACATTTGATATCCATTTTTTCTTAAGTATTTAATAACAAACCCAGCTGCAATCGCCCCTACAAGTCCACTAGACAAGATAATAATATCTGCTGCATGCAGTGACATTAACTTTTCCCCAAGTGCTGAGAAAGCAATTCCTGGCTTTGTGAAATAATCAAAAAAAGCAACTTCATCAATTATAAATATGACAACGATAGGATAAACAATTGCCATAAACCATGTCATTCTAAGTAGCATATTAAGTAAAAAAGCGATTCCAAAAAACATGACAAAAAATATGAGCACCGAAATGATCATTTGCACAAGCATAAAATCTCCCATAATCTATTACCTCCGTAGCATCTTTTACTAGTTTACCTTAACGGAGGAGAGTATTCAATCTACTTGTGTATTTTCACCTATTTGTCATAAAGGAATTACTTTTTCCCTGAACCATTGCAGCAATTACAAGTTTCAGAACCGCCTAAGCGTAATTGAAAATAGCCTTCCCCTTTGCAATACGGACAATTTCTAGTAACTACTTCTTGTTTCACCTTATCCATTCGAACCGCTCCTTTATAGTTATTATAATATTCTGATAATATATCACATATAGATTTATTTGTAAAGTAAAAAAGAGTCCGGCTTCAACAAAAATTCATGGGAATCGCTTGCTTATTCAGTTTTGACTTACTATTAAACAATATCTAAAGAATTTTCCCTTATGGGGACATCCAGGTAATGGCTATGAGCAACCAACCAGTCATGAAAGCAACCATTTCTTAAAATAACTAACCTATTTGAAGAAAGACAGCGCTGCTTAGGAGGTGTCAATGTATCTCCTCATTAACCTTATGCTTTTATATTTTGTTTCATTACCTTAAAAGGGGTACGACTGAGACATATCAAAAAAACTGTCAAGGACGCTAGCACTATTAGCTTCTCTGACAGTTCAAAATCTAGATATAAGCAAAATTACTTAATGAACAATTTATAACTCGTATAACCAAAAACATCCCCCGGGTTTATACCGTCAAGGGTGCTAAACCCATCTTCAAATTTCTTTTCTGCCAATTCCCGGATCATAACGGAAGCATTTTCATCATGCAATAATTTAGATGGATGGATCCATTTCACTTCATATAGCTCCGATAGTTGTGCTTGGAGAATAGGATCTTTTTCGATGGGGTGCAATAGAAAAATAGCCATATTATCGCTGACCTTATTTTCGATAACACCACTTCTAAAACCAATCATATGCTGTACTAAACATTCTACCCCAGTCTCTTCCTTAACCTCTCTTAATGCTGCTTCATCTACCGTTTCGTCATTGTTAACAAAACCAGCTGGTAGCGACCATCTTCCATCAAGTCCGCCATATCTTTTTTTCACTACAAGCCACTCACCCATATAGTTTATCACTAAACCGGCTACCCCTAACCAGACATTTCCTCGATCTTTTCTTGTCATATATCAACAACATCCCCTTTAAAAAAGCTCCCACCTTTAAAATTAGGGGGAGCTACAAATTTTATATATTATAAGCTAAATTTACCTTTTTTCAGTACAAGTGGAACTCCACCGATCATGTAAAGTGCACGGTTATCAATTACTTTTTTCATGATGGAAGCTTTTGTTCCAGTAAGTTTTCTACCCATTACGTCACCGATTGCATCATGCTCTCCAAGTGAACATACTGTTCCTTTAAGTGCAGGTACAAACTCTTCTGTATCATTGCCTTTCATTAGAGCAACAATATTTTTCGCGATTGTAACAGCTTGTTGCATAGCAATTTGTGCAGTAGGTGGATATGGACGATTAATCTCTTCATTAATCATAAGTGCACAGTCTCCAACGATGAAAACATCTGGGAAACCAGGAGCACGCATATCTTTCTCTACTTTAACACGAGCACGCATATTTTCAATTCCTGAAGATTCGATTAAGCGATTTCCACGAACCCCTGCTGCCCATACAACTGTACCAGCAGTGATGAATTCGAACTCGTCCTCGCCTTTTTTAATTTTAACGCCTTCTGGAGTCGCTTCTACTACTGGTGTTCCAATAGAGAATTCAATTCCTTTAGACTCTAAACGTCTTACAGCGTACTCCACTAATTCTGGGTCAAATCCAGGAAGTACCATTGGAGCTGCTTCTACACATACTACACGTACTTTTTCTTTCGGTACGTCATATTCTTTGCAAAGTTCAGGTATACGGTTTCCTAATTCACCTAAAAACTCGATACCAGAAAATCCTGCTCCACCTACAACGATTGTTAAACGAGTATCGTCTTGCACATCGTCAGTTGACCAGTTAGCAAATTGATATTCAATATGATCACGAATTTGACGAGCTGCATTTACATTCGCAATCGAAAGCGCATACTTATCTAAGCCAGGAATTCCAAAAGTTTCCCCTTCAAAACCTAAACCAATTACTAGGTAGTCATATGTATACTCACCAGCACTAGTTGCGACTTTTTTTGTATTAACATCGATTGCATCAACTGTTGCTTTTACAAAAGTTACTTTGCTTTGGTTAATAACACTCTTTACATCGTAACGAACTTGATCTGGACGTAAAGTACCTGCAGAAGCCTCATGTAACCATGTAGACTCATAGTGATAATCATTTTTATTCACTAAAATAATGTCTGCTTCATCTGTTCCTACTAATTTTTGAAGGTTGACTACAGTGGATAATCCACCATAACCGGCACCTAATACTAGAATTGTTGGTCTTTTCAAGAAAATCACAACCACCTTTTATATATTTTAGAAGACCTTTATGACACAAATTATTCGTCATCTTAACGTTTTCTTTTGTCTAATTTGCGACAAAAACCTCTTATCTCTTATATTATCCCTTTTATCACGCTATTTCAATACATTGTTAAAGGATTGTTTAGTTTAGAATATACAGATAACAAATAGGAAGAGAGCATTTCCTAATAGGAGAAAATGCTCTCACACACTTTTTAACAGTTCTCTGGAGTTCCTGCTTTTTGAGCCGTTCTAAATGAAGTTCCGCATCCACAGGAAGCGATAGCGTTAGGATTGTCGATTGTAAAGCCTCCGCCCATTAAGGATTCTTTATAATCGATCGTCGTCCCGTTTAATATCGGAGCATCCTCTTTCGATACTACAATATCAATCCCATGCTGTATAAGCTCTATGTCATCTTCCTTTTTTTCATGTTCAAAACCCATTCCATAAGAAAGACCGCTACATCCACCACCATTTACTGAAACGCGAAGCATAGATCCTTCTTCGCCATTATGCGTCATCATTTCTTTTACGCGGTAAGCTGCCGCTTCAGATATAATTACTACTTCCGTCATCTGAATCACCATTCCTTCCTTTTGTATATAATAGCAGTGTTTTTACTATCTAGACAAGGAAAACTACTTGAATCAATTACATCCAATAAGAAATTAATTATTTCGCTTTCAAGAGAATAATGGAGTATAATAGAACTAGAAACAAACTGGCTGAAAAGAGGGTTTTTTATGGAAATTTCTCCATATTATCAAAAAAGCATCGAATGCTTACACTGTAAAAAACAATTTAAAACGACTAAAGTCCGATCAAAATTCGTTAAAGTAGAATCCTATGCTACGGACTTTCAACCAATATATCAAAACAAAGAGGTAAACCCTTTACTCTATAATATATTCGTTTGTGAACATTGCGGAGCTTCATTTACAGAAGAGTTTTCAAAATACTTTGCTCCCGGTATTAAAGACCTAATTCAAGAAAAGATTGCAAGCAGATGGGTTTCACGTTCATATGGAAATGAAAGAAGCATAGAAGAAGGTATTAATGCCTACAAACTTGGAATTATTTTTGGAACAATAAAAAAAGAGAAATTTATCAATATCGCGGGTATGGCACTACGAACCGCTTGGCTATACCGTCTGCAGCAAAAACAGACGGATGAACTGCGCTTCATCGAAATAGCAAGGGATCGCTATGTAGACTCCTATTCTTATGGAGATTATAGTGGAACTCAAATGTCTGAAACGAAAGTTCTATATTTGATAGCAGAGTTATCCCGAAGGATTGGAGACGTGGAATATGCAACACGTTATTTTTCGAAAGTAATTGAAAAACAGAGCACCTCATTAGAGCCTAAAATTGTAGAGATGGCAAAAGAACGTTGGCAAGAAATACGAGAACAAAAAGAAAAAGAAGCCTATGTTTAACGGCTTCTTTTTTTATTTATTTAAATCAAATTCGCCTTGGCGTATTTGCCCAGATTTTTATCGAGCTTGCTCGATAAATTCCACTGAAAATCTGTGACATCCGCCGGAGGCTTTAACTTCATTCAGCAGGGTTTGTGGGCCCTGCTGAATGAAGTTAAAATACTTGTTCTACTTCCACTACTCCAGGTACTTCCTCTAAAAGAGCGCGTTCAATACCTGCTTTTAATGTAATCGTTGAACTTGGGCAAGTTCCGCAAGCTCCAAGAAGGCGTAGCTTTACAATACCATCTTCTACGTCAACAAGCTCACAGTCTCCCCCATCACGTAGTAAAAACGGGCGCAATTTATCTAAAACTTCTTGAACTTGTTCATTCATTGTATCAGTCATATCTATCGACTCCTTTCATTATAATCATTATAATATCAGTAAGGGAAAAAATCCAATAAAGAATTCGAAGGAGCTAAACAATGATGAAACCTCAAGCGTTAAATATAGAAATTTATGGTGCCGACGTAGTGTGCGCCAGTTGCGTAAATGCGCCATCTTCTAAGGATACTTACGAATGGCTTAGTGCTGCGATTAACCGAAAATTTCCAACAAACGAAGTAACGTTTACGTATATTGATATCGAGCAGCCAATTGAGAATGAAAGACAGCAAGATATCGCAAACCGAATCGCAGAAGATGAGTTTTTCTATCCACTAGTTATGATTAATGAAGAGATGATCGGTGAGGGTTATATTCAGCTAAAACCAGTATATGCAGCACTTGAGAAGTATGGGTATGTGAGTAAATAAGAATAACAGGCAAAAAACTTTGAGACAGTGTAGTAACATTGTTTCTAAGTTTTTTTGATTTGGAATCATATCAAAAATATAACATTCCGGTTGCTCTATTTCCTTAGAATAATTCGAATGCATTATAACATAAAAACTGCAGACAACCTTTAAAGGATGTCTGCAGTCAGGTGTGTTTAAACCCAATTTAAGCTTAGCAATAGTTGTTATTAATCATTTGATTCAGAGCTCGCTAACAAGCCAAGATTAAGATTTAATCCTAATTCGCTTGAATCACTCTCTTCCTCATTTTCTGTAGATTCTACCCAAAGATTCGCTGTAGCATCTAACATGGAGAAGAAAGAGTCTTCTTCTGATTCAAAACCTAACATAGATGTAGTATCTACTTCAGTCCCTAAATAAGATGAGTCTTCCATTTGCTCTGCTTTGATCCATGCAGATAGGGCTGACATTAATGTTGTATGATTTTCGTTTTCATCGTCTTCAGAACCTAGAGCTAAGAAAGAAGCAGAATCAGTTCCAAGAGCAAATGTTGATGATTCGTTTTCTTCGTCTGATTCAATAATATTCATGAAAGTAGTATTATTATCTGCATTCAAATAAGAAGAATCATCTTCATTTTCGAACATAGAATTTAAGCTACTACCAAACGCACCTTTTGAGATAGAAGAATAAGTGTCATTATCTTCGTCTACAACTGTTTCATTCATTAATTCAGCATTCCCATCCGCATTTACTGAAGCCGTTTCGTCTTCGCCTTCATACATTGCTCCGACTGTACCTTCTGCATCTGCTTCTGTCGTAGATGAGTACATGTCATTTTCTTCATCCACTACTGTTTCATTCATTAATCCAGCATTCCCATCCGCATTTACTGAAGCCGTTTCTTCTTCGCCTTCATACATTGCTCCGACTGTACCTTCTGCATCTACTTCTGTTGTAGATGAGTACATGTCATTCTCTTCATCTACTACTGTTTCATTCATTACTTCAGCTTCTCCATCCGCATTTACTGAAGCCGTTTCTTCTTCACCTTCATACATTGCTTCAACTGTGCCTTCTGCATCTGCTTCTGTTGTAGATGAGTACATGTCATTCTCTTCATCTACTACTGTTTCATTCATTACTTCAGCTTCTCCATCCGCGTCCAATGAAGCCGTTTCTTCTTCGTTTTCATACATTGCTTCAACCGAACCTTCTGCATCTGATTCTGTATTAGACTGATATGCATCTTCAGTAGATTCTACATTCACATCAGAATTAGCATCTTTCTGTGAATCAATTACGAGATTGCTATTATTTTCATCTTCGGATCCTAGAAGGTTTAATTTTTCTAATAAACCACGGTCACCATTCAACAAAGAATCATTTTCTGCTGCAGAAGCTGCTCCTGCTCCAATTAATAAACTAGCTGCCAATCCACCTGTAATTGTTAAAGTTCTGAGTACATTTTTCATTTATTATTCTCTCCTTTTAATATAAGTTTTTTATATGCTACTTATAGAAAAAAGAGATTGTCGGGGTGGTTGTGACGGCGGTGCATTCAACCACTGATCGTATAACAATCGTGTCATGGTCGGGAAAATAACACCCCTATTTTCAATGGCCATTTCCATTTCATTCATGGCAGCAAGTGGCAGAGATCCACCTGAACCAGCTGTTTTTGTCGAAGTAGATGGACCTGATTGAAAAGTAGGCACTACTTTTAACTGATTATATTCATTAGTGGGCATTTTTGGTAACGATTCTGATTGCTTCTCTTCCTTCATTTCAATATCGCCTTTTGAAGCGCTATCCGTTAGTTTAGTCTCCGCTTCGACTTTAGAAGATTTCTGGTGGTCCTCAAGAGATTCAAAACCATATTTAGGCTCATCCACTAACAATAATTGGTCAAGTTGAATGGGTTGCTCTATTTCTGGAATGTCAGTTTCTTTTGTTTGTGCCGTACTTTCTGATTCTACCGGTGTTTGCTTTACAGAAACTGATGATGGTTCAGTATCTGTTTTAGGGTCGGGATTTGTATTTAGAGTAGATTGTTTAGTTTTTGTAGTTTCCACATTCACAATAGGAGTTCTTACATCGATTTGCGGAAGTTTATCCTTTGTTTCCTGTGTATTAACCTTTAACACATCAACTTCTACTTTTACTGAATTATCTAATTCAGCTTTTACAATAGAAGTCTTTACCTTTACACTTGGAGTTTTGGATACTTCTGCTTCCACCACACCGATATCCACTCCTGCAGAAGGGGTGGAAGAAACATTCACGTTAACTATCGGCTTCTCACTTTTCATCGTATCCACTAGCTTCTCCGTAGTGTCCTCTACGGTATTCACTACTTTCCTAACAGGTTGGATCAGTTCTTCGGTTTCGGCAACCTTAACAGTTACCGGCACTTCTGAAACCGTATCCCTCACTCCGTCGGTCACCGTTTCTATAAGATTCGAAGATTTGTTGAACGTTTTTCCTAGTAATCCACCATCCGCTGATGCAAATGTTGGTACACTTAACATCCCAAGCATAATAGCTGCCTGTACTACTCTCTTATACAAATTGTCATTCACCTCCCTCTAGTTTCTCAAGAGGGTAACCGTTCATTTTTGATAGGCAACTTTATGGAAACTATTTCTCTCCTAAGTTAGCTATAGTTTTCATGAATAGTACCTTGCACTAAGCAATAAAAAAGCCCTTCAACTTTTCTTGTCACATGATTAATTTTACAAATACAAGTTTTATATTTCCTATAAATAGAAATATTAAACCTCTTGTTAGTTATTTTTTTTGCAAAACTCATAGTAATGAGATTTAAGAAAATATACTTTTAAACTTTGCAGTCCGAATGTTTATTTTGTATATAAAAACAACTATTTTTTGGATAGTTTACGCAGTCTAGGGAAAACTGCGCGGTAGAATGTTTTATTAAGTGACCTCTAGATTTTTCGCTGCAGGTGGACGCTTTCCACGGGGCGGGCGGTGAGCCTCCTCGTCGCTAACGCTCCTGCGGGGTCTCACCTGTACCGCTTAATCTCGTCGGAGTCGCCACCTTCCGCTACAATCAATGGGAATTTCTTTCTAATAAAGTACTTGCATTTGCGACGAGCTTGCGCAGGAGCAAGGGAAGCGTCTGAAGCCAAGCCGGCGGAAAGCAGTTTCCTATACTGTACCTAATCGTTTAGAGAAAATTATACACCCATTCTTAAAACCAAAAGAACAAAAAAACAACCCTAGAAACGCTGTGATTACAACGTTTCTAAGGTTATTTAACCATTATGTCTTTTATACATCCAAAGCAATCCAGATTTCATCAATCTTGCAATACGGCCAGTTACGGAAATATCTGCCATGTAAGCAAATCCTTGTTTCTTCCCAAGAGAACCCATAAAGCCTTTCAGCTTAATTTCTGGCATTTTATCAGGAAGCGGTAAACCTTTCCAACGGGCTTGTAGGACTTTCACGATTTGCTCTGCTTGCTCCTCCGCTAATTGCGCACTTGGTGCAAAAGGAAGAGATGCACAATCTCCTACAACGAAGACATTCTCGTAATCCGGTAAATCATGATATTGTGTTAGTATAGCTCGTCCAGAACTATCTTTATCACCTGGTAATGCACGCACTGTAGCTGCTGGTTGGATACCCGCAGTCCAAACAACCACATCTACAGGGATCACTTCTTCATGATTATACAATTTATTTGGTTCTACTTTAGTAATATTTGAATTACTAACTACTTCCACATCGTTTGAATCAAACCATTTTTTCACATAATTACTCAATCGCTCTGGGAAATCTCTTAAAATACGTGGGCTACGGTCGAATAGTTTTATCCTTAAATCTGGACGACTCTCACGAAGTTCACTAGCTAACTCTATCCCGCTTAAACCTGCGCCAACGATTCCAACGATTGATCCAGCAGGAAGTCCGCCAAGTTTCGTGTATGTGTCACGAGAACGTCCGATTGTTTGAATACTATACGTAAATTCATCCGCACCAGGTACCCCATGATACTTATCTTCACAGCCCAACCCAATAACTAAATCATCATAAGAGACTACTCCACCGTCTGCTAATAATACTTGTTTTTCTTCTACATCAATTTCCGTTATTTCTCCATACTTAATCGTTAATTTATCACTTTCCGGAAACCCAACTCGAACCTCATGATCAGAGGATGTTCCAGCTGCTAACGCATAAAACTCGGTTTTTAAGCTATGAAATGGTGTTCGGTCTATTAAAGTAATCTCTACATCAAGCGGTAAATTATTTGGCAATAGACGAGACAAAATTCGCATATTACCATATCCTCCACCTAATAATACTAATTTTCGCATAATTATCTCCCTCATCTTTGAATGTCATCTAAAATTATAAATGATTGTGATGCTTTTCACAAGGGAGCTTCTGCGTTGACGAATGGCGAAAAAAGGAGTAGCATGACGTTGTAGTGAGGTGACAGCTATGAATCCTATGGTTGAATTTTGTATAAGCAACCTTGCAAATGGTTCTCAAGAAGCTTTTGACATATTAGAACAAGATCCTAACTTAGATGTACTAGAATATGGCTGCCTCAGTCATTGTTCCCTATGCTCCGAAACATTACTCGCAATCGTAAACGGAGATGTTGTCGAAGGGGATTCCCCAGAAGATCTTGTGAAAAAAATATATGCATATATTGAAGAAAATCCTCTATTCTAATAGTGGATTTTCTTCTTTATTATTTTATCCAATCATGTAGTGATTCTAAACAATACGTCGGTTGCGAAAGTTTCATTTGCACTTCCTCTGTCCGATTCACCCCACTATTCACATGGGCCGTGTGAATGCCCATATGAATCCCAGTTAAAATATCCGTTGAATAATTGTCTCCAATCATAATCATCTCTTCTTTTTTATACCCATATTTCTCTTGTATAAACTCTAGCATAAAGGCTTCCGGTTTTCCCATGTATATTGGCTCTACACCGGTAGAGTACTCGACTAATTTTGTAAAAGCACCATTGCCCGGCACTAATCCTCTTTCATCTGGAAATGCATGATCGCTATTGGTCGATATAAATGCTGCTCCTGCTCGAATGGAAAGACATGCAGTTGAAAGCTTTTCATAATTAATAGCACGGTCAATCCCCATCACTACTACATCCGCAATAGCTTCTGTCCGAACTACTTGTTTAGCGGCCAGTGCATCTTGTAATCCAATTTCTCCAATCATAAACACCGATTTCTTAGGAAAATGTTCCTCAATATAATTTGCAGCGGCAATGGAAGAAGAAATAATATGGTCCACTTCCACATGAATATCCATCTTTGCAATTTTCTCTTGCAACTGTTTTTGAGTCATGGAAGAATTATTCGTTACAAAAAAAGGTTCGATACCATTGCTTTGTAAGTAGTGCACAAAGTCCACCGCTTCTTTAATGGGTGTTTTCCCCCTATACACTGTTCCATCCAAATCTAAACAATAGGCCTTATAATTTAACATTGGAATCCTCCGGTAAAAATGCGGAGACCGGTCCTAATTCATGAAGCAAATAATTTTCTACATATCCAGGGAATTGTTTTAAATAAGCTAAATTCTCAATAAGTACTTGCTCTAGTTTCTTGTGGTCAACTGCATAAAAGTGTCGTACTAGTTCTTTTCTAAATTCAATTACTTTTTTTAATGGTGCATCCATTTCTGCTGGAATAACCTTTTCATCTGTTAAAATGTCGATAATATCATCATAACCACCTGGATCACGCATTATAAAACCGTCAATCATTGAATTTCCTACATCAATAATGGATTCGATGATATTTTGTCCAACGCGCTCTAAAGCTAATTGAGATTGTTCATTCGAGTGCCAATCTACTTTACCTTCGATTAGTGTTATTAACTTGTTCATATGTGCAATTGTCTCAGCTATTTTTTTTCGATCTACAAAATACATTGGAAAGCCTCCTGAGTCATGTTCAGTTGATATATACCTCTCTTCTATAGTACCATAATTCGTAGTAAGGAAGGAGTGTCACCAAATGGAGCGATTTTTTTTATACGATGATGTAGAAGATACAAAAACGAGATTCGTTGGTTTTACAGGAGATTCCCAAAGATATGATTTAGCTATCTTACAAAGCTCTCGTTTTTTTGGAAAAGTACTTGTAATGGATATCCAATACGGTAAAGCAGCAATACTAGGACCAGATGATTTAGAAGAACCAGGCTATTTAGAGCATGTCTATAATAGAACAGAAGTAGAAGCGGAAGAATTAAGAGATTACTTAAGAGAATTACTAAATTGAGAAATTATTGCGATTATATTATTATCCAGTAAATTTAAAGAGGAAGAAAGTGGAAACCCGCTTTCTTCCTCTCTTTTCTTTAATTTTATGTTATCCAAGGGTTGTAACTCCCTTGAACCTCTGCTTTCTAACTAAAACAGTCTTTTTTCCAACTATGAACTGTAAAATTCCAACTAAAACCCTTTCTTTCCTTGAAACGAGCTTAAATACTGATTTAATACCCAAAGTAAAATAAAAAACCTAGAACAAGATCATAAATGATCCTGCTCTAGGTTTTCTTGTATTGTTTCCTCTACTACTTTTACTTTTACTTTCGGGGCAACTCCTGTTTTTTTGATTAGAAAATAGGCACAGCCGAAATTACAATACTCGTATAAATAATCTTTCATCGTACTAATTTTCGTATCAAATGTCGCTTTATGATTTCGATCTTCAAAAAATCCTTTTAGACGAAGCTGACCATATCCCCAGTCACCCATTATATAGTCATACTTTGAGAGAATTTCACTATAGCGATCCAAAAAAGCCTCTTCTTTATATGCATCTCGGTAATTTTCTATAATTTCATATGTAAAACCTTCAGCAACAATCATTCCATCACCATCCATTAGCTATTTTGAGTAGCTAGAAGTTCCTCGCCTTGTGCTTGTTTTTGTTTAGCTGCAGCATTTACTTGCTCATCTGCATGGTAGCTACTTCTTACCAGTGGACCAGCTTCGCAATGTGAGAAGCCTTTGCTCATTGCAATTTTACGTAATTCTCCAAACTCAGCAGGTGAATAATATTTTAACACAGGCAAGTGCTTTTTCGTAGGTTGTAAGTATTGACCAATCGTCATAATATCTACATTGTTTGCACGAAGATCGTCCATTACTTCTAAAATCTCTTCATGAGTTTCCCCTAGACCTAACATCAAGGAAGATTTAGTTGGGATAGTTGGTTGCATTTCTTTTGCTCTACGCAGTAGTTCAAGTGAGCGGTCATATTTTGCTCTAGCTCGAACTCTTGGAGTCAATCGACGTACCGTTTCAATATTATGGTTCAAAATATCTGGTTTTGCATCCATGATATTTTGGATGTTTTGTTCAATTCCTCCCATGTCAGAAGGCAGGACTTCAATTGTTGTAAACGGATTTTTACGACGGATTGCACGAATAGTTTCTGCAAAGACCTCAGAACCGCCATCTTTTAAATCGTCACGAGCTACTGCTGTCACCACAACATGTTTTAGATTCATGATAACAACAGAATCTGCTACGCGTTCTGGTTCTGCTAAATCTAGTTCGTTTGGTAGACCTGTTTTAACCGCGCAGAAACGACAAGCACGAGTACAAACTGCTCCTAAAATCATAAAAGTAGCTGTTCTTCTAGAACCCCAACATTCATGTATATTCGGACATCTTGCCTCTTCACAAACTGTATGTAAATTATTTTCGCGCATTAATTTTTTTAGACCTTTATAGTCTTCATTCGTATTAAGCTTTATTTTTAACCAATCTGGTTTGCGTTGATGCTCTGATTTCGTTGGTTTACACGATGTCATTCATACCTACTCCATTCTTCATAAACTGACTACACTGTTGTCAATGTACCATATTATTAGAATTCAAACAACCTTCTGAACTAACTCTTCAGAGCCAAAATGGATTATTAATTTGCTTCCATTTCCTTCTTATTTTTCGCATTCCAAACAACAAACAATACAATTAGCATTCCTATAACCGAAACAAATCCTATCAATATTGAATCTGATAAACCCAGAACTAAATAGCCAATCGCCGCTATAACCGCACTAGTAATCGCATATGGTAATTGTGTAATAACATGATCAATTACATTAACCCCAGCTCCAGTAGCCGACATGATTGTTGTATCGGAAATTGGTGAACAATGATCTCCAAATACCGCTCCTGCTAAAACCGCTGAAAGTACTGGTAGTATTAACTCCGGCTCAATCGCCATGATAATACTAGCACCAATTGGCAGTAAGATACCAAATGATCCCCAAGAAGATCCCGTAGCAAATGCCATAAATGCCGTTAATACAAAGAGCAATGCTGGAATAACACCAACCGGAATATTATTGTCCGTTACGAGATTAGCTAAGAATACACCTGTTTCTAATGCATTGATCAAGAAGGATAAAGACCATGCAAAAATTAAAATAAATATTGCAGGAAGCATGGAACGAATCCCTGTTACGATAGCTTTCCATACTAAATTAATGCTTGCTTCTGGATTCGTATTAAATTGTCGAACATATAGTACGATAGCCAAAATGGTCGCTACTAATCCACCAATAAATAAAGAAAATGGCACGTCGGTATTTTCAAAAATAACAAATAAATTCAACTCATAACCAGAAAATCTATAGCCTGTCCAAAACATTGCAAATAGTGTCACTACTATTAACGACACAATTGGCAAGACTAAATCCACTACTTTTCCATAATTATTTTCCGGGAAATTTCCTTCTAGATTTCCAGGGTTGGGTTTAGACGAATCGAAGAGTTCTCCCGTTTCTATCGCTCTCTTCTCATGCTTTTTCATTTCCATTATGTCAAAGTCTGTCCATGCAAGGAAAAACACAATCGCTAAAGTTGCAAGTACATAAAAATTCATAGGTGCCATTAATACAAAAGCTTCAAGTGGCGTATAAGCTGTTACTGCATGCGTTGCAAAAATAACACCTAACTGACTGA
Source organism: Psychrobacillus lasiicapitis (assembly GCF_006861795.1). Taxonomy (GTDB): domain Bacteria; phylum Bacillota; class Bacilli; order Bacillales_A; family Planococcaceae; genus Psychrobacillus; species Psychrobacillus lasiicapitis. The sequence goes on along the minus strand of NZ_VDGH01000010.1, from coordinate 207,752 downwards.
TTAAAAACGCTCCCCAACTTGAAACTGGTGACACTACACAAATAGGTGCAGAAGTAGAATCGATAAAATAAGAGAGCTTCGCGCGTGAAATGCGATGGGAATCAGTAATAGGTCTAGCTATTTGACCAACTGCCAACGCATTAAAATAATCATCTACAAATATGAGCATCCCTAAAAAAGCTGTTAATAATTTCGAACCTCGGCGAGTTTTAATTTTTTTAATTGCCCATGCGGCAAATGCTGTACTACCGCCTGATAAACTTACAAACGCTGTGACTACTCCAAGCATTAATATAAAGAGCAAAATATAAATATTAGAAGCATTTATCCCTTCTTCCCAAAAAGAGGTTCTAAATGATTCCCATAATAATAGTAACGAATTCGCGGGAGCAAAATTTTCTACGAGAAGCGCAGCAGATACAATTCCGACTCCTAAAGATAAAATAACTCGCTTTGTAACAAGCACCATAATAATTGCAAGTAACGGTGGCACTAAAGAATAAATCGTATTTTCCAAAACCTTTCCTCCTCCAAAATATAAAAAAGCCAACCTACACATGCATATAGGTTGGCTTCCACTATTGAATTTAAGCATAAAAATGATTATTTATCCTTTGTAGCTCACCATTTATATTTCTACATATAAATGACAGTGTTATTCTTTTTCAGAATAACCCCAACTAAATATTGTTTGACGAACTATATTTAGCTTCGGCAAAACTTCCTTTCGTATACGATCATAAGCGTCATCTTCCTGTATAGTACTATTAAGCTCTGCAGCCTCTACCTATTTATTCATTTTCTCTATTGTAACAGTAGTTTTAAGTTTTCTCTGGAATTTTTATTTTTCAGGTAACGGAAGCGGCACCTCAACAGACGGAGCAGCAGAACCATCTCCTCCGGTATAAATATGTGGCACTTGCCCTTGTACTAATCCCATAGCTACAGGAATCTTTTGTTCAACAACACTCATTTTACTTGCAAGCGGTACAATAACTTGGACATTTACTTTAATATGAATACTCACTTCAACATACGCATTATTAATACCAAAGTTTTCGATAGTCGGTACAACAGTAGATTGAACGTTTCCAATCACATGAAACCGAATAGGAATTTTAGGACCTAAATTACCGATTAGCGGAATATTGGTTGCCTGCCCCATCGGTACAAAAAATACAACTCCGCCTTGATCTTCCATCGTTGTTTTATCGTATTCAATATCATCTAGATAAGGCAAACTCGATAAGTTTCCTTTTTCTGCTTGTTCTAGATGGGCTTGCACCAAACTGTTCGTATCCGATAAAACACGATTGATGATTTCTGTATTAAATTTTGTCGTTACCATATTTGTGCTACCATTGGTTGATGGTACTTCCTCGATGATATCGTTTACATCTAAAACGTTCGCTGTTCTTGAGTTAATTGCTTTACTAATAACCATGGATGCGATTTTATTCGTTTGTACTTCCGCATAATCCAGATACGTTGGAGTCAATTGGTTGTTAACGAAATAAAATACACCTGCAACGGATAGGATAAATAACATGATTAGTATAGCTAGTTTTCGCTGAGCAGAAAAAAAAGGAAAACGCTTTTTTTTACGATAAAATAGCAAACAAAAAATCCCCCTTATTACTATTATGTAATAAGAAGGATCATTATGCTTGGCTCAATAACTGATTGCCGTACCACTTAACTACATCACGTATTAACTCCGGCATATAGTATTCTTTCGAGGCAAATTTAAACGAAGGAAAAAAATAACCAAATGTGAACATATCAAGTGTAGCCAAGGTATACACTTTTTTAAGTAACAATCGTTCCTCACCAATAAATACATCTCCATGCTCATCTTCCATCAGTTGATCGAAAATAATAGCCCCTAAGTATTTGCCTCTAAACCCGAGTCCCTTTACCTCTAAGTGTGGCCATTTCTCATTTTTAGATTGTTCCACTATTTCCAATAGTTCTGCTCCTGTTAAAGTGATAACACATGGATTGATCGGATGGGGCAAACAACGATGTAAGTCGCTAGCACTAATAGGACCACTTTGTAAGTCCGTTAAAAATATTCCAGCGGGAAACATCGCACAATCAGCTTTCGTAAAGTTAAGTAAAGCCTTACCGAAAAATCGAGACATATCCGAAGGACCGAACCAATCCTTGTGTAAAAAGGTATCATTCTGAAGAACAGCATCAGAAAGCTCCTCATTACCAAGCGTTTCCCACTTTTTCAATTGCAGCTCGAGATCTTTCGGCTTTGCTAAAGTATCTGTAACATGCAATATGGCTTGCTTCGATACAATTGTTTTTGTCTCATGATCAAAATCGATTGTCACATGCCCAACATATGCACCATACTTACCCGCAGCAGCTTGTAAAGTGTTTCCTATCACTTTGCCTTCTTCAAAGAAATGATGCGTATGTGAACCTAAAATTAGATCGATTTCCGGTATCTTCTCTGTCATAATCTCATCCTGGGACACGCCTAAATGGGATAAACAAACAAGCACATCTACGTCTTTTTCTATTTCCTTACAAACTTCTTTCAATCGATCAAGCGGCGGTTGAATATGCCAGCCTAATTGTTTATAGTACACTCCAAAATCAGCAGTCGCAGCGACAAGACCGATTCGTATACCTGTCGGTGTCACATGAATTTTATAAGGAAGCACCCACGAAGGAATATTTCCGCTTAAATCAGTAAAATTGGACACAATTACCTCGAAGTTGGCAGCTTCATACAATGTGTTTAAATCATCATGACTAAGCGTAATTCCTTCGTTGTTACCAATGGTGACATAATCATAACCCGCTTCATTTAGTAATTGAACGTTTCCCTTTCCTAATGTACCTTCAGTAAAAACATTGGAACGGTCTATATGATCTCCGATATCAAGTGTTAAATAGGAATCAGTCGGTCTATGGTTTTTATGGCGCTCCGAGAGAAACTGATGAATAGTCGGCCAATTTTCTAAATGGCTATGCAAATCATTTGTATGATAAATATGGATTGTTTCTCTCACCTTTCACACACCTCTTCTATAGGATCAAATACGCTTCGCTTGCACGAATAAAATTTAAAATAACGCATCAATAATAGAGCGTACACCTAATAATAACAGCACAATTCTAAGGGCCAAAACAAGTGAATCTGAATTTAGTTTTTTATTTAACTTGGCTCCAATTTTCGCACCAATATATGCTGCTGGAACAACTGGAATTGTATAAAGCCACGGCACATTACCAAGCGATATATGTGTTGCCGAGTTCACTAGTGCCGATAAAAACACCATAAACATGGATGTTCCAACCGCGACATGCGGAGGAAACAAAAATAACAAAATCATGGCAGGTACAATAATCGAACCTCCGCCAATACCAAACAAACCAGATGCAAATCCAACACCAAATGTTAATATGAGAGCAAACCAAATAGGATACCCATATACATATGTGTCTTTTTCATCCGTAAACGTTCGCTTCTTGCCGTTTTCCACAAACCATCTCACTGGCTTCAAACGATCACGCACGAGTAAAAGGGTAGATAAAACAATAAGTAAAATACCAAAATATAAATTAAAAGAAGGTAAATCCAACCCTTTATTCACCCATGCACCAAGTATAGTTCCAGGAATGCTTCCGATAAAAAAGATAAATCCACTTCTAAAGTCCACCGTTTTTGATTTCATATACGATAGTGTGGAAGAAAGACCTGTAAATATCATCATAATGACAGATAGTCCCACAACGCTCTGAGGAGTAATATTAGGAATTAATGCAAGTGTCGTTCCAAAAAACAACACAGCTGGAACTAAAATGACTCCTCCACCTAAACCTACTAATGCTCCAACTATACCAGAAAATAACCCAGCAACTACAAGTAATACCCACTCCATTATATCCCACCTTCAAATAAGTCTAATTGTTTCGGAGCAAGTCCTTCAAATTCAATGCCGAGCATTTTTTGAAAGGATTTCGCATTTTTTGCCGCATGCCCTCCGGAATTGTTATTAAATAATACCACTACTTCTTTTGCTTGTTTCTGCAATTGCTCCACTTTGTTTTGAATAGATGTGAGCTCCTCTTTATTATAATCGTATAAATAACGAACTTCTCGCCATTTTTCATTATTACCCGGGTTTTTCCAACCATATGTATTTCGTCCATGTAATCGAACAAGTACTTTTTCAGAAGTGGCGATTGGTATCAATGGAACAGAGCCTTCTCCAACTTGCGGCTCATCGCACACAGTGTGGTGAAGATGATGACTCTTTAAAAAATCTAGTGTCCCGTTTTGGAGTTTAGAAGAATACCAAGATTGATGGCGAAATTCAATCGCTAGCTCGAAATCTTTCAATTCTTCTTTTACTTTAAGTATGTATTCTACATTTTCTTTGACACATGTAAACCAAGGCGGAAATTGTACTAACACCATCGAAAGTTTTCCAGCTTCCTTAAAAGGAAGAATGGACTCTCGATAATGCTCGAACATCTCTTCCATTGAATCGTAATGGGACTCTCCGCGTAAATGTCCGGTTATTTCTTGATAAGCCTTTACGACAAATTGAAAATTATCCGGCGTCTCCTTGATCCATTTGGAACTATTCTTGATAGATGGAATGGCATAAAATGCTGTGTCTAATTCCACGACTGGAAAATGCGCACTATAATCTTTCAATCTATCCTTTGCAGTTGATACGTACAGGTCAGAATGATCTCCCCAACCAGTTAAACCAATTTTAATCATATGTTTGTCACCTCACTGTTCAAGTTATTTTATCATAACATTATGACAGCTGTTTATACAAAAAAAGCAACAGGGATGAAATATGCATTCACCCTGTTGCTTTTCTGACAGAAAGATAGGTATTATCCTATGCTTCCCTCCATCTCGAATTTTATCAATCGATTCATCTCAACCGCATATTCCATTGGAAGTTCTTTTGTGAATGGCTCGATGAAGCCCATTACGATCATTTCAGTTGCTTCTTCTTCACTTAATCCACGACTCATCAAGTAGAATAATTGTTCCTCTGATACTTTAGAAACTTTCGCTTCATGCTCAAGAGAGATATTATCATTCAAGATTTCGTTGTATGGAATTGTATCCGAAGTAGACTGGTTATCCATGATTAACGTATCACATTCGATGTTCGCACGAGCACCTGTTGCTTTACGTCCAAAGTGTACGACACCTCGGTATGATACTTTACCACCTTGTTTCGCAATCGATTTCGAAACAATCGTAGATGACGTATTTGGTGCTAAGTGCATCATTTTCGCACCAGCATCTTGGTGTTGCCCTTTACCAGCAATTGCGATGGAAAGGGTCATACCACGTGCACCTTCACCTTTTAAGATACATGCTGGGTATTTCATCGTTAATTTAGAACCGATGTTCCCATCAATCCATTCCATTGTTCCGTTTTCTTCAACAACCGTACGTTTTGTAACTAGGTTATAAACATTGTTCGCCCAGTTTTGAATTGTTGTATAACGGCAATAAGCATCTTTTTTAACAATAATTTCAACTACAGCAGAGTGAAGTGAGTTTGTTGTATAAACAGGAGCTGTACATCCTTCTACATAGTGTACAGAAGCACCCTCATCTACTATGATTAGCGTACGTTCGAATTGACCCATATTTTCAGAGTTAATACGGAAGTATGCTTGAAGTGGTGTATCCACTTTTACGCCTGGTGGTACATAGATAAATGACCCACCCGACCATACTGCTGAGTTAAGTGCTGCGAATTTATTATCTGTTGAAGGAATAACTGTTCCCCAATGTTTTTTGAAGATATCTTCATTTTCACGAAGTGCAGAGTCTGTATCTTTAAATACAATCCCCATATCTTCTAACTCTTCTTTCATGTTATGGTAAACAACTTCTGATTCATACTGTGCAGAAACACCTGCAAGGTATTTTTGTTCTGCTTCAGGGATACCTAATTTATCAAATGTTGCTTTGATTTCTTCTGGTACTTCATCCCATGATTTTTGTGTAGCTTCTGATGGTTTTACGTAATACGTAATTTCGTCAAAGTCTAATGATCCTAAATCTCCACCCCATTGTGGCATCGGTTTAGAATAGAAAATTTCTAAAGCTTTCAAACGATAATCTAGCATCCATTGTGGTTCATTTTTCATACGTGAAATTTCTTCTACGATTTCTTGCGTCAAACCACGTTTTGAACGGAAAATGGATACGTCTTTATCGTGGAAACCATATTTATAATCACCAATTTCAGGCATTTTTTTTGCCATCGTAATTCCTCCGTTCTTCTTTTATTGTTGTTCTTCTGAAACGCCTTTTTCCATTGCCTTCCATGCAAGCGTTGCACACTTAATACGCGCTGGAAACTTGGCAACCCCGTTTAATGCTTCTATATCTCCGAGGTCAATGGAATCGTCGTATTCTTTCCCAAGCATCATATCAGAAAAGATATGCGATAATTGAAGTGCTTCCTCAATTTTCTTTCCTTTTATCGCTTGTGTCATCATTGATGCAGATGACATGGAAATAGAACAACCTTCCCCGTCAAACTTGGCATTTTGAACGACACCATCTTCCACTTGAAGTGTTAGATGAATACGGTCACCACAAGTCGGGTTATTCATATCAATTGTCAAAGCGCCATCCTCAATACTTCCTTTATTGCGAGGATTTTTATAATGGTCCATTATTACTTGTCGATATAGTTGATCTAAATTAGAAGACATCGCTAAAATACTCCTTTGCAGTGCGCAGTCCTTCTACAAGTCTGTCAATATCTTCCTCAGTATTATAAAGATAAAAACTAGCTCTTGCAGTTGCCGTACATTGTAACCATTTCATCAAAGGCTGTGCACAATGATGACCAGCACGAACAGCAATACCACTCATGTCGAGCACAGTTGCAACATCATGTGGATGCACATCATCCAAGTTAAATGTTACAATTCCTGCTCGTTTAGATGGATCTACAGGTCCATATATTGATAGACCATTTACCGTAGACATTTTCTCCATCGCAAGCGCAGCAAGTTCATGCTCGTGTTTTTCAATTTCATCTAATCCAATCTCTTCAAGGAAATCAATTGCAGCCGCAAGACCAATCGCACCCGCAATGATTGGTGTGCCTCCTTCAAATTTCCAAGGAAGCTCTTTCCATGTAGATTCATACAAACCTACAAAGTCAATCATTTCTCCACCGAATTCAATTGGTTCCATTTCTTCTAGCAATGCTTGTTTTCCATAAAGAACACCGATTCCTGTAGGACCACACATTTTATGACCAGAAAAAGCAAGGAAATCACAATCTAAGTTTTGAACATCTATTTTCAAGTGAGGTGCAGCTTGTGCTCCATCTACTACCATAATAGCTCCGTGTTCATGTGCAATTTGTGTGATTTCTTTAATTGGGTTCATTGTACCAAGTACGTTTGAAACGTATACGATAGAAACGATTTTTGTCTTATCTGTTATAGTTTCACGAACTTTTTCTAAAGACAGTGTCCCGTCTGCTTCTAAGTCGATATATTTCAGTGTAGCACCAGTTTCTTTCGCAAGTTGTTGCCAAGGAATGATATTGGAATGGTGCTCCATATGCGTAATAACAATTTCATCGCCTTCTTTTACATTTGCTCGGCCGTAGCTTTGTGCAACTGTATTAAGAGAAGTCGTTGTACCACGAGTGAAAATAATTTCTTTTGTGGATTTAGCATTTATGAACTTTCGAACTTTCTCACGTGCTCCTTCATAGCTTTCCGTCGCACGATTTCCTAGTGTATGAACACCACGATGAACATTCGAGTTTTCAAATTCATAATACTTTTTAATTGCTTCAATTACTTGTACTGGCTTTTGAGAAGTAGCACCACTGTCCAAATAGACAAGTGGGTGCCCGTTAATCTCTTGGTTTAAGATGGGAAAATAGCTTCGAATCTCTTTACTGAGCATTAGCGAACTTTCCTTTCAATAACCTCCGTCAGCTGTTTCTTTACACCTTCGATTGGTAATTCGTTCACTACTGGAGCAAGGAATCCATGAATAACTAGACGCTCTGCTTCGTGTTTTGAAATACCACGGCTCATTAGATAGTACAACTGAAGTGGATCTACTCGGCCAACAGAAGCTGCGTGACCTGCTGTTACATCATCTTCATCGATTAATAGAATTGGGTTTGCATCCCCACGAGCTTTTTCACTTAACATTAGGACACGAGACTCTTGTTCTGCATTCGATTTCGTTGCACCGAATTCAATTTTCCCGATACCATTGAAAATAGAAGAAGCTTCATCTTTCATCACACCGTGTTTTAAGATTTGCCCCTCTGTATGTTTACCCCAGTGAATAACTTTTGTTGTAAAGTTTTGCTTTTGTTTCCCGCGACCTACAACAACCATTTTCACATGTCCTTCAGAGTTATCACCTACAAGATGCGTTACATTCTCAGAAATTGTATCACTGTCGTTCATCATGCCAAGTGCCCATTCAAGCACTGCATCACGACTAGTTACTCCTCGGCGGTTAACATAAGTTGTAAATCCTTCTGCTAATACATCTACAGTACCAAATGTTACTTTCGCGTTATCTTTTACAATTACTTCTGAAATGATATTCGCTTGGCCTGTTGTTTTTTCTACAGTAGATAAGTAATTTTCTACGTATGTTACAGCACTGTTTTCATCCGCAACAAGTAGGGTATGGTTGAAAAGAGATGCCGAATCATTATCGTGTAAATAGATAACTTGAACTGGCTCTTCGATTACAACATTTTTTGGTACGTATACAAATACTCCACCGTTTAAAAGTGCTGCATGAAGTGCAGTTAGTTTATGTTCATTTACTTTTACACCATCAGTCATAAAGTATTTTTGAACAAGATCACTATGCTCACGTAGGGCAGTGTAAATATCTGTAAAAATAACACCTTTTGCTTGTAAATCTGCTGATAAAGTTACAAAAGCAGGTGTATTATTACGCTGAATATAAATATTTTTTTGTTCTTCTGCATGCACAAGTGCTTTTACTTCTTCTGGAAGTTCCTCAAGAGAAGTGTAAGCATTGCTTTCTACAGTATGTGTAGGAAATTCAGTGAAATTCCAATTTGTAATTTTTGTTTTATCTGGTGTTGGCATTGGAAGTGTCTCCAGTTCACCTAATGCTTTCAGACGAAGTTCCGTCATCCAGCTTGGTTCTTGGTTACCTTCTGAAAAGGAGCGGATATCTTGCTCGGTTAATGCCAATTTTGTTTCAACCGTCATGCTTATTCGTCCCCTTTCTTATGCTTCTTGTCCAACTGTCTCGTCTTCAATTCCTAACTCTTCTTTAATCCAGTCATATCCTTGTGCTTCTAATTTTTGCGCTAGCTCAGGACCACCTGATTTTACTACGCGCCCTTGCATCATTACGTGCACATAATCCGGTGTGATGTAGTTAAGAAGACGTTGGTAGTGAGTGATGATAAGGCTTCCGAATCCTTCTCCACGCATTTCATTGATCCCTTTAGAAACAACTTTAAGCGCATCGATATCAAGACCAGAGTCAATTTCATCTAAAATAGCGAATTTTGGTTGTAACATCATTAATTGAAGAATTTCGTTACGTTTTTTCTCTCCGCCTGAGAATCCTTCATTTAAATAACGTTGAGCCATATCTACGTCCATTTCTAAAAATTCCATTTTACTATCTAATTCACGGATAAATTTCATTAAAGAAATTTCTTCGCCTTCTTCGCGGCGTGCATTAATAGCTGAACGTAAAAAGTCTGCGTTTGTTACTCCAGTAATTTCGCTTGGATATTGCATTGCTAAAAATAGACCCGCTTTTGCACGCTCGTCTACTTCCATTTCTAATACATCTTCTCCGTCCAATTCAACTGAACCAGAAGTTACTTCATATTTAGGATGACCCATAATAGCAGAAGCTAAAGTAGATTTACCAGTACCATTTGGTCCCATAATTGCGTGAATTTCATTTGTATTAATTGTTAAATTAACACCTTTAAGTATCTCTTTACCGTCGATCGCAACGTGTAAATTCTTAATCACTAAAGTTGACATTGAATACCCTCCATTAAGTAACTATGAATGCTTAACCATTCTAATTTATTATCATTCTAATCTTAACCCAAACTGAAGTCTCTGGCAAATCTTTTGAAACAGTTTCTTATTTAATATATAAAACATAGAAAAATCCTGATATTAATACCTTTTCCCTTAAACTCTATGGGAAATTGGAATAAGTTGATATTTTCAATACGACTCTCTAATTGAGAATTGATTTCACTATGAGGATAGTGTTAACAAAAAAAATCCACGAAGATCATGCCTTCATGGATTTCATCTTATTAGCCTCTAAATGCTTTCGCATCAATTCTCGCAACAACTTGTACACTTTTCTCATAATCTCGCTGTCTTCTTTTTTCCACTTTCATTCGTAAGGCTTGACTGCTCCGTAATTCGTCATATCCGAATCCGTGTACTCCTCTGAATGCGTGGTCCATCTGTTCCGTGTAAGGTAATCCCTCTGAATTGATAATGAATCATTCCTTTCGATATTTTACACCTACACTATTGTACATACCCAAGAATATTGATATTAAACATTTTTTTGAAATTAAAGTGAAATTGTTAGAAAGAACGACTGTCTATAACTATTCTATTAACTTATATACCGTAGATTTATAACTTCCAGTTTTCGTTAAATTGGAGTTAGCTAAGATTCTTTTTGCTTCGTGTCTATTGCTTAAATGTAAAAATTCTCTACATTCTTTGTTCGTTATAGTATTTTTGCACAATAGAAAGTAAGAGGTAACTGTGTTTTTATACGCTGAGTAATCATTTTTTCTACAGGACGGACAATACCATGTACGGTTTCTTTTTTGCATTCCGAGGTATCCACATCTTGTACATTCAACGCCACGAATAATATCTTCTGGTTGTATTGAAAAATGTTTGGAAAGAGGGAAATAAGTAAATGGAGTATCACTCAATAGAAGAACATCTTTAATTTTTTCCATATCTTGTTCAGTTACTGTGGATGGAAGTTTTGAAACTTTCGAAGGAATGGGCGAACTTCATTTCTATAAAGAATTTGCGCTTTATTTGTGAAGGTTTTAACGAAGCTTTTTCTTGAGGCAAATACAACTGCTCCGAAGATTTGTATGGGGATATTGTGATCAATAAAAAACTGTGAGAGTTGATATTTGTAATCGTTCAATTGGACAGCAGGACAAGGAATTTTATTTATGTCCCCTGTTTCTTTGCGTTGAATTAATTGTGATGGATTCTCTGTTAATTCTAATATACCGATCATATTTTTCACTTCCAAAATAATAGCACCGAAAGGAGTGATTAAAAGAAAGTCCAACTCAAAGGCTTTCTCTGCATGTAGTAATAACTTATGAAAAGCGTAAAATTTAAAAGGTAAATGCATATTCTCTAATTCTCAAAACACTATCTCTTCCCCAATATCCCCAGCTCTGGTAGTACCGATATGATTTGTTACTGTTAGATACTTAGGGTGATCTAAAGAAAGCCTCTTTAAAAGCATTTCCATCGCTTCCAAATGAATAGATTTTGAATACGCTTTAATAAACAATTTTTATCACCTCAGAATTAGGATAGTATGGAAGTTGATAAATCTAATAAGTTTGAATTAATCTTTAGGAGCGGAGACTCCGCCTTCGCGAGCGCTTGGGGTTCCTCTACGAGCGATGCACTTTCTTAAGAGCGGGTAGCTTTCGTTTACGAGCGAATGGGGTTCCTTTACGAGCGATTCACTTTCTTACGAGCGGATAACTTTCTTTTATGAGCGCATAACATTCCTTTCCGAGCGCATGGAGACCCTTTAGGAGCGATCCGATTTCATTATCTCGCATATAAAAAAGCAGGCACTTCATATGTGTGCCTGCTTGACTATATTATTTATTCGTTTACTGGAACGATTGTACCGCCCCACTCTTTTTGGATGAAGTCTTGGATTTCTTTTGAGTGTAATGCATCTACTAATGCTTTGATATTTTTATCGTTTTCTTTACCAGCTTTTGTTGCAATGATATTTACGTATGGTGAATCTGAGTTTTCAATTGCGATAGAGTCTTCAATCGGATTTAATCCTGCGTCGATTGCATAGTTTGAGTTAATAAGTAGCGCATCGCCTTCGTCATTTTCATATAATTGAACCATTAATGCTGGTTCATAGTTTGGATCAAATTGAAGATTTTTCGGATTTTCTACAATGTCAGAGATTTCAGCAGTTGTTTTTTCAACACCTTCTGCTAACTTGATTAATCCTTCACTTTCAAGCATAGATAAAACACGACCGTGGTCTGTAACTGAGTTACTCATTAAGATTGTAGCGCCTTCTGGAAGCTCTTCAACAGAATTATATTTCTTAGAATACAATCCGATTGGCTCGATATGAATTCCACCCGCATTTACGAAATCATATCCAAATTGTTTAATCTGATCTTCTAAGTATGGAATATGTTGAAAATAGTTTGCATCTAGTTCATCAGATTCTAAATCTTTATTTGGTAAAACGTAGTCTTGATATGATTCTATTACCAATTCAATTCCCTGTTCTTCTAAAATTGGTTTTACTTCTTCTAAAATTACAGCGTGTGGTGTGTTGGAAGCACCAACTACCAATTTATTGCTTTCTTCTTCTCCTCCACAAGCTGCTAGTGCAAGCGCACTTACGGATAATAAAGCTCCAGCTAAAAACTTCTTCATCTGTATTCTCTCCTTCTATTGTCCCCATTTTTATATGTGATCGGGTAGACCCGTAAACACCTAACGTTTGTCAATCTTCATCGTCACCATGTCTCCAATCCATTGAATAATAAACACAAGGATCAGTATTAAAATCGTTGCCATTAAAGTGACATCCGTTCTATTTCGTTGGAAGCCATCAAGAAACGCGAGTGTTCCTAAACCGCCGGCACCAATTATTCCCGCCATCGCCGTATAGCCAACAAGCGAAATACAAGTAACTGTAATTCCTGAAACTAGCGCAGGCAATGATTCAGGAAGAAGAACCTTCAATATAATAGTAGACGTTTTTGCTCCCATTGATCTTGCCGCTTCTAAAACACCCTTATCAATTTCTCGTAAGCCGATTAACACCATACGTGCATAAAATGGTGCCGCTCCAATTACAAGAGCTGGGAAAGCTGCGTTCGGACCACGAATTGTATCAAGTAGTAATTTCGTAAAAGGAATAAGCAAAATGATTAAAATAATAAAAGGGATAGATCTGAAAATATTAACAAAAGCCCCTGTTAACCAATTCGCTAATTTATTTGCCCATGCTTGATGTGGACTTGTTAAAAATAATAATAGCCCAAGTGCTAAACCAAAAATTGCAGTTAGAATTGTGGAAATTGCTGTCATATATAGTGTTTCGAATGCAGCTTCCCACATTTTAGGCCAATCAACATTCGGAAAAAGCGTATTAATCATTGTTGATCACCTCTGTACTTACTTTCTGTTCATGTATAAATCGTATTGCTTCATCGACCGCTAATGCATCGCCATCTATTTGAAGAATTAATGTTCCAAATGCACCACTTTTTGTATGCGAGATATTTCCTTGCACGATATTTACTTCTAGCTCGAATTGTTTGATCAGCCTAGAAAGTATTGGTTGCTCTGTTTGTTCTCCAACAAAAGTGAGTTTGATTAGCTTGCCATTTGGATAAATATCCAATAAATTTTGTATCGTTTGCATTGTTTGCGTCGGTTCAGAAACTTGTGAAACAAATCGTTTTGTAATAGGTTGTTGTGGATTTTGGAAGACTTCTAGCACGTCCCCTTCTTCTACAACTCGTCCACCTTCCATTACTGCCACTCGATTACAAATCTTTTGAATGACTTGCATTTCGTGGGTGATTAATACAATGGTTAAACCAAGTTTCTCGTTGATACTAACTAATAAATCTAAAATAGCGTCCGTTGTTTCTGGGTCCAGTGCGGATGTCGCCTCATCACAGAGTAGAACTTCTGGACGATTTGCCAATGCACGAGCAATTCCTACACGCTGTTTCTGCCCGCCTGATAGTTGTGAAGGATAATAATTTCCTCTTCCTTCTAATCCCACAAGTTCAATCAACTCATTGACACGTGCCAATCGTTGCTCCTTTGGAACTCCCGCAATTTCAAGAGGGAATGCAATGTTTTCTGCAACCGTACGGGACCATAACAAATTAAAATGTTGGAAAATCATACTTACTTTATGACGAACTTGACGAAGCTTTTCCTCGTTTATAGAAGTAATTTCTTTTCCATTTACAATAATTTGTCCAGCAGTTGGTTTCTCTAATCCATTGAGCAAACGGATCATTGTACTTTTTCCAGCACCACTATAACCAATAATGCCAAAAATTTCGCCTTGCTTTATGTCAAGATTTACATCATCAACAGCAATTATCGTACCTAGTTTCGTTTTAAACTTCTTCGAAACATCTTTTAAACTTATCATGTAAATCTCACACCTTCCTAAATCAATTACGCCTCGGCGTAATTGCGCCCAGATTTTGAATTGAGCTAGCTCAATTCAAAATCTGTGGCATCCGCCGGAGGCTATTATTTTATTGTGCAGGTTTGAATCTTGCACAATAAAGTAAAAAATCCCTTCTGCAAAAGAGCAGAAGGGAAGTAAGTTATCCATCGAAAAGAACTTATCCATTCTCTCATTTCCCAAAGCGTTTGCTTTGTGTGATTTGGCACCATTTCATTTTCATGACGGTTGCCGGGCTTCGTAGGGCACTTCCCTCCACCACTCTTAATAAGAGTAATATTATTTAATTGGTAAAGCTCAGTAAGAAGAATACTATCACATCACTGCTTGATCGTCAATCTTTTTTATTGTTTCTAGCAGAAAAGGAACGGATTGAAATGCGTATATTTTTTTATATACGTGTCCCTTTTTGGCGATCAGTAAGCATGGGACGCTTTCTATTTCATATTCCATTGCTAAGTTTTCTAGATAATTTATATTTGCTTGGCCCACTGGATTTAGCAACATTTCTTCAATCACTTGCATCATTTTGCTTGCCACCATGCAAGTACCGCACATCGGTGTATAAAGATAGAATAATGAAAGCTCGTTGTCATTTTTATAATGCTCCCACTGTTCACGCGTCCATTCCTTCACAAAACATCATCCTAAAGTAAAAATTCTTTTTTCACTTTAATATTAACACGTTTCAATATAGAAGCCAAAACTTTGAAAGGGGTATTTGCGACTTCGCAATACATTGGATTTGTGTATAAATGGATTGCTTCTGGATATTCTTTTCGGACGATTGAGCGTATTTGCTCTCCTGATTTATCTGCATCTAAAAAAGCATAGATCGGCAAGTCATCATAGGGGCTTAAAATTTCTTCTAGCTTTACATTGGAGATTGTACCATTTGTACAAATAATTTCTGGGGATTCATCAAGAAGTCGCAAAAGCTGAAGCTTATCCGACCTTCCTTCGACGAGAATTACTTTTTCACTAAATACATTAGCCAATTAGCTTCTCTCCCTAATATTCATCGTTAACTCAGTATATGAAAAAAACGCCGACAATTAACCGGCGTTTTAATTATTATTCTGCAATTAATTCATCATATTGGTCAGCAGTTAATAAACCATCGATTTCGGAAGCATTTGATGGCTCAACTACGATCATCCATGCATTTTCATACGGAGATTCGTTTACAAATTCAGGGCTATCTTCTAGCTCACTGTTCACTTCTACCACTTTTCCGCTAATTGGAGCATAAAGTTCTGAAACAGTTTTTACTGATTCCACACTACCGAATGGGTCTCCTGCTTTAATCTCGTCTCCCACTTGTGGAAGCTCGACAAACACGATATCCCCAAGCTCAGATTGCGCAAAATGAGTAATACCGATACGTGCATTTCCACCTTCTGTTTTTACCCATTCATGTTCTTCTGAGAATTTCAAATCTTTTGGTGTGCTCATAAATTATACCCCTCTCAAATAAGTTATATATTCATCTATAATATTCACACATTTTTATAGTAAAAACAAGCTACTTTAGTTGTTTGACCAAATTTGTTCAAACTCTTCTTCTTTAAAACCAAGCGTCAAATGCTTACCATCAAAAACAAGTGGTCGTTTCACAAGCATCCCATCGGATACTAGCGTTTCGATTTGTTCTGCCTCGGTCATCTTCGGTAACTTTTCCTTTAATTGTAACTCTCTATATTTTGTACCACTGGTATTAAAAAGTTTCTTTAATTCGATATCCGTTTTTTCAATTATTTCTTTTACTAACTCTTTTGTAGGAGGTTCCTCTACAATATGATGATATGTAAAATCTATATCGTTGTCCTTCAACCACTTGCTCGCTTTATTACATGAACTACATTTAGGATAACCAAAAAATTGTATTGTCATTACTTCTCACCTTTTTTCTTTTTATCATATCAAAAAAAACGATGAACCGCACTTCGGTCCACCGTTTTTTATAAGGTGCTTATTAAACAACATATTTCTCAGCATCAATCAATTTAACAGATGCTTCTCGTTTTTTAGCGATAACATTATAAGGTGTGTTTCGTGTTAGTTTGCGAAGTGCAGAAAGCATCATGCGTAATGTATCGCCTTCTACAGATGCGATGAGCGTTTCTTTCGCATCCTTTTCAATTGCTTCAAATGCTTCTTGGCAGAAAATTTGTGTGTAAAGCAGTTTTTGATTCGCTTTTTCTACTCCATTACGGGTAATCGCTTTTTCTGTACGTAGAACTGCCGATTCCATTGCAAATAAGTTATTTGCGATATTGGCAATGTTCACAAGTACTTCTTGTTCTGCTTCTAGTTTAGTACCGAAGCGTTGTGCCGCAAGACCAGCTGCTAGCAAACCAATTTTCTTTGCATTTGCAACTAATACTTTTTCTTGCGCTAGTGGTGCATCACTTACCTCTTCAGGCATCATCATAAGTAGCTCTTCCTGTAAGCTTTGCGCTTTTTGAAGGAGTGGCAATTCGCCTTTCATTGCCTTTTTAAGGAAAGTACCTGGAACGATTAGTCGGTTAATTTCATTTGTTCCTTCGAAAATACGGTTAATACGAGAGTCACGGTAAATACGCTCTACTTCGTATTCCTGCATGAAGCCATATCCACCGTGTAGTTGCACAGCTTCATCCGCAATATAATCCAGTACTTCTGAACCTACTACTTTGTTAATAGAACATTCAATTGCATATTCTGCGATGGATGCTGCAATCGCTTTTCCATCTTTCTGTTCTTCTTCGCTCAACTGACTCATACGCTCTTCAAAATATCCAACAGTGCGGTAGATTAAGCTTTCTGTTGCGTATAATTTCGAAGCCATTGTCGCTAGTTTTTGTTTCGTCAAATTAAAAGAAGAAATAGGTGTTTTAAATTGTTGACGCCCATTAGAATAAGAAATTGCTAATTCTAACGCACGTTTAGAGCCTCCAACAGTTCCAACTCCTAGTTTGTAACGACCTATATTTAAAATATTGAACGCAATGACATGACCGCGGCCAATCTCACCTAGTAAATTTTCGACTGGTACTTGGGCATCTTGTAAAATAAGTGTGCGAGTAGAAGACGATTTAATCCCCATTTTCTTCTCTTCTGCTCCAACAGAAACACCTGGGAATTCACGCTCTACGATAAATGCAGAGAATTTGTCCCCATCCACTTTTGCGTATACAACAAATACATCTGCAAAACCTGCATTTGTAATCCATTGTTTCTCTCCGTTTAATACATAATGCGTGCCTTCTGCGTTTAACCTTGCAGTAGTTTTTGCTCCTAACGCATCAGAACCTGAACCTGGCTCTGTAAGTGCATATGCAGAAATTTTGTCTCCAGAAGCGGAGTTTGGTAAGTATTTTTGTTTTTGCTCTTCATTACCAAAAAGGACGATTGGTAATGTTCCGATTCCTACATGAGCACCGTGTGTAATCGAAAAACCACCTGCTACAGATAATTTCTCTGCAATTAATGCAGAAGAAATTTTATCTAATGCAATTCCGCCGTACTCTTCTGGAATATCTGCTGCTAGCAAGCCAAGATCACCAGCAGATTTAAGTAATTGAACCGAATGTTCGAACTCGTGATTTTCCAATTTTTCCACTACCGGTAATACTTCATTTGTGACAAAGTCTTCCGCTGTTTTCGCAATCATTTTTTGCTCATCTGTAAAATCCTCTGGTGTGAAAATACGATTTGCATCCACGTCTTCTACTAAAAAGCTTCCACCTTTAATCATATGTTTTACTTCCGTCATGTTAAATTCCCCCTTGAAAAGTTTGGTTATAGCAGTTCGAACACTCCGGCAGCTCCCATTCCCCCACCGATACACATTGTTACAACACCGAATTGTTTGCCTTGTCGTTTTAATTCACTCATCATTTTTAATGTCAGAATAGTACCTGTAGCTCCAAGCGGATGACCAAGGGCAATTGCCCCCCCATTTACATTTACTTTATCTAGATCAATTCCTAAATGACGTACAACTTGGATCGATTGAGAAGCGAACGCTTCATTAATCTCCCAAACGTCGATATCTTCTATAGACAAACCTGCAAGTTTTAGTGCCTTTGGAACTGCTACAATTGGGCCAATTCCCATTACGTCAGGTGCAACTCCCCCTACTGCAAACGAACGGAATTTAGCGATTGGTTTTAATCCTTGTGCTTCCGCCACTTCACGGTCCATCACTAAAACTGCCCCTGCACCGTCTGAGGTTTGTGAAGCGTTACCCGCTGTTACTGAACCACGGACATTAAATGCAGGACGCAACTTGGAAAGCGTTTCGATAGATGTTCCAACCCGAACTCCTTCATCCATTTCAAATAAAAACTTCTTCTCCTGCGCTTTATTGTTTTCGTCTACAAAATGCTTCACTACTTCTACTGGAACAACTTCATCATTAAACTTACCAGCAGCAATGGCAGCTGCAGCTAGTTCATGTGAACGTACTGCAAAGGCATCTTGGTCCTGCCTGCTCACACCATACTTATTTGCCACTTGCTCCGCCGTGTGACCCATTCCCATATAGTACTGCGGAGCTGTTTCTGCTAAGTGTGCATTTGGTCGAATCGTATTTCCCATCATTGGAACCATACTCATCGACTCTACTCCACCTGCAATAATTGCTTCCGAATGCCCTAGCATAATTCGTTCCGCTGCATATGCAATCGATTGCAAGCCTGATGAACAGAAGCGATTCACTGTAATCGCTGGTGTGGAATCAGGAAGACCCGCCAAAGCCCCTATATTTCGAGCAACGTTCATACCTTGCTCGGCTTCTGGCATCGCACAGCCTAATATTAAATCATCGATTGGTCCATCATAGTTTCCCGCTCTTTTTAATGTTTCTTTCACAACTAATGCTCCAAAATCATCTGGACGAACAGTTGCGAGAGAACCTTTTTTCGCTTTACCAACTGGTGTTCTTGCACCTGCTACGATAACTGCTTCACGCATGAGTTTTCCTCCTTTATCACCTACGCACAATTAGTTGCGTAATGGCTTACCTTTCACTAACATATGTTGCATTCTTGCTTGCGACTTCGGATCAGCTACCAAGCTCAAAAATGCTTCGCGTTCCAAGTTAAGTAAATATTGTTCATCCACTAAAGTACCGTATGGAACTTCGCCTCCAGCAATCACGTAAGCAAGCTTTTTCGCAATTTTCAAGTCATGCTCACTAATATAGCCGGATAAGAACATGCCTTCAGCTCCTAAAAGTAATGTTGCATATCCTGGAGATCCTGTTACAGGAACCTTCTCTCGTAGCGGAGCTTTATATCCTGCATTTGCAAGACTAAGTGCAGCTTGTTTTGCATCATACAATTGGTGGTCCGGATTCACACTAATACCATCCGCAAAGTTTAAGAAGTTATTTTCAAGCGCTTCTTCACCTGATGTGGACACCTTTGCCATTGCAATTGTTTCAAATACTTTATTGGCAACGTATTGATAGTCCACTTGAACACCTTTTGGAAGTCCTTTTAAATGCTTCATATATAACTCTTTGTTTCCGCCACCACCTGGTATTAGACCAACACCAGCCTCTACTAGCCCCATATAAGTTTCAGTCGTCGCTTGAATATGTGCTGCTGGTAAACAAGCTTCAGCACCCCCTCCAAGAGTCATGCCAAACGGTGCAACTACTACAGGTTTAGAGGAATATTTAATTTTCATCGTTGCATTTTGGAAGCTACGAATAACAAAATCCAATTCAAATAAATTATCGTCTTGGGCTTCCATCAAAATCATGCCAAGGTTTGCTCCAACACTGAAGTTTTTCCCTTGGTTTCCAATGACAAGTCCTTTAAAGTTTTTCTCCACTTCTTCAATCGCAAAGTTAATCATTTGTAAGATGTCGAGTCCAATTGCATTCGATTTAGAATGGAATTCTAGTAATGCAATTCCATCACCTAAATCTATTAAGCTAGCACCAGAATTGGATTTAATAACTCCATGTTTTTTCTTATAACGTTTCAGGTCAATTACTTTTTCATTGAAAGAAACGATTTTGTAATCATTTCCATCAAAGTAATAAAGATCGCCATTTTCTTCTTTATAAAAGGATTCGAACCCTTTATCTAAAAGCGACTGTACGAATACAGGAATGTCCTTTCCTTCTGCTTTCATCTTTTCAACCGACTCTTTTACACCAATTGCATCCCATATTTCAAACGGCCCTTGCTGCCAGCCGAATCCCCATTTCATCGCCTGATCAATGGATACGATATCGTCTGCAATTTCCCCGTGCAACTCAGCAGAATAAACAAGTGTCGGACTTAAAATGCTCCAAAGTAATTCTCCAGTGCGGTCTTTTGCATACGTTAACGTTTTCACTTTAGCCGCTAATCCTTTTTGCTGTTTTGCCATTTCCATCGATGGCGTTTTTAGCTTTTTAACAGGTTCGTATTCCAGCGTTTCCGGATTTAATTCTTTAATTTCTTTTCCTTCTTTTAAGAAGAAACCTTGCCCTGTTTTGGCACCAAGCCATTTATTTTCAAGCATTTTATGCATAAATGCCGGTACTTCAAACACTTTCTGCTCTTCACCAGTCGTTTGGTCATATACGTTTTTCGCAACATGTGCAAACGTGTCTAACCCGACAACGTCTAATGTACGGAACGTCGCAGATTTTGGGCGTCCGATTAGTGGTCCAGTAACCGAATCCACTTCTCCAACAGAATATCCGCGTGCCTGCATTTCGCGCAGGGTCACAAGTAATCCGTATGTGCCGATTCGATTGGCAATAAAGTTAGGCGTATCTTTTGCTAATACGACTCCTTTTCCTAAAACGTCTTCTCCAAATTGCTTCATATATTCCACAACTTTGATATCGGTTGTTTTCGCAGGTATCACTTCTAACAGCTTTAAATAACGTGGTGGATTGAAGAAATGTGTGCCAAGAAAATGTTTAGCAAAATCTTCAGATCTTCCTTCCACCATTGCATTAATACTAATTCCGGAAGTATTGGAACTAATGATTGTTCCCGGTTTACGTACTGCGTCTATTTTTTCATACAATCTTTTTTTCACATCTAAATTTTCCACAACTACTTCAATAATCCAGTCGACCTCTTTTAACTTCTCTAGATCATCTTCAAAGTTTCCTGTAGTAATAAGTTGTACGTTTTTTGTAGAAGTAAGAGGTGCTGGTTTTTGCTTCAGCAATTTTTGCAAAGCAGTTTGGGCAAATTTATTGCGAACTACTGGATGCTCTAAAGTTAACCCTTTTGCTTCCTCCTCTTTACTTACTTCTTTTGGCACGATATCTAATAATAATGTTGGAATACCAATATTCGCTAAGTGAGCTGCAATTCCAGAACCCATTACCCCCGAGCCAAGAACTGCTGCTTTTTTAATTTGAAATGTCACGTCCAAAAGCCTCCCTTTTTCTTGAATGAATGCTCATTCATTTTGTTGATAAAAAAAATAGAACACTCTCTATGTCTATTAGTTTAGAACAATTTTTAAATTTTCGCAATAATAAAATGAATTATTTTAAGCAATTTTCTTTCTAGTCTTTCTGAAACAGTGTAAACTAATTTAGAAAAGTGAAAGGCGCCTGCTGAGCCACGCCTATGTTCTGCTGCTTGGGGTTTGACAAGAGTAGAAAATCGGCAATTGATCCGAAGGGCCGTCGCCTGGAACCTATATAAGAAAACAGATCATAGGAGGTTTTTAATATGAACAAAATTACAACTGTAGAACAATTCAACGAAATCATTTCTGGTGACAACGAAGTACTAGTAAAATTCGAAGCTGGCTGGTGTCCCGATTGCCGACGCATGGAAATGTTCATCGATCCAATCATTGAAAAGTATAACCAATATACTTGGTATGAAGTAAACCGTGACGAATTACCGGAAATCGCTGAAAAATACGAAGTAATGGGAATTCCAAGCCTTCTTATTTATCAAAACGGCGAGAAAAAAGCACATTTACACAGTGCAAACGCAAAATCACCAGAACAAGTAACAGAATTTCTAGATGCTCAGAATTAATTAATATTGAGAAGATATCTGCCTAGTGGGATACTTTTTTCTCTGCGACGAGCTTTGCGTAAGAGCAAGTAACAGAATTTTTAGATGCTCAAAACAAATAATCCTAAATGCATAAGCCCTTTGAAACCGTTAGTTTAAGTTTCAAAGGGCTTTAATATTTTATTTCACACTATTCATTTGTTATAGCATCACGCGAGGTTAATATGTTCAAAGCATTTGTAGGATTTTCCCCTCTAAGTACCTGTAAGACAGAATCGGCAGCGAGCATCCCCATCTTAAATCTCGTCTCTACCGTCGCAGACCCAATATGTGGTGTAGTGACGACATTCGGAAGTTTCAAAAGCGGATGATCGACATGGATAGGTTCTTGTTTATATACATCTAATGCAGCTCCTGAAATGACTTTATTCCTCAATGCTTCAACTAAAGCATCTTCATCAACGACAGCTCCCCTGGATCCGTTTACAAAAATAGCATTTTTCTTCATCTGCTTAAATTCAGCAGCCCCATACATATTTTTCGTTTCCTCGCTTAGTGGAACCATATTACAAACAAAGTCCGAACGTTCTAGCAAATCCTGAAAACTGCAATATTGTGCAGCGTAAGTCGACTCGATTTCTTCATCACGACTTCTATTGTGATATAGAATTTCCATACCAAAGCCAAATTTTGCACGCGTAGCAATCGCCTTTCCTACTCCCCCCATCCCTACAATGCCTATTACTTTTCCATGCACATCAGTTCCGAATAACTCTTCACCAATCATTGAGTCCCAATTTCCTTGTTTCACATATGCATCCAACTCTGGTATCCTTCTAGCAGCAGAAAGAAGTACACCGAATACAGCATCTGCTACAGTTTCATTCAAAATGCTTGGTGTATTTGTTGCTATTATATTTCGTTTTGTTAAAAGATCTAAATCCAAATTATCATATCCAACCGAAATATTACTAACTACTTTTAGTTTTGGACTATTATTCAAAATCTCCTCATCTATTTTGAGAGCAGAACCAAGCAATGCTTCTGCATCCTTTAAATGAGAGAAAAACTCGGGATAGGTTGAAACATCTAACTCTTCGAAATAAATAACTTCACATGTTGTGCGTAAATAATCTAAAACACGTTGGTCCACTTTTCTATAAACTATTACATTTTGCATGTTTGGATTCCTCCTAATTCACTTGCTCTCTACCTATTAATATCTCTAATTGTATGGCAAATAAATAACTCAATCAATAAATATATAAAAGATTCAAAAATTTCTATTATTAATTCGTATAGTTTATGAAAAAGTGCAAATTAGATGAAATATATATAAAATAATAAAGAGTTCTTCCTATTAATAATAAAAAAGCTCTAAGCATGGAAGTGATGGCTTACTAGACAATAATGCAGAATAAATGGAGGGTCCATATGAAAATCCAATTACAACTACAAGGCTTATCTCAATACGATTCATCGATTAGAACAGACTATCAAGCCTCTGCATGCGGTCCAGTGACAGCATTTCTATTATTAAATTTTTTAGAAGAAAATACTTTTTCTGACACCCCTAATACACTATACGAAAAATTAGGTGGTACGCGCATTGGATTATTTACTCATCGATTTGTCCGTAATCTTCGCAAAATACTCGGTCCAAATTGGCAAATTGATAAATGTTCTCTTCATACAGCATTAGATGAGCTTAAAAATGGTAGACCAGTAGCTCTTAAATTCGATAAATATTTTTCCTTTCAATGGAGAAAAAAGGCGACGTTTACTTATCACTGGGTACCCCTTATCGGATATGAAATTGAACAAGACGAGCTTTTTTTACTCATCCATGATAATGGTGGACGAAATCGAGAAAGTAAAATTCGCAAAGTATCCTATGCTCAAAATGCATCTATTTTAACTTTTATACAAATCACTCCAAAATTCAATAATAGGCCTAATGGCTGAACTAGTAACAATAACATAGGATTAATATGAAAAAGACTGTTCTACACTAGGAACAGTCTTCGTTGTTTTTCTTTTACTATAATTCCTTCACCATAAATACTTGGGAAATATCTGTATTTCTAATCCCTTTGCTTTGTAAAAAAGGAAGGGCTTTTTTCGTATGATCGAATAAATTATACGTCGTCCTTTTAAGCGAATGTTGAAAGCACAAACCTTCTTGGAGAACCGCTTGGAGTGCTCGCTCGCCTTCCTCCTTTTCTGTAACAATAGCTGCTTGAAACAAAGTGACTCCTTCTATTTCTCCCCCATATTGTTGCTTTGTTCTTACTAAACAAGCTGCAAGAACCTCATTCTCCTTTGTCGCAATTATTGCTTCACCACCTACTCTTGGAGTATTAGTTGGATCCACTTGCCAAGGAACAACGGAAGGAAAGATCCCTGTATTTATCACTTGAAAAGCAGGCAATCTTGTTTTTGAAAATTCATTTGCAACTTCTTCATCAAAAGAGAGTTCTCCATCTGCCTCTAAAAAATGTAAGGTGTCGATTACTTTGTAGCCAGCTTTTTCGTAAAGTTTAATAGCTGGCTGATTAATGGACAAAGCTTCTAATGTTGCAATATCTACATCTTGCTCTTTTAATAAATGAAGGGCTTTTTCTACCAATTCAATACCTAGTTTCTTCCCTCTGTATGCAGGAATGATACCTGTACCACCATTCCATGCGATTTTCTTACCATCTACTTCACGAATGCCCTGTAAAACGAATCCAATCGGATGATTCTCCTCAAACATAATAAGCGACAAAGCTGGTGATAGATTTTCATTGCCGAAACGGGCCACAAAAACATCCAATGACATTTTCATCGGAATAAAATACCCTTCAAAACCACTCGTAAAAAGTTCATGCGCTTCTTTAAAGGTTAAATGCTCCATTGTTTTAAAAGTAATCATTTCATACCCCTTTGTATATGTCTTTAAAACGATGTGAAACAAATAGGACTTTGTTTCGGTTTAAACCACTCATCAAGCTTCTTAATATCTATGTCTCTAATAGAGGCAGCCCCATAATTATGAAGCATCTCAATTGATATGCACCCCATCCACCAGGAACTCAAATCATGAATACCTATTTTAATCGTTGCTTCTTCATTGGTATTCGATATTTTTGTGGCATTCCAAAAATCACCATTGTAAATAACTTCATATAAGCCGTTTTGTTCCTTTAAGAAGGTGTCTTCAATTTCTATTAATAACCTTATATATTCATCCGGTCTACGAAGCTGCTGGAAATTCATTTCGTGTATGAAATCCACGACATTTGTTATTCTATACATCAAACCTGATCCAGCATGTGCCACTTCATGATAAACACTTGGTATAAGATGGTTTGAGCCGTTTAATGGATTCGAAAGCGTGTATAAAAAGGATGCATCATTTGTCCGAAAAATAATACGATCCACTTGATCTTGTTGTGAATATAACCAAGCAGCTATTTGTTTATAGCCATTTGGATCATTCCATATCCATTCGTGGACAATCATATGTTGATGCAAAAAGTGACTGTCTTTTAATGGTTCTAAAGTGAATGCTAATGCACCCAATAACTGTCCATTTTCTATCACTCCGACATAATTAGTTACCCCATTTTTAATTCGTTGTCGTTCAGTCCACGTTCTTTTAATCATCCCATGATTTTTTTGCGCATAGTCGTTATACAAGGCAACGATTGCTTCCTCATCCTTAGGAGACAGGAACTTGACCAATCCTTTTTCACCATCTGAAACAAGTGCATTCGGTTTAATTTTAAATTCATATTTCATTGGTCCATAACCGTAACCCATGTTGCGATAAAAACTTGGATTAAAGGGATAAAGTGATACCAGCGATACTTTTTCTTGACTAGCATATTGATGGAAATGAGAAAGAAGTTTAAATGCAACTTTTTCTTTTTTATGAAGCAGATGCACTGCTACCATTCCAATTCCAAAAATACGCTGGAATTTACCATTCACATTACATTCAAAATCATGCAGACGATATATACCTAGAAGCTCTTCTTCCTTGTTAAAATACCCAAAATACTGAATACCATTTTGTTCTTCTTGCTCTTTCGTTAAACGACCTATAAATTCCAATTTCTTTTCTGATGTTTGGATGTTCATGCCTGGATATGCAAAGGCAACAATGTCTGCTACAGCTTCCAAGTCTTTGTTTTGTAAAAGTCGAATCAAGTCATTCTCCCCCTCTCGAAAAGCTATGTACATCTTATAGATAAAGTAATTATATTTTATTTTCTATGTTTTGATAATAGTTTTACTATTTTTCTTTTGTCAGTAAAACTTAGTCATTCTATGATTAAATTCCCTACTTAAGAATTGATACGTTAGAAAAGTGCTAAAGCACCTGTCTCTAGCATTAGCACATAGGAAGGATAAATGGGTAACACACATAATAGGGAATCTGTGCGGTAAGAAATAGCCACCGAGCCTTCGCACTTGCCGCACCTTGCATGAGCCAACTCGTGCTTCGCCCGAGTGGGTCTCATGGCTTCGGCTTATCCGGCTTTGGCGTGCTACGGTCAACCGTGATCGCTTGTGTGTATCTAGATAAAATTGTCCGATAAACATCGCGATTACCTCTAACTTATACAATATTGCATAAAGACATCAGCGTCTCACAACAAGTGAACTCTGTTCTTTAAGGGATGATTTTTTTCGTCGATCAGTTGATTCTTTCAGTATAAAATTGATTGCTTACAATGAGTAATTGATTGCTCTAGTCCATTTATTGGGCAAATCTCACAATTGAAAACCGTATAATGTTTGGTTTTTAGTGAGGTGACACAAATAAGTAAGTAATTTTGTTTGATTGGAGCGAAAGGGCGGCGACTCCGGCGGGAACAGCGCGAGCTGAAAGCCCAGCAGGAGCGAGAGCTCCGAGGAGATTGAAGCCGTGCCCGCGGAAAGCGTCCGCCCTGCAGCGAAGATCCTGGTGGTCACCTAAATAGAGCTTGCTACCGCGCAGTTTCCCTATATCGCGTATAAAATCTTAGGCTATTTGAAAAAAGTTATCCATAAGTCTTAATCACATATAGTTTTCCTAACCAACAAAAAAAGAGTTCTTCCCAACGGATTAGGAAAAACTCTTTAACATAAAGATCACTCTAAAATTCAATCATTACTTTTGAAGCTGTCTTGCCAATATCGTATAGCCGTGTTCATACAGATAATCGAATTTCGAAGCAGGTATATCATTTACAGCTAAATGATTTAATTCTGCTTCGATTGGGACATCCCTTCTAATCGTTGCAAGTTCTTTTGATAATTTCAGCATTTCTAAATCTGTCTCAATTTTTGTTCGTTGCCCTGCTTTCAATAAATGAATGGAGTCAATTACTGCTTCCACACTTCCGTAAGTTTGCACTAATTGCAACGCCGTTTTCGGCCCAATTCCTTTTACGCCAGTATAGCCATCGCTAGCGTCCCCCATGAATGCTTTCACATCAGGGAATAGTAACGGAGAAATTCCATACTCCTCTAGAAAACGCGCTTCATTGTACACATCGTAAATCGTAAATCCTTTTTTCGTAAATGCGATTTCCGTTGACGGATGCAGTAGCTGTAATAAATCTTTGTCCCCACTAACGATTGTGAACCTCGCATCGTCTTGCCATTTATGGGTAATAGAAGCGATTGTATCATCTGCTTCCATTCCAACTACCCCAAAGTTCATCCAGCCTAAATGCTCCGATAAATCTTGTGCCATATCAAATTGGGGGATTAGTTCCTCTGCTGGTTTAGGACGGTTTGCTTTATACCCGTCATACAGTTCATTACGAAACGTATGCATTCCTTTATCCCAACAAACCGCCATATGCGTCGGCTGCATTAAATTTTGTGCAGCAAGTACATGGCGTGCAAATCCTTGTACAGCATTCGTTGGAATCCCTTTCTCATTTTTGAAGTAGTTTCCTGACATAGCTGTTGCAAAAAACGAGCGGAATAACAGGGCCATTCCATCTATTATTAGTACATGTGGTTTATCTTGATTCATTTCAAACATCCTTTAAAGTTAATATTATCTAGTATAACATGAATAGGCTTAAATCTTATTAGGAGGGGGTATATTAATAGAAATATATAATCGGGGGAATCACGCATGAACATACATAATGGCTCACTTTATTGGCCTACTACAACCGCTCCTTTTACTCCAAATACTCTATACGAAAAGCTTGATCTATATGATGCAGTAATTGTCGGCTCTGGCATGTCCGGTTCCTTAACTGCTCTGGCATTAGCAGAGGCTGGTTTATCCGTAGCAATATTAGATAAACGGGCACTTGGCACTGGTAGCACTAGTGCCAATACTGGTTTGCTGCAGTATTCAAATGATATTATGCTGCATGAATTGATCGAACAAATTGGAGAACGAGAGGCAGTCCGCTTTTATCAGCTTTGTTATGAAGCAGTAGATGACATTGAAAAAACAGTAAATCGACTACATATAGATGCCGATTTTATTCGGAGACCTAGTATTTGTTATGCGAGCGATGAAAAAGACGTGGAAAAAATAAGAACCGAATACGCTACTTTGCAAAAGTACGGACTTCCATGTGACTATTACGAGCAAAAGGATATAGAAGAAAAGTTTCCATTTTCTAGGTTAGGTGCTTTAGTTACGTTTAATGATGCAGAAGTAAATCCATTAAAATTCGTACAAGCGCTTCTAAAGAAAGTCGAATTGATGGGAGTTCATCTCTTTCCATATGTGGAGGTGCAAGATGTATTTAATGAAAACGAGCATCTGGAGCTACGTACTTCCGGACAATCATTTCATGCGAAACGAATCATTTATACAACAGGTTATGAAACTACACCTGTAGGGAATAGAATTGGTGCAGATATTAACCGATCCTATGTATTTGTAAGTAATCCAATAGAAAATTTATCTGACTGGTATAAACGAGCACTTATTTGGGAAACAAAACGACCATATCTTTATATCCGTTCAACCTCAGACGGCAGAATAATAGCAGGTGGGTTAGATGAAGACAAACCTAATGCTCCTCTTTCAGACGAATTAATCATGATACACGCTAAAAAATTATTAAAACAAACAGAAAACCTATTTCCGAATTATCGTATGAAAATTGACTATGCATACGCTGCAAGCTTCGGAGAATCCATTGATAATTTACCATTTATCGGCGAACATCCTACTAAAAGAAATCATTATTATTTGTTAGGTTATGGTGGCAATGGAACGGTATATAGTATGTTAGGATCTCATATTTTAAGAGATTTAATCATTGGCGAAAGAAATGAGGATGCTGAAATCGTCCAACTAAGTCGTAAATACGGCATAACTTAAAATAACGAAGGAAATACTGCCTCCTTCGTTGTTTTTAAAATTATCAAGTTTTCCTATTTACACTTCTCGCATTAACTGCTTCTTTACTCCATAAAAAGTTACGATATGTTTTTGCTCTTATCGTATTCGTAGAAAATATAGTTTTTCTTGTGTAATCATTCGATTCGGTTACAGCACGTGTATATTGTTCCTTCATATTTCTTGCCTGCAAATAGTTGGTTATCTTAGCAGGAGTACCACTACTCTCTACTAACCCATGCAAATGAAAAACAGCACTCTTTTTTTGATCTATAATCGCATCGAATACAAACATAATGACTCGATTCAAATCTCTTTTTAAAGCAATCAGGTCCATATAATATGCATCCTTATAAGCTAAAAATTGTACAATATAACCAAACAAGGCTTTTTTCAATTGAAATGGAAAAAATGCAATCATTCGATTATGTTCTTTTACTGCGTATATTTCTACTCCTTCATTTTCCCCAATTAGCTTCCACCAATTATAAACAAAGTCGTATTCAATAAATGGATTTCTATTTTTATTTTCCTCTAAAATAGCACACCAATCTTGTTCATATATACTTAAATGCTTATATGATTTTATCAGAACGAGCTCCAAACAATCCTCCCATCCGAGTTAATTCTGTTTCTCTGACAGTTTCTTCTAAACCTGAAGCTAAGCTATAGACCGGATTCCAATTAAAAGTCGACATTGCCTTTTCATTGGAAAGAACACTTCTATTAATCTCTTCTTCACGTAATGTTTCGTAGACAGGATTAGTTTGGATACCAGTAATCCTTGTTAACTCTTCAAATACTTGCTGAATCGATATTTCTGTGGAAGTACTAATATTAAAAACTCCAGTACTTTCTGATATCAATGCTTGTATGCAAGCTGCTGCTGCATCTTTTACATAGATGAAATCTCTCGTTTGGTGGCCATCATTAAATATGACCGGGCTCTCCCCGTCCAATAAACAATTGAGAAAGCTTATAATTACTCCGTTTGTTTGCGTAGGACCAAAGACATTTGAAAACCGCAAAATACAGCTGTTTAATCCAAAAAGTTTTTTATATAACTGAACATAATTCTCGGCAGAAAGTTTACATAAAGTTAGAAATGAACGAGGGGCAAGCTTCGAATCTTCTTTACTTGGTAAAATAGAAGAATTTCCGTAGACTGCTGCAGAAGATGCGAATATACATTTTTTCACTTTATACTCATTAGATAAGCGAAGAATATTAAGTGTACCAAGTAAGCTTGCATGTTCATCTTTCATTGGTTTTAACTTCGAGTCACACACGGCAATTTGATGGGCTAGATGAATGACGTAATCTGGTTGTTCATTGGTAAAGATATTTCCCACATCATTATTCGTTACATCCATTTCATAAAATTTTACACCTGTAGGTATCCTATCTCTCTTACCTGTCGATAGATTATCCACTGCAACGACAGTGAATTGCTGTTCTAGTAATACTTGTACGACATGTGAACCGATAAAACCAGCCGCTCCGGTTACTAATACTTTCAAAGTATATCCTCCAATACTGCTAAGTAATTTTATTTCGTTCGCTTTCTAAGCATGAATTGTTCTATTCTAATATTTCATTATGTATTAGTTCAATTTTCTCTACCCTACTGATCTAGTATATTCACACAAGTCACCAAAAATGAGCTGGAACCAGTCAAATGAAAAAATAAGCCGCTCTAACGTTTTTGCGTTAGAACGGCTTCAAAATATGATAAAGTGAAACTTCAATCAGTGGGGTTTTTAGACGCACAGGACGTCGCGCATTTAGCCCCCGTCATCCCCCACTGATTGTTAGTTGTGACCCACACGATGTGGGTCACACAGACGTTGCAAACGCTCTATTATTTTGCGACGAGCTTTGCGCAGGAGCAACACGATGTTGCGTACTTAGTCTGGGATCATTTCATCGGGCTTTTACGGGCAGTTGACTCCCACTCATTTTTTCGCTTTTCTTCAATCTTGAAGTCGGAGTCTTACTGCCCGTTAATGCGGGATAAAATTCCATCCAAATGAAAGTAATTTCAATGCAATTCAATTACTCGATGACAAAGTCTTTCCACCAATTTAGCTTCGTGACTTACGACAATAATGCCCATTTCTCTCTTCCTTGCAATTTCTATAACCGCATGCCAAATTTGAGCTTGTGTGATTGCATCCAGCATCGTAGTCATCTCGTCTGCTATAAGAAACCGAGTCCCAGCTCCCAGTGCTCTAGCTACGCAAAATCGCTGTAGCTCTCCACCTGATAACTCTCCTGGCCATCTAGTTAACCATTCCTGCTCAATACCTAATAAATCTAGCAGTTCTAGGTCAGGCCTTCCTCCTTCGTTAAGCACCTTCCCCATTTTCCAACGTGGGTTTACTGCTTTTTCTGGATGCTGGAAAACTAATTGAACTGGGTGCATTCCTTTCGAGATGATTGGCAAACCACCAATCGTCACTTTTCCTTCTGGCGGCTTTTCATATCCCGATAAAATACGGCAAAAAGTTGTTTTACCACGTCCGCTAGGTCCTGTGAGTCCAACAATTTCTCCTGGTTCTACAGTTAGGTTTGTATGTTGAAATAGCCATGGTCCATTACCATATCGAAATCCGATATTTTTTGCTTCAAGTCGCATGCATACACCTCACCATTCCATTGCGGATATTCCGCATATCCGGTTGTTCTTCACTACATGCAGAGGTTGCCATTGTACAACGTGGTGCAAATAAACAACCAGTTGGCAAATCACTTGGATGAGGCTGCGAACCAGGAATTGGAGTAAAATCATTTTGAGGCAATGCTCTCCATAATGCTTTACTATATGGATGCCTTAATGCTTCCCCGTTCCCCGTAAAATCTTCTACAGGAGCTAACTCAACTGTCGTTCCTGCATAAAACACAGCGATTTTATCGGCAATCATCAACGCAGATTCAATATCATGTGTAATGAGCATAACCGCACATCCATTATCAGCAAATTCTCTGAAGTTGTTTAAAGCTTCTTTCATCACAACTGGATCTAGTCCTGGAGTAGGTTCATCTGCAATAATTACCTTCGCATCGCTCACGATTGCGGTGGATAGCAGCGCTCTTCTTGCCATTCCCCCAGAAAGCTGAAAGGGATACATCTTTTCCACAGTTTGTTGTAAGTGAAGCCTTTTAAAAACCGCTCGTTGGGCTAAAGTAGCGTCTCCAGTTTGGACAGAGGTACGAACTTGATTTCCTACACGCATAAGTGGGTCTAAATAGTTTGTCGATTGTGGAATAAGTGCAATCTCTTTCCCACGTAGCGATGCTTGTGTGGAAGGGGTGAGTAACTCCCCATTATATTTAATGGTTCCACTTACGAGCGCATTATCTGGAAGTATTCCAAGAATAGCATGAGCGAGCAAACTTTTCCCCGAACCACTCGCTCCAACAACTGCTAATATTTCACCTGCTTCAAGTGTGACATGCAGGCTTGAAATTACTTGTATGTTTTTTCGTTTCAAACCAGCTGTATATTGATTAAAAGATATCGATAAATTTTCCACTTCAAGGATAGGCAATTTTTCTCCCTCCTTTTATTAATCATTGCTTTTCGAAGGATCCAAAAGTAATCTAAGATTTTCTCCAATTCGATCGAATGTCTGAACAATCATAAGCAAGCAAAGGCCTGGGTAAAAAGCAAGCCACCACATACCTGCAGACAAATACTTCATGGATTCTGACAAAATAATACCAATAGCCGGCTCGTGTGGAGACAGCCCTAAACCTATAAATGTTACGGCAGATTCATGCAAAATCACGTGAGGAAACATCAACATAAAACCGATTAAGATTTGCGGGGTTAAATGTGGAAGTATATGATGAACTGCAATCCACCCCTTAGATTTGCCTAGTTGCTTGGAAATCTGTACATACTCTGCTGAACGAATTTGCATAACTTCCGCTCTAATAACTCGGGCCAAACTTGGCCAGTGAGTTAAAACAAGCCCTATGACAATCCCCTTAAACCCTCCTCCTAGCGTAAACGCGATGAGTATTAAGGTCACAAGATGAGGAACACTGAGGAATAGATCAATCAGCCATGAGATGAGACGATCTGCTACTCTCCCCATTGTTGCTGCTGCCATACCTAGAATAAGCGCAATAGATGTACTGCCAATTGCTCCGATCAATCCAACTTTCACGCTTAATGAAAGGCCCATAATTGTTCGGGCAAACATATCTCTCCCTAGCCAATCTGTACCAAAAAGATGATCGAATGACGGAGCTAAATTACGAGCAATAAGATTGGTTGCAATTCTCTCCTCATCGAGTAGAGCACCAACTACTACAACACCTAGCAAAACTATCGCCGCAACAATACTTGTTACGAGCTTCCTTTGTCTTCGATTTAACGAAAATCGATTTTCTTCTTTTTTTCGAACATGGAGGTTTTGAATCATATCATTCTACTCTCCCTCGTTCTTGGATCTACAACATAGTAGATCAAATCAGCAATTAAATTCCCTGCAAAAACAAAGAATGTACTAAAAATGACTAATCCTAATAGTAGCGGAACATCTCCGCGAAGACCTGCTTCTACCGTCGCTTGTCCTAGACCTGGATAAGAGAAAATCTGCTCTGCAAGCACAGCCCCCCCAAACAATTCGCCAAACGCCGCAAATTGTAAGGTTATTGCCGGCAAAGCCACATTACGTAATCCATGCCTCCAAAACAAGATAAAACCACGTTCACCTCGAGCCCTCGCAAACAACACATAATCGCTCGCAAGTACATCGATTAGTTTCTGACGAGTATGCAACGCAACATTGGCAACACCAATAATACTAAGTGTAATGGCCGGTAGAATAAGATGCTCTATTCGATCTGCAATTGTAACATCTGCTGCAAGTACCCCTGCTGGAACACCCAATCCGATTGGAAACCAGCCGAGCCAAACAGCAAACACGATGAGCATTAAAAGTCCCAGCCAAAAAGTAGGAGTGGATGCAAGCGTGTAACAATACCACTTAATCAATCGATCTATCCAACTGTCCTTCTTCATAGCAGACACAACGCCCATCACAAACCCAATTACTCCGGACAGAACCCATGCTGTTACCATTAAGATAAGAGAGTTTACAAATCGTTCTCCTATTATTTCCGCTACCGGTCGACGAAAAATCATGGATGTGCCCAAGTCACCAGCAAGTAGAGCAGATCCCCAATTCAAAAACTGCACCATAACTGGTTGATCAAGTCCCCAATACTCGGCTATCTTTTCTCGTTGCTCCGGCCCCACTTTTAACATATCCGCACCAATATATGCTTGAATAGGATCTATTGGAGAGTTTTTTACTAACAAAAACGAAATGAAACAAATAGCTATTAATAATGTAAGCATTCTTAAACCTTTCAGTAATAGAAAGATTCCTAGCTTTCCTAAAAGCATTTTACGCACGTTTAATTACTCCATTTCCAGTCAACGATATTGTCTGTTGCCGGCCAACCATGTCCATGAACGTGGATTCTTTGTTCTCCTATATCAAGACCTTCTTTCACTAGGTACAAGTGATCAATGTTGACTAACCATGCCCAAGGAGCATCTCCTTTTGCACTTAAACCAGTCGTTCCATCCCATTGAGCCTTTTGCCAAAACTCAATTGCTTCTGCTTCACTTTTTGCTTGAAGGGCCTTTTTAAAATAACCATCCACTGTATCATTTTGATAATATCCTGTATTATAGTAATCTACTCCGGCATTGTCACCGCCATAAATATTGTACATTTCATGCGGGTCATGACTTCCCCATCCCATTAGTACAGCTTCGGAATACATTTTTTGTCCGATAATATCCCAACTGCCGCCTTCAACTTTTATGTTAATACCAAGTGGTTTCATCATATCCGCAACGGAAATAGCAAGAGATTGTCTTATTACATCATCCGCAACGTAATAGAGAGTAAATTCTGCTTTCATCTTCCCTTTTTCAAGAATTCCATCACCATCTGTATCTTTCCAGCCCGCTTCCTCTAATAGTTGACGTGCTCCGTCTACATCTGCATCTTTCATCATCGTGTCTGGATTCCACCAAGGTAGCCCATCCACTGATGTGTAGGCTGGTGAACCATAGCCTTCTAGCACTCCGTCGATTAATGCTTTTCGGTCTACTGCAATATTAATCGCGTGACGAATAGCCGGATCTGCAGTTACGTCATTACCAATTGGTAGACCGTCCTTTGTAAAGTCACCTGACTTCACATAAGGGAATACAATCCCACGATTATCTACTGTTTTTATTGCTTTAAGTTTCATCCCAGGAACGTCCTGTTTGCTATATGCAGCTGGGATATAGGCAAGGTCAACTGTTCCTGCTTGTGCAGCCGCAAAGGCAGAGTCTTCATTTAAAAATACAAATGTAACTTTTTTAAAGTAAGGCTTTTTGCCATAGTATTCAGGATTCTCTTTAACAATTAGCTGTTGGCCCTTGTCCCATTGTTCAAGCTGATATGGCCCGGAGCCTATAGGGTTTTCTCCATAGTTTTCACTATACGCATGCTCAGGTACAATACCAGTTGCAACTAAATTATTTATAAACGTAGATCGTGCTTCCTTCAGTAAGAATTTAACAGTCGTATTATCCACTGCTTCTACTTTTTGCAAACCATTCAAATCCACAACAGATCCACTGTTCATCGCTGTTTCAAAGGTAAATTTTACGTCTTCTGCTGTTAAGGGCTCGCCATCTGAAAATTTCACGTCTTCACGTAACTTCACAGTCCAAACTTTTCCGTCTTCATTTACCTCATAACTTGTTGCTAAATCATTAACAATATTAAGCTTGTCATCTCTTTTTAATAGAGTACTTTGAAATAGAGGTGTACCATAACGTCCCCATCCTGTTGTTGGATCAAATCCTGTTTCTGGTTCAGATCCAAACGCTAAAACAAGTTCATCTTTTGGAGCTTCCTTACTTTTATGATTATTTTGTTGAGAATTAGATGTTGAACATCCTGCTAATATAATCGATACAGCTAGAGTAGCTATAACGATGAAACCGAAAAACTTATTGGTCATTTACTGCACTCCTTCTATTAATAAATTGAAATCGATCCGGTTTAAAATAAAGAATGAAAGAAATATATTTTGTGGCCTGACGAAGGTCATATTTTGGTAATGCGGAAGATTACCAGAGAGTGGGTGGAAAAAAACAGAATTAAATGGATAGAATTTGCTAGTGATTCCATTACGTATTATACGACTGTTTCCATAAGGTATCAACAACTAAATAGGATAGCACTTAGTGAAAAGGCTTCCCTCGACCATCTCTAGGAAAGCCTTTTACATTTTCTTTCTAAAAAATACTCAAATCCCATGTTTTCGCTATTTTCTCCAATAAAAAAACACCTGCTACACTGCTTCCATACTCGTCGATAGCTGGTCCATAAATACCTATCCCACATCCATCAAGTAGAGGCGATGCCTCCTGTCTAACACGGGGAGGTACTGCTGCCATGACACCGCCGGAAACTCCTGTTTTTGACGGGATTCCAATGAAAGCAGCAAATCGTCCAGAGTTATTGTAAACACCACAAGTCAGCATTAGACTCTTAGCTAATCGAGCAACTTCTTTCGGAAGGATTTGTTCTTTCCGTATTGGATGATATCCATCCTGTGCTAGAACCAATCCCATCAAAGCGATATCTTCTGTCGTCACTTCAATCGAACATTGTTTCAAGTACACTTCTAAGGCTTCCTCCACTTCTATTTCTAAATAGCCTGTTTCTTTTAAATAATAAGCGAGCGCTCTATTTCGATTTGCCGTTTTCCATTCAGAGAGGAACACTTCTTCATTGTAGGTAAAAGATTTTCCGACCATTTTTTCCATTAATAGTAATACAGAATCTAACTTCGCTTTTGAATCGGCCCCTGGTAGGATGGAAGATACTGTTATGGCCCCTGCATTAATCATGGGATTTAGTGGTTTGCCGAGCTTATGCATTTCTAAACGAATGATGGAGTCAAATGGATCACCGGTTGGTTCTAAATCGACTCGTTCCAAAACATAAGGAATCCCATGATGCATACATGCTACGATAAAACTAATTACTTTAGAAATGCTCTGTAGCGTGAATACCACTTTCCAATCACCGGACTTTATAATGCTTCCATCTGGCTCGATGATGGATATGCCTAAATGAGAAGAATTTACCTTTTCTAAAGCTGGTATGTAGGAGGCATTTTTTCCTTGTATGGTAAAAGGTCGATATTGCTGAATCCAGTCGTCGATCAACTGTTGGTTACTTCTTGGTTTCACTGCTTTTATCCCCTATTCTATAACTTACTTCTGGATGGTAAATATCCATAAAAAAACTACAATCACCGATATTACGATAATTGTAGTCTTTGCTTCGTTTAACTTATTTAAACTATTCGGTTACTCCCCATCACTATCATCATCTTTTTCTCTGGAAGGTAAAATCCCTATTTTCACCACAAGCTTTGGCAAGTTCATCGCAATAAACATTAAGACTGCCGTAATAATAGCCAGATCATATGCTCCATAGCCTATTGTTAAACCGACACAAGCAGTAATCCAAAGATTTGCAGCAGTAGTAAGTCCACGCTTTACATTGCCCTTATCTATCCAAATTACACCTGCTCCAAGAAAACCAATACCACTTATTACTTGAGCTGCCAAGCGCATCGGGTCCATGTAAGGTCCCTGATTTAAAGTAGACAAGGACATCGCTAATGTCGATCCTAAACATACTAATATATGAGTTCTAATACCAGCCGGCTTATTCTTTATCGCCCTTTCTAAACCTATAAAAAATCCGACTCCTGTTGCTACAACCAGTCTTATATATAAATCAAAATGTGAATCAAATAATGAGGTGATAAAATTCATCATGCATTACTCCTTTAAAGTTTACTAATATCAAGACATATTACTAAAAACATCTTTGCATGTTTCATTATAGCCATAACCGAGACCAGGTTATTCCTAATTAGCCGCCAGTCAGTTACCTGCCCCCTTCTAAGCCTTAGGTCGTAGAAAAAATTAATTCTAAGGATCAATGTGGAACATTTTCCTATTTTCTAAAATGAAATAGGAACTTCACCGATAGAAAGGAGCTTTTAGAAATTAAATTTTTGTAAAATTTATAAAGTTATCTACAAATCTGTTTTTTTACTTTTCGTTTATGCTAGCATTTTATTGGTGCAAAATTGTAATTTTTAGGAGGAATTATTTTTATGTCGACGTTTACGAAATGGGCTTTTGGTAACAGGGCCGCTGTCGCTGTGTTAACAATTTTAATATTAGTGATAGGTATTGTCAGTTATTTTAGGCTACCAATGGAGTTTTTACCGACTGCGGATAATCCGCAAGTAACGATCATCTCTGTGGGTCATGGCACTGACTCCAAAACCATGGAGTCTGAAGTGACGATTCCAATTGAAAGAGCAGTTACAGGATTGAATGGAAAAACATCTGTTTATTCTACCACGGGGGATGGATTTTCCAAAGTAGACCTATTTTTTGAAGCAGGGTCTGATATGAAACAAGCGAAACAAGATGTACAGGATGCAATTAGCAATGTGGCATTGCCTTCCTATATAGCTAAACCTACTATTTCACAGCTTAATACGTCCATGATTCCAATCGTCAACATTGCCGTTACTTTTGATGAAGGTTTATCTACGGAAAATATGGATTTTGCGCGAGAAGAGCTTAGATCTATCTATCAAGAGATCAAAGGTGTTTCTAATGTAGATGTATATGGCGTTACGGATTCTATTATTTCCGTCAAGATGGATGAAGAAAAATTGGCAGAACATCAAATTCCTCTTCAAGCGGTCATGGGAGTACTTCAAGGTCAAAATACTGCTGTTTCTGTCGGAGAAAAAACGATAGACAGTAAAACTAGCAATGTCAAAGTAATTGGGGATGTCACAAGCATTGAAAAACTTAAGGATTTAACAGTAGCTCCACATGTAAAGCTTGGTGATATTGCCTCTATTGAAGAAACAAAGGATACAAACTTTATCAGCCGTTTTAACGGAAAAGACAGCTTAGATATAAGCATCACAAAAGATAGCCAATCGAATGCTGTAACGATTAGTAAAGAAGTTGAAAAAGTAACAAAAGAAATCAATGAAAAATATAATCAGCAGGAATCTGTCATTTACGTATCCTCCGCTGATTTAGTCGAAAACTCCGTTCATACGATGATAAAAGAAGTGCTGCTTGGTGCACTATTTGCAACAATAGTTATTATGCTCTTTCTACGAAATATCCGTTCTACCTTTATCACTATCGTATCGATTCCTTTATCACTTTGTTTTACGTTATTCCTCTTGTCAATGTCTGGCGTAACACTGAATATTTTAACGCTTGGTGGCGTAGCTGTTGCAGTTGGACGTTTAGTAGACGACAGTATAGTTGTCATCGAGAATATTTTCCGCAAAATGCAAACAGAGAAATTTTCCGTTCAAATGATTATTGACGCAACAAAGCAAGTAGGTGTTGCGATTACTGCTTCTACACTGACAACAGTAGCAGTATTCTTACCGATGAGCTTATTAAACGGTGGACTACAACAATTCTTATTACCATTTGCTTTAACGGTTACCTATTCCTTACTTGCATCGTTACTCGTAGCGTTAACTGTTGTACCAGTAATGAGTGCGGGATTATTAAAAAATACAAAGATGCCTGAACATAAGCCCGCTGTTCGTTTTCCTAAACTAGTTACTTGGTCTTTAAACCATAAATGGATTGTCTTCACCATTTCCATACTTCTATTTTTCGGATCCATTGGTACTTATTTTGTCATCCCTAAAGGAGCAGTAGACAATTCTTCTGCTGACTATGTAATGGCAACACTTAGCTACCCTAATGATACACCAATAACGGAAGTAAAGGAAAAGACATTGGAGCTTGAATCCTCCATTCTAGCAATAGATGAAGTGCAGCATGTATTTTCTCAAGTAGGTTCACCAGCAGAAGCAGCTCAATATGGATGGGTCGGATCACCAACTGAAGCATCCTTTAGTATTTTACTTCATGATAAAAAAGATACAGAACTTATTATAAAAGAAATGGAAAAGAAAAAAGAAGACTATCCCGATGCCACTTTAGAATTATCTGCAGCATCTTTTATGATGGGTGGAGCAAGCACGAATATTACAATTGATGTCGTTGGTGAAAATGTAACCGATTTGGAAGAAGTAGCAACAGCTATAAAAGAAAAAGTACAAAGTATTGAAGGTGTAGAGGAAGTAACGACCAATCAAGATGAAAAGAAAACAGTGCACTCTCTTGTAGTTGACCCGACAAAAGGAAATACAGAACAAGTTGCACAACAGTTAGGTGTCATGTTAAATAAAACACCAATCGGAACAATTAGTGTGAATGACAAACAAAAAACGGTATTCTTGGAACCACTGCTCGATACAAAAACAGCAGAAGACCTAGAAAAGATCCAGGTTATGACCGATGCAGGTCTTGTTCCAGTATCATCGATTGCTACACTACAAAGTGAGGAAAGATCTACGAACCAGTTCCATAAAGACGGAGATACCTATCTTCGAGTGACAGCTTCCGTAGATCCTGCAAAGCTATCAGAAATCTCAAATGCAGTAAATCTCGAAATTTTTGGCGATAAAGAGGATAAAGCTGGCTTAGATATTCCGGAAAATGTAGATGTTCTAATCGGTGGTTCAAGCAGCCAACAAGCAGAAGACTTTACAGATTTATTCCTTATAATGCTTGTATCTATCGGAATTGTATTTTTGATCATGGTCATCACATTTAAATCTATTAAAGCACCAATCGCGATTCTATGCTCGTTACCACTTGCAGCAATTGGAGCTATTCTAGGAATTCTTATTAGCGGAATATCAGTGGATATTACAGCTCTTCTTGGAGCATTAATGCTAATTGGGATTGTCGTAACAAATGCGATTGTGTTATTAGATCGAGTGAAACAAAATGAACAAAAAATGATTATTCGCGATGCACTTGTCGAAGCAACCGCAACAAGAATGCGACCAATCTTTATGACTGCAATTGCAACAATCTGTGCAATGCTTCCACTACTCATGAAGCAAGCTGAATCAGGAAGTTTAGTATCACAAAGTCTTGCGATTGTGGTTATAGGTGGATTAGCAATGGCAACGTTACTAACACTGATTGTAATTCCTTGTATATATGAATTACTTTATTTTAGAAAATCTAAGAAACAGCGGATGAATCAGTCAGTTGAGCAAGAAATAACTTCATAATATGTTCCTATTAAAACCAGACTTTAGTTCAAAGCTATAGTCTGGTTTTAGTTATTTCGTTTTGGGGTAAATATTTTTATTGGAAATTAGTTGTTATACGTTTCGTATTTTCCTTCCTTTTTGCTTCATACTAAAAATAATAGGAGTGAAGAGAATGAAAAAAGATGAGCTTGTCAAAATGGAAGCAGCTGAAGTAAACATGGATATGAACGAAAAAATGAATGAGGATAGTAAACTTACCTATCAAAAAGAAGGTACTAACTCTGCTACGGAAGCGAATATTGCCATCCAAGAAGAATTCTATGGTGAAAATAATGAAGATGAAGTACCACCAAGCTTCATCTACAATAATATCCCAGCAATTAAATTCAATAGTAACGATAAATAATCCTATTGGTCCCGCTATCAATAAATTGTCCATATGTATGAAAGAGTATGAGATAAAGTGAAACTTCAATCAGTGGCGGTTTTCCAACGCACAGGACGTGCTAGTGCGGACGTTGCGACATGGAGGTCGCGCTTTTAGTCTCCGTCATCCCCCACTGATTGTTAGTTGTGTCCCACACGATGTGGGTCACACAGACGTTGCAAACGCTCTTTTATTTTGCGACGAGCTTTGCGTACTTAGTCTGGGATCATTTAATCGAGCTTTTACAGGCAGTTGACCTCCCGCTTATCTTTTCGCTTTTCTTCAATCTTGAAGTGGGAGTCTTACTGCCCGTTAATGCGGGATAAAGACTTTCTTATAGTTTCGGAGGTGAAATGAGATGACCGTTCTAACGATGAAAGAATTAGCATTTATGGAGGATGAAATCCGTGCAGAGGTAATCACCGCAAAAACGATGAACTGGTGTGCAACGCAATGCAAAGACCCAGAGCTAAGAAAAACACTCGAGCAAATGGCAGAAAAACACCAGCTAAAAATTATCGAGCTCTCCCAATACTTCAACCAAACAAATAACATTCAATAACAACAAAAGGTGGATTCATATGCCAAATAATATCGCAGAACGCGGACTTACAGATCGGGAAATACTCCAACTTTGTTTAGAGCTGGAAAAAGGACGTTGCCGAAACATCAGCAATACTATATTAGAGACCACACATCAACAGCTACGAGAAATTTATAAGCAATGTTTTGAAAATGCAAGTTCAAACCATTATCAGCTTTTTGAAATAATGAGCAATAAAGGCTGGTATAAGACCGAGCTAGCATCTCAGGAGCAAATTGACAAAGTACAAGAACTTATGCAAAATAACCTGCATCCTGATGATTGAGGGAAGAAATTATCGCAAAGAATAATTTAGAAAAAGCATTATCCCTGTGGAGATAGTGCTTTTTTGTATGTTATAAAAGTGCTACTAACAAATTGAAAAACGCTCGCTTTTTCATAGATTTCCCTCTCTGAGTGACATGGCGCTTCGTCATTAGTTCTTAAATAAAAAAACACGTTTACCCTCCACTAATGGAAAATGATGAGTGTAGTCTATCCACTCTACTTTCTGACTTCGGGCTTCTATTTTTTGGTGGAGCTCTGCATCAATTGCTTCTAGTCTTTGTACAACCCTATCATAAGACAAGTTAAAGCGAGAAGCAGCCACGTCAACTGGTGAGTATTTGAGTAAAAGCTGGCAAAACTCCTCTGCATTCTCTGCTCTTTCCGCCAAAGTATCTTCTATGTTTATTATAAATTGATAAAATTCTCTTTTATCATCCCGAAGCTTTGCTACTTCACTTCGGAACAAAAACTCTACAAGTCGTTCATTCAAATTACTCACCCCACGTAAAAAAAGAAAGAGGCACATGCCCTTCTCTTCAAGTGTTATACACAATAACTAGTCTTTAATCTAATCCTTACTTATATTACCAACTCGATTTTTTTACACCGGGTAATTGTCCTTTATGTGCCAATTCTCGAA
The DNA here is from genome assembly GCF_006861795.1 of Psychrobacillus lasiicapitis. Classification (GTDB taxonomy): domain Bacteria; phylum Bacillota; class Bacilli; order Bacillales_A; family Planococcaceae; genus Psychrobacillus; species Psychrobacillus lasiicapitis. The sequence continues at coordinate 163,717 of NZ_VDGH01000010.1, read as the reverse complement.
ATGCAATTCTGGACATATTGAATTTGCGCATATATCCTCTTGGTCTTCCAGTCACTTCACAACGATTTTTCAATCGTGTTGATGACGAATTTTTCGGAAGCTTGCTGAGCGCTATATAATCTCCTTTTTCTTTTAATTCCTTCCGAAGTTCTGCATAGCGACTAACCAGTTCTCGTTGCTTTTTGTCCTTCACCACTTTAGATTTTTTGGCCATTGTAATACCTCCGTCTTTTTTATTTTGTTTCTCTATGAAGCGTTACTTTACGTAGACGCGGGCAATATTTTTTTAGTTCAATACGTTCTGGATTAGTCCGTTTGTTCTTCGTTGTAATATAATTGCGATCTCCTGTCTCCGTACAAGCTAATGTAATGTTTACTCTCATAATTGCTGTTCCTCCTAGAAATAATGTACAAACTATCATCTTACACACCGCAAACAGTAATGGTTACGATTTAGTTGATATAATGAATTAAAACATAACATTTATAAAAAGTAAAGAAAATTTTATCCCGCATTAACGGGCAGTAAGACTCCCACTTCAAGATTTAAGAAAAGCGAAAAGATAAGTGGGAGATCAACTGCCCTATAAGCCCGATTGGTTCAACTAACAATCAGTGGGGGAAAGCGGACTAAATGCGCGACGTCAATGTCGCAACGTTCACACTAGCACGACCTGTGCGTCGGAAAATCCCCACTGATTGAAGTTTCACTTTATTCGCTTGTACATCTTAGCCCACTACCATTCTTTTACTTCTACATAATGTAAGCATGAGTATTAAAAATGGTAGGAGGAATAAAAAATGAATTATGGCGATGGCAATCTTCCACAAAAGAAAAATGAGCATTTCATGGGAGCATCGGAATTTGGTTTTAAATCATTAAGAAATATGATGCAGCAAATGGATTCGCTTTTCAGCCAGTTTTTTAACCAACTGGACAATCATCTTCCCTTTAATTCATTTCAAATTGACACACATGAAACCGACAGAGACGTGATTGTCGAAGCAAAATTACCTGGTTGCAAACGCAATCAAATTAAATTAGAAATAATAGGAAACTCCTTAAGAATCGGTGTGGAGGACTCTCTTCATGAAGAAATTAAATATCCAACGCACACAGGTAGAAAACAATTTTATTCAAGAAGAGAACAAATGGTTACTCTTCCTTATGCAATCCCAGAAAAAGACACGTTAGTCACTTTTCAAAATGAAATATTAAGAATCTCTTTTCCAAAGAATGCTGTGCAGCAAAAATTCCTTACAATTGATGAACAATGATTTTTAGTAATTTTTGTTCCATCCCCCAAAAATAGAACAAGAGCGCAAACACCTTAGTCTGCCCTAATATGGCAATTAGAAATGAGGATACTGCACGGTAGCTATCGGCGTCCCACTCCAAGTAGACTTGCTATTGTAAGATTTGGTTGCTTTCATTAGTAATTTGGTTGCTCTTATGCTGATTTGGCTGCTTTCGGAATAGAATTGGTTGCTTTCCATAACTGTTTGATTACCCTTAACCATTAACTGGATAAAAGTGCATCCACTTGATTGGCTTTGTCGCGTTCATGGCCTGTTATGTCTCGTTAGACCATTTATTGGAATATAATTTGTGATATATTTAATGATAATAGAAATTATCGAAATCTGTTGGAACTAAGTAAGTAGCAAGCTCCATTGATTTTCGCTGTAGGCGTCGACTCCTGCCGAGGCCTACAGGATGTTGGTTTCAAAGGCGTTACCACACGATGTGGCGTTCTTAGCCTTTGTTCCTCCGCATGAGCAAAATGAGACATCCAAAGGTACGCCATAGCGGCGGGCTGGCTCATCGCTCACCTGGCGGAAAGCATACGACTGCAGTGAAAATCGTAGCGGACACTAATAGAGCAATTTACCGCACAGTTTCCCTATACTAATCGACAAGCCAGAGAGCTAATAATTTCCTAAGCCAGAAACAAAAGAAACCAAACATAGTTTAAATACTATGATTTGGTTTCTTCTTGTTTCTATTAATAATCGAGCACATACTTTGAAAGCTTTAACGAGAAGGTCTCGCTTCTTGACAGTTGGAACATTTTTTCTGATTGCTTCCTTTAAATTTTGTAAACGTTTTTTCAAATTCATTCCCGCATGAACATTTAAACTGTAGTTTTTGCGAGAAACCTGTGTATTCTTTTGAAAGTAATTCACTATCTGAATTCTTCGTAACATATTCACGTATTTGTTCAATCGTCCATTTTTTATTCATTTTAACACCTCCACTAGTTTTCCATTCAATTAGACTCAATAAACTACCTAACCTACTGAACTCTTATTGTACCATCACTTAAACAATCCTGTTTAAGACTGAAATATAACTCTATTATGAAATAACTTGACTATACATGCCTTTCTCAAACTCCCCGAAACACAAAAAAAAATCATCTCTAGCTAAAAGTCGAGATGATTTTTTTATATTAGAAAGTAATAACTCCCAACACAATTGCTGCTAGTATCATGACAAAACATGAACCTAATGCCCACTTAATGATAAACTTTTGATGGTCTCCGAATTCTACACCAGCCATCCCTACAAGTAGGTAAGCAGAAGCCATTAATGGGCTCATCGCATGGACCGGCTGACCTAATATAGAAGCACGCGCTATCTCTACTGGATCTACCCCATAAGCTGCCGCAGTTTCAGCTAAGATTGGCAATACGCCGAAATAGTAAGGATCATTTGCCATAAAATAAGTAAATGGAATACTTGTTACTGCAGTAATAACAGCAAAACCCGAACCAAAAGATTCTGGAATAACTGCAACTAGGCTATTGGCCATTGCATCAACCATTTCCGTTCCAGATAAAATTCCAGTGAAAATACCGGAAGCAAAAACTAATCCAACAACTGCAAGAACATTTCCTGCATGGTGAGATATTCTCGTTTTCTGATCTTCTAGATTTGGATAGTTAATCATAAGCGCTATAACAAAAGCAATCATGAACAAAGTAGATAATGGTAATACAGAAGTAACCAAACAGGCAATTAGTGCAACCGTTAAAGTAAGGTTGACCCATAACATTTTTGGTCGTTTATAGTCTTCTACTGTAGAAGTTGCAGCTAACTCACTTACAGCAAGCATCTCTTCCTTAGAATATTGGATCTTGGCAACTCCCAATCTTTTACGCTCTTTTTTCCCAAGAATGAACGCTGTAAATAAGATCCACAGTATTCCAGCTGCCATAACAGGGATAAGCGGTGTAAATACATCTGCCACATCAAGCTGCAATGCTGCTACCGCTCTAGCTGTCGGCCCACCCCATGGTGTCATGTTCATAACACCAAATGAAAGCATCGCAACACATGTTAAGATAAGTGGGTTCATTCCAATTCGCTTATATAACGGCAGCATTGCCGATACTGTAATCATATATGTTGTCGTTCCATCACCATCAAGTGCAACAATCATCGCAAGAATAGCTGTACCTATAACAATCTTTAATGGATCACCTTTAACAATCGTTAAAATTTTTGCCACAAGCGGATCAAATAAGCCTGCATCAATCATTATACCAAAGTACAGTATAGCAAACATTAACATGACACCTGTCGGTGCTACTTGCTTTATACCTTCTAGCATCATTTCACCGATGCCCTGTCCAAATCCTCCTAGTAATGCAAACAAAATTGGTATCGCAACTAACGCAACCATAGCGGACATACGTTTTGATATTATTAAATACATAAATACTGCGATCATAGAAAAACCTAAAAGTGCTAACATACTTTTCCCCCTCACTATTTCTTTCCCCAAATGTCATTTATCAAATATGGAAAATAATTAAACAATTTAGATATTATTTAATTAATATAAAGGAGGAAAACATCTATGTAAACGTTTACAAAATATAGTTATTTAAATACTTTTTAGCTATTTAGTACATTAAATTTATTATTTGAAAATTGGCAATTGATATAGAAAAACACTTGGGGGGCAGTTCAGTGCAGTTCAGAAATCCAAGCGTTTTTTGATTTATATATATGGAAGTGAAAGTTAGAATTTAGGTCGTAAGTCTTTTAATAGAGTAAGTCATGCTTTTACCGAACCCTCTAAAACCTCTTGACCACCAAATATATACTTTAGAAAAATCGGAACGATAAACAATATGAAAAAAACACGAAACAACTGATATGCGGCAACCATGGATACATCCGCTTGGACAGTGTGTGCCGTAACACCCATTTCTGGTAAGCCGCCTGGAGCTATACATAAAAAGGCAGTAGTCATTGTAATCGGATAGACGATATGTAAGCCATAAGCTAAAACAAGCGCAAAACCAACAATCAAAAAGCCAGAAACAATCGAAAAGGGCAGTAGCTTTTTCCAATTTTTCAGCATATCCATTTTTATTCCGAGACCCAAATAAACGCCTAGGCAAAGCTGGGCTAGTACGATAAGTATGTGAGGTAACGGAAATGTTCCAAAGCCAGCCACAGTTAATATTGCAGATGATAATAGGGGTCCGATAATCCATGGGGTTGGAAATTTGAAACGAACCGCGCATGCAGTGATGAGTAAAACAATCACAAGAACCATAATGATTTGAAAGAAACTAACATACTCCGTTTGCGTTACTAGATCAGCTGTAGCGTTACCTGCTCCTGCTGTACCACTTGAAAATGCATGAATCGATAAAATAGGTACAATGAAAATAACCGTTAACATTCTAATTGTTTGCATGAAGGTAACTACGGTGGAATCTGCTCCTTTGATCTCTTCGCTCAATAAAACCATTTGGGATAACCCACCCGGTGTCGTCCCCATTACAGCACTTACTATATTAATTCCAGTTAATTTTGCAACAAAAAAAGCAATTGCCAGTCCGACAACTACCATTAGAATAGTAATAATAGCCATGGATGGTAACTGGTCTACAATCTGTTTCGCACTAGCAATCGTAAACGACAGGCCCATACTATAACCTAGTAACATTTGGCCTCCATTTTTAAAACTTGCCGGCCAATATAAATCACGTTTGGAAAATAGCTTCCAAATCAAAATAGCTGTTAAAGGTCCTAACATCCATGCCAATGGTAAATTTAGTATTGTGAATAATAAACCACCTAATATACCACATAGTAAAGTTTCTACAAATGGAAGCAGGCTTTGTTTTCTGTTATCTATCAACTTAATAATCGATGCTAAAGTCATGATGCCCTCCCGTTCCTACTACTCACTTACAGACGAAAAAACAAGGCTGCCCAAGATTATGTTAAACCTCGACCATTCTGCATAAAATGGTTGAGATGTTAACACTTCGATCCTTGAGTCACCCTTGAATTGTATATTCCTCATTAAATAACAGCTTCTACAATACGATCATTGAAATAGATGACATTGGAGAGAATTTTATTATCTTTTATCTTTTTAGTTGATTCTCTCGCTTCTTTTTCATCCTCAAATTCAAACATTTTAATACTACCATCATTCGTATAAACAGTTAAGATCCACATTTATCCGTTCCTCCAATAGTTATATTAAAAAGTAACGCTGTAAAGACAGTAGCTAGATTCGAAACAAAGCTCTTGTCTTGTACTTTTGCCAATCGTACAGCTATTATTGTAAAAAGTAAACAATACGAAATATTATGTCATTAAATTTATTTAAACTATTTTGTTTATTTTGTTCACAGACGTATTAATCTTTCCTATTTACATTCATTAAAGCCTCATACATCTTATCCTGCTCTTCTAAGAATTTTGCAGTTTCACTACTATTCTTATAAAAATCTTTCCACATATACTTCTCTAGCGTTTGCTGCCACTTTTCTGTTTGCACCATTTTTTCCATTGTCGTATCCCAAAATTGAATTTCACTCTTCGTCATATTCGGCGGCCCCATTACACCACGCCAGTGTTCAAATACTAAGTCTATTCCTTCCTCTGACCACGTAGGAACATCCGGAAGCTCTTCTAATCTTTTATCAGATGAGATAACGAGCATTTTTACTTGATTCAAATCATAATACTTTTTAGCCTCTGCTAAAGTCATTGTTGCAACATCTATTTGCTTTTTTAATAAGGCATCCACTACTTGAGCACTATTTTCATATATAAAAAAATCGAGCTCGTCGGAATTCAATCCTACTTGTTTACCCACCAATACAAACGATAGCTGATCATCATTCCCTAATCTGGGAGAAACACCAATCTTAAACCTATGAGGGGCTTCTTTCATATTGTCCATTAAGCTCCTTGCACTGCTTATATTGGAATCCTTAGAAACGATCACAACCTCCCATTCCGTAGCCAAAATGGCGATCGGTGTAAAATCTTTATAGGTTATCTTACTTTGACCCAATAAATGATTGGTGATGAGCAAGCTAGAATTAATAGCTAATACATGATCTTTTTGCTGATTTGTATATTTCCAGCCTAACTCTCCACCAGCTCCTATTTTATTCATTACCTGAATATCTCCATCTATTAACTTTTCACTCATTAAAACGTCTTGCATCGCTCGTGCTGTTAAATCCCAGCCTCCACCGATAGAGCTTGGAGCAATAATCGTTACTTCATCTCCAATGACTTCTTGATTCTTTTCCGATGAACATCCGGTTAAAAGCGTCACAAAAGTCATGACAAGAACTAGTATTTTTTTCCTCATTGTTTATCCCTCGTTAATTGATTCTAATAGAATGTTACTTTTTATTCTATTAAGTAATATTTCCGCTGAGGTCTTCCTACAATTCCATACTCATGTTTTGCAATGCAGACATTTTCCGAAACAAGAAACTCTAGATATCTTCTTGCAGTTGTTCTAGATACCCCCATCGTTTCACTCATTTCATCGATGGATACGCCTTTAAGCTCTTCCACCACATCTTTTATTTTCTTTAACGTATGGCGATCAACACCTGTCGGAAGATCCTTTTGCAGAATTGTCGATTGGTTGGTAATCCCAAAGAACCTATCGATCATTGTCTGATCTATCTCATTAGTCTTGCTAAGTAATTCTTTCCTTCTTTTATAATCTTCAATGGTTTCTACAAATTTCTTCATCGTTACCGGCTTTAATAGATAGTTAAATACACCATATCTAGCAGTCTTCTCAAGCATTGCTCTTTCTGTTGCAGCAGTCACCATAATAATATCTACGTCCGGATAACTCTCTCTAATTTTAGCCAATAAGTCAGTACCAAGCTTATCAGGCAAATAAATGTCGAGTAAAAGTAAATCTACTTCATTTGCTTCTAAAAGCTCCATCGCTTCCTTCGCATTTAGCGCCTTTCCAACCAGCTTTACACCTGTTATTTTTTGCAAAAATTGCTCTTGTACTTGGGCAATTCGAAAATCGTCCTCTACTATTACAACTTTAATCACTTTATCCCACTCCTTGCTCTATCCCGAAACCTTTTTTGGAAGGTAGACCGTAAAAATAGATCCACCATTAGGTTCATTACTTACTTCAATTGTTCCACCAAGCGATCCTACAATGCTTTTTACATTAAACAAACCGTATCCTCTATTTTCTCCCTTAGAAGAGGAACCTGGCGTAAACAAAGAAGCTAACAAATCGTCCGAAATTCCTTTACCGTTGTCCGTTACCTCTATAATAATATCGTTTCCAAGTCCCATAATAGAAAAAGCCACCCTTTTTTCTTTCTGATGTGCAACTGCATCAAATGCATTATCGATAAGATTTCCTATAATTGTCACGATATCCGTTACCTCTATATGACTTGGTAGAGGGTCTACATAGCTGTCGGCATCAATTTCAAGCATCATTTTCTTTTCGGATGCTTTTCCAAGCTTCCCTAACAAAATAGCTTGGACATTTGCATCATGAATTTGATTAAATAATATTTCGTTTTGCTGCTGATGAGTGATCGACTCTTTTTGAATAAATTCCAATGCATCTTGATATCGCTCTAATTGTAATAATCCTGATAACAAATACAATTTATTGGCATATTCATGTGTTTGCGCACGAAGTCCATCTGAATAATCCCTAACTTCCGTTATCGTATTCATCAGTTTTTTTAACTCCGTTTTGTCTCGGAAACTAGAAACGACGCCTACAACATTACCGCCTTCGATGATTGGAATTATATTAAAGATGAACATTTTATCATTGATCAAGACCTCCACATTATGAGCGGTCTTTCCTGTCTGTAACACATCCTCTATGTTTATATCCTGAAGGACATGCTGAATATGCTGGCCTATAAAATCTTTTTCGTTAAGATTCAACATAGACTTTGCAGAATGATTGATCAAAGTTAAAAATCCATTTTCATCTATAGCTATAATACCTTCTTTAACTGATAAAAGAATGGCACTTCTTTCCCTATACAATGCCGCAATTTCATGAGGTTCCAGACCCAACGTATCTTTCCTTATACTTTTTGTCAGGAATATCCCGCCAGTAATTCCTAACAGTAATACTATGAGAGATGCGATAATAATGATTTTCACCCGCTTATAAATACTCTCGTAAATGTCTCTTTCCAGAAACTCAACGGATACGGTTCCAATCACTTGTGTATATTCTCCATTGTCCGCCATTATCGGGACCTTCCCCATTAAAACGGAACCTTCCTCCCGCACTACTTCAAAATTATTGGCACCACCAAACACTAACATTTGATAACTTGTTTCGTCTAAACTCTTTTGACCGACCAGGCTTGGATTTGTATGTGAATAAATAATGCCCTCCCGATTTTCGATGATAATATCGGCCGCATGCACCTGGTCTTTTACTTGCTCTGCAATCGGTCGGAATTGAGTTTCGATATCTTTTTGTTCAATGGCATCCCTAAGCTCGGGCATGAGAGAAATCGACTTTGCTGATTGCAATGCCAGTTGTTTCACATGATCTCTCGTATCAACCGATTGCAGGTAAGCAAATATACAGGCAAGAAGAATAATGATTAAAAGAATTAACGTACTAATTAGACCTAATATTTTTGTTTGTAATGGAATATTTTTAAGTTTATGCATGGTCAAAACTCTTTTCTCAAAATAACTATCTTTTCAATTTTAGCATTTCTCCAACAAATTTACATGACAAGACGGTAATATGAAAAAGAAGATCCACTACGAATAGCGGATCTTCTTTATTAAGATTATAGGATAAAGCTAACAATAACTGCTGATAGTACACTAACTAACGTTGCTCCGTACAAAAGCTTCAATCCCATTCGCGCTACAACGTTTCCTTGTTTTTCATGTAGCCCTTTTACCGCACCGGAAATGATTCCAATGGAAGAGAAGTTTGCAAAAGAAACAAGAAAAACAGAAAGGATTCCGATTGATCGCTCACTTAAGCCTGACGCTAATTCATTTAATGAGAGCATTGCTACAAATTCGTTTGTCACTAATTTGGTAGCCATAATACCACCTGCTGTGACGGATTCTGAAACGGGAATACCCATTAAAATAGCAAATGGAGCAAAAACAAATCCCATTATTTCTTGGAATGAGATTCCAAATATCACATCAAATAAGGTATTTACCCCTGCCATTAATGCAACGAATCCAATTAACATTGCCGCAACTATAATGACAACCTTAAATCCATCTAAAATATACTCGCCCAACATTTCAAAGAAGCTTTGTTTTTCGGATTGGATAACAAGGAGATCCTCTTCTTCGGTTACAGTGTATGGATTGATGATGGAAGCAATGATAAATCCTCCAAATAAATTAATCACGATTGCCGTTACGACATATCTCGGCTCAATCATCGTCATGTATGCTCCTACAATAGACATCGATACAGTAGACATCGCTGACGCTGAAAGTGTATATAGCCGCTCTTGAGATAGATGACCAAGCTGTTTTTTCACCGTAATAAAAACTTCGGATTGTCCAACAATAGCAGATGCTACTCCGTTGTAAGATTCTAATTTACCCATACCATTAACTTTACTGATGATCCAGCCCAACCATTTCATAATGAAAGGAAGCACTTTAATATGCTGTAGAATTCCTATTAGAACGGAGATAAATACAATAGGAAGTAGAGCTGTTAAGAAGAAAGGAGCTTGTCCTTCGTTCGCAAGTCCTCCAAATACAAAATTGATTCCTTCATTTGCAAATTCAAGTAATTTTTCAAAACCAGCGGCTATTCCTTTAATAAGTATCAATCCAAATTTCGTATTCAGTAATAAGTAAGTTAATATTACTTGAATAACAAGCATTTGGATAATTGGTCTAATTTTTATACCTTTACGATTATTACTTGCAACCCAGGCAAGAGCTAACACAACAATTAAGCCTAAGATTGAGATTAAATAGTTCATTTAATGCCTCCAGGAAATAGTATTATTAGAAGGTCAAACGTCTGACCATTAAACTTCCTTACTAAGTATACATATATTACTCATTATGTCCAAATACTATTTATAAAATGTTACCGATTTCAAAAGAAATACTGGAAGATTGTGGTCACATAATATATAAGAAACAAAGTGAAATAAGCATATATCCGATTCCATTTTCATCATTTATGTCTTTGTTACTATCTTTTCTTTTTCACCACTATTTAGAGGACTAGTCTTTATTTACCTCAACTTTCTCCAATTAAAACCAATAAAAAGCCACGATCACCGAATCATCTTCGGTAATCGTGGCTTTTAAAACTTATTTTAGGAATTAGCTGGAGATACTTTACTAACTTTACTTTCTTTTCGTTCTCTAGCTTCTTCAGCAGCCGCTGTGAACAGTACGTCTGAAGAAGAATTCAGTGCAGTTTCACAAGAATCTTGAACAACACCAATGATAAAACCTACCCCAACAACTTGCATGGCAATATCAGCTGGAACGCCAAATAGACTACATGCTAGTGGGATAAGTAATAGTGATCCACCAGCAACACCTGATGCACCTGCTGCAGAAATAGCTGCTACAACTGAAAGCAGAAGGGCCGTTACAAAATCGACTTCAATACCTAGCGTGTGTACTGTAGCAAGTGTTAGCACTGCAATAGTAACAGCTGCTCCAGCCATATTAATAGTAGCACCTAGAGGAATGGATACTGCATACGTATCTTCATCTAAGCCAAGTTTTTCACATAACTTCATATTTACTGGAATATTAGCAGCGGAACTACGTGTAAAGAATGCCGTAATACCACTTTCTCTTAAAACCATGAAAACAAGCGGATAAGGATTTTTTCGCGTATAGATGAACACAAGCAATGGGTGTACGACTAGTGCGATAAACAACATACATCCTACTAAAATTAAAATTAGTCTACCATATTCAACTAAAGCAGAAAATCCACTTGTTACAATTGCATCAAACACAAGCCCCATAATACCAAGTGGCGCTAAATTGATCACCCATTGTACTACTTTCGTAATTGCATCGGAAAAACTGCCTAACATATCTTTCGTGTTTTGACTTGCGCTCTTTAATGCAAGTCCAAGTACGACTGCCCACATTAATATACCTAGATAGTTTGCATTAATAATAGCATCAACTGGATTAGAAACTAAGTTAAATAATAATGTTTGAATAACTTCCACAATACCTTCTGGTGGTGCTATATCTTTTGCGCCAGTTGTTAATGTTAATGTAACTGGGAACATAAAGCTTGCAACCACCGCGACAGCCCCGGCTAAGAATGTACCTAGTAAGTAAAGAAAAAGAATTGATTTCATATTCGTTTTCTTACCACTTTTATGTCCGGCAATGGCATGCATTACTAAGAATAATACTAGTACTGGTGCAACTGCCTTTAATGCTCCAACAAATAAAGAACCAAGAATAGTAACCCCACTTACGGCATTAGGAAGGGTCAAAGCCAAGATAACACCTACTATAATACCGACTACAATCCTTTTTACCAGGCTGATTTGGTTCCATTTAATTAATAAATTCTTCATCCTACTATCCCCTAACATTTTCTTCACACATCTAATATAAAAGAAGTACAATCACTTCTCCCCAGTTGAAATAATGTGTACTTATTTTATCTTTAAATAGACTGATATTTTATTTTAACACAAATTTTTCGAATGTTATATTGTTATTTTTTGCTTATTCTAATTGATGCTTTCTATAGAATAAGAAAACCTCCAAATAATTATTTGAAGGTTAGAAAATAGATGGTAATGTACTAGTTTATCATACTGTTTCTTTTGTTTCTTTGTTCCTTACAAAAAAATAAGCAGTAATCCATGTGGTTATTGGGATAACTAGTGTTACTCCTATTCCAGCACATAGGATCGTGATTATTTCGGCACTAAAAATCTTCGAATTGACGATATCCCCAACGGAATACGATAAATCTTTAAACCATATGAGTAATGCTAAATAGCCCCCAAAGAATGCAAAAAACAGGGTATTTGCACTTGTTCCTAATATATCTCTCGCAATAGACAATCCGGAAAGGAATAATTCTTTTCGACTAATGTCCGGATGGTGATAATGGATTTCCCGCATAGGAGAGGAAACTGCTATAGCCGTATCCGTAATCGCCCCGATTGTACTCATAATAATTACAGACACTGCAATTTTCACGAAATCCACTTCGACTAATAAGGAAAACGCTCCAAGCTCTCCTATTTCTTCTTCGCCAAACCCTTGTATCATTGACTTATTCGTTACGAAGATTATAAATAAAAGTAAAATAACAATACAAATAATTGTGGACAGAAAAGCTGTTTTTGTTTTGCTATTCACTCCATTGATATAGAAAAGATTGATGCAGCTAATCACTACACAAGCAAATAAAGTTACAATAACTGGATTAATCTCCGGGGAGCACAGCAAAATGACTGTTATGATAATGACTGCAAAGTTGAAAAATAAAGCGAAAAAAGATCTTACTCCTTTTCTTCCGCCAATAATAGTCATTAGTAGAAATAATATACCTCCCAATAACACTAATACATTCATAATCTTGCCCTCTTTCTATTCACGAAAAATAAGGTCGTATAGAGACCAATCGGAATGGTCAACACAATTCCTATTCCACCCGCTAAAGCACGGGCCAATTCCAGTGATAGAGTTAAGGAAAGCGTATAACCAAATGGAGAAGCATTTTTAAAATAGAGAATAAGCGTTGGTATCGAACCACTTACATAAGCAAAAAACAAAATATTCGTCATCGTTCCCATAATATCTTTTCCGATTTCCATTCCTGATTTAATGAGTGCCTTTACGGATATGTAGTTATTTTTCTCATATAATCCAAAAATCGAAGAAGACATCGTAATAGCGACATCCATCACTGCCCCTAGAGAGCCAAGGAATAGTCCCGCCATAAATACCATACGATACGGTCGAGTAATAAACTGCATTTCCTCATACCGTAGTCCTTTTTCCCCAGTTACCAACAGAACAAGGTACGTAATTAATAGCGATATAAAAGTTCCAAGCAAGGTCGCGATAATAGCTGCATATGTTTTCTCATTTAAACCGTTTGCAAGCAACAAAGAGGTAACCGTAAACAAAATAACGCTTATTCCACAAATCCATAACAGACTTTGACTGGAATTATGAATATAAATATCCAGTGCATACGATAAAAGGATGGCATTAAATACTAAACTAATGAAAGAGAACAGCCCCTGTTTTTTTCCAACAATCAGTAAAACAAAAATAAATACCCATCCAATCAGCAACAAGTACTTATCCCGTTTGACCTCTTGAATTGTCCCCGTTAAATCTTCATCCTCTTTTTCACTCTGATCGATTTTAACAAACAACTCATTTCCAATTTGAAACTCATGATCATAGGCTTTGGATTTGGAGTATTCATTTGTTAAATGAATCTCCTTTTCCTTTTCTTCTCCATTTAATAATTTAGCAATTATATGTTGCGTATATAAAGTATCCTCATTACCATTTATATCACTTACTTTCACCACATCTTCTACTTTTGTATGGACTACCTTAGCTATAGGTTTTTCATAAAAGGAATAATTATTAAAAACAAAAATAACGGAACCTATAAAACAACATAGGAGTATGGCAATAATTACTTTATCTTTGGAGTTCATCTTTTTATATATACTTCCGACCAAATTCATTCAAGGACCTCCGATAAAAATGTTTCTAGATTATAATTTCAGTATAGCTCTATAGCATATCATTTGGAAATTATATGAAAATTACTATTAGAAAATTGCTTCTGATATCTGTTTACCTTATACGTATTCATAATAGCAAATTCCTATTGTAGTATATTACCAAATTATTGTCAGCAAAATAATATTTCTTATAGTTCTGTTTTTAGACTATAGTAAAAAACACCTTTACGTTGATAATTAAGGTATTATTTACCCATTTTCAACGAAAGGTGTTCTTGTTTGGTCGTATTTTTTAGATCAGTGAGTATTGAATTATTATAGCTTGTTCTTTAAATGAAGGATTTTAGCAACTGCCTGTTCAGCTGACTGAAGTGCACCTTCCAAATGGCCGCCAAATTGTGTATTGGTCTCAGTCCCAGCAAAATAAACTTTCTTTTCCCAAATCCCTGCATTTGGTGGTTGACCATAAATCGGAAAATCTTTAAGTGGATCTAAATCTTCCTCTACAGCCGTCTCAGAATCCTTAGCCCAGTCCTTGTAGAGAATAGCACTTACATTTTGAGCAGAGGAGCCAAATAGTCTCACCAATTGGTCTATTACTAATTTTAAAATTTCATCCTTCCCCATTGCTCGGCGCATTTTTGCTGGTATTCCGAAAAAACCAAACAGTGCACCAGAACCTGTATGAGGAGAAGCATCATGGATTTCTTGCAAAGGCCCTACCCAGCTTGTTGCGAAACCTGAGAGCCCTGATTCCCTCCAGAAGGGACGATCATAAATTGCCACTACCTTAGCCTGTCCTGCCATCCAAGTAGGTTTGCTTAGAAGATCGGCATTCAGGTTTGGCGGAAGAATAGGCGCAAATTCAATCTGATTCGCTACAATCCTAGGGGGCAACGCTAGGATAACAGCACTTGCAGAAACTCTTTTTTTCCTCCTATCAGCAGTATTTGCTTCTATTATAAGAGAATCGTTATCTAGTCGGATTGCCGTAACTTGTGTTTCTAACTCGATTGCTTCTGGAGGTATAGTCTTTGCTACAGCATCAATTAGAGATTGAACTCCTCCTACCAATCGAATCGACCTTGTGTCAGCATTTTCCGGCAGTACATAGCGCTCTGGTGCTTCGTTTGAGGATCGTTCTGTAAGCATTGCCCCTTTTGCATGCTGATCGAAAGTTTTTAAATTTAGGTCATTAACAAGTCTAGTAATCGTGCCCTCATATTGTGGCCAGAACCATGTTGGACCCAGGTCAAATTTGCCAAATTCAGGTCTGTTCGGAACTGCAGTGCTTAAGACCCTACCGCCAATTCTATCTCTAGCCTCTAACACCTTACATTCGATGCCCTGTGCAGTAAGTAGAGAGGCAGCCCGGAGCCCACTTAAACCAGCTCCAACAATAACAACAGGATTTTTCATTTTATTTCCTCTTTCCAATATTATGTAAGTTGTATAAAAAACTCTTTTATTCATTAAAAAAGAAAAGAGGAAGAACTAATGCTATCCTCTTTTCTCTTAGATATATTAAACAGCTAAAGATGTTAATAATTTTCTTTTACTTAACTAATTCCATTACTTTTTCCGGATCAAACCCTAAAATCCATTGACCATTTATTTCGGTTTGTGGAACTCCCATTTCACCTGTCATTTTTACTAAACGATCTGCGACATTCGAATCTTCCTGTACGTTAACTTCTTCAAAAGGAAGCTCCTTCTCGTTTAAGAAATTTTTCATCATTGTACAATATGGACAAGTATTCGTTGTATAGACTTTAATTTGATTCATCAAAAAATCCTCCTTTTTTATATTTGTTTTGTACTTTAACCTAAAAGCCAAGCAGTGTTACTAATTACATCAAAATCAGCTTTCTATCTGTTTACCACCCTGCCAAAAGCTCAAACTCACTACTTTGGCTTCATTCCTTTATTTTAAAGGGGAATCCTTTAAATATTGTTGCTGTTTATTTTTACTGCCAATGGACCATACGACGATGGGAATAAGTATTAAGGATAGAATCCCACCAGCAAGTGATAACATTTCATAACTGGAACCAGCAACAACCATACCCGACATGGCACCGCCTGCGGATCCTGCTAATGCGATAAAAACATCTACTGTACCTTGCGTTTTGGCGCGTGTTGCAGGTTCAGTCGAATCAATTATTAAAGCTGTACCGCTTATTAAGCCAAAATTCCACCCTATGCCTAGTAAAGAAAGGGCAAGAATCATGAAAAACAAAGAACCTCCAGGTGCCATCGATGCTACAATTCCTGCAAGGAGCAATGTTACTCCGGAAGCAATCGCCATGATAGGTCGACCGATTTTATCAACAAGCATTCCGGTTACAAGTGAAGGTAAGTACATAGCACCGACATGGAAACCAATAACTAGCCCGATCGCCCCTAAAGCGTGACCGTGATGCCCCATATGAATTGGCGTCATCGTCATAATAGAAATCATCACAATTTGACTAAGCACCATAATGATAGCCCCAACCGCAATTCCTTTTTTATTTATTTGAGTCTGTTCCGGAATCTCACTAGTTTCCGTATTTTCTTTATGTGCATTTATTTGTAATGCGATTATAAATGGATCAGGACGTAAAAAGATAAATAAAAATATCCCTGCTAATATAAATGCAGCTGCGGACAAAATGAATGGACCTGCAAGTTCTGGAACACCGATAGAGTGAGCCACATTTCCCATCACTTCTACTAAATTGGGACCTGCAACTGCTCCAAGTGTCGTGGAAACCATTGCTATACTTACAGCAGTTCCCCGCTGCTTTTTCGTTGCTAAATCTGTACCAGCATAACGGGCTTGTAAATTTGTTGCAGTTCCCGCCCCATACACGAGTAAGGAAGCGAATAATAAAATCACACTATTTAAGACAGCAGCAAACACAACTCCTATTGCTCCAAGTCCACCTACTATAAAGCCTGTGGAGAGACCTCTGCGTCTTCCATAACGATTAGAAAGTCTTCCTACTACTAATGCAGCACCTGCTGAACCTAGCGTAAATAAAGCAGCAGGAATACCTGCAAATGCTCCCGTACCAAGCATTTGTTCTGCAAGCAATGCTCCAACTGTTATTCCTGCAGCCAATCCTGCTCCGCCGAACATTTGAGAAATAACGATAATGAGTAATGTCCGTTTATATAACTGTTTTTGTTTTTCTGGATCATTTATGTACGCTTGTTCCGCGTCTTTTATTTTACTAACCATAGTATGCACCTTCTTTCTTCCATTTAATTTATATGGTCTTGAAATTCATTCCAATCTTGCACGCTTTTTTCTAAACGATAGGCATTGATACCTTCATTCCTTAAAAGCTTTACAGCCTCGACTGACCACAAACAATATATTCCTCTGCAATAGGCAACAACATCTCGGTTAGATGGCAAAGAAGTGAGTTTTTCTTTTAATTCCTCCATTGGTATAGAAACAGCACCTGGAATATGAGCATTTTCATATTCCTCTTTCGGTCGAACATCTAACAATAAAATCTCTCCTTTTTCCATCCGCTCGTTAAGTTCTTCCAGCGTAACCTCTTCCGTGTCCAAATTGGCATTTAAGAATTCCTGTTTTATTTGTTGAACCTGTGAAAACTGTTTTTCTGACAATTTATGAAGAGAAGTGATAAAGTCTGAAATGACATCATCTGCTAATTCATAAATAACATAGTTGCCTTCCTTTCGAAACTTTACCATTCTTGCATTATTTAAAGTTTGTAAGTGCTGTGATACATTTGCAACAGACATAGTCGTTGCTTTTGATAATGCTTCCACCGATTTAGGACCTTGGGATAAAAGATCTAAAATTTCTAATCGCTTCGGGCTAGAAAGGCTTTTACCTATACGAGAAAATTCTTGATACAATAAATCCTTTAAATTTCTTTCATTTAACATTTTTCAATCCTCCTCTATTCAAGTGTTTCATTGAATAGTTGAATTGTAAGCCTAACTCACCCTTTGTTCAAATAATCCGGCTTATACTATTATATCGATACTTTAAAACTCTCATGTCATACAAAACAGTTTTGTATATAAAATCCTTGAGAATTTCACTTGATGACAATGGCCATATTTAGGTTCCTTTTCCTCGACGCACTTACTTTTGGATCAATTCGAAAGATAAGGTAATGTCAACAAATAGGAAACAATTAAAAATACTTGAAATGGCACAAACTTTTATAGTGCCACTTCGTATTTAGCCTTAACGTTATTATTAGGTCAGACAGTCAGCTTGGAATCAAGAAGGGATGTTTCTTTTTCTAATTCATGATGCAATACTTCTCCCATACGTTTAATTCCTTCCCTAATTTTCTCTTTAGACATATTGGAGTAATTTAAACGTAATGTATTTTTTTCTGTACCGTTTGGGAAAAAAGGAGTCCCAGGGACACAAGCAACATTATTTCTTAAGCACTCTGAAAATATATGTGCTGCATCCAGACCCGGAGGTAGCTCGACCCAAATAAATAATCCGCCTTCTGGCTTACTATAAGAAATATTTTCTGGAAAAAATTCTTCGATACAAGAGAGCATAATTGCACATCTTTCTTTATAAACAACTTTGATGTTATGAATATGTTCTTCGATATGGAAGAGTTCCAAATACCTAGCTGCAATTCTTTGAGCAAAGCTGTCTGTATGTAAATCAGCTATTTGTTTTAGAGCAACATACTTTTCAATAAAAGATTCATCCGCACAGATCCACCCGAGTCGAAGTCCGGGAGCAAAGGTTTTAGAAAAAGTGCTTAAATAGATCACTCTACTTTCCGTGTCAAAGTGTTTCACAGGTGGAAGTTCCTCTCCAGCAAATCTTATAGCCCCGTATGGATTGTCTTCTATAATCAGTACATCATATTGATTAGCAAGCTCAATCATTCTTTTTCGTCTTTCCAGTTTTAATGTGCGACCTGTAGGGTTTTGGAAATCTGGAATGGTATAAATAAATTTTGTGGTAGGATGCTCTTGCAGTTTTTTCTCTAATTCTTCCATCACCATTCCCTCATCATCCATATCCACTTCTACGAATTTGGCATTGTATGACTTAAATACGTTAATCGCTGCAAGATAGGTCGGGCTTTCACAAATAATAGTATCTCCCTCGTCGATGAATAATCTTCCTGTAAGGTCTATTGCTTGCTGGGATCCTGATGTGATAAGTACATTATCAATCGTGGAATTGATGCCAATATCTTTCATCATCCCACCAATAGCTTTTCTTAAAGGAATATATCCCTCAGTAGTACTATATTGAAGAGAGGCCGCTCCTTCTTCATTCAATACTGCATTGCATACGTCCTTAATTGCTTCTACAGGAAACAACTCTGGGGCTGGCAAACCTCCCGCAAAAGAGATTACTTCGGGTCTTTCTGTTACTTTCAATATTTCGCGAGTCTCAGATGATTTTATTAACTGAGTTCGCTTAGCAAATTTATTTTCCATTCTTAAACATTCCTTTTTGTTATATAGTTGCTTTTGTTATCCTGTAGAATTTATGTCTACTTGCAATCAATCTTATATGGCGTCAAATGCTTTAAATTTATCTTTATGCAACACGAAATGATAAACTTTTCGGAAAATTTATTTTATTGAGACACCAACTCGATTTGAATTATGATAACATGCACAAAAAAGCCATACAACATCATAATTGTATGGCGAACAATATTATCATAAAATTCCGATTATACTTCTCCTTATCAAAGCAACAGTTTATAAATTTTGTTTTAAATGTATTTGAAAATGCCTTTCTATTAAAAAGCAACACAACATTAGATAAGATCATTTAGTAAACATTTTAGTATAGACAATCCTTGCTCAAGCTCATCGAGTGATTCTGGTGCACAAACCGCAACCCTTACTGCTCTTTCCGGACAACTATTTCCCACTACAAAACGTTCAGCCGCATATACTTGTACCCCGCGCTCGGCGGCTAACTTTTCAAATTCACCCCCAGTAATGTTGCCTGGTAATAACAACCATCGAAAGATGCCTGCTTCATGACCTAAACATGTATAGTCTTTCAAATATCGATTGACAACTTGGTTTCTGCGAATCGTTTCTTCCCGATGTCTCTCAATTAAGACTTCAAACTGATTCGATACGATAATACGTGCTGCTAATTCTGCTAATAAAGGGGAAACAGAAATATTTAAATTATAAAGTGCCTTTGAAATTAACTCCTTAAATTGACTCGGCACCGCTACATAGGCTAATCGTAGCCCTGGCGCAATTGATTTGGATAAGCTCGCAATATGTATGACTCGTTCCGGTGCAAAAGATGCGATTGCCGGAAGTGGTTTTTTGTTATGGAGATGGTACGTCGCATCTTCAATGATGAACTGATTATACTTTTTGGCAATTACTGCAATCTCTTTTCGATTTTCTACAGACATACAGCTCGCTGTCGGATTATGATAATCTGGTATTAGGTAAACCCCTTTAATATGCTCATTTTTACATGCATATTCAAAGGCAACTGGACTCATTTCATTGTTCTCTGATTTTATCGGTACTATTTTCACACTAAGCATCGCGGCAGCTGTTTTCAATCCCGGGTAAGTATGTTGATCAACACCAATACGATCTCCTGGCTGACAAAGACTAGCCAATGTGGCAGCCATTGCATTTTGTCCCCCATTCGCAAATAAAATGTTATCAACTGTAGTTTCAAATCCTCCCCTTCGAATTAGCTTTATAGCCGCATCCTTTTGCCAAAGGCTTTCGCCTGCCCGGCCATAACTAAACCATTTTTGGTAATCGGTCTCTTGTAGCATACTTTTCAGTTGAAGAAAAAGTGGCTCAAAAGATGCATTATCTGGTAGTGTTGCCCCCATTTCAATTAGATGCTCCGGCTTCGCATCTTCAAGTAAATAAGCATTCGATAACGCATCATACGATACAAAGGTGCCACTTCCAACAGATGTACTTAACAAGCCCTTTAACACACACTCTTTAAATGCTTTTGAAATGGTACTCAAATTTAAATCCAAATAATCGGCCAGTTCTCGCTGCGGTGGAAGTTTTGTTCCAGGTAGTAAATCTCCGTTTAAAATATCCTGCTCCAATTGGTCAGCAAGTGCTTGATAAATCGGCTTTTTAGTTTTATCGATCGATGGCTTCCAGCTCATCGGGTAGTCTTCAAAAGAATTAACCGGCATCATACTCATCCTTTTTGTACAAATCTATAAAAATATCATTTAACTACACTCGGTGATTTTTTTGCAGCATCAAGTAACATTAGTATGTAATTTTACTTCATATCACTTGGTTGAATAATAGGAACCAAGGTAACTTTTCTTATCTAGTAGTTGCACCTTTCACCGAAATAATCTTCAGTTGCTCTCCATACTCCAGGCGCACTACTTTCCGTGCTTGAACAGAGGTCCTTGCTGTCACTGGTATCGTTTGCAACTTGTCATTAATCTCTGCTTGAACTGTGAAACACTTCGCTCCACATTTCATGAGCATCACCTCTTATTGTTGATTTACATATTTGTATCATTAGAGACGCAATATAATAGCCACCTAATGGTGACTATTTCTTGTTAAGTAAAGCGAGTTTTGCTTTGGACGGTGTTTCGTATTTTACATGTACACCATTTAAAGTACTATTTTGTATAATGTAATACTCACCACCTACCGCATACATGGGTACATACCCATCTGGTGTTTTAGTTGAGTAGACTCGATACACTTCCCCTGGTTTCAATGCACGAACTGCCCCTCCATCAACCGAAGGATCTTTACCTATATGCATTAAAAAAGTTTCTTTTAAGATTGTAACTCGCCCAATTTGACCTCTTTTCAGTTCCATATTACCCCACATAACGTTTGAAATTGAAGTAGCACTTGCTGATCCACCGGAAGCATAAATCAATGAGATTAGCATCATTGTGGCAGCAATGATTTTTAGTATGTTTTTCATAATATCATTTTCTCCTTTTATTAATATTTTGTTATGTTAAAAAGCAAGCATAGCATGAAAATTACTTTAGCACCCCTGTCTACTAGACTATTCTGAGTTTTTTCTTCAACCATATTTTTCACATGGTGGCTACCTTTTAGTGCTCTAACATAGATAGCTGTTTTTAAACTTCTCATGATATATTTAGTCAAAATGGATTGACTCTGTTGTGCACCCCACAGTTTATAATAAAAACGGGAGGCACAGAATGTATAAAATTAGTGAATTTGCGGAGCTAACAGGGCTAAGCAAGGAAACCTTACGATACTATGGAGAAGTAAAATTACTGGAACCAGCTTACATTGATCCAGTTAACAAATACCGCTACTACGATGATGGTAGCTATTTTCTCGCTGTCCTTTTAGTGAAACTGAAAGGCTTTGGATTTACGATACAAGAAATGATTTCAGTAATGGAAGATGAATCGTTTGCTAATCTAGAGAAGCTACTGCAACAAAAAAGAAATGCCATAACACTTCAAATAAATGATCTAACAACTAAATTAAAAGAGCTAGATGAATTTCTAGAGTCAGGAAAGGAGAACGAAGAATGATCAAATGGAAAGAAGAGACAATTATAGAAGCTAATATTGAAAAAGTATGGAGCTTATTTAAGGATAAAAACATACATAAAATTATGGACAAAGTAGAAGAGCACGTGCTCATCGAAAAGCAAGAAAATGAGGTAGGAGCAAAGCATAGGCAAAGCTATCGGGAAGGGAAACGAGTAGAGACTTATATTGTGAAAACATTAGCTTATGAAGACTTACCTGAGAAAAAGCACAAAAAAGTTAGCTTTGTATTAGGAAAAGCTTTTGAAATTACTTTTAGTTTTACATTAAACAAAATGGACGATCATCATACAAAATTCATCTACGAGGGGCAAAATAAAGGAGTGAATTTTGTAGGACGAGCGATGCTTAAATTGGGAAGCGAAAAAAGTAATAATAAAGTGGTCCAAGAATTTATGGAAAAAGTGGAGCGAGAAGCATTGAAGCTGTAAAACATTAACAACTGCAGGAGAGGAATAAAAAATACCAAAAGCTATAAATTCATAAAAGAAAACCAGACTTAGCTTATCGCTTGTAGTCTGGTTTTTGCTTTATTTGAAAGATAATAATTCTGCTTTAAGTGTACCGTTTTTATCGACAAGCTTGATAATACCGATACCTGGTGCTAGGTAATACGTATCCCCATTCTTACTACAAACAACTACCACGTTTTGGAATGTTCCGGCTTTTACTTTAACTGTGCTCGTTGTACTTTCTACATTTATATTATAGAAACTTTCACTGTCAGCACCTGTTGTATAATATTCTTTCGTTTGTTTACCTTCAATCAATGGATAAGCAATGTCGAATAATATCCAATCTGTATGACTTACACCAAACGCTAGACGATCTTTTAATTCAATATAAGTAAAACCATCTATGGGATTACCTTTATAAATTAAAGAAGCTTTAGTTATATCATTGACAGAATCATATGAAGTATTGGTAGTAAATTCTTTTTGTGTATTCTCAGTAAAGCTAGGGGAATAAACAAGCTTCATCCCAGCCTTCGGAGTAAGCCCACCAATTACTTCTTTATTAAGCAATGCAAGCTTGCTTTTAGATGGAGTTTCATATTTCACTTGAGATCCTTTTTGTACGTAGCTACTTGCTCCTAAACCATATAAACCCCCATTTGTTCCCTTATACGTATAAACTCTATATTCTTCGCCCTTTTTCAAAGTACGTACTTTATTGAGTGATCCATTTGAACCTATTTTCACTAAATTCGTATCTGCTAGAATGGTTACCTTACCAATTTGTCCTTGTTTTAATTCTGTTTTACCCCACATAACTTTGTTGGTGGATGCATCTACTTGTATGTTACTAAAGCTTATAATACCCAACGCAAAAACAGTTATCAGAACTACCTTACTTATTTTTTTGAACAACCCTAACCACTCCTTTCGTTAAACAGTATATTATATCAGAAAGACATATAGAATACAGTTCTTTTGCATGCGGAATAATGCAAATTATCAGATCGGATTAAAATTCCTTCTAACTGACGGTAGGTCGTGTCTTTACTCTTTCTATATTTCTATTCCATCATTTTTTATTATAATTTCTAATATTACCACATTAGAAACTTCTGCTATATGGTAGAAGAAAAATTAAGAGTTAGGAAAAGTTTATTAGATGTAACTTATTCTTTAAATTTTTTTCTTTTTGACTTTATATACTTCTCCGCCAAGTGACCAGCAAAACCAAAGAAAATCCCCCAACATAATCCGTTAAATATCGAACTAGATAAAAATGAAAAAAAGTGATTTCCATTTAAAAAGCAGTCATGGTAGTAAACTCCTAAATTCATTCCCATAACAAATTATTGACCATTATAAATTTGGCCGAAACCAATCATCGTGACTGACCAAAATAAAGCAGCGATAGGAGATTTATAGTTGGTGATCGCCATGAAATGAATGTACAGTAGACGTATTTAAACTAGAAAGTCCGTTCGTAGAAATTTCAAACAAAACAAGGAATGCTCCAAAAATATATTCATTTGTTTTTTTCATTTTTTAAGCCCTTCTATTTATTTGTGCTACTGTTTATAGGTGGTAGTATTGAATCTACTAAGAATATTTCTTTCTACTCTCATGAGTAGCTAAATCCGCGTAGCGTGTTGTAATTGGTAGTCGACTATTATTTTCTACAAAATGCAGGGTTATTATTATAGAAGTCTCTAAATCTATCCAGTTACCACATGATATGAAAATTGGCTTTACATCTTTTCTTGTGCGTAATGCTGCTCCATATATTTCTCCATCGACTTTAATATATGTAAAACTTCCTACTTCATTATTAGGCATGTCAAAATCTGTATCTTTTATTTTCAAATAACTTTTTGCAACGCCAATCGTAGGTTTATTTAAATAAAACGAAGCGTGTGTGGCAATCCCCATCTTTCTGAAATGCAGATATCCATTTCCATCAAACATATAAAGATCCGGTTTGCTTTGCAATTTTTTTACTGCTTCTTTAACTAACGGAAGTTCTCGAAAAGCTAAATATCCTGGAATATACGGCACATCTATTTGTCCATAGTATTCTACTTCTTCTATGATTTGTTTGGAAATATAATCGATTACTACAATACAACAAACCCCAAAATCTGCTTCCCCTTCCGACCAATATGCAATATCAACTCCAGCTACCAAACCGATATCTGCTAATTGAAAATTGTTTTTTAATGAAATCTCCGGTATCCATTCTTCTTGTTCTACTTTAAACAGCTCTTCGCTTTTCATACATTATTCACCTCTACATAATTCCAATCTTCTCCTATATCGCAATTTCCATATGGATTAATTCCATTATAAGGACCCACATACCTAACTTCTCCATTTCGTATGATCCATTCCATCCCATGTTCCTCTTCCCATGTGCAATTTAATTCTAAATCAATGACAGCTTCAGCTTTATTTTTAGGATTCGGAATACATATTGTGTTTAGTGTAATATGAGCTAAAACATCTTTCGGCTTAGAAAACTTAATCATCTCTTCGCCAATATCATCTAGAAATTCATTACAGTATCTGATTGATGCTTCACACAGTGAAACTATTAGTTCTTCATTTAAATTGTTTAAGTCAGTTATACATAGTTCTGCATATTCGATATCAGAATCTTGATCTATATATACTTTAATAGTTTGATTAAATAATTCTAAATAGGCTTCTCCTTCTAGTTCAGAGTATTCATTGGTTTTAAGATTTTTAATAACCACTCCTCTTACTCCCCCTTCAAATTAACGTTTATCTTATTCTAACATTGTGTAATTTCTTTTTTTATATTACCTTATCCCTTTCTTTTTTAAAAAGAGAATCCGCTTGCTAAATTTTTCACAAAGTTGCGAAATATAAAAACGTCATGATAGAATAAAAAGCAATTAATTCCAGAATTAAGTACGAGAAAATACCCTTTTAAAGTAAAAAGGCCGTTTGCACGTATAATCATTACCCAAAATGTAGTTGTTTTAAAAATTTAATAGGCGAAGAGGAGCATTAAAGATGAAAACGGAGAACAGAGAGCAAACTATATTTGATCACGTTGGGAATAAAATAATGACAGATAGAGAGATTGATATAATCACTAGATTAGAAGAACCATTGATCGTGATGTTAGGTAATGTGTTAAGTGATGAAGAGTGCGAGGAACTAATCAAATTGTCTAAGGACAAAATGAAACGGTCAAAAATTGGAGCAACACGCGAAGTAAATGAACTAAGAACAAGCAGCAGCATGTTTATTGAAGAAAGTGAAAACGAAATAGTTGCGAGAGTTGAAAAAAGAATCTCCTCTATTATGAATATACCGATTGAACACGGGGAAGGCCTTCAAATCCTTCAGTACACGCCTGGCCAAGAGTATAAAGCTCATTACGATTTCTTTTCATCTACTAGTAAAATAGCAAGCAACAATAGAATTAGTACACTTGTTATGTACTTAAATGATGTAGAAGAAGGCGGAGAAACTCTTTTCCCTAAACTAAATTTTTCCGTATCTCCTAAAAAAGGCATGGCAGTTTATTTCGAGTATTTCTATAATGATCAAACTTTAAATGAATTGACTTTGCATGCTGGTACACCAGTTGTCAAAGGTGAGAAATGGGTTGCAACGCAGTGGATGAGGAAGCAGAGAATACGAGGTTAGGAGATGTTCTAGGTTAATTCAAGGAACACCCTTCACGAAATTGAAAGGGCTCTATTATTTTATAGATCCCTTCCTTTTCGCCTCGATCTTTTATCATTTCCATCCCCACCATGAATTTCTTTATAGCTCCTCATTCTTTCATAATCCACTTAAGTATAACCATATATCAAACTCCCTAGAATCTGCCTCATAATAATCATTCCCCGATCGATACAAGGCTCTTGTCCTCCTATGCTTACATGAAAGACTCTCTTTAAATCTGAAATATATATTTATGCAATTCAAATCATCACCTGTCCATCTTCACTTATTCCTCCACTTCCTTCTCTTCTACTATGTCTACCCACCGTTTCTACTTTATTAAAAGAAGAATTTATTTAATAAAGAATAAATTTCCAAGAAATAGACAATTAATATTGTATATTGGAGGGATAAATCATAATGATTATAAAAAAAATTGATGATAAAATAATTTATTGTTACTGCTGTCAGAAAAGGACCTTATTTATACGCAGAGATATGAAAAATAATAGTGGTGTCGAGAGTCATTGTAGTGAATGCTCATTAATTTGGTTTGAATGGCAAAATAGAGCTGTAGAGCGGGAAAAAGAAAAGTGGATCGAATTTAATGGAGGAATAGTAAATACAACTAGAGATTACATTCAAATTTATAAACAGTAATAATCTTTATTTCATTATTCCTTGCAAGAATTTGTTTATTTTATAAAGATAAGATTCTATATTATTTTAATGGTAACTTACTATTGATACGATTCACCATAAACCAACATGAAGGCCAAGTGGCAAAGTCTTATTATATAATAGGTAAGTACTTAAAAGATGAGATAAATAGGACTTGCTTCTTCAAGAGTCTTCTTTTTTACGATGAGTTAATACAACGTGTTCACAGAAAGATATACTTGGGGATGAAAGAAAATTTATAAATAGAAAAGAAATGAGGATTCCGACATGTGGGATTTACTAGCACAAATGCTATCCAGAATGACACTAATCATCACGATTGCTTTCCTCATTACACGTCTGCACATCTTTAGGCAGATGATTTACCGAGATTTAAATATGAAAGACAGCGTTGTCATGATTCTGCTCTTTGGTTTATTTGGTGTAATCGGAAATTATACAGCCATAGTCGTTAATCCGGAAGCACATATGATTTCGAACTTGTGGAATCCTAATCTTCAAATGGACAATGCTATTGCCGATACACGCAATATCGGCATTATCATAGGTGGATTGGTCGGCGGTCCAGTAGTTGGACTTGGATCGGCTTTGATTGCAGGGGGACATCGTTTGATTATGGGCGGGTTTATTGGCGATGCTACTTTCATTGCTTCCCTTATTGGTGGCGGATTGGCAGGGCTGTTTGGAAGGAAATTGCGAGTGTTTGGCTTAATCCGCCCTTTGCCAATGTTTTTAAGTGGACTTTTGATCCTGATCATTCAAATTCTGCTTATTCCATTGATTGCTTCCCAGCACAGTACCGCTTTTCATTTGATCAGTTATACTGGCATACCTATTATCGTCATTAATAGTATCGGAATTTGGATTTGTGCGATTGTTTTTAATAGCGTTATTCAGGATGAGGAACATACACGTGCCAGCCAAACGGCAACTGCACTCTCGATTGCAAATCAGACGCTGTCCCTTTTTCGCCAAGGATTAAACGCATCTTCTGCGAAAAAGGCTACCAAGATAATCCAACAGTTAACAAACGTTAACGATGTGGCAATCACACGTGGCATTAGGGAACTTGCACATACGGGAGGACCTAGCAGCAAATCGGAAATAAAATATAGAAAGCTCGTGTTTAAAACTGGGAAGATGGAAAGCGCTCACTCCTCAGACTATGAGTTTATTGTTTTTCCGCTAGTTGTGAAAGATAAAACGATTGGGACTATCACATTTTATTTTAATCATCCTTTTCAAGTCACATCGGTAGATCGGGAAATGGCAGAAGGGCTCAGTAATTTATTTTCCAGTCAATTGGAGTTAGGTGAGGTGGAACGTTATAATCACTTGCTGCAGGATGCGGAAGTAAAAGCGCTTCACGCCCAGATTCACCCGCACTTTTTGTTCAACGCTTTAAATACAATTGTTGCACTATGCCGCATGGATCCGTTGCTTGCTCGTCAATTGCTGCTACATTTATCGACCTTTTTAAGGAACAACTTAAGGGGACTTACAGATCGTCTTGTTCGTGTAGAAAAAGAGTTGGAAAATGTCCATGCGTATTTCGCTCTAGAAAACGCTCGGTTTCCGGGTAAATTTGAGCTTACAATTGAAATGGATTCACATCTAAACAACGCGCTCATACCACCTTTCCTACTCCAACCGCTTGTGGAAAATGCTATTACCCATGGAGAATTAAAAGACTTAGGTGGAATTGGAAAAATCCGCATTGATATTAAACAAAAAGAAGCGACACTGTATTTAACCGTTACCGATAACGGAATTGGCGTGCCGCCGGAAAAGCTCGCTGATTTAGGTCAACGAGTTGTCAATTCCACGAAAAACGGCAGCGGATCTGCGCTATTCAATATTAAAGAGCGCTTAACTGCACTATTTAGCCAAGACGCCACTTTTCAAATGGAAAGTAAACAGGGACAAGGAACAACAATTTTTATCACATTACCGATACATTTTTAATAGGAGATAGATGGATATGCTACAAGCTTTTATCGTAGAAGACGAACAATTTGCACGAGAAGAATTAAAGTATTTATTAACCGAAACAGGCGATATACAAATCATCGGTGATTCTGAAACGATGCATGAGGCGCTGTGGGATATTAATGATCTTCAACCGGATGTTGTGTTTTTAGACATCGAGCTTGCCAAAGGAAATGGACTGGAACTGGCGAAACAATTTATACATATGAAAAAGCAGCCAATGATTGTATTCGCAACAGCTTACGATGAATATGCGCTTGAAGCGTTCAATCTCGATGCCGTTGATTATATTGTCAAACCAATCGATGAAAAAAGACTGCGTAAAACCGTAGACAAATTACTAACACATGCTCAGCTCCATAGTGATCGACAAAAGCAACAACATACACAGCCGCAAGGAACAAAAACAATTCCGGCAAAAGACGGAGACAGAATGATTATTGTCCAGGCAGATGAAATTTACTATATCGGAACCGAAAACCGCCAAACTTTTATTAAAACCGCTCATCACCAATATGAATCGGATTTGTTACTGTATCAATTGATAGAAAAACTTGGGGAAGACTTTTTACAAGTGCATCGTGGGTACATCGTCAATGTAAAGCATGTTTCTGCTATGGAACCTTGGTTTAACCGTGCCTATAATTTATTTTTGAAAGACGGTTCAAAAGTACCCGTCAGCCGCTCCTTTGCCAAAAACGTTATGCAAAAATTAGGATTTAAATGAGCAACTATTGCTTTACCTTTCCAAAAACGAGAAGTAGGCTAATCATTAGTTAATTAGCCTACTTCTCACACCACCGAACACCCTATAAAAATAGCACCCATATACATGGATGCTATTTTTTATCATTATTATGACCAGCCAATTAATTGGGCGATGACAAGTACTACAATAGAAATCCCCGCCCATATTAGGAATAATGGATAGAAGAAACGAATCCACGTTTGCCACTTCACACCTGCAATTACTAATGCTGCCATGAAGTACCCGCTTGTTGGGTAGAAAATATGTGTAAACCCATCTCCAAGCTGATAAGCAAGAACAGCAGTTTGTCTTGTCACTCCAACCATGTCTGCAAGCGGTGCCATAATTGGCATTGTTACGAGCGCTTGTCCACTACCGGACGAAATAACAAAGTTAATAAGAACTTGTACAACATACATACCAACTGCTGCTAATGCTGGCGGCAAATCACCAACGACTGCACCAAGTGCATGGACAATCGTATCCATAATGTTACCATCCTCTAGTACAACAGCGACCGCTCGGGCTAGCCCAACGATGAACGCCCCCATTAACACGTCTTTAAAACCTTGGTTAAATGCTTCACAAATGTCGCCGACTTTAAGACCAGAAATGATCCCTACGACAATTCCCATAATGATAAAGAGTCCCGCCATTTCAACCATGAACCAGCCTTTTGAAATGACACCGTATACAAGAACGGCAAAGAATAGTAGTGCTACAATCGCTGCCCACTTTTGTCTTCCTGTTGCAGGAATAGCTTCGGCTTTTCCTACATTGTTATACAGTGAACGTTTTTCCATATCATCTTCATACACAAAACTGTGCTTTGGATTTTGTTTGATCTTCTTTGCATAACGCATTATGAATAAAACTGCTGCCGTAACCGCTATGATAAATACGATTAAACGTAATCCAAGTCCAGAGAAAACCGGAAGTCCCGATAATTTCTGGCCAAGCCCTGTGTTAATCGGATTTAATACTCCTGCTGTAAACCCGACAACTGTCCCGCAAAGTGCAATGGCTGCTGCTGTTATGGAATCGTAGCCAAGCGCAATAATGAGCGGCATGATTACCGGAATATAAACGAGCGATAATTCAGCTGTTCCGATCAATGTGGCAATCAATGCAAATACTGTTGTTAAAACAGGGATGAGCATAATACTTTTATGCGCAAATTTCCTTGCAAGTTTATCAACAGCAATTTCAATAATTCCGGTACGTCTAAGTACCATAAACATTCCACCAATGATAAACGTGAAGAATACAACTTCTCCCGCATCAATCAATCCTCGAGGAATAACCGTTATAAAGTCCTGAATACCAACTGGCGTCTGATCAACATATTGAAAGGAATTTGGATCGATGGTCGTTCTGCCATCTGGTCCTGGTACACGTTCAAACTCCCCCGCTGGAATAAAATATGTGGTTAATGCCGCTAACGCACTAAAAACAAATAAAATAACATAAATATGCGGCATCTCAAATTTCTTCTTTTTCTTTTCTGGCTGCTGTTCTTCTCTATTCAGCTGCTGTGTATTTCGCACGACGACCCCTCCGGAAATGTGAATAATTATATAACCAAACAAATGCAAACAATTTGGGATACAAAACACATTATAATCGGGGAAATATTGCCTCGGTTGTTTTTATAACCAAGTGCCCTTATTTAAAACAAAAGGTACATTGTCTGAAACGAAAAGTACAATTTTTGTAGTTAAATTCACATAAACTACACAATTTTTCATCTTATCAATTGAAGAAGTTTTAGATTTTTTTGCCACTATAATTGCTCGTATCTCTATTATGATACAATTATGCAATCAAGCTAAGGAGGTGCAGCATGGGAATTTGCAAAAGGCTCTTGTATAAATAATATTATATTATTACAGGAGGAATTTTAATTGAAAAAGATATTACTTGATACTGATATTGGTGGCGACATTGATGATGCAGTGTGCTTGGCATACTTGTTGAAAGAACCACAATGTAACTTATTAGGGATAACAACCGTAAGTGGGGAACCCGAAAAAAGGGCAGCAGTTGCAAATGCCATATGTAGAACCGTTGATAAAGACATTCCAATTGTTGCTGGTTTAGATTCCACACTACAACCTGTACCAGTGTACCCGACTCCAGACGGTGCTTCAGCATTGAACAATTGGAAGCATGACACGTATCAACCATCTGACGCACCAGCATTTATGCATCAAATGATTAAAAATCACCCTCATGAAATTGAACTGATTGGTATTGGCAATATGACGAATATTGCTACTCTATTTCGTGACTATCCTGACACTCCTGGTTTGTTAAAAAGCCTTTATGTGATGAATGGATATTTTGCAGATGAACCATTGCCAGAGCCTTGGTATAACTGGAACGCTTGGGCAGATCCCCTTGCTTCAAAATTAGTCTTTGATTCCAAAGTGAACGTTCACAAAGTTATTCCCCTTGAGGTGACAGAGATGCTTACCATTCAAGCAGAGAGAGCAACTGAATTGTTTCACACAAACTCAGACTTAAACAAAGCTGTCCTGGACTTTGGGAATGCTTGGTTAGAAAGCTCCAATCAATTAACGTTACACGATCCTTTAGTAGCAGTTTCAATTTTTCACCCAGAGATATGCCAATTCGAAAGAGGATTTGTAACTGTTGAAACGAATGATGAACAATCGATGGGTGCCACGACCTTTACACTCAATAGAAATGGACATGTAGAGATTGCAAGAACCGTAGATAAAGAAGCTTTCTACAGTATCTTGTGTAATACATTAAATAAAACGATGTAACCGCTGGCTGGTGAAGTGAGGATTAAATTTGAATAACGCTATTTTAGAACTCGAAAACCAGTAAAGTTGGACAATCATTATTTGATGGTTCAACTGCTTTTATAATAATTACTGAACTGTATCCTAATTGTTAGACACTGTCTACCAATTGGAGATGCAGTTTTTTTATATAGTTCAGAGTTAAATTTCGGGTAATATCACCCCATCTTATATTTAAATCAATAGCAGATATTTGTCTTTCGATAACCCCTGCCCTTATTTAGGTTAATCACTATTTATTGAGGGTATACTACCACCATCTAGGACCGATTAACTTCAATTTAGCAGGGTGGTCAAATTATGAAAAATAGTTGGAAGATTTTCAAGACGGACATTCAAAATATAAGTAGAAATTGGGTAGCTGCAATTCTTATAGGGGGATTAGTTTTCCTGCCATCTTTATATGCATGGCTTAACATTTATGCTTCTTGGGATCCATATTCTCAAACGGATCAGCTTCCTGTTGCCATTGTAAATGAGGATGCAGGAGCAACAGTTCGCGGAGAACAGCTAAACGTTGGAAATGAATTGATTGATACATTAAAAAATAATCAGGATATGAAATGGTCTTTTACTTCTCGAAAAATTGCGATGGAAAAAGTGGAATATGGGGATTATTTTGCCGTCATCATTATCCCCAAAAACTTTTCCGAAAAGCTAGCTTCCGTCGTTTCGGATAATCCTCAAAAGGCGGATATCGAATACTATGTAAATGAAAAAATAAACTCCATTGCGCCGAAAATAACGGAAAAAGGTGCCACCTTTATTGTTCAAAAAGTTAGCAGTCAATTCATTTCAAGTGTGAATGGCGTCATTTTTGATCTCTTTAATGATTTAGGGATTGAAATAGAAAAAGATTTGCCAGATATTCAAAACTTCGAAGACTATGTATTCAAAATGGAACAAGACTTGCCCGAAATTCACCATTTGCTAACCGGTGCTCAAAAAGATGCCTCTTCCGCACAGAAAATTATCACTCAAGCTACTTCCATGTTACCACGCGCCGAACAAATAACGACTGAAGGTTTGAGTTCCATCGAAAGAACAATAGATTTCTTGACGAAAGCACAAAATCGCTTAAATGAAGTGGCTCCTCAAGTGAAGAATGATTTGGAAAAAGTATCAAAGATATCAAAGAGTACAAATGAATTTCTTCAAAGCGTTCAAAATGTCCCATTAGATTTTACAGAATTGGACCGAGTAAAGGCGGATCTCGATAGCAAGATGACTTCCAATATCCAAACAGTCGACGCGATTAGTAAGGATCTTAATTGGTTAAAGGAAGTATCCAACAGCTCAAACGAATCGAGTGAGGAAACAAACAACGAAGAACAACAAACAAGACTAGACAATGCAATTGATAAAACGAACGAACTGAAATCTTTTTTACAAGAAGCACAAACAAACACCAGAACAATCGATACACTTGTAAAAGATAAAGAGCAACAATTCCAAACAACATTAAATGATTTACAACAAATCGCTCAGAATACATCCGTCCAACTGGATGCCTTTATGAACGAATACAAAAACAATATTGAACCAACTGTTCTTTCCGAAGTAGCCAAAGCCAAAAAGACGCTAGGAAATGCGAAAGAAATGCTGACCAGTATACAGTCAACTTTACCAGAAGTCGCAAGCACACTGAATAGCGCAGATGCCCATATTAAAGAGGGAAAAACAACACTAGATCAAGCATTGGCACAATATCCATATATTAATGATAAAGTAAATCAGTTAGCAGATAGGATACGAAAAGTTCAAGGGGAAACGAATATCAATGAAATAATCCAGTTGCTCCGCAATGATCCACAAGCGGAACGTAGCTTCTTTGAAGAACCAATCGTCTTGAATGAAAACAAGCTTTTCCCTATCGCAAACTATGGAACAGGTATGACACCTTTTTATACAGTTCTTGCTATCTGGGTCGGTTGTTTGCTTCTTATCTCACTGCTTGCTACAGATGCTAACCATGAAAGGAATGTAAGCGAACGTAGTGTATATTTCGGTAGATTGTTTACATTCTCGGCCATTGGTCTGCTCCAAGCATTGATCGTAACAATAGGCGACATTGTTCTATTAGGTGTGGATGTCAAAGATTCTTTATGGTTTATATTATTTGGATTTCTTATTAGTTTTGTTTTTATGTCCATCGTTTACACGCTTGTTTCCGTATTTGGCGATGTAGGAAAAGCGTTGGCCATTATTATGCTTGTCTTGCAGATTGCAGGGGCAGGCGGAACCTATCCAGTCGTTCTATTACCAGAATTTTTTCAAACGATTAACCCTGCACTCCCTTTTACGTATGCAGTAGATCTGATGCGAGAAGCTGTAGGCGGAATAGTCTGGCCAAGAGTAATACGAGATGTTTCTTTCCTGCTGCTCTTCAGCTTAGCATTTTTACTATTCGGCACCTTCTTAAAAGAAAAGATAAACCGAAAAACAAAACTAATGCTTAAAAAGTCACGAGAATCTGGTTTGTTTCATTAAGTTTTTTAGTTTCAGTATTTTGCCCTGTGTTAGAAACAAACATGAAAATCATAAAATTTTTGTTTCAATTAACGTCAATGTTTCTAACACAGCAATTTTAAGATGGTACAGCCATCATTGGTCTGTACTTTTTAATTGCCTATTTTAAATTGCCACATCTTGATATCCTACTTCATCTAAATCATTTTCATTTTCCCATGAACGATCACATGAAATCCCTATATCACGTCCATCACGAAGGAAATCATACGGAACAGAAATACCTACTAATATTAAAGTTATAATCTTTTGCAACATTTCCTTTAGCCCCTATTCCACCTAGCATGATTTTCAGCTGTGCTTTTGCTACAGATGAAAAATCAGGAACTCCATTTATATACCTAATTCCATTAATACAAGCATCATTTAAGATTTTTTGTAAAGTAGGATCTGGTGGTGGTTTTAGAGTGCATAAAGACTCCATATGTCCAAAAAAGACATAAAGTTCAACTAAAAAGGACCTTAATCCTTGAATAGATTAACGCCCCAGTTTGTAAAATATGAATTTTTAATTATGTACTTAACTAATCTTTACATAAATAGCATATGCTTTGGGATCATTAAAACCCAATTTACTACCCAAACTAATTGAAGCAAAATTATCAACATCACAATCCCAACGAGGTTGAATATTGTGGGAGAGACAATAATCTATAAATTGTTCAGCTACAATACATGCTAACCCTTTTCCTCTGTAATTTAAGTCGGTTATTATATCTATTTCCGCATAATTATTAGATTTAAAAATTGAAACTCCTTCGCTAATAATCCTTTCTTTATCTTTCACACAAAACCCAATCCCATTTTGAAGAAAATCCTCCGTGGAATCCCAATATTCGTCATAGTATTGTTTACCGAATTCTAAACAATTTTCAATAAGTTCTTGGTTAATTTTTGTTACATTAAATTTACTACTATCGTATCTTTTTCTATTTTTATATGACGCAACATTAAAAGAAAAACAATAACGCTGTATTTTTTTTACTTTAAGGCTTTTTTCAATTTCCTGGTTCCAAGTTACGTCATTAGAAAATAATGTAAATCTATTCCCTTGATTGACTGATTCCTCATATATACTAACTATGTTCTCAAGAAATGACTCATCAGATGACAGTCCTGTAACGTAATACAATCCTGAATCAGTTTTAATAAGTAATGATTCGTAATTGGTGGAACCTGCAAGTACAGTTCCTTTAATAATGTTATCTAATACACTAAAAACAAAAGTTGGTGCTTCTTTGATTTTCTCCTTTATGATATAAAAATGTTCGTTAGGTACTGTAATCATTTCATTATTCCTCCATCAAGCTCTATTGAATTCTTAATTATGTCACAAAAGTATATAACCAAAAAAGACATTAATCCTTTAATGAATCAACAATCAATATTCCTATCCCTATCCCTTTCCAGCTCATACCTCTTGTTAAATCATTCCATTAGTTCGGTGGGAAATCAACATTTAACCAGTTCTATAGATTTAATAAAAATACTACTAAAAAGTTTTCAGTACTATTAATCCTCCTTAAACCTCTGCTCATCAATTTCTTCCCGATACCTCTGAGTGTCAAAATGAGATTCTATAAGATTATTTAAAAGCTCAATGCTAACTTCTCTATTATCTTCAAATAGGTGAACTTTAGCACCAGCATCTAATAATATACCTACAATTTTTTTCATCTCTAACAATTCATCAATTTCTAATAGATTATACGATAAAAGGAAATCTTTATTATTAATTAATTCTCTTATTTCAGATATACTCTTTTTAGTATTTTTTCTTAGAATAGATATGTACTTAATCTCATTACTATCTTTTTCTATTTGTATTTGCATTTTAGCCATTTAAATATCTCCCTCCCTGAATTAAAAATCAATTGAAAAAAGAACTTCGAATAAGAAAAACATAGGGAGCTTTTAGTCTTCCTATGTTTTCATTCCTATTATTTATCTGTTTGTTCTTGCTTTTTTTTCAAATACTCCGCGCGTATTTTTTCAAGTTGCTGCTTTTTATCAAATTTGGCAGGCTTGTTTTTTTCATGATACTTTGCCACAGCCATCTTTCCTTTGGTATCCATTTGATATTTCCCCACTTTGTTCACCTACTTTTCTTGTCTTTAAAGAAAATCTATTCAACCAATATAATATACCTTATTTTATTGAAGTAAACCTTTTTACTTTATTAGTGTACTCCCTAACCAGTTTTTCCCTGTGTTCATGTTTGTTTGAATTAATGTGAATGTTTCTATTCACAGGGACAGAATTTAACTAAAATGAAACTATTTCCATCATCTCAACGTAAATTGAAAGAATAAATGTATTTAAATACAGTAAGAGGTGATAGGATGAGGCACATATCCGGGTACAGTATGTTTTTTGGCATTTTAATCGTCGCTTTCAGTGGCAATTGGATTATTGACAACTACGATTCGGTATCCATTTATCCGAAAGCTTCCTACATTTTATTCGGAATTGGATTGGCAATTGTCGTGGTGACTTCTATAATAAATCGATTTTCCATGTACCATGAGGATACTTATGTTTATCGAAAGGACAATCGGGATGCTTTAAATAAGTGGCTTCAGAATAATCGACCATTCAGCAAATGGCTTATCGGCATTATCATAATCCCTCTGCTTTTCGCGCCATTTTATAGCTGGTCATTGTTTTTTCAGCTCTTTTCGCTGTATTTACTTTGTGGATTTGTTCTGGCAGGGTTTGTGTATATTTTAAGAGGCGATCGAGTAGAAGTAGAAGAGAATTGGGATTATAAAGGAAAAACGAAAATAATGCTTGAGCTGATTGATTATCGTAAACATCCGTTCAATATTTCGTTTTTCCTCTATATTCTAGTCATTGTAAGCTTTATATTAAGCAAGCAATGGGACATTCCGTTCTATATGGAGACTAGTGGCAACCCGCGCTATGTTACTTCCTTGCCAACCAGTTCGGTTTTAATGTCCTGCCTTATGGTGGTCAGTGCGTTTATTTATATAATCACTCAAGGGGATTTCTTTGGTTTTCGAAAAGCCGAGCTTAGCTATGATAAAGTTATGTTCATCCATTTTGTTGAAATCTACTGTTGTGGTCCCGTGTTACTGATATGGTTATTCACCGTGATAAATGCTCTATATGTGCACTTTTGGTGAATTTCTCAATAAGAAAAATGAGAAAACAAATTATTGCATAGTTTCTCCTAGCCATTTAAATAGATTTTTGATTTTTTCCATGTGTCCGAAACAAATTTGAATGTTAGTATACAACATAATATATTAATAAAATTAAAAAGACCGAATGATGTTTGAGCATCAATCGGTCAAATATAATAGATTACTTTTCTAATGAAGACAAGAAAATACGCTGTGCCGCACTTACTCCAGCGCCAGGCTCAAATGGATAAGAAAAATCTTGCAAGCCTGCTTCGATAAAAGAAACTGCTTGAAGTATGTCGCTTGGGAAGCAATATCCCATATGTCCGAATCTGAATACTTTGCCTTGAAGAGGACCAAGACCCCCTGCAAAATCAATGTGATACTTATTCTTTAAATGGCTTAAAAAGTTTGCAAGATCCAATCCTTCTGGCGTCCGGATCGTCGTAATTGTTGGTGATGCATACTCATCACTTGTTAACAATTCAATGGATAGGGCCTTCATAGATTCCCGAACCATATTTTTCATCAACTCATGTCGTTCAACTGTTTTCGAAAATCCGCCTTCCTCTTCTATTAAATCGCACACAGCAGAAAGTCCCATAATGAGCGAAATCGCTGGAGTATTAGGGGTCATTCCTTTTTCTGCCCATTCACGATAGCTTAATAAATTTAAATAATAGGCATTCGTGTGATGAACTTCTATCACCTTCCATGCCCGTTCACTTACCGCTACAAAGGAAAGTCCCGGAGGAAGCATCATTGCTTTTTGAGAACCGGTTACCAAAATATCAATACCCCACTTATCCATTTCGGCAGGAGCACCACCAATACAGCTCACCCCATCCACTATAAAAAGGGCATCCGAATGATCGCGTACTGCTTCTGCCAATTGCTCAATAGGATTTAAAATTCCAGTAGACGTTTCATTATAAGTGGCAAACACTGCCTTCACATTAGATAACGGCTTCAAAAAGTCAATGAGATCCTCCTTAGTGCAAGCTTCCCCCCACTCTTTTTCGAGTTTATGCACCTTTAAGCCATGTTTTTCACATATCGAAACGAAATAATCTCCAAATGCCCCTACTGTAATGATAACTACTTCTTCTCCAGGCGAAACAGTGTTTACCACAGCAGCTTCTAATGCTGCTGTCCCGCCTGAAGGAATAAGCAAAATATCCTGCTTCGTCCCAAAGATAGGTTTCACACGTGCAGTAGTTTCTCGATATAGTTTGACGAATTCTTCCGTACGATGACTAATCATATCCTGTGCCATTGCCAATTCCACTTTTTTAGGGATTGGAGTAGGTCCAGGATGTCTAAGAATATTTCGATACATAGTTTTAATCTCCTTTATACTATTTTGGGATGTATGTTCCCTTTGTTCACATACAGCTTCAAAATTTAAGAATCGTTTTGAAGTTATGTCTAACACAGGGAACTTTTCCCCTTTTAATTCTGCTCTTTAATTATACCCATTCCATCCATGAATTTCTTAATAAAAACCTCATTCTTTAATAATTCGCTTAAATACAATAATTTTCAAACTAACATTGAATGACGCTTGATAGGGCTTACGTTGCTAGGGGAGTTGTTTTATTAAACATAGGATACATTGATTCTTTAATGAATCCTAATGGAATATACATGTTAACGAACTTATTTTTATCAAGGAGGCATGACTTGTGACAGAATTCATTTGGCCTACGATTAATTTAACAGGAATTTCCCCAACATTAAATTCCATGTTTGATCGTTTACAAACCGCTGAAGCAACCCCACTTTTTAACTATACATCTAACTATGGTATCTCGGCTTTAAGAGATGTCATTTCTACCGCAGGGAGTGGAACAGTTACCAACACACAAGGATTCTATCAACTATCAACAACGGCTACTTCAAATGCTTCGGCAATTTTAGATACGGCAGAACGTGGAAAGCTGTTTCCTGGAAATTCTTTTGAGGCCGGTGTTTCTATCCGTGTACCTGTGGCTCCAACTGGTACTCAAAAAGCAACTTGGGGATACTTTGATGGAAGTAATGGAGCCTACTTCGGTCAGGATTCTGCAGGCGTTTTTATCGGGGTCCTCAACAATGGGGTCGAAATATTCAAGGTTTACCAATCTTCATGGAATGAGGATAAACTGAATGGTTTAGGGCCGAGTAAACTTACACTTGATACAACGGCGGGGAAAATGTTCCAAATACGGTTTGGCTACGAGTACGGAATCATTGAGTTCCGAATTGTATTTGTGAACTCGTTAAATTTCCAACAAATCGTCGTATGCCATCGACAAACCCAAGGCACTAACTTAACATTACTTTCTGATCCAAACCAAGTCATTCGCGTACGTGCCGAAAACGGAACATCGGGCGGTTCATTTTCTATCATCGTACGAGGAAGGTATTACGCTGTTCTCGGTCCAACTGTACCAACGAATAGAATCACCTCAGAAAGCCGGTTAAATATGACAGTAGGAGCCGGCGCCTTTGTTCCAACAATCAGCTTTCGACGAAAAGCCATTTTCCCTGATGTCTCTAATCGAAATAACTCGGTCAATGTACAAATCAGCAGCTTCGATATTCTTGCAAGTAACGATTTAAGATGGCAATTAAGATATGGTTCTACACTTACCGGTGCTTCCTTTGGAAATATAAGCGATACCCCTTCATCCGAAACTTGTAGTCAATCGGATGTGTCTGCCACAGCCATAAATACCTCGACTGGAATTAAACTGATGAGCGGATTTGCCAAAGGAGGACAACATGCAGAACAGCAAAGCTTTCCAGTAGACACTGTGTTGAATGGTACAACTCCCGTTACATTAGCTATTACGAGTCTTTCGGGAAATGCGACTTGTAATATAATTTTTAGAGTGCACGAAGATTGGTAATGCTAGTGGTTTGTTTGCTTGTTTTTTGGATACAAGAGGCGAGAGTAAATTAGTTTTCAAACGCCAAAAAATACAGTTACATTTTGAAGAAAATGTAACTGTATTTTTTAAACCTGTTCTTTTCCAAGTACTATTTTCAAACGTCTCCAAAAAGTCCATCTTCACTAATTCCGCCAATTCTTTGTCTGCTTCTATGGCTGCCCTCTGTTTCGTGTACATCCTGTAAATGGCTAAGAGCAACCAGATTACTCGTGAAAGCAACCAGTTCTTCAACTACCAATTTTTTAGCCACCACTTTTTTAATGCTCAAATTGACGATTATGCACCAGCTTCTTTCAAAATACGTTCAATTTCTTTAAATCCACGTCTTTCCGCATGTTCTAATGGGGTAACCCCATCTCTATCACT
Organism: Psychrobacillus lasiicapitis; assembly: GCF_006861795.1. Taxonomy (GTDB): domain Bacteria; phylum Bacillota; class Bacilli; order Bacillales_A; family Planococcaceae; genus Psychrobacillus; species Psychrobacillus lasiicapitis. Next base: position 121,766 of record NZ_VDGH01000010.1, on the reverse strand, counting down.
AATATTGACATCAGCGCCATGATCAACTAATAATTGTACGATTTCTTGATAATTTTCCCTTCCATCCCCCAAAATGACTGCTTCCAATAATGCAGTCCAATGTAAGTTATTAAGGTGATTCACATCCGTGTCAGAGTTAGTTAAAAGCTCCTCCACAATATCCACATGTCCTCGATCCGAAGCTGGAATGAGCGCAGTTCCACCAAAACGATTTGTGATTGTTGTATCAGCTCCTGCTTGAACAGCAAGTTTCACGATTTCCAGCAAACCTTCTGCTCCAGAATATAAAAGCACATTATCCATATTGTTATTGCGGATATCTATGTCTGCCCCTTGTTCGATAAGTGTCTTAACAGTCTCTACATTATTTTTTTGCGTTGCAGCCATTACGGCCGTAACTCCCTGATTATTTGTCGCATTAATATCTGCTCCGCCTTCTAATAATTCTAAAACGGTTTTTATGTCTCCTTCTGTTGCTGCAGTAACTAACTGTTGTTCCACATTAGTTCCCCCTTTTTTGTCTAATTTATCAGTTGAACCTTCTTCTAAGCCTGGAGTCGTGCTACATGCGGTAAGCATAACTACGAGGAAACTTAAACAAATCCCTTTCAGCTTCATAATAGCCTGCACCTCCTTTATAAACATGTTATCATTGTAATACCTATATGAAAAATATTAATAAAATTTGCTTTACTAATGTTTTTCGTATATAGAATGGAAGGATGTTAATGATGGATATTAAGCAACTACGCTATTTTATTGCAATTGTAGAAGAAAGAAAGATTTCTGCTGCTGCCAAAAGACTTCATATGTCCCAACCACCATTAAGCCAGCAACTGAAAGCTATGGAGAAGGAACTCGGTTCAAAATTAGTGGAGAGAAGTGGAAAATATTTAGAACTGACAGAGGCAGGAAATGCTCTATACAAAAATGCTTTACAAATAACCCAATTGATGGAGGAAACCAAAACAGAAGTAATGGAAGTTGGTAAAGGCTTAAATGGAAGGCTCACTATTGGAGTGAACACTTTTTCTGTTAACCGATTGCCTCATATTCTTGAGCAATTTCGAAAACAATTCCCAAATATAACATATAAAATTCAACAAAATGAATCTTCCCACCTTTGCCAATTAGTCAGGGATCGAATTGTAGAATTAGCAATTATCCGCATGCCATTAAATCTAGACGATTTTTCGGTACTTCATTTATGTAACGAGCCATTTTACTTTGTCACGTCTAAGGAACATCCATCATTTGATGAAGAAATCTCACTTACTGATATTCAACATCACCCTCTCCTCTTTCCAAGTACAGAGGGACTAGGTGTGCATTACTTGATTTTAGAAGCGTTTTCTCGTTTCAAACTACAACCTAATATTGTTGGAGAGTGTTCTGATATTAGTCTTTTGATGGATCTAGTTACAGCTGACTTTGCTGCATCTATTGTTCCAGAAACCTTACTTCAACGATTTCGAGGATATCCGGTAAATGCTTATCGGATATCAAGCACAACCAAGTTGACTGGACCAGTTGGAATAATATGGCTCAAAGATCATAATTTATCCAAGGCTGCTCAAAATTTTATAGAGATGATTCAAACTGTATAAAGTAATCACTTTAGGTTTTATTTTGCACATCCAACTAAGAAAATGACAAAGTAAAAACCCAATTTCTCCCTACTAAATAAAGAAATTGGGTTCTTTTTAGTTATTATTAAATCTATACCCAGAACCCCAGATTGTTTCTAAAAATACTGGATTTTTCGGATCGAATTCTATCTTTTCTCGCAGTCGTTTAATATGAACAACAACGGTTGATGTATCACCGAGTGAATCCAAACCCCAAACTCGTTCAAATAAGTCTTCTTTACTAAATACTTGATTTGGGTGCTTCATAAGAAATTTCAATAATTCAAATTCCTTTGTCGTCAAATTAATCTCTTGGTCAAAGGAAAATACTTTATGTGATTTTGTATTCAAACGAATATCATTGACTTCTAAGATTTCATCCGATATGGACTGAGGTCCCTTTGTTAAACGTTCAAAACGGTTTAAGTGTGATTTTACACGAGCAACTAACTCATTAGGGCTAAAGGGTTTCGTAATATAATCATCCGCACCAAATCCAAGCGCACGAATTTTATCGATATCTTCCTTTTTAGCAGATACCATCAAAATAGGTGTATCCACTTCCTCACGTAATCTTTTACAAATTTCAAATCCAGTCATACTTGGAATCATGATATCCAGTATGATTAAGTCATATTTTCCGGTGAGCCCTTCTTCTAAACCAACTAATCCATCGGCAACGATATTGACATTCATCTCATTTAGCTCCAGATAATCCCTTTGCAATTCTGCTATATCCTGATCATCCTCCACTAATAGAATTTCCTTCATTATGTCCATTCTCCTTTAAAGGCAGCGTAAAAGTGATGCTTGTACCCTCACCTAATTTGCTATCCGCTTTTATGATTCCACCGTGCTCTAAAATAATTTGCCTTGCAATAGCAAGACCTAAACCACTGCCGCCTTTATCACTATTTCTGGAGCTTTCTATACGATAAAATCGATCAAAAATCATTTCTAAATTTTCCTCAGCCATCCCTGCACCATTATCTTGTACGGTAATAATCACTTCATCGACTTCTTGTTTTGCAACAATAGTTATTTTTTTTTCATTCTTGTTCATGTGCTTTACACTATTTTGGATCATATTATCTAGCACTCGCCGAATTTGTTGTACATCTATTCGTACAATGGCTTTGTTTAAATGAACATCTTGAAAAGTAAGTTGAATGTTTATTTGCTCAAGGTCTAATTGATATTCTTCAACAAAATGGACGAGAAATTTTTTTAAGTCAATATACTCAAAATGAAACGGTAATTTTTGGAGGTCTAGTTTAGAAAATACAAATAAATCATCAATTAAAAAGTTCATGCTTCTCGCCTTATTATAAACAATATTCAAGTATTTACCTTGTTTTTCTTTTGTATCTGCTACACCATCTTTTAATCCCTCTACATAGCCAATAATCGAAGTGATAGGTGTTTTTAAGTCATGAGAGATATTAGAAAGTAATTCCTTTCTATTTTCCTCGTATTTTTTATTTTCTTTACTGACTCTGTTTAACGCCTCACGCAATTTCTCAAATTCTTGGGCAAGCTCATTCACTTCCCCTTTTTTGCCTGTTGAAATTTCAATTTTCCCTTCCAACTTACCCTCTTTTAGTTGTTGCACTTTTATACTTAAATCTCTTAATGGGATAATAATTGCCTTATTTAGAGAACGGTTAAACATAATAACAAGAAAAATAGCAATGGCTAGAATTAAGGTGATTATAAAGAACCCCCATCTTTGTAAAAATTCCGCAAAGCTATTTTCTTGTTTTAAGATCATCACACTACCTTTTTCGTTATCGGAAAAATGAAAATCAAACTTAAGATAACGATAAAGGCTGCCTTTGTTGTCAATGGTGCCTTGAGTATAAATATTTTCAATATCAAATTTTGGTGCATGAACGATTAAAGATTTTAGAACAAGGTCAGGAGAATGATAAAGGATTTCATCTTGTTTCCGGATAACAATATTCAAACCTTTCATTTCATATGTATCAATACTTTGTTGAATGTTGGGCTTCATCAAATCATCCGGATTTTCCTTAGCAATCTTACGAAAGGTAACCAACGCTTCTTGCTCGTCATAGGTAATTTGTTTTTGCTGCGCAACGGATTTATAAAGCTGAACAGGTGAGGAGACTTGTCCATTTATAGCAAACAACAAAAGCCAAAATATAGCTACCATCGAGCATATAATAACAAACAGACTACCGAGAAAAGTGATTAAAAATTTTGTACGCATATCCATACTGCCTCCTCACCCCCTAGCTATAGTAAGAACCAATTCCTCATTAGGATAACTTAAATTACTTTAAAATCCAAAGGTAGGATTAAATTCGCCTTTATAAGGCTCATGTTCCACATAGATTTCGATGTCATTTCCATCAGCATCTTTCCCCATTCGTTTATAAGTAAAGCGATCATCGTTTAATTCAGTGATTTCCAGAGCAGCACCGTATTTGTTTTCTCCAATCGATACATGTGTACGAATCTTGTTATCATTGATCACATCAAAATATCCAAAATCTCCGCGGCTTTCTCCACTAGTTACATCGAAGAATTCATATTTGCTTGTCTCCGCATCAAATTTAGCAATACTAATGAAATTACTATTGAACTCTGTTACGTCATTGCCGTCTTTATCCACGACTTTAGTACCATTCCACAAAGTATCCGCTAAAATATTAACACCTGGAATATCTTTAACAATTTCGCCCGTTTCACTAGTTAACTCAGGACCAGCGTTTGTAAACTCAAGCTCAGACTCAGTATATGGTACGTGTTCAACAAACACTTCTACTTCGTTGCCATCTTTGTCTACACCCATACGTTTGTAAGTAAAGATTTCATCAGTGATTTCCGTAATATCCACAACTGCTTGATAGCCCATACTTTGAGAAATTAATATTCTCTTTTCTCCATCCTTCGTGATGAAGAATATCCCTTCATCCCCGCGTGTTTCACCTGTTGCTTTATCGAAAAATTCATAGCGATTTGTTTCTTGATCGTATTTTGCCAATCCAATAAAATTACTATTTTCTTCAGTTAGATTATTTCCTTCTGCATCATTTACTTCAGTACCTTGCCAATTCGTAGAAGTCAGGATGTTAGATAGTTCTTCACCTTTAGAAAGCTCTACAACTGGAGCTTGCTCTTCACCATTCGATCCATTTTCAACTTGACTCTTTTCTTCCTGAGTTGGTGTTTCCTTCTCTTTGTCTTCACTTACACTTTCATTTGCACTACAACCCGCAAGAACAAGGCCACCACTCAAAATGACCATCGATAAACTTTTTTTAGTAAACATAGATTTTACATCTCCTTTAATTTTCGTATAACCAAATAATAAACAAAGAGTATAAAATCCATATAAACAATATATAAAATCAAAATGAACAATATATTAAATTTGTATAAACACCATTAGAATGACGGTATAAGAATAATAGAGGTTGCTGATCCTGCCTCTGTCACTTCTAAAAATCTGCCAGTTCTCTCTACTAGTTTTGTCCCTTACTCTTTTTTCATCACTTTTAATTATTGGCTCAGCGGAGGTTATGAAATATGTAATCTTTTGGCTGTAGCTGAAACCTTTCTGCCACAATCCTCTATAGTTACATCCATTAATGAAACCCTCTTGTATATGAAAAATATAAGAAAAACTAACTTTTTTAATATTTCCCATATGATATCAAATAGAATATCATTACTTTATGATTTCTCAATTATCAAACTCTCGTATTTTGTATAAGGATATTAGGGGCATACCTACGCTTTAGAATGTTAGAGGATTTAAGAAATTGAAGAAATTTTGTTAACAGCGGGTGCAAAATAAAATGGCCATAATCAGGAAAAACCTTGATCGTGACCAGATTTTCCCCAGCTGAAATTACATAGATTGTGCAGGTGAAAGTTTTGGATAAGAAATATATTAACGGAACACTTAGTACGTTCCAATGGTTCATCTTCCTTTTGGCGAATGCGATTGCTCTGCCGATTGTAATTGGCGGGGCGTTCGGCCTTTCCATTGATGAAATCACCTCGCTCATGCAGCGTGTCTTCTTCATCGTCGGAATCAGTTCATTCCTTCAAGGATTCATCGGTCACAGGCTCCCTCTTGCAGACGGTCCTGCTGGCTCATGGGTCAGCATATTCGTCATGCTAGGAGCAATTGCGATCCAGCAGACTGGTGACCCGCAGACAGCTTTGCCCCTCCTTATGGGGGCTGTGTTCTTTGCAGGTATTCTTTTAATCGTACTCGGCATCAGTGGACTGGTGCAAAAAATCCTGTTTCTCTTTAGTCCGCTCGTTACTGGAACGTTTCTATTACTGCTAGCTCTGCAGCTGAGTGGTGTATTCCTTGAAGGGATGCTTGCAGTAAAAGAGGACCCGGCTGTGCCTGACTATGGTATGGCAGCGATTGCCTTCTTCGTCTTCATCTTTGTCATCCTACTCTCCAACAAGGGGAAAGGCTGGGTGAAGAGCTACGCCGTTCTTATTGGTATTCTTGCAGGATGGCTCATTGCACTTGTCCTAGGCAAGGCATCAATCAGTACGCCAACACATTCAGCGATATTCCAAGTTCCGGAACTGCTTGCCTGGGGATTGCCGAAGTTGAATGCTGGGATAATTGTTACAGCAATACTGTTTTCTTTCCTGCTCATCTCCAATACGATTGCTGCGGTTACCGCAGTCCGTCAATCTCTTGGCAATGATACAAAGAATTTCGAGTCGACAATCAATCGCAGCTTGTATACAGGCGGCATATCTCATATTCTTGCATCCGGCTTTTCATCGCTCGTGGTCGTGCCACTCCCTGTCACGGCTGGCTTCTTGCAAATGACTGGTGAAAAGAAGATCAAGCCATTCCTATTCGCAAGCATGGGACTTGCTGTTCTCGCACTTATTCCGTCCATCGTCCATGTACTGTCGCTTCTTCCAGGACCGATCGCGAATGCAGCTTTGATGGCTTCTTTCATTAATATGATTGCGATTGCGCTAACGTCACTTACGAAAGAAATACTCGATCAGCGCAGACTGTCCATCCTTGGCATTACGCTTTTGATCAGCATTGGCATCATGTTCCTGCCGACCGGTCTTTTCAGCACACTGCCAGCGGTCATCCAGGATGTTGTCAGCAATGGCCTTCTTGTTGGAACCATTCTGGTCATATTACTAGAGCAGTTCTGGAAACCGCAACGTATATCAGAAAAGTATTGATTTGCCCTATTGGATCTACTTAAGTTTTTCAGAACGACATCTATTATTTATGGGATACTCCTGTGATTTGCGAAGGGAAGAAGCACCATGGATGTCGTTCTCGAAAAATGGGGGGCAGTCAATGCAGACACTGCTTTCCCGGTATTGGTGTCAGATAGCCAATTAATTTTCTTTTTGTCCTTACTCATAAAAAAAGCTGCTCAATCAAACAGCACTTTCATTTATAATTGTAATTGTGCGAGCGCTAACTTACTCAGCACTATTTTTTAAAAAATATACAAAAGACTACCTTCTTAATACCATATTAAATTTAGTTTAAGAAAAATGCCTCTAAATCAACTTCATTTTTTAAAATTCTATGCTCTTCAACACCAACTTCTCGTGCTAATTGAATCGAAGCCGCAGCTAATGTTGCTTTATTCGTATTCAAGTCAAACGCTGCATCAATTAATGTGTTAAACCGCGCATACATCACATCTATTTTTTGAATAATTTCATGATACGCATTATCTACTTTTGCTAATAATCCTGCCATATACTCATCCATATGACGCTTTAATGCAGCTTCTTTTTGACCTAGTTTCCCTTTTGCAATACCCCAAACGAAATTGGTCGTTACCGTACCGATAATCGCTCCTAGTACCGGTATTGGAATAAGTGTTTGACCAATCGCACCACCAATTGCTGCAACACCTGCTTCTAAACATAAAATTTGACCTTGCGTTACAACTTCATCTAAATCAATTTGACCTTTTTGATGATCTACTAAAAGCGAAGTAACTCCCATCGCCGCACTCGTCACTGCCCCTGCAAACGGAGCCGACAACGACGTTAAATTTGTCAAAGTATAAATTGAACCAGCTGTAACACTTGCTTTTGCACCGGCTTTTCCTGACTGTAGTCCGACCTCTTTCCAGTCATCAGCTGTAAAATCGGACAGCTTCGTACCAGATTTTACTTTTGAATAAATGTTTGTACAAGCGCTCAAAGCTGCACTAATTGCTGCGGCAGTACCCGCAACCTTCATTCCTTCTTTTAATGACGGGCCAGCATTTGCTTGTACTACTTCCTTTTTTTGCTCAGCATCTTTATCAATTTCATTTATTTTTTGTTGATTTTCTTCGACGATTTGTTCTTGATTATTTTGGAGTGTTTCGTGTGCTTTTCCTGTTTGTACTTCGCCGTATTTCGAAATAGACTGTTTTACAACATCATCAAATGAACGTCCTGTTTGTTGTTCTATCTCATCTACTTTCTGTAGAATCGATCTAATGGATTTTTCACTTAAATCCGTAGAGTTTTGACCACTGCGCAAAGCTTGAATGATATTGTATTGATCTTTAGGAATTATATAATCCATCGCCTTATCTTGGTATTTATCAAAATGCTCTAACACACTAGACAACGAATTATTCGCTCCGTTAATGAATTTCGATTGCGCTTTTACACCGTTCAAAATAAAATCTTCTGGCGCTGTTCTTCCCACACCTTCGAACATTGCAACATTTGCTTGACCGTTTAAAGCTGCTTTAGCGTTCCGGATATGCACCTCAAAATTTTCAGCGATTTCACCATGCTTTGTTTTTTGAGAACCTAAAATATTTTCTGGTGAATTTAAAAATTGGCGCATTTTTGCTACGTGCTGTAATGCTTTTTCAAAATTTTCATTTTGAATTTGTTTTTCTTTTAATGTATCGCTGACTATTGAATCTAACTGTTTTGCAATCGATTGACTCTTCCAAACATTAAATCCATCGACACCAGCTGCAACGAATTGATCTTTCCAAACTGCCATATTATTTTCCTATTTCTTTCATAAATAATTTCGACAATGAAGAAGTGTTATTAATTATTGCGATTAACTCTTGTCTTTGATCTGACGAATATTGTTCGAATGAAGTAATGTTTTGTGATGCATTCGTAAAATTCGTGATCATTTTATATAATTCATTCATTAATTTTTTTGTCGTAGAAGTTAATTCAACAATTTCATATTGAATCGCATCAATTTTACTACGTTCTTTTGCAATTTCTAATCTTTCTTTATCTGCTTTTATCGCAGCCTCTTTATTTTTTTTGCTTGCATATACGCCACCCGCTAGTAGACTTGCTGCACCAATGCTCCAACCAATTGGACCTGCTAATGCTAATAATGCGTTACCCGTAGCCATACCGCCACCACCTGCAGCTAATGCACCACCACCAAGCCAAGCCAAGGCCGCATTTGTTGCCGCCGCTCCAGTTAATCCTGAAATAGCAGCACCAGTTGAAGCTGTTCCAAAAGTTGTAGCTATTGCCATGGCTGCTGTTGGTGCAAATGCTGCTGTAGCTACACCAGCTGCTACACCGGCTACCGAACCTCCACCAGCAATTTTAATCATTAATTTTTCATCATACGTAATTTCACTTAATGCTTTAAAGCTTGCAGTATTAATGCGAATTGCATCAAATTCCTTGTCAAATTCCTTCGGTGTATTAGCAATTGAATTGATATAGCGTTCTACATTGTGAATGACTTCCAATGCCGATGTACGAGAATTATGTAAATTCACCGCAGCTTTTTGTACATTTTTTTGTGCATTTTCATAATTTGATACTTCTTTTTTTAATTTTTCAACAGCTTCTTTTTTCAATGAACCGTTTAGCATACAATCACCTCTATGTAAAAATTAATATTTTTTTTATTTCTATATACTTCACAAATTTATAATCCATAAATGCAGAATTTAATAAACCTATTATAAAAAACACCTGTATAGCGTCTCCTTCTTTAAGCGTCATCTATTTCTTCACACGACCGACTTTACGGCTTTTGCGAGTGGCTCGTAGGGGTACAGGGTTTTGTTTTGATTGAAGTATTTGAGTAAGTTAAAGCTCTGGTCAATAGAGTCCAAACGTTATTTTTTCATAATCATGTAATACTTTTTCAAATTTAAATCCCAAAGTCGACAATGTATTCGATATTTACAGCTACGTTAAGACTATTCAAACACAAACTTTGTCGTCTTATCGAGCATCTTCTTGCGAAGTTGCTCTTTTGTTTCATAACTCATATTAATATTTTCCGCTTTTACGATGGATGTGAGTATACAATTTAACTCCTCTTTTGTAGAAGCATTTTCAATTTTTTCATTATAAGAACGTACTTTACCAATTAACTCCTCAATTTCTTGGTACGTAATTTGTGCCAGCTCACTCGCCTTTTGAGCAAGTTGCTTATTTACGTTTTCGTAGTACGCTGTTTGTTCTTTAATATTGTCCCTTAACCAATATGAGAACGTAAAAAATTGTTTTACTTCTTGGGCATGGTCAATGAAATATAACAGACCAATACTAATAATCCCTGTAAGGAAAGCGCTTAAAAAGATGGCCAGTGCATCACTAACATCGTCAAATTGACCGAGGCCTGGAATTTTTAAAACCGCCTCATGAATCAGCGTTCCAAGTAACACAGTTGCAAGACCGACAAGAATCTTTGCGACAGCTTTCATCTTTTGAGAAAATGTCGTATGATCGTCACAAAAAAATAGAATTTTAGATATTTCAACGATGCTCGCCCAACATTCACGAATCACTTGTACGACACGCTTTGCTGTTCCTATGAAAATATTAACAATCGTGGTCGTAATTGAAGATAAAACCCCTGCAATCAATCCTTCCTTAAACGTCTCAATAAACTTTTTATACTTAATGATGATGTTTTGAATCGTTGATTTAAAAATATCAGCGATGGCTATGAAAAACTCTTTGATTTGGAAGTTTTGCTTCATTTTTTGAATTAAATTTTTGATGCCTTTACGAACAGAAATCCAAATCTCTGTAAAAAGCAGCCCTAACACTTGGCGTAAGCCCATTTTATAGCCTGTTATTGCTGCATCTTTCCCAGCAGGCTTTAAAAACTTGCCACTTGCATAATACGCTTTTCCAAGCTGTGCATTATAAACTGCTCGCGCTTTTTTATCAGCCTTTTTCATTAGTTCAAAATCAGCTTTCAACAGATTTTCATGCTTCTCAATTTGCTTTTGCTGTTCTGGTGTTGGATTTTTGATGCTTTTTAACTCTTTTAGTTTTTGCTCATTCGCTGCTTGACGTTGTTGTAGCCTAGCAACTACTTCATCCATCGTATCGGCATTTTTACTACGGTTAATGGAAAAATTCGTTGCGTTCAAATTGGTATCTTGGTTCGCTAGCTCGACACCATCTAAACCAGCAAGTAAACGAGCCGGGTCGCCGTGAATTTTTTTTGCTGATATAACATGATCTAAATCGAATTTCCCGTTTAGCGACTCACCAGTATAAGCATCTACTAATGTCCCATCATCACGCATTTTGCTCAAAGTTGCGTTTTTTGAACCGTAGCTCCCACTTTTACCACCACCATGATAATCATTACTGTTATACGCAGAGCGTTTGTCGTAAGCTTGGCGTGCTTGCTCATCTTTAATACCATATTTACGAGCTGTTACTAGCGTATCAACGTTACCACCATTTTGATCATTAAATAACGCCGGGTTTAATCCGAACGCTTTAAAAAGCGATGATACGACAAGATGTTCAAACTGCTCCATAATGGATTGGCTCGGTGGTTGGTTTTCATCGACTGCAATTGTATCCATTTGTTTCAAATTATTTGCTAACATCTGTAACACTTCCATTTGCTTTTAATTATTTAACAAAGAACGTTAAAGGTGATATTACAATGAAACCCATCACCTTTATGAGATTTATACCGTGTATACTAATAACCCTTGTGTAAGGTCGATTGCATACAGACGATTGTTATGATATAAAATTTCGTGGACATTTGAATTTTCAATGCCGATTTCCATCTCTGCTACCATTTCATCTGTATCAAGGTTAAATTCTAAAATTCGTTGCTTACAACTTACACCTATATGACTTCTGTAATCATCACATAGTAAGCGGTAGTCACCCGTTTCAGAATAATAATCTAACACAAACATACGCTTACCAAAAATCGTTACTTTGTTGGCTAAGCCGAAACCTAAATATTTATATAAATAATTATCACGAATTAAGTTTGAATCATAATTATTCGCATTGAAGGCAAAGTTATGAATATATTCATTGACGTTCTTTTTATCTAACATTATCTTTGCCGGTGCCTGTATAGATACAGCTTCGCCATTTTGAACGCGATATAATGCAATTGTTTGTTGGCGTTGATTTGTATATATGTTGTCAATAAAAGATCGCTCTGATGCCATATAAACAAAGCCATCTAGCTCATCACTTGGCTCAATATGAACAATCGTTTGATTCTCCTCTAATGCATTTAAAACTTTTAACGTATTGTCCCATAGCTGTCCACCTTCCTCTGTTAAGCGACCGTTTTCATAAATATATCTGTTATAGTAAACGTTTTGCATGCTGCCTGATAAGCAGCCAAGTAAAATGACTTCAACACGATTTTCTCCTACCGGGTGAAGAGCTGCGCTAATTAATTGATAGGCCGGATCAAAATAATTGAATTCCCCTAAATTTAAGTCAAACTGTGCTGACTTATTGTTTTTCGCATCGTAGATTACAAAACGGTCAAAGCCAAACGTTTTCCCGATTGTTACAATTGAATATCTGCCAGAATGATCTGTATAGATATTGTGTTTACCATCAACTTGGTTAATGCTTGCTTTCCAGTAATCTTTATCGAACGGTACACAATAATCATAAGCATCTGTAATTAAGCTCACATGTCTATATTCTGCAAAATCATGATCATAACTTTGTCTTTCAGAAGCTAACGAATAGCTCGTTGCATTGCCATTACTATAATGACTAGCATAACCTACTAATACGTCCTCAAAAGCACGTCTTACACTACGACCATCTGGCATTTTTTGAACGCTTACTAAGGCACGGTCTTCAAAATGAAGCGTTGTATACTCATCATATTGCTCCTGTAACGAATTAAGCCTCTCAGCACCATAGCTTTCTACTAAACTACGCTCCGAATCTGTAATGACTTGGAAAGCTATATCCGTATTTAACTCATTGCCCTGCTCTTTCGAATAAATTGGCGTATTTAACAGACGCACAGCTAAAGCAACCATTTTTATCACGTTATCAATTACTAAATCCGCGCGCTCATCGTATAACTCATAATCTGTTCCATAAACGTTCATCACATCCATAAACGCTTCAATTTCTGAATCTAAAAGTACTTTCGTTTTCATAAGCTCACTATTTAATGAATGCGTTAACTCGTACAGCTTTTTTAAATCATGATTAATTTTTTGTATGTTGCGGATACAGCTCACAACTTCGCTCATACATTGGTTGATTTCTTCTGTTAACGATTTTTCACGTAGCTTTAGAATCGTTGCTGTAATCGGACTTTCTTTAAACAGCGATAACACGCTAAAATCATTTTCGTAAATTTTAAGAAGTGTCGAATCTAATTTAGAAAACTCAATCCCTTGACCATGATCAATCGCCAATTTTACATTTAACTTTGTTTCAATACTTTTTAGCTTATACTCTGGCTTGTTATGTAATTTCTCAAACTCAGATGCAAAAACCGCTAAGCTATTACGGATATTTTGACGCACCATTCCGCCGTTCTCTAATTCAATAGCTACTTTACGCTCTAACACTTCTTTGTCATCTAACAAGCTATTTAACTCGTTTGCTTTAGCTGTTAAATTTGCATCTAGATCTTTTAAACGTTGCGCTGACAACCTCGCCTTACTACCTGGGAATAGAAGACCTACTAGCTTATCAGCAGGCATATCGCTCACTCGATATTTTAAATCGCTAATTGTACCTGTAGGATTATGTCGTAAGTCCGAAATGAAATCTTTCGTATCTCTCATTTTCCATCTAGCTTCAAATAATACATTTTCTTTTATATGATCCACTTTGTCATACGTTTTCGTAAAACCTTCTTCTACTTTGTCTTTCACTGCATTTCCTGCTCTGCTAGCCTTCCATGCTACTTCGTCTTTAATAGAACCCAACTTATACCAAATACTCATTGTTCACTATACCTACTTTCTAGGAATTTATATTTCAATCCTCAATTTGATCAGTAAATACTGCTTAATTGAAGTAACTTATACTTATATGACAGTTTATAGCCATAGAAAGATTACTTTGTGTACTTCTGATTGATTTTCTTATGTATGATTGCCAATTCATTTCGAAAACTTTCCGGTCCCAACACTTCCACAAACTCCCCTTGACTCAGCAACCACATCTTAATCCCCTTACCAAAAACCTCAGCTTCAAAAACCAAGCCATCGTCCAGCTTTTCTACAACTCTCGCTGTTGGTAATCGGTCAAGGACTGCTTGTGGAGAAGGTCCAGTAAACTTGAACTTAAAATTGATAAGATCTCCTGAATACATGAACTGTACGCGTTTGCGAAATTCGCCTTCTTGGAAACGTTCATGGTATGGCACTTTGAAAGGTATCAATGTTTGCTCAAATCGTTCAATTCGGTCAACCCGATAAATAGTTGGATAGTCGAAATCTTTCACGACCGGATAAGCAATCAAGTAAAAATAGTATTCAGAGAAAATGATGCCAACTGGCTTTACTTTTCGCTCACTTGCTTGTTCATCAAATTCACGTTTATAGTGTATTACTATGGCTTTTTTCGCCTGAATGGCTAACGACAGTTGCCACAACTTATCAAGTAATTCCTTTTTATGAAACAGCTCGACATATAAATGCTTTTCATTCGCCATCATTTTCTGAATCACTGTTTGGTCACCTTTTTTAGCAAGTTGCGTAAGCTTATCGATTAAGCTGTCCATCTCCTTTTTAGGAAATGCACGAGATTCAATTAAAACTTTTAGAATAGCGAAAATCTCTTCATTTCTAAGCCAGCCCGGTGTCTTTGTTTCAAACACATAGGCTTTTTTCCAGCGATCGTAATAAACATATTCGTTACTTTTTTCTAATTCTAGAAAGTCACGGATACTGTCAATATCTCGCTGAATCGACTTTTCACTTATTTGAAAACGAGTTGCTTCTTCCTTTTTAATAAGTGTTTCACCGTTCGTAAGACGCTCATACATAGACAAAATACGATGAATTTGCGGCTCCTTATCTCCTCTCATTGCATCACCTCGTTAAATCTATCTTACTAATGTAATTGGACATATTGTGACCATCCAAACAACTAAACTAAAACTATACACCTCAATTATACCAGTACTTGCATTTCTTTTGTGATACTTTATACACAGAGGTGAAGGAGTATTGTACCAGCACCATATAAAAACTTCAGCTTCTTTACCTGACTTAATTTTACGTGTTGTTACACCTTAATAAACAACATATTGAAGCACCTATATATACAACTAATAAGCGGATTTTAGAGGATGATGGAGAAGAAGCTGAATATTTCTATACACGTGAGCAACTTATTCACTTCCTATCATGCTTAGAACAGGAAATTAACTGCAAGGCCTATTCGTTATTACTTTTATTAGCGTTTAGCGGTATGCATAAAGGTGAGGCACTCGCTTTAACGTGGATTGATTTAAACTTTACTACAAATGAACTTCGCATTAATAAGGCTTTATCAAGTGGCAAGTGTAATTATTTGATATTCATTGAAATTGTTTGATAAATAAAAAATGCCAAACCCCTTATTAGTCAAGGGTTTTGACATATGACATAAACCATAAAATTTCCTTCAAATAAATCATAAAGTTTCCACTCATAGAGCCATATAGCTTTAAGTAATTTTTAAAGCTATAACATTTTTAAAGATTAACATTACGCAATTACCACAAAATATTCTTCTATTTTTCCTTTCTTCTAACTAGGTTGTAGTTTACGTAAGCTCTATACGTATGCTCTTTTGTTAACTCTTGAATTACCATTTATAAATAATCCATCTTTTTTTTCAGAAATGATTAATAAATATAGGGTTATTTACATTGGAAAGCCGACATCTCCTATCATTTGAACAAATTCTACATTATCCATTTTTTATTTCCCTCCTTACTTTCTTTAGAGCTTGATTTTTAGTTTTGGTAATTGCCTGTTGAGATACTCTAAGCAACTTTGCTATTTCAATATCTTTCATGTTATTAATATAAGATAAATAGAGAATTTGTTTCTGCCTTTTGGTAAGTTTAGAAACAATTTTATATACTATAGGGTCTTCAATGTAATCTTCTAATTTAGTATTATTCAAAAAATACACATCTGCTTTTGATTCAAATAAATTCATTATTGAATCTTCGTTATCCTCATCTTTTTTGTCTAAAACTAATTGATTTCTTTCTTTATATTCCCTATCTTTCTTGTCATATCTTTTAGCTTCAAAACCTATAACTTTAGAAAAATAGGTAATGAGTTTAATCTTATAATAAAATTCTACAAACCTTCGATTCAGTAGTTCTCTTTTTTCATTCGAAGGTTCTTGGCAATAAAGATCATATACTTTTGCATTATCTTCTTGGTTTAAAAAACCAATGAGTATAGGATTTTTAATCTGACCTCTTTCAATAATCATTCTCCGATACCACCCAACCATTAAGATAATTTTATTAAAAGGTAAAGAATAAATTCTTATATACATTAATCCCTTTAAAAAATGGAAAGACACTTTATCCTGTTGCGTCCTCCTATAAACTTATTCTTTACTTAAAAGATCAAAGAAGTTTGGAATCAAATCAACCTTTAAATTATCTATTTGCTTGAGTATTTTAATTTTTAATTCTTGTTCAAGCTCTTCTTGTTCCTGGAACGTTGTTTCCTTTAAAGCTCTCTTTATTTTAGGAGTTAAAATATCGATAATTTCTTCATAATCTATTCTTTTCATTACCTTCACCCTTTCCAAAATAGATCATATGTTCTATTTTTAGATAAAAAAAAATGGCCCTTCTATATATAAAGGGTTAAAAGTGCAACTTTTAACAACCTTTTACCAATTTTAGTCTGTCTTATTTTAGAGAATTTTGTTCTTTGTCGGCCGATGACTACACATCATTCAAGTAACTCATCTTAAACACTGTGGGATACCAATATGATATTTACCAAAACTTATTACTCCCCAAGTCATTGCCGCCACTCCATAATTTTATCTTTACTTTCGATAAATCTCAACAGTTTTGTCATTGATGCATAAGCTAAATTACTGACAACTAATTAAAAAACAAAATTTATTGAATGAGAGTTGTTAATTTAACTTTAAGTTTCCCTTTATTTAGTGAAGACCAAAAAATATAAGAATATGGAGGTATTTAAAATGGCATTACTATCTACTTTAACTGAAGCAGAAAACGCATTTGAAACTTATTTTGAATATGGAAATAGGTACAACAAGCTATTGGACCAAATTACCGGGCATCGGAACCTGGCTAATTCAACTACTAAACAACGAATGGGAATGCAACTTCAATTTTTAGCAGCTTTGTATCCTCGAACTGCTGATACTAACCGAAAATCCAGGATCGCTAGTGAAATTACTTTACTTATGAACAATTTTAACAATAGTGGGCAGTTCAATGTAGATAAACTAACTTATAGTGCAGTATTGGACGATCCAGGTCATGGTATGATTTTGTTAGGATTAGCATTGATTAAAAAGGGTTCAACTTATAATGGACTTAATGCTAATACAAAAGGCATCGTGGACACAATCGCAAAGAACCTTTTTGATAAGCTTGGTCAGCATTTATATCAGTTCTGTCTCAATGAAGTTAATACGGACACAACGCCATATAAATATAAAGGTTTAAATCCTGTGCCTAAGTTTTCACTAAATATTGCTGCATTAGTTGCAGGTGCCTTAAGTGTTTACTCAGACCTAGTCAATAAGTCAACAGCACACCGGAGTGCAATTGTGACATTTTCTAATACAGTCGTAGGAAGATATGGGACAACAAATAATTCTCGTACCTTTGTTCCTATCGGTGGTAGAAGTACTAATAGAAAGCCATTCGGTTCCTCTGGATATAATGCCTACACTGGTATGGGATTATCACTGGCCGCACATGGTCACACGGGTACTGGAGATTTAAGAATCCCTTCTAATGGTGGGCAATATTTAACACAGGCCAAACAAATAGCCGCATTCTATACATCAGTATTACTGTCGCGCCAAGCCTATGAAATTCACGAGCCATTTGATTTTAATGGAACACAGCCTACTGTAACTAGTATTAACGCAGTTGTGGAGCAAATGATGAAAGAGCCAGCGAGTCTAGTTACAAGTAAAGATACTATTGGACATGCAACAGGACTGCTGAACCATAAACAACCAACTGCTTATCTTTATAATTTAGCATGGCTAGGTGATACTACTTTTCTAGCAGCAGTAGATAAACGAGTGGTTTTGGCAGGTGAAGCAAAAAATCTAGATCAAGTTTCTGCAATGCGAGCATGTATGAATGCATTGCCTAATCCTGCAGATAACGCACCTGCAGCTAACCGAATCCTTTCAGGTTTTGCAGGATTGCTAGAACGTGGAATTAATCAGATCACTGACGGAAAGTAATTGTTGTAGTTAGTAATGGGGCTGTCGAACTGAGGCTTTCAGCCCTTCTGGTGTGTTAGTTTTCCTAGAAGATAATCGTTCAATACAAAGAAGCTAAGAGAACACTCTCTTAGCTTCTTTGTTATTCTTTAAAGTAAAGGCATTAACCATTCAAGAAATTGAACAGCTAAAAACCAAATTCTTTATAGTGAAGTAACATAAATATCCAATTAAAAATCCGCTAACCTGACGTTTTGTTTTGCGTTAATCCTTCTTTCGTTAAATTCTTGGCAATATGGCAAAGATATACTTAAAGTCACTGCTTTATCAAATAAAAATCAAGCATAAAGTTTCCAAAAGGAAATTTTATGCTTTACGTCACATTGACGTTCACTGAAACTCAATGAAGTTGCTATATGGAGACGGCGGGAGTCGAACCAACTGATTAATATAACGCTGTAATACCAGTGTTTACAAGGTTTTTGATGTAATCTAAAAATGTTTGACCATGGTTTTGACTATGGAGTGAATAAATTACTTACGGAGACAAGAGTTTTATTATGCATTCAACAAAAATGGATCTAAGTCAATATCTTGGTCACAAAAAAGTTATGTCCGTTTGTTGATAAGTCATATCGTTTAGCTGAAACATTTTACAAGTAGTTAGAAACAGTAGTTTGGGATAAAGATGAGAAGGAAGATACAAAAGAAAAGTTGAGGTTGCCATTACCGAGATTGTATCTGACAAACCTAAACGCTCACTAATTTGATTACGGCCATAAGAATGTACCACTTCTGCCATGTTTTTTATCAGCGATTACCTCAAGACTAACCACTCGTTGCCAATGAGGCTACCAATAGGGTTACGTAAAGAAAGTGCAAAATTACATCGTTAAGGATTAGTAACAAAGCTGAAGTTGCAACATTCTCTAACTTTTCCTACAATATTAAAATGTAGAGCCTTCTCATCATAATAAGTTATCTTGTACCATCGTTGGCTTTCCTTATAATAGAAGTAAAAAGTACATCCATAATTATTCTGTAATGCTTCTAAAATCCTTCATATTATATTAATTTAAATTTAAATTTAAATTATCATTTGATAATCCCCAGTCATCTAAAACATCAAAAATTCCAATCATAGTTAATTCACTCCTCTTTTAATTAATAAATGTAGTAAGATCACTTTCGATATTTTAATAAATAGTTTATTTTACAATGTCTATTTATCATGTATTACTTAATAAATGCTACAATATCTATGTGGTACATTTTACCTTATTTTATATTTAATTTAAACTATTCTAATTTGAATTATATTAACCGATTTAAGTGATTTATAGATACCCATTACTGAATTTTAAAAGGAGCTGATTAAATGACTCTAACAGAATTAATAAAAGAATTTAAACATGATAATTTAGAACTATCTATTGATGAAGACAAAGTGTTAATAATTCAATCTAAATCAGATAAGTTTCAGTATAGTACTAAGTCATTGTCTGAAGGCTTAATATTAAACGTTCTATCATTCATTTCAAAAGTTGCATTAGAAAACAAATTCAAGATAGTATCGATAGTAGATGAGGAAATATATTTATTAAATAAGAAATACGATATGCAATTTGTAGTCTATTTAAGCGAAACTGAACCATCAATAGATGAATACGATAAAATATCAAAAATCATCGATATTTTAGATAGTCTTTCACGTGCAAATTCGAATCTCTATATTAATGGAATCCATCAATCTCAACAAATTGTTGTAGGAAATGATGATTGGAAATGTAATGTAAATTTTGATTACGAAGATTTACATACCTTTATTCATGATATTAATGCCTTCTTTAATTTTAAATATAATGAAAATCGCTGTTTATATGGTGATGACTATATAGAATATGTAATTGATTTTCCAGAATTAAAGTCCTTATTTGGATATATGAAGTTACCAGAAGTATACTGCTCCGAAGTTTATAAAGACAGAATATATTATGAAATTACTAAGATATCATTACCATTATTCAATTTAATTATGAAAGAACAAGAATACGGTGATGAGGAAGAGTATCAACATCATGAAAACTTTTCTTTAAAAGTTTTTAATATAAACTCAATATTGGGCATACCTTATACCGACTCTAAGTTTACGGAGATAGCTCTTAAAATTACTAAGAATTTTTTATTTAAACTTTCAATGAAATATAATATTAATTTAAACATTGTTGAGAAAAATATTTATGAAATTAATGCTGAAGATATTGTATCTACTTTGTATGAAAAATTAGAAATGGTTAAAGAAAGTGATTTGTATTATAACCATGAGTATGATGCAGATTTAGTTCAATACTATTATCAAGCATCTTTAATGGAGGATAGTCCGTTTAAATATCTTGCTTATTATCAAGTGGTAGAGTGTATTTACGATGAAGTATTAATGGCCAATACTATTGGAGACATTCAACAGTTAATTAATTCTGCTTGGTTTAATACTAATGATAAGTCAGATATTCAAAAAATCATTGATAAAATCAAATGGCAAAATAACTCTAAAAAAGATGAAGATAAATTAAAGTTAGTAATGGATAAGTATTTTAAGAATAATGCATCTGATGATATTTTCCTTGAAGCTAATAAGGAAATTATAGAATTATGTAAAAAAATGAAAATTATTAAAGATGATTTCGAATTTAAAGACTTACAAAAAATCCTAAAAGTTATATATAGGTATAGATGCGATTGCACTCACTCAAATAGAAATTATCCTATCTCTAAAATAGCAGACGGAAATAGTATTCAAGACTATATAAAGTTAATAAGACTTATTGCAGAAAGAATAATACTAAATTATCGATGATAATTCTTAAGATGCGTTTTAGTTAACAAATTTTGTTTAAACAGTTATATATGTATATAATTCTATCTAAAAATTATTTATAAAGGATGCGATTGTTAGAATACTTTTATAAAAAAATCAAATCGTTATTCGATGATGTTAATTCTGAAAATACTATAATATTCCGTTTTGAAGGTATGGAACAGCTATACTTAGAACTAAAACAATTGTGCGAAGAATATTGGAGCTATCCTCAAGAATTAGCTCAAAGAACAGTTCTCCACAATAGAGAATTTATACAACCATTAGCATTCCATGGAATCCCAAGAACGCATCCATTCCATATCAAAATTTATTTAGATTACTCTCCCAAACTTCATAACGGTCTATTATTAAAAAAGAAGCTTGAAAAGTTAAGACCTTTGATTAAGTCAATTAATGCTCAACTTCCCTTTGGCGAATTAGCTGAGAAAGTACCTCAAATTCAAAATATTGTTAGAGGTATAGATAATAGTATATCAATTGGAGAAAATACAAGCATTGGAAACGATAATGCAATTGGAGATAACGCTTTTGTAAGGGAGAAGTAATTTGCCTGTAAAAATAGAACGTGGTACTAAAATTGGAGATAAAAATGCTATTGGGGATAATGCGAGTGTAAAAATCATCGAGAACAATGCACCTGTTGATAATGGAAGTATAGATATAAAGAGCACTTTGGATAGCAAAGCAGAAAAAAGGTCATGGTTTGGAAAGCATCCTTGGTTATCAGCAATTATTTGCTCATTAATTGCCAGTATTATTATGCTTCTTAATTGGAGACAACTCTTCACTTTCATCGAAGAGTTGTTTAATAAGTAACAGCAATTAATCTCCAGTTACAAATTTAATACAAAGGTGAAATCAATATCTGCATATATAAAAAATCCTTTGGTAAATATTAAATAACCAAGGGATTTTTTATTTGATTGGATTTTTTGCAAATAAATTTAAACATATTTCTATAGCCCTATGTAACCTTGACAAATATAGATTTGCTTGCTCAAAATTCAATTCATTGATTCCAACCTTTTCAAATGAAGATTTGTCCAAATATCCTTTGTGCATTATCTCGTTTCTAAGTGTAAATATATCAAGCAAATTTTTATGTAATACTTCCTCTTTATCAATAAGATTAGCTCCAAACAAATACTTTAAAATAATCTTAAAGTATGTATTTACCATCTGATTTTTTCCCACTTCAGTTAATTTTTCAAGCACTATATCTTTTTCTTTAAGATTTGAATTAACTTTAATAAGTTGTTTAATAAAAGATTCCGCACTAATTGCACAATAGATTATAAATTCTTCGTTTTCTGATGAGTACATCGCTTTAGTTGCTTTATTCAAATAGTTATGCCAAATAGGTTTCAAAATTAGAGAATTCTCATTTCTAAAAACAGATAAAATATCCATATTTATAGGCTTTACTTCTTTCCTCTTAACTTCTTCCATATAATTGTCATTTATTGTATAGTAACTTCTTATATTATCACTAATAGCTGTATCTGGTTCTACAAAAGTATAATCAGTTCGATTACCTATTACACCACTAATGGGATTTAAGGAAATATCAGTAATCCAAAACATTTTTGTTATCTTACTTAATTCAATTAGAAAGATATTTAATTTGTTTTTTACTAATTTAAATATCTCTGTAGTATCTATTTCAGAAACCTCATACGAATTATAAATAACACTGTTCCTAACTGGATAGTCTGAATAATTAAATCGTTTAACAATGGATTCAATCTCTATATAGTTACAAGATTTCTCTCGATACTCTGATAAATAATTACTATTATCCGGATTATCAGAATTAGGAAAAAAAGATACTCTAAAAAGAGAAAACTCTTCATCTGACGGTAATTCGATTTCATATTTCTCTTCATTTTCTAATCTCAAAATATAAGGTAATTTTATTTTAGCCCATAATTTTATTCCCATTATTTTAGAACCCCCTTGTTTCTTCATTATATATTTGTTAAGTCTGATAAAGAAAATACATCCATTTTCTATGGTATACATAAGTGTAAGTCACTGGTGAATTTCTACTTGGATGTCGAGGTATCCTTTTTGGGTTAGAACTTGTTCATATTCCTTATATTTTAAAACATATGTTTTATCCAGTAATTCATATTCCTTTAATAAATCGAATATCACTCTTGTTTCATTAAAGTGGGCTTTTGCTTTAACTTTACTTGGCACATCTCCCCACGCAAAGTACAACATTTTGAGAATTACTTAAAAAGCTAATCTATTCTTATTTTGGATTAAAGTTAACTTTCCTTTTGTAATAACCTTTTATAAAGTACAGGAGAGACCGAAAGATTGTCGATCCTGAAATTTAATAATGGTAATTCTTTAATTGTCATCATCTTAACTTAAGATGCATTGTAACTCAAGCACTCTATGAATTTTTTTGTATAAGTAATAATATCAAAGCGTAAAATCCTTATTCTAATTTTTCATTCATAAAACATTAAATGCTCCTGCTATCGACCACTTTTTGCTCTATTCTCTTACGTTATTTTCGATAAATCTTAAGAATGAGTAATATCCTTCCATGATTATCTTCCCTTCTACCAAAAACACAAGCATAGATATTTTTATTTCTAAGCAATACCCCCCTGATAATCGACTAAATAAACAAATGGATATTTCCTTGTATAATTGTAGCGAATCTCAAGATGAATTAATTTTCCTTATCGATTGTCACAAGATAACAAACTCCCATTTGCAGAAATTCTATAGAAAATGTGTTTATCGTATCTGATATCCTTGGCTTTTAGGCAAAATTAAAAGCATCAACGACAATAGGCAAAGGTCCTTGTTTTTTTTTAACAAGATCCTCTGCCTATTGAAATTGATGCTTAATATTATAGATATTTGAATACAATAACCATATTATAGCTACTGATTTCCAAAATTACAACTCTCAAAATAACTTGTATACATAATTATCAGTTATGAATAGAGTTGGAAAATTCCAATTGAACGAAAGTCTAATTGTTGCTCATTACTAATTCAATTAAAAGCGGAAAAAGTCTCTACATAACTTTTTTAATTGATTTTCTTACGATTTTCTAATAGCCTGAAATTATCTTTTTTCAGTCCATTCATGATGGCGGTAAGAATATATTGAATCTATTTCATCTCTTCTTTTAACTCCCTATACTGTTCTGAGGTAATATATTCTCGATCTAAAATTAGATCGAAAATAGCTCTTACTTCATTTCCGCTACAAATAGTCGAGTCGAGATGTTTAATATACGTCTTCTTATAAATTAAGCAAAATGGAGCTGGAAGCTCGTCTAAGCTGTCCTCCCAATTCAAAAGTTTCGTTAGATGGAAACTTTAACGAAAGTTGATAGCTTTTTTGAACAAGAACTCTAATACGTTTTGAAACAGCTAAATCTTTAGGGTCTCTCAATGTATAGCACCCCTATCTTCTCTTTTCCATCGCTCAACATAAAAGTGTTTAAAAATTTCTTTATCATCAATATTCTTTACCTTTAACAAATCTTCAAGGCTTATATCTAATACACTTGCATAACAAATTGTATCTAACATATTCAATACTCTGTTATTTCCTACATCGTTTTCCGACATACTGTCAAAGATAGTCATTCTACTTATCAACAATAATTGCCCTCGATTCTTTGTTATCTTTCAAACTCAAATTTTTTGGCAATCTCTTTCACTATTATTCCTCGTTTAATTATGATTTCTTGTTCAAAACAACCATAAACTTCGACACCACTTATATAAAAATCTAAGTTGAAATCTTTTGAAAATATCACATAGGGTTTTGAGTCAATATAACGTGCGGCGTGAAAGCCATCGTCTTTAAAGTAACTTTCATTATCCTGAGAATTATATTCAAATTCTAATAGTCCTTCAATACAGTTTCTTTCAGTCCCTTCAATCCATAGAACTCTATCAGCATGTAGAATTAACTTGTTCCCTTTATCAATAATTTCTTTCGCATCTCCCCCTAATTTATTAATGAGAAATCTTTTAATGTCTTCGCCCTTGCCTTTAATTTCAATAATACCTCTACACCAATTTGTCATTCTTTTTCCTCCTAACAATATTTTTTTGATAAATAATCTTTTTCTATTTTGGTTTTTTAATATGTGCTCTTGATAAAATAAAACTCCAAATAAGAATGTTCTATTTCGTTAAACACGAACTGTGGTTCTCACTGCAGATTGCACAATCCAATTGTTTGATTTATGTCTAACCAGAGTTTGGATCTTTTTATTGTCAATCTCCAACTGCCTGATTCATACTATTATCATAGAAGTTATCAAGACTTTCTGTAATAATTGCTTCCCAATACCAACTACATTGCGCCCAGATGTTACTTTCATATTCTATTACACGTTGTTTTAAGTTAAGATTACTGTTTTCGCAATAAACTTGAAGAGGTTTTCCGAATCTATGAAATTCCATCAACTCTTTTTCATTTAATATATCCCCAGGGTTTAAAGACTGTAGCCTGATTTTGCGTAATATTAAATATGATGTATTTAATTTCATAGTAAATTCTTCGTGTCCTACTAATTTACCCGAATGCAAATTTAACATGGCATACGTATTTTCAACCCAAGGATTTATAGAAGCCTCCCAAGCAATATCGAATATTTCGCTACCAGAATACGCATTTAGAATTGACTTTATGGCACTTAGCTCTAATACCTCACTTGGACTTTCCTCACAAATAATTGAACCGCTTGATAACATAATAATTTTCCTCCTTCGAAATTTTTTTTTGTTTCTTACTACTTCAATTTTTGAATTTTAACATTGGATGATAAACTATACATCTACAAGGGGAGGGATATACAGGCACTTGCGGGGTTCTTTTGCATCTTCTATAAAATTTAGATATTCTTTTACTTTTTAAATTTTTTTATTAGTTGAAAAGAGTCTCTCTTTTGCCTGTCCCCTCCCCTTGTAGTTGTCCTCTTCTCTAAATAATGACTTCATAACTTTTTATTAATCCTAATTCCTTTAAAAATAATTCTTTTACTACTATCTTCATTTTTTATGACACTACGACCATATTCCATAACTAGAGACTTATTGAATTTCGCTTGAGATATTGATTGCATATTATTTTCCTGACATGTTTTTTTGTAATGTTGGTAAAGGTTTTGACTATATTCCGTTGCATCTACTTCAAGCTCGCAGTATTCAGAAACATACCAGATTACATTATTGCTTTGCTTTTTGTATTCGAACAGTAGCCCTTCTGTAGTTTCACTTTTACTGAACTGAAAATTATTGTTCATTAACCGTTCTAACCCTATTATTGCCCACTGAATAATTCCATCCACTTCATCTTCTAACTTATTAAGCAATTTAGTATCTATTTTTGTTTCATCAACTTGTTTTAAAAAAGGCAATATAATTAGACGTCTAAAAAATCCATCTGTTCTATCCACGTAATTGGCAGGAAGCTCATTACAAGAAAACAGAAGTCTTGATTTGTTTCTAAAAGAAAACGGTGCTTGAAACTTTTCCTCTGCAACGATTGTATCACCACTAACCAGTGTCTTGAAGATACCAGTGTCTTGCAGAGCCTTATTTGGTAAATCAGCATATATATTAGCAAGTTTTCCGAATAATAATCCTGTCCTGAATTTCTGGGATAAATCTTGTAATGGCACGTTGCTAATATGCTTCTTTCCCAAAATATATTCAATTAATTTCAAAAAAGTTGATTTGCCTGAACGTCCTGGCCCATAAAGAATAAATGCCTTTTCTGCAATTGTTTCAGGAACTAAGAGATAACCAATCAACTCTTGTGCAATAAGGATATCTTTTGGGGAAAGAGAGTCGCTTATGAATTGAAAAAAGTGTGGGCAAGTGGCTGACTCATCGTAATTTGCATTCACTTGAATTGTGGTTACTATTTCTGGAGAATGTGTTTCGAGCTTCTTACTCTGAAGGTTATATATTCCATTTTTAAAATTTACTTTATTTTTCAAGACAGGTGAATCGAATAGATCTTCCTCTATTACCACTCGGTTTTTTAATTGTTCAAGTGTGTCTTGAATGTGATGGGCTTTACTATGCTCTTCCAGTAAATGTTCCTGTATTCTTTTTTTCATTTTTTGAATCGTTAAGTCCTGATAAACACCATTATGGTATTGAAAAAACCGTTCACTTGAATAAATTAGATTTTCATTTTTTTGAAGATGTTTTGCTAATATCCCCGGCATAAAATTCAACGAATGTGTTCCTTTTATATACCATTCAGGCAAATCAGTTAGTTTTGATTTACTTTCTACATTCACCTTATATTTACTACCTTTTTGATTAATCCTCTTTGAAGATTGAAATATGATATTCGTACTGCTAATTGCATCAGCAATTACTTGGTTTCCATAGGTACGACCATCTGTATAATGAATCACGTCCCATTTTTTACGATAAAGTGATGACATTCTGAATAGGGAATCCATTTTATTAGCATCTTTTTGTGTGTAAAATGCTAATGCGTTACAAAAGGCTAAATCTGCTTCGCTTTGCGATGTATAATAGTTTTGCCAGCTTCCTTGATATAATTGTCTTAGTCGGTCTCCGTTTTTATGTGAAAACATGATCTCTAATAAATCTTGACTCTCATACCCCTTCTCTTCTATTAATAAGTTCATTTGTTTCTGATTCTCCTCCTTCTCAAAAAATTTAGTGCAAATATGGTTAATTACTTCAGTAGAATATTCGATTTTTTCATACCCCTTAATCATGTTTCCTGTTACCGTAAAGTACCTTTTGTCTTGATAAATCTCCAAGTTATATTCACTGTTTTTTGATCGGGCAGATTCCTTTGTACCTTTAGTAATAATGTGAATTCCTTTACCGCTTGGTGAAAATTCTGCATAGCCTCTTCCCTCGAAATAACTTAGTATTTCCTCTGCCACTTTGTTAAACTTCCCATCTTCATTGATACATGCATCTATATCAATTCCTACAAAGTCGTCTTCGATTGTAAAGACAAAACCAATACCTGATACCAAGTTAGTATCTATATATTGAATGGCTTCCTCAAAATCAAGCCAGTTCTCATCCTTGTTTGAATCAATCGGTTTCCCGGTAGTTGGGTTAACAGGGATTTTCGTTATCTTGTCACCACCTCTTGGCTTTGCTTTATAGCAAACCCATTGTTTCTTAGTTTTCATTTCTATTGGAATATTTTTATACATTAAAAGCCTCCTTTCTAGTTGATATTCACATTCTAATCTATCTTTCTACTTCTTGAAATAGATTTTTGGTTCTACCTTTGTCGAACACTAAAAAAAAGGCACTGATACAAGTGATACCTTTTGTATTAATCAACTTTCAGGAAGGCATTTTCTTCTCAATTTATGAAAAATTAATAAAAGCTTGAACAGACTACGACCAGTTATTATGAAATTTTCTTATATCCAATTGCTAATCTGTATAGAATACAAAGAAGAGAAAATAAATTTTGAAAGGAGTGATTTAATTTGAAAGAACATGTTTTTATTGCAGTAGACTCTGGTAAATATGCTACGAAAGCTATCATGAAGTATAAAGGAAAAACCCATATAATGATGTTCCGGACAAAAATGCAAGAAGTAAGTGATATGGGGGTGGAAATTCAGCCAAATTCATTCAAAGCTGAATTTGAGGGAAAACAATATTTGTTAGGAGATATGGTTTCTGAAAACCAAAGTGATTTCAATCTGAGCAAAGAAACATTGATTCATAAAATGGCGATTTACACAACAATTGTCGAGCTTATGAAAAAAACGAATGCATATTTTCATAATGTTCATTTGCACGTTGCGGTTAATGTACCTATCAACGTATACAAAACCAGAACACTGAAGGATTCTTTTAAGGAATTCATTGAAAACGAAAATAAGACTATATACTTTCGCATTAATGAAAACTCGCATGTTTTTAGCTTAAATGATGTAACGATTTGTTTTGAGGGTATGGGGACGGTTTATGCAAATACTGAGGAACATTTAAAATACACCTCGGCAGTCGTGGACATTGGAGGGCTAAATACAACCTACTGCACATTCAACGGTATTCAACCTGACTTCAACAGCATGACAGTATCCCATCTTGGAATGAATGCGTTAAAAGCCAAGCTCGAACAAGAACTTTTACAAAAATATAATCAAAATGTATCGGCCAATGATTTAGAACGGATTATCCAAAAGGGCTTCTTCACTCATATGGGTAAAATTGATGAAAATAGTAGAATATTAATCGAGAAAACAAAAGAAAATCACCTTGAGCAAATTTTAAACTACGCAAAACAACACAGCTATACATTTAATCAAGACAAGATTTATTTTACAGGTGGAGGTTCTTTACTGTTGCAGAATGAAATCAAGCGTAGTTTTCCTCACGCTACATTAGTGATTAACCCACAATTCGCAAACGTGAAAAGTTTCTTAGAGATTATTAAGGTAAAATACACTACATGATTGAACGTAACAAAATCACTATCAGCTTCCTTCCACATGATAATGACTTGTGGGAATTTATTCAAAACAAAAAAGAAACTTGTAATTTAAGTGAATATATACGTAGCCTTATTCGGGAAGATGTGAATCACGATACTTCTTTCATCGCTGAAGAAACAATTGTAGAAAAGATTCTACAATTGTTACAACAGAATGGATCTATCATTAATAATAAAGATTCTGACACAGTCAATCACCAGGTACAGACGATTGAAGAAATGAAAAACACCATAAATAACTTGTTTTAAAAGAAAAAAATGCTGATGTTTATCAGCATTTTACATAAGTCTTCGTTTTGAGTTTACTTTAATCATATTATAGAACGATTAATTTAAACTCATAACAGCATCGGAAACACCAATAATAAAAACACTGATTTACCGGTAGTTTTGGTTAACTACTAACACCATTTTTGAAGTAAAATTAAACAAAAAATAACCCACCCTACTAATAAGTAAGATGGGCTCCTCTCCACGTCGAAGTAAGAGGATGGCTCTCGTAAAAAATGTAATCAAATTGATTAAATGTATTAACACCTCAACGACCAAATCAAGATGTGTTTACAAAGTACTTGTGTAGAAAAGGTGCTTTATAGGATATTACTCTTTATTATTATATCCTTTCAATACAATTTATTCCACTTTTAAAGACAAGTTGAATTAAAACAAGCAACAAAAATTTAATACAAGGACATTAAAACAAAGAAGCAAGAGAATTTAATAAATCCTCCAAATTTCATATATTGTATCCTATTTTAGTCGTGAGATGGATTTTAATGCTACCTTTTCAAGTGCGTTTAATTGTTCCATTTTATATTGAGATATAAACCATCGTTTTCTTGAAGTATACTCAACAACTTGTTCAAGCGCTTCTTTTAACGCTCTGTTTGCTTCTTCACTTTGTGGACTTATTTCAACAGTAGCTAACTTGATTCTTCTTTTTCTTCTTGGAGTTTCCATAATATTCGTTTCACCTCTTTTAAACGTGACATCTTTTCGAAATTCCATTATATTAATTTCTATTTCCAATCATAAATTGTCGAGTTATATTATACGTTGCATTTGCAATTTGTAGTTCTTCGTTAAAATTTTTTAGATGTATTTTCTTCATTGTAAGATAAGTACAAAATCTAGACTCAAAGACAGCTCAACCACATATGTCCAGATTTTTTTCTTCTACACTATTCAATGGTCTACAATCAAACCAGCTTATAAGTCCAACCACTGAATCCCCTACATCCTCACTATCTTCAACTAAATGTGATATTGTCTCAAATTCATTCTTAATCTGACTTACATTGTATTCTCATAAGCTCATTCAAGTTGGCTCAATGTATGTCGATATAAATATAAAGTTTATTTCCTGTAGGAATGAGGCAAATTATGTTTCTAAATTTTTTATTCAAGAAAAAGAACAACAACTCTAATAATGATATGAAACAAACTCCAGGCATTGTAAAAAAGACAGACATCGATAAAACAAAGATAATAAATGAACGGATTGCAGTCAGAAAAGGCGAGCTCGGAGAGTATAAAATCGACATTCAACTATCCCAAATGCCTATAGAGTATAATAAGTATCTAAGTGATTTACTAATTAGAAATCCAAAGTCATCAACGGGATACTCCCAAATTGACCATGTTATTATTACTCCTTATGGATTATTTGTAATCGAGACAAAGAATTATCAGGGAACTATTTATGGAGGCAAAGATAGAAAAACTTGGTCGATTAATGGTAAGTTTAAAATGATGAACCATTAATGCAGAATTACGGTCATATTCAAGCACTTAAAAATCATATTGACGTGAAATATCACCCATACTTTATCTCAATGGTTTCCTTTACAAAGAGATGTACTTTTAAAATTGAAGAAGAATTGAGGAAGATACATACTAATCAATTAGTCATTTATGATGTGGAATTGACTGAGTTCATTAATAGAAAGGTTGCTGTACTTAAATTACAGTCCAAAAAGCCCTTTTTAAGGAAAGATGATATTGAATCAATATTCAATTCTCTCTCTATGTTCAATATTATAGACGAATCAATTAGAAAACAACACATTTATAGCATCCAAACAAAAAAGAACAACAATGATAAAACAAGTAGCGAGAATAAGTGCGTAGTATCTCAAAAAACTGTTTCCGAAAAAGTGATCTCATATTGTTTATCCAACAAAAAATTCCAAGGTGAAATTTTTTGTTATGAGCATCAAAAAATATAAACAAGATGTCAAAATCACAAGCTAAAAATTGCACAAGAACTTGCAATCGTTCAAAGAATGGAATGTTTAGAATGACAAGTTCTTATTCAAGATTGAGTATGAACCAAAAGACCGAACAAAATTTAAGAACAGAGAATTTGGCAAAGAATTCATTAAACGTATAAGGACAACTAAAAAGGCATTGGATTTCCCAATGCCTTATAATTTATTTTTTTCATATCCCTTGTGCATGGTAATGCCACATCTGTTTATTATCCTCATAGAAATAATAAGTGTAATTTGAGAAAGCAACAATCATTTTCTCGAATATATCTACCAATTTAACAACTGTGTCCTCAACATTTTTTAAGGTCTTAAACTTTACTGAGATACAATTATCCTTAAAATTAACTGCTCCATCAAATCTCTCTTGGACATTTATTTCTTTTTCTTTAATGGAATTGTATATTTTGCTATTATTATCGCTAAACCTCAATTCTACAAAAGCCAAATTTCTTCTGTCACACAAAGAGATGAAATAATTACAATCACTGCGACCTGCTCCAAAACTGATAATACGAATGTTTCCTAAATTAGCCTTTTCACGATGGAGAGGGAGAAAGTATGAAATACGATTTCTTAGAGCATCTAAAAGATATTCGTTAGCTCCTTTTCTTGAATTTAAATCATAACTTTTATTTTCTCTTACCAACCTTTTAGCCACAATCGGCTCAACAATACTCTCCTTTACTAAGTATTGAATAGGATTCAATGTATTTAACAAGTTTAGATTCTCATAGATCTTCAGCTTGTGCATTTGGTTTAGCTTTTGAAGATTATCAAGAATATTTGAATTCAATTTTAAAAAGTAAATACTTATTGCTTTACCAGACGATTGTCTAACCTGATTCAGTTCCTCTAAGTGTTTTGGTTGAAAATCAAGTGCTAAATAGACAATAATACCTTTATCCATCATATTAATCAGTTTTAAGACCTTGTTTTGATGTGCCTTATTACTCTTAAGCAATAAACTTTCAACAAATACCTCTGTGCCTAAATTATAATCACATGCGTACATATCAATTTTCATGCCTGGATAATGTTTTTCTAACTGAATATTTTCTAAAGTAAGGTTAAGCTCTTTCTCAAGAATTTCCTTGTTTTTAGATAAAAACAAACTCAGTAAATATTCTTTTTCGCTCCCTTTAAAACTCATTTCTTCTCAATTCCTTCCTGTTAAAAATAGGAGAACTCGAAACAAGTCCCCCAAATTCCCAAGTCTATTTACTTACCTCTTTAAAATCATCAATCAGCTCCGACAGGTCAAATAACTGCTTAATTTTATCATCTTGATCCCGTCTCATTTCAAGAACAAATTCAATGATTTGAATAAAGGATTCCTTCTCGTCTTTACTCATTAGGTGCTCTGAGTCTATTTTGCAATCGTTATACAAAATTAGCTCTGCTACTAATGGAGCTTCATTGGTCTTAGTTTCAGAAATTGAAATGTCTAATAACAGTGAAAGTGGAATTCCGAGTGCATCTGCGATTTTAGAGGAGATTGGAATGGATGGTGCTTTTCTATCTCCACGCTCAAGTCGTGAGATGTAACTATTCGATACTCCGGTACGCTCAAAAAGCTCTTGTAGGCTCATGCCTTTTTTCTCACGATAGTACCGAAGAGTAGACCCAAAATTATTACTCACCGCTCTATCATTTTCATTCTTTTTCATATTTATTTTTCCTCCTGTTCAATCTGTCTAATCAATTGATTAGACCCATCCTATTTTAATAGGTTTCTTAATAGAATCCTTACTTGTATTAACCTTTTATTATAGATTTTGTAGATTGAAATATAACTGATAGAACAGGAGTAGTGCATGGTTCGGCATGTTGACACAAAAAGACACCTTACCACTGCTGGGCAAAGTGTCTATCAATAGCCATTTTATTTTCCTTATATTTATTTCAGTAGCATCCAAGAAATTTAATTCATTGTTATCTATATCAAATGTCCAATCAGCAAAGTTCGAGAGTGACGCTTTAAATTTCACGACATAACAATATGTATCGCTAATCCAGTCATATTCAATGTTTGGCAATCCTAAAAAATTTTCCTCCAGAATTCAGCAAACTCCTCTGATTTATAGATAGCGTCTTTACGTTTTACCTTACTTGATTCTGGTATTTTAGGAGATGGTGGAGCATCCACCCCATCTTCTATATATTCTTGCTGTAAACGGGACACAAAAGATTCGTACTTTTCATTCGCCACAACTGTTAAAACGTTTATATTATGATTATCCGTTCTCTTACCTTCTTGAAACGAAAGCTAAGAGAGACAATGGCTTAGATGTCTTTGCCTGTCGAAGCTCTCTTTAAAGCTTGTTATTCCATGCTTGAGATCAAAAGTAGTTCATTCTTATTCCCCATTCCATTAGTACTTACTCTGACTTTATCCAATGGATCAAGAGTTAAGTTAATAAGACTTTAACCAGTCTTTTCATTTCGGCCTTTACCTTGTACCTTGTCTTCTTCTATGTCACCATAAAAAATACCGTTCCCTGCTTCACCAACTCTCCTCACACGCCCTCTTCTTCCTTATTCCCATATGCTACTAAATAAAATTATTTACCCGCTTTTTATTCTTTTGTGTAATGAATCTTTTCACTGAATTCGACATAATAATAAAGTTCGTAGTATACGTAAAGATGGCACTATTCGAACACATTTGTTATACAACAATCAAACATCTTTAAATAATGTTATATAAAAGGTTGAACCGATAATCTATTGAAATAATTTCTCGTTTCTAATATATTAAAAGTGTTGAAGGTTTCAAAAATTTCATTCCTCAAAAAATCCACTAAACAATTAAACTATCCTTCCTAAATCGAACCAGTTAATTCCATTCCAATTTATATTTCTTTATTTGATTTATCCTGAAGAATAAATTGATCACACTCAAATAGGTATTAGAGTTGCAATGTAAGAATTAATCTTCGAAAAGTATTAGCTGTAAAAACTAAAAAATCATTCTCATTCAATAACAACCCCTGCCATTCAATTCAACATTACCCTATCTTCTAAAACCTCTTATTTATACTTCATGAAAGTGTCTGTATAAGTACGACATTTTCACTTATCTTACGTCCAAACAAACTTCAAAATAACAAACAATTCATTTAAAGGAGAGATATATTTGGAACAACCCCTAAACAATTTCAACTCTACCACTCTTGAAGTAGAGTTGAAAAATTTAATTATTACAACACTGGATCAAGTTATAAAAGAATATCAACCCAAAACATCTGAATGGATGAGTTTAAAAGAAGGAGCAAAGTACGCTGGCGTTTCTTACAATAGCTTCATTAAATTTCGGGTAATGGGATTAAAGGTCAGTGAAATCGACGGTATAAAACGTGTATCAAAAAAAGTGATTGATAATTTTTTAAACGAACATAGCTGTTAAGAGAACAACATTCGAAGAAAGTTAGTGGTTGAAGACTGAAAACATAAGGAGAACATTATGAATAAAGCTAAAACAACTTCAATTAAAGCTTATATAAAAAAAAATAGAAAGTATTATATGTTTAAAGTCTACCTCGGAGTTGATCCTTTAACTGGAAAACCAAAATCAACAACTCGTCGTGACTTCAAATCAAAAAAAGAAGCAGAATTAATGTTAGCTCGAATAAAACTTGAAGTTTATAATGGAACATATCGTAAGCAACATGCTGAAACATACCAAGAAGTATATGATTTATGGATCGCACAATACGAAAAAACAGTAGAAGAAAGTACATTTGTTAAAACAACTGGTCTTTTCCGTAATCATATATTACCTGCAATGGGTGATTATAAAATTAATATGATGAATCATTTAATATGTCAAAGACATATGAACGAATGGGCAGATAAGTTAAAAAAGTTTCGAATTGTGAAATCTTACGCTTCAAAAGTTCTTGATTTTGCTATTAAATGTGGCTATATTCAAACAAATCCATTTGCATTAGTAGAGATATCGAATCGTACAAAAAAATTTCAATATGATGAAGATAAAGTTGAAAATTTTTACACTAAAGAACAGTTAAATAAATTTTTACAGTGCATGGAACAAGAATCTAACTTTAAAGCCTACGCTCTTTTTCGTTTGCTCGCATACAGTGGTATCCGTAAAGGGGAAGCACTTGCCCTTAATTGGAATGATATAAATTTCAGTAAAAATGAAATTCATATTAATAAGGCTCTTTCCAAAGGTAAAGAAAATAAACTGTGTATTAAATCTACAAAGACAGGAGTTAAACTAAATTTAAAAATGGATTCAACCACTATGGGGATTTTGAATGAATGGAAAAGGCAACAAAGTCAAAATTATCTCGTCTTAGGGTACGATACATTGCAACAAAACCAACTTGTTTTCAATAATCGTTACAATGAATTTTTACAACCTACTATTACCCGTAAATGGCTCGAAAACATTTTAACAAAATATAAACTTCCTCATATCACAACACATGGGTTTAGACACACACACAGCTCACTTCTCTATGAGGCAGGCTGTGACATGAAAGAAGTTCAAGATCGTCTCGGCCATTCTGATTTAAGGACAACGATGAACATATATACTCACGTGTCCCAACAAACAAATGAGAGTGTGGTTAATAGATTAGAAACGTTTATGGCTATCTAAATAAGTTATTGGCCCTGTTAAATATTATTCAGCTTGTTATATAAACTATTGTTGATTAATGCGTTAAAAATAAAAAGGATTGCATTTTTGCAGTCCTTTTTATTTCCCCATACTGTCTTAAGAAACTCATTAGTAGGAAAACCATTCGTTTTTAACTTTTCTCTTAAATTTCGAATATGTGAATCCACTGTTCTTGTATCTGTATATGTGTCAAATTCCCATGCAGCATCCAATAACTCTTCGCGTGTATACGTCTTTTTAGGGCGAGAAATTAATGCTTCGATAATATAAAACTCTTTTAAGGTGAGTTGTACGATCGAATCCTCGTATTGCAATGAAAACGTTTCTTTTTCTAACTTCAAACCCTCGTAAATAAGTTTCTTCCTCTGATTTATCTTCATCTAAACGACGTAAAATCGCATTAACTCTTGCGACCAATTCATTTTCGTCAAAAGGTTTTGTTATATAATCATCGGCTCCAGTGTTTAATCCTTTTACTAAATCTAACTTATCTGATCTTGCCGTAAGCATAATAATAGGTACATTAGAAAACTCACGTATCTTTTCACATACTTCCCATCCATTCGTCTCCGGCATCATGACATCTAATAGGACAAGATTAATTTTTTCATTTTTCAGTTTCTCTATCGCTTTCTCGCCACTTGTTTCTTTCATACATTTGAATCCAAGCGGTTGGAGAAATAATTCAATTAGATTTAACATTCTTTGCTCATCATCAACTAATAAAATCGTCCGCATCTATGCTCAGGAACCTCCTATTCAATTACGCCTTGAGTAACTTCCTAGTAATACTAAATTATTATGGTAAATGTACTTCCTTTTCCAAAAGTACTTTTTACTTCAATGCTACCCCCATGCGCTTCCACTAACTCTTTCACAACAGCAAGTCCAATTCCCGATCCACCTAATGAACGAGAACGTGACTTTTCAACACGATAAAGCTTCTCAAATATGAACTCAATTTCATCGGTGGGAATCCCTATTCCAAAATCAATTACAGAGATGATTGTTTTCGTCTCTTTTTTATGAACTACCAGTGTAACTTCTGTATTTTCTTTAGAATACTTCTTCCATGCATTATCTAGTAAGTTCAATACAATTTGCTCTAATCGTAAGGAATCCGCATGGATTTGAAAATTGTCTTCACACACAAAACTAAGCTTAATATTCTTCATTTCAAAAGAAGGTCCAACTAATTTGATGATGTTTTCAAAAAACGTTTGTGCCCCAAAATTTTCCTTGGACACAGTGAAAGTATTCTCATCCATTTTTGCTAAGTCTAATAAATTTTTAACCAGTTCTTTCATTCTTTCTGACTCTTCTACAATTATTGCAAGATACTGTTCTCGTTCTTCTCCACTAATTTCTTTTCTCATGGCTACATTTGAATATCCAATTAAGTATGTCAAAGGCGTATTTAATTCATGGGCAACTGAAGCTAGAAATTCATTGCGCTCCGTCTTCAACCTTTCTAAGTCATTGGCTAATTTCTGAATTGAACCTGATAAATCCCCAAGCTCATCTTTACCGATGTACGGAAGACTCACGGCGAAATCCCCTTTGCTTAAGTTTTCTGTAGCTTCTTTCATACGGATTAAAGGTCTCGTGAGAAGTCTAGAAAGGGCAGTATAAACGATAAATAAGAGGATAACACTTGTCCCACCAGCTATCCCGAAATGCATGTTTAGATTATCCACCAATTGTTTAATAGAACTCGTACTTTCAAACATGACAACATAACCAGATTGATCATTACTCACTTTGTAAGGATGTGCACTAATAATATAAGGTGACTCTCTCCAATCTGAAATTAGTACCTTATCTATCCTCGAATCCAATTTTTTTATAAGTGGAAGAAATTCATCTAAATACTTAGTATTTTCAAACGAGCTACTTATGATTTCACCTTTTTTTATCCGTAATAACTACTTCTCTATCTCCCCCTTTTTCCATCAATACGATATGTTTCATCGTTGTGTCAGAATAGTATTCTACAAGTACTTCCCTGTGATTTGATCCATTTTTCAACAATAAGGAGAATTCATCCTCAATTCTTGTGTGAATAATATTTTGGTGAAGATAAAAAATAAGAAATGTCTCCATAATCAGTACAGCAATGAAAAAGTAGGCTGTTAACTTTGTCGAAATTCTATTCATTAGAACATTTGCACCTTCTCACTAAAAAATCTAAATAGTTTATATGAAATCGCATTTTAGATAGGCATTATTTGCTTCATATAACGCTTAATGCTTTCTTCACTCATCTCGCCTGTGATTATTTTCTCTATTTTCCCTTCTGGGTTAATAAGAATAGTAGTTGGCAAAGGGTTAATATAATAGGTTTCCATTACACTTTTATTGTCATCAATTAAAACTGGAAAAGTTAAGCCTTTTCGATCAATATATTTTTGTACGACAAAATCGGATTCTCCTATATTTACTGCTAGTATTTGAAGTCCTTGATCTTTCACTTCTTGATACTGTTTGGTGAGTTTCATATCTTTATTAATTTAAATATTGTTATAAAGCTATTAATATCAATAATATTAATAGTTTTATGTTTAAATTAATTAAACCGTAAATTTAATGATGAAAATTTAACCCCCTTTTCTAAAATTCAATCTCATTTCATCCAATTTTTTCTTACTTTTATTTTTCCTCCTTTATTCTTTGTTTCACCTATCACTTATTTCTATACCAATTAAAAAGAGACCTTTAGGATTAATGGCTTACATCATTAACCCGAAAGGTCACTTGCTTATTTAAATATGAAAAAATAAAAAAATAGGTAACTACTATTATTGGAGTCCTACCAACAAAACGCGGAAAACATACGCTAAGAGAATTTTGGGAGGAAAAAAGCCGATTTTCCCTACGCTAAGGAATCATCGGCCTTTAGTATTATTGAATAAGAGGGCGTAGTGAATGTAAACTTGCTACTTTATTTGCATCAAAGTTGTATTCACCAAGAAAATTAATATGTTCCCACCCTGACGGGGAAATATGTTTAAGTAAATCTTCTCTCAAATTCCCCTTTTCCTTCATTAATTTTGTTGCTTCTGTAAGATAAACGGTATTCCATACGCTAATAGCGTTAATTAGAATGTTTAAAGCACTTGCCCGTTGTAGTTGGTCTTGTAATCCTCGTTCACGTAACTCACCCCGTTTTCCAAAGAATAAGGCTCGCGCTAACCCATTCATGGCTTCCCCTTTATTTAGTCCACGTTGAATTCGACGGCGTAGTGTTTCGTTAGATATGTAATCCAAAATAAGTGAACCGGACACTTTTCCTTCTCGAATAGAATGAGCTACACGTAATACGTCATCGAAATTTTCTTGAATCATTTTAGTATTAATACGACCACGGAGTATATTTTCTAATTTGGGGAATTCATTTGGCGTTTGCGTTTGGATGGTGAATAGCTTAGAGTCAGCTAAATCACGTAGCCTTGGTGCAAAACGAAATCCTAGTAAATGACTCAATCCAAATACTGAGTCGGCGTAGCCAGCTGTGTCTGTAAAATGCTCTTCAATATTTAAATCTGTCTCATGATGAAGTAATCCATCAATAACGTGTACAGCATCACGAGCATTGGTATTAATGACTTCCGTATAAAAAGTTGAAAATTGATCACTAGTAAATCGATAAATGGTTGCTCCTTTTCCAGACCCATAGTGTGGATTGGCATTGGCATGTAACGATGAAACACCAACCTGTACACGCATTCCATCAGAAGAAGAGGTACTTCCATCTCCCCAATATAAAGCTAGTTTAAGCTTATGTTGAAAATTTACTAATGTCGCTTGTGCACGACTTATAGCATCATCAATAAACGCCACTGCGCTGCATTAGCCATTTGATGATAGGTAACTCCTGGTGTGGCTTCTGCCATTTTAGTAAGTCCTATGTTAGTTCCCATTGCCATGAGAGCAGCCATGAGAACTACTTTTTCCTCTCCCTTTGGTGGACGATTGGTTGAGGCATGTATCAACATTTCGTCAAATCCTGTCCAGTGTGCTACCTCCATTAAAAGATCAGTGAGCTTTATTCTCGGCAACATATTATATAAAGACAGGCTAAACGCTCTTACTTCTTCGGGTGTATTCTTCTCCAAACGATCCACTCGGATCTTAGCCTTTTCGATATTTACTCCTTCCAGAGAATCAAGATTATTTGAAACCCATGTAAGGCGTTGAGCTAATGACTTTCTTCTTTCCTCAAGATATTCATCTGCCTATGAATGAACGGCTAGTTTAGTTTCCGTGAGACGAGTTGTTGTCCACTCTTCTCTAGGAACAAGATACTCTTCAAAATCTTTATGAAGTCTACTACCGACTACAGATATATCGCCTGATCGAATATGATTTTTTAACTCTGTTAGTGCAGCCATCTCAAAATAGTGTCGATTAATTACTCCATCTTCACCATAAACATGCTTCTTCCAACGCTTAGGAATAAAATCTACTGGGGCATCATTTGGAATTTTCCTTTTACCAGATTCATTCATTTCATTTAGGGTCTTCAAGGCTTGCAATAGTGGCTCTGTACCTTGTGTAGAACGAAATTCAAAAGATTTAAGAAAAGTAGGAGTATATTTTCTTAGGTAAGAAAAACGATTTTCTAACAAATCTAGATAATCGTAATCCATCGGTCGGGCTAATTTTTGTGCTTCTTCGACGGAAGAAACAATTTTATCCCATGGCATAATCATTTCAATAGCATTAAATGGATCAAGCCCTTCATTTCTTGCTTGAATAAGTGCTGCACCAATATCTGCAAAATACACGACTTTTTCATTCACTGCTTTTCCATTTTCTTTTTGCATTTCCTCTTGTGTTTTACGGCCCTTTGATTGTAAAATCATCATTTGTCGATAATGAATTTCAATTGCTTGGTCAATTAGATCTTGGCTTAGTGTTACTAGATAGGCAACCAGAATTGCATATTTCTTCTTTTCTTTAAACCTTCGAAATGAGTGTGGTTCATACCGTGCTCCAATTCGAGATAATTGAAGTAACCGATTGGGATGGATTTGTTCTGTATTTATTTCTAATTTTAAATCTCGAATTTATTCTAAGCGCTTTATTACTTTTAAAAAGGCTTCAGGTGAAGATTGGCCGGGAAGTTCCCTCAGCCATGCTAAAGGGGTTTTTCTATTGTCTACAAAGGGATCTATAAGTTTATCTAACTTTTGTTTTTGCCATTTGGAAAGAGTACAAGTTAATGATTTAAAAATCCTTTCCTCAGCTCGTTGACGAGTTTCCCAAACAAGCCTTTCTATAGTAGTCATACCAGGGAGGATAATTTTCTGATTACGTAGTTCTTCTTGTGCTGTACGAAGAAGATACATTGAATTTCCATTTTGCAAGGCATGATTTACAAGAAACTGAGCTACCTTGCGATAATTCCCTAAGGAGAAATTCTGATAACCATATACTTGACGGATTTCTTCCATATGCTCATGTTTAGTTGGCATTTATCTGTCTAGCTATGTATTCGATTATGTAATCTGGAATAAGCCCAACATCTGAAAGGGACCATCCAGGATAGCTTAGAACACATAATTGAATAGCAAAGCCTAAGCGATTATGATCTCTTCTGTGTCGTTTAATAATTTCAAGGTCATATTGTGAAAAAGTATAGTAAGTTTCTAGTTCACTTTCGCTCATATCATCTGGAATTCGTACAAATTCCGTTCTTTGATCTCCAGTCAGTAATTCTTTCCCTCTTATGCTACAACTCCTCGCTAGATATCTTTTTCTTTTTTAGATAACGATATAACGTTGTCGCTCCAATCCCTGTTGCCGTCTTTATTTGAGATAACGAGTAATCTTTGCTTTCATACATTTTTATAGCAAGTTCTATTTTCTTTAAATCAACCTTCGGTCTTCCTCCGTTTCTTCCCATAGCTCTAGCAGCCGTCAATCCATCTTTCGTTCGTTCACTGATAATATCACGTTCTAATTCTGCTATGCTGGCCAACATTCTGAAAAAGAAACGTCCCATAGCAGTTGTTGTGTCAACCTTGTCTTGAATGGAGACAAAATGAATTCCCTTTGCTTCAAAATGTTCCATAAGCTCAATTAAATGTTTGGTACTACGACTGATACGATCTAATTTATAGACAACCACCGTGTCGCTTTTACGTAAAACTTTAAGAAGGTTATCTAACTGTGGTCGTTTTTTTTTCTTACCTGATTCTTTTTCTTCAAAAGTCTGGTCCACTCCGTAGTGAGCCAATGCATCAAGTTGTAACGATAATGACTGATCTTGTGTACTGACACGTGGATATCCAAATTTCAACAAGAATCCCCCCTTATTAATGCCTTAACTATACCAAAAAGGGGGTAGAGATAGATATATTGGTATTTAGATTTTGGTTATATTTTTGGTTATGTATTTAAATAGTTTTTGAGGTTTTTAGAGAAGTTCACTTACCATATCAAAAACGGTCGTTTATGGTTTTTTTTTACGTTTCAAAATTTGTATTGAAAATTGTAAGTTCTATATGTATTATATATATATTCAAAAATTTGAAGATGTATATGATACATATAGATTTCTTAAAATCAAGGATAAGTAATGGAGGCGTTAAAATGGGAGACGAAATGCAAAAATTTAAGGCTGATTTTTTTAAAGCCTTATCACATCCCTTGCGAATACATATTCTCGAATTATTGTCAGAGGGTGAAAAAAGTGTAAATGAAATCCAGAGCATTCTTAATAAGGAAGGCTCTGCTGTTTCTCAACAGTTAAGTGTACTACGTGCTAAAAATATTGTTGTCGGCACCAAAGATGGAAAACGAGTTTTATATT
Source organism: Psychrobacillus lasiicapitis (assembly GCF_006861795.1). GTDB lineage: Bacteria > Bacillota > Bacilli > Bacillales_A > Planococcaceae > Psychrobacillus > Psychrobacillus lasiicapitis. The sequence goes on along the minus strand of NZ_VDGH01000010.1, from coordinate 78,339 downwards.
CTCTTCGGGATCCTATGATTATGAATTTACTGGTAATTGCACGGAAAATTTTTAACAACCATTTAATCGACACGATTTCAATGTTAGAAGAACTAAATGAAACAGAAGGTGAATCGATAGTTAAGGAGGGTTAGGTTGAAAATTGAGGTTAAGAAAGAAGATATCATCCAACATGGAATGGAAATATTTCGCTCAATAGGAGCCCATTATGTTTGTAAGGTTTGTATTAAAAGTGGAAATTCCTGTTGTTTTTCATGTCAACATTTACAAGATGGAGTTGGATGTCAAAAAAGAAATACAGCTTGTACAGCTTGGTTATGTGGGATTCAAGGTTTTTTATTTGATCAAGTAGGAGTATTAGATGAATGGAATCGTTTATGGAATGAAATCCCAGGACAAATGTTCCGCAGAGATATTACTCCAGATAAGGTATGGATTACATCGTTTATAGATACGAAGAAGTTAGATAGTCGAGCCGGAGAGCTTCTAGCGGAGGTTAACAAGAAGGTGGAGATATAGGTAAATTAGAGCGGCATTTAAGCAAAACGTATAACCAATATTAGGCTGATACTCTCTTGTAATGAGATAGAGAGCTTTTGTATAAAAGTATGAAAACTGCATTTGTAATTCAAAATTATCAAAAGAAAATATTCTTCAGAAGAAGTAAGATTCAATAAAAATAGAAAAGAAGGGTTTGGAATGAAAGAGTTATTTACGGGAAGATTTGAAGGATATTCATTTGGACATTTTCAAAAGGATCTTCTTTCTGGAATGATTGTTGGAGTTGTCGCGATTCCACTTGCTATGTCTTTTGCTATAGCCTCTGGTGTTAAACCGGAGTATGGGATTTATACAGCCTGTATTGCCGGGATACTTATTTCGCTATTTGGTGGTTCGAAGTATCAAATTGGAGGGCCTACAGGTGCTTTCGTTCCAATTCTTTTAGGAATTGTAATTACCTATGGGTATGAAAATTTACTACTTGCTGGTTTAATGGCTGGAATTATCTTATGCCTTATGGGGATTTTTAAACTAGGGTCTTTAATTAAGTTTATTCCACGTCCTGTAACAATTGGCTTTACGTCAGGTATTGCTGTCATTATCTTTACGGGACAAATTGCTAGTCTTTTAGGTCTAACAGGTATAAAAAAGCATGAGGAATTTATAGCAAACCTAAAGGAAATCTTCACTCATATTGGTACTGTCAATTTTTACAGTGTTATAACTGCTTTGATTTGCTTTTTTGTTATACTTATAACACCAAAAATTTTACCGAAAGTACCAGGTTCATTAGTAGGTGTTGTTATCTCAACTGTAATTGCAACTGTATTCTTCTCAGGGCATGTACCTACTATCGGTACAGCATATGGTACGATTCCAAATACACTTCCTCAGTTTGACATACCGGTAATCACATTAGAGCGCATAAAACAGTTAATTGGTCCTGCATTTGTTATTGCAATGTTGGGTGGTATCGAATCTCTTTTGTCCGCTGTCGTGGCAGATGGTATGACTAATAGTAAACATAACAGTAACAAAGAGCTTATTGGTCAGGGAATTGCTAATATTATTACACCGTTATTTGGAGGGATTCCTGCAACTGGAGCGATTGCTCGAACAGCAACTAATATCAAAAATGGAGCTGTATCTCCGATGTCGGGTGTTATACATGGGGGATTTGTATTATTCACGCTTCTTCTGTTAGCTCCATATGCTTCACATATTCCACTTGCTAGTATGGCTCCCATTTTAATGGTGGTAGCTTGGAATATGAGCGAACAAAAACACTTTGTTCACATACTAAAAATGAAGACAGGGGATTCTCTTGTATTACTTGTAACATTTTTACTCACTGTATTTACAAGCTTGACAACAGCTGTGGAAATCGGTCTTATTTTAGCTATTATTTTGTTTACAAAACGTATGAGTAATATGCTTGTCATATCTAAAGTGCTCCCTGATCATACAAAAAAGAATGAAAAATTGTTACCACATGTGGTAAATAAAGCTCATGATTGCCCACAAATTAGTATTTACACAATAGAAGGTCCATTATTCTTTGGGGCTGCTCAAACATTTGAACAAAATATTTTAGCGACCATTCATTATAAACCCAAAGTTTTAATTTTACGTATGGGAAAAGTTCCTTTTATTGATACGACAGGAGAGTCTTACTTTAGGAATATTGTTCAGTATTACAAAAAACAAGGTGGCATACTTCTCATTTCAGGAATTCAACCTGAGTTAAAAACAACTCTAGACAAGAATGGATTGTACGTTGAAATTGGGGAAGAAAACTTTTTTTCTCATACAGGAGATGCAATTAATTGTGCTTTAGAGCATTTGAATCCGAAAAAATGTATAGGATGTAAGCATTTCGCTTTTCATGAATGTACTCAACTTTCTCAGCAATCCCAGGAAGTAAATACAATAAAGAATAAGGCAAATGCATTAGATTTTTAAAATTTCACTTCACATACAAAGTTTTATATTAGTAGAATTTCAAGAACGGTTTAGACATCGACGTGTCTATTTCTGACTTTGACCGTGATGAATGGGCGACACCAAATATGATTATTAAGAAATTAAAAGATATGAGATAAAAATAGGTGCTTGGGAAACAGATAAGAAACGCTTCCCAAAATTAAAGTTTGTAACTACTAGTCTTATAAATTTGCAAAAAAGTAATTGAAAAATACTGCTATCTATTCAAACGAATGATAACGGGTGGAGGGAATAAAAATATGTCTAATTTACCAAATTGTCCAAAATGTAATTCAGAGTACACATACGAAGACGGAAATCTTTTTGTTTGTCCAGAATGTGCCCATGAGTGGACTTTAGACCCGGAAGCAGAAAATAGTGAAGATACTAAGGTTATCAAAGATGCAAATGGAAATGTCTTAAACGATGGTGATTCTGTAACAGTCATCAAAGATCTTAAAGTAAAAGGAACGTCATCAGTTGTAAAAATCGGTACAAAAGTGAAAGATATCCGTTTAGTTGATGGAGACCATGATATTGATTGTAAAATTGATGGTTTTGGAGCGATGAAATTAAAATCTGAATTTGTTAAAAAGGTTTAAATGTGAGTTTAATGTAACAGAACTAAGTTGATTATTGCGGATGAATAGAGCCACTTATGTGGAGTTTTGAGCCAGTAAGTGCGGATAAAAGAGCCATCAATTGCGGTGCAGGGAGCCACTATGAATAGAATAAAGAATAGCCTCTTGTATACTTAATTTGCATGCGAACTCGCATGACATTAATGTACAGGAGGTTTTTTTTATGATTAACTGTCGCAAGATTTTGGAACTTTATTTTGAAGGAGTCAGTCAAAGAACCATTAGTTCTAGTACTGGCCACTCAAGAAATACAGTTTCGGATGTCGTTCAATGCACCAAGAAGCTTGGTCTAGAGAGTTTGAACGATGAGATGACTAGTCCCTGGTTAGAATCGTTTCTCTTTCCAGAGAAGCAAGCTGTTGAGAAAGGGTACTTCCCGGTTGATTGGGAAAAAGTGCATAAGGAGTTACAAAAAAAGAACGTCACTTTGACTTTATTGCATCATGAGTATGCGACTGAAGCACGTGAAAGTGGAAAGATCCCCTATGCTTATCGGACTTTTTGTGAAAGCTATGGGAAATACGCGAAGAAGTATAAGTTAACGATGCCTATTCGAAGAAAACCAGGTCAAATCATGGAGGTGGACTGGGCTGGATCGACACTGCAGATTATAGATCGTTCAACAGGAGAATCAATTCCGGCTTATGTCTTTATCGCTACCTTGCCCTATAGTCAATACAGCTACGTTGAAGCGTTTTTAGATATGAAATCAGCTAATTGGCTTATCGCTCATATCCATGCATTTGAGTACTTTGAAGGTGTTCCAGAAACCTTGGTTCCGGACAATTTGAAAACAGGTGTTACAAAGGCGCTTCGGGGAGAACCGGTTCTGAATGAGGCTTATCGTGAACTCGCAGATTATTATCATACAGTCATTGTCCCAAGCCGTGTCCGTAAACCCAAAGACAAACCAAGTGTTGAAGGGACTGTTGGGTACATTTCCCGGCAGATTATAGCTGCACTAAGAAACTATCAATGTTTCTATATTGATGATCTGAATAAGCAAATCTTTAAAAGTCTAGAAGAAATCAATACAATCAATTTTCAAAAGCGACCGGGCTCGCGTAAAAAGGTGTATGAGGAAGAAGAGAAATCCCACTTTCAACAGCTTCCTCAAACACGTTATAAACTTGCGGAATGGAAAACAGCAAAAGTTCAACTGAACTACCACATCCAGGTTGAAAGAATGTATTATTCCGTTCCATATGATTACGTCCGGGAGAATGTCGATATAAGACAAACCACGGATTTAATTGAAGTTTACTTCAAAGAAGTCCGAATTGCATCCCACAAACGGTTATATGGTGAAATTGGACAGTTTTCTACAAACACAGACCATATGCCTGATAATCACCGATCATATTTAGAACATAATCCTGAAAACAATCGAAAGTGGGCGGAAACGATTGGACCATCTACACTCCAATTTGTCTCTTCTATCTTGGAAATGAATGTGGAGAAAAAGTCATTAAGTATCCTCAGCACGCTAAGGAATTTAGCTACAAGATATACAAACAGTGAAATGGAAAAAGCAGCAGAAACACTACTTGAAATCTCTACAAACCCAACGGTTTCTGTTTTGAAAAGCATACTAGAAAGAAATAAAAAGCGAAAACAAAATCAGAAAACCGATAGTAAAAATCACACCAACGCTGATGACTATGGATTTGTGCGCGGAGCTAGTTACTTTGGGAGGGATGATAAATGATGAACGAAGAAACTTTACGTAAATTAAATGAAATGAAAATGGGTGCAATGGCAGAATTATATCAGCAACAATGCCAGAATAAAGATTACAAAAGCATGGATTTTGATGATAGATTCAACCTTTTAGTAGACTTTGAGTATGACAGACGTAAATCAAATAGGCTTGAACGATTAATTAAACAAGCAACATTCAACGAACCAACGGCAGCCATTGAAGATATAGAATATCATCCTGATCGTAAGTTAGACAAGAACCTGATATTAGAATTAGCAACGGGAAATTACATCCAAAATCACCATAATATCATTTTAATGGGGGCGTCAGGAAACGGAAAGACGTGGATAGCAAATGCCTTTGGTGTCCATGCATGTCGTCAATCTTATAAAGTGAAATATATTAGACTACCAGAATTACTAGATGAATTAGCTGTGGCAAAGTTTGAAGCAGATGGCAGCTTCCGAAAGATAATTCAAAAATACAAAAAGATTGATTTACTAATCCTAGATGAGTGGTTATTAACCGAGCTTTCAGAGGAAAATATACTTCATGTGCTGGAAATCGTGGAGTCACGGTTAAAGAGGGCGTCGACTATCTTCTGTTCTCAATTTTCGCCAGAAGGATGGCACTCGAAACTAGGACAAGCACAAATAGCTGATGCCATTCTTGATCGAATCGTTCACGATTCATATAAGATTCTAGTTGATGGGGAAGTTTCTATGAGAGAACGTCATGGATTGGTGGGGACATCTGAATAATTCCAACAGAAGTTGAAATTCGTATAGCTAGTTACGTATTTCATAGGTATTTATCTGATGAAATGATGAAAGAGATAGAAGATAGGCTATTACCCGCCTGCATATGGAACGATGAGGAGCATTTAGATCACGATGAATGTAGATTTGTAAAAAAGATTGATTATTTATAATAAAGATCGATTATTTGAAATAAAGTTTGATTAAAATCATTTTTCCTAAATTAGATTTCTTAGAGGTTAGATGAATTTTTATCGGGCATTTCTGTTAATATCACTATAAAGATTGTGAAGAAATGCTCAAATTAACGGGAGGTTAGTTTAAAAAGGAATAATTCTAACTGAACAGGATAAACTAAACTTAAATATAATTTAGGATGATGAAATTGGATAAAAGTAAACTTCTTCTATTGGTTTTATTTAGTATACTAATTTGTGGGGTGGATTATAGAACAGTAAATGCACAACTGAACGATTCTCCTCCCTTTTTTGAGGAAAAATCTACTAAAGTAAGACAATACACCCCTTTAGAACTCCAGTTAGAGTCTTTTATAGGTGGTCTGCGCGTAGGTGAACCGAAACAAGCAGTTGAATTTTGGATATTAGGCGTGAATAATCGAAGTGGGCCATTCAATATACGATGTTGTCCCCTTCGCTTCAAGAAAAAACAAGGAGTAAATTTGAGGAAACTCGCTGGATAACAGGGCAGTCAAGCCCTTCGGTTAATAACTTTCGTTTTACCAACGAAGAAAAGCTTAGCGAATCCAAAATGCGGTATACCGTTAAATACGATGTAGAGACATCTACGCAGAATTTGGTAAGTGGGGAGAAGATTATTATTGTGGAAAAGAATCTAGAACCATTTAGAGAAAATTGGTTTATTTCATCAATAACAACGAAATATAATGAATGGGAAGCAGATTGAACTGTTAAACGAAGAGGTGGCTACTAGATTATCCCCCCACCAAGAAGATATTGAGCGATTGGATTCCATTCCCGGCATCGCCACTCGAATGGCCGAACAAATCTTAGCCGAAGTCGGTACGGATGTCGAGAAGCAATTCCCCAGTTCGGCGCACTTGTGTTCCTGGGCAGGATTAGTACCTGGACATAATGAGAGTGCGGGCAAGAGAAAATCAAGCAACATGAAAAAAGGAAACAAGTACTTGAAATCGGCATTAATTGAAGCAGCTCACTCTGTCAGAGGATCCAAAACCTATTTGGGAGCCCTGTATAGGCGTACTGCATCAAGAAAGGGTAAAAAAAGGGCAGGAATATCTGTCGCTCATGCCATTTTAAGAATCTCCTATTATCTCTTAACTCGCAAAGAGATGTACGTAGATTTAGGAGAGGATTACTTTGACAAGCAAAAAGAACAATCCATTGTACGATATTCTGTTCGAAGACTTGAGAACTTAGGATACAACGTTACAATAACTGAACCAAGTGCCTCCTAATCCAACCCATAATTTGATCCCCATTTAGGCGCTGCATTTTTTAAAAAATAAATGAGCTGCGTCTGATTTAGTATTGCCTTTTTCTCTAAATCGAAGATTTTAATTTTCATGGGAGTTGAGTATGAAGTTTTAGAAAGTATGTTAATCCTGATTCTCCCCTCCAATAAACTAAACATCGTCTGTGAATTCATTCCATTCTAATCTAATGTAATCTCATTCGCTTTAAGTTTAATACTACAAAATTGTTAGATTCACCAATCCGTACCATTCATCTCATATATAAGGTGGTTATCAAATGGCTTTCGATTTATTTTTAATAATTCCATCACAGCAAATGCACTAAATTGATCTTCTCAGCCAACTTTGCTTCAAAATAACCTCGTAGAGTTTACTTTTAGAATAAAGAAAGTTTGGCGATAGTAGTAGCATGATAATATTACCCTACTGGAGGATATCAAATGACAAAGATCACCATTTCACAGCTCTTCACTATCATCCTGTTAGGTACTGGTTTAAGCAATCATGTAATCGTTACTCCTATATTAATTAACGCTTCAGGTCGTGATGCATGGATCAGCGTTATTATTGGTTATGCATTTATCCTTGTCTTTTCACTGTTATTGCTCTACGTAACAAGGCACTTCCAATCGATATCTCTATTTGAATGGTTATCATCCAAGTATTCTCCATTGCTAAGTCGGATTATAGCTATTTTTATAGTAGTTTACCTCCTAATAACAGGTTGGATTACCTTAAAAGAAACAGTTATGTGGACTGAAGAAACATTTTTGTTCAATACACCTACTATTTTTATAGCTCTGTTTTTGTTAGCTTGCTCCCTCTACATTTCATATGAAAAACTAAATGTCATTGCCATTTGTGCAGGTGTCTTACTTCCATTTGTTTTAATATTCGGCATATTTGTAGCAATTGGCACTATTCCTGATAAAAATTACCATCTTGTTACCCCGGTACTTGTGGAGAATGGATGGCAAGAGGTATTTCATGGTGCATTCATTGTCTTTAGTTCAATAATCGAAATTTTTTTAATAATAATTCTTCAGCACCAAGTTACACAAAAATTAAAATTCAAACATTTTATTGTTCTTACTACATTTTTGGCCATATTGACGGTTGGACCACTGCTTGGCACAATTGCAATATTTGGTGTAGAAGAAGCATCAAAACTTAGATATCCCTCTTTCTTTCAATGGAGAATCTTGGGGATTGGAACATATTTTAATCATCTAGATTTTTTATCGATTTATCAATGGACATCTGGTAATTTTATTCATTTAGCAATTATTTTGTATTTAATTACAGAAGTCTTTGACATTAAAAAGAAAAAGCAGCGCGTTAATATACAAGTATTTATTTGTATCATTTACCTACTGGTCATTATAGCTCCTATATCAAATGAGGTTTTTTTAATCTTTTTAAGTCGTTATTATTATATTATCTCCAGTGTAATTGGGGTGTTTATTACTCTCTTTATTGCATTATTAATTAAATTTTCCAAGAACAGGAGGAGTACCCAGGTTGAATAATGAACAAACAAATGAAGAATATTTAACTAGTCTCTTCAATAATTCGTCGGATATAACCATCGAGAAGCAATATCTATTTAGTCCTAAAGAGAAGCAAGCTATGCTAGTTATATACTGCAATGGTTTAATTGATAATAATGTTTTACTAGATAATATCCTCCCAGATATTCAAAATAAGTACTATAACAATGGTCTTAAAGGGATTGCATACTTAAATTCTTCAAAGCAAATGCATTGGTCTAAAAAGGAAGAGAAGGTTGGTGTAACTCTGCTAGAAAAAGTATTTAATGGATTTACAGCAATTGTTATAGAGGAAACCATCTATTTCTTTAATACATCCAATCCACCAAAGCGTTCCCCAGAAGAATCCAATTCAGAAGTATCCGTACGAGGACCAAGGGATGCATTTGTCGAAGACATAGGTACAAACATTGCATTAGTTCGGAAACGAATTAAATCGAAATCCCTTGTTACCACTACCTTTGTTATAGGTGAAAGAAGTCAAACGCAAGTAAAACTAGTCTATCTAACGGATATACAAAATAAAAAAATGATTAAAGAAGTTACTGATCGATTGAATAATATTGATATCGATTTCTTAAATGGCGACAATCAATTATTAGGGATTCTTGGTGACAACAATTATTCACTTTTTCCTTTATTAAAAGCAACATCTCGTCCTGATGGTGTTGTCAGTAGTTTAGCTGTAGGCAGATTTGCTATTTTTATGGATAATTCTCCGAATGTGCTTTTAGGTCCAGCTAATCTCGGATTATTACTTAAAACTGCTGAGGATGAACATACTCCTTATTACTATGGAACCTTTGAATTGATTCTTAGATTGTTTGGACTTATAATAGCTCTTTTTCTTCCATCTTTCTGGGTGGCTTTATCATCTTTTAATGCAGATCAAATTCCATTTCCATTACTAGCTTCAGTAGCTTCATCTAGACTAGGTATCCCGTTTAATGCAACCTTTGAAATGCTATTAATGCTCATATTATTTGAACTGTTTCGTGAAGCGGGTGTTCGACTGCCTAAAGCAGTTGGACAAACTGTTGCGGTTGTTGGTGGGCTGATCGTGGGTAATGCTGCAATTCAAGCTGGAATCACTTCTCCAACCATGTTGGTAATCTCTTCGCTTACGACAGTTGCAACTTTCACCCTTGGGAACCAGGCGATATATGGAACTGTTTCCATTTTGAGATTTTCTTCTATACTTCTTTCATCAGTCTTTGGAATGTTTGGGTTTTTCATAAGCCTTTATGCAGTTCTTGGTTATCTCGCTAAACTCGAATCATTTGGATTGCCTTATTTAAGTCCAGTATCTCCGTTTGTGAAAAGAGATTTCTTTAAATCAGTTCTTAAGCGACCTGTAGTTAAACAGAATGAACGTGCATCAATACTTAACCCTATTGATAAGGACAGACAGGGGGATGGAAAAAAATGAAACAATCAAAAATTTTAATAATATGCTTCATCTTATTATTCCTAACAGGATGTTGGGATGAGAAAGAAATTGGTGAAGTAGATTATATTACTACATTAGGAATTGACTATAAAGATGAAAACTATATTATTTATGTACAAATGCTTGATTTTTCTAATGTAGCTAAGCAAGAAGTCAGTAAAGTCTCACAACCCGCTACTTTGTACATCGGTAAATCATCAGGTAAAAATATAAATGATGCTGTCTATAATTTATATCGAACAACACAACAACAGGTGAACTGGTCACATGTAGGAGCAATTATCTATTCAGAGTCCGTTTTAAAAAAAGGAATAGAGAACGTGGAGCAATCCTTAATAAAACACGGTGATTTTCGTTATACTCCATGGATGTTTGGAACAACGGAATCCATCGAAGAAATACTTAGTACTACAGGTTTCTTTCAATTGCCTCCATTATATACGATTTTGTATAAACCAAACGATATGTATAAAATTTATTCATATATTGAACCGATGCGTATGCATAGGTTTATCTCTGAGTATAAAGAACCAGGGGGAACTGCCTTGCTACCTTCTCTAACTATTAATGAAACAGACTGGAAGCAATCGGTTGAAGAACCAAAATCAAAAAAAGTATTACAAATAAATGGTGCGTTTCCAGTTAGCAATGGAACATATAAGGAGTGGTTATCTTATGAGGAGATTGCTGGCCTCAGATGGACACAAACTCAAACTCAAAGCACACCAGTTGATATTGTCATAGGGGATGAAATAAAAGGTACAGTAAGAATAATGAAACCATCTGCAAAAGTTGATTTGATTAGAAAAGGAAATGATTTTCACTTTAATATAAATGTTGAAGCTGAAGGTACTTTAATAGATTTGGAAGACCAATTGTCTCTAAAAAAAATTCAAGAGTTAGTATCAAAACAGATAGAAAAAGAAATTAGAACAACCTATCTAAAAGGTATTGATAAAGATGCAGATGTCTATAATCTGAAAAATGTACTTTTTCATGATAGGATAAAACCCGAACAATTAAATGACTATCCATTAACTGCAGATTCCTTAAACAAAATTACTGTCAACTTCATTTTGAAGAGCAAGGGGGCATATGAATAAAAATGGATGCTAAGAAACACCCAATCCAATTCAAGAATTAAAATTAATTCTTATGGCACGTTGTCTCTTTTTATTTTTTTACCATAAGACTGTAAAATCTAGCAGCAGAAAAATAAGAAAGATTTAGCAAAGTTTAAAAAGTGAATGTATTTAAAATATATAAGAAAGTTAAAAAAACCACTTCTAAATACAGTCATATATTCTAAAACGTTTCATTATTAATTACAAATAACGATTTGACTCTTTACCATTATAGACAAATCATACCTACAAAAAAAGCTTCATGTTTATACATGAAGCAAATCCTTTTAAATGTTTGAATATTCTCTTTCAACTTTACAAATCCTAGTTGAGTAAGAAGAGTACCAATCTTGTTTACCTTTTTCTTTAACCTTTCTGTGAGAATCATTTTCTTTCCATTGCTTAATGGCTTCTAAAGAGACCCAGTAGGATACGGTTATTTCTAATCCCTCTAAATCGCAGGTCCTATCTACTCCTAGAAACCCCTCTTGTTTTGAGGCAAATTCAATCATCAATTCAGCTGCTTTCATATAATTTTTTTTATCCTCTTCGGTTCTTTGAGAGGTAAAAATAACTGCATAATATGGGGTAGCCGTATTTGCTATAAACATAAAGTAATTCCTCCTTACATTTAGTCTGATAATATCGCTGAGTAGGTTTTGATATTTGAACATAACTAGAGCTAAGATATTCAGATTTTCCCCAAAAAGAAATCTATTCTAGCTTATATATTATAGACATGTTAAGTGGTATTTAAACCCTACCTGAAACAACATAGAGAGGATTTAATTTTAAAAGAAAGTTAACTTTAATACTTTAGCTTTTAAAAATAATGAAGTAATAACAATAAGAGCCTTTTCAATCTGACTCAATTTAGAGGAAGGAACTGCTACAGAAATAATCCATTCAAAAACAGTACAAATGTTACATTTTTTTGTCAATCAACATTAAAACTCCCCCTTATCTTATTCAACTAACCTTCCCCGATAGTCTTTCATGAAGCTAAAAACACCTGCTCTTCCTTCTTCAACTAGTCGAGTAGAAGAGAACCTCTCTACCTTGCGGTAGATTGTGTTCTTCCCCCCTCACAGAACCGTGCTTGCGCTATTTACGCACACGGCTCCTCCAAATCATCATTCACAAGATATAGCTAATCTCTTTTCTTAATTCGTATATATTCACCTTAATTCTTGGTGACGGTAACGGATATTTATGAAGAAAGAGATTGAATTTATCCCAAGTAAAGGATTTTCTTTGACTTCTTCTGTTGAGCCATTTAAACAGTAGATATTGGATTTTGTCTTTAAATTGGTGAACACTTGGAGTGTTATCCGTGATGCAATAGTAGTTGTAATAACCTACAAGCGAGCGTTTAAATCTATCCATTATCATATGAATATCATTATTTCGGTTCTTCTTTATCCATTCCTTCGATTCCTTTAGTTTACCTTGTAGCTTTTTCCTGCTTGATTTCCGTTTCACACGAAAGTATCCAGATTTACTCTTTCCACAGTAGTGTGTAAAACCTAGGAAATCAAAAGTTTCAGGTTTTCGATTTCCCTTTAGTTTTGCGTCTTTCTCCGCAAATCTCCCGAAGGGAATAATTTTGGTTTTATCCTCCGCTATTTCTAAGTTAAACTTCTGTAATCTCAACTTTAATGATTGAAAGAATTCCTGAGCTTCGCTCTTATATTGGAAGCAACACACAAAATCATCGGCATATCTAACTATGTATGCATGTCCTTCACACTGTTTTCTGACTTCCTTCTCAAACCACAGGTCCAGGACATAATGAAGGTATAGATTGGCGAGTACCGGAGATATGACCCCACCTTGCGGTGTGCCTTTATCAGTCTTGTATTTCTTTCCTTCCTCCATGTATCCACCTTTAAGAAACCTACCAATTATTCTTAGTAAGTTAGGGTCAGTAATTCGCAGTTTTAAGAACTCCATCATCCATATGTGGTCAACGTTGTCAAAGAACCCTTTAATATCTACATCTACTATATAATTTACTGATTTCTTTTCAATATAATGATTTAATATTTTCAAAGCATCGTGGCAGTTACGATTTGGGCGGAACCCAAAAGAGCAGTCTAGAAAATCATTTTCATAGATGGCATTTAGTATTTTGGTAATGCCTTTCTGTACAATCTTATCTTCATGTTCCGGTAACCCCAATGGTCTTTTCTTGTTGGAGTTAAGCTTAGGAATATACATTCTCCTTACGGGAACAGGATGATAGCTTTTACTTTTAAGCCTACTTACTAAGTCCTCTATATTTTCCTCTAGTGTTTCACTGTATTGCTCTTTAGTTGTGCCATTAATCCCAGTTGCCTTCTTATTAGGTAATTCAAGATGACATTGAACTAGAGATTGCTTATTTAGTAAATGTACAATAGATGTAAATTTCATTTTGGGATCAGATTTTGCTAATTCAGCTATCCTTAATAGTTTTGTTTCCATTTAGTATTCCTACCTCCGAGTGTAGTAAATGTGTCCCTAGTAAGGGTGATAACTTGGTAGCAGCCTTTCCTCCATCGGCATTACCCAACTTCATTGGTACTACGCTGCTATCCGACTCCCTACAACGGCATTTGGTTTCCTTGCTTATTATCACTTGTACACCATACTCTTCTATAAGAAGAGACCGGTAGGGTCTCCCGAGTTGCCGTATCATATCAATGTGTGACGTGCCAAGGTCTCTGACCCCAGAGAGGTTTTATCCTTCTTGCCTATATCGAAGAATAAAATGTAGCTTTCTACCGCAGTTAAGGCATCAGCCCTCTCGATTTACTAACATTATGGAGCTCAATCCCTTCAACCATTTGGCTTTCGGCCCGCCACCTAACTGTCTACGCTTAAAGGCTAATGTTACCATTAGCCCTCCAAGACTCGCTACGAGTGAATGGCTAGTTCTTTCTCGACGGGAATCCCACCCGCTATATGATACGACCTAGGCTCGGCCGCACAACTGCCCCGTTAGTTTAAGTGCAACATTTCACAATGGACTTCTGAGAATTACTTGATATTTTGGACATAAAAATAGACCATCGAAAGGATGGTCTTAATTAACTAAACCAGCTAATAGGATGTCAATATTTTTCTTTAAAATTACTATTAATCTTATGATATACTATTTTGTGCATGACAAATAGACCTCCAAAAACCTTCT
>NZ_VDGH01000010.1:0-63971 GCF_006861795.1 Psychrobacillus lasiicapitis | reverse complement strand
GCAATAGTAGCCTGCATAAACAAACTGCTTCATTGGGTTTATGCAGGCTACTATTGCCACTTTGGAAGGCTTTCCTTCTGATTTCTTCTTGTCATAGAATTCTTTCAACTTTTTGTTTCTTGAGCTTCTGATACCGCACAATACGGCAAGATACAAAGCATGGCGTAATCTACTTGAACCTCGTTTAGTAATCCGATTGGTTGTGGCAATGAACTTTCCTGATGAGTGAACACTGGGGTCTACTCCTGCAAAGGCAACCAATTTTTTAGGATGGCTAAACCGATCGATTTCACCAATCTCAGAGATGATCGTGGCAGCGATTTTTTCCCCGATTCCTGGAATCGATTGGACAACCTTGTAATCTTCTAATTCATTTGCCATCGTCACAATACGATTTTCTAGCTCAGAAAGGTGTGACTGGTACTGAAAAAGTAACTCAATATACATTTGAAGATTGATTAAGTGACTGTCATACACCACTTTTTGAAATGGATTTCGAGATGCGGAATCCATTAATTTTTTGGCCTTATCCAATGCCCATTGACTAGATCGTCTTGGACAAAACTCCATCACACACTCCGCTAGCTTACTTTCTCCAACAGCTAGTACAGCTTCTGAAGTAGGGTATTTCTTTAGCATAAGTAAAGAAACCTTCGAATAAAGATCACCAAAAACCTTGCGGTATTCAGGAAACACTTGATCTAAAATAGTGTGAAACTGTAGCTTAGCCTCCACATACATATTCGTTACAATCTCCTGTTGTCTGGAAAGATTTCCAAGATTTAATAGTTGAATTCCTCTGTTTTTATGAGGCTCAAAATCTTCTTTGTAATAAAGNATAAAGCACACACAACTGGTACGCATCAATTGCGTCTGTTTTTACCTTCCTTAAACTAGATCTCTTCGCCTGATAAGAAATAATCGGATTAAGCAAAATATATAAAATTTCATGGTCCTCCAAGTATTGATTAACAGGAATAACTTTAAAGCAATTCAAATAAACAATTTATTCAAGCACAAAATTTCCTAAAATAAAATAAAGCATAAACTTTCCAAAAGGAAAATTCATTCTTTATGTCACAATTTTTATCTATTTTCTGTAAATATACTTTTCTAATTTACTAATCTGTGAAACTTGAGTATCATCGCTTTAATCATATATGATAAATATGTTGCTTCCATATAATAGGAAACAATTACTCTCTATTTCTTGTCTCCGTAAGAAAATAGGAGGAAAAATGAG
Organism: Psychrobacillus lasiicapitis; assembly: GCF_006861795.1. GTDB lineage: Bacteria > Bacillota > Bacilli > Bacillales_A > Planococcaceae > Psychrobacillus > Psychrobacillus lasiicapitis. The sequence continues at coordinate 62,728 of NZ_VDGH01000010.1, read as the reverse complement.
TAAATCTACAATTAACGCTATCAAAATGTACACAAAAAAGAATAATGAAAAATGCTACATGTTTAAAGTATATTGTGGTATTGACCCTTTAACTGGTAAAGAACAATATACTACTCGACGTGGTTTTAAAACAAAAAAAGAAGCAAATCAGGCATTAGCCCAAATCAAACTTGAAATTAGCAAGGGAGAATTCAAAAAAAAACAAGTTGAAACTTATGTAGAAATTTACGAGTTATGGATTACTCAATATGAAAAAACGGTTGAGGAAAGTACATTTATTAAGACAACTGGTATTTTCAAAAATCACATTTTGCCTGCTTTTGGAGCATATAGGATTGAAAAAATAAACGTGGAAGTATGTCAAAGACATGTCGATGAATGGGCAGATAAGTTAAAAAAGTTTCGTACCGTGAAATCCTACGCTTCCAAGGTTATTGATTTTGCAATTAAGCGTGGATATATTGAGAAAAATCCGCTAACATTAATAGAAATGCCGAAGAAATTGAAAAAGTTGCGTATTGATGATGAAGACGAGCTTGAAAACTTCTACACTAAAGAACAGCTTATTAAATTTCTTAAATGCATGGAGCAAGAAAGTAATTTTAAAGCATATGTGTTATTTCAACTTCTTTCCTACAGTGGTATGCGTAAAGGAGAAGCTCTTGCATTGACGTGGAAAGATATAGATTTCACAAAAAATGAAATTCGTATTAATAAAGCCATTTCAAGAGGGAAAAACAATAAACTTTATGTAAAAACCACGAAGACTGGTATTGCTCGTACAATTAAAATGGACTCAGCCACTATGGGGATTTTGAAAAAGTGGAAAAAGCAACAACGAGAAGACTATCTTCTTTTAGGATTTAATACATTACAACGTAATCAACTTGTTTTCAGTAATGAACAAAACGAGTTTCTACAACCTACTAAAACACGCAAATGGCTCGAACATGTTTTAAAAAAATATCAACTTCCCAAAATAACAACTCATGGATTTAGGCATACACATTGCTCGCTTCTCTTTGAGGCGAACGTAGGAATTAAAGAGGTTCAAGATCGCCTTGGTCATACTGATGCACAGACGACGTTGAACATCTATGCCCACGTATCTGACAAAGCAAAAGATGAAGCTATCAATAAGTTAGAAAACTTTATGAACCTGTAAAAGTTTTTGACCATGGTTTTGACCATGGATGTTTGAAATCCATTGAAACTCAATGAAACAGTGCAAAAGAAAAAACCCTTGATTATCAAGGATTTTGACACTGTATGAAATCATATGATTTCGTAATATGGAGACGGCGGGATTTGAACCCGCGTCCAGAAACTCTAACACTTAAGCTTCTACGCGTGTATCTTGCCTATTTAGGTTTCGCGTAGCACTATGCCGACAAGCGGGCGTCATGTACGCTAACTTGGAAATCTCTTGCTGACAGCTCAAGTGGCACTGCCAACCGTATCCCACTAAGAGTGAGCTCTACCTAGCCACATGGGCGATGGATAGATAAAGCAGATCCGAGCTTACGCTGCGAATGCTAAGTTGTTGTTTGTTTTGCCTGTTATTATAAAGTCCGTTTTTGCGGAGCCGAGCCTCCGACGCGCAACTCAAGCTCAGACTATCCCTGTCGAATCCATAACGTCCCCGTTTATGGAATAATGTAAGCTTTGTTACATAGCTAACTATACATCAAAAATGGTCAATTTTCAAGTGATACATCTTTCCAATAATGGATAACCCTTATTGGTTGCGCTCTTTGAACGCTCTTTCCATATCACGCTTCGCTTCTTTTTTCTTCAGAACGTCTCGTTTGTCGTAGTCTTTCTTCCCTTTTCCAAGACCGATTAATACTTTCGCATAGCCATTTTTTACATACATTTTTAGCGGAACGATTGTATAGCCTTCTCGCTTTGTTTCACCGATTAATGTATTGATCTGCTTTTTATGTAAAAGCAGTTTTCGAGATCGTAATGGGTCGTGGTTAAAGCGATTTCCTTGCTCGTATGGACTAATATGCATATTGGATATCCATGCTTCGTTATTACGGATACGTACGAATGCATCTTTTAATTGGACTTTTCCGTTACGAATCGATTTTATTTCGGTTCCTTGTAATACGATTCCTGCTTCGATTGTTTCTTCGATAAAGTAATCATGGCTTGCTTTTTTGTTCTGTGCGAGCACTTTATCGTCATGCTTTTTTGCTGCCATCTCATTCACCTCTTAAAGCTTACGAGGAGCGACTAAGCGCTCCTTTTATTTTTTCTTTTTTGGTCGTTTACGACGCTGCGATTTTTTGGCAACGGATTCGTAAAATTTCTTTTTCTGTTTTACTTCTTTTTTCGGGCCTGGTTGAGAAGAACTTCTTCTGCCTGCGCCTTCTTTTTTCTTTGCATGAATGACTTTTGGTGCTTCTTTTCTCGTGCGGTGGAACGCTTTTTTCATACCGACGATTTCAAAATCGATCGCTGATTCCTCTGGTTTAACTTCAGATACGCGAACCGTTACTTCATCCCCGATTCGGAACTGCTTACCTGAACGCTCACCGATCATGATCATTTGACGATCATCAAATCGATAATAGTCATCTGTCATATTCGTTACGTGCACAAGTCCTTCAATCGTATTTGGCAGTTCGACGAATATACCAAAGTTTGTAACAGAGCTAATAATACCTTCGAATTCTTCACCGATTTTATCGGACATGAATTGGGCTTTCTTCAGTGCATCTGTATCACGTTCTGCATCTACAGCACGACGTTCACGTTTCGATGTATGCTCTGCGATATCATCGATAATTGCTCCCCAATGATTGATCGTCGCGGAACTTACATCTCCATTTACTAAGTACGTTCGTATTAATCGATGAACGATTAAATCGGGATAACGTCGAATTGGTGATGTGAAATGTGTATAGAATTCAGTAGATAATCCAAAATGCCCTAAACATTCGCCGTAGTATTTTGCTTGTTGTAGAGACCGTAATAGCATCGTAGAAATAACTGGTTCTTCCGGCATACCTTCAATATTTTCAATAATCTCTTGTAATGCCTTTGGATGTACTTCATTGCCCGTACCTTTTACTACAAGTCCAAAATTCGTTAGGAATGCGAAAAAGCGTTGCAGTTTTTCTGGCTTTGGATCTTCGTGAATACGATAAATAAACGGAACGTCCATCCATTTAAAATGCTCAGCGACTGTTTCATTGGCAACAAGCATAAATTCTTCAATGAGACGTTCTGCAACTGTACGTTCACGAGTCGCAACATCCGTTGGCCAGCCATCTTCATCTACGATAATTTTCGCTTCTTGGAAGTCAAAGTCGATTGCACCACGTTCTTGACGTTTTTCTCTTAGAATCGCAGCAAGCTCACCCATCAGTTCAAACATTGGCACTAATGGCTCGTAACGCTCGATTAACGCTGCATCTTTTTCTTCTAATATTTTAAACACATCATGGTAAGTCATTCGTTCAGTTGTTCGAATCACGCTTTGGAAAATTTCATGCGATACAACCGTACCAGATCCGTTAATGATCATCTCACAGGATAACGTTAAACGGTCTACCTGTGGGTTCAAAGAACAAATCCCGTTTGATAGACGATGCGGAATCATCGGGATAACTCGGTCTGCTAAGTACACACTTGTACCGCGGTCATATGCTTCGCGATCAATTGGGGAACCTTCTGTCACATAATGACTAACGTCCGCAATATGTACGCCTAGTTTATAGGTACCATCCGGTAGTTTCGTTACTGTAACCGCATCATCTAAGTCTTTTGCATCCGCTCCATCAATTGTCACGATTACTTCATCTCGTAAATCTCTGCGATTCTCCAAATCTTTTTCATCAATCTCATCTGGAACTGCTTCTGCTTGGTCAATCACTTCTTGTGGGAAGTCGATTGTAATCCCATGCTTATAAATAATAGATAGAATATCGACACCTGGATCATTTTTATGTCCCAGAATTTTCGTGACCATACCAGTTGCGGATTTTCTTTCATTTGGCCATTCCGTAATTTCTACAACTACTTTATGCCCTTCGATTGCACCTAACGTATCGCCTTTTGCGATAAATACGTCCATCGGTACTTTTTTATCATCTGGAATAACAAAGCCAAACCCACGATTGTCCTGGAACGTTCCAACGACTTGGGTAGTGCCTCTTTGTGTAATTTTAATAATGGAACCTTCACTTCGGTCACCATGTGATTCACGGGACACACGAACAAGTACCTTATCTCCGTTCACTGCTCCATTCACTTCCGTCGGTGGAATAAAAATATCATCTCCACCCTCTTCTGGTGCAACAAAGCCGAATCCTTTCGCATGGCCGATAAATTTCCCGACGACTAAATTCATCCGAGCCGGGGTACCATAACGATTGGATCTAGAGCGGACAACGAGCCCCGCATCTTCCATTTGAACAAGTGTTTTCACTAGTTCTTTAAAATCATCTGCATCCACTAATTCAAAGTGCTCCTCTAGCTCTTTTGTAGTTAGCGGTTTATATTCTTCGTCTCGCATTAGTTCTAATAATTTTTCTTTCATATTTTCCATGTTACATCCCTCCTTTTTCAGCGTGTGCACATTTGGTGTGTTTTACACATTCCAATCAAGCGACTCTAAAAAGTTTAATATATCTTCATGTAATTGTTCTTTTTCAGGTCCAAGTGTAATGACATGCCCTGAGTTTTCATACCAATTGAGTTTTTTCTCTAATGATTCTGCCTGCTCAAAAATGGTATTTGCCGATTCAATATCAATAACCGTATCTTTCTTGCCTTGGGTGACAAGTAATGGTGCGTAAATATGATCGACATGATCTCGAACATTATAGACAAACTCTCTTAGCTCTGCCAGTGTCTCCATTGGAGTTTGGCGAATCGCCTCTACTTCTTCTTCTATTTGCGCTTCTGTTTTTCCTTCATATTTCTTATATTCTTTGGCATATTTTACGACACCTTCGAACATGACGTCTGTTGTTTTCATCGTCATCGGGGAACACATCGTGACAATTCCCTGCACAGGAACTGTATACCCCAATTTGAGTGAAAATACGCCTCCAAGTGAAAGTCCGGCTACCGCAATCTCTTCATAGCCTTCTGCTTTTAAACGGTCATACCCACGCATGACATCCTTCCACCAATCTTTCGGACCGGTTTCAAGCAGCTCCTCCGGCGGAACTCCATGCCCTTTATAGTGAGGGGCAAGGGATGTGTAGCCGTTTTTCTCTAAGAAACGTCCAAGCATGCGAACGTCCGATGAATTCCCAGTGAAACCATGCAGCAATAGCACAGCACGTTTTCCAGCTTCAAAGAAAAATGGTTTTGGTGTTGTAATTTTCATATAGAATACCTCCAATCAACTAGCCCAAACTTAGTATGTAAAAGAAAACGCCTAACCAATCAGATGTCGGTCAGGCGGTTCGGTTCAACTCAATTATTAAAACTTTGTAACAGCAATAGTCAAAATAAAAAATAACACTGCAAGTACAATCGTTATTCTATGTAACACAAGGTCCATACCTCGGGCTTTTTGTTTTCCAAAAAGTTGTTCCGCTCCACCAGAGATGGCTCCTGAAAGACCAGCACTTTTCCCCGATTGTAACAATACAACAACGATTAATGCGAGCGATACAATGACAAGTAAAACCATTAGTAACGTATGCATTTGTTCCACCTCCTGATAAAACGTTCACAACATAAGTAATTTTACCAAAAAGTGTGTGAAGTTACAACTCTTTAAGTAAATTAATCTATCTGATATTTTCCATTTTACTGGCTATTCCAACTAAATGACTCAAAATTACAACTAAACCTGCAAATTTTCCAACTAAATGCTTCAAAATTCCAACTAACCACACCAAATTTCCAACTAAGCCTGAGCCAACACAAAAAGGGAGCCAGCAATAGCTGCTGACTCCCTTCAAACATGATTATTTTAAGTTATAAAAAGTATCTTTTCCTAAGTATTGAGCTGTGATATCTAGTTGATCTTCGATACGAAGTAATTGGTTGTATTTTGCTACGCGGTCTGAACGAGATGGTGCACCCGTTTTAATTTGACCAGCGTTTGTAGCAACTGCGATATCTGCAATTGTTACGTCTTCTGATTCACCAGAGCGGTGAGAAATAACTGCTGTATAGCCTGCACGTTTAGCCATTTCGATCGCATCGAACGTTTCTGTTAAAGTACCAATTTGGTTTACTTTTACAAGGATTGAGTTTCCAACGCCTTGCTCTATTCCTTGTGACAATTTTTTCGTGTTTGTTACGAATAAGTCGTCTCCTACTAGTTGCACTTTTTTACCTAATTTTTCAGTAAGTAATTTATGTCCAGCCCAGTCGTTTTCATCTAAACCGTCTTCGATTGAAACGATTGGGTATTTTTCGCAAAGCTCTTCATACCAAGCTACCATTTCTTCTGAAGTTTTTACTACGCCTTCACCAGCTAAATGGTATTTTCCGTCTTCTTTATTGAATAATTCAGAAGCGGCAACATCCATTGCAAGAAGTACTTCTTCCCCTGGTCTATAACCTGCTTTTTCAATCGCAGTCATGATCGTAGAAAGTGCTTCTTCGTTAGATTTTAAGTTAGGAGCAAATCCACCCTCGTCTCCAACTGCTGTGTTTAATCCTGCATCTTTTAGTACTGCCTTTAAGCTATGGAAAATTTCAGCTCCCATACGTAGTGCATGACGGAAAGATTCTGCTCCGACTGGCATTACCATGAATTCTTGAATGTCCACGTTGTTATCAGCATGTTCTCCACCATTTACAATGTTCATCATTGGAACTGGTAGTTGTTTCGCATTGAAGCCACCTAAATATTGATACAACGGAATATCTAAGTAATCTGCTGCTGCATGTGCAACGGCAATCGATACACCTAAAATTGCGTTTGCACCAAGGTTACCTTTGTTGTCTGTACCATCTAGTTCAATCATTGCGTGATCGATTCCAACTTGGTCAAGTACGGAAAAGTTCTCTTCTAATTCGGCTGCAATGATGTTATTTACGTTATCAACTGCTTTTAAAACACCTTTCCCTAGGTATCTTGCTTTGTCACCATCACGAAGTTCTACTGCTTCATATTCACCAGTAGATGCGCCAGATGGAACGATTGCACGACCAAATGCTCCGCTTTCTGTAAAAACCTCTACTTCTACTGTTGGGTTCCCGCGTGAATCTAATACTTCACGAGCTTGTAAATGTGTAATAATTGGCATTTTTAACTCTCCGTTTCGATTAGTGTTTTACCTGTCATTTCAGGTGGTGTTTCTATCCCTAACAAGTGTAACATGGTTGGTGCTAAATCGGCTAAAATTCCGTCAGAACGAAGCGAAATTTCTTTTTGGGTGACAATAACTGGCACTGGATTTGTCGTGTGCGCTGTCATTGGCTGCCCTTCTAGCGTCGTTACTTCATCTGAATTTCCGTGGTCTGCTGTTATAATAGCACGTCCACCTTTTGCTAAAATAGCATCTACTACTTTACCTAAACATTCATCCACTGCTTCAATCGCTTTAATCGTTGGCTCCAGCATTCCACTATGCCCAACCATATCTGGGTTGGCAAAGTTTAAAATAATGGCATCGAACTTATCATTCGCAATTTCCGAAAGCAGTGCGTCCGTTACTTCATATGCGCTCATTTCCGGCTGCAAGTCATACGTTGCGACCTTAGGTGAATTTATCAGAATACGCTCTTCCCCAGGGAATGTTTCTTCTCGTCCACCGCTCATGAAAAAAGTAACATGTGGGTATTTTTCGGTTTCGGCAATTCGAAGCTGTGTTTTCCCGTTCTTCGCGAGTACTTCTCCGATTGTGTTATACAAATCATTTTTTTCAAACACTACATCGGAAACCACATCGTCACTATAGTGCGTAAATGTGACGAACTTAAGGTTTGTCGGATGCTTTTCACTAAGCTTAAAGCTATCGAATGTAGGTGTGTTCAATGCCATCGATAATTGAATGGCACGATCCGGACGGAAATTAAAGAAAATAACTGCATCCCCAGAATCGATTGTGACAGCCTGTTTTGCATTTTCTTCTACGACAAATGGTAAAACGAATTCATCTAAAATATCTTCTTCATATGATTTTAATATCCCAGCTGTCGCAGATTCGGCCGTTCTTCCGATTCCATCTACTAATGCTCGGTAAGTAAGCTCTACACGGTCCCAGCGACGATCACGGTCCATCGCATAATAGCGGCCGCTAATAGAGGCAAATTTCCCGATACCGATTTCCTTCATTTGCTTTTCGGTTTCTTCTACAAAACCTACTGCCGTTTGCGGCCCAACATCACGACCATCTAAAAATCCATGGACAAACGCTTCTTGTAGCCCTTGCTCTTTTGCTAGCTTGAGTAAAGCAAATAAATGAGAATAGTGACTATGAACGCCACCGTCCGAAAGGAGCCCCATCAAATGGAGCTTGCCTCCCGTTTGATTTACATGCTCGATTGCAGCTAATAGCTTCGGCTCTAAAAAGAATTCACTTTCTCGAATAGACTTATGAATACGCGTTAAGTTTTGGTAGACAATTCTTCCCGCTCCAATATTCAAATGACCAACTTCGGAGTTCCCCATTTGTCCTTCTGGCAATCCTACTGCTTCTCCAGAGGCGATTAATGTAGCATTCGAAAAGTCTTTCCAATAACGGTCATAGTTTGGTTTCTTCGACTGTGCAACCGCATTTCCGAATTCTTCGTGGCGCAGTCCGAATCCATCTAAAATGATTAAAGCTACTGGACTTTTAGGCATTTTGTCCAGCCTCCAATAATTTTACGAAAGAGTCTACTTGTAAGCTTGCTCCTCCAACTAAAGCACCATCAATATGCTCTTTTGAAAGAAGCTCTTCAATATTTTCTGGTTTCACACTGCCACCATATTGAATGCGCACGCTGTTTGCCACTTCTTCTCCAAATCCATCGAGAATGGTTTCACGAATCGCTTGACACACTTCATTTGCATCATCAGCAGTAGCTGTTTTACCAGTGCCGATTGCCCAAATTGGCTCATACGCGATAACAGAAGCTTCCACATTTTCCTCAGAAAGCCCTTCTAAAGCAGCCATTACTTGAGCAGAGACAATATTTACGGTTTCATTTTGTTCACGCTGTTCTAACGTTTCACCTACGCAAATAATAGGAGTTAAATTATTTTCAAACGCAGCTTTTACTTTTTGTTGAACAGACTCATCTGTTTCATTGAAATATTGGCGTCTTTCCGAATGTCCGATAACGACATAGCTAACACCAAGATCTTGTAGTTGGTGTCCACTCACTTCACCAGTAAATGCACCTTCTTTTTCTTCATGCATTGTTTGAGCACCAACTGCAACAAACGAATCATTTGTCGCTTGTACAAGCTGATCCAAAAAGATTGCCGGTGCACAAATAACCGCATCCACCTTGCTGCTATCTACTTGTTTGTCTTTTAACTGTTCTACAAAATCCTTCGCTTCTGAAAGTGTTTTATACATTTTCCAGTTTCCTGCTATGATCGGTTTACGCATCTAAAATCTCCTCCATTACTTATCGTTTAAAGCGGATACGCCTGGTAAGTCTTTCCCTTCCATAAATTCAAGAGAAGCTCCTCCACCAGTAGAAATATGATCCATTTTATCGGCAACCTCGAATTTTTCAACAGCAGCTGCAGAATCTCCACCACCGATAATGGTATATCCAGCCGTTTCAGCCATTGCGTCCGCTACCACTTTTGTCCCATTCGCAAAAGCCTCCATTTCAAACACACCCATTGGTCCGTTCCAAATGATCAGCTTGCTACTTTTAATAACATCCGCATATAGAGCAGCCGTTTTCGGCCCAATATCTAATCCCATCCAGTCAGAAGGAATTTGGTTTATATCTACTACTTTTGTGTTTGCATCTTTTGAGAATTCATCTGCCACGACTACATCGACCGGCATATAGAATGAAACACCTTTTTCTTTCGCTTTTTCGATAAAGCCTTTTGCTAATTCAATCTTATCCTCTTCTAATAGAGAGTTTCCAACATCATGTCCTTGGGCTTTCGAGAACGTGTACGATAAGCCTCCACCGATAATAATATTATCTACTTTATCTAATAGGTGATCGATAACACCGATTTTATCTTTTACTTTTGCCCCGCCAATAATGGCAGTAAATGGACGTTCAGGAGTTGATAAAGCTTTTCCTAAAACTTCTAATTCCTTTTCCATCAATAATCCCGATACAGCTGGCAATAATTTCGCAATACCTTCTGTCGTTGCGTGGGCGCGGTGTGCTGCTCCAAATGCATCATTCACATACACATCTGCAAGGGATGCGAATGCTTTTGCAAGTTCAGGATCATTTTTTTCTTCTCCTGCATGGAAGCGGACGTTTTCTAATAACACTACATCCCCATCTGCCATTGCAGAAACCGCTTGTTCCACTGCTTGTCCAATGGATTCATCTAATTTTGTTACAGGCTTATTCAAAAGTGTCGCTAAATGCTCTCCTACTTTTGTCAAACGTAGCTCTTCTTTTACTTCCCCTTTTGGGCGTCCCATATGACTAGCTAAAATGACTTTCGCCCCTTGTTCGATCAAATAGTTAATCGTCGGGATTGCCGCACGAATACGAGTATCATCTGTAATAGCTCCATCTTCCATTGGTACGTTAAAGTCTACTCGACAAAACACACGCTTTCCTTGTAAAGTTACATCGCTTAATGATTGTTTTTCCTTCATGAATTAAGCCTCCCAATTATGCCAATTATGTAAAAAAAGAAGGAGCAAGGGTAACCCTTGCTCCTTTTACCCTCTTATATTATAGAGGTTATCTCTTACAAATTAAAGTCCGCGCTCAGCCATCAGTAATGCAAGGTCGATACAACGAGCAGAGTAACCTGATTCGTTATCATACCAAGACAATACTTTCACCATATTATCTCCTAGTACCATTGTAGAAAGTCCATCTACTGTTGATGAAGCAGTGTTTCCATTATAGTCAATTGAAACTAATGGAAGCTCACTGAATGCTAGAATTCCTTTTAATTCATTTTCTGATGCTTCTTTTAATACATTATTAATTTCTTCTACTGTTACTTCTTTGTCTAGTTCCGCTACAAAGTCTACTAAAGAAACATTAGGTGTTGGTACGCGGATTGCCATACCATCTAATTTTCCTTTTAGTTCAGGAAGTACTTTCGCTACTGCAGAAGCTGCTCCCGTTGTTGTTGGGATCATCGATTCTGCTGCTGCACGAGCACGACGGTAATCGCTATGTGGTAAATCTAAAATACGTTGGTCATTTGTGTATGAGTGTACTGTTGTCATCATTCCACGTTTAATACCAAATTTGTCAGATAACACTTTTGCAAGTGGAGATAGACAGTTTGTCGTACAAGAAGCGTTTGACACAATATGATCTGTTGTTGGATCATATTTGTCCGCATTTACGCCCATAACAAATGTCGGCATATCATCTTTTGCTGGAGCAGATAAAATAACTTTTTTCGCACCTGCTTCAATATGTTTTCCAGCTTTGTCTTTCGTGCTGAAAATTCCCGTAGATTCGATGACGATATCGATTTCTAGCTCTTTCCAAGGAAGTGCAGCTGGGTCTTTCTCTGCAAGAACGCGTATTTTTTTACCGTTTACAATTAAATATTCGCCTTCTGATGATACTTCTGCATTTAAAATGCCGTGCACTGAATCATATTTCAATAGATGTGCAAGCATTGCAGCATCTGTTAAGTCATTAATTGCTACTACTTCTATTTCGCTTTTTTCTAATGCTTCTCTAAATACTTTACGCCCGATACGTCCGAATCCATTAATCGCTAATTTTACTGTCATATTAAATTCCTCCTAATTGGTTTGTTCAATGATTTTCATCATTTCATTTGCTGCACCTTCATCTGTTACTAGGACAGTTTGCTGAGGTGCTTGTTTAAAATAAGACAATAATGCTTTTGCTTTTTTGGCACCACCAGCAACTGCTAGTAAATGCTCTATATGTTGTAGCTGTTTTAACTGAATACCAATCGTTCGAATCCGGTGAACCGCTTCACCTTGTTCATTAAAATAATACCCAAATGCTTCACTTATTGAACCTTCTTCTTTTAGGCGCTCGATTTCATGCTCGTTTGTATTTCTTCTACGAGCCATTTCTTCCGCATCGCCAATGCCATGAATGACAATATTCGTTCTTTCATATAGATCCATCATTTCTTGTATGAATGGCTCTTTCTTCATCGTAGTGTACGCTTCTTCACTCAAACTATCCGGCATATACAAGGTTCGGTAGGATCCATTCATTTTCCCCGCAAAAAGGGAAGCAATGGTATTTGCTTGAAACGAAACGTCTTTTCCGACTCCGCCTCGAGCAGCGATAAACAATAATTGTTTCCACTTCGTTGTTTCATGTACAAAATTCGCGATGGAAGCAATGGTAGAACCACCCGTGACAGCGACAATTTTTTCGTCTGTCAAAATACTTTCTAAATACTTTGCTGCTTCTTGCGACAAAAGCATGGTCGCATTCGTATTAGTATCTACATTTCCGGGAACAATAATTACTTCTTTTATGTGTAAATGTTTTGCCAGTTGTTGTTCTAGTTGTAATCTTCCTGACCATACTCTTACAACTTCTTTTAAGTCGATTAATAATTGTGTACCTTTAGAAGTTATTGCAGCTCCGTCTCTTGAAATATCAATTAAACCTTGATTTCTCAAAGTATCTAATTCTTTTCGAGTGTCTCTTTCGGACAAACCTAGCTGTTCTCCTAAAACTCGCCTGCCAATTCCTTTCGTAAGTTGAATCGTTTGAAGTATTCGATACCTCTTTTGCAACAACTCACTCATTTCCGGTATTAGCTTTAGCTGAGCAGTGAGCAATGATTCCATTTTTCACTTCCTCATTGGTTGTGACGTTTTTGTCCCACTTAATTAAAAAATGTCCCACTTAATTAAAAAAAAAGTGAATTTCTATAAATTATCATATAATATCTTATGCAATTTTGCAATAATAGTGCATAACTTGTTGCTAGAAATCCTCCGCTCCATGGGGATCTTGCGATTCTGGACTCCTATGTTGCGATTTGTCCTCTCTGTCTTGCGATTCCCAAATACTACAAAAAAATCTGGTGCATTCTTAAAGCAATGCATCCAGAATAGCTGGGTAATCCACTTGTCCATATTGAATTATTTCATTTTCAAATACAACGACAGGAATCATCAGCATGTATTTTTCATGAAGTGCATCATCTTCCTCGATGTTATACTCCTTTATTTCAAACGGTACATCCTCTTGCACTAGCTTCAGAACTATTCTTGCATCCTCACATAAATGACAGCCTGGTCTTGTGTAGAAATGGACAATCATTTTATAACATCCTCCCCAATAGCATTTATTCCATTTTAATAAAAGGTTAAAATTAAAGCGATACTTTTTATTCGTTCCTTCGTCTATAGCAGTAAGGGGAGGTCAAGAGATGGAAATGGAACAGCTATACAAAGAGCACAGTGATCAAGTTTACAGCTATATATACTTTCTTGTCCGACATAAAGAATGTGCAGAGGATCTTACGCAAGAAACCTTTTATAAAGCATATAAAGGATTGGACTCCTTTCAGAAACAGGCTTCTACTGCCACTTGGCTATTGAAAATAGCGCGTAATGTGACCTATGACTATTTGCGAAGGAAAAGAATTATCCAATTTTTCTCTTTTGAAAAAGCGCATGATTTGGAGACAAACGCAATATCGCCAGAGAGACGGTTTGAACAAAAAGAGCAGCTTGTGAGAATGTATGATTCCTTAAGTAAGCTTAAAAAAGACTATCAGGAAGTCCTGCTACTACGCAAGGTACAGGAATGTTCGATTCAAGAAACTGCCTATATACTTGGCTGGACCGAGGCAAAAGTAAAGATGAAAACGACACGAGCATTTGAAGCACTAAAAAAGGAATTTCATCAGGAAGGAGGTCACGCAGATGGAACCATCAAACGAATTCGATGAGCTTTTTGAGGAAATGAAAGAGGTAAAGCGTTCAGAAAAAGCAAAACATAATACATGGCTTGCCTTGAAGAGTAAAATAGAAGAAACGAGAAAACGCACGATATTTCCAGCATTCATATCATTAGCAATTATAGCAACCGCCTCTTTTCTCTTCATTACTTTTTTGAAACCCTCGGAGACGGAGAAATCAGCTGAATCTCTTTCCAATGAAGAAACTATAAAAGCAGTATTAGAAAGAGAATATAACGGTCCAAATATGGAAATTTCCCAGTTAATGAACGATTGGATGGACTTACAAAGCGAAACCGAAACGCAAAAGCAAGAGGACTACAATCATCTACTGGAATCAAAGGAATACAAAGATTTCATGAATTATTATCCAGCCACTTTTGGTGCATACTTTACAGAGAATATGCTGACAAAAGCGATTAGGACAAATTTGGTATTCAAATATAATTTCTATCTAATAGACAATGACATTGAAATGAAACTAGAGAATGTCAAAATTGCACAGGAAAAAGCTCACCCAAATATTTATCGCCCCATCATAGAGGTTTCCTTAACAAATAGCAAAGGACAGAAAATTTTTCATACAGTGCGAGAAGAATTTATTTTTTCCAAAACAGAGCCTGGAAAAATCGGTGGCTATAATGGAGTAAAAGATGGCGGGAGTATGGAACTTCGAGAAAAAATAGAAAACTTTGATGCATACGTTGAAAATAATGAAGATGTGCGAACCCCATCGATTGATGTTTCTTATGACACACTTTGTTTCAATGGTCGCTTGCCCGTCCCACAAGGTACAGTAGAATTTAAGTCTGGTTGTACATCCGATAGATCCCAAATCAATTCCGTCATGACTATCATGGAGAATTTTTTTGTTAAAGAAGTAACAGAAAAAGAAGCCATGGAGAGAAGCGAACTGTTCACTCAAATTGGAAACTATCAGATTTACTTAACAAACAGTGCAGATAAAGACAATACTTTATATACTATTACATCATTCTCCGACGGATTCCTCGTATTCTCTCCAGGCTCTAGCCTTGGAATTACTGGTGACATTACTACTGAATCGAAAGTTTTCTTCTATGAGGAGATCAAGCAGAGACTAGATGAATTTGCTGATAACAATAATTAAAAAAACCAACTCATCGTTGGTTTTTTTCTTGTTGAAGGCTTGCTCAAAATTTCAATATAAACTCTACTTCCCCTTCATTCATGTTGCCCGTTTTTTGGAAACCAAAGCTTTCATATAACTTGATAGCTACTTCATTGTCTGGCTTCGTTGATAGATAAATTGTTTCACAGCCGTCTAGCTGTTTCATTTCGTCCAAGATCAACTGTATAGCCTCTCTGCCATAGCCTTTTCCCTGACATGTACGATCAATCATTAAGCGACAGATCCAGTAATTCTTCGTATCCTCATCTAATCCATACATTGCAAAGCCAATAACCTTCTCATCTACCTCAACGCCTTTAACGATCCATCCTGTTTCGTAAATCGATTGCACGATCGATAATGCATTGGAGGCTACAAATTTTTCTACTACGGTTGCCTTTCCATCCTCATTAGTCGTTAAAAGAACCGTTCTTAACCAATTATCCTTGTTGATCTCTACTAGTTTCAATCCCAAATCCCCCAATCGTCTCTTCCAGTTTATTTTATCAGGAGTAGGAATTTAAGCATATAACTACACGAAAAAAAGCCCTAAAAAGGGCTTTTCTATTTATCATCTACCATTTGCGGCCTGCTCCACCGCCTCCGGAGCTACCACCCCCGAAGCCGCCGAAACCTCCGCCTGAACTTCTTCCGCCAGAGCCTCCGAACCCGCCAAAGCCACCCCCGAAGCTTCCTGGTCCAAACATTCGTGTACTAGAGCGTCTTCCACCTGAACCCGGTCTTCCACCACCGCCTCCGCGTCCACCAGTTATAATGGTGATAATCATATAAATCACGAAGATAACGATAATAATCGTGGAAAACGAAAATCCTCCGCCGGAAGCTGCTGGATCTTTCGGTTCTTCAAGTTCTCCGTCCCAGCCGTATTCTGTTGCAACTTCATTGTATAAAACCTGGTATGTGGAGAGAACTGCATCATCAACGGCCCCTTGCTCTAGGTATGGATAAGTGTAATCATCCAAGATACGTCCGAGTTTTCCATCAGGCAACGCACCTTCGAGACCTTGACCTACGGCAATATATACATCTCGATTATCTTGCTTTGTAGGGTCTGTTTCGATCACAAACAAAACACCATTGTTTTTCTCTTTATCACCGATCCCAAACTCTCGAATAACGTCCACACTAAACTGATTGACATCTTGCCCATTTAAGGAATTAATAATCATGACGACAATTTGTGAGCCTGTCGCCTTATCCAATTTCAGTCCGAGCGCTTCTACTTCCTGCTTTGTCTTTTCTGATAAAAAGCCCTCATAATCCTGTACATAGGATTCCCCAGGTATCGGCTTAGGTATATCCGATGCTGCTACTGCTACGATTGGCACAAAAAGAAATAAAAGTAGCGCAGCTAGGAGCAGACGCGCAACTTTTTTCATTATTCTCCATCTCCTTCAAAGTCCACTACTGGAGCATCCTGTGCAGCTGCGTCTGCT
Source organism: Psychrobacillus lasiicapitis (assembly GCF_006861795.1). Lineage (GTDB taxonomy): Bacteria > Bacillota > Bacilli > Bacillales_A > Planococcaceae > Psychrobacillus > Psychrobacillus lasiicapitis. The sequence continues at coordinate 46,113 of NZ_VDGH01000010.1, read as the reverse complement.
TTAAAATATTCTTTTTCATCAAAGCCAAAAATAGAAGCAACTATACTTCCTGGCATACGTTTTACCTTTTTATTGTAGTCCGATACTACTGCATTATAGTCTTGTCTTGCTACAGACAAACGATTTTCTGTACCCGCAAGCTCATCCATTAATTGACGGAAGTTCGCATCCGCTTTTAACTCTGGATAATTTTCTACCACTACTAATAATCTGCTTAAAGCACCAGATAATTGGTCATTGGCAGCTGCTTGATCCTCCGGAGTAGTCGCTCCTGCTAATTTCGAACGAGCGTCTGCGATATTACTTAGTACTTCTTTTTCATGAGAAGCAAAACCTTTCACCGTATTCACTAGGTTTGGAATTAAGTCCAAACGACGTTGCAGCTGATTTTCTACTTGTGCGTATGCTTTATTTACATCTTCTTCGGCATCGACAAAGCCGTTTTTACTTGAGAATAAAACTACTGCAATAATCGCTATAATCGCGATAATGATGACTAGCGGTCCTAAAAATTTTTTCATTCTATTCACCTCTAACTTAAGTATAGTATTCATTTACCTTTAAAAAGCTATTGTGAAACATAATCTGCATTCATAGCTTGTTCATTTCTTTTGATTAATATAAAAAATTTAGGGTAAGGATGAATAGACCGATCAATAATCGGAGGTGATTCACATGAATAGTATGAACAATACGGGTGATTCCATGCCAACAGATGCAATTGACACACTGGAAAAGATTCAAGGTAGGTTTCCGGGAGCACGTCGCGCACATGCGAAAGGGTTGTTTTTCGAGGCAACGTTTAGACCTAATGGGAATGCCATAGCCTATACAACAGCTGCACATTTGCAAAAGGAAGCGGTTTCTGCAACTGTCCGGTTTTCCAACAGTCCGCCAAACCCGACCGCTTCGGATTTTCTTTCACCTTTTAAAGGGATGTCTGTGCAATTTCATTTGCCTGATGGAACAGCAAGTCATCTAATTAGCACCACCATACCTATTTTCATAACAAAAGATCCAAAAACCTTTATAGATATGTTGAAAATTTTGACGGCAACTAAAACTGGTATGGATAAAGTGGATTTAGGAATAGGTGTGCTGAATATTATTAAAAAGTACCCAGAGCGAAAAAATATCTTGCTTGCCCTGCAGGAACAATTTAAACAGCCACCCATAAGCTATGCGCTGCTCCACTATTACCCAATACACGCTTTCTATTTTGTCAATCAAGATGGAAAACGCCAAGCGATCAAATATGAGTGGCAGCCTGTACAAGAAAAAGAAGCATGGCTAGAGCAACCAGCAGCAAAAATAACCTCTCCCGATTATCTTGAGGAAGACCTTCACGAAAGATTAAAAAATGGACCGGTTTCTTTTAACCTAGTCATTCGTTTAGGCACAAAGGATGACGCTACTGATGACCCAACAGTTGATTGGTCAGAAGACAGGCAACAAATAGTAGTTGGTCAATTAACATTGAACAAAGCTCTGTTTCCAAATGAGCCTATTTTGTTTGATCCGACTATAGTGACAGAAGGAATTGAGCTCACTGCAGATCCTATTCTTCATTTTCGTCATGATGCCTATGCGGTCTCTTATGAACGTCGGATGAAAAATGAATAGAAAAAACACCTGAAGCGTGGTAACTAACTTCAGGTGTTGATGTCTTGCACTTTTTAAAATAATACGCCCCCGGAGGGAATCGAACCCCCATCTCAAGAACCGGAATCTTACGTCATATCCATTAAACTACGGAGGCAAGCGACTAATCTATTATACAAATGATTTATAAATATTTCAACTTAACTTTTTAGTGCTTAATATTTGACCTTCCTTGACCTTAATGTGTATGATAAAGTTACAGCTGAGATATACTTTTCAGTAATCAATAATAGACAATACCACCTTTGAAGGAGGCAATCAGGATGAATTTAATTCCTACAGTAATCGAACAAACAAATCGTGGAGAACGTGCGTATGATATTTATTCACGATTATTAAAAGACCGAATTATTATGCTTGGAAGCGGCATTGATGACAATGTAGCTAACTCAATCGTTGCACAGCTTCTATTTTTAGAAGCGGAAGATCCAGATAAAGATATTTCTATCTACATTAACAGCCCAGGCGGTAGCATCACAGCTGGTATGGCAATCTACGATACTATGCAGTTCATCAAACCAGATGTTCAAACAATTTGTATCGGTATGGCTGCTTCAATGGGAGCATTCCTTCTTACAGCTGGAACACCAGGAAAACGCTATGCGCTTCCAAATGCAGAAGTAATGATTCACCAACCACTTGGTGGAGCACAAGGGCAAGCAACAGAAATCGAAATTGCTGCAAAACGCATTTTATTCTTACGCGATAAATTAAATACAATTATTTCGGAACGCACAGGTCAACCAATCGAAATAATTGCTAGAGACACAGATCGCGATAACTTCATGACTGCTGAACGTGCAAAAGAATATGGTTTAATCGACCACATCATCGAACGCAGTGAAATGAAAAAATCATAATAAAAATTGTACCCAAGGAAATTTACTTTCCTTGGGTATTTTTATTGGGTGAAACATAAATCCTCTGATGCGGCAAAGTACAATTTAGATACTCGCAACCTATACAGAAAACAAGCCGCAACCATCGGCGTCTCACTCCAAGTAAACCTGCATTTTTGTGAATTAGTTGCTTTCAATGACTATTTGGTTGCTCTCACGCTGAATTGGTTGCTTTCGGTATTTAAGACACAAAAAAAGCCATCCCCGAGTCCAAATTGACCGAATGGGACAGCCCTTTTCTATTATTCCTCGTGCGCAATAAATTTTGCTAATGTTTCTACCGCTTCTTCCTCGTCGGAGCCTTCTGCGCTTAAGTTTACAGTAATTCCTTTGCTTATTGCTAAGCTCATGATGCCCATAATACTTTTAGCATTTACTTTTTTCTCATCTTTTTCTAAGTATACATCCGCAATATAACGATTAGCCTCTTGTACAAATAACGCTGCTTGTCTTGCTTGTAATCCCGATGGTAATTTCACTTGGACTTGTTTTTCTGTCATCAATATACGCTCCATTTCACTAAATTGTTTCGCCTCTACGAAGTGCATCTGCGATTTCATCTATTTTTCGTAATCGATGGTTAATACCGGATTTACTAACATTTCCAGTGGAAACCATTTCCCCTAATTCTTTTAATGTTACATCTTGATATTCTACACGTAAACGTGCAATTTCTCTAAGTTTGTCTGGTAATTGGTCGAGACCGATAGAGCTTTCTATATATCGTATATTCTCTACTTGGCGAATAGCTGCACTGATCGTTTTATTTAGATTAGCCGTTTCACAGTTAACTAAACGATTCACGCTATTTCGCATATCTCTTATAATGCGGACATCCTCAAATTTCAATAAGGCACTGTGGGCTCCTGCGATGCTTAAGAAGTCAGAAATCTTTTCCGCTTCCTTTAAATAGGCAACAAAGCCCTTTTTCCGTTCAATCGTTTTCGCATTCAACTCAAATCCATTCATCAAATCTACTAGTGCGTCACTATGCGTTTTGTATAACGAATAAATTTCTAAATGATAAGAAGACGTTTCCGGATTATTAACAGAACCTCCAGCTAAAAACGCACCTCTTAAATAAGCGCGCTTACAGCAATTCTTTTTCACTAACTCTTTTGAAATAGAATATTCAAATTGAAAATGGTCCTTCAATATTTGTAAATCCTCTAATAACTCTTTCGCTCCATCTCGGATACGACAAATATAAACATTATTTTTTTTCAATCTCATTTTTTTTCGAACAAGCAATTCTACTTGATATGGATATAACGATTTTATCAGTGTGTACAATCTTCTAGCAATAGCTGCATTTTCAGTTTGTACATCTAAACTAAGCGATTTATTGCTAAATGAAAGCGATCCGTTCATTCGAATAAGTGCTGATAGTTCAGCTTTTGCACAACATGGTTTGGACTCTTCTTGCGTCATTTCTTTTTTTGTTTCAGAAGCAAACGACATAATCCGTTTCCCCCTTTCTTGCTAATGATTACGCTCACTTGTTGAGAATTCAACTATAATCATTTATGCATATTCTACTAGCCATTCCGCTACTTTCATCGCGTCATGACGCACTGCGCCACTATGGACGATGGAAATGTCTTTTTTCACAACTTCTAAGTTTAATGTTTCTAGTTGCTCTATATCTATTTTGACAGGTGATGCTTTTTCTTTCTTGTATAAATATTGTACATTTTCAGGGATCTCTTCATTACTTATCAATACCGCATCTAAGAAATTTTCACCAACATGATCGATTAAAGCATGAACATGATCGTATGCAGTATAGTCACTCGTTTCCCCGGCCTGTGTCATTAAATTACAAATATAAACCTTCTTCGCTTTTGAACAAATAATTGCCTCTTTTATACCTTCCACCAATAAATTCGGTAAAATACTAGTATATAGGCTTCCAGGCCCAATTGCGATAATATCGGCTTCTCGTATTGTATTAATTGTTTCTGGTAACGGTTTCACATCAGATGGCGAAATAAAGACCTTCTCTATTTTCTTTCCATATGATGGAATTTTGGATTCTCCACTTACAATTTGCTGATCTTCAAATTGTGCATGGAGTGTCACTATTTGATTGGCTGCAGGAAGAACCTTCCCATGAACCTTTAATACACGGCTCATCTCACTAATGGCATTAGCAAAATCACCTGTAATAGAAGTTAACGCTGTCAGCATTAAGTTTCCTAAAGAATGGCCATTCAGCTCTTCCGATTTAGAAAAACGATACTGGAACATTTCTTCCACTAAAGGTTCTACATCTGAAAGGGCCGCTAATACATTCCGAACATCTCCAGGTGGTGGAATATCATAATCATCCCGTAATCGACCAGAACTTCCACCATCATCTGCTACAGTGACAATTGCTGTAATGTCGAGTGGGAATTTCTTTAAACCACGAAGCAATGTAGATAGTCCCGTACCACCACCAATAATCACTATTTTCTTACGGTGTTTTGTACGCTCCATTCCTTCATTCCTTTCTTATCGTTACATCTCTATGTGTAATAACCGTTTTATCATCTGCTTTTAATAGTTTACCAAAGTATTCAGCTAAAGTAACGGAACGATGTTGTCCACCAGTACAACCAAAAGCAATGATTAGCTGCGTTTTACCTTCTCGTTTATATTGGGGAATCATAAACAAAAACAAATCGGTTAACTTCTCGATTAATGTCTTTGTATCTGCCCATTTTAATACATAGCTAGATACCTCTTCATCTAGACCTGATTTCGGCTTGAGTTCTTCTATATAGAACGGATTGGGAAGAAATCGAACATCAAATACTAGATCGGCATCAATCGGGATACCATGTTTAAATCCAAAAGACATTATATTCACAGTAAATACTTTACTACCTTTTGACGAAAATTCATCTTGTATTTTTTCCCTTAACTGGCGGGGTTTCATTGTAGAAGTATTATAGATAAATTGAGCTCTTCCTCTTAACTCAGAAAGTAACTCTCGTTCTTTTTTAATGCCATCTAGTGGTAGCCCAGAATCTGCTAGTGGATGAGAGCGTCTAGTCTCTTTATATCTTCTAACTAATACTTCATCTTTTGCATCTAAAAATAATACTTTTGGAGTTATCGTTGTAGCTTCTTGCAGCTGATTGACCGATTCCACTAAAGAATGGAACATTTCTCCTCCTCGTAAGTCCATAACTGCTGCAATGTTTCGAGGTTGTTTATTGGAATCGATCATTAGCTTAATGAATGTACTTAAAAGCTCTGGTGGCAAATTATCAATACAATAATACCCAAGATCTTCAAAACTCTGAATGGCAACTGTCTTACCTGCTCCAGACATTCCTGTAATAATGACCACTTCAGTTTCTGGCTTTTGCGTACTATCCATTGTTTATTTCTCCCTCCGATGATTGCTGAATCGTTTCTGTTATCAATGAAAAATCAGGTGTGTAAACGAATGTTCCATATTGCATACCTTTTTCTTGCACAGCAAATAACAAATTTGTTCGATCGCCTTCAGCCATTGGAAGCGTGTGTAAAGCTTCTACTGGATGCCATTCTAAAAGACCTTCTCTTGTTTCATGAAATGGTGTTCCTTCCAAATCCTTCGCAACAAATGTGAATAACATCCACTCATCAATTTGTTTGCCACCCTCTTCAATCACCATCGTGTAAATTCCTTTTAAATGCGGTCTAATAGGTTTCGCATTTGTTTCTTCGGTAAACTCTCGAATTGCAGAAACTAGGATGGATTCTCCTGATTCCATCTTCCCGCCTGGAGCAACGTACCAGTTTCTCCTAGGCTTTTTTAATAAAAGAACTTTGCCATCTTTGCATATTAGTAAATTTGCGATTCTTTGCACGAATTGTCACTCCACATCTATCATGTGTTAATAATTTTATTATACATTAATTTTCACAAAAAGAGGCTGCTTCACGATTAAAATCGCGAAACAGCCTGTTCAACTATTTCTTATATAAAAAGGGGGGTCAATTTATATTTCTAACTATACGCTATAATTGTTTCAAGCAGGTTACAAATCGATTAAGAAATAATTAAATCAAGCGTTCGTCGCTGTCTTTTCTTTTACATTTTCAATATAATGTTGTGCCGCTTGTGCAGCGATACTTCCGTCTCCAGTAGCCGTAACAATTTGACGAAGCATTTTATCACGCACATCTCCAGCGCCAAAAATTCCAGGTACAGCTGTTTCCATTCTTTCGTTCGTTACGATATATCCATTTTCGTTTAAAATTCCTAAATTTGAAAATGGTTTTGTTAATGGAAGCATTCCGACATATACAAAAACGCCATCTGTTTCGAATTCTCTTTCAGAGCCATCTACAGTTGAAACTAATGTTACGCTTCCTACTTTACCTTCTTTACCGTGAATTTCTTTTAATGTTGTATTCCAGATAAAGTCGATTTTTTCGTTTGCAAATGCTCGATCTTGTAAAATTTTCTGTGCACGTAACGCATCACGACGGTGAACAATCGTTACTTTATTTGCAAATTTCGTTAAAAATGCACCCTCTTCAACAGCGGAATCTCCTCCACCTACTACTACTAGGTTTTTCCCTTTAAAGAATGCACCATCACAAACTGCACAATAACTTACACCGCGTCCACCAAGTTCTGTTTCTCCGGGAATTCCCATTTTTTTATACTCTGCTCCGGATGAAATAATAACTGCAAGTGCTTTATATTCTTTCCCACTTACTTTTACTGTTTTATAAACTTCTCCATCCACGATTTCAGATACGTCTCCATATGCATATTCTGCACCGAATTTTTTCGCATGCTCAAACATTTTTGTCGAAAGCTCTGGTCCTAGTATCATTTCAAAACCTGGATAGTTTTCGACCTCTTCTGTATTCGCCATTTGTCCACCTGGAATACCACGTTCTATCATTAAAGTAGAAAGATTCGCACGAGAAGTATAAACAGCGGCAGTCATCCCTGCAGGACCTGCTCCAATTATTATCACATCATAAATTTTTTCTTCAGTCATCTGACATTCCTCCTACATTGCTTCTACCATCAATTTATAGGATTTTTATAACTGCTTCAACTTATATGCCTATGCGTCGAATAATGGCAAAAATTGCATGAGTTCATTTACATATTTCGTCAGAGTAGAAGTTGTAATTCCGTATTCTTCTGCATATTGTTTTTTCGTCACATTTTTCTTTCTGGAAGATTCAAACATATATTCCGTAGCAGCCGCAAGTGCTCTTGGATTTTTGAAGCCATACGCCTTTTTTAATGCGCGTTCCACTAGGACAAACCACATTTGAAATAAAAATGTAGCCGATTGCTCTAAAGGCTTGTGCTTTTCATAAAGTAAATCGGTAGCGGCAATGGCTCTTAAAAAAGCTTTCTCAGCTACAGATTTTTCATTAAATGAATGTCCTAAAGAATTCGCCAAAAATAATTTTTCCATGGTCGTCAATTCTTCTACCACTATCCATTTAGGATGGGAAATAATTTCTTGACGATGCGCTGATTTTCCCAACAGATAAAAACCTAATATTCGCTCACTCACATGTTGGTTCTGTAGCTTTTCTAAAATGAATTCTTTTTGGTTCTCCATCTGCGATTCATCTAGATCTTTTATATGTGGTAACCAAGGTTCAAATCCTGCTTTTTCTGGATCTAATTTTAATAATGTATTCCAAGCACTTTTCGCCACTTCTTCATGTCCAGAAAAATAGGCGGAATGAGATAACCAAAAATAAAAACCAGGATCCCCTTCAAATCCTTTACGTTGCAAACTTCTTAACCATTTAAATGCTTGTTCGTATTTGCCGATAAGTGCAAATGTAGCACCTAATTTATAACGATGCTCGATGAAATAAGGATTAATTTTAGATAAAAACTCAGTGATTTCTTCTAGCTCTTCCGTATTTTTTTCATAATAATAAATAACGGCTAAATTACAGAGCGCGTGAATATTACCTCTGTTTTCCCTTAATACTTCATGAAGTAGCGCCTTTGCTTGTTCTTCTTCCCCAATATAAAAATAGGCAAGCGCCAGATTATTAAATGCTGCCCAAAAATCAGGATATTGCGTAATAATGTCTTCTAGCAATTCAACCGCTTCTGGAAATTTCCCTTGTTCCATTAGCCGACGAGACTTTTCCTGTAAAAAAAGAGCTTCAGAGGACGGTGCATCTACTTGAAGAGAAAGAACATCTTCCTGCTCCGTGAAATCTACTATTTCCATCGCATCCTCTGTATATTCTCCATTTATATTCATCTCTAAATATTTTTTGGCAAAACGATTTGCATCCATAAAATTTCCTATATGAGCATTCACCTCTGCCAAAAAGAAAACGATTTCTGGGTCACTTGGGTTGACTGTATAAGCATGTCTTAAAAGTTCGTGCGCTACATCGAATTTATCTAATTCCATTTGTAAAATGGCATATTGCATTAAAATAACTGGGTCATCAGGGCTTAAATCTATCGCTCTTTTTAAATATTTATGAGCTTTCTCATACTTTTCTTTTTGTAGCTCATCTAAAGCTTTTTTATAGTAATATTCGCCCGTAGGCAAAAATGAAATAATATTTTCCTTAAAAACCTTTTTACTTTTTTTATCCAAGATAATCCTCCGAAAAATAATAAGGAACGTCGAAAGCGTTCCTTATTAGTATAATCTTCAGTATATCATAAAGTATTATTTTTTATCGGCTTTCTCTTCATGTCTTTTTTGCAGTACTTGTAGCAAATCATAAAAGCTGACTTGTTGATTTTGTAAGAGGACGAGCAGGTGATAAATTAGATCAGCAGCTTCCCATTTTAGCTCTTCTGCATCATTGTTTTTAGAAGCAATAATAACTTCTGCAGACTCTTCCCCAACTTTTTTACAAATTTTATCTACACCTTTTTCAAATAGATAAGTCGTATACGCCCCTTCTGGCATTGTTTGCTGTCTTTCCTTAATCGTATTAATAAGTGAAGTGACTACATTGTAACCAACAGTCTCGTCAAACTTATCTAAACTATTGTGGAAGCAAGTATCCTGACCAGTATGGCAGGCAGGCCCAGTAGGTAAAACTTCTACTACTAAAGCATCTGAGTCACAGTCCGTCCGAATAGATACTACTTTTTGTGTATTTCCCGATGTTTCTCCTTTATGCCATAATTCCTGTCTACTTCTGCTGAAGAACCATGTTTCTTTTGTTTCTACTGTTTTGTTATACGATTCCTCGTTCATGTAAGCTAGCGTTAATACTTCTCGTGTTATGGCATGCTGTACAATTACTGGGATAAGTCCATTGTCATCATATTTTAAGTTGGTCATTTCACTTCGACTCCTCTTTCACGTATGTAATTTTTCACTTCAGCTACACTCGTTTCTTTGAAATGAAAAATGGAAGCTGCAAGCGCTGCATCCGCATTTGCTTCTGTAAAAGCCGCTAATATATGTTCGACATTTCCAGCTCCACCACTGGCAGTAATAGGAATAGAAACAGCTTCCTTTACTCGTTTTGTAATCTCGATATCATAGCCATCCTTTTCCCCGTCACGATCCATGCTTGTCAGTAATATTTCCCCTGCTCCAAGCTTCTCTACTTCTATCGCCCAGTCTACCGCTTTCCAGTCCGTTCTTTTTTGACCACCATGTGTGTATACGAACCAGTCCTGCTCTTCTTCCGACCACTTCACATCAATAGCAGCGATAATTTTATTGGAACCGAAAGTTTTTGCTCCTTCTGTAATAACAGCAGGATTGCTTATTGCTGCACTATTAATAGATACTTTGCTTGCCCCTGCATCTAGCAGTTGTTTCATATTCTCCGTAGTACGAATTCCACCACCAACGATCAAGGGGATAGAAATTTGAGCTGCTGTTTTTTTCACTGCTTCTAGCATCGTATCGCGACCTTCTACAGACGCCGAAATATCTAAAAATACGAGTTCATCTGCTCCTTCTTTATCATAGAATGCAGCTAACTCTGCAGGATCTCCAGCGTCTCTTAGCCCAACGAATTGAATTCCTTTTACAACACGCCCGTCTTTCACATCTAGACACGGAATAATTTTCTTTACCATTTTGTAACCTCCTGTAATGCTTCTGTCAATGTGAACCGGTTATTGTACAATGCTTTTCCTGTAATAACCCCACGCACTGTCGTATCCTTTGCCAGTTTTGCTACTTCTCCTAAATCTTCTAGTGAGCTTATCCCACCTGAAACGATGACGGATAACCCTGTTGCCTGTGCAAGCTCTTTGTTTGCTTTTAAATTTGTCCCTTGAAGCGTTCCATCGGTTGCAATATCTGTAAAAATAACATGCTTAGCCCCTTTGGAAGCAAAATATTGACCTACTTCTATTGCAGATTGGGAGGATGTCTCTAACCAACCATGAGTCGCTACCATGCCATCTTTTGCGTCTAACCCGATAACGATTCGGTCACCGCCAAACTCTTCTAGCAATTCTACTACTAGCTCTGGCTTTGCTATTGCAAGACTTCCAATAATGACACGCGTCACTCCGTTCGTTAAATAAAAACTGACATCTTCCTTTGAACGAATACCCCCGCCAATTTGCACACTGACAGGAAGCTCCTTAGCGATTCGAATCACTTCATTGGCATGGATCTTTTCGCCATCTTTTGCGCCATCTAAATCGACTAGATGAATCCAAGTCGCTCCTTCATCTGCAAATTTTTTAGCCATATCAAATGGCGAATCACCATAAATCGTTTCTTGCTCATAATCTCCTTGATATAAACGGACACATTTGCCGCCTTTCATATCAATTGCTGGATAGACTTGAATGAACGTCATTTTATTTCCCCCTATTAATCTGTCTAGTCTTCAGCGCCTTGCTCCTGCGCACAGCTCGTCGCAGAAGAACGTTGCCCCTCGTGGTCAAATGTGAAAAAGCTGCTCCTGCGCAAGCTCGTCGCAAACAAAATAGCTTGTGGTGGCTGGGGAGCTGCCTCCTGGGCCCGCACGATGCGGGTCATGTCTGCCTTGCCACACGATGTGGCGCACTTGGCAGACCTACCCCGTCCCCATTTGCCTGTCAGGGCAGACATAGGCGATTCCGCTTTTCTTATGTAAGCAGTCCTTTTGTGGAAGGTACACCTTTCACTCGTTCATCTTTTGTAATCGCATCATCAATTGCACGAGCTAGTGCCTTGAAAATAGCTTCAATCATATGATGAGTATTGACTCCGTAGTGTACAATTACATGTACATTCATGCGTGCTTCCAGTGCAAATTTCCATAAAAATTCATGCACAAGCTCCGTATCAAAATTCCCAACTTTTTGCGTAGGAAATTGAGCGCGAAATTCTAAGTGTGGTCGATTAGAAATATCAATTACGACTTGTGCTAATGCATCGTCCATTGGGACATATGCATTTCCGTAACGTTTGATGCTTTTTTTGTCTCCTAGTGCTTCTTTTACCGCTTGACCAAGTACGATTCCAATATCTTCTGTTGTATGGTGGTCATCGATGTGTGTATCGCCATTCGCTTTAATCGTTGCGTCAAATAAGCCATGTTTTGTAAATAGATCGAGCATATGATCCATAAATGGCACGCCAGTATCAATTTCCGCTTTTCCTTCTCCATCTAAATCTATTTCAACCCACACTTTTGTTTCATTTGTCATTCTGTCTATTTTTGCCGTTCTTTTATTTGTCAATTTAAATCCCCCTTCTCCCAACTTCTCGATTCGACCGAACGTGCATGACCTTCTAATTGTTCTAGTCTTGCAAGGCGTGCGATTTTTGGATATTGCGCTTGCCACATTTCTTCTGAATAATAGACAACGCTCGTTTTCTTTACAAAATCATCGACACAAAGTCCGCTTGAAAAGCGTGCTGTGCTATTAGTAGGTAACACATGATTGGTACCAGCAAAATAATCTCCAACTGGTTCACTGCTAAATCTACCGATAAAAATAGCGCCGGCATGATTGATTTTTTCGGAAATTGCTTCTGCATGCTCCGTCATAATTTCTAAATGCTCCGGTGCAAGCTCATTAATAGCGGTTATAGCTTGTTCTAATGTCCCCGCAATATAAATACATCCAAAATTCTCAATAGATGCTCTTGCTATTTCTTCTCTCGGAAGTTCTTTCAATTGCTTTTCCACTTCTATTGCAACTTGCTCTGCTAATTTTTCACTCGTTGTCACAAGCACGGAGCAAGCAAAACGGTCATGCTCCGCCTGTGCCAATAAATCCGAAGCTACCTCGTCTGCATATGCCGTTTCATCCGCAAGTACCGCTATTTCACTTGGTCCTGCAATCATATCGATCGCAACTTTTCCAAATACTTCTCTTTTCGCAAGTGCCACGAAGCTGTTGCCTGGACCTGTAATTTTATCCACCGCTTTAATCGTTTCGGTTCCGTAAGCTAGAGCAGCAATTGCTTGTGCTCCTCCGACCTTATAGATTTCAGACACCCCTGCAATACGTGCCGCTACTAATACAGAGGCCGGTAGCTTGCCATCTTTTGATGGTGGCGATACAATTACTACCCGTTTCACACCTGCTACAAGCGCTGGGATTGCATTCATCAATACGGAAGAAGGATACGCTGCAGTGCCTCCTGGAACATATAGCCCTACTGCATCGAGTGGCGAAATTTTATATTGAATATAAGAGTTGTTAGCTAGTGGGAAATCTATATTTTGTCGTACTTGCTGCGAGTGAAATAAACGGATATTGTTAGCCGCTTCTTTTAAATCTTCAATCAATTGTGGATCGAAGCTTGCGTATGCCTCATCTACTTCTTCTTTGGTTACTTGTAAAGAAGCTAGTTTTGCGCCGTCCCATTTTTCTGTATAAGCAAAAAGGGCTTTGTCTCCCTTTTGTTTCACTTGCTCAATTACCTCATGCACCGTCTCTAAGTGATTTTCATTTGCTTGATCTACAGAACGTTGCAAGGAAATTGCATTTGTAAGCTTTTCTATTTTCATAGGGCTCCCCTACCTTTTGATCAATTCGTTTTTTAATTGTGCAACGAATGCACGAATCCGTTCACTTTTCACTCTGTAGCTTACAGGATTGACAATTAAGCGAGAGGATATATCGACAATTTTTTCATATTCGACTAAGCCATTTTCTTTTAATGTTTGGCCCGTAGAAACAATGTCCACGATGCGATCAGCTAATCCAATCATCGGCGCCAATTCAATAGAACCATTTAACTCAATAATTTCCACTTGCTCTCCCTTTTCTTTATAAAAGTTCGTCGCAATTGTAGGATATTTCGTTGCAACTCTTGGTGCTATTTCGTTCATCATCGTATTGGGTAATCCTGCTGTTGCAATATAACAATTACTAATATGCAAGTCGAGTAATTCATGAACATCGCGTAGCTGCTCTAATAGCACGTCTTTTCCAGCGATACCGATATCAGCAACTCCATGCTCCACATAAACTGGAACATCCATTGGCTTCGCTAGTATAAATTGTATTCTTTCCTCTGGAGCCTCGACAATCAGCTTTCTAGAGTCATTAATCTCTTTCGGAAGATCAAACCCAGCTTCTACAAATAATTCATATGCTTCTTCGAAAATACGCCCTTTCGGCATTGCAATTGTTAACTCATTCACGTAAAGAACCACCTTCTGAGACAATTAATACTTCATCAAAACTTTGTTTATACACATCCAACTCATAAACACTCTCTATATATTGAAGCGTTACCCGTTCCGCATTGTTTCTTCTTGCTTCTGCCAGCACATTGGCCTTCAAATAGGCACCTTCTGTAAATAAAAGAAGCGTATGCTTTTCTTCGACATCCCTTTTCGGCAACACTTCCAAAAGTCTGTCTACTCGTATACCAAATCCCGTAGCCCCTACTTGCTCATCAAACTGCCTGAACAATTCATCGTATCTTCCACCGTTTCCAATTGGGAAACCACTTCCTGCCGCATAAATTTCAAATAACATTCCTGTGTAATAACTCATATGACTAGCAAGAGAGAAATCGAAGGAGACAATGGATGGATCTTTTAATTGAAGTTCCAATAAGCGCTTAAACTGCTCCAGTTGATCGATCAAATATTGCTGTTCATTCGTTAAATAGGCTCGGAAGTTTTCAAATACTTTAAAGTCAATCGTATAATCTATTAGCTTTGTAAGATTCTCTTTTTGTTCTTGTAATAAGCCTAGATTGTCTAACTCCTGCTCGAAACCTACGAAGTTTTTTTCTACTAATAGCTGTCTTAGCGCGTCTACTTGATGCACTGTATCCGTATTATTCGTTAGAAAGGCTGTTAATAGACCGGCGTGGCCTATCGTAATCCGAAAGCTTTCTACCCCAAGCGCCTTAACAAGCTCGACTGCCGTATGAATAATTTCGCTATCTCCGTATGCACTAAAATCACCGATTAGCTCTAGTCCAAGCTGTTCGAATTCTGCTGGACGACCACCTTCTCGTTGCTGTGCTCGGAAAACATTTGCATAATAAGCAAGACGCAACGGATTTTTTTCTTTTAGTAGCTTCGATGCTGCAATTCTTGCAATAGGAGTCGTCATGTCTGGACGCAATACAAGCGTTTCTCCTTGATTGTCTACTAGTTTAAAAAGAGAAGATTCATCAATTGCGGAAGCTTTTCCGATTGTTTCAAAATACTCAACAGAAGGTGTTTTGATAAAATCATAACCTTTGTTTCGTATAAAGTTTCTTGCTGTTGAACGTATATATTCTTTTTGTTCGTTTACTTCCGGAAATGAATCTCTCATTCCTAGCGGTTTCTCGAACATTTGAATTTTACCCATTTCACCACTCCTTATTTAACTTCACCATGCTAGAGTACTAATATGTTAAATTATATAAATTTTATCCTATATTACTCTTTTCGTCAATCTATCCGTTAGTTCCTTTTAGAATATTAAGAAAAACAATGTATTTGCTCTATAGAAAAAAGCTATCCTCCATATGAAGAATAGCTTTGTTTGTTATTTATTATTTCTTTCCATCATCTGTTCCTTCGTATAAATAATACGCATCGGATTGCCTCCGACAAAACAACCTTCAGGAACGTCCGCATTCACTAGAGTCGCTGCAGAAACGACCGCGTCATTTCCAATCGTAACACCGGGTAAGATTGTGGAATTGGCACCAATTAACACACGATCTCCGATAATTACATCACCGATTCGGTACTCATCGATCAAATATTCATGTGCTAATATCGTTGTATTATAACCGACTATCGTGTTATCCCCTACTTTGATTCGTTCTGGAAACATGACATCTACCATCACCATCAAGGCAAAAGACGTTTCTTTTCCAACTTTCATTTTCAGAAACACACGATAAAAAAAGTTTTTCCAGCTTAAAAATGGAGAGTATCTGGCTGCCTGTATAAAAATAAAATTTTTCACTACTTTCCAAAAAGGAACTGTATCATATACATGCCATAACGAATTCGCCCCACTTACAGGATATCTTTCCGTTCTCCTCATACCGTCTGCCCTTTGGCAATTTCGAGAAGCTCACTTATATGATGAATCATATAAGTTGGTAGGTAAGTCGCTAAAAAAGCTTCTCCTTTCACAGACCACGCGACAGCAGCTGTATCTACTCCCGCTCTTTGTCCACCTACGATATCATGTAAATTATCACCGATCATTAATGCATCTTCTTTTCCAACACCAAGTCTTTCAAGCGCAAGTTCGATTGGCTCGGGATCTGGCTTCGCATTTTTAACATCGTCTAAACCAATGATTGTGTCAAATAAATTCTCACATTTCATCAGGTTAATCCCTCTATCAATCATTTCTCTTCTTTTTGTCGATACGACCGCTAGTTTGTAGCCTTCTTCTTTTAATTTGTACAAAGTTTCGACAACCCCATCAAACGGTACGACCATATCATCATGATGCTTAACATTCCATTCACGATAAGCGGCCATAAGTGATTCCGTTAGTTCCGGATTGATAGAATGGAATGTTTCATGCAAAGTGGGTCCGAGAAATGGTAAAACACTATCTCTATCATATTTCCCAGGAAATCTTTCTCCTAAAACATGTAAAAAACTTTCGATAATAAGATCATTCGTGTTTAATAATGTTCCATCAAAATCAAATAATAATGCTTTATAGGCTTTTCCCTTCATAGCGTTACCACTTCCTCTTGTTTTCTTTGCTCCACCCTACGCCAAATATAAGCGACAATTATCGTCAATATAAATGCTGTCGCTAATCTTATTAAAAATAAAGGTAGTATGGGGACTCCCAATGGTAGAAATATTAACGTGTCTTCCACTACAGCATGACATGCCACTAAAAAGATAAAGGCAAGTGTTGCATCCTTTTTACTTACTCCATCCTCTTGCACTGCTTGTATCATAACGCCAGCACCATATGCAAGACCAATGGTAAGCCCTGCAACAAGCGTCAATGAAGCATTCTGCTGAATGCCGATAACTTTCGTAAACGGAGCAATCTTCTCGGAAAACTTCTGCAAATAATTACGGTCCTTTAACACTTGAATAATAATCATTAAAGGAATAACAATTAGTGCAAGTTGCAAGACACCAAAAGTCGCCTTTTGCAAGCCAAGCAAAATAATCTCTCCCCAACCATCAGGAATTTTTTCTGCACTGGCAATAGCACCATACTTGGCGATTTCTCCGCCACCTTGCCAAACTAAATTTATAACCATCGCCGATAAAATAGCTAATCCAAAACGAACGACTAAAACAACCCAAAGCTTTACTCCTACTCGAAGTGCAACGCCTGTTTCGATAAAGATATTATGTGAAAAGGACAACATCGTTGCCAATATAAACACTTCTTTTACCGTTAGATCCAGCGAAAGAATTCCTGCTATACCAGCATAGAGGTTCAATGCATTTCCTAAAACGAGTGGAATAGCTGCCTCCCCTCTAAGTCCAAGTAGACCCATAAACGGCGAGATTAAATCGATTATCCATGGGAGAATAGGAGTATATTGCAAAATAACTACGATTAAAGTAATTGGAAAAATGACCTTACTTAATGTCCATGTAGTTTTTAGACCTGCTAAAAGCCCCCTTTTTAATGTCCCCACACAATTCCCTTCTTTCTCTACTTATCCTGATATCGAACGACAGGTTTAACCGTCATTCTTCTATATACAAACAAAATAATTGCAATGGCAATCGTTACTAATGAAATAACCTGAGCTTGGCGTAAATCTCCTATTAAATAAAGGCTATCTGTACGCATTCCTTCAATAAAGAATCTACCTACTGAATACCATGTTAAATAAAATAGAACCATTTCTCCGCGACGTAAATTTACTTTACGCAGAAGAATGAGGATGATAACTCCTATTAAATTCCAAACCGATTCATATAAAAAAGTGGGATGATAATACTTACCATCAATATACATTTGATTGATAATCCATTCAGGAAGCTTTAAATTTTCTAAAAAACTTCTCGTTACTTCCCCACCATGTGCTTCTTGGTTCATGAAATTTCCCCAGCGTCCAACTGTTTGTCCAATTAGAATACTCGGTGCAACAATATCAGTCACTTTCCAAAAAGAAGTACCTCTCTTTTTCGTAAAAATGTAAGCCGTGATAAAAGCACCGATTAAAGCACCGTGAATCGCGATTCCACCATTCCAAATCTCAATGATTTTGCCAGGATTCTGTCCGTAAAAATCCCACTTAAAAATAACATAATAAATTCGAGCACTAATAATCGCGATGGGTACAGCCCAAATAAGTAAATCAGTTAAATAATCGGGATGAAATCCGCGTTTCACCATTTCTTTTTGTGCTACTAAAAAAGCTATTATTATGCCAAACGCAATAATTATACCGTACCAACGTACTTCTAATGATCCTAATGAGAAAGCCACCGGATCTATCGCTTGTAATAAATTCATATGTAACTCCCTTCAACTGACTCCTCAGTAATTTGCTTCACCGTTTTGACCTATTACATCATCTAATCGTTTGGCAAAATCTTCTGCTGCGTTAATGCCCATACGTTTTAATCGATGATTCATTGCCGCTACCTCAATAATTACAGACAAGTTTCGTCCTGGTCGAACGGGAATGGTTAGCTTTGTAATAGCTGTATTAATAATTTCTATTTTTTCTTCTTCAAGCCCTAATCGATCATACTTCTTTTTCTCATCCCATATTTCAAGCTCGATAACTAATGTGATACGTTTAAATTTTCGAATGGCACTTGCGCCAAAAAGCGTCATAATATCAATAATGCCTAACCCTCGAATTTCAAGAAGATGCTCGATTAAAGCAGGCGCACTCCCAACTAACGTATCTTCCCCTTCTTGTCTAATTTCCACGCAATCATCCGCTACTAAACGATGTCCCTTTTTCACCAATTCCAAAGCAGTTTCACTTTTACCAACACCGCTTTTACCAGTAATTAGGACTCCGACTCCATATATATCTACTAACACTCCATGTACTGCTGTTGTAGGAGCAAGCATGCTTTCTAAAAAGTTAGTTAGCATACTAGAAAATCTTGTAGTAGGCATAGTCGTCGTTAAAACAGGGACTGAGTTTGCATTGGAAGCATAGATTAACTCTTCTGGTACTTCCATTCCATGTGAAACGATAATCACTGGTGTATCTGATGCACACAGCTTCATCATTCGCTCGCTTTTTTCTTTCGCTGGTAATAATGCAAAAAACGAAATCTCTGTTTTCCCCATTAGTTGAATACGATTGGATGGATAATGTGTGAAGTAACCCGCCATTTCAATTCCTGGTCGAGAAATATCGCTAATTGCAACGTGGCGTCCAATTCCTTCCTCCCCGCTTACTAATGAAAGATTGAACTTTTCTTTTATATCCTTTGTCGTCACATGAGGCATATCTCTCCACTCCTTTCATGCATCTTTTCCGCACATAGTTCTTATTTTAGCATGATTAGTGATCTTATTTGTATTCATTTATCTTGCGCTCTCTTATTTATTAAAGTCTAATGCAATAGAATAGTGCAGGACTCCCTTTATATAGCATAAAAGTAAGCAAATCTATGCCTAGAACCATCACTTCTCCAAGCAAAGAATTTACTTGATGTGAGACGATAAGGAATACTATTTATAGCGCAGTATAGGGAAACTGCGCGGTAGTGAGTTGAATGAAGTGGACGCTTGGATTTCCGCTACAGGGTGGACGCTTTCCGCGAGCACGACTTCCATCTCCTCGGAGCTCTCGCTCCTGCGGGGCTTTCAGCTCTTACTGTTCCCGCCGGAGTCGCCACCCCTTCGCTACAATCCAATAGAGTTTGCTATTTACTCCATAATGAGAAACTAAAGTTAGTCCTATGTTGCATTTTCTATGGGTGAAAACCTGTGATTAGTTGAATAAGATAGACTATCTAGCGTTTGTGATCAATTATTGGGAGCTGCCATTGCTTGAATGGCTAATAGCAACCTTTCCTATAATTTATGCTGTCCATAAAATGAATCTAAATATGAAACTGCTCGACAGTTGTAAATAAATTAAATAACTTTTTTGTGTTTAATTATGGATTAGTCAGCAAGTTCTATTAATTGAAGCGCAAGGCGGCGACACCTGCGGGATCAGCGGGACAGGTGAGACCCCGCAGGAGCGTGCGACGAGGAGGCTCACCGCCCGCCCCGCGGTAAGCGTCCGCCTGGAGCGGAAATCAATTGCCTTTGCCGCATCACTTTACTACGCAGTTTCCCTAAAAAGTGACATGCCCCAATGCCATTAGGAAAATTTTAACCAATATATATACTTGTTTCAAAAAACAAAAGCCGTAAGAAGCGATATGCTCCTTACGGCTTTTGGACGGTTATTATTATTCACTGTCTACTGTATATCGTACAAGCACGGATCCTGTTTTTGCGTCTCCGTATACTTTTAGCGGTTCTGCTTCAGCATCCACTATTTTAGTGAATCCTACTCTTTTATTTAATAATTGCTCGGATTGGTTTAGTTGCGTGACATCTGAAAGTTGCACGTCAATTTTGCCAATTTGCGTAGTAGTTTCTCCTTTTAACGATACATCTTTCGGTACGTACAATTCAACAGTTCCTGCAACAGCAGTACCTTCGATTTTACGTGCTTCTTTGTCTTTCGTCGTTAAAATGACATGACCACTTACCGAAGAACCTTCCAGCTCCTTCAGTTTTCCATCTACATAAATACGACCATTCATCGTTTCTACTTCGATTGAATCTCCAATAACATCTTGGACTTGTACGGCTCCATTTACAGTTTCAAGGTCTGCGCTTTTAAATTTCAATGCATCTAATGTTATTTTTCCGTTTGTTGTTTTTAACTTAAACGAGTTTGCTTCCAAGTTCTTTGCGATAAATTCACCATTGAACAATCGCGCTGAAACATGATTATATGCTTTTTTCGGTACATAAAGCATTACTTGGATTGAAGTTGTTTTCATATCGCTGTATACACGCAGTTTATTTCCCTCTGTAGTGAAAATAAATTCTTCTGCAAAACGTGCTTTCGCTTCTTCTTCTGTTGAGTTTCTAAAAGATTTTACTTTTACAGTTGCATGCACGTATGCTTCTTCTGTCGGATAAATTTCTATTTTACCATTCGCTATATTCACAGAAATATCATCGAAAGACGCTTGGTCTTTTACTAGACTTTCCTCAAAAATAACCGGCTCACCGAAAGGCATTTCAAAGTCAAACTCTTTCATCTTATCCACAGTTCCTTGCATAAACTGCATAAAACGTTCACCCATTACAGTGAAATCACGTTTTAAGTCTTCTATAAAATCTGCGCTTTGGTGCTTGTTTTGTCCATGTGTTTGTTCTTGTTTCGGTTCTTCTTTGTCTAACGAAATGATAGGTGTTGACTGTTTTCCGAGTTCCTCTAGTAGTGCTAATGCTTCTTGTGCAGTAATCGTGCCATTTTCAACCATATCTAAAATACGTTTACGTTCTTCTTGCATAGTGAAAGGCCTCCTCATAAGTTTAAAATATAAAACGAGTTACTTACCCTATTAATTACGTTTAAACTTCAATAAGGTTTCATTTAGATTGAGTAGTTTTTTTACTTCGTAGAAGCTACGGTAATAACTTCATCCATACGTTTTCGATCACGCTCAAGAATAGGCTTTAGGTACTTACCAGTATAAGAATCTTTTGCTTCGATAATTTTCTCTGGTGGTCCAACCGCTACTATTGTTCCGCCTTTGTCGCCGCCTTCAGGTCCTAAATCAATCATATAGTCGGCGGTTTTAATTACATCTAAGTTATGCTCGATAACGAGTACAGAATCCCCATTTTCTACGAGGCGTTGCAGGACGATAAGTAAACGAGCAATATCATCGACATGTAAACCTGTAGTTGGTTCATCTAAAATATAAAATGTTTTTCCGTTGGATCGTTTATGCAGTTCAGAGGCTAGCTTTACTCGCTGTGCTTCTCCTCCTGATAGTGTAGTTGCTGGTTGGCCTAACTCCACATAACCTAGTCCAACATCGACTAGCGTTTGTAGTTTTCGACTAATTTTAGGATGGTTTTCAAAAAATACTAATCCATCTTCCACAGTCATTTTCAGCACTTCTGCAATATTTTTCCCTTTGTAATGTACTTCTAATGTTTCTCGATTATACCGTTTACCATGGCATACTTCACAAGGCACATAGACGTCCGGTAAAAAGTGCATTTCAATTTTAATGATTCCGTCTCCGCGGCATGCTTCACAGCGTCCACCTTTTACATTAAAACTGAATCTACCTTTTTTATAGCCTCTTACCTTTGCTTCATTAGTCGCTGCATATAAATCTCTTATATCATCAAATACACCTGTATAGGTTGCTGGATTGGACCTTGGTGTACGGCCAATTGGAGATTGATCAATATCAATCACCTTTTCCAGCTGGTCGATGCCTTCCACGCTTTTATTTGCTCCTGGTTTTACTTTGGAACGATTTAACTTAGAAGCAAGCGATTTATACAGGATTTCATTCACTAATGTACTTTTCCCGGACCCCGATACACCTGTTACTGCTGTAAATACACCTAATGGAATATCTACATTGACATTTTTTAAGTTATTTTCATTTGCACCTTTAATTTTAATATATCGTCCATCGGGCTTTCTGCGCTCCGTTGGTAGAGGGATAAACTTTTTACCGCTTAAGTATTGACCAGTAAGCGAATTTTTATTTTTCATAACTTGTTCTGGAGTACCTGCAGCAACGATTTCTCCGCCGCGAATACCAGCACCAGGCCCAACGTCGATTAAGTAATCCGCCGCCATCATCGTATCTTCGTCATGCTCTACAACGATTAAGGTATTACCTATGTCACGCATACTTTTTAATGTATCAATTAATCGATCATTATCACGCTGATGCAAACCAATCGATGGCTCATCCAGAATGTATAATACACCTGTTAGCCTTGAACCAATTTGTGTTGCTAGACGAATTCGTTGTGCTTCACCACCAGATAATGTTCCGGAAGCTCGGTTCAATGTTAGATAATCGAGACCGACATTTTCTAAAAATCCAAGACGCTCATTAATTTCTCTTAATACTAATCGTGCAATTTGCATATCTTTTTCAGACAATGTTAATTCGTGAAAGAATTTATTTGCTTCTTCAATAGAAAATTGCGTTATTTGGCCTATATGCAATGTGTCTACTTTTACTGCTAGTGTTTCTTTTTTCAAACGGTACCCTTTACAGGTCGGACAATCATGTTGCCCCATATATTTTTCCATTTGCTCGCGGATATAGTCCGAGGATGTGTCCTTATATCGGCGTTCGATATTAGCTAGAACACCTTCAAATTGAATGAGGCTATCGCGCACTTGACCAAATTCATTTTCATAGCGGAAGCGAATTTTATCTCCGCCTGATCCGTACATAATTTTCTTCCACTGATCTATCGGTAATTTTTCTACCGGCACATTCATCTTGATTTTGTAATGTTTACACACAGCTTCTAATAATTTGGGATAATATTGTGAGCTTGTTGGCTGCCATGCAACGATTGCTCCTTCTTCCAACGTCATACTTTTATCAGGTACAACTAGTTCTGGGTCTACTTCTAATTTCGACCCTAAACCATCACAATCAGGACATGCACCAAATGGGCTGTTGAATGAAAACATTCTTGGTTCTAACTCACCTATCGAAAATCCGCAAATCGGGCATGCGTGATGTTCGCTAAATAAAATTTCCTCATGCTCCATAACATCAATTAATACACGACCGTCTGCAAGTCGAAGTGCAGATTCAAGCGAATCACTTAGCCTTGCTTCTACTCCCTCTTTCAGAACGATTCTATCTATTACTACTTCAATATTATGTTTCTTGTTTTTGTCTAAATTTATATCATCATCTAGATCCGTGATTTCTCCATCTATTCGAACTCGTACAAAGCCTTGCTTTTTCATGTCTTCCAATAACTTTACATGCGTTCCTTTACGCCCGGATACAATTGGCGCTAGTACTTGCATTTTCGTTCTTTCTGGATACTCCATTAGTCGATCAACCATCTGCTCAATTGTTTGAGAAGATATTTCAATTCCATGTGTAGGACAGATTGGTTTTCCGACACGTGCAAATAACAAACGTAGATAATCGTAAATTTCCGTTACGGTAGCTACAGTAGAACGTGGATTTTTACTTGTTGTCTTTTGATCGATGGAAATGGCTGGCGAAAGACCTTCAATGACGTCGACATCCGGTTTATCCATTTGCCCCAAAAATTGTCTTGCATAGGCCGATAATGACTCTACATATCTACGTTGACCTTCAGCGTAAATAGTATCAAATGCTAAAGACGATTTACCAGATCCCGACAAGCCTGTCATTACAACCAGCTTATCTCTTGGTATTTTTAAGCTGATATTTTTTAAATTATGTGCCCGAGCACCTTCTATAATAATTTCTTGGTTTTTCACTTGGTTCACCCTTCCAACTTCAGTTCAAGGATTGCATCACGTAATTGTGCTGCCCGTTCAAAATTAAGTGCTTTAGCAGCATCTTTCATTTCTTTTTCTAAATTTTGTAGCAATGTATTTTTTTCTTCTTTCGTTAGAGGTTTTCCACTTGTCAGCTGCTGTGCATAACTTGCTTCTTCTTCCGCCACTTGCGTTGCACGAATAACCTCACGAATTTTCTTCTGAATTGTTTTCGGTGTGATCCCATGCTTTTCGTTATATTCCATTTGAATTGTGCGACGTCGTGTCGTTTCATCCATCGCTTTTTGCATGGAATCCGTTATTTTATCTGCATACATGATTACTTCGCCATTTGAATTCCTCGCCGCACGCCCTATTGTTTGGATTAATGAACGCTCCGAGCGTAGAAACCCTTCTTTATCTGCATCTAAAATCGCCACTAGAGTCACTTCTGGTAGGTCAAGCCCTTCCCTTAACAAGTTGATTCCGATGAGGACATCATATGTTCCTAAACGAAGATCCCTTATTATTTCAATTCGCTCTAATGTTTTTACTTCCGAATGTAAATACTGTACTTTAATGCCGATTTCTTTTAGATAATCTGTCAGATCTTCCGACATTTTCTTCGTTAATGTCGTAATTAAGACACGCTCATCTTTTGCGGTGCGTTCCTGAATTTCATTGATTAGATCATCAATTTGTCCTTCTATCGGCTTCAATGTAATAATCGGATCCAATAACCCAGTCGGGCGAATGATTTGTTCGACCATTTCAGGAGTATGTTCTAGCTCATAAGGACCTGGAGTTGCAGATACATATACTGCTTGTTGGATATGGTCTTCAAATTCACTAAAAGTAAGTGGTCTATTATCAAGTGCTGACGGCAAGCGAAAACCATGGTTTACTAATACTGATTTCCTTGCTTGGTCTCCATTAAACATTCCTCTTACTTGTGGTAATGAAACATGGCTCTCATCTACTACTAATAAAAAGTCTTTTGGGAAGTAGTCTAATAATGTATAAGGAGTTGCCCCTGCTTCTCGTAAAGTAAGATGGCGGGAATAGTTTTCGATACAGGAACAAAATCCCATCTCTTGCATCATTTCTAAATCATAGCGTGTACGCTGCTCCAGTCGCTGCGCTTCCAATAATTTATCCTCATCACGTAGTATCTTCAATTGTTCTTCTAATTCTTTTTCAATATTCTCTATGGCAATCTTCATCTTTTCTTCTCTTGTAACGAAGTGAGATGCCGGGAATATTGCTACATGGTCACGCTCTGCCAGTATTTCCCCAGTGAGTGCGTCTACCTCACGAATTCGGTCAATTTCATCTCCAAAAAACTCGACACGAAGACATTTTTCGTCTCTGGACGCTGGGAAGATTTCAACAACATCTCCACGAACACGGAAAGTTCCTCTTGTAAAATTTATATCGTTTCGTTCATATTGAATGTCGACTAGTTTTCTAAGCAGTTGGTTTCGCTCAATTTCCATTCCTGTCCGCAAAGAAACGACCAGTTCTCTGTATTCCTCTGGATTTCCGAGCCCATATATACAAGAAACAGATGCAATAATGATGACATCTTTTCTTTCAAATAAAGATGATGTAGCAGAGTGTCGAAGTTTATCAATTTCCTCGTTAATGCTGGAATCCTTTTCAATATACGTATCTGTTTGAGGTACGTATGCTTCCGGTTGGAAATAGTCGTAATAACTAACAAAGTATTCGACCGCATTATTAGGAAAGAACTCTTTAAACTCGCTATATAGCTGTCCTGCAAGTGTTTTATTATGTGCCATTATAAGGGTCGGCTTATTTGTTTGCTGGATGACATTTGAAATCGTAAATGTTTTCCCAGTACCCGTTGCCCCGAGCAATGTTTGATGTTTTTTTCCTTCTTGTACACCTTTTACTAATTCTTTTATTGCTTCTATTTGATCTCCTGCTGGCTCATACGGAGCTTGCAAATCAAAAATTTGTTCCATACATAAGCCTCCCACGATTTGAATAATTTCAGTTTAACATACTCTTTTTTTGAACACTAATAAAACGAACGTATGTTTTTCAATATGTTATTTGCGCAGAACAAAAGCCGCTTAAGTATAAGCGGCTTCCGTCTATTGCTTTGGATTATTTAACTGCTGCAAAGCATTTGTAAACTGCATAAATGCTTTTTTGTCTTTCTGATCCAGTGCCTCATCTATCAACTTCAATAATCGATTACTACTTTGTTCCCGGTGGATAATGTTCAAAAACATATCAAGATAAATTTCGTTCAACAGTTTTTCTGCAGAGCTTTCTTTCCCAGGCTGACCCATTGCTCTTAAAAATTCTGCATATGAATATTGTTTGTCCATTTCCATCACCCCGATGCCTTTTTTCCATTATATAAAAGCTGAACGTGAGTTGCAATCATTTTTGGAAAATTTCGATTTTATAGTCAAAAATAATAATTTTAAAAATTCGACAATTTGTCTTGATTTTTTCCCATATTTAACTATAATCGAGTTATAACTGACTAAGGAGTGAATGTATATGTTCAATAAAAAAGACGAAAAACCTTTCCTAGTTACATTTGATACCGCTGTACTTCAACCAGTTGTAATTAATAACAAAGTTTTTACCAAGGCTATTAGCCATTCCGGCGAATCCAAAATAATAGGTAAAAAGCCTTACGACGTTGTCCGCTATTCCTGTTCCCATTATGGTTCTACTATTCAACAATCCACTAAATTATCGAAAGAAGCTATTGGTAATTATTTAAAACTACCTATTCTTATCGCACACGACTTTGGAAGTCCCTGTATTTTAATTCCTATTCTTTCTCCAAAATCTGATTTAAATGTGTGGTTTTCTCTTCGAGCCATCGAATCATTTTATCCTTCTGAAGACGGCTCTACAATCGTTTTATCAAATGGACAGACAATACAAGTGCCTTCTTCTCCACAAACGATTAGCCGACAAGTTGGATTTGCTAACATATTAAATATGCACTTGTTAAGAAGAATGAGCTATCTGGTGAATAATGGATTTCCTCCTTCTCGCAGACCATTATTTCAAAAAGATTTATTTAGTTAATGTGCATTCTCTACAATCGCCAAATACATTGCTAGTAGCTCTTCCACCCGATTGCGGAGTCGGACATTTAAGTAGCGACGATGTTCTTCATAGCCTCCATGAAAAAATACATATTCGGTGAACATATCATCACCTTCTCCGCGAAGAACTTTCATACTGTGCCTTTTCATATAAATATGAGTCTTTTTTAATTCACTTTGAACATGCTTTGTGGCTCCTTCTACCATCGCTACATATGGACGTTTTAACTTAAAGGGGCCTCTTTCAAAAATCATTCGATCCTTTTCTAAAATAGTTAATACCATTGGGAGATAAATCATGTTTTCTAAATAAGGGATCGCCTCTTCCGGTATCAGTGGCATATCGCATTCTCCTTTTAAAGAACATTTGTTCTCATTATATTGTACTACTTTCAGAAGAAAATGCAACAATTTAAAAACGTTACTTTATGGAAAAAATGAATAACAATTACTAGTAGATTGACCGAAAGCCGCTGTCCTTACTGCTCATGGTAAATTCATTAAGTCATAATCGTCTGGTACTCCCGAATGCCTTGACGTATCCATTTGAATACATCAAAAAACTCCCTGCCAACATGACTGGGAGTTAATTTATGATTTCAGTTGCAAAGCGTCTTGCTTCTAGATAAAGAGTATTTAATGTGGAGTGGTCAATGCTAAGCAGAGCTGCTCCAACGATCATATCATCCCAGCGGACCTCATCACATGCAATGGCAAGTTCTAGAAAAGGAGTCATTTCCGTTTTAGTTCCGGAAAGTGTTTCTGCCACTTCATCCGAAAGTGGTAGATCTTGTAGTAAATGGATCATCGGCCGATGCAATAATGTATCTATTAAAGAAAACATACCTACTAGAAAATACTCAGAAGCATTTTGTAAAAATTTACGCCTTGCTAGTAACTCACAAATTTTTGCTCGAAACAATGATGCTTCAATGAGAGCCATACCATCACCTGAATGATTCTTTTTAGATTCACGTAATAATAAAACATACATCCAATGGTTCAATTCCTCCAGCCCAAGGATAAGCACACCTTGCTTGATCGAGCGGACTTTAGATTTGGAACGGACCGCAGGGGAATTGATCATCTTTAGGACTTTAAAAGAAAGTGATACATCTCGTTCGATTTCATTAGAAATTTCTTCTACAGAAACAGAATTATTCCGCAACAAATTGATAATCCGAAAATATTGCGCTAAATTTGCTGGAATCTCTGATCCTTTTATCACTTCAGGCTTTGCAAAGAAGTAACCTTGAAAAAGTTTATAACCAGCAGCTCTCGCTTCATGAAACTGTTCTCTTGTTTCCACTTTTTCAGCTAGCAACATGATATTCGGGTAATTGGCTTTGACGATTCGTTCAATGGCATATCTTTCGGTTTGAGTGCTTAATAGAAAATCTACTTTAATAAAGTCTACAAGAGAAAATAATTCCTCGTACAGTTTCACATTCTTTTGTAGAACAAAATCATCTAAGGCGATTAAAAAGCCGAGAGATTTAATCTCCCGCAGATTCTCAATTAAAGCTATCGTAATCGGAATATCCTCTAAAATTTCAACAACAATTCGATTCGCTGGAAATTTAGAAAACACTTCTTTTTTTAATAAATTCTCCGTAAAGTTAATAAAACATAATTTTTCCCCTGCTAATTCATTAATTCCTATTGTTAAAAAGGAATGCGTTAAAACATCTAAAGTTGCTTCATCTCCTGCTATCGTAGGAAAAGTATTGTCCTGTCCATTTCTATACAATAATTCATATGCAAATATATGTTCATCTTGAGTAAAAATCGGCTGTCTTGCAACGAAAATGTCCAAGTGATTACCTCTAATCCTTTAAGTTTCATTGATATAATTGTAACAAATCAGAATATGAAAATCGACCTACAGTTAGAAGGGTAAACAGATGAAACAGAATATTTATGACCCTCCCGCAACTATAGTCACCGGTGTAATTGGCTTAATCATAAACTAGTAATAGGCTACCAAATGGTTAATTGGTAGTTTTTTTATTTTGGTATATTTATTAACATGATAAAGTAAAGTTATTGGAAAAGGAGGAGAGACAAATGTATAAATATCGCTATTTCGCTGTTTTTTTATATGTATTAATATTTATCGGCTCTATTCACTTTTTTCAAATCCAACTGTCCAACCCAATTATAGAAGATCACGGACGTCTTTTGCCTGTCAAAATGAAGGCAATAAAATCAAGCGATGATGAAGATGAGTTGCGAAAAATTATACGAGAAGCTAAAAAAAATGCTGATCCGATTTCTATTAGCGGAATGCAGCATAGCCAAGGTGGGCAAACACTCTATCCAAATGGCATTCTCCTTGATATGAAAAGCTATAATAACATCTTAAAGCTAGATAAAGAGAAAAAGCTCATTACTGTGCAAAGTGGGGTAACTTGGGCTGATATTCAATCTTATATCAATCCATATGGCCTTGCCTTAAAGGTGAGTCAGTCTCAAAATATTTTCACTGTTGGCGGTTCCTTAAGTGTGAATGTCCATGGTCGGGATATTGCATACACTTCTTTGATCGAGTCTGTAGAATCCTTTAGATTATTGAATGCGGAAGGCAATATTATGCATGTCAGTCGACAAGAAAATCCTGCGCTATTCCAACTCGTCATTGGAGGTTATGGATTATTCGGAGTCATTCTTGATGTCACTTTGCAATTAACAGACGATGAACTTTATCAAATTCGAACAACATCCCTAACTTTTGATGAATACAGTGCTTATTTTAAAACGAAGGTCCTTCAAGGTGAGGCTGTTAAAATGCATTTAGCAAGAATCTCAGTTGCACCAGAGAGCTTTCTAACCGAAATGTATACAACCGATTACTACATGGCCGATGATCAAGGGCAGTTGGAATTGAATAGCACGTTAAAACGGGAAAGCCTAATTGCCATTCCGAAATTCTTTCTTGGTCTATCCAGATTAAACGGCTGGGGGAAAAATCTACTTTGGAAGACGCAAGAAGCATATAATCACCGAATAGATGATTCTTATATATCGAGAAATAATGTAATGCGCTCCGAGTCTACCTTTATGGAATATGAAAATGTGAACAAAACGGAAGTATTACAAGAGTATTTTGTGCCCATTGATCAATTTACTTCCTATATTGACGATTTAAGAAAGACCTTGGAACAGGAAGAAAATTTTAATTTATTGAATATTACCGTACGCTATGTGAAGAAAAACGAAGAAGCAGTCATGTCCTACGCAAAAGAGGATATGTTCGGGCTAGTAATGCTTATCAATCAAGGTTCAAGTAAAGAAAGCATCGATGAATCTGGTAGAATTATTCGCAAAATGATTGATATCACTTTAGATCACGACGGGAGTTATTACCTGCCCTACTATCACTTTCCTACAGAAGTACAATTAGAGGAAGCTTACCCTAGAACAGAAGAGTTCTTTAACATGAAGAAAGAATATGATCCTGATGGTCGGTTCAAGAATCTTTTCTATGAGGAGTATCATAAATGAATTACAGAAGATTTATTATTTATCAAGGCAGTATCGGAATGGCATCTAGTATGATTTTTCCATTTTATGTACTGCTTCTAAAAAACGTCGGTCACAGCTATTCCCAGTTTGGTTGGGCCTATGGATTATTTGCCCTTACAGCAGCTGTAAGCTATCCAATAATCGGTAAACTTGCGGATAAAACAGGAGATAAAGTTCTATTGATTAGTTATGCTTGGGGAATGGCGCTGATTTTGCTCATTTTTCCGCTCGCTTTTGAGATTTGGCATGTTTATATCCTTCAAGTTGTAATGGGATTACTCGGTGCTGTTCAGAAAAACTCAGAAAAAACAGTCCTTGCCCGAACCGTTCAAAAGGAAACGGCTGGAAAGGAAATTGGACATTATCATATTTGGACATCTGTCAGTGCTGCAATCGCTATTATAGGAACAGGGTATTTAGTAGATTTTTTAACAATCGGCAGTATTTTTTACCTTGCTTCTGCTGTGTTCGCTTGGAGTGGGTTTTATATAATGAAACGAGAGGAATGAAACACCGCTTTCATTCCTCTTTTATCGCAATTAACGTATATAATGCCGGTACTTTATCCTCTATTCCTTCAGGTGTTCCTGTTGGAAATGCCCATCTCACTCCTACTTCTTCTTCTAGATAACTAATTCGGAATCCTGCCCCTGAAATGGCTGTAACAATTTCCCCTAAAGTCCATCTTCGAATGGTTACTTTTTGTAGAGAAGCCCTTTCTTCCTCAGATAATAGAGTGCTATAGGCCACATCCTCTTCAATTAAATCCTTATTAAAATAATCGCCATTTGCAATCATTCGACCTCCTTCAACATTCATTAACTTTGAAACAAAAGGATGATAATCTCTCAGAATGAATTGTCCACCAGTCTTTAGTGAATCATAAACCACTTTAAATAAAGGAAGTAGATCCACAAAATAGTGTAATACCCCTAATTCCAAAAGGGTAGCATCAAAATCAGTTAGCACGTCAACATCCGGAACTTCTAATATATCTGAAACTATGTATTTAATATTCACTTTCGCTTCGTCAGCCAATTCCATCGCATATTTTTTATTATCCTGTGAAATATCTACGACCGTCACTTCTGCTCCCAATAAAGCAAAAGATACCGCCTTATTTCCTTTAGATCCTAAAAGATTAGCAATTTTTTTATCTTTTACCTCCCCTATGAACTTTAAATAATGGGCTACGGAATTCGTAGGGTTTGCTATTAACTTTTGCGCATATTCTTTTGGGGTACCATGACGATTTGTCCAGGCTTGATAGGCAGATTGATTCCATCCTATTTGGTTTGTATGGCTAACTATTTTTTGTTTCATACCGCTACCTCCAATAGAAATTTATTTTACTCCAGCGGCCTTGCTAGACTTCGCATTAACATCGCATAAAGCATAAAATAAGAACGTATGTGTGGTATAATAAAAATAATAAAATAGGGTTTCATGGGTGGTCAGCATTTCATTCCGAAATACTTTCTATGTACGTTTTTCATGGGAAGAGGAAGGAGATGTTGCTATGAATATTTTCGAAGCGCTTGTAGTAATGATTAGTTTTTCTACATTGATCGTATCTATCATTGCGCTGTCATATACTTTTTCACAAAAAAAGAAACCACCCAAAACCTTGTCAGTGACGGGATGGTTTACCATGCTTAACTGCTGATCGCCTTTGTAGCGATGCTATTTTATTACTAGGCTGTTCGGTGGTGAGACACCGTCCAGTCTTTTTTAATGTATGTCATAATGACCTAATTATACCAACAGAACACTATGATTTCAACTTTACCTGTCCAAAACTTCTTAATCGACCAGTTTTCTTAGCCTCCGTATATGAATCTATCGAAAGCTCTCTTCCTTGCTCTCTTGTACTAAGGGTTTTAAATCAATAGCTAACAATTCCTCTATTTGTTTTATTTCCAATTCGCCGCTCAAACTTCCGTCCTCAACAACTCTTCCACTTCTCTTTTTAAATAATCTCTTATTCGAAATAGATGTGTTGATTCAACGATAGGATTTTGTTCCTCACTCGCATAAGCCGCTACAACTTGTTGGATCGTCGAGTTAAACTCTTTTGGAAGAACAGTTAATCCCCAATCACCTGCTTCTTGCTTGGAGGAAATAACTCCTTCCTTTACATACCAATACACCCTCAGAAGATTTAATGTACAGTAAACAGGATCTCTCACAATATTCTTTACGCAATCCTCAAAATCACTCAAAATGGAGGAAATATAATGAGTTTTAGGAACGATAGGAAACACTTCCGAAATGGCTCTTCCCCATATTACAATTCCTCGATGATTTGTAATTGTAATATGGGCGGCTAAATCGGCATCTGTCTTTGGCATATCTTTCAAAAAAGCCGTTTCTTCTTCATACCTATTCCTCCATTGTTCACTATAATGAAAATCAAATGGCGTAGGATAATCCCAATCCTTCAAATGTGCTTCATTTAAAAAGCTGACTTCGACAGGAAATGGGTTGTTGGAGCATTCTAAAAACAACTTCGCTAATATTCTTTTGGTTTCGATAGATATAGAATCTGCAGTTACAACTAAAATATCTATATCACTATTTTTAGGATTAAATCCTCCCATCGCAAGAGAGCCATGTAAATAAAATCCTACTAATTTTTCTGCTACAATTTCCTTTGTTTTATCAAGTAAATGATAAACTAGCTCTCTGATTTCTTCTGAACACGTTTCCCAATTATAGCTCATATTCATTCATATCCCTTTTTACATACCTTTACAAAACTTTAAAAGCGAATCATATTGCTCTTTATCTTGAAATAGATCAAGCATTTGGCCTACCGATACAGCAAACTCAGCAAATGCGGTGCCTTTAGCGGTAATCAACTGAGGACTTACTTCTATATCATCTCCAGTATAAATAGACTGTGAAAAAATTTTTTCATTATTTTCAAAGGTACTTTGGTTACATGTAAACTCCCGATCTTCTAAGAGTCCCGCTTTTCCTAGTAATACTGCAGAAGCGCATATGGAGGCGATTGGAATACCCAAATTAAATGCTTCTACTAACTTAGCAGAAATGGTTTCTTTATTTATAATAGCAGGGACGCCATCTCCTCCTGAAATAAGAATCAATGAAAAATCAGATATATTGATATCCGACAGGGCGCCCTCTACTTTTGTCCATAGTCCGCCAATACTTTCCACGTCTTCCCCATCAACGGATACTGTAGTTACCGTATATTTACCAACTTTTCTTAGTAAAAATAAAGCATGTGCAATTTCAAAATCTGCATACTGAGGATAAGCAAAGAATAATATCTTTTTCATTAAAAACCACTCCTACAATAATATTTCTAGATTTATACTACGTACCTAAAGCAACAGAACAGCCAACATTCATTGAAATGTTGACTTGCATGCTTCAAATCGAAAAATAATAAAAGTAAGTGGATTCTTTGATAAATCCAATTTTCTCATACAGCTTTTGCGCATTCACATTATCTGCAGCCGTCTCTAGTAAAATACCTTTTGCATCCGTTTCCTCAGCAAACGCAATCGCCTTTCCTATTAGTTTTTCTGCTATTCCTTTTCTCCGTGCCGTTTCTTTCACATATAAATCATTTAACACCCAGGACTTTTTCATGCTTACAGATGAAAAGGATGGAAATAATTGTGTAAAGCCAACAGGATTTCCTTCATCGAAAGCTAGGAAAATAATGGATTCGTTTTTTATTAATCTTTCTTCTAAAAAATTTCTTGCACCTTTAAAATCCGATTCTTGCTTATAAAATTGTCTGTATAAGTCGAAAAGTTCCACTAGGGAATCAAGATCATTAATCGTTGCTTGATGAATATTCATGTATGATAAACTCCTTATTTCACTAATATTTTTTAACAAGCTCTTCATGAGCATTTTCAATCGAAACAGTTTAGATAATTGTATCTAACAGCAATACATCTACATTTTTTGGATCTTGCCAACTAGAATATATTTCTAAATGCCATTTATCCTTTAGCCTTTTTAAACGTTTTTCTTCTATCCACTTATGTAAATTTTCATATGAATTTCTAATCATATTGTTCGCTCCTATATGTCTAAGAGCTGCATATTTTTGGGAAGGAACAGTTAAAACTACCATACCTTCTGGGATATTTTCATATTCTTTTACTTCCACACAAACCCAGTAACCGTCCTCTTCATCAGTAGTATTATCAACAACGAACGCCCCGATTTGAAAAGACAGATTAATTACTTGTTTAATTTCATCAATTCGTTGTTGTAATTCCATGGACGCTTTAGGAATTTCACTCATATATTGATCTCCTAGGCATTGCACTCTAAGTCCTACTAATTTCATCTCATCTAATTCTTTGATGTTCTGTTGAAAACGATGTTCCGACATAGTGATCCCCCTTCTTAAAAATACTTTATCTTTT
This sequence comes from Psychrobacillus lasiicapitis, assembly GCF_006861795.1. Taxonomy (GTDB): domain Bacteria; phylum Bacillota; class Bacilli; order Bacillales_A; family Planococcaceae; genus Psychrobacillus; species Psychrobacillus lasiicapitis. Next base: position 10,660 of record NZ_VDGH01000010.1, on the reverse strand, counting down.
TATCCCGCATTAACGGGCAGTAAGACTCCCACTTCAAGATTTAAGAAAAGCCAAAAGATAAGTGGGAAATCAACTGCTGGCATGCGCCCGATGAAATGATCCCAGACTAAGTACGCAACATCGTGTTGCTCCTGCGCAAAGCTCGTCGCAAAATAAAAGAGCGTGTGCAACGTCTGTGTGTCCCACATCGTGTGGGACACAACTAACAATCATTGGAGGATGACGGGGACTAAAAGCGCGACGTCCATGTCGCACCGTCCCCACTAGCACGTCCTGTGCGTCGAAAAACCCCCACTGATTGAAGTTTCACTTTATCTCTATTTCAATTCTTCACGCCTACTCAAAACTCCTTCATCTTATGATAAGCTTAGTTTGAGGTGAATCGTATGAAGCGAAAACCAATCTATGTAGAAATAGCTATTGATGCAGAAATGGATAAATTATGGGAAGCAACACAGACTCCAGAGCAACATGAACAATGGGATCTCCGCTTTTCTTCTATTACCTATTTACCAAAACAAGAGGATGAACCGCAACATTTTGAATATAAAACGAATATTGGTTTAGGGCTAAATATTGCTGGATGGGGAAAAAGTGTTGGTACTTTTCATGCAAAAGACGATTCCCGAACATCTTCCTTGCACTTTGGGACAGATCAAGCAATTTCCATTATTCGTGAAGGAAAGGGCTACTGGAAGTATAAGCCAGAACAAAATGCCCTTAAATTTCTCACACAATACGATTATGAAACGAATTTTGGTGCATTAGGCAGATTTTTCGACCATCTTATTTTTCGTCCTCTCATTGGATGGGCAACTGCACTAAGCTTTGATGTATTAAAAAGGTGGCTTGAAAAAGGAGAATCTCCAATTTCGCAGTACCGACGATTTTTTAGTCATTGGATGATTACTCTCCTGTTCGCTTTTGTATGGATATATCAAGGGTTAGTACCGAAACTAATAATGATGCATCCCGAAGAGGTTAGCATGACGAGCAGTTTGTTGTCCATGCGTGGAAGCGAGGCATATAATCTTGTAGCGACAATTGGCATGGCAGAAATAATCTTTGGTTTTATTTGGTTACTTTATCATCATAAAAAAAGATTGCTAAAAATACAGTTGTACCTTTTTCCTTTGCTCACTTTATCAGCAATTATTGCGGAGCCCGCTAGTATGAGTCATCCATTTAATCCTTTAACTTTTAACATCACTTTATTCGTTCTTTCTATTATTGGATTTTTTACGAGCAAGGATGTTCCGACTGCAAAAAGCTGCAAACGAATGAGAGAAGGAGTTAAATGAATGACTATCTATAAAGAAATATTAGGAGAACAATTTGAAAAACTTCATCCAATGCTCCAAAAAAGATATACGCTTCCCGAAGGAAAACCTTTTAAGGCGACTGGTATCATGAAAAAAATAAGCGGGGGTCCTAAATGGCTGTCCCCCTTCTTTTTACTAGCTACTCGCTGGAAGTTCCTTTTTCCAGAGCAAGGAGAGAACATTCCTTTTAGGATTGTTAATACAACAGGAACTGGTTCAAACGGTGAGCAACAAGTTCACTGGGAAAGAACTTTTCAGTTTCCTAAAAATAAAAGATATTTTAACGCGCTGATGAGCCTAGATTCTGATAAAAACATCGTAAAAGATTATTTAGGAGAGCCGAGTTTATTTTACTCGGAGTTAGTTTTCTTTGTTTCCGAAAAGGGACATATGCGAATTGAGTCCCGGAAGCAACGATTCGTTATGGGGCAACTTGAGATTCCTTTACCTAAAGTTTTTCAAGGGAACGTCCAGGTAACGGAATATTATATAGAAGAAAGAGATGTTTTTTCTATACATGTCTTCATAACAAATCCATTAATCGGTGCCTTATTTGAATATGAAGGAGAATTTCAAGCCGATGACTTTTAAGCGAATTGCACTTTTACATATTATTTTATTTATAGTAGCGGTGATTTTTACTGTGGGACCATTGTATTTTTTAATGTTAACTGTCGCCCAGCTTTTATTTGTGCCAGTCACTTTACAATTGATCTTAAAAAAAGAAAAGCGATTCTATTATTATTTTGCCATCCCTGCTTTTCTGTCGATATTTATTTTACAAGTCACACCACAGACTAAACTGGACGTTGTATTTGCAGCCATCTATCTACTTTTTACATTTGTAGTGGCTTTATTTGGGTTTGGACGTTTTATAAGAAGAGGCTTTATATACTTAGAAGAATTTGCGATTGACGCTGCGATGATGTATTTATTCATCGGTGGCATGTGGTTCTTTGCCTATATAGCAGAAATTGATACGGGGTTTTCCCCTTTACTTACTTGGTTAACGGGAATTCATTTTCATTATTCTTCCTTCCTATTACCCGTTTTTATTGGTTTTCTTGGTCGCTTTTATAAGACAACGGGTTATAAATTTGTTTGTACCATTATATTAATCTCCCCTATTGTAGTTGCACTTGGTATAACATTTGCCCCTTGGTTGGAAGTTGTTTCGGTACTTCTTTATATTATTGGGATTTACGGTTTGATTGTATTGACTTTGAAAGCGACTTTTCCAAGGACTCTTCAAAAAATAGGCGTGCTCGTATCATTTGGTTCATTAGGAGTCACGATTATTTTTTCTTTGTTGTATGCAGCGAGAGTTACTGCTGTGCATATCGATTTTATGTTGCGTTTTCATGGTCTAGTTAACTGTGTTTTATTTGCGTTATGTGGGATGATCAGTTGGGCTATAGTAACACCTTCGTCTAAAGAGCAAGGCTGGCATTTTCCTATTAGTAAAATAACAGGCACACACAAAATCGGCGAACAAATTTTAACTAAACATAAGGGAAAACAGCAATATAAAGGTCTTGTTGATGATATGGATATATATGTGAAAAAAAATAATCTACCTTCTACCATTATCGACTTTTATGAAAATACAACGGATTACAAACTGTTTTCAGAAGTCTACTGGCATAGTTGGTTCAAGCCCTTTGCTGCTGTCTATCGAAAGATTAGTAAAAAAATTCAGCAACTGAATCTACCATTTAACAATAAACAAATGGAAATGACAGGAGATATAATCGCGATAGAAGACGGGCGTGTAAAAACAAGAGCCTGGGTACGCAAAATAGAAAAAGATGTGATTTTTGTGGCCCTCTACTCATCACATCAAACAAACGATAAAGCGTATATGAATATTGCGTTGCCACTGCCCTGGTCATCGATGATTGGTATTCTAGAACTACATCGCCACGGAGAAAAGCTCCTTTTAACAAGTAAAGGGGCTGCTGAATCGGATGCAGGAATTTATTTGGCATTTGGTAAATCTATATTTAAATTACCATTACAAGAGCAATTTATAATAGAAGAAATTAAGGAAGGTCAGCTATATGCCAAGCATCAGATGCGGATATTTTCCTTCCGTTTTTTAACAATCAATTATGCTATTTATCCAAAGGAAGGCTATAGAAACTAACAATAAGATTAGTGTAGGAAAATTTTATTTTGAAGGAAGTTGTACAATTAGTCCGCTGTGAATATGATGCTAAGACATCATTTTAACGGAGGGCTATTTTTATGAATTCATTATTTACATACTTCTTTTTAGGTGTTTCATTAGCAGCACCGATTGGCCCTGTAAAAGCAACCTTGTTAAACAAAGGGATTAAGGATGGTTTTTTTCATGCATGGTTTTTTGGTCTTGGAGCAATAGCAACCGATATTTTATACATGCTCATGGTATATTTCGGAGTAGCACAGTTTATAGATTCTCCTTTTATGAAAACCTTTCTTTGGTCATTTGGTTTTTTCGTTCTCATGTATACGGGAATTGAAAACTTACTCACATTACACACTATTTCAATGGATGCTAAATACCGAAAAACAGTGCGTCTGAGACAATCCTTTCTATCTGGGCTTTTAATGGCATTCTTGAATCCATTAACTATCCTTTTTTGGCTAGGCATATATGGATCTATATTAGTAAGTGGCGGTGGAACTTTAACAGGAATCGAAATTATTTTTTTTAGCATTACCATATTGCTCGGAATTACTCTTGTAGATTTAATCATGTCCACTATATCGAGTGGTTCACGAAAGGTACTATCAACTTCCTTTTTAAAAACAGTTTCATTGATTTCTTCTCTATCTATGATTGGTTTCGGAATATACTTTGGCATTCAAGCATATCACTCCCTGTTTTAACCATCTTCACTCTAAGTATAATAACAAGGCGTGAGGACACCATACCTTTAATGATTGAACACAATCAAAAGATCATTGAGGTGTGCAAATGGAAACAGGAAACAATCAAGAGAATAAAGTTAGTATTTGGTGTATAGTAAGTATGGCCTCAATCCCTCTCGTTATGACACTTGGAAATTCTATGCTTATTCCAGTTCTACCGATATTGGAAAATAAAGTTGGGATTACTTCTTTTCAGTCGAGTATGATTATTACCAGCTATTCTGTTGCTGCCATCTTTCTCATACCAGTAGCAGGCTATCTTTCCGATCGTTTTGGTAGAAAGGTGGTTATTTTACCGAGTCTTATCCTTGCATTAATCGGAGGACTCATTGCTGGTTTTGCTTCATGGAAACTGGATAGTCCTTTTACATGGATCATAATCGGTCGAATCTTGCAAGGTGTAGGGGCATCCGGTGCTATGCCTATTGTATTGCCACTTGTTGGGGACCTATACAAGGATGATGAGGAAAAAACAAGTTCTTGCTTAGGAATTATTGAAACCTCCAATACGTTTGGTAAAGTGTTGAGCCCCATTCTCGGATCTTTATTTGCCGCTTTTTTATGGTTTTTACCGTTCTTTTCTATATCCTTCTTTAGTCTAATCTCCATCATATTAATATTCTTCTTTGTAAAGGTACCAAAAGAAAAAGATGATCCGGTTAAATTAAATGATTTTTTATCTAACTTAAAGAAAACATTCAAACAGGAAGGGAAATGGTTGTTCACCGTATTTTTGAATGGGCTGTTTGCTATGCTAATATTATTTGGTGTGCTATTTTTTCTGTCTGAAAATCTGGAGAAAACACATGATATTAAAGGGATAAAAAAGGGATTCGTTCTAGCCATTCCTCTCTTATTGCTGTGCATCGCATCTTATCTCACTGGTCGAAATCTAAAAGGCAAATTAAAGACCATCAAAAAAATGATGATTGCTTGTTTAATTGGTACTTCCGCAAGTGTCCTATTTGTCGGATATACAAGTAAAAAACTAATCCTTTTATTGGTTGTAACAAGCATACTAGGAATTTCGATTGGTGCACTACTACCTGCGCTAGATGCCATAATAACCGAAAATATAGAAAAAGAACAAAGAGGAACAGTTTCCTCTTTTTACAGTTCTGCTAGGTTTATCGGGGTTGCCGCCGGTCCTCCTGTGATGTCACTTGTGATGAATAATTATCTTAATGTAAGTTATATTACAGCTGGTGTGCTAGGAGTTATTCTTTTATTCATCGTATTTAGGTTCATAAAAGTGGAGGAAATTGAAATAAACTCATAAGGTATAGACGAATTTGGACCGAATAGTCATTAGACTGAATCGGTCCTTTTTTCTCCAACTTTTTTACATACATAGATCATTTCATAGCTGTCATTACTAATAGGACTCCCCTTCCAGTCTTTTAGTACGCGTATAATATGAAATCCATTTTCAGATAAGATCCTTTCCATTTCCAGTGGATATGTATATCGCAAGCTTATATTCGTTCTTTTTTCATCCACCGTTGTTCCATCATCGTTTTTATATTTTCTTATCGTCGTATAGTGTTGAATTTGATTTAATGCATCATAGTTGCTAATGGTATAAACGTCGACTTTTTTATTACAATTTGGATCGTTATACGTTTTCCAATACTCTTCTGTACTTGGCTGCAGCAATTCGTCTGAACTTGGAAATCTCGTTCCGAAAATAAACACTCCATCTTCTTCTAAATGTTGATGGACAGAGGACAAAAGCTTATCCTGCAATTCATTTGTATGGAAATGCTGAATAGAGTTTCCGACCATATAGATTAAAGGGCTTTTACAATTTATATCTAATTGCGTACAGTCTTGCTCTACCCATTCAATCTGAACATTTTGTTCTTTTGCCTTTTGCTTCGCTAGTTCAAGCATACCCGCATGTAAATCAACACCTATTAAATCGAAGCCCTTACTAGCTAAAGGAATTGTAATTCTTCCTGTGCCACAAGCTAAGTCAATAATAGGTCCAGCTTTCTTTGAAGCCCACTCCATTAAAAATGGTAATTCCTCTAGATATGCATTATTTTCAATATCATATGAAACTGGATCATCGTATTCTTCTAGATTGTCTATAAACATTATATTCTCCTTGTCTTAAACAGCCATTGCTTTACTTGTTCTTCAAATCCTTCATCTTTCCATGCCACAATAGCTTCCTTTTCACCAATTTCCTGCACTTGAGATTGAAAAAACAGATCTCCTAAAAAATAGGCTAATCTACTGTATCCAAAACTTTTCCCACCATTGATGGAAAACCATTCATGAAATAACGCTTCTCGGGTTAAGGCTTCGTAGTCCTTAGCAAAAGCTTTTTTTATAGTTTCTGCATTCTCTTTTGCAAAGGCTAACCATTCATATCCTTCATCGTTATAGGAAAAGTAAATAGAAGGATGTACATTTGGCACTGTTTGTCGGGAGAAATGTGTCGCTACTCCTTCTCTGTATAGCCCAATAAGAAGGCTTGTCCAATGGACGGTCGGCCAATTCATCCCCGCTTGGTCAGAAATAATATTTTGCGCGGCGTGACCAAATTCGTGCGCAACAATTACGCGTAAATGATCTGGCTTCGGCGATAGCTTTTCTAAAGCAAACGTAATATCCGGAATAATCTGGTGATTGGTATAAGCATTTGATCCAAACCCACCAACCATTAAATTTATATCGACAGGAAAAGTAATTTGGTACAGCTTTTCATATTCCGCTGCTATCTCCTCAATCACCGGTACTATATTTTCATGCACTTGTTTAATCGCAGCAAATTGCTGTGGATATTTCTTTATCGATTCAGTATGTCTTTCTTCTGTATCTTTGCAATGTAGAGCAAAATAATGCTCAAAAATAGCTGAATATTTCGCATAGTAATCTCTTAGAAAGTCGATAGATGGTTCATAATTATGAAGAAAATATGGAACCGTATCAATAATTTTCACTGTTATATTCTCCTTTAAGCAAGAATTGGACTTTTACGATGCTTAGTGGCTTGCTCAAAAGCATAAGCAAGTTTGATTAATACTCCTTCACTAAAAGCTGCACTTGCAAAAGTTACCCCAAATGGTCTTCCGTTTTTCATATATCCTGCCGGTATGGCGATAGACGGGTATCCTGCTTTCGCAGAAATGGTTGAACCAATGTAGGCTGGAAAAAGAATGGCATCCAGATCATATTTTTTTAAAGCATAGTCGATACCTTGTTCTTGAGAAAAATACAAATCCTCTAGTTTTGCTTTCAAATACTCCGGATCTCTTAAAGTATTGGAAAACCGTTCTCTATTTTCCAACTTATCTTGTCCATACTTTAACGCCTTTTCTCCTATTGTTTTATTAAACTGAATTAATTCACTAATAGAATGAACAGGTAATTGAGGCGTTAATTTAGAAAGGTAATTATCTAAGCTATGTTTCAATTCATATAACGAGACTCCCCAACTCCAGTCTCTGTGGAAAGAAGGGATATCTATATCCTTAATAACCGTTGCCCCTTTGTCGCTGAGTATTTGAACGGCATTTATAAATAATGCTTCATCATACTCATCAGATTCTCCTGAAATAACATGGAATACACCAATTCTCGCACCATTTAAACCATTAGGATCTAAATAAACGGAATAATCCTGCTCAACCCGTCCTTCACTTTTAAAAGTAGCGGGATCGAGTTCGTCAACACCGGATAACGCTCCTAATAATATAGCTGCATCTGTGACAGATCTTGCAAACGGACCTGCTGTATCTTGGGAATATGTAAAAGGGATGATACCAGTACGACTTACTAGACCAACTGTAGGTTTAATACCAACTACTGAATTTTGAATAGCAGGACTAAGAATAGATGCGTCTGTCTCCGTGCCTACAGATAAAACAGTAAAATTTGCTGCAACCGCTACCGCAGAGCCTGAACTTGATCCTCCAACAAAAAGATTTTCATCGCCATAAGGGTTTCTTACTTGCCCTCCTCTCGCACTATAACCTGCCCACATTTCTGAAGACATCGCATTGGCTAACTCTGTCATATTCGCCTTTCCTAAAATAACAGCTCCTGCTTTTCGTAGTTTCTCCACTAGGAATGCATCTTTATCGCTAATATGATTTTCCAAAGCTATGGTACCGGCACTTGTATGCATTGAATCGTTTGTCTCAATATTATCTTTCAGTAAAACCGGAATTCCATGTAAAGGTCCTCTTGCTCCTTTTATCGTTCTTTCATAATCTAATCCTTCCGCAATAAAAATAGCGTCTGGATTTATTTCTAAAATGGAATTAATTTTTAATCCATCTTGGTCATATTTTGCAATTCTAAATAAATAGTACATAACTAATTCTTTTGATGTAATTTCTCCGCTTTCCATACCTGTTTGTATATCTTGAATGGTTAATTCATCTTTAAAAAATTTATTAATCTTAATTTCCATTAAAATTCTCCCTTAGCCCTCATAGCATCTGCCGCTAGAATACTGTCTTTCAAGTAATGCTGGATCCCTAGATTATTTAAAATTTCATCCGTCGTCATCCAATGAACCGATTCCACTTCATCTGAGCTTTTTGCGTATGGTTCCCCTTTATCAAATTCACATAAAAACACAATATCTACTACCTCTTTTCCACTTGCTAATACAAAGGAAGTATTTCGGACATACAAAATAGGGTCTTTTACTTCCACTCCTACTTCTTCCCACAACTCTCGATGTAAAGTTCTTTCTAAAATAGCCGTAGAATCTCCTTCGCGTTCCACCGTTCCACCTACTAATGACAATTCCCCACCAGCATGTGCTTCCTTTGTACTTCTTCTGATTAAAAGCCACTTATCCTCTTTAAATACAGCAGCTTCCACATTAATTAGAAACATGAGCAATCCCCTTTCATCACTTATCTATGTAATCTTCGTGATGCATAAGGATATCTCCTTTTATTTTCAATTCAAGTTATCCAAACAAAAAACTGACGATCCTATAAAAGGTCGTCAGTTTTTTGATCGTGAATACGGAATTATTTCTTTTCCTCAGACTTTTTTCGCTCCGAATAATCTCTAATATCGGTTAAATCTGTTTCCTCACCAAATTCCGTTCCATAATTTACATTTCTTAAGCCTCGAGTATCTCTTTCCACTTCTACATCTCTTGATGGTTCAAATAAAAGTGGTAAGCAGATGAGTCCACTCAATCCGACAAGTGCATAAATAAATCTAGAGATACCTGCGGTTTGTCCTCCAAATATAGACGCTACTAAGTCATACCTAAAAAAACCGATTAATCCCCAGTTAATAGCACCAATTATAACGAGTACTAAAGCAATTCGATGTATCGTTCTCATTGTGATTAACACCTCCTTCAACATCATTGAAACACTCACTTATCTTTCGCTAAAAACAAACTTTCATACATAAAAGCATTTCGACTATAAAAACTGGAGTATGTCGTCATATTGGCATATAATTTCAATAGAGAAACATGCTATAGGAAAGGAGCAAAATAAATGCAACATCGTATTGTCGAACGACAAGCTTTTCAAGTAATAGGAGTAAATAGAGAATTTCCATACAAAGTAGAAGACGGTGGTATAACAGCATTTCAGAACTTTTGGAATACCATTCATGAAAATGGGACCTTCAATCAACTAGAGCAGTTGAGAAGTGGGGAAACAGAAGGACTTTTAGGTATTTGGGCAGAAGTGAATAAAGAAGAAAATAAAATGGATTATTATGTTGCAGTGGAATATAGCGGTGGCGTACCAGTCGGATTAAAAAGTGTAGACTTTCCACCTTCTAAATGGGTTGTTTTTGAAGTACAAGGGCCTTTTCCTTCCGCATTAGCCAGTACATGGGAACGAATCTATTCGGAATGGTTTCCTTCCACCGGATACGTGCCAAACGAAATAAAACCGTTTGAAGTATACATAGAAACGGATCCAAAAAATTTAAATGCCTATAATGAAATTTGGGTAGCAATCAAATAAAGTGAAACTTCAATCAGTTTTTTTTTTGACGCACAGGACGTGCTAGTGGGGACGTTGCGACATGGACGTCGCGCTTTTAGTCCCCGTTATCCCCCACTGATTGTTAGTTGAACCAATCGGGCTTTTACGGGCAGTTGACCTCCCACTTATCTTTATCGCTTTTCTTCAATCTTGAAGTGGGAGTCTTACTGCCCGTTAATGCGGGATAACATTTCGCTATCCTATTTAGTAACTTTTCCTAGATTGCTCCGAATATGCTTGAGAATGAAGCACAATATAGGGATAGTAACCATCCTAACGCACTATTTATAAAAAGCGTTTCCACAATATGAACTGCCCCGTAAATGTTAGACGCTAAACTAACATTTGCGGGGTGTTTTTTATGGCTAGATTTACAGCCGAAGAAAAATTCAATATGATAATGCGCTATTTAGAAGGCAATGAAAGTTATGAGGA
>NZ_VDGH01000001.1:128116-582181 GCF_006861795.1 Psychrobacillus lasiicapitis | reverse complement strand
TTTTTGGAGGGCTATTTGTCATGCACAAAATAGTATATCATAAGATTAATAGAAATTTTAAAGAAAAATATTGACATCCTATTAGCTGGTTTACTTCAAGAAGGAGTAAAGCCTTTTATTGAATTAAAGCAGCAGTTTACTTCATTTATAATTTACAATCACACTTTGAACTTGGATAAAGGAGAAACTTTTTCGGATTAAATTTATTAAGTTGATCTCAGATATGCATTGTGAAATATTACACTTAAACTAAAGGGGCAGTTTATTTGAAGTAGAAATTTTTATAAAAGCGAGGTGGAATAAAAATGATAGGTTCTCCCGAGATAAATAAAGTGATTAGAAAAATCCTAACACCAATATTAAAGGAAAATGGATTCAATAAAGTTAAACGAGGCATAATTGGGCATACATCAATCATTGTATCTGGGTATTAGACATTGCCGCTGTGGGAAAGTATTTTTCAGAAGTGACGGGATGGTCTCCTATGTATATTCATGTTGAGTTAGGGATATATTATGACTTTATTCCACCTGAAAACAGTAATATCAAAACGGGAACTAAAGGCGATTACTACCAAAAGCTCAACAATGTCAACTGCGAAACGAGTTGTACTGTAATATCGACCAAGCTTATTACACCACTCATTTTGATAATCCAGCTGAAGTAGACCGAAAAGATATTTGGTGGATTAAACTAACGGTTCAAACATTGAGGAAGTTATAAACGATATAAAACATTCTCTCTTAAGTTCTGGGTTAGATTGGTTTAGAAAATATACAGATTTAGAGACAGCCTTTAATGAAAATGAAAAAGAGCATAACTCATTCAATAATTTTTATAAAGCAAAGCATTTTGCGAAACATTTAAATGATAATGCAAAGTTTAATGAGTACAGTCAATTGCTAGAAGAAGAACAAAAAAGAATTGATTCCTTCTTCAACCAACGGGTGCTTTACTTGAAGAATATGAAGCTGCTTATGTGGCTCTTTTTTCTAATAGTAGTAATCATAGACTCCAGTTTCCAGTTTTGTACTTTCGATCATTTACCGCGACGTTAACAGTTGCTTTACTTCAATACGGAGTAAAGCTTTTTTTATTGAACTAAAGCGGCAGGTTAGTTTAATAAGAAAAATGGATTGTTGCTTATTACAAATGGAATATTTATTTAAAATTGGAAACTCTATTTGGTTTAAACGTATTAAAGTAATGTAGCAGGAAAAAGAATAAGAAACTTAGAAGTAAATAAAACAAACAACCGGCTGTTAAATGTTATATAAGGGGAAATAATTATGGCTCAGAAAAAATCCAATGAAAGTGATGTAAGAATTGGATTTATAATATCTCAAATAATTATCACTGCGTTTTTAATAGTAGATATATACATTTTCATTAATCAAGATTCAATCATCGCTAAGTCATTTGCAACGGTTTCTTTTGTTGGATTTATGTTTTTATTAATTTCGTCTTTAAAAGCGACATTAAAATTAAAAGGTTAAACTGCTATTTAAATATCATGTTCTAATAGGGTAAGAAACTCCTAAAATGTTGTATTGGTATCGTTTCTTCCATAATAAAATCAGAATTAGGAGGGGCTCGATAGTAATGAAAATTAAAGTAAATCGTAGTAAATTGCAAACTAATGTTGACATTTGGAATGTTGTGTTATCAGCCTATGGAGAATACGTTTTTCCGACAGAAGACGAGATAATGAACGATTTCTTCATTTTGTTTAATTATTATTGTGAGCTTGAAAGTGGAGGGCATGAAAGCTTATTCAATTGGTTCTCGAAGCATATTGAAGTAATGGGAATACAAATGTATTTAGAAAGATTGACGAAAATGCTTGAAAAAGTAGAAGCTACTGAATACGCAGAAATAGAAAAGAATTATCTAGAGGAACTCTGGAGATTATTTTTAGCGGTTGAAAATAGTAAAAATGAAGAACCTCATTATGAAAGTTTAGTAGAGGAATTTTACATTCTTATCGAAAAAGCAGATAGTGAATATAGAGACTTAGGTGAGGAATTAAGTGAGAGGCTAAGTAATTATGCCGCTGTTACTTATACAGAGATAATCGAGATAGTTGGATAATAGTGTTTCTTTCTCAACTAATCGGTGGTTTATTCAAAGATCATTAAACTGCTTAGTCAAAAAAAGTGAGAGCCTGTAAGGGCAGTTTCTTCTTATTGAATTAACGACGCAGAACAGTTCAACAAGATTTTAGTCTTAGTGGATAGAAGCGATTTAGGGGAGGTGTATACAAATGACAACTTTTTTCATTATGCTTATAGGCATCTTTATCGTCATGGCAAATATTATTGGATTTTTATCTTATAGAAAAAAGAAAAATCTATATTTTGCAGCCTTTGTAATATTTCTTCTAGCAGTATTATTTGGTGCAATTGGCGGTGCACTAGCGATAATTATTATTCGTGATCCCTTTGCAATTTTTTATGGGATGCAATTGGGACAGTATTTAATAGTAAATAGTGTGATCGTTTTTATTATTGCAATTATCGTGTCTGTAGTAAAAAAATATAACAACGGAAATGTTTGATTCAAATTATAATTCAATAACGGTGGATGAATGGATGGTCGTTTAGGTTTATTAGATAGAACAAAGGCAACACCCTAATCGATTTAGGAGCAGTAAGTAAATTAAGACATGTTGATAGTTAATAGATTTTACGGGGGGAGGATAAAATATGTTTAGATATGTGTTACAACTTATTATTGGAATTTTTACTTTAGTGGTAGCAACATTTATAGCTTGGTTTGAAGGAAGTGCATTAACTATTAACTCTTTAGAATGGAAGTATTCTACTCCATTTACCAAATTATTTAACGTGGAGATTACGAATGGGCGTGATATCAGTCAACTTGATTATTTTGTTTATGCAGCTAAATTTCAACCACTATTTCCAGCTATTATGATGGGTAGTGCATACTATATTTTGAGTGTTGTTGGCTATTATCTAATGAAATATAAGCCTAAATGGGCTATTAGTTTTTGGGGATTGATAGGTTGTATGATGATATTAGTTAGTGGTTTTATTTTTAATTCAGCTACCATGGGCGGAAAGATTTTTTTCTGGGTCACTTTAGTGAGCGGACTTATCGGTATAGCTGTTGCTGTTTCCGTGTACTTTAAACATTACAAACAGAAGGTCAGTGTAAGCTCATATAAAAATATTTAGTTTAACAAGAATTTTGTTGCATAACACGTCGAAAATAATTCAAAGGAGTTAAATGATGAAGAGATTTTATTTATCCCTGTTGTTATTGTTAGGAGTTGTTGCTATTTTGGGCTGTGAAGAACAGATACAAGAAAATGAAATAGTCATGGAAGGCATTGTTGCTGCAGTGGACGCTCATGAAGTCTTTGTTTATGAAGAGCAAGATGCAGAAACAATGATTCTACCGGAAGAAGAAGTAATTTCAAAATCGATACAAGCCTCGTACTTTGGCTTTGACGAAGAAATTTCTGGGATTGAAGTAGGAGACAAGGTAAAAGTTTGGTATGACGCGTTGGATACAAGTTTACCTGGGTCTGGTCATGGAACCAAAATCGTAATATTAGATTAATAAAAAGATGGTCAAGAAAAATAGTGTAGTTGATTATTATAGAAAATGATTTGGGGAGGTATTATATGAACAAAACCACATGTCCTTGTTGCGGGTATAGGACGCTGAATGGCGATGGCGAGTACGATATATGTCCAATTTGTTATTGGGAGGATGACCCATTTCAAAAAGAAAATGAGTATGAAACAGGTGCTAACCAAATACCTCTCATTGAAGCTCAAAGTAATTATATTAGTTATGGTGCTTGTGAAAAGATTTTTGTTAAAAATGTTAGAAAACCTAGTTTACTAGATAAGAGAGATCCCAATTGGAAGGCAATTAAAGATGAATTGTTTGAATTGAAATTAGCATGTAGAAAGTATAAAGAAGGAATAATTAATATTGCCCAATTAGAACATAACTTATCGTGGATTGAGGTTCCAAAAGAAATAACCGAAATTGTTAATAAAGCAGAGATCGAATTAGAACTGATAAGGTTTTGCACTTCTGATTACAAGCAAAGAGAAGAAGCGCTCGAGGTTGTTGAGAATTTGCTCAACCGGTTGAATATCAAGTTAGAAACTCAGGATGATCATTAATGTTACAGGTGTTATATGTAAGGAATTTCAGATTTCATTTATACAAAATTCCGAAAAGGAGATATTAGCTTGATATACCAACTGCATTTTACTGTAACAGAATATGAAAAAATAGATTACTGGGCTCCTTTGATGAACTATTTTTTATCCAAATCAGATACTATAGAAATCCACTGTTGGAATGAAGAAGAAAAGGTTGTCGAGGAAACAAAAACTATGCTTCAAGGTTCGTTTGAAACAATTGAGGAAAATGATCTCACTATTTTCAAGGGAAATATAGCAATAGATGTTATAAATCATTTGTTATTTAACAATGTAGAGATAGAAGGAAAGGTAAAATGGTTCTCTATATTTCTGAGTAAAAATGCCACTATTCTATTTCATTCGGAACATTGGGGTAGGGAATTTTTTGCTCCTAATATTAACGAAAAAGATATAGCATTCATTAAATCGGTAATGCCAGAAGATACGAATTTTAATCAATATACATAGGAGATTTTTAATATCTTTTTGACGTCACTCATTTAAATTTCCGCACAATTATAGATCAGCTTTATTGGCAAATTAAAATATTAAAGGAGTTATTGCCAACTTAATAGAATGAGTGGATGGTAGAATACTTACAACAATATAATAATTTGGGGAGTTATAGAAGATGGGTTATAAAATTGTTTTTTTCGATGTTGACGGTACTATTACACACCACGAAGATGGCAGCATATCAGACAGTACTATTAGAGCGATAAAAAAATTGAAAAGTAAAGGGATAAAGGTTGTAGCAGCAACAGGTAGACCGTTATCCATGTGCGCGGAATTACAGGAGCTGGGTATCGAAACTTTAATAACTGCGAATGGGGGATATGTGAAGCATAACCAAGAGGTTATTCATAAAGTTCCGATGGATAATAAGATAGTCCAGGAAATTATGTCATTTGCCAAGTTGCAGAATAACGGATTGTCATTCTATACGGAAGATTTCAGTATGAATGGTGTAATAGAAGCCGAGATTTTAAAAGCCTTAAAAGAAACATTGTCTCTAAGTGATTACCCTAAATTTAATCATTTCCTACCTGATCAAGAGGTATTCTTATTATGTTTGTTTGCAAATGAAGAGATGGTCGAAAAGTACATTCAAAGGTTCCCGCATCTAACATTTAAAAGATGGCATCCCTATGTGTTGAACATTTTAATGGAAGACGTATCAAAGTCATTAGCTATTAGGAAAACTTTAGAGTTTTTTGGGATTGATAAATCGGAGGCTATCGCTTTTGGAGATGGCGATAATGACATTGATATGTTGGAGCTAGTAGGAATCGGTATAGCGATGGGAAACGCAACTGAGACATTAAAAAATGTAGCTGATTTTGTTACCAAAAAATCAGATGAAGATGGTATTGAATTTGCACTAAGAAAGTTTGAGATAATTTAGAAAGTATTCCTGGAATAATCGAAAAGTGGAACTTATGGACGTTGTAATCGTACTAACTTTATTATAATAGTTTATGGTGTTCCGGTAACTTTGTTATCTGATTATTTAACGAAACGACTCAAAGAATTTAAAAGATCAAGTGTAGCACTGTTCATTCATTTGATTTTTGGTATGCTTTATACATTTGTGTACGGCATTATCTTTGTATCAAGAGATTTGTTTTCTCACTTTGAGAACTATTGGCAAGGAGAAGGGGAGATAAATTTCATTGCTGGAATAATGACTTCTTTCTTCTTTTGGGCAGCGGATGAAATTTTAAGACGTATTCTACCCCCAAAGTTTTAGGTTATAAAGAAAAGTGCAAAACCAATAAACAAGCTCATATGTCGGATGTATCCATTACATGGAAAGAGAGTGAAGTTAATATGCTTGACCGAAAATTATTTGCAGCATTTTTTACTTCAATAATGGGATATTTTATTGTGCCAATATTTTTCCATAATGCTTCTGATTCCTATTTTATTAAAGGATTGGCAGTGAGTATAGTAACAGTTCCTATTCTTTTCATAGTTGGTGTGCTTTCTTCGTTGGCGATAGAATCAGTTAGCTTAAGTAAGAATATAGGTTTGTCATATTTAAAACATTTAGGATGTGCCATACTTTGTGCTTTTATATTTTCTTTAACAGCTATGTATTTTCTAGTCGCTGCATTACTTATCTCATTTGTTTACGCAACAATCTTCTTCCTAATAGATAGGCTACTAATTAGGTTTTTTAAAGAAAATTAACAGAAATGGGCTGTTCTTTCTTGCTAGTAAAGTTTTTTATTGGCAATACTGGCTGGTTTTGAATGCTTGCCGGATACATAAACATATTTTTTGCTTATTGAGCAGTGATATGGAATATCTAGCTATTGATATGAGTAATATCGAAAACTCTGATGAAAGTGATAAAGAAGAAATCTTAAGCTACTTTAAGGAAAAATATAAAGTGGAAGTTATGGCTACTACGCTTGAACAACTAAAAGTAAAAGGATGGATAGTAAGCTTTTAGAAATATACGTGGGATGGGAAGATAAACTAAATAACGATGAGTGGTATTTTAGTAATTGCTTTGAAACAATTACTAAAGGAATGTCTGCAGAAGAAGCGTTTAATTACATGCCAGACGTTATTGATATGATATTTAAATTAAATAATGAGTTTTTGATATACGAAACCCTCTATTCTTAATTGAACTCTATGGACTTGCAAATACCACTCAGATCCATCCATAACTCGAAGGTAATTGGTCAGCATTATTACAATATATCAAGAAATTTGAAGACTCTTATGCTGCTCTTTTTAAAGAACTTACGAGACAACTGAGAATAAGAGAATATTAGAGAGTCTTGGAGGGCTAATGGTAACTAGTAACTAAGCGTAGCACCTTACATACTTATATGATAACGCTATTATTAACATTTATAGAGCGAGGATTAGAATGAAAAGATGCCTATGGATATTTGTTTTTATATTTTTTATAATTGGATGCCAATTAAATGAAAATATAGATTTGAAACCACCACATCCGAATATAACAGTTGATAATCAAGAAATCTCCTATGTAATGGGGACATATTCGTGGTCAGAAGATGGAGAAATTGTTCATGCTGACTCGGCATCCCCTGCTGAACTTGTAGACAAGTTGGAAGCGAATGAAGTTCTAGGTGGGAAAACAATTTCAATTAACTTTGACTACAAACCTTCTTCAATCGAATTTGGTATTTGGGAAAACAATGGCGTGGATCTTAAAAGATCTCCTACCCATGAATTAACATTACCTGAGGAAGAAGGAGAATTTATTTTTGTCATTCACGCAAGTTGGGATGAAGGTGATGGAATTTATACTTTCCGGATTAAAACAGAAGTTTAGGTGAATTTTTAAAAGAATAATTTGAAACTATTAAAATAAATGTATTCAATAAAGAGTTATGGAAAAGGGGGATAGTAATAATGGAACAAGAAAAGTTTATTACTGAACAACACGGAAATACACGTTCATTATTCCGGTTTTTGGGACCTTTACTTCTAATTGTAGGGGGAATTATGATGCTTGTGGCCTTTATAGATTTATTTACATTACAAGGATTTGAGGAACCTAAATATTTTTGGTTATTTTTTGTATCTATCCCTGTTCTATTTATAGGATTTATGCTATCGGGTTTAGGTTTTGGTGGTTCTATTGCGAAGTATCAAAGCAGAGAATATGCTCCGGTGGCAAAGGATACATTTAACTATTTGGCCAAAGAAACTACTACCGGAGTGAAAGAAATTTCTAATGCGTTACAGTTGGAAAATGTCCCAACTCAATCTTTGGTTTGTCCGGACTGTAATCAGCAAAATCCGGTTAATGCAAAATTTTGTAATGAATGTGGAGAAAAACTAGTCCGTATTTGTAGTGGTTGCAAACAAGTAAGTTCAAATGATTCGAGTTTCTGTAATGAGTGTGGCACCTCTTTAGACTAAAAAATGCTCTTTTACAAAAGGCAGATGATTAACGAAGGAATTCAAGATATTATATATGTCTGAGTTTTATCATTGTAATAGACAAATAGTAAAATAACGCAAAAGGGTGAGTAGGTTTTGGGTTCAAGAATAATGCACTTAGTTATTGCTAATAGAATTGCAGAAAGTCTTTTGATAGAAGATCGTCCTTCATTTTTACTTGGGGGTATTGCAGCCGATGCTGTTTCCAATAAAGACTTATCACATTTCTTCAATGGTGATGTACGGGATTATTCAAGAAGCGTGGATTATAAAGGTTTTTTGCATAAATATAGTTCTCATTTAGATAATCCATATATTTTAGGATATTTTTCGCATTTAATCGCTGATGATATATGGCTAAAAGGTTTCTATCTACCTTGGTTGAAAAACAGGATGGAAGAAAATAAAGAAATACTAACTCTTTACCATAATGATTTCCGCTTATTAAATGGAAAATTATTAGAATATTATGCTTTTAAAGATGAGTTGAAAGAAGCTCTAGGTAATTTCCCTGCAATCATAGAATTGGAGGAGGTTAAGTCGGAAGATGTTGAAAAGTTCGTTCCTTATGTATTAGGCGATATGGAATATGAAAAAGAAGTTGTAAAGGAAAATCTGAATGTTTTTACCTTTAATCAAATTGTTGGTTACGTAGAGAGAGCTGTTGATATGGGGTTATTACATATAAAACCTTTACTTGATATTTAAAAAACAGTTATTCATTAAAAACCTAATCAAGCTTTAATAGTTTATTTGGTAAATCATCTTAAACTACTTCCACAATGGTAAATCATCGAATGTCCATGGGAGTGGGCTTATGTTTTTAAAAAATTTATTCCATCTTCTAATTGATCTAGAGTGTTAATAAGAACATAAAAATCTAATGGTAAAATCATTATAAGAAATATTAGTAATACAATAAAATGCTTCTTTAGTTTTTTCTTGTAAGCAAATGCTAAACTTAAAAAGAATGATGGAATTACAAGAAGGCTAGCAAACCACAAAGAGACAAACTGATTAATATTATATTTTAATAGAGCAATTTTCAATGCGTTTTCTGTAGTGATTTCGAAATGAAATTGTTCTGCTTGTAAAAATGATTTTTTTACAATAGTTATTTTTTCAGCGCTTTCATTTTCTATTGAATAACCACCGCGATAAAAATTGAAATTTATACCCAGTATTACTAAAATAATAACGACAATTGTTAGAGAAATTATAATATTATTAATTGTTTTTTGGGGGAATTTATCATAAAACAAATACATTCATCCTCCTTTGTTTATTATAAATAAATTATATGATTACACTATTTAATTAACAACAATTTTCTCAATTTGCTGTCTATTATGCTTTGCGGTTGTTATATTGAAATCTACAGTAGAAGGCTAGAAAGGTGAATTTATTGATACTTCCCAAAGGTATTACAGGATTTGTTGATAATATGGAAGAAAAGATAGACGGACAACTATTCAAAAAAAATTGTTTTGATGTAATGAGAGAGGTTAAAGGTGAGGTTCTTAAATGGGAGGGTCCTCTTTATCCATATAATTACTTTAAAGTTCATATACGTTTAAAGGGAGAGTTATTTTATATCCTTTTAAATGAATACTATCCCTATCTTGCCTTCGTTAATAAATGGGAAGAGAATGTGATTGAATTTACGGATTTGCCAGCATTAACGAAAGGCTTCACAGAATATTATTCGATCCTGACAAAAAAGGAATTAGATTTGCCATTCTCCAATAAAGGACATGATTTAGAAAAAGTTGAGTTGAAACAAGCAGCCTATTGGCAACCTCGTTCAATTGGTGAAGTAATTTTCAACTGTTGGGATTAAAGATTCCATATCTTCCGTTTATTTGTGCGACTTGGGCATCGAGCGGTGCAGGATAATCAAAAAGCAGGAAATTGGGCAGTGATATCGAATTAACAATTGTGATGTTATTAATGAATTAAACAGGCGGTGGGCATATGAAAGCAATATTAGTAATTGATGCCCAAAGTGTAATTGTGGAATTTAAAGATTTCCCACAAGAACTGTCCAGTATTGAAGTACTAGATCACGAAGAGTAAGAGGAAGAATATAGACTGAGCAAAGCTTAAAATTATATTGAAAGGCTTGGTAAGACTAAAATTTAAAGACAGATAGGAGCTTGAAACGATGATCAAAGGTTTTGGTGGAATATTTTGGAGAACTAAGAATCTGGAAGCTGTGAAAAAATGGTACAGTGAAGTGTTACAAATTGAAATAGATAATTGGAATGGAACCGTTATAAAACCCGAAGAAGGAAATGAAACAATCTTTTCTTTTTTTACGGAAAATGATACTTACTTTCCAGAAGAACAACAAGTGATGTTGAACTTCGAAGTACAAAATATAGACGAGTCTATTGAGCATTTTAAACAGATTGGTGTACATCTTGAAAAGGAAAAAGAGATTAGTGAATATGGAAAGTTTGTTTGGATTAAGGATCCTGAAGGTCGACTGATCGAGCTTTGGGAGAAATAGCGGATTGTAACCATTTAGCTAATAGGTTAGTGTTTGCTTTAGTAAATCAGGCCATCATTTTGATGGTCTGTTTTTACGTACAAATCATCAATTTACGATTGTAGGAGCAGAGAGGAATTTAATACACCTTGTTAACAAAAGTTTTCATGAGGGATACATACTAGTTATTTTCAAAATTATATTTTACTGAATATTGGAACTTATAATGATTTGAAACGTATTAGTGTTATAAAAGAAGCTTTTTTATGTTTGACAAAATCCCAAAACCTTCATACGTGTTAAGGCAATAAGGGAAGGGTTATAAAAGGGGGGAATATATATGAGTGAACGATTCGATTTAAGTTTTAAAAATAAGGAAGTAAGAGTTTGGTTTTATTTAGCTATACCGACGTTTATCATAGTAAGTATTATAATATTTTATACTGAACAAAATTATCAGTTTATTCCTATATTAGTGTTTTGGATGATCTTTTATATATGGCGTTTTTTTCACCGGAGGAAACAAAAAAAAGAACAAAGAACAAATTCTTCTTAAGTTATAAGCTGATGGTGAGGAAGAGCTTCATGATAGATAACACTACACAATTACATATAAAAAAAGGTGGAAACAATGAATAAAGTTATTCTTATATCTGGACCTGCAGGAGTAGGGAAGTCAACAACTGCAAAGGGTCTTGCAGAGCAGTTTGATCAAAGCGCTTATATTGAAGGGGATTCAATTAATCATATGGTTGTCGGCGGATATCTTCCACCTTGGAAAAGTGAAAAATCCCTTGCGTTAGTTTGGGAAAATATAGCTGCTTTAAGTATCAATTTTGTAAAGGCAAATAAAAATGTAATCATTGATTATGTCGCTTTTCCGGAAGAAGTAGAAAAACTTTCTCAAAGGATTTTTGCAGAGGTTCCAAATGTAGAAATTCGATATGTTATTTTATGGGTTGATAAAGATGAACTGTTAAGAAGAGATGCTTTAAGGATAAAAGAACATCAGATGGGTATGAGATGCTTAGAATTAGTCACCGAATTTGAAAGTAAAGGAATAGATAAGCGCTTTTTCTATGATACAACTTCCATACATACAGCGGATTTAGAGGATATCCTTCTTCATATCAAGGAAAACCCTTCATTTAAATATTGATCAATTTTTTTAACAAAGGCTCAACAGCTTATATTTGTTCGAAGTTTTAAGAGGAGTTAGGTGTTTCAGTTAGGAGGGGAGGAACGCAATCTACCCCAAGGTAGAGAGGTTCACTTCTTCCCAACTAGTTTAAATCCATTTTTATATGAAACATCCAGTAGCTCAGAAATCTATTCTGTGATGATACACTAACAGTTATTAAGCCTGCCTATCTTTAAAATGCCTGTAAAATTAGGCCGATTGCAGAGTAAATAATTACTGTAAAGTAAATAACCATCATATGCACTAAGGAAAATACAAACATTTTATTGGACCAGTCTTTCATATCCATTTTCCGCGTGCCGAACAAGCTTAACCACAACCAAAAGAGACCCAAAACAAGTGAAACCAAGGTAAGACCTAAACTTAACGGCAAAAATAAAAAGCTAGATAGCACCAACAATATTAAATAGAAATTAGTTTGGATATACGTCCGTTTTCGATCTTTTACCACGGGAAGCATCGGGATTTTTGCCGCAGCATAATCATCTTTCTTACGAATAGCTATCGCGTAAAAGTGAGGCATTTGCCAGATGACCATTATTAAAAATAATGCCCAGCATGCAGGATGCCAAATATCAGGAGCTACTGCTGCCCAACCGATTAAAGGGGGCATTGCACCTGAAATACTTCCAACTTCCGTATTCCAAATGGTATGACGTTTTGTCCACATTGTATAAGGGACTACGTAGAAAAACACCCCTAAAAAACCAAGTAAAGATGCTAACGGAGAGGCTAAATACAATAATATTAATCCGACTACTAATAATAAGATTGCGACTATTAAAACTTTCTTAATCGATATGGCGCCAGTAACAGTCGGGCGAACTTTTGTACGAGCCATTATGGCATCGATATCGCGATCGTAAATGTTATTGAACGAACCAGCCGCTGCAATAACAGCTGCAGTTCCTAAAAATGCAAAAATGATATTCCAAATATTATCTACAAAACTGTATTGATAGGTAAACAAAGCGAGCATTAATCCTGCGACCATTGGAATTAGATTTGACTTGATGATCCCTGTTTTAACTACTTGCGCCCATAAGGTCTTTTGTGATTGCTTATTCATTTTATTTTATAGCTCCTTATTTATACACTTAACCAATATAACCTAATTGATTATCGAAATTCCATTATATCATTCTTATATCACAATCACCTTTGAACATTTTAGGTCTATTTCTATAAGTTCCGACTGCGAGGAAAAAACAAAGACGGAATATGATACAGAATGGCAATAATTTCCCCCCCTTTAAAGAAAAGAGCAGGTTAGTTGAATCATTTTTGTAAAAAAAGCAATACAAGGGAGGGATGGATTCATAAATGGATTGGGATTGGAACGAAACCAGCAAAAACTGCCATATACATCTGAAAATTTTAGAACATTGTTAAATACTGTCTATAGGAAAGGAAACGAATTTTCCCAATATGATTTTGCTATGTGGTGCGATAATTTAACGATGGCTTTTGATGATGATAGCAAGGAATTGAATGAGGATGATTCTCCAGTTAAAGGCATTGCAAGGGATATCGAATGTCAATGGGATTTGTTTTGGAATGAAGAAGAATTAAGAAATATAGATCAGTCAAAATTAGAATTACCAATTAGCTGGTATATTGACTGGTTGAAGGAATTACATGAGTAAGAGATGAATTTCTTATATATATTTTGTTGATTTATCCTCGAAGAAAGGAGAGGTTAAGTGATGACAATTAGAAGGGGGCCTTTAAAGTGGGTTACGTTTATAGGCATAGGAATAGTACTTCTCGTGGTGGCAGGATTTTGTATATGGGACTCGACTGAAAGATCTAAGGAAGTTCAACAAATCGAGTTGAAATTAGGTTTTGAGGTTAAAGTATTGGATAGACAATCACATGGCACATTGAAGGAGCCAACAAGAACGTATCTCGTGAAACGGTTAGATGATAAGGAAAGCGAAATAGAATATCGATTGTACTTGAATGAAGAGGACAATATTGAACAATGGGCTATGGTTAAAAACGGCAAGACAATCAGACCATATAGCACTGAAGAAGAATAATAAATTAATAAGTTTTAAGTTGGACATTCGAACAAAAAAGAAAGGTAACTACAGTGCATTTTTTTATTTTTTATTAAAGGTCTAGTGAGTAAATTATAGAACTAAAACAACATGAAAGTGAGGTAATTAGTTGCTAACTTTATATCTAACGAGACATGGTGAGACAGTATGGAATACACAAAAGAGAATGCAAGGGTGGTGTGATTCGGAACTAACTGAGAATGGGATAGATAATGCTTTATCTTTAGGAAGTAGGCTTAAAGGAATACACTTTGATGCAATTTATACAAGTCCAAGTAGAAGAACTGTATCAACTGCTAACTTGATCAAAGGAGTAAGAGATATTCCTATCATTCCTGAAGAACATTTAAAAGAAATAAACATGGGAGATTGGGAGGGTCAAACTTTTTCTGTCCTAGAGGAAAAGTACCCCGAAGAATTTTACGCATTTTGGCATACTCCTCATCTATATAAGTCAATAGATGGCGAAAGTTTTGATGAATTTAAAAAGAGAGTTTTGAAAGCGTTTCATTCTATTCAAGAGAAATATTGTGATGGAAATGTTCTAGTAGTAACTCATTCTATTGTTATCAAAACATTACTGGCATCTTTCAAAGATTATCCTTTAGAAAAATTATGGGAACCACCATATATCAAAGATACAAGTCTATCAATAGTTGAGATAGATGGTGGAGAAGTAAACATTGTGCTTGAAGGTGATATATCCCATCGGCAGATAGAGGAGTGATAGAAATGCTCAGAAGGGCTGTCGGTGCAATTGTTTTTCAAGGAAATAAATTTTTAATTGTACATAAGACGAATATAAATACTTTAGAGGGAAAACAGAGTGTTAAAGGGGAATGGGACTTCATTAAAGGGGGAGTAGAAGAAAATGATCAGGAGTTATACGATGCACTATTGCGTGAATTACACGAAGAGACAGGATCAATGGAGTATAAAGTTATAAAAGAACTTCCTGAAAAAATTTGTTTCGAATTTCCGAATGAACTTAAAGTACAACTCGGATACGCTAAACAGGAAACAACTATGTTTCTCGTTGAATTTTTAGGAAATATAGACTCGCTTAGTCCAAAAGATGATGAAATTAGCAACATAAAATTAGTAAAAAAAGCTAATGTATTAGATATACTTACTCACCAGGATACGAAGGGTTTTTTTAGGCGCTTGTTTAATTCAGATGAGAAGGTGGAGTAGATAATAAGGGCCGATCTTAATATTTTGTTCATTGTTTTATCAATTGGCTTTGAAATAACAACTGTTCTCTATAAGAAAGAACGATAATTCATATAAAAGTTCGATAAATTGTTCTTATTAGATGGAGATTGTGAACTTTAAATGATCGGGGTGAAGATTTAATGAATAACACTTCTTATAATATTGTCGTGCATATTCTCAATTTGATCCTATTGGGAGCTATCGGTATTTTCGCGTTTTTCTCTGTGGTAAATATTAGCCCCCCAGTCCAAGACCCCATCTCTGACATATTTAAATTTGGTCTTTTTGGTTTTCTGCTCGTCATGTGGGCAGTTAATTACTGGTTCCAATATAAGCTGCAAAAGTGGATTCTACCAATAGTCGGAACCATCCTTTACTTCGCAATCGCTTTGTTTGTCTTGGTGGTTGTTTTGCCATTCCTACGCGAATTTTTTTAATAAATAAACTAGAAGCCATTCGGGATAACAATTAAACAGAATTATCACGTTTGGTAAGCTGACATATAGAAGCACAGTTCTTATTGTATTTACGGAGGCGTTGATCCAAGAAGGGATTGTTGTCCCTTTTGTTGAACCAACTCCGTCAAAAAAGGGGAGGAAAAAGTGGATTTCTTTCTTTGGCTAGTTCTTAGTTTCATCATAATCGGATTTGTTGTTCTCGTTTCCATGAAGAAGAATATGGAGATTAAACTTGCATTTATAAAAACAAATATTGAAACTACAAAAGGGTCGACCCAATCTATAATTTGGTGGATAGTGGGAACAACGGTTTGGGGGATAGTGAGTATGATTCTGATTGTGTGGTGTTTTCATGAATACTTGGGCTAACTGTTTGGTTCGTCCTTTTGAAAAAATGTATTTAAACAAACGGGTGCTTTACTTCAAGAAGGAGTAAAGCATTTTTAATGAAATAATGGCGATGTTAGTTAATAAAATCAATGTTAAAATTATGAGTATGGAAGTCAAAGGAGGCTTAAAATAATATGTTAGGAGAAAACTTTTATGAAGAGGTACAAAAGAAACCATTATTCTTTTTAATTTATAGTATTCTAGCAATTGTATTTTTTACTGGTATCACATTTACTTTTGTAATCCCTGGGTTACAAGGCTTCAAGTGGTACTTCTTCTTTATTGCACTTTTAATCTATTTTGTAGTTGCGAATATATTTGTAGGGTTATTTAAAGAACGATTATCATTGGTTTTTTTACTCACCTTGATATGTAGTGCTTTAGGAATGGGATGGGAGTTATGGCTTGAATGGGGAGAGTATAGTTTAGTCGAACATATGAATCAAGTTGTGCTAATTGGATATCCTTGTATTATCGCATTTATAATATTATTAATGTTTCATTTCTCATCTAAATTTAAGAAAAAAAATAGTAATTATCGATGAATACAAGTCATTTTTTCTTATCGAACAACGTATCAGATTAGTGAAATGGTGGTGTTAAACAATGAATAATAAAAACATCTTTTTAAATATTATAGGTTCACTATTATGTTTTATCATGTTTTGTGTTGGTATGTTGTATGCAGAACAAGTGCCTTTATTAATTTTAGTAGGAATTGTAGGTCTTAGTGGCTTTTCTTACTTTGTTTACCGAATTGTAACGGTAACGATTGCTAACCATAAGTAATATTCTTAATCAACTAACGAGGGCTGATAGATTAACTAAATATCAGGTTAATGGTAGAGTATTGTCTAACTTATATTCTATAAGAGTACCAGATTGTTGTATTCACAAATGAGAAAAAATAAACAAAAAGGATGATTATTTATGCTATGGATTGCTACACAAGATGATAAAAGTTTGATAAACGCAAAAGAGATTACAGTAGACGGAAAGAAAATAGAAGGTGTAATTGGAAGTGCTGCAATGGATCACTGGAGTAAAATTTTAGGTAAGTACGAATCAAATGAGAGAGCATTAGAAATTCTTAGTGAAATATTTACTAAAATTGAAGAAAGCAATGGTTTTTCTGTGACATACACTATGCCCAAAAAGTAAGTACCAACATGTACATTAATCGAGTGCGATGGTGGAGTAAACGCTGCTTTTCATCTTAAAATAATGGGCAGGTTAGCTGTACAAGTTATAAATTTAATGGTTTAAAATTATGGAGTATTCCTTTGAATGAGGAATACTTTTTATTTTGCTTAAAATAAATACATACAATAAAAATATTATACAAATTAATAAAAACATATTGTAAAACGATAAAATATATATTAAAATCAGAATCATAATAAATAAGTGAGGTGCTTTTCATGGAAAAGGTAACAACGTTGTTTTTAAAAATAGCGGTTATTCTTTTAGGAGTCCCGGTTCTTGCTCTGTGCATCTTTTTGGTGCCTGAGATGGCCAATCTTGCAACAAAATTGCTTCCAGCGTTTGCTTTTATAAAATATCTCGTTTTCATCGCTTTTGATACATCAGCTATACCTTTTTACTTTGCTTTGTATCAGGCTTTTAAACTTTTACGCTATATTGACAATAATAAAGCTTTCTCCAATTTATCTGTAAATGCTTTAAAGAAAATCAAATACTGTGCCATTATAATCAGTATTTTGCATGTGCTAGTTTGGCCGCTCTTCTATATCTTTGCGGAAGTAGACGATGCACCAGGAGTTATCTTTGTCGGATTGGTTGTTCCTTTTGCTTCAATGGTTATCGCAGTATTTGCGGCTGTACTTCAAAAACTTTTACTAGAAGCAATTAATATGAAATCAGAAAATGATTTAACGGTCTGAGGTGAATAACGATGGCAATAATAATCAATATTGATGTAATGTTAGCAAAAAGGAAAATGAGCGTAACTGAACTTTCGGAGAAGGTTGGAATAACAATGGCGAATCTTTCTATATTGAAAAATGGAAAGGCAAAAGCGATTCGGTTATCCACTTTAGAGGCAATTTGTAAGGCTTTAGCATGTCAGCCTGGAGATATTTTAGAATACAAAAGTGACGAAGACAGTTAAACAGGGGAGGTATAACTATGGACATTAACAATTTGGTAATTGAAAATATCGCTAATCCTCAGGAGCTGGAGAGAATGTATAGAAAAGATCCAAAAACTTTTAAAAAGTCATTCTCACAGGCATGGGAACAAAATCCTGATTCTCAGGTTCTTGGTGTTTGGTATGAAAGATTGCATTTCAAGGAGATGGTAAAAACCGAAAAATCTTCTTTGCTTCAAAAAGGATTCTTATTCATGGGTATTTTAGCCATTCTCGCCGGGATTAGCACTCGCATTATTTACCATTTTGTAGAACAGGAAGCAATTGCTCCAATTAATCTGGCTTTTGGTATAATTCCCTTTATCGCTGCTTATTTTGTTTACAATAATACTCCGAAAAAAAGTATTATTTATTCCCTTGTAGCGTTGTTCCTAATTTCCGGGATTTATCTTAATATGCTGCCATTAAATTATAAAGACAGTATTATTCTTGCTTATTTGCACCTTCCCATATTCTTATGGGTATTGGTGGGACTTGCATATACCGGCAATGAATATGCAAAAGGCAGTGCAAGGTTATCCTATATTAAATTTAATTTGGAATATTTTATTCTCTACGCTAGCATGGCAGTTAGCGGAATGGTACTTGCAGCATTGACCATGCAATTATTTAGTTTTGTTGGCTTGGATATTGAAGATTTTTATTTTAGCAACGTCGTTTTATTTGGTGCTGCCGCTCTCGCAATTGTGGCTGCATACCTGGTATCCATGAATCTTAAACTTGCTAAGAATATTACACCATATATAGCTAAAATTTTTAGTCCTCTTGTTCTCGTAACATTATTGGTCTATCTTATAACGGTTATATGGGTCGGAAAGAATCCATTCTTGGACCGCGATTTTCTGATAGTCTTCAACGGGATACTCCTTGGTGTATTGGCCGTTACGATATTTTCCATTATCGAGAAGGACTCAGACAAGAAAAAGAGCATTTCAGATTATATAAATGTTGCCTTAATTGTTCTTGCGCTTATCATTGACAGTGTAGCTTTGTCAGCCATCGTGTTCAGACTATCTTCTTATGGGATTACGCCTAATCGAATTGCTGTTTTAGGAGTAAACATACTTATCTGGGCAAATCTAATTTGGATTATGATCTCCTATATCCGTTTTCTTCAAAACAAATCTGGACCTTCAACTATCCAAAACGCTGTTACTAAGTATTTGCCGGTTTACGGGCTTTGGGCAGCTTTCGTTATCTTTACTTTTCCTATAATTTTTTAATTAGAAAGACCGATATGATGCAGCTTTTTATACAAAGTTGCATCCTATCGGTTTATTTTTATGAGTGATTGATTAATGTCCTTCACCTTTCACATAGACATATTTATTAGGATAGGGACAGTGACTATACAAGGTTGAAACAAAGAGAAGTTTAAATAAGAAAAAGTCAAATAATCGAGTTAATGGAAGAGGAAAATCATGTATAATGATAGAAGTAAGTTTAATAATTATTTCATAGAAATGTATAATTACAATTTTGACGTAGTGAAAGTGGGGATCATCATGGCAACAGGAACACATACAGTAGAAATTCCAGTAGATGTACAAGCAGTTTGGGATTATGTCAGTGATCTTGAGAAATGGGCAACGACAGTACCTGCCTATAAAGAACATGAAATTATTAATGACAAGCAATCTATTTGGACATTTGAAGGTAACGTGAAAGGTATTAAGAAAACCATAAAGGCACAGGTTGACATCACTGAATGGAATGAACCTTCCAATATTATGTTTGAACTAAAAGGATTAACTGACAATTTTAAAGGAAGCGGTCACTTTACTGCCACAGATCTTAACGGAAAAACTGAAATGACTTGTACAGTGGAAGTTCATGCAGGCGGATTATCTGGCGCAATGTTAACGCCAATTATTAAGTGGGCTGTTCCAAAAGTAGCTTCTCGTTTAACTGAATCGATTGCACGTAAAATTGCAGTATTCTCCTAAGTTAAGGAGGGGGGTGTTTTATTTTGGAGACACCGCTGAAGTAACCAAGGTAATAATAAAGAGATTTTCTAAGAGGTTTATAATTAACGGAAAAAGAGGCTGTTTAAAATGAACGGTCTCTTTTTTGTATTTTCGTTCACATACTTAAAAATTAACTGAAGTGTAGTAGAGGGCATATGTGATGGGGGAGTAATATGAAAACGAAAACAATAATTTGTATCTTAATTCCGCTTTTATTGGTAGGTCTTGTTATAGTTAATCGTGATTTTGTTTCCCAATCCATTGAGTGGAAATTGAACTGGGGATTTGATGTTCCTAGACCAAGTAAGATGGAGACAGTATTCACTTCTAGAAATGGTTTTCCAAATGAAGGAGAAACTTTTTTGATTCTTAGTTATAGGTCTCTTGAAAACAAATTAAAGGATAAAGATGGTTGGACTGCCATTAATGAAAAATCCCATGATAGAGTTTTAACTCTCCTTCAAAGCTTTCAAAAAAATGTGACTGATATAAACAATACGCAGAATTGTGAAAGTTTATTTCAAGAGTATCCAGTCAGTTATAATGAAAATGATAAATACTTTTATCATTTAGAGGAAGATAATAGCTACATACTTGCAATTTCAAATAAGAGGGAACAAAAATTGTATGTGATGGAGTGGATTCAATAGTAGCAAGGTTGTTTCTAGATGCTAAGTTGTACAAGAATCCTTTCTTTCTTAGTAAGAGCCCATTAAACAAGCTGCCCAAACTCTTTTTGGACAGCTTAACTTCTATTTAATTAGATGGCATTCCCATAATCGCTTTTGGCTCCAGAAATTCTTCGATTCCATAATTTCCCCATTCACGGCCAATACCGGATTGTTTAAAGCCGCCAAAGGGAGCGGATATATCAGATTTACTATTATTGATTCTTATTTGTCCTGCTCGAATACTGGAAGCAACTTTCTTCAGTTCTTCTTTATCATTACCGACTATATAACCAGCAAGACCGTACACGGTATCGTTGGCAATTTCAATTGCTTCATCAATGTCTTTATATGTGATAACCGACATGACAGGTCCGAAGATTTCCTCCTGAGCAATGGTCATATTGTTTTGCACATTCGTGAAAACGGTTATTTTGGAAAAGAATCCTTTAACGATTCCGTCTGGTCTGCCAGGACCGCCGATAGCAAGGGTGGCTCCTTCGTCTTCTCCTTTTTTGATGTAGGATTGAACGGTTTTCCACTGCTCTTCGGATACTTGAGGACCCATAAATGTATTTTTGTCCTGCGGATCCCCAACAGGGAACTCGCCAACTAATTCTTTCATTGCTTTCACAAAATCATCATGCATCTCTTCAGGCACAATTACTCGTGTTGCAGCTGCGCAAACTTGACCGGTATTCGTTGCGATTTGAGTTAAAGCAGTTTTAGCGGCTTCTTTTACATCTGCATCCTTTAAAATTACTAAAGGAGATTTTCCTCCAAGTTCTAGTGAGACATTTTTAATATCTTCTGCAGCATTTTTCATTAAACTGCTTCCAACTGCTCCCGAACCAGTAAAGGAGACAAAATCGATATCTGGATGAGAGCTAATCGCCTCTCCTACAATCGAGCCTGAACCATTCACAAGATTGAAGACACCCTTAGGTACACCTGCTTTGTCAAAAATCTCCGCTAGTATAATAGCTGCAAACGGTGTTTGAGAAGCAGGCTTCACCACTAAGGTGCTGCCAGCTGCCAATGCACTTGCTAGCTTAGTAGATATCTGATTGGTAGGGAAATTCCATGGAGTGATCAGTCCCGAGACACCAATTGGTTCCTTTATAATATAAGAATTATCCCTTTCCTCTGTGAACTGGAATGTTTTCAATTCCTCTGCAGCCTGTTTAAAGTGTGCAAGGCCCATTTGATAATGGATTTGCTCTGACTTTGTTATTGGGGCTCCAAGCTCTTCAGTCATTATCTTTACCAAATCATCTTTGCGTTTTTCATATTCTTTCGCAATATCCTCCAGAAGTTTTATCCTGTCATCCACTGACATTTTAGAAAAGGAAGGAAACGCCTCTTTTGCTGCCTGAACAGCTCGATTCACATCTTCTTCCGTTCCACTGCTAATCTTTCCCATCACTTCTTCTGTTGCTGGATTTATCACTTCTATTGTGTCCGAACCAGTAGAATCGACCCACTCACCATTAATATAGTGTTTTGTATGATTAAGCATATTCAAACTCCTTTTCATTTGACTTATATGAAAATATTCCCTTTTAGAATATGGCTAAACATATGGCTAACAAGAATTTTAAGGATTATGAGATTTAGATTGATGGACACAATCTGAATTAGTTATTAAAATTGAACTAACGAGAGGATTTCTATATATAGAGTCGAAATACCAAGGAGGAAACAAATATGTCAAACGGAAACAAAGAATTAACACTAGAACAACGTGAAGAACTGATAAGTACTTTAAAAGCACGTTTTGAGAAACATATGAACCGCCATCAAGACCTAGAATGGGATAATGTACAAACTAAGCTCGAAGCTAATCCTGAAAAATTGTGGTCTCTTAATGAAATGGAAGCTACAGAAGGTGAACCGGATGTTGTTGGCTATGATGAAAAGACGGGCGAATACATTTTTAATGATTGCTCCGCAGAAAGTCCAAAAGGTCGCAGAAGTGTTTGTTACGACCGAGAGGCACTGGAGTCAAGGAAAAAACACAAACCAGAAAATAGCGCGATTGACATGGCAACTGAGATGGGAATTGAACTTTTAACAGAAGATCAATACCGAGAACTGCAGAAACTGCAAAGCTTCGATAAGAAAACGTCGAGCTGGGTACAAACACCTGCTAACATAAGAAAACTTGGCGGGGCAATCTTTTGTGATTGGCGCTACGACACTGTCTTTGTTTATCATAATGGAGCAGATTCTTATTATGCTGCAAGGGGTTTCCGCGGTTCGTTAAGGGTGTAAGTATTGTATAGATAATCAGATTTTAATCAAAATTCATAAAGCGATAAGAAAGAAGTGTACTTAATGCCAAAACGTTGTGCTATCAACGTTTTGGCATTTTGCATTTCCAGAAATAAAACTAAGTTCGATACATAAGATTAATTTGCTCTGCAATGTATGCTGAATCCAGGTGTAAGCCATCTTTTAACCACCACATAATAATGCCGATAATAGAGGCAGTTTTTATATCTGGGTCAACAATCCTTTTTCTTCCTACGTTATTAGATTGACTTCTTCGGGTTTCTATTAAATCCTTCATCAACCAAATTAAATGTTTTTCAACTTGTTCAAACTGCACTAAAGCAAGTATGTGATTTCTTTGTTCCAGGAGATAATCCAATAGCTGTATCAAGTGCTCTTTTCTATTCCTATCAAAAATGAAAGTTAACTTTTCTATTTTGTCCGTTAGCCCTTGTAAAATATCATTGGTTAAATGTTCCTTTAGCTCATTAATATTTTGATAATGAAGATAAAAGGTAGTGCGGTTTAAATTTGCTCTCTTCGTTAATTTTTGAATAGAAATTTGATGTAGAGAGTTACCTTCTTGTAATAGTGTTAGTAGGGATTCTTTCAGCATCTCCTGTGTGTGGATGGTACGAGGATCCTCTTTAAAAGTCATTTAAATCTTTCCTTTTAATATTAAATTGATTACTAATCGACAGAAATGTCCTAATTGTATATGGCGGTTTTTATTCTTCTGCTATGATTTTTTGTAGACACATTGTCGATAATCTATATTATAGGGGAAGGATTTTTATATGCAAAATGAAATATCGAGTAGTACTAAAAAATTGCTGCTCATTATTATGATAACGGGAACCTTTTTTTCTACGTTAAATCAAACGTTGCTGAACGTGGCATTCAGTGATTTAATGGTTGTTTTTGATGTTAATACTGCAAGGATTCAATGGTTGGCAACAGGCTTTATGCTTGTAAATGGTGTGTTGGTACCTATTATGGCTTATTTAATGAAACGGTTTTCCACACGTCAGTTATTTATCAGCTCCTTGTTATTTTTACTAATCGGCTCTATTATTGCAGCTTGTGCTAATAATTTCGGCGTACTATTAACAGGTAGAATGGTTCAAGCAGTAGGTGCTGGAATTATTATCCCGTTAATGATGACTGTAATTGTTTATCTATACCCAGCGGAAAAACGCGGAGCGATTATGGGGAATATTGGATTTGCGATTATTTTTGCACCAGCCATTGCACCAACATTGGCAGGATTTATTTTAGAGTATTTATCTTGGCGATGGCTATTTATTATGATGATTCCATTCGTAGCAGTGATTATTATTCTAGCAAGAAAATATTTGGTCAATGTAGCGGAAACGTCCAAAGTAAAACTCGATATAGTTAGTGTGATCTATTCAACTATTGGCTTTGGATTTCTTCTTTTTGGTTTTAGTAGTGCAGGTAGTAGGGGCTGGGATGATTTAATCGTCCTCTTATCCATTGTTGTAGGTTTTCTTGTAACGATATTGTTCTGTCATCGACAAATAAAGGCTACTGACCCTTTACTCAATTTAAATGTTTTCAAATTTAACGTATTTACAATGACAACGGTAGTAAATATTGCCATTACCATTTTAATGTATGCGGACCTAATATTACTGCCCATTTATTTGCATGATGGAAAGGGGTTTACAGCGCTTGAGGCAGGGTTGTTATTATTACCCGGTGCCATTATAAATGCGATGCTATCTCCAGTAACTGGTAAGCTATTCGATAAGTTTGGGGCAAAACCTTTATTCATTCTAGGCACAGGCTTGATCGCAATATCAATGCTTGCAGTGATTGATTTATCACCAGAAACAACTACAGTATATATTTTAGTTCGTACGATTTTATTGCGTATAGGTCTGGCATTTATCACAATGCCGTTAAACACAGCTGCTTTAAATGCATTACCAAGAGAATTAGCCTCACATGGTTCGTCGATTAACAACACTATTCGCCAGCTGGCTGGAGCAATCGGGACAGCAGTTATTATGACGATTTATACCATTCAATTATCGTATGTTTCTTTAGAATCTACGACAGGTTATATTAGTGCTGCAAGTAACACATATTTCTATATGTTTGTTATCTCTCTAATAGCGTTCATTGTTACTTGGTTCACACCGAAAAAGAGCAGTTAGATAAAGTACGAAATTAGAGAATCTTTTATGGTGATAAATAAAACATTTAAATGCTAGAACGAGTAGCCGAAAATGCCATTTCGGCTACCCATAGTCTTACTATTAAAATGAATCGTCATCCACCTGATCGATCCAATTCTTGACCTTTTCAAGAAGTCTCTCCATGCTTCCATCTTCAAAAGGAGATTCAAGATTTGCGATCTTCAAAAGTTCAGGATATGAGAGTCGTCCCCCTTGGTTACACATTTTCAAGAAGCTTTCCCAAGCATATTTAGGGTCATCTTTCTGTTTGATCCATAGCTGGACAGCAGCAAAATGTGCTAAATCATAGTCTATATAATAAAAAGGCGAAGTGAAAAGATGTCCTATTTCATAAAATCCAGTGCCTTTGTCTAAAAATTCATTGCCATCATAGTCTCGTTCAGGCAAGTACTCGTGCTCCAACTCTCTCCACTTTTGCTTCCGGGCTTGCATGGTGGCTGTCGGGAATTCATAAAGGAAATGCTCGAATTCATCAACAACTGATACAACTGGCATATAAATAAATGCCTCGGTCAAGTTGGAAAAATGATATTTCTGCGTATCTTCACCAAAAAACAGTTCCATCCAAGGCCAGACAAACCGTTCCATTGTGAAAGAAAATATCTCACATGAATCATACGGTATAATGTACTCAAGGATTTTGGAGTGGCGGCTCATATAAAACTGAAAGGCATGCCCCGCTTCATGGGCAAAAACCCTGACATCATTAGATGTGCCGTTGAAATTCGCAAAGATAAATGGGGCAACTTCCGGACCACTATACGACGCGAAAGCTCCACCCATTTTATTTGTACGTGATTCCACGTCAATGTTCTCTTTTTCTATCAGTTCATCAAAAAATCTACCAGTTTCAGATGACAGTTCATGAAATATAAACCGATAAATCTCTAAGAACTCCTCATGTTTCCCGATAGGCGAGGGGGAACCGTTCTTGAAGAAATAGCTCTCATCATAATATTTCAGATTGGAAATGTTAATACGTTTCAACTGTTTCTTCCTAAGAGCAGAAATGAACTGCACCCCATGTTCTTTTACTTGCTTGTGATAATTTACAATGTCTTCGGGTGTATGTCCTGTTCTGTGCATTCGGTCATATCCTAGTTTCACAAAGGACGAATAACCTAACTTTTTTGCGATTCGATTGCGTGTCTTAACCAGTTCATCAAGGATTCGGTCAAAATCGGAGGCATGTCGTTTGAAATAAATCGATTTTGCTTCAAAGGCTTCTTTTCGTATCTTCCGGTCAGGTGATTCTAGATATGAAGCCAAGGTGCTTAATCTTAGCTTTTTTTCGTCGAAAGGAATAATCGCTTTTCCCAAAAGCTCCTGGTACTCGGATACAAGGCGATTTTCCATTCTGATATCTTCTTGTACTTCATCAGAATAAGTTTTCAGCTTAATCTTAGCTATTTTAAATAGTTGATTGCCCCACTTTCTCTCAAGTTGTTTCCTAAATTTTGCTTTCAGAATCTCTCTGTAGTATTTCGCTGTCATCTTTAGCCAGCGTGGCTCAGAGTCTTGGAAAAAGGCATGTTGGTTATTGTATTCAGTATTTGACATATCCCTAAAGAAATTAATCCTTGCTTCGTTTTCTGAAGCCTGATAAGCATTGCGGTGATAGTTCAGTATTTCAAACTGGATATTTTGCTCTTCAAAAGATTTTGCATTTTTAAAGGCATTCAACATTATTTCAAAGTCTTTTTCATAATGGTCAATATTTATAATGGAGTCCTT
Source organism: Psychrobacillus lasiicapitis (assembly GCF_006861795.1). Classification (GTDB taxonomy): domain Bacteria; phylum Bacillota; class Bacilli; order Bacillales_A; family Planococcaceae; genus Psychrobacillus; species Psychrobacillus lasiicapitis. Next base: position 555,205 of record NZ_VDGH01000001.1, on the reverse strand, counting down.
TTGCTTAATATTATTCATTTTTCTCCTCCTAAAATAGTGATTACTTTAAAGAGTAATATAATTTACTTTTAAAAGCAATATATATAAATTCAGAAAAAATTGATTATGAAGAGAAATTACAGAGAAGTTTTATAATTAATTTTCATACCTAAATGAATATATTGTCTTTATTAATGAAAAGACACGCTTAAAAGGCACTTGTAGCCTATTCTACTAATTCGGAATTTTAGTTAAGTGTGCACGTTTTTCAAGGGCTATTTTTATAAAAGCATCAATCTGATATTGGTGATTTATTGTGAAATATTACCTTTAAAATATCGATATAGTTCATATCAAAAAGAAAACATTACAGAAAGAGGTTAAGTAAAGTGTAGTTTATCAATGATTGGAGTGAAGATAAGGGTAAGAAAAGTTGGATATTAATTAGTTTAGTTTTGATGGTAGGCATCGTATGGTGGATAAGTAAACCAAATACTGAAACTACCATCGTTTATCATTTACTTGAAGGTTTCAAAGGATGTATTAATGTAAATTTCAATCAGCCTAATGAGAAAGAATTGGAAATTGTAAATGATACATTGTTGTTTGTAGTGTCTGAACACGGAGATATTCTAACTTCATCACCATATACATTTATTACAGATTTAGGGTGGCACAAAGAAAAAGCTTACTATGTAGACAAAGATGGAAAGCCAATAAATGAAATAAACATTACAGAATTTCCTATCGGTGGATACACTTCGAACGGTAATCTGTTATCCGAAAGAATGACGAGAACGTTTGATCCAAATCAAGAACAATGTTATTAACGAAGTTTTCTTATTCAACTGAGGGGGTCTTTAATTCATAGGGAGTTAATGCCTTTCAGCCTTTTGCAGAATTACGTTTATATTGTTTGGTTCTACCAATTTTTCTGAAGAAGATTGGGCTGCAATTATAAGTTTTGTTTAACTGAGTAGCAGGTATATGTGGATTAATAAATTTAAAGAATTGGAGTTATTATAAACTGGAAAGTTTTCCTTAATAGTGGAACCTCCATTCCTCTCGAACGTTTTAAAGTTAAGGAGCAGGTAATATAGAAACTAAAAAAGGAGTATTTAAATTGAGGAATAATCGAAAAATAATAATAGTAATGTTTACTTTAGTTGCAGCAATATTAGCAGGTTGTGGTAACGCTTCTGATGATTTAAGTGACGAATCGACCGAGAGCACAACTCAGGGTAGAGAAGATGAGACAACAAATAAGGATTTAACGGATAAAACAGAAAGCTCTGCTGAGGGAGCAGACAACACTGAACTAAATGATCAAGAAGATACATCTTCAAAGTCAGCTAATGGACAGCCTTTTAAATCCAGTAATAGTGATGACGAAATGAAAATAAGTAATAAAGATGAGTATCTTAAGAGGCTTAATGAGATGGAAGAAGCGGATAGACATTCAGAAGCCGGAACAACAACGATAGAGTTGGAAGAACAAGAGGCGGAGAGATATAAAAAATGGGATGTGGAATTGAACAAAATTTACGGAGTGTTGAAAGAACAGCTCAGTGCCGAACAGATGGACCAATTAAGAGAAGAACAACGGGACTGGGTAAAACATAGAGATGAAGCAGCTAAAGAAGCATCATTAAAGTATGAGGGTGGTTCCATGGAAGGATTGGAATATGTGGCCACGCAAGCGGGTCTTACAAGAGGAAGATGTTATCTGTTAGTTGCTAAATATATGAAGTAATAATCCAGCGTAAAAACAAAACTGCTTCGTCAGTGCCTCCATTGTCTAGAGCTTTTGTATGAACACAGGCTATTGGTTCAATTGGTTAATATGGAGTAGCGATTCCTTGGCGAAATTTTAAGGCTAAATACAATAATAAAAAGAAGGCTTTCATATTTTTTTACAATGACAACAATAGATGCTTTTTATCATACTATATTATTGAGGTGAATAAATGCCAAGAGTAAAATACAAAAGTTCAGACGTGGATTTAATAGCAAGGATGATGAGAGCGGAAGCCGAAGGCGAAGGGCAACAAGGCATGTTATATGTTGGGAATGTAATTGTTAATCGCGTTTTAGCCGAGTGTATAGACTTTAGAGATTTAAGATCCATTGAAGATGTTATTTATCAAGTGCAGGGTGGAAATTATTCTTTTGAAGCTGTACAGAAAGGTAATTTGTTTTATGAAAGAGCAAGAGGCGTCGAGAAAAAATTAGCCAAACAGGTTTTAGATTACTGGAGAGATCATCCGGCAAAATACGCGCTTTGGTATTTTAATCCCTATGGTCCTTGCCCTCCAACCTGGTACGATCAGCCTTTAACTGGTCAATTTAAGCAGCATTGTTTTTATGAACCAGCACCGGGAACATGTGATAGTGTTTATAGGGGGTAGGGAGCTTAACAAATGTGATGATTTCAGAATTTTTGCGGTGGAACTTTTATTATTACGAAGGAACTAAAAAGGGAACTCCCCGGTTTAATGGGTGTTCCCTTTTTGTCATTCCACCATTTAAGACAGATAGTGAGGCTATATACTGAAACTATTCGAAAATTCAAACGTAAACTAATTAATGATTTTCGAGGAGATGGTGATAATGGCGGATATAATTATAGGATTTATTTTAATGATTCCCATTTATGGGGTGTTGATCTGGAGTTATTTTTGTCCGAAAGAAAGTATGCTATGGGGAAAACGGTGGATGTATAAAGAAGAGCCAGAAATTTCGTCAGGTGCTATTCAGTATGTAAAATTTGCTTCATTAGCCAGTATTATTATTATGACATTTATTTTTATTATTTTAATAGTTACCCAAACATAGCAGGTGGAGCCAAAAAAGTGAAAAACTAATAAATAGAAAGGTGGAAAATCCTCCTTACGAAAGAATCTGCCACCTGATATATTTGTATAAAATAGATTGATAAGATGAATAAAACATGATAAAGTTATATAGAAACACATTTTTTGTACGTTACTTTATATTTTCCCTACTATAAGTATACCGCAAGAATTTTTTCTCGTCAACCCCCATTTTTTATTTTAATAAAGGAGCGCTTGATATGAATACGAAACTTGTCCAAGAACAAGATCGATTAAACAACGTTATGGAGGTAATTACCGAGCAAATTGAGAAGCTGCAGGAAGAAACTGACATGCACCGTGAAGAGGTGGTTAGTTTTCGCAAGCATTTTTGGGATGACGTTAAGGTTAATGTGGATACGTTCGATGATTATTTGGAGACCGTTATTAGCTTAAGGCAGCAGGCACAGAATCTGTCTATCAGCCAAAGCACGCATAGGCAAGTGTCCAATAAACTGTCCGCACTTAAGCGCATGCAGCACATACCATATTTTGGACGGATCGATTTTGCAGAAGAAGGAACTTCCGAAACGGAAAGAATTTATATAGGCACTTCTACCCTTATGGATTCAAGCGGAGAGGACTTTCTGATCTATGACTGGCGGGCGCCAATCTCAAGTATCTATTACAATTATTCACCAGGACCTGCTGAATATACTACGCCAGAAGGAATCATCGGCGGTATGTTGGAGCAAAAATGGCAATATATTATCCGCGGTGGAGTTGTGGAATCTATGTTCGATACAAGTCTTACAATTGGTGACGAGATTTTACAGCAGGTGCTTGGTAAAAGTACGGATAAACATATGCATAGTATTGTCTCAACTATTCAACAGGAGCAAAACCGGATCATCCGACATGATCATGGGCGATTGCTTATCGTTCAAGGCTCGGCAGGAAGTGGCAAGACATCAGCTGCTCTTCAGCGGATTGCTTATTTACTTTATAAATATCGAGATAAATTGAAAGCAGATCAAATCATTTTATTTTCCCCTAATTCGATGTTTAACAGCTATGTCTCCAATGTATTGCCGGAACTTGGAGAAGAAAATATGCAGCAGGTCACATTCCAAGAATACTTAAATCACCGATTAAGCGATGAATTTAAAGTAGAAGGTCCTTATAAACAATTGGAATACGTGTTGACTGCAACTGATCAGCCTTTATACCAAGTTAGAACAGCAAGCATCCGTTTCAAAGCATCGGTTCGTTTTTTTGAGGCAATCAAAACATACCGAGAATCACTGGAGGCAGCTGGATTGCTATTCAAAGGAATTACATTTAGAGGAGAATCGATTGTTACTGCCAAGAAAATCAATGAACGTTTTTATAGAAAGGACACCTCCCTTCGTTTTCATAACAGAGTGGAAAAGTTAACGGAATGGCTAAATAGACAAGTCGAAGAAGCGATGAGACGCGAGCGAAATAAGGCTTGGGTGCAGGAAGAAATTGAGCTGCTCAGTGAAGATGACTACCAAAAGGCTTATAACTACTTACGGAAGAAACGTGGTTTTAGAGGAGAATCCGCTGACGATTACGAGATGGAACCGGAAGCCCTAGCTCAATTGATCGTTCGTCAGAAATTTAAGTCGATACGAAAAGGGATTCAGATGCTCCACTTCATAGACATCAAGGGGATATATAAACAGCTGTTCACCAACTTGACGTGGATGAAGGGGGAAATACCGGAAGAATGGGAGGGTATTTGCCAGCTGACTTTGAAAATGTTAGATGAAGGGAAGCTGTTCTACGAGGATGCTACTCCGTTTCTGCTTTTGAAAGAGTTGATACAAGGTTTTCAAACGAATACTTCCATTAAACATGTACTTATAGACGAAGCGCAAGATTATTCTCCGTTTCAATTTGAGTTTTTGAAACGATTGTTTCCTTCCGCAAAAATGACAGTGCTTGGCGACTTTAACCAAGGGATATTCGCCCATGCAAGCGAAACGGTAGATTTTGATACACTTACGAACTTATATGGACCGAATGAAACGAATACGATTAATCTGACACGTAGTTACAGATCCACACGACCAATCGTTGAATTAACACGACGACTTGTGCCTAACGGGAAACAGATTGTCGCTTTCGACCGAGATGGCGAAGTACCTGTATTGACTCAATTGACTAATAAGGAAGAGCTACATCGTCAGATCGTTTACAAGGTATCCAATTTGCAAAAGCAAGCGTATCAGACGATTGCAATTATATGTAAATCCGCTGAGGAAAGTGCCGCTGCATACAAGGCTTTAGGTAATATCGATGAAATAAAGCTTGTGAAAAGTAACTCCATGGAATATGAACAAGGGGTTGTGGTGATACCTGCCTATTTAGCCAAAGGTATTGAATTCGATGCCGTTATCATCTATGACGCTTCAGCTGAAGTGTACGGCAATGAGCGATTACGCAGATTGTTTTACACAGCCTGCACTCGAGCAATGCATTATTTGCAGCTCTATAGTGTAGGAGAACCAAGTCCGTTACTGCTCGATATTGATTCGGAGTATTTGGTTAGAAGCTAGAAGAGGGCTAGCTGATCTTTAGCGAGGCTTGGAAAAGAAGGTCTATAGCGATTTTCTTTTCTAGGCCATTTTTTAAAAATAATACGGGATAAGGACCAAAAATAGGAGGTAGGGAATCGTATGGAATTTATATATTTATTAGCGGTGCCATTTTTTTCAGTGCTATGGTTTTTGAATTTGGTACAGCTTTTAGAAAAACTAAAACAAGGTAAAAATATACATAACCAAAAAGTCCTAGGATGTTTATGGAGCGCTGGATTAACACTTTCAATGATTTTTGCAATGCTCGTTTTTTTGTAAGAATTTCATACGTTTTATTTAACTTTTAGTGAAAATCGTAAAATTCCAGAGGGTGGTTCATAATGACAAATATCATAGTGAATCCTAAAGTAGATGAATTCATAGGTAAATCAAATAAGTGGAAGAAAGAATATGAACAGTTAAGTAGCATTATCCTAGACTAAATTAGGTTGAATAGAAAGGGGGGAGGTTAATTTATTTGTCTTAACCCTTTCCCTTCTTTAATTGCTTTGATTCCTTCTTCACAAACTCCGTATGAACGCCAGGAACATGTTTCGCACACAATCTGTACGTCGGCGGGAACGATGTAGTTGCGAATATGTGATTCAATATCCTCCCATCTCAGAACTTGTCCTATTTTAAACCCTATTTTTCCTAAAATAGCAGCATCTCTTTTGTAAATATCCTCATTTTGGCAGTGGTATTCCGCTGTTTTTGGGTATTTTTCACACAAATGATCAGGACCATTTACAATTTTGATCATTGTTTTCGGATTGTCTCTCAATGAATGATGAAGAGCTGTCATATTTTCAGCGTATTCTTCGGAGTAACCCATTCCACGATAGCCCAAAAGGCAAAAAAGATGATGCCCTCGTAGTTTATACATATCTTCCTCCTAATCATAAAGATACAATCAATGAAATTTTTATGTTAACCTAAGTGGTATATAAAGTTAACTAATATAACTCATCATATCATATTATTTCTAATCAATTAGTTTTTTCTATGAAACTTTCCAACTAGAATTTCGTATAAAACTTTAAGAAGGTTTTTAAGAATTTCTTAGGAGGTTTTCCAAATGTATGGTAGTTTAGGGAATACCGAGGATTTTGGAAGCATATTTCTTAACGAAGAGTATGAAAATATTTATAAATGCACTTCAATTGATTTTCAAAAACTAATTTCTTTAGAACAATTTGTTGAACTAGCCTCTACTTTTAATGGAGGAGTCAACTATTATCAAATTGAATTTAGTCTCCCTTTCCAAGATATGACTCATTATATATGGTTAGATGATCAAAAGGAGAAGGCGATATCTGTCTTTTTTGATGAGCAAAAAAGAATTCAACGCTTATATTTAAAACCATTTATTACATATGAACAGAGTGATAATCGATTTACAGTCAACATGTACACAATGCCGTTAAAAGGCGAATGGTTTGTGTTTTGGGGCGGAGCAAATGAATTCATTAATTACCATTATCCCTATGAAAGTCAACGCTATGCTTATGACCTCGTGAAAATACAGGATGGTTTATCTTACAGAAAAACTCAAATGGGGAATAACAACTTCTACTCGTTTGATGAAGATGTAGTAGCTCCGGGAGATGGGAAGATTGTCAAAGTAGTGGATGGACTAAAAGATAATGTACCCGGAGAAATGGATTCGAATAATCCAGAGGGTAACTATATTGTGATTGAGCATGCAAATAAAGAATTTAGTATGATTGCCCATTTCAAACAGAATTCTATTTTAGTAAAAGTGGGAGAGGTCGTGAGAGAGGGGCAGCTGATTGGGAAATGTGTAACTCAGGTCATTCTTCTGAGCCTCATATTCATTTTCAAGTAATGGATTCTCCTGATTTTGAAAATGGTAATTCGATTCGTATCCGGTTTAAAGACGGGAATGAGCCGATTCAGGGGGATACCATAGTAAATACACAGGCGTATAAAGACCCCTTCGATGAGAAAATGGATAAATCCTTGACGATGATAGATTTCATTCTTTTGATTCCAAGAGCGATCGCACTGTTTTTTAAATATTAGGGATTAGCATAATAGTTAGCTGGAGGTGAAAAATTGATTAACAAAAATTATACATTAGGTATATTAGCCACCAGTGTTTTTGTGCATATATCGCTTTATATTGCCCTTGCATTCTTCATCTCTTTTTTCTTTGCCTCTTATAGCTTGTTAAGTATTTCTGCAGTTCTGTTACCATTAATCTCTGTTTTGGTAGTATTATTCATTCTTTGGAAACGGAGCACGTTTACGAATGAGCTAAAAGGTAAAATTTTGTTACTGATTACTGCAGTTCTTTGCTTCCTTCCATCTCTTTTTCTAGTGAATTTATTAGGAAAAAATGAAGAAAAGTTAAATTTTACGATAGAAAAATGGGTGAATGAACCGGATGACCGAGCCTATTTTGTCTATGATTTTTTGGATGAATATGAGATGGTGGGTAAGTCGAAAGAAGATATTCAAAAGCTTTTAGGAGAACCAGATGAAAATCATTCTTACTCTCCTACTGAAAATGTAATTTCTTATTTTCTTGGACCTGAGGTAGGGTGGATTAGTATAGATGGCACGTACTTAGTCATTTGGTTTGATGATGGAAAACAAGCGATAGATTATGCGGTAGAAACATATTGATTTTATAAAAAAATCCAACTCATTCATGAGTGGAATGATTATAATATTCAATAACGATGTAGCTATTATTGTGTGAAAGTAAACCTACAATATATTGAAAGAGGGATATCTATGGAAGATGGGAACAAATCGAAACAAATGGGTGAAAAATTAGTAAGGGTGGGAACTATTTATATTCCAGTATCTAATGTTAAGAGTGCGTCAGAATGGTATGTGAACAAATTAGAAGCAGAGTTAAGCTATCAAGACGAGGACAAAGCCATTTTAAACTTCGCCAACCAAAGTTTTTTTCTGGTGAAGTCAAATGAAAATCAAAGCTCCAATTTTGTTGATATATACGGAGAGGAACGATTCTCGATAACGTTTGAAGTGAATGGATTGAACGCATTAGAAGACGTACACAGAGACTTTATAGATAAACAGATTAAAGTTGGAGAAATAGAAAATAGAGGGCATGCAGGTAGGAATTTTGTTTTCTATGATTTAGACGGTAACAAATTCGATGTGTGGAGTGAACTAAGCCCCATATTCAAAGAAAAATATCTTACTTGAGAAGCGAACAAACCTAGTCCTGTCATAAATCCCTCACAACTTCCGATGGATTTGCACTTGTAAGTAGCGCACCGTTTCTTCTATGATGGAGGGAGACAGCAGGAGGGATTTTGACATGCTCAATGAAGCGAAAAATTTTATCCAAATGTATTATGAGGAAACGGGTCAATCGGAGCAAGAACTGGCAACTCGTTTAATAGAAGTAGAGCGACAAATTTTAACACAGGGTACATATGAACAAACACTAGATGAGCTCTCGTATGGAGCCAAAATGGCTTGGCGCAATAGCAATAAATGCATTGGTCGACTCTTTTGGCAAAGCTTGCATGTTCTAGATAAAAGAGATTTACATACAGAAGAGTCCATATTTGAAGCGCTTTTTGCGCATATAGAATACGCAACGAATAATGGCAGAATTCGTCCAACTATTACGGTGTTTTCTGCTCAAGATATTCGCATATGGAATCATCAATTGATCCGTTATGCAGGATACGAAATGGAAAATGGAATAATCGGAGATCCGGATTCGGTAGGGTTTACAAAAGTATGTGAAAAGCTTGGCTGGAGAGGAAATAATGGACCATTTGATGTGTTGCCGCTCGTTATTCAACTAAAAGACAATCCACCAAAATGGTTTGAAATACCAAAAGCATCTATTTTGGAAGTACCGATTCGTCATCCGGAATTCGACTGGTTTACCGATTTAGGGCTGAAATGGTATGCCGTTCCGATGATTTCAAGTATGAAGCTGGAAGTCGGGGGTACTTCCTATGTAGCCGCTCCTTTTAACGGCTGGTATATGGGAACTGAAATTGGGGCACGTAATCTAGCGGATGAAAATCGCTATAATATGCTGCCGACAATTGCTGAACAGATGGGACTGAATACGAAATCTAATTCTTCTTTATGGAAGGACCGCGCATTAGTAGAACTGAACGCCGCCGTCTTATATTCTTACAAAGAAGATGGGGTGAGCATTGTAGATCACCATACTGCAGCACAGCAATTTAAACGCTTTGAAGCAAATGAATACGAAGCAGGCCGGGATGTAACAGGTAACTGGAGTTGGCTAATTCCTCCGTTATCACCTGCGACAACTCATATTTTTCATAAACCTTATGCAAATGAAAAGAAAACGCCCAATTATTTTTACCAAAAAGACCCCTATTAAAAAAGAGGAATCAGCTAACGCACATGCTGATTCCTCTTTTTTATTCAACACTTGAGACAAATCCTTCTTTTCCAGCATGCATCCCAGAAACGAATAATAGTATCGTCGCTACCATAAACAAAATAATAGGCACCGACCAACTTGCTGTCACATCATGTAAATAACCGAATAGGACTGGACCAATTGCTGCGAGCAGATAGCCGAACGATTGCGCGGTTCCTGATAGCTCTGCTGCTTCCATCGAGGTTTGCGTGCGAAGCGAGAATAACATCATCACTAAACTGAAGGAGGAGCCCCCAGCTAAACCCAGAAATATCATCCATAGGACGATAAAAGAAGCATTTCCATATAGAAGCCCGCCAAAACCGATTAAATAGAGCACTGTAAATAATGCCACTAATAATCGTTGATCTTTCATGCGACCAGCAAGTATCGGTGTGATAAACGTTAGTGGTAATTGCGCGAATTGCATTAACGATAACATCCAACCGGCCTTATCCGCACTTAGTCCTTGTGCTTGAAGGATTTCAGGAATCCATGCTGCAGTCGTGTAAAAAATAAGGGATTGAAGTCCCATACAAAGCGTAACCGTCCAAGTTACCGGATTGTATAAAATGGATCTAGATTTAGAAGAAGCAGGGGACTCCGTTTTCTCCACTATTTTTTGGGGATGTTTTATTTGTGGTAACCAAATGAGCGCTGCGATAACGGATAATATGGCCCAACAGCCTAGTGCACCTTGCCAACCAAATGTTGTATTCTCGGCGATTGGATAACTAATGCCAGCTCCAATGCTTGCGGAGAAGTTCATCGATAACGTAAAAGCGGCTGTCATTAAACCCACTTGTAATGGAAACTTTAGCTTGATCAGACTCGGTAATAATACATTGCCAAATGCAATGGAAGTGCCTATTAAAGCTGTACCGATTAGCAGTAAAGGCGTGTTTCCTAAAGACCGGATAATAATTCCCCAAGCTAACAACACAATGGAGAAGAATAAAGTTAACTCAATCCCGAAACGTCTCGCTATCTTTGGGGCGATCGGTGAAACAATCGCAAACGCAATAAGTGGGATCGTTGTGATAAAACCTGCCAATACATTGGAAATAGCTAGCCCATCTTTTATATAGGCAATAATAGGACCTACGGAAGTAAGTGGGGACCTCAGGGTTGTTGCGATGAAAATAATACCTATTATAAGCAATAGAGCAGTAGTTTTGTTTTTTTCATCCAGCGTTCGCAAATGTATTAGCTCCTTCTTTCGTACTTTTCTATAGCCTATCACTTTCGGAAAGCAAGATTCAATAGCTAAGAGAATAGAATTTTATTAGTTTGAATATTCTTTCCTTTTTCTAAAATTTTAGTAGTATTATTAACAGTATATAGGAAAAATGGTAAGCATATAACGAATGAAGTGATGGGAGTTTTTAGATGAATAAAGAAAAGGTTTTATCTTTAAGTGATGTCACCATGCGTTTTGGCGCTAAACAAGTATTAAACGGGATCAACCTAGAAGTGTATCAAGGTCAAATCATCGGGTATATCGGACCAAATGGTGCTGGAAAAAGCACTACTGTTAAAATTATGCTTGGATTAATAGAGGGCTACCAAGGGAAAATTGAAATCTTCGGAGAGGATATTGGACATGGAAATGTCGCGTATAAACGTAAAATTGGCTACGTCCCAGAAACGGCGGAGCTTTATGATAATCTTTCGGCAAGTGAGTATTTAACCTTTACAGGGGAGCTATATGGTTTAACTACCAAAGAAGCGGAAAGAAAAGCCTATCAATTGATGAAAGAATTTGGTTTAGAGCATGTGTTCCATAAGCGATTGTCTTCTTTTTCAAAAGGGATGAGACAAAAAGTTCTGATCATTTCTAGCTTATTGCATGATCCGGATCTATTATTTTTTGATGAACCGCTGAGCGGCTTAGATGCAAATAGTGTCATGATTATAAAAGAAATTCTCGACCAGCTAGCGGCGCGTGGAAAGACGATTTTCTATTCCTCTCATATTATGGACGTCGTCGAGAAAATAAGTAACCGAATTATTTTGCTTGTAGAAGGAAGAGTAGTGGCAGATGGTACTTTTGAAGAATTACAAGCACAAAGCAAAGAAGGAACATTAGAAGCGATTTTCAATCAAATAACAGGATTCTGCGAGCATAAAGAGATTGCAGAAAAATTTGTGGAAATTGTAAGTGGAGGAAATAGCCATGGATGATTTTACCTCGCTTCGGGTTTTGGATCGATTTAAATGGCTGTTTCAAAAATTGCATATAGACTACGCGGTGATGCGTAAAATATTGCAATTAAAGCTAACGATGGATGGCAGACGTATGCCTACTGTTTTTAATGGTTCTCGGGTGAAAAAAGAAGGAAATCAGTTTAAAAAATCTTTGTGGATGTACGGTTTTTATGGCTTATTATTGTTAACTCCCTTTTTATTTCTAGGTGATCAATATATTTTCTTTATGAGTATTTTGTTTAGTGTTTTGATGTTTATCGTGATGACTTCCATGGTTTCTGACTTTTCAGCTGTCCTACTGGATATTCGAGATAAGAGTATTCTTCACTCGAAACCGATAAGTCCTCGGACATTGAATGCTGCGAAATTGGTACATATACTTATCTACATGTTTATGTTGACGGGTTCATTTGTAGTGATCCCCCTTATCGTGAGTATTTTTAAGCATGGAATTGTATTTGCCGTTCTATTTCTATTTGATATTATACTGATTAGTTGTTTAGTTGTCGTATTGACCGCATTTGTTTATTTATTCATATTACGTTTTTTTAGTGGGGAAAAGCTAAAAGACATGATTAATTATGTTCAAATTATTTTGTCTGTAGCGATCATGGTTAGCTATCAGCTCGTTGCTCGAGTGTTTGAAATTGTCAATTTTGATATTTCCTATACTTTTACCTGGTGGCATTTTTTCTTACCTCCATTATGGTATAGTGCGACATTTGAGTTGATGTTAAATAACAATTTTTCGATTCCTATCATTATTTTTACCGGGTTGGCCATATTAGGACCGATTTTATCTATCCTGTTATATATTCGGCTAATGCCTGCTTTTGAACGAAATTTAGCCAAATTATTAAGTGATTCTAAAAGAAATAGGAAGAAATCGCTTGGACTCAATCGGTTTTGGGCAAAAGTATTATGTAGGACAAAGGAGGAACAGACCTTTTACTTATTTGCTTCTTTAATGATGAAGCAAGAACGTGAGCTTAAGCTGAAAGTCTATCCGCAGATCGGTTTTGCGCTCATTTTTCCATTCGTATTTATTTATAATAATATTCGTAGCAGTTCTTTTGAGGAAATGAGTAATGGAAATATGTTTTTGGTCATTTACTTTTCGTTAGCGATGCTTCCAACCATCGTTCCTATGCTCAAATTTTCAGGGACATATAAAGCGCAATGGATTTACGGGGTTGCGCCTATCCAAAATAAGTTTTCCATTTATAGTGGGACGCTAAAAGCTTGTCTGATTCAGTATTTCATACCTGTCTATTTAGTGTTAAGTATATTGTTCATATTGATTTTCTCCATTCGTATTTTAGATGATTTGATAGTTGTATTACTTGCAGCGATTGCTATTACCCTTATTTCCTATCGACTGTTTGACGCAGAAGACTATCCGTTTTCGCAATCACATGAATTTATGCAGGAAATGAGCACATTTAAGGTGTTGGCTGGCGTATTAGTCGTTGGTGTTTTTGTGCTTGTTCATTTTATATTTGCTAAAATTCCATTTGGTTTACTTATCTATATAGTACTGTTAGCCGTTGGAATTTTAATAGGCTGGAACAAAGTATTCCCAAGTGGAACGAAAGTAGGGTCTACCAGTTGAACATTCCAAATGAAGAAGAGATGACAAGACTAATTGAAGAAGACGAGTGGATGATGGACTTATTAAGAGCTGTGAAAGTACTAAAACTACCAGATTGGTGGATTTGTGCAGGCTTTGTAAGATCTAAAATATGGGATGCATTGCATGGTTTTGAAGAGCGGTCTCCGCTAACAGATATAGATGTTATTTATTTTGATCCAACCAATAGTAACGAGGAGGAAGAAAAAAAGCTAGAAGAACATTTAAGAAATCTTGTGCCAAACATCCCTTGGTCGGTAAAAAATCAAGCAAGAATGCATGTAATTAATGGCTTTCCACCGTATAAATCTGCAACAGACGGTATAGCCAATTTTCCAGAAACTGCAACGGCTTTAGGGGTGAAATTATACGATCAAGATCAAGTGATCTTAACCGCCCCGCACGGGATAACAGACGTTATTCATCTACTAGTTAGGCCAACACCGCGGTTTTTGACTACTGAGGAGTTAAGGGCTGTATATGAAGAACGCGTACAGAAAAAGGATTGGAAAAAGACTTGGCCCAGGTTGGAAATTTTTCATAGTTAGGGGAGACTATATGAAGAAAGTATTGATAAGTTCAATTGTTTTGTTTCTATTACTTCTAGGAGCCTGTACTAATAAAACAACCTTAAACAATGCTTTATCGGAGGTTCAGCTAACGGATAGGGAAAAATTTTTGCTTTCCTCAACGAGTGAACAGTCATTTGTATTCGATTTTCAAGCAGATCAAAAATACAAACAAATATCCGTATGGGTGGATCAGTATGCGTTCGGAAAATTAGTAGGGGAAAAGATCAATCGGTTAACGATGGATATCGATGAAAAGGGGACACTTATTTTTACTACTTCCCAAAATGTTGCAGAAGAAAAGGTGAAATTCAATATAGGTGTTCAGTCAAAGAGTGCTAGTGGAAAAAATAGTATGACCCAGCGAGAGAAAACGACCAACCAAAGCATATGGGGCAGCAACCCATCAGAAGAAATTCCGATTGATGGGATTATAGTTTTAGCATCTATTAGTAGCTCGAATGGGCATGGCATGAGCTCGCTTTCTCCAGCGTTTTATACGGATTTTGAGAATCACTTAGCTGAGATTGCTAATTATGATGTAGTATATGTATTGAAAAGTGAATTTCTAGAGTAGTAGACAGAAAAAGGACTTCCTGCTGACATAGGAAGTCCTTTTGTTTATTTAATATCCGTAATGATTGTCACATGCGGATGTTTTTTCAAAATCGTGATTGGCCATTCTTTTGTAATGGTATCCCCGAGTAAAGCTTCGATCGCAGGACGTTTCTTTTCTCCAAATGCCAATAAAATGATTTTTTTCGCCTTCATAATAGAAGCAATCCCCATCGTAAACGCGGTGTTTGGAATTTCCTCTTTATCTCCAAAGTATTGGCTGTTTACGCCAAGTGTTGAATCGGTCAAATTCGCAACATGCGTTACTGAATCAAAAGAAGTACCTGGCTCATTAAATGCAATATGTCCATTTTCTCCAACACCTAAAAACTGAATATCTAATGGATGCTCATTTAATTGATTTTCATAACGGGCGCATTCTGCCTCTAGATCAAGCGCTTTTCCGTTTGGAATATTCGTTTCTTTAAATGGTTTGTGCCCAAATAAATGCTCTTGCATAAAATAAGCATAGCTATTGATATTTGTTGGCTCTAAACCTATATATTCATCTAAATTAAAAGCAGTAACTTCGGAAAAGTCCAAAGATGATTCTGCTAATCTCTTGTAAATAGGAATCATTGTACTCCCAGTTGCTAAGCCTAATACGTGCAAAGTGTCCGCTTGTAAATCTTTTTCGAGCTTTTCTTGCACGATTATAGCAGCCTCTTGTTGATCGGCTACATGAATTACTTCAAAAAACGCCATTGTATAACCTCACTCTTCCTTTATTATCCTATAATTGTATGCTGATTCTATTAAAAGGTCAATGAATTATCAAAAGCGGATGAACCGATTGGGCATAATGCGCATATGATGTTATGACTTGAATACAAGGAGGAAAAACATGAAACACATGCGACAAATTGTAACGAAAGCGGTAATCGCTAAAGGGAAAAAAAGAACGGAATCTCGTGAAATCCTTTGTCCGCCAAATACTCCATCTAGCATATTAGGATGCTGGGTAATCAATCATTCTTGCCAATCAAAAAAGTATGGTAGATACGTAGAAGTTACGGGGAAATTTGACATAAACGTTTGGTATGCACATCATGATCATTCGAAAACTTCTGTTTTCACAGAGACAATTCAATATAAAGACCGTATTAAATTGCATTTCCGTGACAGAGATTCGAATGGAGAAGAAGTGCATCTGCGTGTGCTTCAACAACCAAATTGTACAGAAGCTATCATTGTTGAAAAAGGTACGAAATTCCAAGTGACAGTAGAACGCGAGCTACTTGCAGAAGTAGTGGGAGAAACGACAATTTATATCCAAGTGCAAGATGGTGAGGTTGAAGAAGAATGGGTATTCGGTGAAGAAAGCTCTTCTGTTTCAGCGGTCCCTGCTAACTTGCCTAGTGAATCCGAAGATTCTTCATCACTTTAACAAGCCGGTCAGTATTTCCGGCTTTTTTTTATGTTTTTGTGGAGGAAATAACCAGGTGCCAATCCTTGAGGGAATAAAAATGTTATAATGCATACTCTAATCTAAGCGGTTAGGGATGGTTGCTTTCATTAATATGTTGGTTGCTCTTATGGCAGAATTGGTTGCTTTCATTGACCATTCTGTTGCACATTTTTATTTACTGGAAACTTGCTAGCTTGATCTATTTATTTGCAAAGCTCTTCAAATTGCGCATAAACTCTGGCTAACCGAGCAAAGCCGTTGCCAGCGAGCAGTGACCGTCGTTAACCGAGCAATAGTCAGCTCGACTCGCGCATAAATCCTGGCTAACCGAGCAAAACCGATGCCAGCGAGCAATGACCGTCGTTAACTGAGCAATAGTCAGCTCAAGTCGCGCATAAATCCTTCCCAACCGAGCAAAGCCGCTACCAGCGAGCAATTGTCGTCTCTAATTAGAGATTTAGCCAATATTCATTATGGGAAGCGTTCAGTCCTTTGATTTGTTATAATAAAATAGAAAGTTTTTTTAGAGAGAAGGGCAATTGATGACAACAGTTACACCAATGATGCAACAATATATAAAAATAAAAGATGAATATATAGATGCGTTTTTATTTTTTCGATTAGGAGACTTTTACGAGCTGTTTAATGATGATGCGATCAAAGCAGCGGCTATTTTGGAAATTACACTGACTAGCCGAAAAGACGGCATCCCAATGTGTGGCGTGCCTCATCATTCTGCACAGGGCTATATTGAAACGCTAATTAGTAAAGGGCATAAGGTAGCTATTTGTGAGCAAGTTGAAGATCCAAAACAGGCAAAGGGCGTAGTAAAAAGAGAAGTAGTTCAATTAATCACGCCTGGTACAATTATGGAAGGGAAAGGCATGCAGAACAAGACGAACTATTTTATCGCCTCAGCGGATGTAGTTTCTCCAAACGAAGTGTCTTTTTCGTATTTAGATGTCTCGACAGGAGACGGATTTACAACAATCCTTCATGGGGATGAAAAAGAAGTTGTACAAGAAATCCTGGCTATTCAGGCTAAAGAATTGATCGTGAGTGAACAAATGTACCTGCTTATCAATGATTTATCTGCGATTCACGACTTTACTTTATCCATTGAAAAAGACGAATCGAATGAACAATCGATTGAGAAATATGTACCGAATCATCCACTGGAAACACATCGCACAGTCAAACGATTACTACAGTACATTCAGAAAACGCAAATGCGCTCCCTTTTACATATTCAACCCTTTACCTTTTTGCGTAGAGATTCCTTTTTAGCAATCGACTATCATTCCAAACGAAATTTAGAGCTTATTTCTTCTATTCGAAATGCAGAGCAAAAAGGAACTTTACTATGGTTACTGGACGAAACCGTCACAGCAATGGGGGGACGAAAGCTAAAACAATGGATCCACCAGCCACTTGCGGACAAATATGCTATTGAAAATCGTTTGGCCATTGTTACAAGCTTCCTAGAAGACTTTATGTTACGAGAAGAAATAAAAGAAGCGTTTAAAGAAGTATATGACTTGGAACGATTAGTGGGAAGAATCGGGTTTGGAAGTGCAGGGGGAAGAGACCTTGCACAACTTAGACAGTCTTTATCCAAAATTCCTTCTATTAAAGAGCAATTAGTGCAAGCAGATAAAAAAGCATTAAACGATCTTGGACAGGCGATAGAGGATTGCCAGGATATTTGGAGTAAATTAGAAGAGGCGATTCATGAAAATCCGCCGATTTCCGTAAAAGATGGCGGCGTCCTAAAAGATGGCTATAACGAACGACTAGATCAGCTTAGAGATGCTTCTGTGAATGGGAAAAGATGGATTGCAGAACTAGAGCAAAAAGAGCGTGAACTAACTGGCGCTAAAAATTTGAAAATAGGCTATAACCGTATATTTGGCTATTATATTGAGTTAACGAAATCAAATATTCAGTTTGCAGATGAAGCGCGTTATGTACGCAAACAAACACTGGCCAATGCGGAACGCTATATTACAGATGAGTTAAAAGAGAAGGAATCACTTATTCTTTCTGCAGAAGAAGAAAGTTTAGTACTCGAATATGATTTATTTACCCATTTAAGGGAAGAGATTAAAGCATATATTCCACGGGTACAGAAGCTAGCAAAACAAATTAGTGAGCTAGATGTGTATATTTCCTTTGCACAAGTAGCTGAAAAATATCGTCTAACGAAACCGGCATTTCACGATACGAATGCGATGATTATTAAAGAGGGAAGACATCCGGTCGTGGAGAAAATGATGAACAATCAACTGTATGTGCCAAATGATTGTCTATTAACGGAAGAGGAAAATATGCTGCTGATTACGGGACCTAATATGTCCGGTAAAAGTACGTTTATGCGTCAAATCGCCATCACCGTTATTATGGCTCAAATTGGTTGCTATGTGCCGGCGGAATTAGCAGAGTTACCGATCGTGGATAAAATATTTACGCGTATCGGAGCAGCAGATGATTTAGCAGGTGGGCAAAGTACATTTATGATTGAAATGATGGAATCTCAGCATGCGATTATGAATGCAACAAGTAAGAGCTTACTCCTTTTTGATGAAATAGGACGTGGAACTTCGACCTATGACGGGATGAGTCTGGCGCAGGCAATGATGGAATATATTCATGATCATATTGGGGCAAATACGTTATTTTCCACACATTATCATGAGTTAACTGATTTAGAAAAAACATTAGCAAAACTGCGTAATGTGCATGTAGCGGCAACCGAAAAAGATGGAAAAGTCGTGTTTCTGCACAAATTAAAAAATGGTCCAGCAGATAAAAGCTATGGAATCCATGTAGCAGAGCTAGCACAGTTACCAGAAGAAATCATTGAACGTGCAAGAGAAATACTGGACACTTTTGAACAGCAAGAGAAAAAAGAACCAACAGATGCTCCTGCAGTTCAAGAACAACAATTATCGTTCTTTGATGAACAACCGGTAAAGCAAACGAAACCGCAAGTAGTAAATAGTTCATCAGAAAAAGTAATGAAAAAGCTGAAAAAGATCAATATTTCCGGAACAACGCCACTTGCTGCATTGCAAATACTATATGAGCTACAAAGTGAATTAGACTAAAAAAGTAGGTGAAGAAAATGGGACAAATCATCGTAATGGAAGAGCTACTTTCCAATAAAATAGCAGCAGGGGAAGTAGTGGAACGTCCCGCTTCTGTTGTAAAAGAATTAGTGGAAAATGCAATCGACGCAGAAAGCACATCGATTGAAATCATATTAGAAGAAGCAGGGCTTGCGAAAATTCAAGTAACGGATAACGGAAAAGGAATGGACGAAGCAGATGCTGTTCAATCCTTTTCAAGACATGCGACGTCTAAAATTACAACGGAGCATGATTTGTTTCGCATCAGATCGTTAGGTTTTCGCGGGGAAGCACTTGCCAGTATTGCATCTGTCTCGAAAATAAGTTTATGGACATCTGACGGAGAAAATGTTGGAACGAAAGTGGAACTAGAAGGTGGGCGAATCATTTCTTGTACACCAGCCCCTATTCGCCGTGGAACAGATATTGCAGTAACGCAATTATTTTTTAATACACCAGCTAGGTTGAAATATTTGAAAACGATTCAAACGGAACTTGGTCATTCGATCGATTTGATCAACCGATTAGCACTTAGTTATCCGAACATAGCCTTTAAGCTTATCCATAATGCCCAAACGATTATCCAAACAAGTGGAAGAGGAGACTTAAGACAAGTGCTCGCTTCTATATATGGTGTGACGAATGTAAAGAAAATGGTTCCATTTGAAAAGGAATCATCCGATTTTCAAATTTCAGGATTTGCGACGATGCCTGAAATTACACGAGCATCTAAAAACTATATAACGATTTTAGTGAATGGTCGCTGGGTTAAGCATTACGGGTTAAATAATGCGATTGTAGATGCCTATCATACACTTCTTCCGATTGGAAGATATCCGATTGTTGTATTGAATATTGAAACGGACCCTATGCTTACAGACGTGAACGTCCATCCGGCGAAGCATCAAATAAGACTTAGTAAAGAAAAAGAGTTAATGGAGCTTGTTCGTCAAACGATTCGTTCGGTTATCCACCGAGTGCAACAGCCACCGAAAATTATAGAAAAGCCAGAAGTGAAAAAACAGCAGAGCGTGCAATTCGATTTCTTTAAACCGTATACACCTCCTGAAGAACCAGTTGCTCCGGTAACAGAAGAGCTGTCGGAGCAACCAACGATCATTCATGAAGCGCAAACACCGTTACCACAAGAGCAGACACCCGTGGTTGAACCTTACGTAGAAGAAGCGTATATAGAAGAAGTTGTGGCAGAAAAACAGCCTTTTCCTGATTTACATGTTGTAGGACAAATCCATGGAACATATATTGTTGCGCAAAGCGATGATGGCTTTTATTTAATCGATCAGCACGCAGCGCAGGAACGGATAAAATATGAATTTTATAAAGAAAAAGTGGGAGAAGTAAACGCTGGAGAACGACAAGCTTTATTGCTGCCTCTTACATTCCATTATTCACTTGACGAGGCGTACCGAATTAAAGAATCCATCCAGGCACTTCAAGATGTGGGGATATTTTTAGAGGAATTTGGTTCCTCCAGCTTTGTCGTCAGAGAGCATCCAACATGGTTTCCAGCAGGACATGAAACAAAGATTATCGAAAACCTAATCGAACAAGTATTAACGAACCGAAAAACAGACATTAAAAAACTTAGAGAAGAAGCTGCTATTATGATGAGCTGTAAATTATCGATCAAAGCGAATCATTATTTAACGATGCATGATATGGAGCAGCTGTTACAAAGCTTGAAAGCTGCACAGCACCCACTCACATGTCCGCATGGCCGCCCTGTTATTGTGCATTTTTCAACGTATGAAGTGGAGAAGATGTTTAAACGAGTCATGTAGGAGGGAATCAGATGGAAAAATTTATTTTATCGATTGATCAAGGTACTACAAGCTCGCGCGCCATATTGTTTGATCGGCAAGGTAATATTGTGCACACTGCGCAAAAGGAATTTACACAATATTTTCCGAAACCGGGATGGGTGGAACATGATGCACAGGAGATTTGGGGCTCTGTTTTGTCGGTCATTGCAGGGGTTTTGACCGAAAGTGGGAACCAACCAGAAAATGTGCACGCAATTGGTATTACAAACCAGCGGGAAACAACGGTCGTTTGGAACAAAAAAACGGGAAGGCCGATTTATCATGCGATCGTTTGGCAATCCAGACAAACGCAAAGTATTATCGATGAGTTAAAAAAAGAAAAGCTTGATACATTTTTCAAGGATAAAACAGGGCTGATGCTAGACCCTTACTTTTCTGCTACGAAAGTAAAATGGATTTTAGATCATGTTGACGGAGCAAGAGAGCAAGCAGAGGCAGGAGAACTGCTTTTTGGAACGATTGATACGTGGTTAATTTGGAAACTTTCAAACGGTAGTGCGCATGTGACGGATTACTCGAATGCGTCGAGGACTATGCTCTATAACATTTATGAACAGCAGTGGGATCAAGAAATTTGCGATAAATTAAATATCCCGTTGAGTATGCTTCCAAGCGTTGCATCTTCTTCCGAAGTTTATACACAAACGGATCCGTCCGTATTTTTCGGAAAAGCGATAGATATTGCAGGAGCAGCGGGGGATCAACAAGCAGCCTTGTTTGGTCAATGCTGTTTTGACAAAGGAATGGCCAAAAATACGTATGGTACTGGTTGTTTTATGCTGCTCAATACAGGAGAAGAAGCAGTTAAATCTCCATCCGGACTACTCACAACGATTGCATGGGGTCTAAATGGCAAAGTGACTTATGCTTTGGAAGGTAGTGTGTTTGTTGCTGGTTCTGCCATTCAATGGCTTAGAGACGGGCTTCGTATGGTGAAAAAAGCGGCGGACTCCGAAGACTATGCAAAAAGAGTGGAATCGACAGACGGTGTATACATTGTTCCAGCTTTTGTTGGTCTTGGTACTCCTTACTGGGATTCAGATGCAAGAGGAGCCATTTTTGGACTTTCCAGGGGGACGACAAAAGAGCATTTCATTCGAGCGACATTAGAGTCTCTCGCCTATCAATCGAAGGATGTACTCCATACGATGGAGCAGGATTCTGGAGTGGATGTGGAAGTGCTTCGTGTGGACGGAGGAGCCGTGGGCAATGAATTCCTCATGCAATTTCAAAGTGATCTCCTGGACCTACCAATAGAACTAGCTAAGTTAAATGAAACAACTGCACTTGGTGCTGCCTTTTTAGCAGGTCTAGCTACTGGGTTTTGGAAAGATGAGCAGGCGCTTTCCGATATGCGTGAAAGCCAAAAGCTATACGAACCAAAAATGGATGAACAAATGCGTAACCGGTTATATAAAGGTTGGAAGAAAGCAGTGGAAGCAACAAGAGTATTCAAACTTTCAGATGAAGAGGTGGATTAAGTGAAATCTTCTGTGGAACGAGAACAAATTTTGCACACATTAAATTTTTATGAATTCGATGTATTAGTCATCGGAGGAGGTATTACGGGAGCGGGTATCGCATTAGATGCGGTGACTCGCGGCATGTCCGTTGCATTAGTCGAGATGCAAGATTTTGCTGCGGGAACTTCAAGCAGGTCGACGAAGCTTGTACATGGTGGACTTCGATATTTAAAACAATTTGATGTGAAAGTAGTAGCAGAGGTTGGAAAAGAACGAGAAATCGTGTATGAAAATGCGGTGCATGTGACAGAACCAGAATGGATGCTATTACCGTTTCATAAAAAAGGGACATTTGGTCCACTTAGCACATCTGCAGGATTAAAAGTGTACGATTTTCTAGCTGGTGTCAAAAAAGAAGAGCGACGTCATATGCTGACTCCGGAGCAAACGCTGGAAAAAGAACCGCTTATTAAAAGTAAAGATTTACTTGGTGGCGGCTACTACGTAGAATACCGAACAGACGATGCCAGGCTAACGATGGAAGTGCTGAAAAAAGCAATTGAAAAAGGGGCAGTTTGCCTTAATTACGCGAAAGCAAAATCTTTCTTGTATGATGATCAAAACAAAATCAACGGTGCAGAAATTGTAGATGTTTTAAAAAACAAACGTATTCATATTCACGCGAAAAAAGTGGTGAATGCAACAGGACCTTGGGTCGACGCAGTCCGATCACTCGATGCGATTGATAATAAGAAAAAGTTAAAGCTAACAAAAGGTGTTCATATCGTCTTGGATCAATCTGTTTTTCCTTTAAAGCAGGCAGTTTACTTTGATGCTCCCGATAAACGCATGATCTTTGCTATTCCGCGTGATGGGAAAACTTATGTTGGTACAACGGACACTTTTTTTGAAGGTAATATCGAGCATCCTATTGCAACAGATGAAGATGTGGACTATTTAGTAAATGCCGTTCATCATATGTTTCCGCTCGTAAATGTATCGAAAAGACAGGTGGAATCTACTTGGGCTGGTGTTCGTCCGCTTATTTATGAGGATGGGAAAAATCCTTCTGAAATTTCACGGAAAGATGAAATTTGGAGTTCCGATGCCGGATTATATACAATAGCTGGTGGCAAATTGACGGGCTATCGTAAAATGGCAGAAACAATCGTCAATGCTATTTCTAAAGAGCTGGGCGATGAACAATATGGTCCCTGTGTCACTAAGCATGTTCCTTTATCGGGTGGGGACCTCGGAGGTGCGGACCAATTGGAAGCTTTTATTGCAACAAAAGCACAGATAGCACCTTCGTATGGTTTATCAATAGCAGAAGGAAAAAGCTTAGCAAAATTTTATGGAACGAATGTAGACCGAGTATTCCACTATGCACATATACTGTCTACCGTTCCAACTGAGCTGCCATTAAGTCTTCTTGCACAAGTCTATTATGCGGTTCATGAAGAGATGGCCTATACGCCTGCTGACTTTTTAGTAAGAAGAACGGCAATGCTTTATTTTAAAATCGATCAATATAAAATGTATAAAGAGGGTATATTGAACGTGATGGCACAATTGTTGCAGTATAGCGAGCAAGAAAAGACTTTTTATCAAAAACAATTGGATGCAATATTAATGGAAGCTACTATAAATGAAAGCAGGGCTGCTCTCTGAAAACGATTCTAGAAGGTCAAATGTCTGATGGTCACTTAGTCCATATTGTCAAATATATGCCGGAGGAAACCCCGGTCCTGCATGTGCATCTATTGCACGGGATGGCAGAGCATATAGAACGCTATGAGGAATTTGCGCAATTTTTAGTAGGAAATGGCTTTATTGTAAGTGGTCACGATCATCGTGGACATGGAAAAACAGCTGAAAAAAATGGGCAACTAGGTTTTTTAGCTGACCAAGATGGTTTTGACCGAATAGTAGAGGACGTGCGTGAGGTTTTAGTGCATGTGCGAGAAGATATCGGAGACGTGCCGCTTGTTTTATTTGGTCATAGTATGGGGTCCTTTGTTGCGAGAAGATATATGCAAAAGTATAGTGAATCTCTAGCTAAGGTTGTCCTCAGTGGTACGGCGTTTGATCCTGGAATCATGGGAGATATTGGGACTGTTATCGGAAAACTAGCTTCCAAAAAGAAAACACCACAAGCAGAAAGTCCTTTGCTTAATAAGCTTTCCTTTGGTGGATTCAATAAACAATTTAAAGATGCCGAAACAGATTTCGATTGGTTAAGTTCGGATGCAAATGAAGTGAAAAAGTATATCGATGATCCTTATTGTGGTTTTATCCCTTCGAATCAGTTTTATATCGATCTCTTTCATGGCTTAAAAATTATACATCAAGATAGTGAACTCCAGTACATGAGAAAAGATTTACCTATATTATTGGTAAGTGGTTTAGATGACCCGGTGGGTAAATCAGGTAAGGATATTTTTAAAGTAGCGAAAGGTATGACGAATGTAGGAATGGAAAACGTAACAGTTCAATTAATAGAAAATGCACGACATGAAATTTTAAACGAAGTGAATAAAAATGACACGTATCAATTTATCCAAAATTGGATGTTAAAAGATGTCTGAGAAACCTGTAGTACTAGCAATTGTAGGTCCTACAGCGGTAGGGAAAACTGCTCTAAGTATTGAGCTTGCAAAAACATTTAACGGAGAAATCATTAACGGTGATTCCATGCAAATTTACCGAGAGCTTTCTATTGGAACAGCGAAAATTACGGAAGAGGAGATGGAAGGAGTTCCCCATCATTTATTGGACATAAAGGATCCTAATGAAAGTTTCTCAGTAGCAGAGTATCAAAAAATCGTGCGAGAGAAAATAGAAGAAATTGCAGCAAGAGGGAAATTGCCGATAATCGTTGGAGGAACTGGGCTCTACATCCAATCGGTCTTATATGATTTTCGTTTTACAAAGCAGCCGAAACTAGACGTAGACTTACAAAAAGAATTAGAAAAGCTACCACCAGATGAATTGTTTAATCGATTACGTAAATTAGATCCGGAAGCCGCTAATGAAATTCATCCGAACAACGTACAGCGAGTGATTCGCGCAATCGAACGAGTGGAGCTGAGCGGAAAGCAGAAAAAAGAAATAGAACAAGACCATGGACAGGAAAAAGTATATCCCCATTATATAATCGGTCTCACTACCGATCGGGAAGTTCTGTACGAGCGGATAAATAAACGGGTAGATTTGATGGTGGAAAAAGGATTATTAGAAGAAGTAAAAAAACTCCATGAACAAGGGATTCGTGGAGTTCAGTCGATTCAAGCAATAGGCTATAAAGAAATTTATGCTTACTTGGATGGATTCCTCACACTAGAAGAGGCATTGGATAATTTAAAGCAAAACTCTAGAAGGTACGCAAAACGCCAGTTAACTTATTTCCGCAACAAGATGGACATCCATTGGTATGATCCATTTGTGGATAGAGAAAAGATTATAAAAGAAATTACCGATTTCTTGCAGGATAATTAAGAAATAAGGCGAATAGTAGATGTGGAGAGTACTGAATTATGTAAAATGCACAATGGGGGAATTGGAATGAAACCTATGAATATTCAAGATAATTATTTGAATCAATTAAGAAAAAACAATATTTTTGTTACAGTATTTTTATTGAATGGCTTCCAACTAAAAGGGCTAGTGAAGTCGTATGATAATTTTACCGTTCTTTTTGAGTCAGATGGAAAGCAACAGTTAATATACAAGCATGCTATTTCTACATTTGCTCCTTCTAAGCCTGTACCACTTACGGAAGAATAAGCCAGGTGAATTGACAGACAAGCAGGTTACTATTATGATTTTAAAGGAATAGACATCAGAAGGGCAGATTAAAAATGAATGTAATTACAACGGAACAACTTTTAGAAAAAATAGATGCTGGCGAAACAGTAAGTGTCATTGATGTACGTGAAAGCGAGGAAGTGGCAACTGGTATCATTCCGGGGGCAAAACATATCGCATTAGGTCAAATCGAAACGAGTATGGATCAACTGGACAAATCCGTCCCTCATTATATCGTCTGCAAAGCTGGTGGTCGCAGTGCAATGGCTTGCGAGATTCTTGAGGAAAATGGTTTTACAGTAACAAACGTTGCAGGTGGTATGCTAGATTGGGAAGGCGAGCTACAGTTTTAACTAACTTTACTTCAGCGAAGGCTAATTTCATTTAGTTGAGATTAGTCTTTTCTATTTGTCATTTAAATCAAGGAGCGAAACAGATGAATTTTACGACTACATTATTACCAGAAGTTTTAGATATAGCAAAAAGAGCGGAAGCAAAAATTGCGAGTTACCATAAAGAAGTAGAAAATATTGCATTCTTCAATCAACAAAAAGTAATCCACGCATTTAAAACCCATCAAGTAAGTGATCATCATTTTAACCCATCTACTGGTTACGGCTATGACGACGAGGGGCGTGATACGTTAGAAAAAGTATATGCGACCACATTTGGAACAGAAGCAGCACTTGTACGTTCGCAAATTATTTCGGGCACGCATGCGATTTCGATTAGTTTGTTTGGTGTGCTTAGACCGAATGATGAGCTGTTATATATAACGGGTAAGCCGTATGATACACTTCAATCCATCGTAAGTGGAGGAGAAGAAGATACTGGTTCACTTGCCGATTTTGGCGTTTCATATCAGCATGTGGACTTGCTAGAATCAGGAGCGATCGATTGGGAAATGGTTGAAAAAACGGTCCAAGCAAATACAAAAGTAATTGCAATCCAACGATCCAAAGGGTATGCGGTGCGTCCATCTTTTACAGTGGAGCAAATAAAAGAAATGGTCCAAAAGATAAGAGCGATAAAAGAAGATGCCATTATTTTCGTGGATAATTGCTACGGAGAGTTTGTGGAAGAACTGGAACCGACCAATGTTGGGGTTGATTTAATGGCAGGCTCTTTGATCAAAAATCCTGGTGGCGGCATCGCGAAAACGGGTGGCTATATTGCAGGAAAAGCGGAACTTGTAACGAAGTGTGCGTATCGCATGACTTCACCGGGAATTGGAGCGGAAGCTGGAGCTTCTCTTAACACATTAATGGATATGTACCAAGGTTTTTTCCTTGCACCTCATATAGTTTCGCAAGCGGTAAAAGGAGCAATTTTTACTTCAGCGGTATTAGAAGAAGTGGGAATGATGACGGAGCCCCATTACTCACAAAAAAGAACAGACCTCATTCAATCGGTATCGTTCCAAACAGCCGAGCAAATGATTCAGTTTTGCAAAGCGATTCAAATGCATTCGCCGGTGAACGCTCAATTTGCACCGGAACCAGCCTATATGCCGGGTTATGAGGATGATGTGATTATGGCGGCGGGTACATTCATTCAAGGATCTAGCATGGAGCTAACGGCAGATGGACCAATCCGCCCTCCGTATACGGCTTTTATCCAAGGTGGCTTGACGTACGAGCATGTGAAATATGCCATTTTAGGAGCAGTGCAGTCTTTAAGGTAAATTTAGAAATAAAAGAAGTGTAGGAAGTGACTTGGTCATTTTCTGCGCTTTTTTTATTACCTTTTATCATTTATTGAGGGGGGATTGTAAGGGAGCTACTAGTTTATTTAACAACTGGTTCCCTATATTTATGATTCCATTATAAAGAAATATATGGAGAGCCATAGCCTTTTAATTTTCATGGCAGTAATCGTTAAGGCAGTTTTTTGCTGTTTTAACTGTAGTGCAGAATCTATTACCTTGTACTTCTAGAGAATGCAGAAAGATAAATAGGTTGATGTAATTGATTTATCAACGGCGTTCTCTATTATATAACAAACATACTAATTAAAATTTTCAAAACATATTGAAAGATGAAACAAAATGTTTTATTATATTACCTAACGAACATTAGGTAGGTGGTGAGATTACAAAATGACAAAAAAGAAACTAATTGAAGCTGCTTTGACCATTTATGCAGAACAAGGATATAAAGGGACCACAATGAAAAAGATAGCCGATGCCGTTGGAATTAAAGCATCCTCTATTTATTTTTTTTATCCAAATAAAGAAGCGTTATTAGAAGAAGTATTTCAACAGATATTGGAAAATCATCAAAAGGAATTGCATCGAATTTTCGAGAAAACAAAGGGGTTACCTGTCCGCAGGGGTTTGCAACAGTTATTAAGAAGTGTCGCTTATTTTCATCGAAATGATGTAGTAAATACAAAAGCCTTTGTACAATTAACTTCAGGTTTTGCAGACTTCAAGAATGAATTTTCAAAATACTTGGATGAATTTGAAAGTTGGTTGTTACAAAATTATTTTAACGAACTATCAGACGAATTTCCGAATGCAACGCACGTAGAAATCAAGCAATGTGCACATCAAATTGAACTAATTGCAAATGGGCTTTTTTGGTCAACAATCGTCTATTCTGACGAGGTGTTTGAAAATCAAGTTCAAGCTGCTGAAAAATTGTTACTCGCGCTTATCAATCAATTAAAAAAAGGAGAGAACGAGTCATTATGAGATTATTAGGAAAAGAAGAAATTGAAAATATTGCAATTGGTGCTGCGCTCCTTGGTACTGGAGGGGGAGGAGATCCGTACATCGGCAAACTGATGGCTTTACAAGCAATCGAAGAATACGGACCAATTCGTCTCATTTCGATTGATGAAGTGCCTGATGGTGCATTAATCGTCCCTTCTGCTATGATGGGCGCACCTACAGTAATGGTAGAAAAAATACCAAATGGTGATGAAGCGGAGGCTGCTTTTAAAGCATTAGAAAACTATATTGGGCAGGAAATTTATGCAACGATGCCGATTGAAGCTGGTGGTGTGAATTCATTATTACCGCTTGCATTAGCAGCAAAACTTGGCTTACCGGTAATTGATGCGGATGGAATGGGACGAGCTTTCCCGGAATTACAGATGGTGACTTTTTATTTAAATGGTATTTCCGCATCTCCTATGGTTTTAGCGGACGAAAAAGGAAACAATCTGGTTATGAATACCATTAATAATAATTGGGCGGAACGGATTGCCCGCAGCGCCACAGTTGATATGGGCGGCTCTGTCATGCTAGCAATTTACCCGATGACAAAAGAAGAAGTAAAAGAAAGTGCCATATTAGAAAGTTTGACACTGGAAGAACAAATCGGCGCTGCTATACGCAAAGCCAAAGAACGTGAAGCGAATCCAATAGATGCTGTATTGCAATTATTAAATGGTTTTGAACTATTTAAAGGTAAGATTAGCGATATTAATCGTGTAACTGTTGACGGTTTTGCGAAAGGGCAAGCGAAAGTACAGGGATTAGATGCTTACATCGATCAAGAATGTATGCTTCATTTCCAAAATGAACACCTTTTAGCAACTAAAGGCGAAGAAACGCTATGTGTTACACCAGACTTAATTGCTGTGTTAGACACAGATACAGGTATTCCCATTACTACGGAAGGCATACGCTATGGAGCGCGCTGCACAGTTATTGGTATACCTGCAAATGAAAAATGGCGTACAGAAAAAGGGCTGGCAACAGTGGGACCAAACTATTTTGGATATGAAGTGCCTTATGTGGAAGTTGAAAAATTACAAGCGAAGAAGGAGTTATCGTAAATATGGAAATTTATCGGATAGGAATCGACGTTGGCGGTACTCATACGGATGCAGTCATTTTGGATGCTTCAAATAACGTAATCGCAGAGGCAAAAGAGCCTACAACTGCAGATACATCAACTGGTATATTCAATGCATTAAAAAAAGTAGTTTCAAATTCTAACGTTGATAAAAGTCAAATTAAGTATGCGATGCTAGGTACGACACATTGTACAAACGCGATCGTTGAACGAAAAAGATTAAATAAAGTCGCTTCGATTCGAATAGGAGCGCCTGCTACATTAGCTATTAAACCACTGGTTGGTGTACCTGAGGATTTAAAAAATATTATCGGAAAGCATCTTTATATCGTTGAAGGGGGTCATGAATTCGACGGCAGAGAAATTACCTCACTAAATGAAGATAAAATAAGATCCATTTGTAGGGAATTAAATGGGAAAGTAGATTCGATTGCGGTTGTTTCTGTATTCTCACCGATTTCAAAAACACATGAAGAACGTGTCAGTGAAATTATTCAAGAAGAACTCGGTCCAGATATCGCCATTTCGCTTTCGTCAGAAATTGGAAACGTGGGCTTAATCGAGCGTGAAAATGCTACGATTTTAAACGCAGCGATTGTGGATGTTGCAAAAATCACTGCCCAAAGCTTTGTTGATGCACTTGAAAACGAAGGAATTCAAGCAACTGTATTTTTTGGACAAAATGATGGCACATTAATGTCTGTTGAATACACCGTGAAATATCCGATTTTAACAATTGCTTGCGGGCCGACAAATAGCATTCGAGGCGCCTCCTACTTGTCGAAAAAAGCAGATGCGCTCGTGATCGATGTCGGTGGAACAACGACAGATATCGGTGTACTTGCTAATGGATTCCCTCGCCAATCTTCTCTTGCTGTAGACGTCGGCGGCGTTCGCACCAATTTCCGGATGCCCGATATTTTATCCATGGGATTAGGAGGCGGTACAATTGTAAAATTGCTTGATAATGGCGAATTTACAATTGGTCCCGAAAGTGTCGGTCATCGTTTATATAAAGAAGGCTTAGCTTTCGGCGGAAATACGTTAACAACAACAGATGTTATTATCGCTTTAGGAAAAGCTAAGATCGGAAATCCTGAGTTAGTAGCACATTTAGATCAAAGCTTATTAGAAAAAATATATGCAGAAATGACGTTTATGGTAGAAGAGTCTATCGATAAAATGAAAACGAGTGCAGATGACATACCCGTTGTTTTAGTAGGTGGTGGCAGTATATTATTCCCATCTGCTTTAAAAGGGGCAAGTGAAGTCATTAAACCTGCTAACTTCGGCGTTGCAAATGCAATTGGATCTGCAATTTCTCAAGTGAGTGCAGAAATCGAAAAAATCTTCAAAATGGATGATTTAGGTCGGGAACAGACGTTAGATTTAGCTAAATCAATCGCATACGATGAAGCGGTAAAAGCTGGGGCTGACAAAGAAAAATTGAATGTGGTAGATATCCAAGAAGTTCCACTTGCCTATATGGCGGGGAATGCTACAAAAGTACGGGTGAAAGTTGCTGGGGATTTAATCTAAATTATTAGGGGGCATACATGATGAAAGTTAAAGTAATCTTACCAATCACTTCGGACATTTTTAACGAGGAAGTTTTGCAAGAATTTTCTTTTTATGCATCAGCTGGAACTGAAATAAGCATGACGAACTTATCCACCGGTCCTGCATCAATCGAAAGTGAATACGACGAAGCGCTTTGTTTGCCAAACTTTTTAGAGAAAGCAATTGAAGCAGAAAAAGAGGGTTACGATGCCATTATTAGTGATTGTTTCGCTGATCCTGGAGTCAAAGCAGCTCGGGAGGTACTTAATATTCCTGTGATTGGACCAGGTGAATCCGCTATGCTTTATGCCAGTTCACTAGCAGGTTCTTTTTCGGTCGTTACTGTATTGCCTAATGTTATTTCAATGATTCGCAATGTTAGCAAATTAGCTGGTTTAGATAGCAAACTTGCATCCGTTCGATATGTTTTAATTCCAGTGCTAGAGGTACAAGACAAAGAACGTTTGATGGATGCTCTCTATTCGGAAATGATCAAAGCAATCGAAGGAGATCAGGCGCACGCTTTAGTATTAGGGTGCACAGGTTTCCTAGGCATTGCAAGTGAGTTGCAAGAACGTCTAAATGCTTCCGGGTATGATGTACCTGTTATCGATCCTGCTTTTGCTTCACTTCAAATGGCGGAATCGCTTGTAAATATGAAAGTCAAACAAAGCCGTTTAACCTATATGACACCACCGTCAAAAGTACGTATTTAATTTAAAGGGGGACTATTATGAGCGCAGCAAAAAATGCTATCGGTGATGATTACTCATTATCTCGTGTGCCACAATCCGCACGAAAATCTTTATGGAGCATTACGATCATTCGAGTTGGGGCATTTGCCACGATCTCACAATTTATTTTAGGGGCTACGATGGGATATGGCATGACATTTACGGATGCGCTCATTGCCACTTTTTTTGGTAGCATCATACTTCAAGCTGTTGGATTCCTTTTGGGCTACATCGGTGTTAGGGAAGGGTTGTCAACAAGTTTATTAACGCGTTGGGCAGGCTTCGGAAAACATGGAGGTACTATTTTTAGTATTATAATAGCAATTTCCTGTATCGGTTGGTTCGGTGTCCAAAATACGATTTTTGCCAACGGATTAGTAGAAGCGTCTAACGGAAAATTACCGTTAATACCCGCTATGTTCCTTACTGGATTAAGTGTAACTTTCTTAGTTATTTTTGGATTTAAATTGCTTAGCATTACAGCTGCAATTGCAGTGCCTGCTTTTTTACTTGCCGTATCGGCAGGGGTCTTTTCTGTCTTTCGTGAGACTTCTTTATCCGAGCTCTTTTCAGCAGCACCAGCGGGTGAGCCGCTATCAATTGGGGTAGCTTCTACAATGATTGCGGGCGGTTTTATCGTAGGGGCAATCATTACGCCTGATATTAGTCGTTTTGCTAGAAGTGGAAAAGATGTGTTCTGGATGACTACAATAGGTTTAATTATAGGTGAACTAGGTATCAATATGATAGCAGTATTACTAGCATTAGCTGCAAGAACAAATGATGTTGTCAGTATTATGGTACAAGCATCAGGGATTATTGCCGCATTAGTCGTTGTTTTTTCTACTATTAAAATTAATAATGTCAATTTATACGCTGCGTCTTTAAGCGTTACATCCATTTTTGATTCCGTCTTTAATGTACGGTTAGGTCGTGCGAAAGTTACCCTTGTCATTGGAATAATCGGCACAGTGTTATCTGCAATTGGGATTTTAAATTATTTTATCGATTTCCTAGTAGTACTTGGTGTGTTAGTTCCTCCGGTTGCGGGAATTATTATTATAGACTACTTCATTCTTAAAACGAGTCGTCAAGTATTAGATGAATCCAGAGAACGTGGCGAGTTACCAAGTGTTGCCGGTAGATTAAGTCCCATTACGATCATCGCTTGGGCAGCCGGGTTTTTAGTGGGCTACTTTGTAACGTGGGGCATTCCATCTTTGAATGCACTCTTCGTTAGCGGTATTATATATTACATTGGAGGACTGGTTGTTCGGACTAGAAGTGTGGCTATCTCGTAGGATAGTAGTAGAATTGCATACTAAGAGTATATTAATGCGCACTTAAGTTAGAAGTGGTTATATCGCTGGAAAAATTGACTTTGTTCCGATATGTGTATAATGATAGAACCCCGTTATGCACAAGAAAGAACTGATCTTATTTGAGCAAATGATTCAGTTTTGCAAAGCGATTCAAATGCATTCTACAGTTAATGCGCAAATTTGCGCCTGAACCTGCCTATATGCCGGGTTATGAGGATGATGTAATTATGGCAGCGGGTACATTCATTAAAGGATCTAGTATGGAGTTAACGGCAGATGGACCAATCCGTCCTCCGTTTACGGCCTTTATCCAAGGTGGCTTGACATGCTATTTTAGGAGCGGTGCAGTCTCTACGGTAGTTATTGAAAATTAAAAACGTGGAAAATGATTAACTCATTTTCCACGTTTTTAATTTTCAGTTTTGTTTTGTTAAGCTTCTCATGGGGAAAGTATGGAACGGTGGGCTACAAAACTATTTTCCAATAAATAGCTAAGGACGAGAGCAACCCATTCTCAGAGAAAAAAGATTTGTAAAGACGCCTATTTCTAAGAGGAAAGTGCGTTTTTCTATAAAATAAAAATGATGTTACTTTTCCTTACATGGTGTTGACATGTTAGCTAACATGACATATACTATTCATATATCCAGCTAGGAGGTGCAGCGATGGAAAAGGAATGGAGACGTTCCATGCCACTGCTATCTATGAATATTGTCATGCAGTTAACTGGTTTAACAGCTAGACAAATTCGATATTATGAAGAGCATGAACTTGTTCAGCCTGCACGAACAGAAGGAAAGCAACGCATGTTCTCGTTAGATGATATCGATACTTTATTGGAAATAAAAGACATGCTAGCAACAGGCGTGAATATTGCAGGGATTAAACAAATCTTCGAAATGAAAAACAATCCTGCATTAAAAAACGATACAAAACAAGTGATTACAGATGCACAACTACGTGCAATTGTAAAAGAAGAAATGCAGATAGCTCAAAGACATCAAAGGGCATCTTTGCGGCAAGGAGATCTATCTCGCTTCTTTCGATAGAACGGGGTTTGATTATAAAATAATTTAGGAGAGTGAAAAAATGAGCAAGTACACAAAAGAAGATATTAAAAAGTTCGTCAAAGAACATGAGGTGAATTTTATTCGTCTTCAGTTTACAGACATACTAGGTACGATTAAAAACGTTGAAATTCCAGTGAGTCAGCTCGATAAAGCTCTCGACAATAAAATGATGTTCGACGGTTCCTCTATTGAAGGATTCGTACGAATAGAAGAATCTGATATGTATTTAGTTCCAGATTTAAATTCATGGGTTGTTTTCCCTTGGATTACTGGAAAAGGGAAAGTGGCTCGATTAATCTGTGATGTTAATAAAGCAGATGGAACGCCATTTGCAGGAGATCCACGTAATAACTTAAAACGTGTATTAAAAGAAATGGAAGAGTTAGGGTTCACAAGCTTTAACTTAGGACCTGAACCTGAATTTTTCTTGTTTAAATTAGATGCACAAGGCGAACCAACTTTAGAATTAAATGACCACGGTGGATACTTTGACTTAGCACCTGTCGATCTTGGAGAAAACTGCCGTCGCGATATCGTGCTTGAGCTAGAGGAAATGGGCTTTGAAATTGAAGCGTCTCACCATGAAGTAGCTCCTGGACAACACGAAATTGACTTTAAATATGCAGATGCGGTAACAGCATGTGATAATATTCAAACATTTAAACTGGTTGTTAAAACAATCGCTCGTAAGCATGGTTTGCATGCCACATTTATGCCTAAACCACTATTCGGGGTAAACGGTTCTGGAATGCACTTTAACGTTTCATTATTCAACGGTAAAGAAAATGCATTTTTTGATGAATCCACAGAAAGCAAAATGAGTGAAACAGCGATGCAATTCATGGCAGGTGTATTAAAGCATGTACAAAGTTTTACTGCGATTACAAATCCTACAGTAAACTCATACAAACGTTTAGTTCCTGGTTACGAAGCTCCATGTTATGTTGCTTGGTCAGGTCAAAACAGAAGTCCATTAATTCGTATTCCTTCTTCTCGTGGATTAAGTACACGTATTGAAGTTCGTTCTGTAGATCCAGCAGCGAATCCATACTTGGCGATGGCTGTAATTTTACAAGCTGGTCTAGATGGCATTAAACAAAAAATGACTCCACCACCAGCGGTTGACCGTAATATTTACGTGATGACTGAAGAAGAACGTATCGAAAACGGCATTCATAACTTACCACCAACTCTTCATGAAGCGGTATTAGAACTTGGAAAAAGTGAAGTAATCCGTGGAGCACTAGGTGAGCATATTTATGCAAACTTTGTAGAAGCGAAAGAGATTGAATGGGATATGTTCCGCACAACTGTTCATCCATGGGAACGTGAACAATATTTAAAAATGTACTAAGCTTATAAACACTGGGATTATGGTTTTTTACAGTGGGGGCAAGACTTTAATTTGACTGTTGGAAATCAGTTGCGCCCCCAAATCGCCCCCAAAAATACAAAAAATATTATTTGAAGACACCGTTCAGTCGTGAGTTGACTTGTTCGGTGTTTTTCTTTTTTAATTTCTTCGATAAGTGTACATATACATCATTAGTAATTTGTTGACTAGTGTGACCTAGTTGTTGTTGAATATATTTCTAATCCACTTTGGATTCCATAAGTAAAACTACATACGTATGATGTAAAGAGTGAATCGGATATGAGTTCATATCTGCTCTTTTTAATATACGTTCGAATGCATTAAAGAGGGTAGACTTGGGCATGTGTTCGCCATTTTTTCTACAAAAAACCAAGTTGAGATCATGACGATAATAATCATTAAGCATTAACTTATTTTGATTTTGATATTGTAAATGTGCTTTTAATGCAGTGACGGTGGTGTCTGGTATATCTATTGTTCTTGATTTGTAGTTTTTTGTATCTCCAAACAAATCTTCTTCAGTCTCGGGTTGGAAGTCGAGACTTTTATTAATTTGAATTGTCTTATCTTTTAAATTTATATCTGTCCACTGTAAAGCTGCGGCTTCGCCTTTACGCATCCCAGTTTCAATCAAAACCTTGAAGAATATACAATAAATATATCCGTATTGATATGCATTCGTTAACAAATTAGGAACATTTTCAGAATCAATAAACTTAGACTTGTCATCTTCTTGAGTTCGTTTACCTGGAATGATAACGTCTTCACAAAGGTTGTCCAAAATACGCTTGTTTTTCTTCGCTTGTTTCATACAGAGCTACGACAAAAAATTACAAGATGGTTTAGAGAGCGATGATAGCAATATGCTTCAACATCTTAGACAAACAAGAACAATCGGTGCAAATGAATTTAAGATTTACATTTTTGTTCAAAGGGAAGCCTAAACAACCTTAATGATTCTGACGATAGATAATGAATTAAGGCAATGATTCCTCCTACAACGTCTGAAATTAAATCTAAATCTGTATCTAACAAACTGGTTTGATTTTTAATAACTGGTTTAAACAGTTCATCCTGCAGAAACTCAAATATTTCATAAAAAGTACCTAAAGTTGTTGAAAGAGTAATAAAGAAAATAATTATTAGTTTTTTTTGAATAAACTTCATTTGTACAAATTGTTGAATTATAAAAAATGACCAAAGCGTGAGGGAATATGTACCAAAAATATGTTGAATTCGATCAAATAAAAATGATGTAACATACAAATTAATCAATTCACCAAGTACATCATTAGAAATTATTGAAATGGTAACAGCAATACGAATATAAAGAGGTATGCTCCACTTTAGTTTAAATTCTAAAAAAATATAGACTAACCAAAATAAAAGATTACTAATACTCATTCTCATATAGTCATAATTATCTGTGATGATGAGTCCAAC
The DNA here is from genome assembly GCF_006861795.1 of Psychrobacillus lasiicapitis. GTDB lineage: Bacteria > Bacillota > Bacilli > Bacillales_A > Planococcaceae > Psychrobacillus > Psychrobacillus lasiicapitis. The sequence continues at coordinate 517,408 of NZ_VDGH01000001.1, read as the reverse complement.
GATGCAAGCTGTTTGAATCAATATGAAAATAATATCAACTATTAATTTTTTCGAGAAGTGTTGTTTCAGTTGAAGCACTCCTTTAGTAGTATAGTCCAGATTGTAGTAGTGCACCTACAAAAAAATTATTTAATGTAGTCATTCTTGTTATCAATATACAATGATCCATCATGTTGAACTTCGGCGTAAAATATTTCTGCTACCGTTTTAACACCAGCGGTTTCTAACTGTTGATATAGCCACTTTTCGTCAAGTTTTAGCTTGTTTAAATTTTCTCTATTAATTTTTCCATCCGATATGACAGGCATAGATGTTGGGAAAATTCTATAACTTTTTTGAATGTTCAAATCGCTCTTAGTGCCAGATTGCTTGGACTCCTTTTTCATCACTGAAAGGCTACCGTCTGTCTCAAACCATGCATAGTCAACGTCAGAAGCAGCGAATACATTTTTCTTACGTAACAGACTATTTAATGAGTCTATATCCAGCCGGGCTTTGCGAAGAGCGTCATCCATAATTTGACCTTTTCTAATAACGATGACTGGTTCGCCTACAATTGCATAACGAATTTTTTTGGACTTTATATCCAAAAAACCTAGAAAAATTGTAAAAGCAGACCACCCTATTATAGCTATTAATCCATTGCGAACGCTTAATGAGGAATCAATAGCAAGAGAAGCGCCTAGAGTACCAATTGATATAGCTGACACGAAATTAAAAAAAGTCATTTGGGAAATTTCTTTCCTTCCCATAATTCTTGTTAAAACTAATAAAGTAACAAAAGCAATAAAGAGTCTAAGCAATAATTCTGCAATTGACATATTATGCTCCTTTCATAATTGAACTAAAACTATGGAGTTCAAGATTTTTTCTTCTGATGGTATTTATTAATAAAAACAAGATATGACTTTGCCCTCTTTTAAACACTAGTATGAACAAATTTAAGTTCAATCAAACACTCATTCAAATTCAATAATAAAGCGAAGTAAAGGATGGATTATATGGCATCCACAAAAACTAGATTGAGAAGTATTCGTAAAAAAGCAAGCCAAGCGAACGAATCCAAAGAGCAACATGATTGAAATTGCCGCTGATGACTTCTGGTGGATCATGAATCTGATTTATCAGGCAGACAAAATAGAATCGCTTGAAACAAATCTAAAACTGCAGGAGATAAAAGAATTAGAGATGGAGGTAATACATTTATTAACCGAGTCGTTTTAGTTGGAAGGCTTACGAAAGACCCTGAACTTAGGTACACTCCTTCAGGAGGTGCAATGGCCAGATTTACTCTTGCAATGAATTGTACATTTTCAAACCAACAAGGGGAAAGATAAGCTAACTTCATTAATTGCCTTGTTTGAAAACAGGCGGAGAATGCAGCTATCCTTTTAAGAAAAGGAAGTTTAGCAGGTATAGAGGGAGGTATTCAAACAGGTAGCTATGAAGGTCAGGACGGAAAGCGTGTATATACTACAGATGTTGTCGCTGATAGTGTGCAATTCTTAGAGCCTAAGAATGGACAGTCTAATCAAAATAGCAGTGCTACAAGTCAAACTAACCATCATCAACGAGCCATTCTGAATATCAGCAACCGCAAACACAGCCTAATTACACCAGAGTGGATAAAAATCCATTCGCTAATAGTTCTGGACCTATTGAAGTGCATGATGATGATCTGCCATTCTAAAACACCTACACAAAGTGGATCATTAAGAATACACATAGAAAATCTGGATTGGGGGATATTCAATGGAGATAATCACAAATTATGTGGATCTATGTAGGAAGATCGACATCATCGAAACACAATTGATGCAAGTAGACATCGATTTGAAGTATTGGTTTGGTAAAGGAGAATTGCCATTCACAGGAACAGGTGCTGATGATTTTGGGGTTATAGCTTCAGTTGGCAACCTTCAGAATTTGCATGATAAGAAGTACCGTCTACAAAAGATGCTCGATTTTTACTTGGATATAAAGAAAGAAACTGAGAACAAGGTCAATCAGCTTGAGGGATTGAATTATCAAGTTGCTCGGATGAAGTATATGGAGAATAAGTCTTATAAGCAGATAGCTGATGAATTAGGAAAGTCATATGGTTACATTCGGAATGTTGCTTCTCGAAATGCCAATGTGTAAACGATAAAGCATTCTATTATAGTCCGAATAATTTTCCACATAATACACATCCTATTCCTGTGTTTATGGAGGTGAACTTATGACTAATCAAGGAAATAATCAAAATCAAAGAAATAACAAAAGTGTTGCAAATAGCATCAAAAACACTGCAGGCTCTGCATTTGAAACAGCGCATAATGCTTTAGAGGCTACAGAAAATATTGCGATGAACACTGTTGATGCTACTAAAAACATTGCAAAAAATTTAACAGGTAACTCAAAAAACAATCGTTAGACAAAAGCGCCCATTGGGCGTTTTTTGTTATTCACTCATTGCTTATGATTTATATGAAGAACAGACTAATATGTTTAATATATACATACAAGAAAATATGATAACAAAATGAGTTGCAGTATTACCAGATAGCTAAAGAGTTGAATAATTCTTAGGGTAATATATTTTATAATTTTGTAATAAAACCAGATTTTATTAAGATTGTCTTTATCTAGCTTCCTAATTAATTCTGTTTCTAATATAGATTTAGCATCTATAAATTTATATATATTTAAATTCATTAGTATAACATTAATTATCCTGATAATAGCCTTGCTAATTTTAAATCTTTCATTAGATAAAGATACAGAAAACAAAATTAGAATACAATCTGCAATATCATTGTTAATTGCATATTTAGTTGCATTGAATACTGTTATTGTATCTGTCAATAAGAAAATCATGGAAATATTTGCTGCTCGTGAGGAATATAATATGATCAGTTATGAAACAACAACAACTCAACAGGGAATTAAGTGTTTTGAAAATAATATTGAATTTTTGGAAGTGAGGCAATCATGAGTATTAAAGGTGGTTTATCTTCTGGGTATGTAGGCGAAGGTTCCAAGGGTTTAGTGTATGTATTAAAAAAGTTAGCTATCGATGAGAAAAAAGCTGAAGATCTTGTGATGGACAAGAAAGAGCATAAAAACAGGGTTTATGTACATATTCAATGTAGGTTAAATTAAAAAATACTTTGTAAAGAGCATCCAAATGGGTGCTCTTTTACACATCCAAATATCTTTAGGGGACTGAGGATGATGGAAGTAGAGAAGGCAGGTGACGCGTTTGCAGATTACCGGATTTAAATCAATTGGAGCTCTTATTGCAAGCTTCGCAATGTATATGCTAAACGTAGTAAACGTGGCCATAGTGGTGCTCGTTTTTTTTGATGTTGTTGGATATGATAACAGGGGTTATGTAGTCATTTTGGACAAAGAGCAGCAACCTATTTCGAACTTACTTAAAGAAGGAAAGGAATAATAAAAAGTAGATTATTAGATTCGATTAAAGTCTCCTTATCTACTAATAGAAATTTGAAACACTTTTTTATTCCATTTTGCCTCTATCTCTTTTAAAGACCTTCATAAATTAATAGAGAACAATAAAAGAAAGGAGGCAAATAAATTGAGATCAGAACCGAGAGGAGATTTATGCAGAGAATTTGCTCGTATCCTTGGAGGAAGTGGCAGTATAGTAAATGGGGTTTGTCTAGTACAAAAATTTAGAGATATTCGGTTTACTATTCTTGGAAGAAGAACCAGGTCACCTTTAGTGATTCCACAATTCTTTTCTTTTGAGGATTTGGACAATCGTGGAAACGCATTAAACCTTGGAGAAACTGTACTTTTACAAGAAGAGATTAACCCATTGCTCACAGAGCTAAGAAAGCGAAATATAATTATTACTGCAGTTCACAATCATTGGTTGTTTGAGGAACCAAGGGCAATGTATATGCACTTTGAATCTGTCGAACCTCCCCTTGAATTTGCGAGGAAAGTTAGGGAAGCATTCAGAGTGCTAAAAAAATAATATCGATAAATAAAGATGAGAGCGTTCCAATCGGAGCGTTCTTTTTATATAGAGAAAATAAGTGTTCCAAAGGGGGACGTGCGGAAATCAAAGATGATACAAAAAGGACACGTCGAGCTATAACGAATTCCTTTATTTTAGGGATTATTGGAGGAGCTGTAGCAGTTTTTTATGCAGCATTACATTTAAATTAATTGGAGGAAACAAACATGAAAATCAATTGGAAAGTAAGATTCAAAAATAAACAATTTTGGTTAATGGTATTACTTGCGATAGCAGCACCTATTTCCGCTTATTATGATGTTAGCCGTAGCGACTTAACTACATGGATGTCTTTATGGGATTTGGTTGTTAGTGTTGTGTCTAATCCATTTGTATTATTCTCTATTGGTGTAGGGGTTTATAATACGATTCCCGATTTAACAACAGTGGGACTTAGTGATAGTAGACAAGCATTAACTATGATAAACCAAAGGAGCGATAAATAATGGTAAAAGTATTCATTGATGCAGGGCATGGAGGCAGTGACCCAGGAGCTGTCGGTAATGGAATAAAAGAAAAAGAGATTACATTGGAGTATCAAGATGTACAAGCAAAAATGAGCCGAACAGGTGACATATATATGAAACTTGCTACCAAAACTAAAATCTCTTATTCAACTAACGAGGTGCTTTTGTCAAATCAGAGAGCTGTGAGTACAGCTCTTTTTTCTTGTTCAATTAACGACAGGCTGGTGACATGTTTGTATAGAAAAATCAGTAGTATAGACTTTAAATATTATATAGATTAGGTTTCAAAAATAATACGGAAAAGGACATGCCATTAGGTATAGTGTTTGAAACGGCTGATTTAATTATCGAATGCCCTTGGAGAGTCCAAGTCTTTTATTCCATCAAAATGAGGTGTGCTTCGACATGTGTGTTGGCATTTTCACGCAGCATCAGATCATTTCCTGTTTGTTGATATGATAATGTGTCCGAATCCAGGGAATTTAAAAAACGGCCTTATCGACCAACCGCCTTGAGGTGTTTCTTTCGGTAAGATTAAACTAAACATAGTACCTTCTTTTGAATTTCAATGAGCTTCAAGTCTCCTCCATGGGCACGGGCAATCATTCGTGACTAGGAAAGCCCGAGACCAAGGCCGCGTATTTTCAGCTTTTTGTCTGCCCCGCGATAAAACCTTTCGAAGATCAGGGACTGTTCCTCTGGTGGAATGCATGGCCCCTATCCAGGATAAGCAATTCGATTGTGTCCGCATGATATTGAATGGTAATGTTTATGAACCCTTCTGACTTCATGGCATGGCGAGCATTCTGGGCTACATTGACCAGGATTTGTTCAACTTTAACCTGATCAATGAACACAAATTGTTGTTGGGATCTATTGTCTATTTCAATATTCAAGTCTATATTTTTAAGGGTAGAGTGCCATTGCTGCAGAACACCCTTATTAACAAATGGGTAGGTTTCAGTCTTTGTTGGATAGATGGAAATTCCGCCAGCTGCAAACGTGTTGAAATCAAGATGGGATGCAATCATTTGTTGCAGCCGATATGTTTCCTTCAATGAGATTTCAATAAACTCTTTTGCTTCTTCTCCTGTAACAACCTCTTCATGGACTGCCTGCAGTAAGCCACTGATGACGTGACCGGTGTTTTCAAATCATGTGTCACCCCTGCCAATAGTTCCGAACGCAATTGTTCCAGGTGTGACAAGCGGGAAGACATCGTGTGAAAAGCATCTACTAAATCTCCTATTTCTTCTTTAATATTCTTCTGCTCGGGAAGCGATATATCGTAAGAACCACGTTCAATCTGCTTCGCTGCAAAGGCAACTCGGCTAATCGGCTTGGCCAATTGCTTCGCAAGATAAAAGATGACGCCATATCTAAGAAGACCGATGGCAGCCAGCATGATAAATAGCAGTCGATATTCCTGATTGGTGTCGAGCAGATCCTGTTTTCTTTGGATCATCACAATGTAGCCGATTGTCTGTGAGGCTTCTTCAATTGGTGCACTGATGGCGTATGCCGTTTCCCCATTCAGGTCGAACTTCACTTCTGTTTTTGCGAAAAGGGAGGCGGGGAGTGTACTTATCCGCTGGCCATTTCGCTTTCCGGGACCTTCCTGCTGGAAAAGAACCGTGCCATCCGTATTGATGACATAAGTCAAAGGCCGTGTCTCTATAGGGAATTCCTCGCCACGACGTTCCAGAATGGTCCTGATGGATCCGAAGTTTGCCATATTGCAGCGCATCTGTTTCGCTTAAGATGCGGGTAGGCATCCGAAGGACTGCCTGAACAAGGGCAACCACCTCTTCCGCAACAAAGGGCTTTGACATGTAGTCATCTGCGCCATTCTGAAGACCGTGCAATCGGTCGGGGACATCTCCTAGAGCCGTTAGCATAATGACTGGACAGGGCGAGTGCGCACGGACCTTCTCAAGAAAGTCTCAGCCTGACCCATCTGAAGCATAACATCCAGGAGAATCAAATCGATCGCTTCATCCTGAAAAAGATGGGAAGCTTATGAAATCGTATAAGCCTGGCTTACTGTAAAATGGTGCTTTTCCAGATATACTTTAAGTATTCGCGAAATCGCTATTTCATCCTCTACAACCAGTATCCGCTGCACAATCTTCACCTACATCCATTAATTTATTTCCGCACATAGAAATACATCATGTTTTTCAAAGTCATGAAGGATCCCTGGGGCTAATAATCTCTTCATTTCTTCCTTAGATGCCCACAAATGATTCTGATGTTCGCTTGAAAGGGGTGCCACTGCCGATTTCATCAGCCGCAGTGCGCTGTACAATCAGAACGCGTCCTTCGTTCACCACAAGGCCTTTGACAACAACGACGATTTTGTTTGACGGTTCCATATGTAAATCATTCCTATAGCAGAGTTTGATTTAAGTATAAATGAAGGGACTCGAAATGAATAGATTCGAGTCCCTGATTATTAAGCTTCAGATGATTGGGGAAGGACAACTGCTTCTTCATCAGCAGAGTCGGCTGGCGTTTCTTCGTCTGCAGAATCTGTAGGGGCTTTATCATTGAAGAAACCGCCTCGAGGTCCGCCATGTCCATGATGGCCACTGCCGCCTTGAGGTTTAAGTCCAAGCTCTTCCATTTGTGTGTGAGCTTCTTCCTCAGTTATTGTACCAGCTTCTACTTGGGCGCGGATTTCTTCCAGTTGAGATGTTTGCTCATCCGTCAATTCTACATGCGGTCCGCGCATCAAGAATTTGGCATCGAAATCGAGACCAAGGGCTTCAACTTTTACTTTCGCTTCTTCTTCCGTCAAGTCACCAGCAGTAAACTGTTCACGAATTTCATTCAACGCTGTTTTTGTTTCTTCATCCAAGTCATCAAAGTCAACACGCGTCAAGAAATCTTCCGGCAAATCAACATCAAGTGCATCCAGTTTTGCTTGTGCTTCTACCTCGTTCAAATCACCAGCTTTGAATTGATCACGAATATCATCAATTGCTGTGCGCGTTTCTTCATCGATGTTACCGAAAGGACCTCCACCGTGATGACCGCCTTTACCAAATGGGCGCTCAATTCCAAGCTCGTCCAATTTTGCGTGAGCTTCTTCATGCGTAATTTCGCCGGCTTCTTCCTGAGCCCTGATATCGTCCAAAGCCGCTTTTGTTTCCTCTGAAATTTCTTCCGTAGCGCTCACATTATTCGTCGTTGCAGCTAAAATAGGTGGTGCCGCAATCGCTCCAATTGTCAACGCACTTGTTAATAGCATACTGCCTGTAAATTTTTTCATGGTCTTTCATCCTCCTAATTTTGAGTGTGGAAATCTTCCACATCCCTACAATAAAACGTCAATGCGTCAGGAGAATGTCAAAGAAAAAATAATGAGAAAAAACTTATCCAAACAGTATTGACCCATTGGATTAACCATTTGAAGATAAGAATTGTACCTGACATTACAATTAATGATGATCTAGGTGGTAAATCATAAAAATATGTAATCACTTCTTCAACTAACGGGGCAGTTTAGTGCAAGAAGGATAAGCTATAATTATGGTAAAATACAGGTAAAGAATTGCTTAATTTTTGTTCAACAAACGGGACATTAAGTGGAATAAATTAATTTTTTTAAAATATCACAGGGAAGGCATGGTCGTATAAATAAAGGGTTTTTGGAGAAATGTAGTTCAAAAATGTGATTTCATTACTTTGGAGGTAAGATTAGATGAATATAAAATTTGACCAAAACAACGTCGTTATTAAACTCTGTATGAGTGGGATGAACATGGAAGATGGCGGAAATGTTGAAGGTGCAACCAAGATGTTTCATCAAGCATGGCACGAAGCAAAAGACGACTATGAAAGGTTTATTGCAGCTTATCATTTGGCTCATAAACAAAAGAGTATTATAGACAAATTGAAATGGATGGAAACCTCTTTACAGTGTGCACTAAATATAAATGATGATAATGTTAAGAGTGCATACTCAACGTTGTATTTAAACATTGCCAAATGCTATGAGGAGTTGTGTGATTTTGATAATGCAAAAAGAAATTATGAATTGTCAAACTCATATAACGGTACACCTTCTGATGAAGGACCATTTTATCATGGGACAAAGGCAGATTTACAGGTTGGTGATTTGCTGACAGCGGGTGGAAATTCAAATTACAAACCTGGGCTTAAAATGAACCACATTTATTTCACTGCTAATGCCAATGGTGCAGGACTTGCAGCAGCATTAGCAAAAGGAGAAGGAAGAGAACGCGTTTATAAAATAGAACCTACAGGTGAATTTGAAAATGACCCAAATGTTACTGACAAAAAGTTCCCGGGTAACTTAACACGATCTTATCGTTCTCAAGAACCTTTAAGAATTATTGGTGAAGAAACTGAGTGGGCGAAACTGACAACTTCGGAGCGAAGTGAATGGCGCAAAAATTTAGCCAAAAGCAAGGGCGAAATTATTAACTGAACATATTTCAAATGGAGTAAAATAGTTAATTTGTTTGCAATTACCAATATTCCGAAATTGGGTGCTTAGTAAAGATCGTGGGCTTAGGCAACTCTTTTTTCTTATTGAATTAAAACGGCAGGTTAGTTGAAATTTCATTTAGGGACATGTGGTAACAAATATGCAAAGGGGGCACAAAGATGAAGGATATTTTTAATCAATCGCACGCAGAGGAAATTTTAAACCGAATTGACAACTTAACCCTAGATTCAAAACCGCAATGGGGTAAAATGGATGTTGCCAAAATGCTGGCACATTGTTCATCTTTTCAAGACATTGCAATGGGAAATGCTTTTCCTCCGAGAGGTTGGTTAGGGATATTAATTGGGAAGTTTGTGAAACCAATTTTATATAATGACAAGCCCTTAGCAAAAAACATGTCAACAATCCCTACTATTTTGATTGTAGATGATAAAGAATTTGAAACAGAAAAGAAAAAACTAAAACAAAAAATTATAACGTTTCAAAGTAATGGTCCTCATAAGTGTACAAATCATCCACATCCTTTTTTTGGTAAACTTACTGCCGAGGAATGGGGAAAAGGAATTTATAAGCACCTTGATCATCATTTAAAACAGTTTGGTGTTTAATAAACCAAAGTGAAGATTTTTTACTAACGGGTGCTTTAGTCAAGGCCAAGGAGTGACGTCTGCGAAGACGTTGCTCCTTTTGCATTTCATATATAAGTAAAATATAATATAAATAAATAGTTATATGCTTATATGTAAAGGAGGCTAAGTTATGGAAACATCAATGATGGAAATTGAAAAGACTGCAACGATATTAAAACTGTTAGGTGATAAGACAAGACTAACCATGCTCAAGATGTTAGATACTCATGACTATTGTGTTTGTGAGTTTGTTGAAATATTTAAAGTAAGTCAACCTGCTATTAGTCAACATGTAAGGAAGTTAAAAGATGTTGGATTGGTTAAAGAAACAAGAAGAGGTCAATGGATCATCTATTCATTGAACAGGGAAAGTGATTCCTTTCATTTCGTTCAAAGTTTGATTCAACATCTTCCCAATCAAGACTTTAAGTTACAAGAATTAGAAGAACAGGGGTTACGTATTTCATGTAACTAATGGAGGTAAGTATTTTGTCAGAAGTTTTTTTAGCCGCACTGATTTTCATCGTAACGCTCATTTTTGTCATATGGCAACCAAAAGGGTTGAATATTGGTTGGTCTGCTTGTGGTGGAGCAATTATAGCGCTATTAATAGGGGTTGTGGACGTTGGTGATATCTTAGAAGTAGTAAACATTACTTGGAACGCCACGTTGTCCTTTATTGCAATTATTCTTATTTCGTTGATTTTAGATGAGATCGGCTTATTTGAATGGTCAGCATTACATATGGCAAGAGCAGCAAAAAGTAATGGAATTAAAATGTTCATTTATGTCAGTGTGTTAGGTGCGATTGTAGCTGCCTTTTTTGCCAATGATGGTGCAGCATTAATCTTGACGCCTATTGTCTTAGCAATGGTTAGAAACCTAAACTTCACTGAAAAAATGATTTTTCCATTCATTATGGCGAGTGGTTTTATAGCAGATACAACTTCGCTACCTTTTGTGGTAAGTAACTTAGTTAATATTGTATCCGCGGATTTTTTTAATATCGGTTTCGTAGAATATGCCTCCAGAATGATTATCCCAAATATTTTCTCACTAATAGCCACAATCAGTGTATTACTATTTTATTTTAGAAAAAGCATTCCAAGGACGTATGATTTATCAAAGCTTAAAGAACCTAATAAAGCTATTAAAGATATAAAAATGTTTCATCTGTCCTGGTATTTACTTACAGTACTAGTCATCGGTTACTTTAGTAGCGAATTCATTCGGATTCCGGTTTCCATAGTGGCTGGATTGATCGCGATATTTTTTATTTTTATGGCTAGAAGAAGTAGTGCTGTTAATACAAGAGCAGTTATTAAAGGAGCTCCATGGAATATTGTGTTTTTCTCAATCGGAATGTATGTGGTCGTTTATGGTCTTGGTAATGCAGGGCTCACAACTGTGTTGGCTAGTGTAATTGAAGTAACTGCAAAACAAGGGCTATTTGTAGCAACGATGTCGATGGGCTTCATTGCAGCTTTCCTTTCATCCCTAATGAATAACATGCCAACAGTCATGATCGATGCGTTAGCGATTACTGAAACGAACACTTCAGGAACGATTCGTGAAGCACTTATTTATGCTAATGTGATTGGTTCAGACTTGGGACCAAAAATCACACCGATTGGCTCCCTTGCAACACTGGTATGGCTCCATGTTTTATCACAAAAAGGTGTAAAAATTTCATGGGCTACTTATTTTAAAACAGGTATTGTCTTAACAATCCCTATATTATTTATTACATTATTAGGTCTATATATTTCGTTATCGTTTTATTAAAATGAACAATCAATTAATGAAACCCAATTTAAATTAATAAATTCTATAAGGTAATAAAAAGGAGAGTCCATACTATGGCAAAAAAAATTCTTTACTTTTTATGTACAGGAAATTCTTGCAGAAGCCAAATGGCTGAGGGCTGGGGGAAAAAACATTTAGGTGATGAGTGGGAAGTTTTAAGTGCAGGTATTGAAGCACATGGCTTAAACCCAAATGCTGTTAAAGCAATGAATGAAGTTAGAATTGATATATCTAAACAGACTTCCGATATCATAGAAATGGAAACATTAAATAATGCCGAGTTTGTCATTACACTCTGTGGAGATGCTGCAGATAAATGCCCGATGGCACCGCCTCAAGTAAAACGCGATCACTGGGGCTTTGACGACCCGGCGAAAGCAGAGGGTACGGACGAAGAGAAGTGGGCTACCTTCCAACGAGTTCGGGACGAAATTGGAGCAAGAATCAAGCAATTTGCTGATACAGGTAAATGACCTAATTGCAAAGAAAATTTGATAACTAAGAAAACCGTTCTATTATGGAACGGTTTTCTTTATTTGAACGAGCATTTATCTAATCCTATTGAATTCCTTCTCTCTAACAGAACATTGTCCTTCCATACACCAGTTAATTGTCCTATTTTTTCTCGTATACCCACTTTTCTAAAGTTATTTTTCTTATGCAAATAAATACTGTTGATATTCTCTGGAAAAATAGAGGCTTGCAGAGTCCAAAATCCTTGCTCATCAGATTTATGGATGAGATTTTTCAAAAGGAAATCGCCAACACCTTTACCTTGTGTATCGGGATGGACATAGATACTTACTTCTCCCACCCCAGCATAAACCAGGCGATCTGATATCGAAGTTACTTTACACCAACCAACTACTGTACTACCCTCTTGGACGATGAGGGTACATTCAGGATGGGCTTTTAATGACCATTGTTCATATGTGGAAGGTGAAGTGGTTTCAAATGTAGCTAAACCTGTGGAAATCCCAGCATCATAAATATATTTAATCTCTTTCCAGTCTTCTTTAGTAGCCTTTCTAATGAATAAATTCAAGCCTAATCCCTCCGTAAAAAATTTTGAGTAATTACTAAAATTTTATATTTATTACTTGCGTATTGCAACTAATTATTGTATATATTATTTAGAGGTGAAAACATGGAAAACAAACGTGAACTATTTCAAGTGCTTACTCGTAGGTTTGGACTTCTTAATAAAAATTGTTGTTCAGTTGGAGCCGTAGTTGTTTCATCGGTTCAAAGTCACATTCTTTATGAAATTGATAAACGTACAGCTCCATCCATGCAACAAATTGCAGATGCTGTAGCAATTGATATAACGACTTTCAGTCGACAAATTCAGACACTCATTAAAATGGAGTTGGTGAAGAAGAACCCATCCTCGGCAGACAAAAGAGTATCCGTTTTATCCCTAACCGTACAAGGTAAGTTCGTTGCCACAACGATTGACGAATCGATGAACGCCTACTTAGAAGAAGTATTCTCCCATATGAACGAATTTGAAAAAGATACAGTTATTCGATCTATCAAATTACTGAATGAAGCGATGTCAAAATCAAGTGTTTGCTGTACTCCGTTACTTTAAGCAAGATTAATTCTTGCTTAAAAAAATATATATTACTTGCAATTTGCAACTAATTTTAAATATAAAATACTTGGAGGGTAAACAAAATGAATATTATTGAGCTAAAACAAGTGAACAACAGTGGGTGTTGCATCCCTGCTGCAAAAACAAGTCCAGAGATAAAAACACCATTAAGTAAAGAATTGCCAATAGCTATTATTGGTGCAGGTCCTGTAGGTTTAGCAGCAGCTGCCCGTCTAGCTAATGCGGGAGAACAGTTTATATTGCTGGAGTCAGGGGACAGTGTTGGAAGTAATATTCTAAGCTGGGGACATGTGCGATTATTCTCACCATGGCGACACAATATCGATAAGGTAGCTAAAAAAATACTAGAATATCATAACTGGAAATCACCTGATTTAGAACAACTTCCGTTGGGTAGGGAATTGGTTGACGAGTATTTGAAGCCTTTAACAAAGGTACCTGAGATAAAGCCTTATTTATTACTGAATACAAAAGTTGTTTCCATTAGTAAAAAAGGGTTAGATAAGATGAAAACTGGAAACAGAGAAGACGCACCTTTCGTTATATATGTCGAACAAGGTGGAAAGTCAAAAAGAATAGAAGCAAAAGCAATTATAGACGCTTCAGGTACTTGGGCACAACCAAATCCAATAAACGCGGATAGTATATGGACGAAACAAGAAAAAGAATTAAAACAACACATTTACTATGGTATTCCCGATATTAAGGGTGAGCAAAAGGAAAGATACAAAAACAAACGTGTGGCGGTAGTAGGTGGCGGTCATTCTGCCATTAACACAATTTTGGAATTATCACAGTTAAATGATGAAGTAGAAATCACTTGGATAATGCGAAAGAAAAACGTAGCAGATGCTTATGGTGGAGAAGAGAAAGATGCTCTTGAAGAAAGGGGTAAATTAGGCAGCCGTATTCACCAATTAGTAGATGCAGGACAGGTAAAAGTCTATAGTCCGTTTTTTATTCTTCAATTAATACAGACAAACGAAGGTATTGAAATTACTGGGGAATCAAAAGGCAGTGAAGTAACGATTTCACCGATAGAGGAAATCATTGCAAATACAGGTAGCCGGCCAGACTTTTCATTTATGAGGGAAATCAGACTAAGTATAGATACTGCTACAGAAAGCGTCGAAGCACTTGCTCCACTTATTGATCCAAACCTTCACAGTTGCGGTACTGTGAGACCACATGGGGAAGAAATATTAAGACAGCCCGAAAAGGACTTTTATATAGTGGGAATGAAAAGTTACGGTCGAGCTCCTACTTTCTTAATGGCAACTGGATATGAACAAGTGAGATCGATTGTTGCTCATATAACGGGAGATCTCGAATCGGCTAGGAAAGTAGAACTTGAGCTACCGGAAACTGGTGTATGTAGCATTAATTTAACATCAACCAGTTCTATACAATCGTGCTGTGGGATATAAGTGTCTAAATGTTAGGGGTGACCTTACGTGACTGTAAATAACAGTGCAAATTTATCTGAAGAATACTTTTTGTCTTACTTAAAATTGGTTATAGAAGCAAGATCTTTTTCTTTAGAACAAGCACAAGACTATATGATTAAGAATTTTTTTAAAAATAATAGCTATATGTATGGAAAAGATAGTTACTGCAATTTTTTGCAGGCGATAGAAACATTAAAGTAAAATAAAAGATGTTTATACTTTCTTCTTGAACTAACGGGTGCGTTAGTCTTGGATAAAAACTCACAAATATCACTATTACATAATGAATTGATAATTATATAGATTTATTTATTTCCAAACTGTACCATAATAGGTAGAGGGGGAGAATTAAATGTTATCGAGATTTATTAAAGTTTTATTATTAGTAGTGATGGTATTAGGTATAAGTGCATATAAACTAGATGCCGCTCATGCTGCTTCCGTAATGTGGGGTAAGACCGAACTGAAACTAGGTCAAATTGGTAAAGTGACTATTTTAGCAGATACAGTATTATCGAAATTAGAAAGTGATGGGACTCTTTCTACTGTTCGTGGGATGAAAAAAGGGGAAGAATATCGAGTTTATAGTTTTAAATCTAATCATGATGGATTATATGGAGTAGGTGGAGGTAATTTTGTTCAAAAAAGCAAAAGGTGAAGTATGAAACGCCATCTAAATCTAAGCTTGTTCTTTTGAAAGAGATAAGTGAAAATCCACAGCAAGTACAGAAACCGACACAACAAGCTGTAGGTAATGGCTTAGAAGTGATTCCTGGTGCACCAACAAGTTTTGGAAATTGTAAAGCTATGAATGAATACTATCCAATTGGTGTGAAAAAGGGTCATCCTGCTTATATTTCTAAACAAGATCGGGATAAAGATAATTGGGCATGTGAACAATAATTAGTTTAAATAACAAACAGAAACGAAGAAATATAATCGAGTTCAAATCCACAAAGATTTTGTACTCGATTTTTTATATATTATAAATAAGGTTACGGAGGGGAATTATGAAGAAAGCACTCTTACTTATAGACGTACAGAACGCAATGTTTCAAAAAGGAAATATCGTACATAATGGGGATCAACTATTACGAAATTTGAAAGGTTTATTAAAAGAAGCGCGTACCAACAAGACACCGGAAATATTTGTTCAGCATAATGCGGCAACTGGTAAATCTTTAGAGTATGGAAAGAAAGAATGGGAGATTCATCCAGAAATAACTCCAAGCTCACAAGACATAATCATTCAAAAAACAACTCCGGATTCATTTTATAAAACCATCTTAGAGGTAGAACTAAAAAAGCGAGGAATTGAGCATTTGGTGATTACAGGAATTCAATCGGAAGTATGTGTGGATACAACATGCAGGAGAGCTTTTAGTATGGATTATAAAGTCACGTTAGTTTCAGATGCACATAGTACTTGGGATTCAGAAACTATTTCTGCTCAAGAGATTATTAATCACCATAATGATGTGTTACGTTGGTTTGCTGATGTATATTCTAGCGAAGACATTAAATTTTAAGCATAGTAGAAAGCTGCAATGTTAATAAATATAATAAGTCCTACTCATATTTTACGAGTAGGACTTATTATATTTAATTTAACGTCTCTTCTTCAGAATAATATCTTTAGAATAAGCAATTTAAAACATCTCCATTACTTTTCCTCCAACCACTCCTTATTGTATAAAATCATCTCTTCGATTTGTTCCTCACTGACCGTTACTTCTTTCTTATAAAGTAATTCTAAAAAAGCTTTATGTGAATAGAGTGTTTGTTCAATGTTGCTAGATTGTTTGGAGGCAATCATTTTCGGTTTATACAATTCGTAGATAGTTTTTCCGATTTCAATCACAAAGGCATTTTCCGTAGCTTCCAAAACGGCATAGTGGAATTCTAAGTCGATTGCGGCCAGCTCTTCTGGGCTTAGCTCCGGTTTTAGTCGCTGGGCTTGGCTATGATAAACTTCCTCTATTTTTTTTATTTTTTCTTCGGACCATTTGGCACGTATAAGATTAATCATTAGAATCTCAAAGTGTTGACGGAATTCTATAAGCATTTGCGTATTATTGCTGTGCAATATCAAGCTGAAGATCAAGGGATTTAAGGAAAAATGGGAAGGATTATTGGTGATGAACATTCCTTCTCCACGTTTAATCTGAATAACTCCAATTGATTCCAGTACTTTTATTGCTTCCCTAAGAGGGGTCCTGCTAACGCCCAGCTGTTCGACCATTTCAGCTTCTGTCGGTAATTTATCCCCATTTTTAAGTGTTCCTTCTATTAGTTTGTTTTTTATAGTAGAGACAATTTCGGTTGAGATTTTGTCTGTAGTTGTTAGTTTTTCGAAATGCATAAGGTGAATCCCCCAGTCATGTTTACTTTCTCTCCTATAGATTATATCGAATAAATGCATTTTTACATGAAAAATATTAATTTTATAATAATTTAGAATATTTCATTTACATAATGTAATTAAGATGATAACATATAAAATTGAGTACATCATATGTAGTATGTAGTAAAAAGAAAGGAAGTGTAGTGGGTGGTTAAGCACACAATCGCAAGTATTCCAGGTGATGGAATTGGTCCCGAAGTTATCGCGGAAGCAATTAAAGTATTAAGAGCAATAGAAGAGATACATGGTAATTTGCAATTTGAAATTGATTCTTATGATTGGAATTGTCAGCGTTATTTGGAAACCGGCCGAATGATGCCAGAAGACGGCTTAAAAACATTGGCTCCGTATGACACTATTTTATTTGGCGCAGTTGGTTCACCGGAGGTTCCGGATCATATTTCCGTTTGGGAATTAATCCTGCCGATCAGAAGAGAATTTCAACAATACATAAATTTAAGACCTATCAAATTATTAAAAGGAATTGAAAGTCCTTTAGCAAACAAGGGCATCGAAGATATTGACTTTGTCGTAGTGCGTGAAAATACGGAAGGGGAGTACTCCAATAGTGGTGGCCGTTTGCATGTTGGAACTCCACATGAAGTAGTAGTTCAAAATAGCGTTTTTACTAAAATGGGTAGTGAACGGGTCATAAAATATGCTTATGAATTAGCTCGAAAAAGAGGTTCTAAGCATTTATCTGTTGCTACTAAATCTAATGCCATAAACTTTTCAATGCCATTTTGGGATGAAGTGACGAGAGAAGTTGGAGTAGATTATAAAGAAATAGAACCGAAGTTTTACCATATTGATGCATTGGTTGCCTTTTTTGTATCGAAGCCAGAAATCTTTGATGTAGTAGTTGGAAGTAATTTGTTTGGTGATATTTTAACTGATTTAGGAGCAGCTATTTCAGGCGGACTTGGAACTGCGCCTTCAGGAAATATTAATCCAGAAAAGAAATATCCGTCCATGTTTGAAGCAATTCATGGCTCTGCACCAGATATCGCAGGTAAAGGCATTGCAAATCCAATCGCACAAATTTGGAGCACTTCTTTAATGTTAGAACATCTCGGATATCCAGACCTAGCAAAAATCATTGTCGATGGAATAGAAGATACATTAGTTAGTGGTAAAGTGAGAACGCCAGATTTAGGCGGAACTGCTTCCACAACAGAATTTGCAGATAAAATTATTGAAAATATTAAAGAGTATGCTTAAGGGGGATTTTTAATTGGTTCAATTAGAAGCTAAAGTCATTGCTGTCACAGGAGCTGGCGGCGGAATGGGAAAAACGGTAGTAGAAAATCTTTTGGCAGAAGGTGCAACAGTTGTTGCTTTGGATATTAACACAGATTCTTTGTCTTCAATCGAAAATGAAAATATACGTGTTAAAGCTATTAATCTATTAGATGAAAACAGTATTCAGCAGACTTTCAATGAAATATTCGATGAGTTTAATAAATTAGATGGGCTTGTCAATATAGCAGGAATCGCACAGTCTGCTAAACCAATCACAGAAGTTGAACTTTCGGAGTGGCATAAAATAATCGATATCAATGCGACTGCAATATTTTTAACGAGCCGTGAAGCTGTAAGATATATGAAACAAGCAAAAAATGGATCTATTATTAATATAGGTTCGGTATCTGTTACAAGACCGCGTCCAGGTTTGCAAAGCTATGTTGCATCAAAAGGGGCGGTAGAAGCATTTTCTAAAGCTTTGGCACTGGAAACAGCACCATTTAATATTCGTGTAAATGTCTTACACCCTGGTCCAGCGGATACACAAATGTTAGGGCAATTCTCTTCTGCTCAAGCAGGCGAAGTAGAATTAAACAAAGATATTTTTGCAGAAAGCGTTCCATTAGGTAGGTTGATTAATCCAGCGGATATTTCTGCAACAGTGACACACTTATTAACAGATGGTGCTCAAATTATTACAGGTGCAGTAATCCATGTAGATGGCGGAAGAAGTATCTAGAAAGGAAGATCTAAATGGAAAATATACAAATGTTAATTGACGGACAATGGGTTGGAAGCGAACAAGAACAATGGATAGATGTGATTAACCCTGCTAGCGGAGAATTAATTACACAAATCGTTCGTGGTAATGAAAAACATGCCGATGACGCTGTTCAAGCAGCAAGAAAAGCATTGAAAAGTAAAGAATGGAAATCTTTCAAGCCTTTTGAAAGAGGTCAATTTTTACAAGAAACCGCAAGATATATTAGAGCGAATGCGGAAGAATTAGCGAAACTTGAATCAATTGATATTGGAAAGCCGAGTGCACAAGCAAAAGGGGATATTGAAGCAGCTGCTCGTTATTTTGAATTTTATGCTGGCTTGGCAGACAAAGTGTTCGGAGATAGTATTCCCATTGAAGAAGACTTATTGAATGTAACGGTTATTGAGCCGATTGGAGTTACACTTCATATTGTTCCTTGGAATTATCCAATACAAATTACCGCTCGTAGTGTTGCGGCTGCAATTGCTACAGGAAATGTAGTTATTGTAAAAAGTTCGGAAGATACACCACTGACAACTAATTTTTTAGCCAAATGGTTCCATGAAAAACTTCCGAAAGGAGTATTTCAACATCTTACAGGATATGGAGCAGAAATTGGCTCTGCATTGACTTCTCATTCAGGTGTCAACCAAATTACTTTTACAGGCTCCGTTCCAACAGGAATAGCAGTAATGAAATCAGCTGCAAACAATGTTGTGCCTGTTACACTCGAGCTAGGTGGAAAATCACCGAATGTTGTTTTTAAAGATGCTGATTTAGAAAGGGCAGTTCCTGTAATCGTTAATTCGATTGTACAAAATGCTGGTCAAACTTGTTCAGCAGGATCTCGTTTATTAGTAGAGGAAACGATTGCAGACGAATTACTAGAAAAATTAGTGGTGAAATTTAAAACTTTAAAAGTGGGACCACCAGCCAACAATGCAGATGTGGGACCGATTATTAATGAAAAACAGTACAAGCAAATTTTAGAGATTTTAGGGTCTATTGAGGAACAAGCAAAGGTTTTAGTAGGCGGGGAAGCTGTTCAAGTGGAAGGTTATGAAAATGGCTTTTATATCAGTCCAACCATAATCGAAGCATCTGATCATAATAATTCTTTTGTACAGGAAGAAATTTTCGGACCTGTGCTCAGTGTTGTACGTTTTAGTGATGTGGAGGAAGCAATTGAACTAGCAAATGCCACAGAGTATGGACTAGTTGCTGGCGTTTGGTCTAAAGATATTGATGTTGCACATTATGTCGCTTCACGTATTGACAGTGGTCAAGTTTTCGTTAATAGTTACGGAGCTGCAGGCGGCGTTCAGATGCCGTTTGGTGGATACAAAAAAAGCGGCATTGGACGAGAAAAAAGTCATTTAGCCGTACAAAACTATATCCAAATAAAAAATATTGCTATTCAAGTTCAGCTGTAATGTACTAAAGCAAGCTGAGTAAGGAGACGAAAAATGAAAGCACTAAGCACAATAAGTAGTTTTGCCGGTAAATACTTTGCTTTTATAGTAATCGTATTTTCCATCTTGGCTTTTATGGTTCCCAATTTATTTTCTTCATTTGGTGCGTATATAACGATCTTACTTGGAGTCGTCATGTTCGGCATGGGCTTAACGCTTAAAGCTTCTGACTTTAAATTAGTTTTTACAAACCCACTCCCTGTTTTAATAGGAATAGTTGCGCAGTTTTCGATTATGCCAACGATCGCTTTTATTATTGCTTACTTATTAAAATTACCCGCAGAACTTGCGGCAGGCTTAGTTTTATTAGGTAGTGTTCCTGGGGGAACTTCTTCCAATGTAATGGTCTATTTGGCAAAAGGAAACGTGCCTCTTTCGATTACGATGACGAGTGTTTCTACCTTACTTGCGCCTATCATGACGCCACTGCTATTGTTGATTTTTGCAGGGCAATGGTTGCCAATTGATCCAATGTCTATGTTTATGTCCATTATACAAGTGATTATTATTCCGATCATTTTAGGTTTATTAGTTAGTAAATATTTACCTACTGTTACCCAAAAAAGCGAATCTATTTTGCCGTTAGTCTCCATTGTGGCGATTACAATTATAGTTTCTGCTATTGTTGCAAACAATAAAGAAAATATTGCGACTGCCGGTGCACTAGTATTCGTAGCGGTATTAATGCACAATGGATTTGGTCTTCTGCTAGGATACTTTGCGGCGAAGGCTTTAAGACTTTCTCGTCAAGATCAGCGTGCCATATCGATTGAGGTAGGAATGCAAAACTCTGGGCTCGGTGTAGCTTTAGCTGCATCTTATTTCACGCCACTAGCTGCATTACCAAGTGCATTTGCATCTGCTTGGCAAGTAATTACCGGAACTTTTCTCGCTTCCTATTGGGCCAAACATGAAGTATCAAATGAAACTAATTCTACAGTACAAGTAAAATCACAATCTAAGACTTTAACTAAAATAGAAAATGTTAAATAAAATAAAAAAGCGTTGTAGTCATTAACTTGGCCTCAACGCTTTTTTACTTTTCAATTTTTAGTGTATACGATTAGACCAGTTCCCACTATATATACACTGAAGAGTAATTTTGGTACTAAATAAAACGAAATTGGAAGCATACTTATGCAGTTAAGTGGATAAGCTCCAAGCTATTCCTGTTTCAAGCCGCATCAATTATTGGAACTACAAAGTAATTCATGTAATAAAAAAATTAAGTTTAAAGAAACGAGAGACTATCGAATTGTAGATTTTCCATTTAGAAGGGCAGAGGTGAAATTACATCACAATTTGGACGCGGGGACCAGGGTTTTACATTGTGCAACCTTCTGGACCCTTAGATGAAAAAGAATACATAAAGCAACTAGAAGAGGTAAAGCGAAAACTAAAAGAAGCAGAGAAATGCTTTGCTATCGAGCTTTCTTCCAAAAATTATTTTAGAGACTAATGATAAGAGACTATAAAAAAATTGAAATTCTGCATTTACTAATAAAGGGAGCATTGATTCTACTAAACTATAGAAAGGAGAAATGTCATGTTTATCAGACCATGCGAAGGAAGAATCACTTCAAGGTTCAGTCCACTTCGTAAAAATCCGGTCACAGGCGAATGGAAAGCGCATAAAGGTGTAGATTTTGGAAATGATGGAAGCCCCCTCATAATAGCTTCTGAAAAAGGCACTGTTAAGCGAGCAGAAGTTATTGATGGATATGGAAATGCGGTCATCCTTACACATATTGTGAATGGTAATAGGTACGAAACATTGTATGCGCATTTGAAAACGATTACCGTAAAACCAGGACAAACCGTCAGTCAAGGACAACAAATTGGAGTTAAAGGCAACACAGGTAATAGTACAGGAGTGCATTTACATTTTGAATTGCATATTCCAAATTACGCACCAGGCCAACCAAATGCCGTAAACCCATTACACTATATAGTAGACCCAGAAGTGGCAGAGCTACAGAAAATGTTCGTTATGATTGGCTATCAGTTGAATGTTGACGGAATAGAAGGTCCAGTAACGGAAGCAGTCATTAAAAGCTTCCAACAATCAAACAACTTACAGACAGACGGAATAGTAGGAGCTAACACATTAGCTGCACTGAATAACGCAGTTGAATTGAAAAAGGAGGAATTACGTATGGCCGAGTCACAGCTTACAGTAGGACAGGAAGCACTTCGTCAAGAAGCAATGAGATTGAAAATTACAAATGGCAACGATCCACTTAAAAGTGTTAATCAATTTTATGCATGGGCGGTTGCAGTACCGATCGCACAGAAAGTCGAGGAGCTAGAAAAGCGACTTGCGGAATTAGAGAAAAAAATGCAGTAATAAAGAAGTTGTTGGATTAGTTTTTGTAGAGACTTATCCAACAACTTCTTTATTTTTTATGCCCGTTAATTTTCGTCATATTACACTTACTTTTGGGGAATAATAAGAAAAAGTTTGGTTTTGGTTGATTAGTGGTACTAGTGATGAAAAAGCTGAATAGCTGAAAAAGTCTGGATAGTACAGAGTAGTTGACGAATGACTAGTAATCTAATAGGATTTTAAGGCAAATGAATGTCAGCGACATAAGGAGGAAATGATGATGAAAAAAAGTAAGTTTTTATTGAGTTTAGTAGCTGCAGTGGTTCTACTGTTAGCAGCATGTGGTAATAATACTAGCAAAGAGAATGACAAAAACTCATTACAAGCAATTCAGGACAAAGGGGAAATAACAGTAGGGATAATGGGTACATATGCGCCTTATAATTTCCGAAATAAGGAGCAGGGATTTGATGGATTTGATGTAGATATTGCAAAAGAATTAGCGAAACGATTAGGTGTTGAAGCAAACTTTGTCGCACAGGAATTTTCAGGTTTAATCCCTGGGTTACAAAAAGGTAAATTTGATATGTTAGTTAGTCAAGTTACGATTACAGAAGATCGACAAAAACAATTAGATTTTACAGATCCTTATATTACAAATGATGTAAAAGTAATTGTGAAAGAAGATAATACTACTGTTCAATCAGTAGATGATTTTAAAGGCAAAAAGATTGCCGTTGGTTTAGGTACGAATGATGAAGCCTTTCTACGTAATGAGTTAATACCAAAAGTTGGGGAGTTCCAAATCAACACATACGACGATGTCATCACAACGCTTAAAGATTTAGATGCTGGACGCGTAGACGCGACAATTAATAATGTCTATGCACTAAAACCGATTGTTGAAGCAAATGGATTTCAGGTAAAAGCGGTCGGTGCACCGATTAAATCGGATCAAGCTGCAGTAGCTGTTAAAAAAGGGAATACAGAGTTAGTAGGTGCATTAAATAAAGCATTAGACGAAATGAAAGAGGATGGCACTTATAAAGAAATTTTCGTTAAGTGGTTTGATGAAGAACCGAAAGCCGAGTAAGAAAAGAGGTTGCGTACATGGATATGATAATAGATAATATACCCTTTTTATTAAAGGGTGCTTATTATACTTTATTAATAACGGTGGTATCTATGTTTTTCGGTTTAATAATCGGTTTGATCACAGCGATTGCACGTATAAAGGGCAATCGCTTCTTTCGTAATGTAGCGAGAGGGTATGTATCGATTATTCGGGGAACACCACCATTAGTTCAAATTTTTATCGTATATTTTGGGCTTGTCGATTTTGGGATAGAGCTAGGTTCATTGACAGCTGCTTATATAGCGTTAAGTATTAATATTGGTGCTTATGTATCCGAGGCATTTCGAGGAGCAATCCAAGCGGTGCCTGCAGGCCAAACTGAAGCTGCTCTTGCGACTGGAATGACAGAAGCACAGGCTATTCGCCGTATCGTTATTCCACAAGCAATACGTATCGCGATTCCACCACTAGGGAATACATTTGTTGGGATGTTAAAAGAGACTTCTTTAGTCTCCGTGATTGCAGTTACGGAGCTGATGCGCTCAGCGCAATTATTAATCGCACAGTATTATGTAAATATGCCTTTTTATCTAACGATTGCTTTAATGTATTGGATTATGAGCACCGTATTTACTTTTATCTTAAATAGATTAGAAAAACGATTATCCGTTTATTAAGGGGGAACAGTCTTGATACAGATAAGTGATTTATCGAAAAGCTTCGATCAACAGGAAGTGTTGAAAAATATTTCGCTGACAATTCCCGCTCATCAAGTAGTCGCTGTTATTGGACCGAGTGGTTCAGGAAAGAGTACATTTTTGCGTTGTATCAATGGATTAGAGAAGATTACTAGCGGAGCAATTTCTGTTAATAATCATCAACTCTTTGCAAAGGATGCGAAAAAAGTACAACAAAAAACGATTCATGCGATCCGTCAAGATACCGGTATGGTTNTGGTTTTCCAACAATTTAACTTATATCCTCATAAAACGGTGATTGAAAATGTAATGGAAGCATTGATCGTCGTGAAAAAACAGACGAAGGAACAAGCGAAAACAATCGCTTCAAAGGTTTTGAAACAGGTCGGCTTGCAGGAAAAAGAGAATGTCTATCCTTCGAAGCTCTCAGGTGGGCAACAGCAACGTGTAGCAATTGCACGTGCACTGGCCATGGAGCCTAAAATTATGCTGTTTGACGAGCCAACCTCCGCATTAGACCCAGAGCTTGTAGGAGAAGTGTTGAAAGTAATGAAAGAATTGGCTGATGAAGGGATGACAATGGTCATCGTGACGCATGAGATGAGATTTGCACAGGATGCGGCAGATCGCATATTATTTATGGCGGATGGTCAAATTGTAGAAGATGCAGAGCCGAAAAAGTTTTTCTTACATCCATCAACAGAACGAGCCCAAAAGTTTTTAGCAAAAGTAAACGAATTTTAAAAAAAGGAGCATGATAAACAATGGAAGTAAAAGCAATTTGGCAAGGTGGAAGAGCGTTTGAAGCAAAAGGAGCATCTGGTTATCCAATGGTAATGGATGCAACGGCAAACTACGGGGGAGAAGGAAAGGCTCCAACACCAACGGAAATGTTACTTAGTTCGTTAGCTGGTTGTATTGGAATTGACGTAACGATGATTTTAAAACCGCATTTAGAAAAAATCGAATCAATCGAAATCACAGTGGACGGGGCTCGTCGTGAAGAATTACCCACTGCATTTACGGGATACACATTATTATTTGATGTAAAAGGAGTTATTGATGCGAAAAAGGTTATACGCGCTATTAAACTTGGAGAAGAAAAGTATTGCGCTGTTTCTGCTTCGTTAAAAGCGGAAGTAACTTATCGATTAATATTAAATGGAGAAGATGTAGAAATACAAACAGCAGAAGGATAAAACAAAACCCACTCATCTATTAAAGATAAGTGGGTTTTTCGATGATTTAAACGAAAATGTCCACTTTTCGTTTAAATATGATATCGGCTCTTTGTCATCATACGGACTTTCATATAATTTGTCAAGTTTACGAGAATTCTATCCTTTATTGGATATTGCGGTATACGCCAACTACTTTACCGAGAATCGATACTTGGTCAACGATAATTGGATCCATAGAAGAATTTTCAGGTTGCAAGCGGAAATATGATTTTTCTTTGAAAAAACGTTTAACCGTAGCTTCGTCCTCTTCTGTCATTGCGACAACTATATCCCCATTATTAGCAGATTGTTGTTGTTTTACGACAACATAGTCTCCATCTAATATACCTGCCTCTATCATACTATTTCCCATAATCTCTAACATAAATAAATGATCATCGGCTGTACCGAATGTTTCAGGCAGCGGGAAAAACTCATCAATATTTTCGACAGCAGTGATTGGTAGACCAGCTGTAACTTTACCTACTAACGGAACATGGACAACACCTTGTTTTTCGGCAATACCATCAAGAATTTCAATTGCGCGTGGTTTCGTCGGGTCTCTTCTAATAAGGCCTTTGCTCTCAAGACGAGCCAAGTGCCCGTGCACAGTGGAACTCGATGCTAGTCCAACTGCTTCGCCTATTTCACGTACGGAGGGTGGATATCCTTTCGTACGAACTTCTTCCTTAATAAAAGCTAAAATGTCCTCTTGTCTTTTCGATGCTTTTTTCAATGAGTTCACCTCTTTTTTGGTCATTTTTCTACTAAATTCTTTCTTACTATAAGTATAACAGTCTCTCATACAATATGCAAACATAGGTTCTAATAAGTGTTGACAAAAACAAATGTTCGTTTTATGATAGGAACATACATACCGAACAAACATTCTAATTAGGGGGATTTAACGTGAATTGGGTAAAAGAAAACAATTTTATTACACTATTTTTAGGATTATGTGTTGTTTTTATGATGACGCTGATTATCTCTAATACATTATCGACAGAACAACAATCTGAAATTAAAATAGAACATGGTGACTCTTTATGGGAACTTGCAAATAAGTTTGCAACGGACGAACCCAAAGAAGAGTGGATAAATAAAGTAATGGTCATGAATAATTTACAAAGCTCACATATTCGAGTAGGGGAAGTGCTTGTTATTCCAGAGATACAGGAAAACTTTCATTTTGATCATGGCACAGAGATAGCGAGTGATAGTAATTGAAAGCAGTAATATATTGCCGTGTAAGCACGGAAAAAGAAACGCAAGAATCTTCTTTAGCTAGACAAGAAGAGGAACTGATAGAATTTGCACATGCTCAAGGTTATGAAGTATGTGAAGTGTTTGCAGATCAACATAGTGGATATGATATTGAGCGTGAGGGCTTGCTCGATTTACTTGTGTATATAAAGGATTTCGATATTAAAGCGGTTTTTGTTCAAGATGAGACCCGAATAGGTCGCGGTAATGGTCGAATGGCAGTGCTTCATTTGCTTCAAAAAACAAATACTTCCGTCTTTACTTTACAAGATAAAGGTATATTGAATTTAAATGAGATGGATTCTATGCTATTAGAAATTTTAGCACTGGTGGAGGAATATCAACGAAAGCTTCATAATGCCAAAATTAAACGGGGGATGAAACGAGCTGTTTCTAAAGGATATCGACCTGAGAAAAACTTAAAGGCAAAAGGAAATCCGGAAGGAAGAGAACGAATTGATGCACCTGTAAATGAAATCGTAAGGCTAAGAAATGCTGGGCTAACGTACGAAGAGATAGCTTCCACATTAAAAGGATTAGGCTTTGAAATAAGTAAGGCAACTGTTCATCGCAGATATATTGAATTTATGGAGACAGAGGAAGTGTAAAGACTTGCACTCTGTCTCTTTTTTCCTTACCTTTATAAGAGATACAAAAGGAAAGGATGATATATATGTTAAGTAAACAAAAACTAGCACGCATTAGCGAGCTCTCCAAAAAATCTAAAACAACTGGATTATCTATAGAAGAAGCAAAAGAACAAAGCGCTCTAAGAAAAGAATATTTAGAAACGTTCAGATCTACTATGAGAGATACAATTGAGAGTGTGAAAGTAATCGATCCTGCTGGAAATGATGTTACTCCTGCAAAAGTACAACAAGCTAAAAAAGGTAAGTTTCTGAATTAATTAATCATTTCAGAAACCATTGATAATAGATGCATTGTTGTCTAAACTAGAGCTATAGTTAAAAATTTTGTTCGAGAGGATGTCATTCATGTCATTACAGTCAGATTTACTTGCAATTAATACAATTCGTACCTTATCTATTGATGCAATCGATAAAGCGAATTCAGGCCATCCAGGTCTTCCAATGGGAGCTGCACCAATGGCTTATACATTATGGACTAAGCATTTACGTCACAACCCTAACAACCCAAACTGGTTTAATCGTGACCGTTTTGTTTTATCCGCAGGTCATGGTTCCATGCTTCTTTATAGTCTACTTCACCTTGGTGGGTACGACTTACCAATGGAAGAGATTAAAAACTTCAGACAGTGGGGCTCTAAAACTCCAGGACATCCAGAGTTCGGTCATACTGTAGGTGTAGAAGCAACAACTGGTCCTCTTGGACAAGGTATTGGAATGGCAGTAGGTATGGCGATGGCAGAAGCTCATTTAGCAGCTACGTACAACAAAGAAGACCATGCTATTGTAGATCATTACACATACGCACTATGCGGAGATGGCGATTTAATGGAAGGTGTTGCTGCAGAAGCAATTTCACTAGCAGGACATTTACAATTAGATAAGCTAATCGTTTTATATGATAGCAATGATATTTCTCTTGATGGAGATTTGCATAAATCTTTCTCTGAGAAAGTGGAGAAACGATTTGATTCTTATGGATGGAATTATATTTTGGTGGAAGACGGAAATGATATCGCTGAAATTTCCGCTGCAATTGATAAAGCAAAAGCACAAAATGATAAACCAACCCTTATCGAAGTAAAAACAGTCATCGGTTTTGGTTCTCCAAATAGAGCGGGTAAATCAGATGCGCATGGTATGCCTCTTGGAAAAGATGAAACAGCTTTAGCAAAAGCGGCATATGAATGGTTATTCGAAGGTGACTTCCATGTACCAGAAGAAGTATATGAGACTTTCAAAGAAGCTTCACAGCGTCAAGGAGTAAATGAAGAGAATGCTTGGAATGAAAGATTTACTTCATATGAAGCAGCATTTCCAGAGCTTGCTACTACATTTAAACAAGCAATCAGCGGAGAGCTTCCTGAGAATTTTGCGGATGCCTTGAAATCTTATGAAGAAGGTTCATCTCATGCGACTCGTTCTGCTTCTGGAGATGCAATTAACGCGCTTGCTCAAAATCTACCTTCATTCTTTGGAGGAAGTGCAGATTTAGCAGGTTCCAACAAAACAACGATGAAAAATGCTGGAGATTTTGCGGCAGAGAATTATGCAGGCAAAAATATTTGGTTCGGTGTTCGTGAATTTGCGATGGGTGCTGCATTAAACGGTATGGCACTTCATGGTGGCTTAAACGTATTCGGTGGTACATTCTTCGTATTTAGTGATTACGTGCGTCCAGCGATTCGTTTATCCGCTCTTATGGGATTACCAGTATCTTATGTATTTACACATGATAGTATTGCCGTGGGAGAAGACGGACCAACCCATGAACCAATTGAGCATTTAGCGTCGTTACGCGCAATGCCAGGTCTGTCAGTCGTTCGTCCTGCTGATGCAAACGAAACAGCAGAAGCGTGGAAACTTGCTGTATCTGCGAAAGATCATCCGACAGTACTTGTGTTATCTCGTCAAAACTTGCCTACACTAAAAGGTTCTGTTGAACAAGCAAGTGAAGGTGTTGCTAAAGGTGCATATGTCATTTCACCAAATGAAAATGCAGAAGCAATTCTACTTGCTACAGGTTCAGAGGTAAGTCTTGCAGTAGAAGCACAGACGGCTCTTGCTAATGAAGGTATTCAAGTTTCCGTAGTTTCGATGCCATCATGGGATCTATTTGAGAAACAAGATGCAGCTTACAAACAATCTGTATTGCCATCTCATTTAACGAAAAGATTAGCAATTGAAATGGGATCATCTCTTGGCTGGCATCGTTATGTTGGATTTGAAGGAGACGTCATTGCAATTGATCAATTTGGTGCTAGTGCTCCAGGGGAAATTGTGATGAAAGAATATGGTTTCTCTGTAGAAAACGTTGTTTCGAAAATGAAAAACTTACTTCAAAAATAAGAAATCTATAAAAGCAGTTCGAATACTTGTCGTTATTAGTATTCGAATTGCTTTTTTCTTTTAATTTATATAGAATGCATAGGGAATATATAGTATAATTTTCAGTGGTGTCTTGTACACGTAGACAAGAACGTAAAGGAGGAGAAAATATGCAAACTTGGATATGGATTATTATTGTAATCGTTGCGTTAATCGCTGGTGCGGCAATCGGTTTCTTTGCAGCACGTCAATATATGATGAAATACTTAAAAGAAAACCCACCTATCAATGAACAAATGCTTCGAATGATGATGGCACAGATGGGACGTAAGCCTTCTGAAAAACAAGTAAAACAAATGATGAACCAAATGAATAAAATGCAAAACAAATAAAAGCACTCTTCCACGAGTGCTTTTTACTTATTCAATAGCCTGTTTTCTAATAAAAAGTCCGCAACTACTTGTTCATATTCTTCGCTATTTTCATTAAATGATTTTGCATGCAATCCAATATCAAACAGCTTTAATGTTTTAGGTCCTTTTTTCTGTTCAAATAATTCCTCGGTCATTTTTGGCAGTATAAAATCGTCCTGCAAACTATGAATAAATAGCACTGGTTTCTCAATCTTATCTACTACATCAATTGGCGATATAAGATTTAATGTGTAACCATCTCGCATTTTTAAGAATAGATTCGCAAATCGAATGGCAAGTCCCGTGCGAAGAGGAGTTGACTTTTTGATGATGTGTGACACCTGCTCCTCAAAATTAGAAAAAGCACAATCGGAAATATAGAAATCTGCGTCATCTTTTATAGAACCGGCATATAGTAGCATAGTTGCTGCTCCCATTGATTCACCATGAATGCCGATAACCGCATTTTCTCCTGCCCGCTCTCGGACTACTTCTACAATAGACTGCAGATCAATCTTTTCATAAAAACCAAAGCTTGTTGTTTTCCCACCAGAATCTCCATGTCTTCGATGGTCATAGACGACGCTGTTGAAGCCTAGTCGTTCAAACATCCGTACAAAACGAAGGGAATTTATTTTGTTTTCGGTTACTCCATGACAAATAATAACGTAGTTTTTTGTTTCTAATGGCTCTACAAAGATGGCCTTTAAGGAATACCCATTTATTGACTCGATCCACTGCTCTGTTTTGTTCACCGCACGAAACCAAGCCTCATCAAACCGTTTCGATGTAACTTCGCGGTTTAATATGAAGTCATTTTCTTTTTTCTTCATATACATCAGCTTGTTTGTAACAAGAAATCCGAAAACAGTGGTGATCGCTGTGACGACACTCGTAAAAATACTCGTCCAAACGATTACTCTTTTTTTCATAGCCTCCACTCCTATTTATTTCGTATTCTCGACAATACTCTTATGTCTTAGCATATTCACAATATTTAAGGTTGTTACATTTTCTGGGTTACCAATAGTAAAAGGACAACTATTTAAATAAATTGCTCGTACGAAATTTTTTTCTTCTAATAATTTTTCCACAATTGGTAGGAGTTCATGCATACTTTTTACAGTTGTTTTATGAATATTTTACGTTTCCAGCTGACTCCCATTTCAATCTCGATAATTGTCCCCTTCTTTGGTAAACTATACATATGTATACCTACCATTCTATTGTAAGAATCGTAGTTAAAACAAGCAACTTTTTAAGATTTTTAGTAGAATAAGAAGGTAGTGGAAATTGGGGAACAAAATATAGGGGAAAATGAGGAGGAAATAAAAGTGACAAACGAAGTAGTTATCGTAAGTGCAGTTAGAACGGCAATTGGTTCATTCCAAGGTGCATTAAAAGATGTACCAGCAACAAAATTAGGTGCCATCGTCATTGACAAAGCGTTAGAAAAAGCTGGCGTAAGTAAAGATGCTGTAGATGAAGTAATCATGGGGAATGTACTTCAAGCAGGTTTGGGACAAAACCCAGCAAGACAAGCTTCCATCCAAGCTGGATTACCAGTAGCAGTGTCGGCTCTTACGATTAACAAAGTATGTGGATCTGGTCTAAAAGCAATCCACCTTGCTACTCAAGCAATCATTGCAGGAGATGCGGACATAATCGTGGCTGGTGGTATGGAAAACATGAGCCAAGCTCCTTATCTCTTGAAAAATGCACGAGATGGTTTCCGTATGGGTGA
The DNA here is from genome assembly GCF_006861795.1 of Psychrobacillus lasiicapitis. GTDB lineage: Bacteria > Bacillota > Bacilli > Bacillales_A > Planococcaceae > Psychrobacillus > Psychrobacillus lasiicapitis. Next base: position 485,335 of record NZ_VDGH01000001.1, on the reverse strand, counting down.
TCAAAAAGTGGTAGACAGCATGATTTCTGACGGCTTATGGTGTGCATTTAATGACTATCATATGGGAGTTACAGCAGAAAATTTATGCGATCAATATAGTATTACAAGAGAAGAGCAAGATGCTTTTTCTGCAAGATCACAAGCTCGTGCTGTAAGTGCAATAGAAGAAGGGAAATTTGCGGATGAAATCGTGCCTGTAGAAATTCCACAGCGTAAAGGAGATCCGATCATTTTTGATACGGATGAATATCCGAAAAAAGGTTCTAATCAGGAAAAATTAAGTACGCTTCGTCCAGCATTTAAAAAGGATGGATCTGTAACTGCAGGTAACGCTTCAGGTATTAATGACGGAGCAGCTGCTGTAGTGGTGATGTCAAAAGCAAAAGCGGACGAGTTAGGGTTAAAACCACTAGCGACCATTGTAGCGAATGCATCGGCAGGAGTAGATCCAAGTATCATGGGAATCGGACCAGTGGAAGCTGTGAAAAAAGTGTTAAATAAATCGCAAATCGAGCTTTCCGATATTGATTTAATCGAAGCAAATGAAGCATTTGCAGCACAATCGATTGCAGTTGATAGAGAATTAGCTTTTAATCATGATAAACTAAATGTAAATGGTGGAGCTATCGCGCTTGGTCACCCAATCGGAGCAAGTGGCGCACGTATTTTCGTCACTTTACTTCATGAAATGGAAAAACAAGATGCGAAAACAGGTCTTGCAACACTGTGCATCGGCGGAGGCCAAGGAGTAGCGACAATCGTTAAACGTTAATATAAGAAGGTGAACCAAATGGCTAAGAAAAAGCAAAAGCAACAAGTAAAGCCAGCAGCAAAAAAAGAAGAAGGAAACGGTCTATTCGATCAGCTTTCTTCCGATGTGCTGGATAAATTAAAAGAAACAAAGAAACAGCTAGTAGCAGNAAGACAAGCACAGCTAGCTTTTGAAAAAAAGCAAAAAGAAAAAAATAAAACGTTTGAAGAACTACTGGATGAGTATGGATATGGTGGTTCGAAGTTTTAATAGCAGTACAATTACTGCCCAGAAATCTGTTTATTAGATTTCTGGGCAGTTTTTTAATAGTTATTATTTCATGTTTGGTAATTTATATACCCAAGCAAACTATTTGAAAGTCAAAAAAGGTCAGTGTATACTAAAGACAAAGGTTAAAGATAGTCAAAGTCAAATGATTATATGGGAGGAAATATATATGAAATGTCAACATTGTGGTAAAAACGACGCAACGATGAGCTTGAAAGTACAGATAAATCATCAAGGAATGCAAATGCACCTATGTCATACTTGTTTTGAAGATATTCAATCGCAATTGACTGCAGGGAAAATGCCGTCATTTAGCAGTGATGCACAACAGTTTTTCCAATCAAATGGTGGTCATCAGGCACGAACAAAAACAAGACAGGCAGATAATCAGCAAGGCAATAGTTTGTTAGACCAACTTGGGAAGAATATATCAAACGATGCGAAGGAAGGCAGAATCGATCCAGTCATCGGACGTGACCAAGAAGTAAAACGTGTGATCGAAACGTTAAATAGAAGAAATAAAAATAATCCGGTCTTAATCGGAGAGCCTGGTGTTGGTAAAACAGCCATTGCCGAGGGGCTTGCTGTGAAAATCCACGAAGGCGATGTACCAGTGAAATTAATGAATAAACAAGTGTACTTGCTAGATGTCGCATCCCTAGTAACAAACACTGGGATTCGTGGGCAATTCGAAGAACGCATGAAACAATTGATCGAAGAGCTTCAAACGCGGAAAGACGTTATTCTCTTCGTCGATGAAATTCATTTACTAGTAGGAGCAGGAACGGCAGAAGGTTCAAAAATGGATGCTGGGAATATTTTGAAACCAGCTTTAGCACGTGGAGAAATGCAGTTAATCGGAGCAACTACGTTGAAAGAATATCGTCAGATCGAAAAAGATGCTGCTCTAGAACGTCGCTTCCAACCAATTATTGTGAAGGAACCGACTACTGAAGATGCGATTCATATTTTAAATGGCATTAAGGATCGTTATGAGAACTACCATGGAGTGCGCTATTCGGATGAAGCGATACAAGCTTTTGTTACTTTGTCGCAACGTTATATTCAAAATCGATTTTTACCAGACAAAGCAATCGACTTGATGGATGAAGTAGGTGCACGCTTAAACTTAACCCATACGATAGCTGATTCAGATTCAATCAACACTCGTCTTAACGAAGTAATAGAACAAAAAGAAAAAGCTGCAGAAAAAGAAGACTACGAGAGAGCAGCAAATTTACGTATGGAGGAAATCCAATTGCGTAAACAGTTAGAGCAAGCAACTCAAAATGGAGACACTCCTCAAGTAGAAGTGACAGTTGCAGATATCGAATTAATCGTCGAAGAAAAAACAGGAATTCCTGTGACGAAACTACAAGCTGCAGAACAAGCGAAAATGAAAGGTATTGCAGAAAGTCTTGGTAAGAAAGTGATTGGCCAAGAAGGTGCGGTAGACAAAATTGCCAAAGCTATCCGTCGTAGCCGTGCAGGACTCAAATCGAAAGATCGCCCAATCGGCTCATTCTTATTTGTCGGTCCAACAGGTGTCGGTAAAACGGAAATTACTAAAGTCTTAGCAGAGGAACTTTTTGGTTCACGCGATACGCTGATCCGTCTCGATATGAGTGAATATATGGAGAAGCATTCGGTGTCTAAAATTATTGGTTCCCCACCAGGTTATGTAGGCCATGAGGAAGCAGGACAAATGACAGAACATGTTCGACGTAATCCATATTCCATTTTACTGCTGGATGAAATAGAAAAGGCACATCCAGATGTGCAAAATATGTTCCTGCAAATAATGGAAGACGGTAGATTAACGGATTCACAAGGCCGAACAGTCAGTTTCAAAGATACGGTTATCATTATGACAAGTAATGCTGGAACAGGCGACAAAAAAGTAAGTGTCGGGTTCAATCAAGCAGTACATGAATCGGTCAACATGCTTGAAACTCTAGGTGCTTATTTCAAACCTGAATTTCTTAACCGTTTCGATGCGATTATCGCATTTAATGAACTAACAGAAGAAAATTTACTGTCAATCGTAGACTTGATGCTTAAAGATTTACAAGAAACGATTGCGGAAAATAATATGGAAATAACTATTTCGTCCGAAGCAAAACATGCATTGGTTAAACTGGGTTACGACAAACGGTTCGGTGCTCGACCACTTCGTAGAGTGATTCAAGACAAAATTGAAGATCCATTAACAGATCTTATTTTGGAAGAAGATCATATTGAGAAGGTCCATGTAGATGTTGTGGATGAAGAAATCGTTGTTCGAAAAGTATAATTACATCTAACACCCCCTGAAATTTTTTTCAGGGGGTGTTAATTTACTAATGTTTAAATTTTTGCCAAGCATTCTTCGATAACAATTCCTAAATCTTTGTTGCTAGATAGTGTTTCTTTTAATTTTACTGATCTTGCTTTTATATCCATGCTTACCGATAATCAACCCTGTTGCCACTTTTGGGAGATAACGATTGACACGACTGTTCACAGACTTATCGCGGATTAAATTTTAATCTACTTTGACTTCTCTTTATGGAATAAAACTCAAATTAATTCTTCTCCCATCTGTTCTCCAGTATCAACCGATGAATGTCTGTTTTCTTCTGTTATTTGCGAAACTAATCCCTCTAGCGTATATCAAGTTTTCACGGGTTCTAATGTAATCCTGTGTTAATCTACATATATATTTAACTCAGTTCCTTCTTTTATGCCTAACCTTTCTGCAATTGACTTTGGGATTCGGATGCCTAAACTTTTTCCCCAACGGCTTACTTTTGTAACCAATTGGAACACACCTTATTACCCATCCGGTATAATACCTTCTAGCTTAAGTATATCTTATTATACATTTGAGGAATTTGAAAAATTAGAATTATCATAAGAGTTTTATGCTAAACTGAAAAATAAATAGAAATAACTACCACTAAAGGAAGGGGATTTTAGATGGTATGGATTAAGATTGGTCTGTTTGTATTTTCTATTTTTGTATTGATGTTTATTTTCAATAAAATCATGACAAAAGTTCTAAAAGTAGAGAAGAAAAGTATATTTTCTAATAGATATGTAAATGATCTCCATAAAAAAAATGGTGAAATAATAAGTATTTCATTTCTAGTAATAATCATCGCTTTCAATATGTGGAAGTTTGAAAATCCTGAATTAGCAAATAGTCCTTGGTACTTTCTGGGAGTTATAATAATCTTTTTTGTTTTGGATGCATTAGTACGTGCTTTGATGGAGTGGAAATATGCAACTAATCGCAAGGAGTATATTTATACATTGTGTGAAATGTTATTTATGATCATTATTATTTATGGATTTGCGCTAACTTTATGGGGTTGATTAATTAGGAAAGGGGATAGATTAATGATTCAAGCGGTGTTATTTGATTTGGATGGGACTTTACTTGACCGAGATGCATCTGTAAAGAAATTTATTGATAATCAATACGAACGAATAAGTAATTATGTAGGGCATATACCTAAAAAGGAGTATATGAATAGATTCATAGAGTTAGATTGTCGAGGATATGTGTGGAAAGATAAAGTGTATCAACAATTAGTGTATGAATATAAATTAGAAATAGATTGGGAGTACTTGCTACAAGATTACATAAGTGAATTTAAGCATCATTGTGTACCTTTTTCAAATCTCCATCGTATGTTGAAAGAGCTGAAAACAAATGGTTTTGTTTTAGGAATGATTACGAATGGGTTCGGACAATTTCAAATGGACAATATTATAGCTTTAGGGATTGAAAAGTATTTTGACGTAATTTTAGTATCCGAAACGGAAGGGATTAAGAAACCGGATCCTATAATTTTTGAGAGGGCATTAGAGAGGCTGAATGTGGCTGCTTCTCAAAGTGTTTTTATCGGTGATCATCCCGATAATGATGTGAGGGCTTCGCAATCGGTAGGAATGAAAGGTATTTGGAAGAAAGATTTTCAATGGGACACTTTTGAGACGGATTTTGTAGTGGAGGATTTAGGGGAGCTTTCAAAGCTTATTGAACAGCTGAATACGAGGTAGCTTTTTTTGAATCGCAAGATACTACCTGCAAATCGCAAAATAGGCTCTTCGAATCGCAAAATACCAGGGTCAAATCGCAAGATACCACTCAAAAATCGCAAGATAGACTCTCCAAATCGCAAGATCACCCTGATAACCAGATAAAACCCGCTGAACTCCAAGTTCAGCGGGTTTTATGTCGTTAAGCTCGATGCTCTGTATATACATCTTGTTTAGTAATATCTCGTGCTTTTACTAAAACATCCTCAGAAACTTCCGTATTGTAAGCTTCCAGCGTTTCTAAAAGCTGCTCTATGCTACTTGCACCAATTATCATTGATCCAGTGTCTTTTTGCTTGAGGACATGGTGAAGTGCAATTGCATTGATTGGTGCATCCAATGCTTCTAACTGTTTAATGGTTTTCAGCAATTCCTCACTGGAATAGGTCAGATATTCACCTGTTTTATTAGCCCGTTCAAGTCCTTCTGCAGTTAATAATCCTTTCGCAAGCGTGCCTCGAGTAAGTAAGGAAACTTGGTGTTCCTCAAGTAGTGGCAACCATTCTTCTGGTCTTCTATCTAGTAAACTATATTGCATCATGACAGAAACGGCATTACTATTCTTTAGAAAGCGATCGATTACATTCGGTCGGATAGAAGAAATGCCATATTCTCGTATAAGGCCTTCTTTTTTCAGTGTTTCCATCGTATCGATTACTTCATCTGTATCGTCTTCCATTGTGCCGCCGTGCAATTGGTATACGTCAATATAATCGGTTTGCAGTCGTTTTAAAGATTCGTGGATAGCAGTTGTAATCCACTTTTTCGATGGATCCCATGACCATCCGTCTCCGTTTTCGTTCATGCGATTGCCGACCTTTGTTGCTAAAATGATCCGCTCACGATTATTTTTAAGCGCATTTCCTACAATTTTTTCATTTTCTCCGTGATTGTATAAATCTGCGGTATCGAAATAATTGATGCCGTGTTCGAGGGCAACTTGTATAATTTTCTCTGCTTCTTGTTGGCCTGTTGGTAGTGACATACAACCAAAGCCTATTTCCGAAACGAGAATTTTACTATTCCCTAATTGTCTTTTTTTCATATTGTATCACGTCCTTTTCTTCATGGTACAATGAGAGCAAGACAGTTTCAAATGAAAGGAAATGAAAAAATGAAAAAATTCGAGGAAAAAACTATTCAAACAGAACAAAAGTTTAAAGGTAGAATCATCACTTTACAAGTAGATGACGTAGAATTACCGAATGGTCAAACTGGTAAAAGAGAAATAGTGAAGCATCCAGGAGCAGTTGCAGTTATTGCGATTACAGAAGATAAAAAAATTATTTTAGTCGAACAATATCGAAAAGCTTTAGAACGTTCCATTATTGAAATACCTGCTGGAAAAATCGAGCCCAACGAAGCGCCAGAATTAACGGCTTTAAGGGAACTAGAAGAAGAGACAGGCTATACGACAGACAAGCTGCAATATATTCAATCATTTGCCACATCTCCAGGATTTGCTGATGAAATTATCCATCTTTACTTAGCTGAAAATATTGTGGAACTGGAAGAAAAAGTAGATATGGATGAAGATGAATTTGTCGAATTGATGCATGTGTCATTGAACGAAATGGAATCTATGATTGATAGAAAAGAAATATATGATGCGAAGACTGCTTTTGCATTTCTTTGGGTAAAAAACTACCTAAAGTAGACATCTTTAATCGTGGTACAAGCATATGATGAGAGTAGATAGGGAGGTGTTCCAACTTGAACCAGTCTTATACTATTCTCATTTCACTATGCGTACTCGTTTTTAGCTTTATCGGTGGTTTATATCTCTTTGAAAAAAGCACACCAGAACAGCAGCAATGGATTATTAATCTCCTGGACGCACGTGTTCTATTATTAGAACAGCCTACTTTTCTGGAAACTATTTTCCCGCATATCATGATTGCTGTTGTATTCTTTTTGTTTTATCAGCATCGTTATTTGCGCAAGCTCATCTTGATTCTTTGTGCTTTTCGCATTACGTTTTACGGGTTTGCCTCTAGTTACTTGCTTCAAACACAGGAATCTACATTTCCTTATGTGTTTTGGTGGTTCCCATTTCAACTCATCTATTGTTTACTTCTTCTAGCGCTTGCAAACCGGGTCAATGTATTCTCGCTTTCCTTCTATATAATTGTTATTATTATAGAGTTCTTCTTTATACCATTTATATTATTTAATAATTAGTACCTTTTAATAATTATTATTAAGTGAATGTCTTGTAATGAGAATTCATTTTTTGGTATAATGAAAGAAGTTTAGGGGGGCGTCATATGGAAAGCCGTATTGATCGTATTAAAAAACAATTATCTGGTGCGGGCTATAAACTGACGCCGCAGCGAGAATCGACTGTTCGTGTTTTGCTTGAAAACGAAGAAGACCATTTAAGTGCGGAAGATGTATTTTTATTAGTAAGAGAGAAATCACCAGATATTGGACTTGCAACCGTGTATCGAACACTTGAATTATTGAATGAATTGAATGTCGTCGACAAAATTCAATTTGGAGATGGTGTTTCCCGATACGATTTAAGACAAGAAGGAGCAGCACATTTCCATCATCACTTAGTATGTATCGAATGTGGTGCTGTAGACGAAATTCAAGAAGACTTACTAGAAGACGTGGAAGCAATTGTGGAAAATAAATGGAACTTTAAAATAAAAGACCATCGATTAACGTTTCACGGAGTATGTCATCGCTGCCAAGATAAATAACCGAAAAAAGGATAGCATATGCTGTCCTTTTTTTCATAGGGAGGTTCTTTTTTGAAAAACGGATTAGTGCATTTAGAAGATTATATACATTTTTTACGAATTGAGCGCCAGCTTGCGGAAAACACATTAGTATCTTATAAAAAAGATTTAGTCGATTACATACGGTCCGTATTGGAAACGCAACAATTACATAATTTAGACCTTGTTGAGCGACAACATATTTTAGTTCACCTACGAAAATTAAAAGAAGAAGGGAAGTCTGCACGCACGATTGCAAGACATATTTCCTCCATCCGATCATTCCATCAGTTTTTACTACGGGAAAAAGTGACAACTAAAGATCCAACAATTCACTTAGAGCTACCTCAAATCGAACAAAAGCTGCCAAATTTTTTATCTGTAGAAGAGCTAACGAAGTTATTGGACAGTATCGATTTGTCCAAGCCTCAAGGAGTTCGTGATTTGGCGATGTTTGAGTTAATGTATGCAAGTGGTATGCGGATAAGCGAATGTCTAAATTTAGATTTAGAAGACTTACATTTAACGATGGGATTTGTAAGAGTATTTGGTAAAGGTGGTAAAGAACGAATTATTCCGCTTGGCGGTGCGGCAATCCGTGCTTGTGAGAGGTATTTAGAGGAAGCAAGACCGAAGTTATTAAAACAAGCGGAACGAACAGATGCAATTTTTATAAGCCAACGAGGTAAACGATTAACTAGGCAAGGTATTTGGAAGCTATTAAATAAGCATGTGCTGAGTGCAGGTATTCAAAAGGATATTACACCACATGTACTTAGACATTCATTTGCCACCCATCTTATCGAAAATGGGGCGGATTTACGTGCGGTTCAAGAAATGCTAGGGCATTCCGATATTTCTACTACACAAATTTACACGCATGTAAGCAAAAAACGTTTGAAAGAGGTTTATAAACAGTTTCATCCACGGGCTTGAGTTCTGTCTAAAATTTGAGTGCAAGGTTCTCCACTTTAAAACTTAAGGAGAACCTTGCCACTCTTATGCTCTTTTTTTATAAACTTATATAAAAGAACAATATAAATCAAATCATAAATTAAAGTAGCTATAGAGATCATCGTAATCAGATGCGTTCTAAAATATAGAAAGAATGCAATAGAAGCTAATAGGGTTCCTAGCATTTTAAAAACTGCAATGGATATAGATTGACCGCTCGAATTACCTCTTTTTAATAATAACGAGATAAACAGTCCGGACATCATTAAATTTTGTGCAAAAGCAGCATATTTCCCTTCAACATCATGGAATTCAACTGTCATAGCAATAATAATTAGGAAGCTTACTCCAAGTGTTAGGAAAAAAGATAAATAGAAAAACCTTGCTGAAATATATTTTTTGAATTCCTGACGACCAAAGATTATAAATTGAATTAAAATAATAATGTCCAGTACGAACCAAATGCTCGTGATTAATCTTTGCGGATCATCTGGCGGATAGATAAATAAGAAGATAAATTCCCATGATATATTTGCACAAATTGCTACCATAGGCATTCCATATTTCTTATCTTGAAATCCACGTTTTATAATGAGTATGTATGTAATTATCCAAAACAGACCAGTGCCTACTTGTAAAAATAATAGAAAATCATCTTGATTATTCAACTACATCCCCCATTATTAGCCAATAATAATTATTCTCTCCACTGACAATATATGAGTTGGAATTCATTGTTTATGTCAAAGGAAGTTTATTAAACTCTTAAATTCTATACTAAATCCTCAGAATTGTTTCTAGCGCATGAATATGACTTAATCCATGGAACCAAAAAAAATAGCATTTACTACATAAAGAGGGAATGCCCTACAGTATGAAATGTTTCAAAGGATAATAGAAGACCCAAAATTATACCTTGAGGGAGAGGAATAATGGGAAAAAAGCACCCAAAAACTTGTTAAATACAAAAAAACCAGTGGACAACGATCAAGAAGTAGAAGAACAGTTAAATGGTATAGGTGCTGTATATGGCAAGATCATTTTTTAAAATAGAATGAAAAAAGGATGGACTCAAAAAGAACTTGCTGAAAAAGCAAGTGTTGAATTGAAAACAGTTACTAGAGCAGAGGGGGGTCTGTAAATTTAGGAACAATCACTTATGAAAATATATTTAAAGCCTTAGATTTGAATACTGTTGCTGTCGCAGAAATGATGTATCACTTGACGCGTCAGCAAGTCAACGAAGAAAGTTTGACAGTACATCATGCATAAAAAGAAATCATTCTCTTTTAGTAGTTTAGTCTATGCAAACGATTAGCGAAATTATCCCTTTTTAAGAGAGTAATTTTATATTACAGCTAGTTTCCGGTATTTTATTTTACTGGGGGCTGGCTGTTTATTTCGTTTTATATACAAATATTGTTATAATAGGTACACAACAAATAATAAAATAAGTCAGAGGTCTGACCTGTACATTCCTGAAATTTTTGGTAAACTAGAAGAAAATAGTAGGAGGCAAAAAAATGAGCAAATTCAAACGTATTCATGTTATCGTAATGGACTCCGTTGGTATCGGCGAGGCACCTGATGCCGCTGCTTTCGGAGATGTAGGATCACATACTTTAGGGCATATTGCAGAGAAAATGAATGGCCTTCACATGCCGGAGATGCAAAAGCTTGGACTTGGCAATATCGATAGAATTCAAGGGATTGAACGAGTAGAACAGCCAACTGCATATTTTGGAAAAATGCAAGAAGCCTCTGTGGGGAAAGATACGATGACAGGACATTGGGAGATTATGGGGCTGAATATTGATAAGCCTTTTAAAGTCTACCCAAATGGATTCCCGCAAGAATTAATCACCGCTTTAGAAGAAAAAATAGGTCGGAAAGTAATTGGTAATAAACCAGCGAGTGGTACAGCTATTTTAGATGAACTAGGCGAAGAACATATGAAAACAGGCGCAATAATCGTTTACACTTCAGCAGATCCTGTTTTACAAATTGCTGCACACGAAGAAATTGTTCCTTTAGATGAACTTTATCATATTTGTGAAGTGGCAAGAGAATTGACGCTTTCTGAGGAATTTTTAGTCGGTCGAGTGATTGCACGTCCATTTATCGGACAGCCTGGAAATTTTGCTAGAACGTCGAATCGACATGATTATGCTTTAAAACCTTTTGGCCGTACAGCGATGAATGAATTACAGGATGCAGGATTAGATGTCTTGGCAATCGGTAAAATTTATGACATTTTTAATGCAGAAGGAATTACTGCTACGGAACGTACAACGGACAATATGGACGGTATGGATAAATTTATCGCGACATTAGATAAAGATTTTACTGGCATTAGTTTCTTAAATTTAGTAGATTTTGATGCTTCTTTTGGACACCGTCGTGATCCAATTGGATATGGGAAAGCGTTAGAAGAATTCGATGCACGTTTAAAAGAAGTATTGCCCCAGTTAACCGAGGAAGATTTACTTATCATAACTGCGGACCATGGGAATGATCCAACAATGCCAGGTACGGATCATACACGTGAATTTGTTCCGTTAACTGTTTATTCTCCGGCATTAAAAGAAATGAAAGAGCTTCCAATCCGCATGACATTTGCGGATATTGGTGCAACGATTGCTGAAAACTTTGGCGTTGCTAAAACTGCATTTGGCGAAAGCTTTTTATCTTTATTAAAATAAATGTTAAGGCGGGAAAACACATGAATATGCTTGAATTAATAGATAAGAAAAAACGCAACAATTCACTTACAGAAGAAGAAATAAACTATATGATCACGAAATATACTAAAGATGAGGTGCCAGATTATCAGATGAGTTCGATGCTTATGGCCATTCTCATCAATGGTATGGATGAAAATGAGACAGCTTGGTTAACGAAGGCAATGGTGGAATCAGGCGATGTTATTGATCTTTCCAGTATTGAAGGATTTAAAGTGGATAAGCATAGCACAGGTGGGATTGGCGATAAAGTAAGTTTACTTGTCGCGCCTATTTTAGCATCCCTAGATATTCCTATTGCTAAAATGAGTGGTAGAGGTCTTGGAATTACTGGAGGCACAGTTGATAAGCTAGAATCGATTGATGGCTTTCATGTAGAGTTGGAAGCGGATGAATTTATTAAACAAGTAAATGAACATAAAATTGCGATTGTCGGTCAATCGGGTAATTTAACGCCAGCAGATAAAAAATTGTACGCTTTACGTGATGTGACAGGAACAGTCGACAGCATTCCATTAATCGCTTCTTCCATTATGAGTAAGAAAATAGCGAGTGGTGCGGATGGGATCGTGCTTGACGTAAAATGTGGTAAAGGCGCATTTATGAAAGATTTAGAACATGCCTCCGAGTTAGCTAAAACGATGATTCAAATCGGTGAAAGTTTAGGTAGAAAAGTAGCAGTTGTTATCACTGATATGAATCAGCCGCTTGGTCATAATATCGGTAATAAGCTAGAAGTAGCGGAAGCTTATGATTTCCTTAGCGATTATAAAACGAGTGAACAAGGCTTGTTGGATGTGACGATTGCGATTTCTTCTAAAATGTATCAACTTGCGACGGATGTGAGTGATGAAGTTGCAGAGCAAAAAGTGTTAGAAACACTTTCTAAGGGTGCTGCACTAGCGAAATTGGAAGAATTTATTACTGCTCAAGGCGGAGATGCTTCGGATGTTCATGCGAAAACTACAAAACATGAGATCGAAGTGAAAGCTGCCAAAGATGGGTATATTAGCTTGATTGATGCAGAATTAATCGGAAAAGCTTCACTTTTAGTAGGAGCAGGTCGTTTAACAAAAGCGGATGTATTAGATTTTGACGCTGGGGTTAAATTGGTAGCACTTAATGGGCAATCAGTTAAAAAAGGCGATACACTAGCAGTTCTGTATTCTAACAAAGATGCGGTGGAAGAGTCAGTTCGATTGATCGAGGAAGCTTATTCGATTTCGGATGCTCAACCAGTGAAAAATCAGTCTATATTGAAAATCATGTAATACTTGTGAGGAAAGCAGCCAAACGTCTAAATTTGGCTGCTTTTTTGTGTGTAGAGGGCTTTCTATGCTCGCGTGTTCTTATAATGCGCGGATGCAGGATTTTATTGCTCGGATAGGAGAGAAATATGAGCGGATATGGTGTTCTAATGCTCGAGTGTTTTTTTATGCTCGGATAGGAGAGATATATGAGCGGATACAGCAGTCGAATGCTCGCATGATTTTTTAATGCTCGGATGCTGAAGATTATTGCTCGTATAAGAGAGATTTAGGAGCGGATACGGCAGTCGAATGCTCGCATGTTTTTTAATTTCGCGGATGCTGAAGTTTATTGCTCGAGTAGGAGAGATTTAGGAGCGGATAAGATGTTCGTATGATCACATGTTATTTTAATGCTCGGTTGCTGTATTTTATTGCACGTATGGCGAAGATATATGTGCGAATACGTCGCCCGTTAAGAACATACACGCTCACAAATAATAGTCTATGTTCACCCAATATTTACGTAATCAAATAGGCATCACGGAAAGGTTTATAAAAACTTTTACGAGATGCCTATTTTTTGATTAAAAAATAGGAAACCTTCCCATACTTATAAGGAGCAGCCCTTTGTCGAAAATCGACTAATAAGATATCATTTCTTCTACTTTTGTCAAGCGCAAGGAATAACATCTGTTCATGTAGAATTGCGCTATTAGAGGAGGCGATTTTATGATTCATGAAGTTGAAAGAGTTGGAGAAGAAATTATTATTATTCGATTAAAAGGTGAATTAGATCATCATAGTACGACAGATATTCGCAATGAAATAGTGCCACTGATTAAAAATGGGTCTATTAAAGTATTAGTTTGGAATTTAAAAGATTTAAATTTTATGGATAGTTCAGGCATAGGGCTTATTCTTGGAAGAATGCGTGAGCTTGCGCCAATCGAAGGACAAACTATCATCGTCAATCCGTCACCGACGATGAAGAAAATTTTTCAGTTTGCAGGATTAAGTCCCTACATTTATAACGAATCAGAAATTGAAATTATGTCAAAGTTAGGGGGAATTGTTTATGGACAATGAGATCACACTATCTTTTATAGCAAAAAGTGAGAATGAAGCATTAGCGAGAATGGTAATGTCCAGTTTTATCGCAGCAATTGATCCGACAATCGAGGAGTTATCCGAATTTAAAACAGTTATTTCTGAAGCGGTAACGAATGCCATTGTACATGGATATGAAGAGGATGGAGTAGGAAAAATAGAAATTCATGCACAACGGATAGATAGAGAAATTATTGTATCCATTGTGGATTATGGACGCGGAATTCGAGATGTAAGTCAAGCTCGGGAGCCACTTTTTACAACAAAACCGGAGCAGGAGCGTTCTGGAATGGGGTTCACCATTATGGAAAGCTTCAGTGACGATGTGGAAATTTACTCAATTCCTGATAGGGGGACGACTGTAACTATTACGAAGCGATTTGTGCCAATTCAAGAATCTAGCAGGATTGTCTAATGATGAACAATAAGACGACATCGGCTTTATTAACCCAAGAAAAAATGAGAGAACTCATCGCATTATCACAAGCTGGTGATAAACAGGCAAGACAGCAAATGATTGAAGGGAATACTCGGTTAGTTTGGTCAATCGTGCAGCGCTTTGCTTCACGTGGAGCTGATTTAGAGGATTTGTTTCAAATTGGTTGTATCGGCCTGATGAAATCAGTGGATAAATTTGATTTGGCGTATGAAGTAAAGTTTTCTACGTATGCAGTTCCTATGATTATTGGAGAAATTCAGCGGTTTTTAAGAGATGATGGAATGGTGAAGATCAGTCGTTCTATAAGGGAGTTAAATTTTAAAATTCGTCATGCAACAGATGATTTTCTGAAAAAGCATGAACGTCAACCAACGATTCTTGAACTAGCAGGTATTTTAGAAGTATCGAGAGAAGAAATTGTCATGGCTACCGATGCATTAAGAGATCCTGCATCCTTACAAGAGCAGTTGTATGAAAATGATAGTGGAGATGCACTTACATTAATGGATCAAATGAAAGATGAACGCTCGGAGAAGTCATTTGACCATATTCCACTGAGAGAGCTAGTGGAAAAATTAGATAAACGAGAACAAATGATTATTTATTTGCGATATTACCTAGACTGTACACAGAGTGATATTGCCGAGCGACTCGGTATTTCGCAAGTACAAGTATCACGACTCGAGAAGAAAATATTAAGCCAGCTTAAGTTATGGCTAGTACCAGCTGGCTTTGAAGAGCAATCAAAAGCAAAAGATAGGTGATTGAAACGAAACCTTTATTTTCAAGTATGTCAGAAGCAGAATCGTATTTAAAAGAAAAATTCGGTGTAAACGAATCGTACGATTTTGGTACATTGCATACGCATTTGTATGAGTTTCCTGTACTCCTTGTGTATATAAATGGGTTAGTCGATGGCATGGTTCTGACAGAATTACTTACGAATGCGCAGATTGAAATACAAGAAGGGACAGTCGACGAAAATAATATTATTGAACATTATTTTCCATATTATTCGATTACCCAGTACGATTCTAAAGAGAAATGGCTAGTAGCGTTACTCAGTGGACAAGTAACTTTCATCTTAAAAAATGGCTCTGTTTATACTATTGATGTCCGGTCCTATCCAGGAAGAAATCCCGAAGAACCGGACAACGAAAAAGTGGTTAGGGGTTCAAGGGATGGATTTACGGAAAATATCGTGCAAAATACTGCACTTATTCGAAGAAGAATTCGGGATCCAGATCTAAAGTTTGAACTACATCAAGTATCAACTTTAGGTCAAACAGACATTGCAATTTCTTATATCAAAGGCATTGCAAATGAGGATAATTTAAAGCAAATCAGAGATAGGCTAAACCAAATAAAGCACGATGGCTTTACCATGACTGATAAAGCACTGGAAGAATGGCTGTTTAAACAAGGATTCCATCCATTGCCATTTGTGCGATATACGGAAAGACCCGATATTGCAGCCGCTCATTTGTTGGAAGGACATATCGTCGTTGTTGTAGATACATCTCCATCTGCTATTATCGTGCCAACAACAATTTTTCACCATTTGCAGCATGCAGAAGAATACCGACAAGCTCCTTTAATCGGTACGCTTGTAAGGTGGATCCGTTTGTCAGGTGTTTTGTTAAGCTTATTTTTACTTCCTTTTTGGTATTTGCTTTCGAAGCATCCGGAGTTTTTGCCAAAGGCCCTTGATTTTTTTGGACCGAAAGAGACGGGGGAAATTCCACTCTTTCTGCAAATAATTTTCGCAGATGTGGGGATTGAATTTTTGCGGCTTGCTGCCATTCATACTCCTACGCCATTATCGACAGCGATGGGTATTATTGCGGCATTAGTCATCGGTCAAATGGCGGTAGATGTTGGGTTGTTTGTCCCAGAAGTAATTTTGTATACGGCAATTACAGCAATCTTTACGTTTGCTATTCCATCGTATGAACTAAGTATTTCAACGAAAATTTTTCGAACATTTATATTAGTCTGTACGGCACTTTTAGGGGCAAATGGATTTTTTATCGCGCTTGTCGTCTTGCTTTTCTATGTAGGGTCCTTAAGACCTTTGAATGTGCCTTATTTATGGCCGCTAATGCCTTTTTTTCCAAAAGCATTTATGCGAATACTAGTCCGTTTCCCTATGCCAGTTGATGCAAAGCGTCCGTTTATCACTAGATCGTATGATCGCAAGCGGTCATGAATGCCATTGCAATATCCTCTTTTAATGTGGTAAAGTTTCTATAGCGAAAGAGGAAAAGAGGCGATTTAATTGGTGACGGTATCAACACATGCAGTAAATGAAAAAGGACATTTAGTACTAGGTGGAATCGACAGCCTAGAATTAGCAAAAACATATGGAACACCTTTGTTTGTATATGATTTGTCGCTTATAAGAGAGCGTGCACGTGCATTTATCCAGACGTTCCAAGAACAAAATGTACCCGCGCAAGTTGCTTATGCGAGCAAAGCTTTTTCTAGTGTGGCAATGTATCAAGTAATGAAACAAGAAAATTTGTCGCTTGATGTAGTTTCTAGCGGAGAGTTATATACAGCGATTAAAGCCGGTTTTCCAGTAGAACGAATCCATTTTCACGGAAACAATAAAAGTAAAGAAGAACTATTACTAGCTATTGAACATAACATCGGCTGTATCGTTGTAGATAACTTCTATGAAATCGAGTTATTAAAACAATTGACTGCAGAACTGAACCAAAAAGTAAACATTCTTTTACGCGTCACTCCAGGAGTAGAAGCACACACACATGACTATATTACAACTGGACAGCAAGATTCTAAATTCGGTTTCGATTTAATGAATGGACAAGCAGACCTTGCTTTTGGACAAGTGTATCAGGACGATTATATTCAGTTGCTTGGTCTTCATTGTCATATTGGGTCTCAAATTTTTGAAACAATCGGATTTAAAGTCGCTGCAGAAAAATTAATCAAAAAAATGATTGAATGGCACCAGGATTATGATTTTGAGTGTACCGTATTAAATTTAGGCGGCGGCTTTGGGATTAGGTATACAAAAGAAGATGCGCCACTTGAACCTTCTGTTTATGTAAAAGAGATGATCATGGTCGTAAAAGGTTTAATTGCTGAAACAGATTTTGCAATGCCTGAAATTTGGATCGAACCAGGTCGTTCGCTTGTTGGGGATGCAGGAACTTCTTTATATACAATCGGTTCCCAAAAAGAAGTACCGGACGTTCGTAACTATTTGGCTGTAGACGGTGGAATGTCTGATAATATTCGTCCTGCCCTATATGGTGCGCTTTACGATGCAGTAATTGCAAATAAACTAGATGAAAAAGCAGATGAAACGTATACGATTGCTGGTAAATGTTGTGAATCAGGGGATAAGCTGATTGAACATATTACATTACCAAAAGCAGAGCCAGGAGATATTTTAGCGATGTTCTGTACCGGTGCTTATGGATATGCCATGGCAAGTAATTACAATCGCCTAACTAGACCTGCTGTTGTGTTTGTGGAAAATGGAAAGCATCAATTAGCTGTTAGAAGAGAAACACTAGAAGATATTGTTCATCTTGACCTTCCTCTAACGATGGAAAAGGAGTGAAGGTAAGTTGAAAAAAACGAATCGTATGTTATTTCTCATGTTATTAATAATAGGAATTGTATGGGGAGTAATATATTGGATCTTTATAGCACCAAATGCTGATTTGTAATTTGACCAAAAGTCGTGTACGATTATAATGATCATTTTAATCTTATTTTATGAGAGTCTTCCTATTTTCTAGAAGTGATGAAACTAAAAGAGGGTTTTAACTATGTTGCTACGGTATAAAAAAGCATTCGAAAAAATTTCTATGGGTCTTCTATCATTTATGCCTCATGAAAAAGACGTAAAAAAATTACTAGAAACGATACACATGTATGAAACTAATCCAGATTGGCATTTGTTTTTATGGAAAAAAGGTGAAGATTTAGTAGGGTTAGTTGGCGTTCGAATGAATAATACAGATGGAATTATTCAGCATCTTTCCGTCAATCCGTCTCATCGCGGAGAAGGTGTGGGGAAACAAATGCTTCAAAGCCTCCCATCTATTTTACATACATCGTCTATCCAACCAACCGAAGAGATTAAGTCTTTCTTCGAAAAATGCCAAATAGAAAAAGAAGAGGATTGACTTATTTTAAGTCATCTCTTCTTTTTTTCTGTCTTTCTCGCTCGATTAGTATTTCGGAACGGTCTCTGAGCATATGCTTATGAGTAAGAAAGTGTAAATCCTCTTCAGTTGTTATTCCAAGTGCATCAACTAATCTTTCTAATTGCTCATTCATTAGTTCAATCGTAAATTGCTGAAATGCTTTTTTTTCTTTCAATAAACTAATAGAATGGGTAGTATCTTGCATAAGTTTAGTGTAGTTGATTGTATCGTAATAGACAGATGGAGAAGTTTCGACGAATCGTTTTATACTTCCATTCATTGTTTTAATCGCTCCCGTAATATTGCCCCTACGCCAGTGGTACATAGATGTGGATAATAGGATGAACGCTGTTAGTGGGTGATTTTTCCTGGCTTGCGAAACTTCCTTCCAGTAGTCTTCTAGTAGTTCATGGCACTCAAAATAATCTTTCGTACCATTAAATTCTTTTATAAATTGGACAAAATTAGGATGGAATGTAGGATGCAATGTAATCACCTTTCCTCTATAATGATGTTAAAAACCGATAATAGGTGGAGTAATATGTCTTATGAAGTAAAAACAGAAGCATTTGAAGGACCCCTTGATTTATTATTACATTTAATAAATCGTTTGGAAATAGATATATATGATATTAAAATGGCGGAAATCACAGCGCAATACATGGAGCATGTGCATGCAATGAGTGTTTTGGAGCTTAATGAAGCTAGCGAATATTTAGTAATGGCAGCTACACTACTATCTATTAAAAGTAAAATGCTTCTTCCTATCCATCAAGATGATGAGATGGAAGATGATTTTGATATTAATATAAATGACCCAAGGGACGAGTTAGTACTTAAACTAATAGAATACAAGAAATACAAAGAAGCGGCAGTTAGTTTGCAAGAAATGGAGGAAACTCGTAATCTATTTTACACAAGACCGCCTACTGATTTAAGTGAATTGCAAAATAGTAAGCAGCTTGCTTTGTTTGAACTGGACGTAAATGTATACGACATGCTTGGTGCATTTCAAAAAATGTTGCGTAGAAAACAGTTGAACGCGCCACTACACACACGAGTAAGTAAACAAGAAATATCGATCAAAGATCAAATGAAAAGTGTTATTTCCACCTTAAAGCAAAACAAAGGTAGGCTATCTTTTTATGAGCTATTTCCAAAAAGGGATAAAACTACGATCGTGACGACATTTTTATCCATTTTAGAGCTCATGAAACGCCAAATTGTGCAAGTAGAGCAAAATAACAATTTTGATGATTTATTTGTTCTTTTGCGAAAGGAAGATTTAGAAAGTGAATTCGAAGACGAAATTGATGAGTAATATTGAAAGTTTATTGTTTGTAAGTGGAGAAGATGGCTTAACGAAAAAACAATTAGCTTTTTTAACAAGTGAACCAGAAGAACAAATTGCCGAAACGCTTGAAGCGATGATGGAGGCATATGAAAAGAACGAAGACCGAGGAATTGAGATTAAGCAACTAGCAGGTACTTTCCAATTAGTGACCAAGCAAGGGAATGCAAATAGTATTCAAAAGCTGGTTGAAAACCCTACTTCACAATCTCTTTCGCAGGCATCACTTGAAGTATTGGCAATTATTGCCTATAAACAACCGATTACAAGAGTAGAAATTGAAGAGATTCGAGGGGTCAAATCCGAACGACCTATACATACGTTATCCTTAAAAGGCCTGGTGAAAGAAGTTGGGCGTGCAGATGGTACAGGGAGAGCTATATTGTATGGAACAACAACGGAATTTCTTCAATACTTTGGATTACAAGATATTCGTGCATTACCTCCGCTTCCAGAAGATATCTCCGTGGATGAGATGGAAGACTCGGACTTGTTCTTAACTAAGTTTCAAGAAACATTTGAAGGATAGAAATAATTAAAAGAGGAGTATTTTTATTTATAAAAAAATAACTTTATTTTTTCTGTTTTTTCTATTTTGGCAAGTAGGTAACGTAGAAGCTTCCTCCTCCTATGCAGTAATAGATGTACAAACGGGGAGATTGCTAGAAGGCAGTAATGAATACGAGGAATTACCAATAGCAAGTTTGACGAAAGTATGGACTGCCTTAACGGTTTTGGACAATGCTTCTTTAGAGGATGAAATCACCATCTCCCAAGCCGCTGCCACCCAAGAAGGCTCCTCTTTATATTTAAAGCCTGGCGAAGTGTGGACAGTGAATTCCTTATTGCATGGGCTTATGCTTCAGTCTGGAAATGATGCCGCTTACGCATTGGCAGAACATGTAGGTGGTTCCATAGATGGTTTTACCCATCTGATGAATGAAAAATTTCAAGTCGCCAGGTTAAAGAACTCCCATTTTACTAATCCTTCGGGACTCCATAGCGATGACCATTTCGCATCAGCCTATGATATGGCAAACATGTTTCGACTAGCGCTTCAAAATGAACAATTTAAAGAAATTGCCTCAGCGAAAAGCTATCAACCGAATGAGCGAAATGTTCGTTGGAGTAATAAGCACCGATTAATACATGAAAAAGAAATAGCAATCGCAGGTAAAACAGGTTACACGAAAAGAGCAGGAAGAACGCTTGTTACGTATTTCAAGGAAGATGACAAAGAAATCGTAGTCGTAACTTTGAATCACTCCAACGACTGGGCATATCACACCTCACTTGCTGAACAAGTATTTGCCAACTATGATTCTGTGAAAGTCGTGAAAAAAGGCAAGTATCGAGTGTTCCAAAAAGAAGTCATTGAAGTGGAAGACGATCAATACCTATTGTTAAGTAAGGAAGAACGAAAAAAACTAAAAAACGTTCTACTCATCCCACGAAAAACAACAGCAACCAATCCATATTTGTGGAATGTAACAATCGATGATCAAATTGCCTTGCGATTTAGTGTAAACAAAATTAAATAAACGGCTTTACTATTTGGGGGTGTGACTTTGTCACATCCTCTTGTTTGTGCTTATGCTTTTTATAGAGAATTATCACGTCCATTTATAAATGCGCAACTTAGCTGCGGTTACGCGCAACGTTTATAAAAAAGGATCTATAGTCAATGATGTCTCACCCTAGTAAACTTAATTTTTTGAGAATTGGTTGCTTTCATAAGCGATCGGTTGCTCTTTTCCATTTACTGGAATTTTAAACTTAGAAAACCCAATTGGATTTCATTTACCAGTGAATCTGTACTGCCAAGCAGGCGATTTACAACATATTATCGGATAATCCGTCACCTATTGATCATCTAGTCTAGGTAAACTTGCTGTAAAAAGGAATTGGTTGCTTTCACTAGTAATCTAGTTGCTCTCGAGCTGATCTGGTTGCTTTATGACGATAACTGGCTGCTTTCATTACCCAATTGGTTGCTCTTAACCATTTACTGGATGCGCACAATCGGGAAACGGGCGTTGTACATAAGACGCTCTATATTGGTTCAATATGGAAGACAGTTTTTCTAAAAGACTGTCTTCTTTTATTTTGACTAAAAGTGTGACATAATTCACTCATATGTATGGAAAGATTGGACGAGGTGAAAGAATTGGAAAGACTACAAAAAGTATTAGCACACGCAGGTGTCGCTTCTAGAAGAAAAGCAGAAGAATTAATTCTTCAAGGAAAAGTAAAAGTGAACGGGAAAGTTGTGACAGAGCTTGGCACAAAAGTTTCGAATTCGGATACAGTGGAAGTAGAAGGAGTCAAACTAGAAAAAGAACAAAAAGTATACTACTTACTTTACAAACCAAGAGGCGTTATTTCTGCAGTTACAGATGACAAAGGTAGAAAAACGGTTACCGATTTATTGCCACATGTAAAAGAGCGACTATATCCGGTTGGAAGATTAGATTATGAAACATCTGGATTGCTACTACTGACAAATGACGGCGACTTTTCGTATGCTCTCACGCACCCTAAATTTAAAGTAGACAAAACCTATGTAGCTAGAGTAAAAGGAATTCCATTAAAGGAACAACTAAGACCATTAGAACGCGGCGTAGTGCTAGAAGACGGAAAAACTGCACCTGCACGAGTTAAATTATTATCGAGTGAGCGTAAAACAAATAAAGCGATTGTAGAAATTACGATTCATGAAGGTAAAAATAGACAAGTACGTCGCATGTTTGATGCAATCGGTTTTCCAGTCCAAAAGTTGAAACGTGAACGATTCGGATTTTTAACATTACACGGACTAAATGCCGGTGAGTGGAGAGAACTAACTACACATGAAATCAAACAATTACGTGTTTTAGCTGAAACTGGAAAAATAGGAAACTAATACTTGAATGTTCACAAACCATTCAAATGTCGGTCCATTTTAAAATGTATATTTTGGTATAATATATGTCGACGATGCTTAGGAATGGAGGAGCAATGATGGCGCAATCTAAAAAGAAAAGATTTTATATTCGAACTGCTATTTTAGCGGTACTGACGATAGCCATCGTCTTTACAATATACTCAAACGTAACGAAAGAAAAAAATGCTGTCCTTCGTGTAGGGGACAAAGCACCTGATTTTGCTTTAGTGGATTTGGAAGGGAACGAACATCGACTTTCTGACTACAAAGGTGAAGGCGTTTTCTTAAACTTTTGGGGTACTTGGTGTAAGCCATGTGCAACGGAAATGCCCGCAATGGACAACCAATATCATGTCTATAAAGATCAAGGTGTTCAAACACTAGCTATTAACATCGGAGAATCCCAATTAAAGGTGAATAGCTTTAAAAATAGTCATGGTTTAACGTTTCCTATAGCAATAGACCAAAATAAGAGTGTAATGCAGTCTTATAATATTGCGCCTTTACCTACTACTTTTTTGATAAATCCAGAGGGACGGATTGAAAAAATCATAAAAGGGGAAATGACAGAGCAAGATATTGCAGATTTTATGGAGCAAATTAAACCATCCTAAAGGAGTTTTATAGATGGACAAGATAGTTTGTACATGTGGTAATGTGAACCCGGCTGGGACATTGTTATGTGAAAGCTGTGGACGACCATTAAACAAAGAGACAGCAGATAAAAAATTAGTAGATATGCGTTATGAAGGTTCGGCAAGACGTTCTCAAACATACAACAAAACGATTATAGATAAAGTATGGAACTTCTTTTCGAGTGTCAAAGTTGGTGTGTGGCTAATTGTTCTTATTCTTGTTGCTGCATCAATCGGGACTATCCTGCCGCAGGTTTTTTACGTGCCGGCAACGACAGAAGAAGATATAGCTGCCTACTATGAACGAATTTATGGCACATTTGGAACATTATATTATAAGTTGGGATTATCAGACTTATACAGTTCTTGGTGGTTCCAAGGACTTATCGGGATGCTCGGAATCTCCTTGATAATCGCAAGTCTCGACCGGGTTATCCCGCTTTATAAATCCCTAAAGAAACAAAAAACGAAAAGACATTTTAGCTTTTTGAAACGCCAACGTATCTATGGGATTGGAAACATCGAAAATGGGGAAGAATCTATTAGTAAAGCGGAAGAAAAGCTAAAGACGATGCGTTATAACGTGAAACGTGAAGGTAATGCGTTACTTGCTGAAAGAGGTCGCTTTTCTCGTTGGGGTCCTTATATCAATCATTTAGGACTCATTTTATTTCTATTTGGTGTCATGCTTCGTGCATTGCCAGGCTTTTATGTCGATGAGACAATGTGGTTACGCGAAGGAGAAACGCTTTATATTCCAAAAACGGATGGTTATTTCTTAGAAAGTAAAGAATTTATCTACGAAACCTATTCAAAGGAAGAATCGGAAGAAGTATTTGGAGATGCCATTGATCGTGTTGGTACAATAGCTAAAAATTATCAAACAAATGTCGTATTACATAAAGGACCAGAAGGCGCAGTTGCTGGTCACTTAGAAGATTTAACGTTTGAAAAAGAAGCGGCTATTCAAGTGAATAAACCGCTGAAGTTTGACAATTTTTCTGTTTTCCAAATGGATTTTCGCTTAGATGAATTGGCATCTATGACATTCCAATTGCAAGATAAAGAAACAGCCGAAAGCTTTGGTGAGTTTACGATTAATTTAGCGGATCCAAAACCGGTCTATGAATTATCAGATGACGCCAAAGTGGAAATTTTAGATTACTACGCAGATTTTACTGGATTTGAAGATGGGGTGCCGCAATCTCAATCACCGCTTCCTAACAATCCAGCATTTCTAGTGAAAATGTACACTCCTGAGTTTCCAAAAGGAGAAACAAGCTTTGTAATGATTAAAGAAACGTTAGAACCGCTTGGAGAAAATCAACATAAACTTGCTTTCCAAAGTGTCGAAACTAGAGACGTTTCTGGTTTAACTGTTCGTAAAGATTTAACACTTCCTATTCTTATGCTTGGCGGTCTTATCTTCATGATTGGGGTAGCGCAAGGATCGTATTGGAATCATCGACGTATTTGGATCCAGCAATTAGAGGATGGGCAAGTCGTAGTTGCAGCGCATACGAATAAAAACTGGCTCAGCATCAAGAGAGATATGGATGCAGTTTCTGAAGTTGCAAATCTTCCAAAATACGAAGATCAACAAGATGAGGATTCTAAAGCGGAGAAAGAGGAAGGGGTTTAATAATGGTAGAAGTAAGTAGTACTTTATTATTTATAGCGTTCATTGCATATTTAGTAGCAACCTTTTTATTTGGAGGCGCTGTAAAGAGTTCGAGCTCTAAAGCATCGAAATCTTATGAACGCTGGGGTAAACTAGCCATTACTGTTACAATTATCGGATTTTTGTCCAATATTGGTTACTTTATCACTCGATGGATTGCAGCTGGACATGCTCCTGTTAGTAACTTGTTTGAGTTTACAACCGCTTTTGGAATGTTGGTTGTTGGTGCGTTTATTTTAATTTACTTTATTTATAGAATTACAGCACTTGGTCTTTTTGCATTGCCGATTGCTATCATTATCATTGGTTATGCGAGTATGTTTCCAAAAGAAATTACACCATTAATACCGGCGCTTAAAAGCTATTGGTTAACGGTTCACGTTATAACTGCAGCTCTTGGAGAAGCAATATTAGCGATTAGTGCGGTGGCAGGTTTAATCTACTTGCTCAAAAATATTGATATGACGAAAAAGTCAAAGCAACGTTTTTGGATCGAGGCTGTTATGTATGTAGTTGTATTAGTTTTAGGTTTTATAGTAGCTACAACTTCTTTCACATTAGCAGGTTATAAAGCAGAATTTAACTATGTAAATAAGGAAGAACAAGTATTAACAATGGAATACCATATGCCACCGATTTTTGGAATGAATGAGTCGGAAGCTATTACCGAAAATAGAATGCAGCCGCTAATGGAGATGCCACCTCTAGTAAATGCGAAAAAACTAACGGTTGTAACATGGTCTGTTATCTTCGGAACAATATTATATATCTTACTTCGTTTAATCTTGAGAAAACGAATTGCAGCAGTTTTACAACCATTTACGAAAAAAGCGAACTCTCAATTTATGGATGAAATTGGTTATCGTTCGGTACTGATCGGGTTCCCTGTTTTCACCCTGGGAGCACTTATTTTCGCAATGATTTGGGCACATGAAGCTTGGTCTAGATTTTGGGGCTGGGATCCAAAAGAAGTTTGGGCGCTTATTACTTGGCTATTCTATGCAGCATTCCTTCACCTTCGTTTATCAAAAGGTTGGGAAGGGAAGAAGTCTGCATGGTTAGCATTAATCGGGTTTATCATCATAATGTTCAACTTAGTAGCAGTTAACTTAATTATTGCTGGACTACATTCATATGCTTAAATAGGAGCGGGAGTGCTGTCGAAGTTTGCGACAGGGTTTTGCAGCAAGCTATGTGAGAAAGCTAAACTAATTGAAAAGCTCTTATCTCCCATTAAAGAGGTAAGGGCTTTTCTTTCCATTTGATGATACTAATTGTACAATATAGATTAGAAGTTGATAGAAGGGTCTGATATTATGTCTGAAATGATTAAATTATTAGTAGTGGATGATGAGGAACGAATCCGTCGTTTATTGAAAATGTATTTAGAAAGAGAAGGATACGAAGTAGAAGAAGCAGAGAATGGAGAAGTCGCTCTACAACTTGCGCTAGAAAATGATTATAATTGCATACTATTAGATATTATGATGCCCGAAAAAGACGGGATTGAAACGATGACGGAGTTACGTACACATAAAGAAACTCCTATCATTTTGTTAACAGCAAAAGGGGAAGAAGCTAACCGCGTAGAAGGCTTTGAGCTGGGAGCAGACGACTACATAGTGAAGCCTTTTAGTCCAAGAGAAGTAGTGCTTCGTGTGAAGGCACTTTTAAAACGCTCTGCTGCACTTTCACCAGTACAAGGCCTGTCCACATCTAAAGATATCGTGGTGTTCCCGCATCTCACAATTGATCATGATGCACATCGTGTCACGGCTGATGGTGTGGAAGTAAGTTTAACGCCAAAAGAATATGAATTACTATACTTCTTAGCAAAAGCACCTGACAAAGTTTTTGATCGGGAGCAATTATTAAAAGAAGTGTGGCATTATGATTTCTTTGGTGATTTAAGAACAGTAGACACACATGTGAAACGATTACGTGAAAAGTTAAATAGAGTATCTGAAAAGTCTGCGAAAATGATTGTGACTGTGTGGGGGGTAGGCTACAAGTTTGAAGTTATCAATGAATAGAATTTGGAATAGTGTTGTCGGGAAGCTATGGGGAACCATATTGCTTCTCGTCTTATTTGTGCTGTTTATCATTACTGTCTTAATGTTAGAGTTTTTGGAAAATTTCCATACAGAACAAGCAGAGGAATCGCTTAGACAGGAAGCTGCGACTATTGGGAAAATAGTGCAACAATACGATCAAATAGAAGACTCCATGCAAATCATTCAAAATATTCTTGGAGCCGAAACAAGTGCTTTAATCGTACGAAATCCGGAGTCGGTATTTTTATCAGTACACGAAGGGTTAAACAAAGAAGTTTTTCAAGAAAAGTTATTAAAAGATGAAGACCTGGCGAATATATATACGGCAAATAACACGATTATTAAAAAGATGCTTATGCCTTCCATGTCCGAGGAAGATCGAATGGAGAACTATATTATCCTTGCCTCTCCTTTAGAATCTGATAAGGAAATACACGGTGCGGTCTTTATCTATCAAAGCTTAGAAGTAGTTAATAAGACTTCCAATCATACGACGCGAATTGTCTTTTTGTCTGGATTTATCGCATTATTGCTTACGACCATGTTCTCATTCTTCTTATCTTCTAGAATTACCGCCCCTCTTCGATCAATGCGAGAAGCGGCATCCGAACTTGCAAAAGGAAATTTCGAAACGAAGGTTACTTATGTGCAAAGGGATGAAATTGGGGAGCTGAGCTCTGCTTTTAACCGAATGGGAAGTCAGCTAAAACACCATGTAGAAGTAATCAGTCAAGAAAAAGAACAGCTTTCGAGTATTCTTACATCGATGACAGATGCAGTTATCACATTTAATAAAGATTTGACCATTCTTGTTAGTAATCCTCAAGCGGATCAGCTGATTCAAAAATGGTATGCAAACAATGAAACAGCCGATAACTCTAATTTACCGGCAGAGTTATACCACTTACTCGACCATGTATTTCATTTAGAAGAAGAGATTGATGAAGAACTAGAAATAAAAGGCTCCTATTTTTCCGTTTCTATCAGCCTTCTTTATAGTAAAGAAGCGGTTCGCGGTGCCGTTGTGGTTCTTCGAGATATGACCGAGCAGCATCGTTTAGATAAAATGCGATCAGACTTTATCGCAAATGTTTCCCATGAGCTAAGAACACCTATTTCGATGCTACAAGGGTATAGTGAAGCGATTATTGATGATGTAGTTACAACCGAAGAAGACAAAAATGAAATGATTCGCGTTATTTATGACGAATCTAAACGAATGGGAAGATTAGTAACAGAACTACTAGATTTAGCACGTTTAGAATCGGGTTATTTAAGCATTTATAAGGAAGACGTTTCTGTCGTGCCAACAATTGAGCGGATTACGCAAAAATTTGATCAAATTGCGAAAGAAAAAAATATCCGACTATATTTCGAGCATACATTATCAGAGAGTATTCATTTGCAGCTGGATGAGGACCGAATGGAGCAAGTGCTTACAAATTTAATCGATAATGCCCTTCGACATACTCCTAAAGACGGCTCAGTGACGGTAAACTTATTTAAAACAACTGGACATATTGTGATTGAAGTTAAAGACACTGGATATGGAATTCCAAAAGAAGATTTACCATATGTGTTCGAACGTTTTTATAAAGCGGATAAAGCGAGAACAAGAGGGAAAAGTGGAACAGGTCTTGGACTTGCAATTGCCAAAAATATTGTCGAACGGCATTACGGTAGTTTATCCGTAGAAAGTGAAGTTGAGGTAGGAACAACATTCATTATTAAATTACCTTTAAACGAATAATGTGAAACAAAACGGTACATGAAACGACTAATTAGAAGAACGGGGGGAGCTTATGAATGACTCCGTTTTCCACCGCTTGTATGATAGTTATCATCAAGACGTTTTTCAGTTTCTTATTTATTTGGTGAAAAATAGGCAAACTGCGGAAGACTTGGTCCAAGAAGTATATGTACGGGTAATAAGGGCTTATAGTAAATTTGAAGGAAAGAGTTCGGAAAAAACATGGTTATTTTCCATCGCCAAAAATGTGGCGATTGATCATTTTAGGAAACAAGCAGTGCGCAAGAAAAGATTGTTTGAATCATTTGATTGGGAGACAATGCAGCTCAAATCAAACGAAATGCTACCAGAGGATTCTGTACAGCTTAACGATGAAATGAAAGCATTACTTATAGCTCTTGACGATTGTACAGGTGATCAAAAAATGGTCATCATTATGCGTTATTTTCAAGAGCTTTCCATAGCAGAAACAGCACAAGTATTAAGTTGGACAGAAGGGAAAGTGAAGACAACGCAACATCGTGCGATCAAAGCACTCCGAGAACGATTATCTGTGCAGGAAAAGGAGGGTACAGTTCATCATGAGTGATAGAAAAAAAGAAGAGACATCAATTGATGAGCTTTTACAAAATATGCCCAAATTTACAGATCATCGTTCCAAAGAAGAAGTGTATAATCGGGTAAAAATAGAAATAGAAGCTCAAGTCAAAGAAGAAAAAAGAAAAATAATGGTCATGTCATTTTCAAAATGGATGCCTTTTGTCGTTTCCGTTGCGGCTATTCTTCTCTTAACATTCCTTGTTTCTTCCTATACGAACCAAGAAGAAAAATCGATGTCCAATGATAGCACTGAACAATCAGAGAATCTAAGAACGATGGACGCAAAAGAAGAAAGCGAAACAGTAATGGAAGAAGATGCAGCGCCCCAACAGGCAAATGAAATGACGGCCATGACGAAGATGCTAGATACTCCTATAGAGTTGATCCCACTCCATAAAACAACTTCGGTTTATGAAGAAAGTATAAATGGAGGAACCGTTTTCCATTTTTCATTAGTAGAGAATGCATTAACCGTTCCTATATCAATCATTATTCCAAAAGAACGGATGGAAGCAGATTTCCCAGATGGAACCCCAACGAGTTTGCAGTTGTATGAACGTTATGCAGCCCAGATTGATGAAGAAGCATTGGGATTTAT
This sequence comes from Psychrobacillus lasiicapitis, assembly GCF_006861795.1. Classification (GTDB taxonomy): domain Bacteria; phylum Bacillota; class Bacilli; order Bacillales_A; family Planococcaceae; genus Psychrobacillus; species Psychrobacillus lasiicapitis. The sequence goes on along the minus strand of NZ_VDGH01000001.1, from coordinate 455,214 downwards.
GGAGTATCATCCGTATAAAGGGTATTTCGTAGTGGAAGGAAATGTGTTAAAACATTATTTGCCTAACGACCATGGATACGACAGAGCATCAGGGTCTACGACAACCTATGAACAATCATTGAATGAAATATTTACTGATTTTGATTCAATTTTACCCGTGAATGAAGACGGTACGACAATCGTATGGGATCAAGCCGGTGAGATAAAGGAGCCGAGGAAGTTACCTGGTTCTTCAGGCCACTACAATTTTTATATCTACCATGCAAGTAACGGGGAGGATTATTTGTCTCCTAGTTTTGGAAATACGTATAAATCGCTTTCTGAGGCGTTGCTGGCAATGAAAGATGTAGAAAATGATTTCTATACATCGGTTATCCCTTCCAATGTTTCATACACATATTCGGAGCAAAACGGTACAGCAGTCGTCCGTTTTGATGAGCAACTAGATTTAGAGGCGTTAGATCCGTTTGCGGCAACTAGATTAATTGAAGCATTTGCTCTAACAGCTGCAAGCTTCGGTGAAGAAGTAAAGCTAGAAAACCTAGTGCAACAACAGTGGGCAGAATTCGATTTAACAAAATCTTTACCAGTTCCACTTGGACCGAATGGGTTTATTATGAGTGATAAATAAGTTTGCTTTGCATATTTTCGAAATGCGTGGAAGAGGTGATCTGATCATTTCTTCCGCGCATTTTTCTAGCTTAAGTATTTGTGGAAATTAGACATCTGATAACTTTTTTTAATTAATATCAGATATGTCATTTTTGGGGCAGTACGTGATATAGAGATACTGTGTGGTATTTATCTGTGTCTCACTTCAAGAAAACTCTTTATTTTAAAGGATGGTTGCTCTTAAACATTATCAAGAAAATAGTGTAGCGAGCTACTTCACATTATAGGGAAACTGCGCGGTAAAGAGATACGGCAAAGGCAATTGATTTCCGCTCCAGGCGGACGCTTACCGCGGGGCGGGCGGTGAGCCTCCTCGTCGCACGCTCCTGCGGGGTCTCACCTGTCCCGCTGATCCCGCAGGTGTCGCCGCCTTGCGCTTCCATCAATAGAACTTGCTGACTAATCCATAATTAAATGCAAAAAAGCTCTTTCATTTATTTACCACTGTCAAGCTGTTTCTCATTTAAAATCATTTTATGTACAGTACAAATTATAGGGATGGTTGCTATTAGCCATTCAAGCAATGGCAGCTCCCAATAATTAATCACAATCGCTAGATAGTATATCTTTTCAACTAATCAAAGGTTTTCACCAATAGAAAATGCAACGTAGTACTAAATTTAGTGTCTCATTGAAGTAAATAACAAACTCTATTAGATTGTAGCGAAGGGGTGGCGACTCCGACGGGAACAGTATGAGCTGAAAGCCCCGCAGGAGCGAGAGCTCCGAGGAGATGGAAGCCGTGCCCGCGGAAAGCGTCCACCCTGTAGCGGAAATCCAAGCGTCCACTTCATTCAACTCACTACCGCACAGTATCCCTATAGTGTACCTCATTCCATCACTCGTCTACCCTCCTATATCTGGTCATGAACCGATGCTTGAACTTTTATCTTAGATGTTGTTTATAGGAGAAGGATAATCTAATATAGCAACTTAGAACGCCTTCATATTCTATTTATTTATACAATGCATAGTAAAGTGATAGGTATTTAATGTTTTTGAGCAACTGTATTGCAATACATATAAAACTTTGATAAGATGTATTTAATTCAAGATAAAGCTTGAAGGACAATAAAATATTGATTCATCTTCGGGGCAGGGTGAAATTCCCGACCGGCGGTAATTGAAGTTATTTCATGAGCCCGCGAGCCGTTAATTTAAGGTTGATTTGGTTAAATTCCAAAGCCGACAGTATAGTCTGGATGGGAGAAGGTGAAGGTGCAGTCGTTTTTCGTATGCTCTTATACGGATACGCTTGTTTAAGTGTACCTTTGACTCCTTTAAGCCTATTAATAGCTTAAGGGATTTTTTGAGTAAAAGAAAACGTGCTGAACCTTTCTTCTTGTGGAGTGAATCGCAAAAGGAGAGAGGATTTTATGTTAAAAGGTAAGACGCGAATGCTGATCGCAATCGCTATGTTAAGTAGTATTTCTTTTGTATTAATGCTTCTTGCATTTCCATTACCAGCGTTACCAGCTTATTTGAAAGTAGATTTTAGTGATATTCCAGCATTAATTGCAGCAATCACGATGGGACCGCTTGCTGGTATTCTTGTGGCATTTTTGAAAAATGTGTTAGATTGGTTGTTTGCAGGTAGCCCGACTGGTGTTCCAGTAGGACATATGGCGAACTTCGTAACAAGCATTTTGTTTTTAACGCCCGTTTATCTTATTTATCGCAAAGCTACATCATCTAAAGGAATTACCTACGGGTTAGCTTGTGGGACGATTTCCATGGCAATCGGTATGAGTGTATTAAACTATTATGTATTTTTACCGATGTATGCTTATTTCTTAAATTTCCCAATGGAAACAGGAACAGCATTATTCAATTCCATCATTTTCGGTATTTTACCGTTTAATCTTATAAAAGGTATTTTAGTAGCTATTGTCATGATTGTTTTATTCAAACGAATGAAGCCATTACTTGATAAAGTGACACATTCATTTGGCACAGCCAATATAAATTAACGTTAAAAGGTTGTTTCTCTTATTTAAGAGAAACAACCTTTTGTACATAGAGGGGCTACTACATTTTTTTGATGAAAATGTATGTTCGTATGTGTTATATTTGCTTTAGGATGATTCGAGCAGTAATTTAGTACAGAAAAAAAGAATATGCAAGAGTTTTAAACCCTTACATATTCTTTATCGGTTGCAAAGTCTATTCAAACTTTAATGCGTCGCCTTCAAAAGATTCCTCTGCTACTTTAATAGAATCGGTAGGGCAACCCTCAAATGCATCTTCCATATCCTCTAGTAGTTCATCTGGAACTTCTGTAGTACCCGTGTTATCATCTAAAATAACGAAAGCAATTCCTTCATCATCATAGTCATATATATCTGGTGCAGCAGCGCCACATGCACCACATGCGATGCATGTATCCTGATCAACAATTGTATATTTAGCCATTCCTAAATTCTCTCCTTTATATCTGCTTTCACGAATCTGCTATCTTATTCATTCTAAAGATATTTTCGTTACATTTCAACCAAAATACTTTCATATGTGAGGGATTTCCATTGTATTTTCAACAATTACTGTTATTAATTATACACAAATTTCAAGGAGAAAGGTCATCTACAGCACCTTATTATTTATTGAAAGGGAAAAAATCTGGTCAAACAATTCAAGATGTGACGTACTTTCAACTGCATCCTTACTTTAGTTTATATCCAAAACTAGCAAAAGAAACATATGAGGAATTCATGAAGAATCTCCATGCAGAAGGCTTTATCGTAATGAATGAATCTAGGGTCGCTATTACTGAAAAAGGTTTGCATCAAATAGTTTCTATTCGACGTCCTTTTTATAATGGATGGGTCCTCCGGGGAAAAGAATTTATTTTTTGGGGACGTTTGGAATTAATCGTTCAGACGCTATCCCAGTTTCAAGGAAATGAAAAGAAGTTCGTGCCTGTTCAAAAAAGCAATGAGATTCATCATTTTGTTAAAGTATTTTTGCAGGAAAAAGATTTTCATTCGAGTTCTTTTGGTTCTCATTTTAAAAAGCAGTTGTTTCACTTGCTTGAAAACAATCGCTTACTAGAAATCCATCGTAATTTGTTTGTTTACCGTTTAAGTGGGTACAAAAATAGTGGGTTGACTTGGGAGCAACTTGCTAGTCACCATCATTTGAATGTTGTAGATGTGAAATTTTTATTCATCGAATGCTTACATATCCTTTTAAACGACATAACTGAAGAGAAATACCCAGATTTGCATGTATTAACGAAGGGTATTTACGTACAAAATCCTTTGACAGATTCCGCATCCAAAACTAGTCAATTATTTGCAAAAGGCTATTCGATCGAGGAAATAGCACGCATGCGTTTTTTAAAAGAAAATACGATAGAAGACCATGTAATTGAAATTGTTTCAGCTGATCCAGCTTTTCCTATTCAAGCCTTTATTTCAAATGAACAGGTTCAAAAAGTATTACATATTGCACGGGAGCGACAAACGAAAAAGTTAAAAATTATTCGTGAGGAGCTTCCTGATTTAAGTTATTTTCAAATTAGATTAGCGCTAACTAAAGGAGAAGAAATAAATGGATAAGTTAACTGAAGTATTAAAGTATAAATTTGGTTACGATTCATTTAGGGAAGGGCAAAAAGAAATAATAGAACAGGTAATAGCAGGACAAGATGTCGTTGCCATATTACCAACTGGTATGGGTAAGTCATTATTATATCAATTGCCAGGATATTTGATGGAAGGCTCAATCGTCATCGTTTCTCCCTTGCTTTCTTTAATGCAAGACCAGGTGGAGCAATTGAAAATATTAGGTGAAAAAAGAGTGGTTGCGATTAACTCTTTTTTATCCTTTGAGCAAAAGGAAAAGGTTTTTCGAAATTTGTCTTCTTACAAATTTATATTCACTTCCCCAGAAATGCTGCAAAATGACCGTTTTAATCATGCACTTTCTGCTATTCGTATTGCATATATTGTCGCGGATGAAGCACATTGTATTTCTCAATGGGGATTTGATTTTCGGCCAGACTATTTACGAATTGCAAAATGGTTACAACAATTTCGGCAAACAAATGTCCTTGCTTTAACTGCTACAGCAACTAGTAAAGTAGTGGAAGATATAAAAACGACATTATTAATGAGGGAGCCGTTTGAGTATATCCATTCCCTTGATCGGCCCGCCATTGCGTATGAGGCGGTTGAAGTTAAAGATGCAAAAGAAAAGCTTGCCTGGATTATCGGTAGAGTTACGTCCACCAATGGTCCTGGTATTTTGTATACACAGTCTCGTAAAAAAACAGAGATGTATGCACATGAATTACAAAAAAGAGGGATTCGTGTCGCGTATTATCATGCCAAAATGGAGCAGGATGATCGTATTTTAGTCCAACAACAGTTTCAGCAAGGCCAGCTGGAGTGGATTTGCGCAACGAATGCCTTTGGAATGGGAATACATAAGGATAATATTCGACAAATTATACATGACCATATTCCGACATCCATAGCAAGCTATATGCAAGAAGTGGGGAGAGCTGCACGTGACGGAGCGCAGTCTATTGCTTCCTTGCTATTTACAGCTACGGATGTAGAGCAGGCCTTCTATGTCGCGATGCAAGATTTCCCTGAAGAAGCGGATATTCGCCTTGCATATGAGTCCAATGATATATCATTACAATTACCGGAAACGACCACGAGGATATTGGATTACTGGAAAGAAGAGTTAAAAGAGCAAGAGACAATTCAATTATTTCAAACAATTAAACAAAAAAAATGGGCTGAAATCCTTTCTTTATATACGATGCTGCAAAATGAAGTATGTATACGAGAGCAATTGTTACACTACTTTGATGAAGAACTAACGAATCGTCCCAAGTATTGCTGCTCTAAGTGTTCACTACCTTTACAAGAAATTCTGGTAGAGAGAAAACAACGATCGGAACAAAAGGAAGAAATGAATTGGAAGATTAAATTAGATGAACTGTTACTTTCTTAATGCAGGCGAGAAGTTTACTTTTTCAACAAAATTCGGCATAATAGTAGTAGATATAATGGCAGAAATGGAGTTTGAAAAATATGAACCAAGACGACTATCAAAAGAAAATAGATGAACATAGACAATCCATCCATGTAGAGGACGAAAACGTAGAGCTAAGAAGTCGTAGAAGATCAAATTCTGGAAAAAAAGCAAAGAAAAAATCAAAAAACATCCTATTACCGACTTTATTTTTTATTTTTATTCTAATACCGGTTTGTATTTTTCTATATGTGCAATTTATTTACACTCCTAAGGATACCGAAGAGGTACAGGAAGCGGGAATTATTCAAGTGGAGACCAAAACAATAACGAATAGCCCTAAAGAAGAGGAAGAAGAAAAAGAAGCTGCAGCAGCAGAAGATAAAAAAGTAGAAGAGGCTTCAGTAACAGAAGAACCAAAAGTAGAAGAGCCTAAAGTAGAACAACCAAAAATAGAACAACCAAAGACAGAGCAACCTAAAGTGGAAAAGCCAAAAGTAGAAGAGCCGAAAGTGGAACAACCAAAAAAGGAAACTCCATCTAGAACACATATTGTAAAAGAAAATGAAACACTGTACCGTATTGCAGTCAATTATTACAAGGACCCAAATGCAGTCGAAAAAATTAAATCTGCTAATGGTCTATCATCCAATGCTATTTCTGCAGGTCAAAAGTTAATCCTGCCTTAATAAATGTATCGAAAGAAGGTCACTTAGAATCTTCGCTGCATATATAGATAGAGAAGGTTCTAATTTCGAAAAGACGATTCATAAGTTTAGGTAGTGTAGACTTGAAAGGACAGGGGACTTCCCTGTCCTTTTATACATGCCTAGCGAAGTGATCTATTGTCTTGCCCCTTTCTCGGAGGCAAAGACAGAAGCTTTTTTACTTTATCCGGCATTAAAGGGCAGTAAAGACTCCCAGTTCAAGATTTAAGATAAACGAAAAGATAAGTGGGAGATCAACTGCTCGTAAAGCCCGATTGAATGACCACAGACTAAGTACGCAACATCGTGTTGCTCCTGCGCAAAGCTCGTCGCAAAATAAAAAAGCGTTTGCAACATCTGTGTGACCCACATCGTGTGGGCCTCAACTAACAAACAGTGGGGGATGACGGAGACTAAAAGCGCAACGTCCCCACTAGCACGTCCTGTACGTCGAAAAACCCCCACTGTTTGAAGTTTCACTTTATGATTAGGAGGTTTTTAGTTGGTATATATCCTTTTGGTAGTATCCGGTTTGGCAGTCTGCCTTTTACTTTACATGCTCTACTTGGCATTTCAAGTTAATGTAAAAAACCATAAGCTTCAGGTGAAAGAAATGAGACCAGGTTCCCAAGTGCATCTTTTTTTTATTTCGGATATTCACCGTCGTAAAATAGATAGCAAACTCATTCACTCGCTTATGGGCAAGGTAGATATCGTGATTATCGGAGGAGATCTCACTGAAAAAGGGGTTCCTTTACAACGAACGGCACATAATATCGAGCAACTAAAAAAACTGGGAGAGGTTTTTTACGTATTTGGCAACAATGACCGAGAAGTGGGGGAGCAAAATTTAATTCGTATATTAGAAAAAAATGATGTTCATCTATTGGTCAATAGATCCGTCGAACGGACTGTTGATGGTACACCGATTCGCCTTGTTGGAGTCAACGATGGATTTAGTGGTAAAGTAAATATATATGACGCGTTTCAAGATGTAAAAGAAGAGGATATTGTTATTTTCATCACCCATGCGCCTGCATATTTTAATAACGCTAAAAAAGTAAGTAAACCGCATTTGTTCTTAGCAGGACATCTACATGGCGGCCAAATCCGTTTTGGACCATTTGGTATTTATGAAAACGGTACTTTTAAAGAAAAAGATTTTAGTGCGGAGCTTGTTAGCAATGGCTTTGGAACGACAGGCGTGCCTCTTCGATTAGGTGCAAAATCGGAGTGTCATGTGATTACAATGTACGGTGAATAATAACACCGTGTGAAAGGGAAGGAAGTTTTTACAAGTGGTACAACAAGTTGATGTCATTATCGTTGGAGGAGGACCATGTGGGCTAGCAGCTGCTATTTCCATGCAAAATATTGGTTTACATACACTAGTGATTGAAAAAGGGAATATTGTGGAGGCAATCTATAAGTATCCAACACACCAAACATTTTTTAGCACAAGTGAAAAGCTAGCAATTGGAGATGTTCCTTTTCTCGTGGAAGAACGGAAACCAAAGCGCAATCAAGCTTTGGTCTACTATAGAGAAGTTGCAAAACTAAAAAACATACAAGTGAACAAATATGAATATGTTAGTCAGGTGGAAAAAGAAAGAGATTATTTCATCGTCCAAACATCGAAAGCTACGTATCATGCAACGTACGTCATTATTGCAACCGGTTATTACGATCATCCGAATTTTATAGGTATACCAGGAGAGGATTTGCCGAAAGTAAGCCATTATTTTAAAGAGGGGCATCCATTTTTTGATCACCAGGTACTAGTGATTGGCGGTAAAAACTCTGCAATTGATGCAGCGCTTGAGTTAAATAAAGCAAAAGCGAATGTTACGGTTGTGTATCGTGGAAGTACGTATTCTCCAAGTATAAAACCATGGGTATTGCCAGAGTTTGAGGGGCTCGTTCGAAATGGTGAAATCGACATGCATTTTGACACAGAAGTAATATCTATCGATGAACAAGAAGTCATATTAAAAGGAACGGACGGGGAATTTCAAATAAAAAATGATTTCGTATTTGCAATGACCGGCTACCATCCGAATCATAGTTTTTTAAAGCAAATGGGGATTGAAATTGATCCTACTACCGGTCGTCCTACATATAATGCAGAAACAATGGAAACCAATATAGAAGGAATTTTTATAGCCGGGGTTATTGCTGCAGGTAACAATGCAAATGAAATATTTATAGAAAATGGTCGTTTCCACGGAGACCAAATAGCAAAAGAAATAGAAAAAAAGCGCAAAGAAAGTTAAATCTTTGCGCTTTTTACAGCGAATAAGTTGGATGGCGAATGCAATATGCCATTATTTTTCACAATATTAGACAGAAAAGATTTTGCTCATAGCATCACGAGGATTCGTATTATGCAACGCAACGAGGAGTGCTAGTCTTGCCTTTTGTCCATTTAGGCCATTGGCGAACATCACACCTAGATCTTTTAAGCCCTTCCCGCCACCTAAATAACCATATACGTCTTGGGCTATTCCATTAAAGCATCTTGAGACAATCACAATTGGTATTTCTTTTTTTAGAATTTCATCTATGATTGGAGTTAGACTAGGTGGAACATTTCCTTGTCCTAGACCTTCCAGCACAATGCCTGAATATCCTAATTGAATGGATGCTGCCAACAAATCAGGCTCCATTCCCGCGTATACTTTAAAGAGTGCAACTCTCTGTGAAATCTCTTCAATAGGTAATACTGTACGATGGAGCGGTGTATGGTGAAAATGTACAATACTTTTTGAGATAAAGCCAATCGGACCGTATTGAGGGCTCTGGAATGTACTTACATTGCTGGCGTGCGTCTTTGTAACATTCTCCGCAGTATGTATTTCATCATTTAATACAACTAAAACTCCCTTATCCTGCGCTTCTTCTGAACAAGCAACTTTGATAGCAGAAACTAAATTATATAGGCCATCTGATCCTATTTCATTGGAAGAACGCATTGCCCCTGTAATAACAACTGGTATAGAAGTATTAAGAGTTAAGTCTAAAAAGTAAGCAGTTTCCTCCAATGTGTCCGTTCCGTGGGTAATTACTACTCCGTCAATCGTTTGTTCACGCATATATTGTTCTATTATTTGCTTCAGCTTGAACATTTCTTTTGGCGTAATATGTGGCGATGGCAAATTAAAAGCTTCTATTTCTATAATATTGGCAAATTGCTTCAGTTTTTCGCCTTCTAAAATAAGAGGATTATTCTCCGCGGGAACGACAGCACCGGTATCCGCTTGTACTTGCATGGAAATAGTTCCGCCTGTATGAATAAGTAAAATAGATTTCACAATAAAACCTCCGTAATTTTTACAATTTATCGATAAAAAGATGTATAATAAAGATAATCTATTGGAAGGAGTACGCATATGTTCATACTGCTTTCCGTTGCAATTGCGCCAGCACTTGCACTTTTAAGTTATTTTTATTTACGTAAAGAAATCGCAAAAGAGCCTTCCAAATTATTATTACATTCTTTTATATATGGTGCCATCTTAACATTTCCCATCTTATTTATTCAACATGTGATTGAAGAGGAAGAGCTATTTAGTTCTTTATTTATTCATCAAGCACTTATTACAAGTGCTTTGGAAGAATTCTTTAAATGGCTAATATTAGTTATCGCTATCTACAAACATATAGAGTTTGATGACCCGTATGATGGGATCTTGTATGGTGCTAGTGTTGCCCTGGGATTTGCGACTGTCGAAAATATTTTGTTCTTACTAAACTTTGGGATGGATGCGGCATTTATGCGTGCCTTACTACCAGTCTCAAGTCATGCTTTATTTGGTGTAGTGATGGGCTATTATTTAGGAAGAGCAAAATTTGCTGCATCTAAAAAAGCAAAAAATGAAATTATGTATGCTTTTATAGCCTCCTTTGTTTTACACACTATTTATAATAGCATTTTGATCATTAAAGGTTTGGAATTACTACTAATAGTACCTTTCATGCTATTTTTATGGCTATTTGGTTTATCGAAGGCAAAAAAAGCTCATATTTTATCGCGTCATAAAAGAATGGAGCAGCATGAATATTTTATTGGAGAGGAAATCTAGCGAGTAGCTAGATTTTTTTTGTATATTTACGCACATCTTATCCAAGCTAGATATAAAGGAGAGATGTCGTTTGAAAAAACTAAAGTATATCCTAATTAGCTTAATATTTTGTACGGCGAGCTATGCGATTTTACAGGAAGAACAACCTACTCAGGCTTTCTCCACGCAAATAGTTGAACGTGGAGCCTACGGGGACGATGTAATTGAATTACAGTCTAGACTTCAATACACGGGATTTTATACAAGTCAAATAGATGGGAAATTTGGTTATAACACATATTGGGCACTTCGTAACTTTCAAGAAAAGTATGGAATCCCGGTGGATGGATTGCTAGGAGAGGATACGAAGAAGAAGCTTGTAAGTGTTTCCGAGTTCAATAAAGAATTTGTCCATGAACAAATTAAAAAAGGAAATAGCTTTACAACTTATGGTGGACAGGATTTAGAAAAACAAGTTAAGAACCAGCAATCGGAAAGTTCCAATATGCAGCTTCCACCAAAGTATTCGGAAAAAGATTTAAAACTAATTGCCAATGCAGTATATGGGGAAGCTAGAGGAGAACCTTATGAAGGGCAAGTGGCAGTTGCTGCCGTAATCTTAAACAGAGTAGAGCATCCCGATTTTCCAAATACCATTTCAGAGGTAATTTTTCAACCACTAGCATTTACTGCAGTAGCGGATGGTCAAATTTGGCTAGAGCCAAATGAACGTGCAAAAGAAGCAGTACTCGATGCATTGAATGGATGGGACCCAACAGAAAATGCTATCTATTACTTCAATCCAAAGACAGCAACGAGTAAATGGATTTGGTCAAGACCACAAATAAAAACAATCGGACAGCATATTTTCTGTGCATAAGGAGATCATATGAAAAAATTTATATGGGTAATTGTCGCTACTGCCGCAGTCGTATTCCTTGTGTACCATTTTAACGTTCAATCTAAAAATACTCGGTTGGAAAATGCCTTGGCAAGTCAATACTCCAATCAATTAACCTCTGCTTCCGAGAAATTAATCACATTGAGTGAGTCCATAGATCAGACATTACTTTTTCAAGATAAAGAGGCACTCGATCAGCCTTTAGAAGACGTGTGGAGACTATCCTCCGATGTTCGCGATTCGATATCCTCCCTACCGATAGATCATGAGACATCTACTGTGTGGATGAATTATTTAAATCGAATCGGAAATAGTGCTTCCCTAGTAAAGGAAGGTAAAATACCGGTCGAGGAATGGCAAAAAAGCATGAAGGATGCAAGAGAAAATTTAATCTCTCTATCCGACCAATGGGCTTTTACGAATCGAAATGGCGGCAAAAAGGATTATATCGTTGCGTCCTTTGTAAACAATAAAGCAAATAAAGAAAACGATAAAAACTGGAAGGCACTAGGTGATTCAGTAAAAGCTTACACAGAAAGTGACTTTCCTATGACAGCAAGTGAAACGGACAAACAAAAAAAGAAAGATTTACAACATATTAAAGACTCTGAAGTAACAGTTGAGCAAGTAAAACAAACTTTCGTCAAGCTATTTCCTGAGTTGAAAGACGCGACAATTCATATAACAGAAAGTGCAGAAAATGCGCCGTATCCTTTCTATCACGTTCAATTCCATAAAGGGATAAGAATAGGGTATGCGGATTTCACTAAAAAAGGTGGTCATTTACTTTCTTATTTATTGGAGCGACCTTTCGATAAGACAACGATAAGTGCAGAAACAATGAAAGAAAAAGCAAGCACTTATATGAAATCTTTCGGCTATACAGACACTGAAATGGTAGAGTATCGAGAAAACCATATTGCCTGGCATTTAGCTTTTGCCCGTGTTGATGCAAAAAATGATGCACTCATCTATGCGGATGGTATGCATCTGAAAATCGCAAAAGATAATGGGGAACTTTTAGGCTTAAATGCAATGGAATATATTCAAAAAGAAAATATTGGAGATCAAAAGGTTGTGCCAATCGATTACAAAGAGATCTTTTCAGGTGACTTCACAATTGAAGAAGAAAGATTGGCATATGTAGAGAACAAGGAGCTACAACAACGTCTTGCCTATGAAGTGTTAACAAGAAATGATTCAATAGGCACACATAGAACGTATATAGACGCCCAAACGCATGAAATATTACACACAGAAAAATTACCTTAAACATAACTTTAGATAGAAATATGCCTCATTAAGTGTCATAATAAGTATATTATGACACTTAATGAGGGTTGCTTATGAATATTAAACTTGGAACAGTACTCACTTTAGAGCCATCCACTTCAGAAAAACCAGAAAAATATCGATGCAAAATTATAGACAGCGATGATTACGCGATTTATGTTGATTATCCGGTAGATACAATTACAGGTAGAACCGTTTTTCTTATGGACGGAACACAGCTTCGTGTTTCCTATACAGAAGAGTCCAAAGCCGCATTTGCATTTCAAACAGAGGTACTAAGCAAGAAAAAAGGGCAAATCCCAATGATTAAGCTTTCTTTTCCAGGAGATTCAGAAATCATCAAAATACAACGTAGAGATTTTGTGCGGGTTGCAGCGAGACTTGATATATCGGTACAATTTGAAGACGAAAGGTATCAATTTGTGACCGATGATATTAGTGCCGGTGGGACAGCTGTCGTATTGAATCGTCCGGTGAATTTTAACGCTGATGATGAGGTTTCTTTATTGATTCCGCTTCCGTTTAATAATGGAGATACTAAATATGTAACGACTACTGCTAAAGCGATTCGAATTTTCCAAAGAGATTCAATCACATTGGCATCATTGCAATTTTCTGATACAGATGAAGTGGATAAGCAACTGATTGTCCGTTATTGTTTTGAACGGCAAGTCATGCTTAGGAAAAAAAGCAGGGATTAAAAGTCTGTATAAACAGGCTTTTTTTCTTTGAAGTGAAAGTAACAGATATTAAAATAGTATACACTTTTTTACTCCGAATCGAACTAGCTTAAGCGCTCTTTTCCTACACAAAGTTCGTGGTAGAAAAACATTGTCATTTGAAGTATACATAAGCGCTTACGCTTTTTAAGTTATATGGTAAAATAGATTCGAATAGAGTGGAGGCAAAAGTATGACAAAAAGAATTCAAGTCGCAATCGATGGACCGGCAGCTGCCGGAAAAAGCACTATAGCTAAAAAAACAGCAGAGTTATTAGGGTATACATATGTAGATACAGGGGCAATGTATCGCGCAATCACGTATAAAGCCATTCGCTTAAACATAGATTTGCAAGACGGAGAAAAATTAACGAAATTATTACATGACACTACAATCGACTTAAAACCTTCTGAAAATGGACAACTTGTATTTTTGGACAATGTAGAAGTAACGGAAGAAATTCGTTCCAAAGAAGTTACAAGTTCCGTTTCAGCAGTTTCTGCGCATGCAGATTTGCGAGAAGAAATGGTCGAAAGACAAGTGGATATGGGGAAAAACGGTGGTATCGTTATGGACGGCCGTGATATTGGCACGCATGTATTAACAAATGCGGAACTAAAGGTTTTCATGTCTGCTAGTGTGGAGGAACGTGCAAAGAGAAGATACTTAGAAAACCAAAAAAGAGGAATTCCTTCAAGTTTAGAAGAATTGATAGAAGAGATTGCTCTTCGGGACAAACTCGATAGTGAACGAGAAGCATCACCTTTAACGCAAGCAAGGGACGCAATCTATATTGATACGACTTCTCTTTCAATTGAAGAAGTATCTGCACAAATCATGCAGCTAGCAAAAGAAAGGATGGTGTAGTATGTATCTTTATTCCTTTGCAAAAACAGTTGTTTTCGGCATTCTAAAACCAATTTACAGATTTGAAGTAATTGGAGCAGAAAATTTTCCTAAAGAGGGAGGCATTTTATTATGTAGTAATCATATCGATAATTTAGATCCTCCCGTTGTCGGAATAAATGCGCCAAGACCAGTAAACTTTATGGCAAAAGAAGAGTTGTTCAACTTGCCTATTTTAAAAAGTATATTACCTGGTGTCCGTGCATTTCCTGTAAAAAGAGGAATGAGTGACCGAGATGCACTTCGCCGCGCTATTAAACTATTAAAAGATGGTGAAGTAGTTGGTCTTTTCCCAGAAGGAACGAGAAGTAAAGATGGACAACTAGGGAAAGGATTTAGTGGAGCAGGCTTTTTTGCTTTAAGAGGAGAGGCCAATGTTGTTCCTTGTGCAATTATTGGGCCTTATAAACCTTTTAAACGCTTAAAGGTAGTATACGGGGATGTAATTGATATGCAGCCATACCGTGAAAGAAAGGCATCCGCAGAAGAGGTAACAGAAGTAATTATGGCTCATATTGCAGAATTATTGGAGCAATATAAAACGAAATAATTAGATTTTTTCCATTTCAAAAGTGCTTCTTTTTGTATTTCTGTGCCAGTTCGCATAAAATAGATAAGAGACGTTGTGAAGGAGGAATATCATATGTCAGAAGAAATGAACTTAAACGACACACATGAGTTTAAAGAGGGAGATCTAGTAAAAGCATCGGTTGCACAGGTAGATGAGAAATCAGTGATTGTATCAATCGAAGGTGCACCTTTTGATGGTATCGTTCCTATTAGTGAACTATCTAGCTTGCATATTGAAAAAGCATCCGACGCCGTTTCCATCGGTGATGAACTGGAACTTATGATTACAAAAGTGGAAGAAGCTAATTTTGTTCTTTCTAAACGAAAAGTGGATGCCGAGAAAGCATGGGATCAACTTGAAAAGCAATTCCAATCAGGAGAAATTATTGAAACAGAAGTAAAAGAAGTAGTTAAAGGCGGACTAGTAGTCGATTTAGGTGTGCGTGGATTTATCCCTGCATCTCTAATAGAAGACCATTTCGTTGAATCATTTGATGATTATAAAGGAAGAGTTTTAACCTTTAAAATTGTCGAATTAGAAAAAGATAAAAATCGTTTAATCCTTTCCCATAAAGCAGTGGTGGAAGATGAAAAATCGGTTAGCAAACTAAAAACATTAGAGGCTATCCAGCCTGGAGATGTTGTAGATGGTACAGTTCAACGCTTAGCGTCCTTTGGAGCGTTCGTGGATATCGGTGGAGTAGACGGACTTGTGCATATTTCACAAGTATCCTACGAGCATTTAGATAATGTTGCGGACGTTTTAAAAGAAGGACAGAAAGTGAAAGTTAAAGTATTATCGATTGATCGTGATTCGGAAAGAATTTCATTATCGATCAAAGATACATTGCCTGGACCATGGGATGAAATTGCAGAAAAGGCTGCAAAAGGATCTGTTTTAACTGGTAAAGTAAAACGACTGGTTTCTTACGGAGCATTTGTAGAAGTGCTTCCAGGTGTGGAAGGGCTTGTTCATATTTCACAAATCGCCCACAAGCATATCGGCACACCTCAAGAAGTGTTAAAAGAAGGCGATGAAGTACAAGTTAAAGTGCTAGACGTTAATAGCAGTGAAAAAAGGCTATCTCTAAGTATTAAAGATTTGATCGAAAACGAAGAAGCATTCGATTTGGCAGATTATCAGTTACCTGAAGAATCTAGAGGCTTCTCTATTAGTGATGTACTTGGAGACAAGTTAAAAGACTTTACAAAATAAGATAAGACATATAAAGGCCAGATGCTCATTAAGTGCATCTGGCCTTTAATAATTTATGCATTAATTTGTCACAAGTAAGGAACGCTTTATATGAATCTCAATAACTTGGTATGTAGTGGACGATTCTGGAATATATTAATAACGTCAAAATTTGAGTGAAAGAGGGATAGTATTTCTACGAAAAATATTGAAGTACTAGCAATAGAAGAAACTATTAAGGTATTTCTTGAATATGGAACCACTAGTCCGTCGTCAATTTGGGAAATATCGAATAAAGTAACAAATGAAATCGTTGATCTTTATTCGTTAGACACGTTTGAATCTGAAACAGAGATAAGAAAGCTATTATTGATGCATTTAAAGGATTTAGGAAATCTTCAAACTTAAAATATTGTACTGAAGAGCAACAATTGTTTCTTCACCCGTAATGCCTTATTTAGAAGGAATAAGTGAGTTGAACTACGCTAAACTAATCACTTATTGATATTTATATAATAGTCTTATAATTCACAAAGCAGTTGACTTCGACAAAGAAGTCGCCTGCTTTTGTCTTTTTGTTGTATAATACAACTTAGACGAAGTTGGAAGGATGAAATAGTAATGACAAAACCAGTAGTAGCAATCGTTGGTAGGCCAAATGTCGGCAAATCGACTATATTTAATCGTATCGTAGGAGAACGTGTATCTATCGTGGAGGATATTCCGGGTATAACACGTGATCGTATATATAGTTCTGCCGATTGGTTGACACATGAATTTAATATTATTGATACAGGTGGTATCGAACTAAGCGATGAACCTTTTTTAGAACAAATTAAACAACAGGCAGAAATCGCAATGGATGAAGCGGATGTAATTATCTTCTTAACAAATGGACGAGAAGGTGTTACAGCAGCAGACGAGTATGTTGCTAAAATTTTGTATAAAACGAAAAAGCCAATTGTTTTGGCCGTAAACAAAATTGATAATCCGGATATGCGTGAAATGATCTATGATTTCTATACATTAGGAATGGGCGAACCATTTCCTATTTCAGGATCTCACGGATTAGGATTAGGGGACTTACTTGACGAAGTAGCAAAAAACTTCCCTAATGTAGAAGATCAAGAATACGGTGAAGATGTCATTAAATTCTCTTTAATCGGAAGACCGAATGTTGGGAAATCATCTTTAGTCAATTCATTTTTAGGACAAGAACGTGTCATTGTCAGTGATATCGCTGGAACGACTCGTGATGCAATTGATACAGAGTATTCGTTTGACGGGCAAGAATACGTCATGATCGATACAGCTGGAATGCGTAAAAAAGGAAAAGTATACGAAACGACGGAGAAATATAGTGTGCTTCGTGCTTTAAAGGCGATTGAACGCTCCGACGTTGTGTTAGTCGTTCTAAACGCAGAAGAGGGTATTCAAGAGCAAGATAAGAAAATTGCAGGCTATGCCCATGAAGGCGGTAAAGCAGTTATCATCGTCATGAACAAATGGGATGCTATTGAAAAAGACGATAAAACAATGAATGAAATGACGAAATCGATTCGTGAACATTTCCAATTTTTAGATTATGCGCCGATCGTGTTCGTTTCTGCGAAAACGAAGCAACGTGTGCATAGCTTGTTGCCAATCGTAAACAAAGTAAGCGAAAATCATTCACTACGCGTGCAATCTTCTGTTTTAAATGAAGTAATTGAAGATTCAGTAGCACGTAATCCAGCTCCAACAGATAAAGGAAAAAGATTACGTATTTACTATGCAACACAAGTGGCAATTAAACCACCAACATTTGTTGTGTTTGTAAACGAGCCAGAGATGATGCATTTCTCATACGAGCGCTTTTTAGAAAACCGTATTCGTGAATCCTTTGATTTTGAAGGGACTCCAATACGCATCATTACTCGCGCAAGAACTTGAGTGTAAGGGGGCGTAATGAAATGGAGAAAGTAACTGTACTTGGTGCAGGTAGCTGGGGAACAGCGCTAGCAATGGTGCTTGCCCATAATGATAATGATTGTCTTTTGTGGTCCCATCGGGAAGATCAAGCAAGAGAAATTAACGAACATCATACAAATAAAAAGTATTTACCAGATACTTTGTTACCAAGCAATTTAAAAGCTACAAGTCATTTTGAGGAAGCGATTCATCATGCATCTACTATCGTGATCGCAGTACCAACAAAAGCGATTCGAGAAGTTTGTCATGATATGAAAACTTTTTTAATGGAGAAAAAATTATTTGTACATGTTTCAAAAGGGATTGAACCCGATTCATTAAAGCGCATTTCTGAAATGCTAGAGGAGGAACTACCTGCTGATTTCACAGATGCGATTGTAGTGTTATCTGGACCTAGTCACGCAGAGGAAGTAGTTTTGCAGCATCCTACTACAGTCACTGTAGCAAGCGAAAAAATGGAAGCAGCAGAAAAAGTGCAAGATTTATTCATGAATAATTCTTTCCGTGTCTATACCAATGATGACGTTGTAGGTGTAGAAATAGGAGGAGCATTAAAAAATGTCATTGCATTAGCTGCTGGAATCGTAGATGGTCTTGGTTACGGAGACAATGCAAAGGCTGCACTTATTACAAGAGGGCTAGCAGAAATCACGAGACTTGGCATCAGCTTAGGAGCGGATGCCTACACGTTCTCAGGTTTAACTGGCATGGGTGATTTAATCGTGACCTGTACAAGTGTCCATTCTAGAAACTGGCGAGCTGGAAATATGCTTGGTAAAGGCGCAAGCCTCCAAACGGTATTAGATGAGATGGGAATGGTCGTAGAAGGTGTTCGTACGACGAAAGCCGCTTATCAACTAGCGAAAGAGCAACAAGTAGATATGCCGATTACGGAAGCCTTGTATTCGGTGTTATTTGAAGGTATTCATCCGAAGGAAGCAGTCGATATTTTGATGCATCGCACGAAAAAGCATGAGTTAGATGATTATAAATCGTTCTAAATTTGTCACAAAGAAAAGAGTTGTTGAATAGCAACTCTTTTTTGAAATGTTATAATTTAACTTAATTCACCTATGGTCCGTGGGCCACCGCTGAATTTTGAGGAACTCTAGCTAAGATTGCCGCGTCCTGCGTCAATGCCTGAGTGACCAACAACGTGCAGACCCTTAGCTCGAGAAAAATCTGGACGAACATACGCCAAGTCGTATTTAGAAAGGTGGGGAAGTTTGTGTTACCTGTATTGTTAGTATCGTCAATGGATAAAATGTGGATATCATTTGGTTCCATGGGTTCTATGTTTTTAGCCATGCTTTTTATGTTTTTTGTGAAAACAAAATTTAAAAACGCTTTCTTAAAATTTATCTTTGGTCTAATCGCATACATATTGTTATTTATAGGCTTCATCACGATGATTTATATTATTTTTAATCCAACAAAAGCTTAGTAAGGAGATTCATATGAAAAAATTACGTTTACTAGCGATCCTTACAATAGGAATACTAGTATTAGCAGGTTGTAGTTATAAAAGTGGATATGAGCCAGAGAATTTATTGCCATATGAAGATCAATTGAATGCTGTACAAAATGCAGTCAATAGCTTTAAAGAAGATTCGGCTGGATTACTACCGATAAAAACACGTGATATGGAAACGGATCAATATATTAAATACCCGATTGATTTTAAAAAAGTAGTACCCGCATATATGGGGAAAGTACCAGCAAACTCCTATGAAGCAGGAGGAATTTACCAATATGTATTAATGGACGTAGAGGAAAATCCTACGGTGAAATTAGTAGATTTGCGCCTTGCAGATGCAATACGGGACATTAACTATCGTAAAGGAATCAATGGATATGGACCTGTAGCAGAAATAATTGCCGAAGGTGTATATAAACTAGACTACAAGAAAATGGGCTACAAAAACGAGTTATCCGTACAAAGCCCTTATTCCGACACGCAATTGCCTTTAGTAGCGACTGGAGATGGGAAAGTGTATGTGGACTATTCCATCGAGTTACACCGCCTGCTTCAAGAAAATAAGGTAGAAGTGAAACCAGGAGATGACATTCGCTTTTTACTCACGGATAATTTTGCCATTGTTCCTGCATATTCGCTACCATATACGGTAGATGAAAATAACGAGCCTGTATTCATGCTTACTCCTGCTAAGTAAAGACTATTTACTTAGACTTGGTTTTTGGTACACTTGGAGCTGAATAATAGTTAGGGAGGTGACTTTGTCACCTCCCTATTTTCGTTGATAAGGGGATACTGCTGGTATTTATGGGCGTCTGCTTGAAGTAAACTTGCTATTTTGAGAAACTGGTTGCTTTCACTATGAATCTGATTGCTCTTCGGATAGAATTAATTGTTTTCAATGATTGAATGGTTGCTCTTAGCCATTAATTGGAAAAATGTGTAGCTTTGTAAAGGTGATATTGCTTAAATTTAACGATGTCCCACTTCAAGTAAACTTGTTATCTGAGAAATGGTTGCTTTCACCATGAATCTGGTTGCTCTCAGGGGTGATTTGGTTGCTTTCCGAATAGAAATAAGTTGCTTTCAATGACTGACTGGTTGCTCTTAGCCATAAACTGAATAATAGCGTAGCAAGATACCTCATTTGGAGGCAACACTGTGCGGTAAGAATAGCATATTCGGATTTGTGGTGTTGGTCGCGTTCCACTAGAAGCAAATATGCCTCGTGGAAAGTATCCTACTGCAGTAGTCACCTGTTAAAACTTTACCACCTATATTGAATATACGATAATCCCTACTCAGAAAAACGTTTTATGCTTTATGCATGAAACGTTTTTTCGGCACATATATTAGATTGCGAAGAAAGGAGACTATCCATGTCAAATCAACTTTATGAACAAATAGCAGAGCGAACTAATGGAGATGTGTATATTGGTGTTGTAGGTCCAGTTAGGGTAGGGAAATCTACGTTTGTTAAACGAGTAATGGAGCTCGTAGTCATTCCGAACATCCAAGAAGAAGCAGAAAGAATACGAGCGCAAGATGAGCTTCCGCAAAGTTCTCCAGGAAATGTAATTATGACCGCAGAACCTAAATTTGTCCCAGCACATGGAACGAATATTCATCTTGGAGAAGATCAATTACGACTTCAAATCCGGTTAGTGGACTGTGTCGGCTACATGATTGATGGGATTAACACGGGTTCAGGGGAAGATGGACAGAAACTAGTGCACACTCCTTGGCATAGTGAAGCAATTCCATTTGAAGAAGCGGCACGAATTGGTACAGATAAAGTAATCCGTGATCATTCAACGATTGGTATTGTTGTAACGACGGATGGCACAGTAAATAATATTCCGCGAAAAGCAGCGGAAGAAGCAGAAGAGCAAATAATCTCCCAGTTAAAAGAAATTGGCAAACCGTTTGTTATTGTTTTAAATAGCAAAACCCCTGGTCATATTGACACCATTCACCTGAGTGAAGAACTACAGAAAAAACATGAAGTGCCTGTAATAGCAGTGGCTGTGGACCGAATGACCGCGGAGGAAATTCAGTACATACTCCAACAAGCACTTTATGAATTTCCGATTACCGATATCGAGGTTGTGAAGCCTGACTGGACAGATGTACTGGAACCGGATCATTTTGTGAATAATGCCATTACTTCATCCTTACACGAATGGCTACAAATTGTGTCTAAAATGAAGGATGTAAAAGAGCTTGCTACGCGATTCAAACAAGTTCCGTTTATCCAATCAGCGGAAGTAGTAGAAGCGAATCCAGGAAGAGGCTCAGCTTGTATTCAAATTGGATTAAAGCCTGAAGTGTTCCAAGAAGTGTGTGATGAGTGGTTAGAAGAACCAATTCAATCTAAAAAAGACTGGCTTTTATTTGTCAAAGATGCGTCTACGGCGAAAAAAGCATACAACAAATTCTCGGATGCGCTGGAAGCAGCTAAAACCCATGGGTACGGGGTATCGCTTCCAACAATTCAAGATTTTCAGCCTTCTGCACCAGAAATTATTAAACAAAATAATTTCTACGGGGTTAGTTTAAAGGCAAAAGCCGCTTCTCTTCACATCATTCGTGTCGATATGGAGGCAGAGTTTGCTCCGCTTATCGGTTCAGAGTTCCATAGTCAGCAATTATTAAAAGATTTAAAGCATGGGTATTTGCACGACCGAGATGCATTGTGGCAAACACAAGTTTTTGGCACCTCATTAGTCGAAGTGATGAAAGAAAGCTTGCGTTACAAAACAGAAAGCGTTTCGGCAGTTGCGAAGAACAGAATGCGTCAAACAATCGAACGAATGGTAAACGAAGGCGACCGAGGAATGGTAACATTCATACTGTAAATATGATACAGGGCTTTTCGCGACTAAGCGAAAAGTCCTGTTATTTTATGAAAAACACCTTTTTTTGAGGAATCTTCCCTAAACGCGTGCAAATAGTGTTGCGAAGCCATTTCTGTTGTGATACTCTTTTTAAAGAGTTAAAGCTATCTTCCTTTGAGAGGAGGTGAATGGTATGAATAAAACAGAATTAGTAAACGCTGTTGCAGAAGCTGCAGAACTTTCTAAAAAGGACGCATCTAAAGCTGTTGAAGCTGTATTTGAATCAATTCAAGCTGCTCTTGCAGATGGAGGTAAAGTTCAATTAATCGGCTTTGGTAACTTTGAGGTTCGTGAACGTGCAGCACGCAAAGGACGTAACCCTCAAACAGGTGAAGAGATCGACATCGCTGCTAGCAAGGTGCCTGCTTTTAAACCAGGTAAAGCACTTAAAGACGCAGTTAAATAACTGATGTTGTAGTACATAGAACGGTTATTGTGAAGCTTGCTTCATAGTAGCCGTTCTTTTCAATTAGAGCGTAGGGTAAAAAGAAATAACGATGATACATAGTTAAAAATATTTATTATATTCGATTCGTATGCTAAGATGCTAATGGTATATATAGTTTGGTCTAGGGGGTTAACAGATGACGAATGTCGATCTGAAAAAAATAGAAGAAGCAGTAAAAATGATTTTGGAAGCTGTGGGCGAAAATCCAGAAAGAGAAGGATTGCTTGAAACACCAAAGCGAGTTTCTAAAATGTATGCAGAAATGTTCGAAGGATTGCATCAAGATCCAAAAGAATATTTTAAAACCGTATTTAACGAAGATCATGAAGAACTTGTGTTGGTAAAGGATATTCCTTTCCATTCCATGTGTGAGCATCACCTAGTTCCATTTTACGGAAAAGCACATGTAGCATATATTCCACGCGATGGAGTGGTAACTGGCTTGAGTAAATTGGCGAGAGCTGTCGAAACAACGGCAAGACGACCACAGCTCCAAGAGAGAATCACATCTAGTATTGCAGATGATATTATGGAAATGTTAAATCCACACGGCGTATATGTTGTCATTGAAGCGGAACATATGTGTATGACGATGCGCGGAATTAAAAAACCAGGTGCAAAAACGGTAACAGCAGTAGCTAGAGGGATTTTAGAAACAGACGAAGTGAAACGATCCGAAATATTATCTTTTATACAGATGAAGTAACAGCTTTGGCGAATGTTTTAGAATATGGTATGATGAAAAAAGATTGTTCTGTAAAGGAGAATAGATAATGTCTAGTTCAGATTTTATCGTTATTAAAGCAGAAGAAGATGGCGTGCATGTTATTGGACTTACTCGTGGCACGGATACGAAGTTCCATCATTCTGAAAAACTAGATACTGGTGAAGTGATGATTGCGCAGTTCACAGAGCACACTTCAGCTATGAAAATAAGAGGAAAAGCATCGGTTCACACTGCAAACGGTGTCATTCAAAGTGAATCTAAAAAATAAAAGACCTACACTAAAGTGAAGTAAGCGCGGTTGGGAAATGGAGTAAAGTGTATGAACGAAACAATGATCACACAACAGGTAAATCAATTCAAAAGCGATATTCTCATGCAAACTCGGCAAAGTACTTTGTTAAATTATACAGGGACTCCAATCATTGACGAAGAACGTTTGTTTTTTACACTTTTACCACTACTCAATGGAGAGGATTGGGACAAGTCAGAACGAATTTCTGTTATCGCCATTTCTCTTATCTTCTCAGCACTTGCTGCACATGATTTAGTGAAAGAACAAAATGCCACGTCGAGAGAACAGCAATTACAAGTGCTTGCAGGAGACTATTACAGTGGGAAATACTATCAGCTGTTGGCAAAAGATAAAAAGATAGATTTGATACAACAATTGTCAGAATGTGTCGCTTCTATTACCGAGCACAAAACGAGATTTTACGATCAACAAAATTATACGTTTGAACAATTGGTCGGATCTATTCAACTAATAGAAAGTAAACCCATTGAGCAGTTTATGGAATACTATTCTTTTCATGACTATGTATTTTTTATGAAAGAAGCGTTATTACTAGCTTCATTGAAAAAAGAGATTGCTGCTTACGAACGAATGGAAGCTACTTTTTATATCGATAAGTCAACCGTTTTGAAAACGAATGTAAACTTGCTTCAGACGGAGATTAAAAAAATAGAAAACAGTTTAATTCAGGATGTTCGTTCTTCTGAATTATTAAAAGAACATGTAAAACACGCAATAGTAGAACGAGTAACGAAATGTTCGCTGGAAACGCAGTTGAGAGAAGGTTAAACAGTGGGAAAATCTAAAGAGCAACATGTACATGAAGTGTTTGAAAAAATATCAGATAACTATGATTCAATGAACTCTGTGATCAGTTTTCAACAACATAAAATATGGCGTAGTGACACGATGAAAGCGATGCAAGTAAAACCAGGCAGCTCGGCATTAGATGTCTGCTGCGGTACTGCCGACTGGACGATTGCATTAGCAAATGCAACTGGAACGACCGGCACCGTAAAAGGGCTGGATTTCAGTCAAAACATGTTGAATGTTGGAAAAGAAAAAGTAAAGCATCTTCCTCAAATTGAATTATTACAAGGAAATGCCATGGAGTTACCTTTTGAGGACAACACATTCGACTATGTCACGATTGGTTTCGGTCTTCGAAATGTACCTGATTATAAGCAAGTACTTAGCGAGATGAATCGGGTGGCAAAACCTGGTGGTATGATTGTATGTTTAGAAACATCACAACCAGATTCCAAAATTTTTAATACTGGTTTTCGTTTTTATTTCCGCTATATAATGCCGCTGTTCGGTAAACTATTTGCGAAAAGCTATAAAGAATATTCTTGGTTACAAGAGTCAGCGAAAGACTTTCCAAATAGAGCGGAGCTCAAGAATTTATTTGAACAAGTTGGTATGAAGGATGTAACAAGTAAACCATATAGTGGCGGTGCAGCAGCAAGGCATATTGGTTTCAAAAAAGATATTTAAGTGGGAGAAGGTTTGGATCTGTGGATAAGATGAAGTTGAAATTACTTTATTCCGATTTAAAGTCGGATTTAGAAGTCATAGAAAAAGAGCTAGCAGTTGCTGTGAATTCTTCCTCTCACTTATTGAATGAAGCCTCTCTTCATTTACTTCTCGCTGGAGGAAAACGAATTCGCCCCGTCTTTGTTCTACTTGCAGCGAAGTTCGGAAATTATTCGATTGAATCCATTAAGAATGTTGCTGTACCAGTAGAGCTCATACATATGGCGTCCCTTGTACATGATGACGTAATAGACGATGCAGAAACACGAAGAGGTAGAGAAACAGTCAAAGCCCAGTGGAATAATCGAGTCGCCATGTATACAGGCGATTTTCTCTTTGCAAAGGCGATGGAATACATAACAGAAGTACAAAATACATATGCACATGAAGTGTTATCTCACACCATGATTGAACTTTGCATCGGAGAGATTATTCAAGTGGAGGATAAGCGTTTCTTAGACCAAACGGTGCGAGATTACTTAAGAAGAATAAAGCGCAAAACCGCTATCTTAATCTCTGCAAGTTGCGAGCTTGGGGCCATTGCTTCTGGAACGGATGCTAAAACGGTTAGACATTTAAAGCTTTTTGGCTATTACGTTGGGATGTCATTCCAGATTATCGATGATATATTAGATATTGTCTCAACAGATGAGCAGTTAGGTAAACCGGCTGGAAGCGATTTATTGCAAGGGAATATTACATTACCAGTTCTCTATGCAAAAAATGAGCCAGCAGTAGCTCCATTACTTCATGCGATGTTTAATGGAACTATTTCTTCCGACGATCAACAAAATCTATTAAAAGAAATTCGCAAATCGGAAGGGATTACGAAGGCCAAACAACTAAGTAATTTATATTTACAAAAAGCCTTGAACGAAGTGAAGCAATTACCAGCGAACTCTGCTAAAAAATCATTGCAAAATATCGCATTGTTTATGAGTAAGCGTAAGTTTTAATTGAAAAAGATAGCTCATAGTGATACTATTTTTAACGGTGGAGAATTTTATCCCGGTTTAACAGTTGTAAGATCCTACTTAAACTTACAGCTTGTGAAACCACGATTGGTTCAACTAACCATTAGTAGGGGGAAAGAACCCCGACTGATGGAAGTTTCACTTAAGCTTATTATATTTATTTGAGGAGTGTTAATCATGGAAAAAACATTTTTAATGGTAAAACCTGATGGCGTACAACGTAACCTAATCGGTGAAATCGTAAGTCGTTTTGAGAAAAAAGGATATCAATTAGTTGGAGCAAAATTAATGCAAATTCCAACTGAATTAGCAGAACAACATTACGGAGAACACAAAGAACGCCCATTCTTTGGTGAATTAGTAGAATTCATCACTTCTGGACCAGTTTTCGCTATGGTTTGGGAAGGGGAAAACGTTATCTCAACAGCTCGTCTTATGATGGGTGCTACAAACCCTAAAGAATCAGCTCCAGGAACAATCCGCGGAGACTTCGCAGTAACTGTTGGCAAAAACATTATCCACGGTTCTGACTCACCAGAAAGCGCTGAACGCGAAATCGGTTTATTCTTCAAACAAGAAGAATTAGTAGCATACGCTAAAGACGCTAACAACTGGATTAACTAATAAGAAAAGTGGACTGTCCACGGCAACTTTGAGAGGCAAATGTTCTATCCTCAAAGAAGTCACTCTTTGACTTTATTGAGGGAAGGTTATTTGACCCAGAGGAGCTAGGCGGTGCAACTAGAAAATTTTTGAATCCAATTTTAAAAAGACAGACAAGTGTTCACATTTGTCTGTCTTTTTCTATATTCGAAATGGACTGATTGCGATATACTATACATAGGTCTTTGGAAAGGAACGATGTCAGTTGCCAGATTATATTAAATTTGTAGATTCCGTCAAAAGAAAAACGGGAATTGATCTTGCTGCGTATAAAGAAGCCCAAATGAAACGACGCCTTACTTCTTTATATGAAAAAAAAGGATATAAAAACTTTGTCGATTTCTTTCAAGCATTAGACAGAGACAACAATCTCTTGAATGAGTTTTTAGATAGAATGACAATAAATGTGTCTGAGTTTTATCGAAATGCCAAACGCTGGGATGTCCTAGAGCAAAAGATATTTCCCAAACTATTAGCAGAGAACAAACGATTAAAAATATGGAGTGCCGCTTGTTCGACTGGAGAAGAGCCTTATACTACTGCTATGGTGCTATCTAATCACCAACCGCTCTCCCAAATCTCTATACTAGCAACAGATTTAGATGAAAATGCTATACAAAGGGCGAAAGTTGGCATTTATCCAGAGCGTTCGCTTGCGGAAGTACCAGCCAATGTGAAGTCGAAATATTTTGAGAAACAAGCAGCCTTTTATAAAGTGGACGATGCGATTAAGAGGACCGTCACCTTTAAAAAACACAATTTATTAAAGGATACATATGAGAAGAATTTCGATTTAATTATTTGTCGCAACGTTATGATTTACTTTACAGAGGAAGCGAAGGATCAAATATATAAAAATTTTAGTAATTCTCTTAAGCCAGGCGGTATTCTATTCGTCGGTAGTACTGAACAGATTTTCAATCCAGGAAACTATGGATTTGAAACGGAAGACACGTTTTTTTATCGGAAGAAATGAACTGTCTAAAAAAATAGACAGTTTTCTTCTTACTTTGAGATAGATTCTATGTTATAGTGGAATATAAATACTTTAGCGAGTTGAAGGGGGAAAGTGTTGTGCGTTATTTAACAGCAGGTGAGTCACATGGACCACAACTTACAGCAATTATTGAAGGGTTACCAGCCCAATTAGAAATTACAAGTGAACAGATAAATAAGGAATTGAAACGTCGCCAAGGTGGCCACGGTCGTGGAAGAAGAATGCAGATTGAAAAGGATACAGTAGCCATTACTGCAGGTGTACGCCATGGGAAAGCATTAGGATCACCGGTGTGTCTTGTCGTAAACAACGATGATTGGAAACATTGGACAAATATTATGGGTATTGAACCATTAAGTGAAGATATGGAACCAGAAGATATTAAACGACAAATTACAAGACCACGTCCAGGACATGCCGATTTAGTTGGCGGGATGAAATACGGTCATCGTGATTTGCGCAATGTACTAGAGCGTTCTTCGGCACGTGAAACGACGGTACGAGTTGCAGTAGGAGCGGTGGCAAAGCAATTATTAAGCGAATTAGGCATCTCGATTGTTGCCCATGTAACGAAAATCGGTGGGATTGAAGCGAACCTAGGATTAGCTACCGGCAAATCGGTCGAAGAGATTCGTGAAATTGTTGAAGCGGATCCTGTCTATTGTTTGGATTCTGAAGCTTCTGAAAAAATGGTGGAAGCGATCGACAATGCGAAAAAAGCGGGCGATACAATCGGTGGTGTTGTAGAGGTAATTATTTCAGGAATGCCTGCAGGTGTTGGAAGCTATGTTCATTACGATCGAAAGCTTGATGCGAAACTGGCAATGGCTATGATGAGTATTAATGCATTTAAAGGTGTAGAAATTGGTTTAGGGTTTGAAATGGCAAATTTATTTGGTAGTCAGGTCCATGATCAAATCTCTTGGAGTGAGGAAGAAGGATATACGCGTGATACGAATCGTTTAGGCGGTTTAGAAGGCGGTATGTCGACAGGAATGCCGATTGTTGTTAGAGGGGTTATGAAGCCGATTCCGACACTTTATAAGCCATTACAAAGCGTCGATATCGATACAAAAGAACCGTTTAAAGCGAGTATTGAACGTTCGGATAGCTGTGCAGTGCCAGCAGCTTCTGTAGTTGCGGAAGCAGTCATCGCATGGGAAATTGCTCAAGCCGTATTAGATACATTCAATGGCGATAAAATGGACTCACTAAAAGCGGAAATAGAAAGACATCGAGCTTATACAAAGGGGTTTTAAGTCGTGAATATCCCAGTAAAAACAACCGATGCTTCGTATGAAGTGCATTTAGGAGAAAATATATTAAAAGATTTTTGTATACAGTATAAGACTGCTTTAGAAAAAGCAGATCAATTAGTTATTATTACGGACGAGCATGTGTGGAGTTTGCATGAACAATATGTTCGCGAGCATTTTTCATTCCCATTTAAAGTATATATAGTGCCAAATGGAGAAGCGTGTAAAACGTTTGAGGCATATTTTGATGTGCAAACCTTTTTATTACAAGAAAATTGTTCAAGAAACTCGGTGTTGTTTGCTTTAGGTGGAGGAGCAGTAGGAGATTTAACGGGATTTGTTGCGGCTACTTTTATGCGCGGCATTCCATTCTATCAAATACCTACAACTATCTTGGCACATGATAGTGCGGTTGGCGGAAAGACTGCCATTAATCATCCGAATGGCAAGAATATGATTGGTGCTTTTTATCAGCCTCAAGCGGTCGTTTATGATTTTCATTTTCTAGCTACTTTACCAGAGACAGAAACGCGTTCAGGACTTGCAGAAGTGATTAAACATGCACTAATTAGTGATGCTGAGTGGGTGAATGAATTTTTTGCATTACCTACTATCGCATCTATCGACAATGAAACATTATTACAATGGCTTGAAAAAGGGATTCGTGTGAAAGCGCGTATTGTGGAACTCGATGAAAAAGAGCAATCGTACCGCAAATATTTAAATTTTGGGCATACGTATGGACATGCGATTGAAGCAACTGTTGGATACGGAAAAATTACACATGGTGAAGCCGTTATGATTGGTATGATTCCCGCTTTAATGTTGAGCGAAATGCACGGGAATGTAGAAGCAGGTTATGCCCAAAAAGTATATGAGCTTGCTACTAGACTAGGATACAATTTTCAGCATGTACTTAATTGTTCGTTTGAGCAATTAGCAGGGTTTATGTTAAAGGATAAGAAAACAACGAATGGAGAGCTTCATTTTGCTTTGCTTCAAGTAATTGGAGAGCCATTTGTACAAGTAATTTCGATGAGCGATGTGCAACATTGCGACGAGCAGCTGAGAAAGTGGATCAAGGAGTGATTAGATGATCAGGGGAGTAAGAGGGGCAACAACGGTAACAGCCGATTCAAATGAAGAAGTATTGTTAGAAACAAGTCGTCTTGTACAAGAAATGGCTAAAGCAAACGATGTACAGCCCGAGGATATTGCATCCGTTATAATTTCAACGACGACAGACATAACATCCGCATTTCCTGCAAGAGCGGTGAGAAGCTTAGAAGGATGGACCTATGTACCAGTAATGTGCACACATGAAATGGATGTGCCGAACTCGCTTGAAAAATGCGTTCGGCTTTTAATGCATATAAATACGGAAAAAAACCAACAAGATATCGAGCACATCTATTTAAATAATGCAGTTACATTAAGACCAGACTTGGTGAAATAACTTATAGAAACGAGGACCTGTGAGATGAAATTCAAAAAACAAATTGCTGGATTACAAGCTTACCAGCCGGGAAAAACAACAGACGAAGTAAAAAAAATGTTCAACTTAAGTACGGTAACAAAACTTGCATCGAATGAAAATCCTTACGGAGCATCTTCTAAAGTTAAAGCGTACTTAGATAGTGCCAATATCAACTACGCTATTTACCCAGATGGTTATGCATCGAAACTTCGCACAGCTGTCGCAAAGTATCTAAACGTTTCGGAAAAGCAATTACTATTTGGAAATGGCTCAGACGAAAATATTTTAATCGTTTCAAGAGCACTACTACAACCAGGCTTAAATACAGTAGTTGCAGATCTAACATTTGGCCAATACAAGCATAATGCGATTGTAGAAGGAGCAGAAGTTAGAACGGTTCCTTTACTTGAAAATGGCGAGCATGATTTAGATAAAATGGCGGAAGCAGTGGATGAAAATACCGCTATCGTATGGATCTGTAATCCGAATAATCCAACTGGAACACTTATTGCTAGTGATAAGATTAAAGCATTTGTAGAAAAAGTACCGAATGATGTATTAATCGTATTGGACGAAGCTTATACAGAATACATAACAGATGAAACATATGAAGACTCTATTCAATTACTAGACAAGCACCCTAACGTATTAATCATGCGTACTTTCTCTAAAGCTTACGGCTTAGCTAGTTTCCGAGTAGGTTATGCAATTGGTTCGGAAGAAGTAATTAGTCAATTAGAGCCTACGCGTGAGCCATTTAATAACACGGTATTAAGCCAAGAAGTCGCAATTATCGGGCTAGAGGACCAAGCATTTATCGAATCGTGTAGAGAAAAGAATAATGCGGGTAAAGCACAATATGAAGCTTATTGTACAGAACGCAATCTACATTTTTATCCTTCCCACACAAACTTTATATTCATGGAAGTGAAGGCTGATAGCGATGCAGTGTTCCAAGGATTGATGAAACGTGGATTTATCGTTCGTAGCGGAAATGCGCTTGGCAAACCTGGATACCTTCGAATTACGATTGGAACAGAAGAGCAAAACGCAGAGTTATTGCAAAAATTAGATGAAGTTTTACACGAGGAAGGCATTTTATAATGAAACAAACGGTTTTCATCATAGGACTTGGTTTAATAGGCGGATCACTAGCGCTCGGTTTAAAAAGAAATAATGATGTAAAAGTTATTGGTTATGACGCAAATACGCATGCACTTCGAACAGCGAAAAGGATTGGTGTCATCGATGAGATGGCGGTTTATATGAAAGATGCTGCAGGGTTCGCAGATATCATCATATTTGCTACTCCCGTAAATGAAACCATTCGATTGATGAACGAGTTGGCAAGCTGGAAACTAAAAGAACAGGTCATTGTAACCGATACTGGAAGCACGAAAAATGAAATCATGAAAGCTGCTGTAACTTTAAAAGAACAAGGCATTACTTTTATAGGTGGACATCCCATGGCTGGTTCTCATAAAAGTGGAATAGAAGCAGCAAGAGCGCATCTCTTTGAAAATGCGTATTATTTGCTCACTCCTTTTCCAAATGAGAGTAAGGATAATATGAATAGATTATCGAGTTTGTTGGGAGTAACAAAAGCAAAAGTAGTGCAAGTGAGTGCAGAAGAGCATGATCATATGACAGCAGTAGTGAGCCATTTCCCGCATTTAGTAGC
This sequence comes from Psychrobacillus lasiicapitis, assembly GCF_006861795.1. Classification (GTDB taxonomy): domain Bacteria; phylum Bacillota; class Bacilli; order Bacillales_A; family Planococcaceae; genus Psychrobacillus; species Psychrobacillus lasiicapitis. The sequence goes on along the minus strand of NZ_VDGH01000001.1, from coordinate 422,807 downwards.
AGCATCACTGGTACATCAGCTTGCTGTTGAGAACGAGCAATTTCCTTTCACGAAGCAACTTGCTGCAGGAGGATTTCGGGATTTAACGAGAATTGCTTCGTCGAATCCAATTATGTGGAGAGATATTACCCTTCAAAACCGTTATGAGTTAAGTAATCAGCTTCAAGCTTGGATTGATGAAATGATCAAGCTTCAAAATCTACTATTACAGTCGGATGCAGAAGATATTGAAACTTATTTTAGGACAGCAAAAAAAGTACGGGATGAACTACCGATCAACGAGCAAGGTGCAATGTTTGCTGTATATGATTTGTATGTGGATGTACCAGACTATCCAGGGGTTATTTCAGAAATCACTGGATATTTAGCGAAGGATCGTATTAGTATTACGAACTTGCGAATTGTCGAGACTCGAGTAGATGTTTTTGGTATTTTGGTCATTAGCTTTCAAACGATGGAAGATCGTGCAAAAGCAGTCGAATGTATTGCGAAGAATACAACATTTGAAACATATATTTCTTAGGGAGGTAATCGTTATGGGAAAAATATTAGATTATGCACAGCCATCATTACAAGGTACTTTGCGAATTCCTGGCGATAAGTCTGTATCTCATCGTTCCATTATGTTTGGGGCAATCGGTGAAGGAACCACAACTGTCGAAGGCTTTTTACAAAGTGATGATTGCTTAGCAACAATTGATTGCTTCTCTAAGCTTGGTGTAGAAATATCAGTAGATGGAGAAAGCGTTCAAATTAAAAGTGATGGAATCGGTGCATGGCAAGAACCGAGGGAAATTTTATATACAGGTAACTCAGGAACAACTACTAGACTAATGCTCGGCATTTTAGCGGGTTCCAATGTTTCGTCCGTATTAATCGGGGACGAGTCTATCCAAAAACGTCCAATGAAACGGGTAACAGCTCCATTAAAACAAATGGGCGCGCATTTTATCGGTAGAGAGGATGCACAATTTACACCAATTGCAGTGGAAGGAACAAAATTGAACGCAATCCACTACCAAATGCCAGTTGCAAGCGCACAGGTGAAATCCGCGATTTTGCTTGCTGCTTTACATGCGGAAGGTGAAACAGTCGTAGAGGAAATGGAAACCTCTCGTGATCACACGGAAAAGATGCTACAACATTTTGGTGCGGAAATCTCGGTTGATAACAAAACGATTCGTCTAAAAGGTGGACAGAAGCTTCACGGAACGCATGTCGTTGTACCAGGTGATATTTCATCTGCAGCCTTCTTTTTAGTTGCTGGAGCGATTGTTCCTAATAGTAAGCTAACACTAACGAATGTTGGGCTAAACAAGACAAGAACAGGTATTATCGATGTACTGCAAGCAATGGGTGCAAAAATGTCGATTAATGATTCCGACAATAATAGCCATGAAGAAATGGGGACAATTGGAATCGAGTCGTCTTCACTAAAAGGGACAGAAATAGGCGGAGATTTAATTCCTCGACTTATTGATGAAATTCCAGTTATCGCTTTACTTGCAACACAAGCAGAAGGAAAAACAATCATTAAAAACGCTGAAGAGCTAAAAGTAAAAGAAACAAACCGTATCGATGCGGTTGTAAATGAACTTAAAAAGCTCGGAGCGAACATTACTGCAACGGATGACGGAATGATTATCGAGGGGCCAACCCCTCTTCATGGGGGCGACCTAACGTCTTATGGTGATCACCGTATTGGAATGATGGCGGCTATCGCTTCTTTAATCACATCAAGTCCGGTTACATTAGATGATACAGCATGCATAGCTGTATCATATCCAACTTTTTTTGAACAATTGGATAGTGTACGAAACAGTTAAACAAGAAATTTTTATAGACCGAGGACCGAGAAAAGGTCCTTGGTCTATTTGTATTTCATTTACTAGAACTGATTGGTTAACCAACACGAAGAAGATAATTTTTTAGGGTAGGAAACTACCCGCTCTATTTTATTCGAAGGTCTTCTAATAAATATGCGAAACATTTGTCTTTGTCTCGTTCAAAGTAACTTGTTATTTTAGGAATTGGTTGCTTTTACTGACTGATTGATTGCTCTTAACCATTAATTGGATAATAGTGTAGCGAGATACCGCTTTTTAAAGCCTGGCGAACTTGCCAAAGCGGATTTACAATTCAGATTTATCACAATCTGTCGCTTAGAACTATTAATAGATGTAAACCTTCCATAATTTCACTGGAATTGTGTCTAAATACATACTAATTTGCGGACTAATCTATTAAAAAATCATAAATGAACTTCCCTTTTATAGTTCTTTGTGCTAACTTGATAAAGGTGTATTTTCAAGACTTTAGACTTATTGTTATACATTAGGTTTGAATCAGTTGAAAAAATATAAAAGTATTAAGGAGTTTTACATATGAAATGGACGATTAACAAAAAACTACTAGGAGGTTTTTCAGCGGTTCTATTATTACTAGTCATTATGATTGGGATTAGCTACAGCCAAATTACAGCTGTAAATAATTCCTATACTGATTTATTAGACGATAAAGCAATGAAAGCTGTTGAAATAAGAGAATTGCAAGTGGCAGTTAAGCAAGAAATAATTGCGATGAGGGGATATTTAATTTTAGGTGACGATCGTTCCCTACAAGAGCATATGGACGCTGTTTCTAATTATAGAAAAGCATATGATGCCTTATTGTCAAAGTTTAGAATTCCAGAAGCAATTGAGATGCTTGAAGATATCGATCAGATTCAAGCTGATTATGAGCAGTTTTCAGAAAAGGTATTCGATTTAAGAAAACAGAATAAATATGAGGAATATGAAGCACTCGTATCTACAGAAGGTAGAGAAATTGTTGTCAAACTTGATGAGGCCGTTGCTAAACTTTCAAATTATCAAAACGATTTGTTAAACAAAGGCGGGGCTAACAACACCTCATTGGTCAAAAAAACAATCATGTTAGTACTAGGTATAGGAGTTATTGCAGTTTTAGTAGGATTTGCCATCGCTATTTTTATAGGTCGTCTTATATCCAAACCGGTTGTAGCACTAGCGAATTCAGCTAAAAAAATGGCAGATGGGGATCTTTCTGGTGAAATGGTAAAAGTGAAAAACAAAGACGAAATAGGAGATTTAGTTGGCTCCTTTAATCTTATGGCCGAAAACCTTCGTGCAGTAATTGAACAAGTTAGTATGAACTCAAATCATGTAGCAGCTTCCGCAGAGGAACTAACAGCAAGTGCGGAACAGACTTCCCAAGCAACTGAACAAATTGCAGCATCTATTCAGGATATTGCGAGTGGGTCGGAAACGCAGGTTATGAACGCCAATGAATCATCCGAAGCCATGAAAGAAATGGCTGTTGGAATTCAACGAGTAGCAGAAACTTCTTCCACTGTTTCTGAATCAGCAATTGAGACAAATAAAGAAGCTAACCTCGGGAATGAATCACTTCGCCAAATGATTCACCAAATGGACAACATCCACAATGCAGTAGCAGAGTCTGCTTCCAGTATAAAAAAATTAGGAAACCTCTCTCAGGAAATCGGCAATATTATTGCGGTTATTACCGGAATAGCTGACCAAACAAATTTACTGGCTTTAAATGCAGCGATAGAAGCCGCTCGTGCTGGAGAACATGGACAAGGCTTTGCAGTAGTAGCGGATGAAGTTCGTAAGCTTGCAGAACAGTCTAGAGACTCAGCAGACCAAATTGCAGGAATTATCAATCAGATTCAAGTAGATACAAGCGAAGCAGTAAACGTAATGGAAGTTGGAACAAAAGAAGTGGCTGCCGGAAAAGTAATAGTTGATGAGACTGGAATGCGTTTTGAGAAAATTTTACTTTCCATCGAACAAGTTACTGCACAAATACAAGAAGTTTCCGCTATTTCCGAAGAAATGTCCGCAGGTGTAGAAGAGGTGGACGCTTCCATAGAAGAAATGGCCAAAATTGCGCAATATTCCGCTTCTAATACTCAAAACGTAGCTTCTGCTTCCGAGGAGCAACTTGCTTCAATGGAAGAGATTACAGCTTCCGCAACCAGCCTATCCAAAATGGCAGAGGACTTACAAGCGATCGTAAGACAATTCAAGCTATAATAAATCTAATAGAGCACTTCTTCCCTGTTAAAGTTAGCGTAGCAAATTACACTTATTAATTAAAGAAAAAGGAAGTATGCTTAGCTAGAACCGAACTTTAAGGCAATTTTTAAAGCTCTCCACCAAATGGGAGAGTTTTTTTCTTGTTCATATTCGATAGTTCTTGTACGATAAAGACATAGAGAAAGTATGGTGATGATATGGAAAAAATGATGCCTTTTATCCGTGCAATGGAAGAGGGAGACATAGAAAAATTAGAAGAGCTGCTAGAAGCATTTTTATTGGAAGGTAATCCAGATGAACAATACGAACTTGCGGATTTGTTAGCTCAATATGGTTTTTTACAGCAAGCGGTACATGTATTAGAACATCTACACTATTTATTTCCGGAAGAAAATCAGCTGAAGATTGATCAGGCACAGCTTTATCTAGAAATGGATAAGGAAGATGCGGCACTTGAATTGCTTACAAAAGTCGAGAAATCAAGTGAAGCATATCCACAAGCGCTTCTAACACTAGCTGATTATTATCAAATGATTGGATTATACGAAGTCGCTGAGCAAAAGATTAATGAAGCAATCGGCATTATGCCAAATGAGCCATTACTTCTTTATGCAAAAGGGGAACTATTATTCGAAACTGGCAGATATTTAGAAGCTGCAAGGATCATGGAAGATTTAATTCCGCAGCAAGAGGCAATTCCTGCAGTGGATTTATCACTTAAGCTTGCGGAAATCTATAGTGCGGGAGCGGCTTATGAAGAAGCGATTCCCTACTATGCGGAGGCGTTAGAAAAGGAAGTAGCTCCGGATATTCTATTTCATGCTGCATATGCTTCTTTCCAAGTACAGCACTATGAAACGGCAGTGAAGCATTTAGAAAGCTTACTTGAAATCGATCCAGATTATTTCTCAGGGTATATGCTGCTTGCGGAAACATATGCAATGCTTGAGAAAAATGAAGAAGCATTGAAAGCAATCACAGATGGTATTGCAAGAGATGAATTTGAGAAAGAATATTATTTATTTGCAGGTAAAATTGCGCTTAAATTGGGTAGAGTGAAAGAAGCGGAATCATTTTTACGAGAAGCGATTGTTTTGGATCCTGAATATATGGATGCCATTTTTATTCTTTCTTCGTTATTTTCGACAGAAGAGATGGATGAGGAGTTAATCGAACTGTATGAAACGTTGAAGGAACAACACTTTGAGTGGTCATCAATGTATCCATTTATCGCAAAAAGCTATGAGCGTTTAGAATTGTACGATGAAGCATATGCATTTTATAAGCTAGCATATAATGAACATAAAGAGGATGCTGCATTTTTGGAAACATACGTCTATTTCCTGCTAGAAGAAGGGAAAAGAGACGAAGCAATGGAAGTAGTAGCAATACTGCAAAAATTACAGCCTGAAAATAGTACTTGGTTAGACTTAGTGGAATAAAAAAAGGAAGGAGAGGTTACGTGACTGCTTCTGTTTCAGTTGGGGAGAAAAAAGAATTTGTTCGCTGGTTTTTAAAAAAATATCAAATGAAAAGAAGAGAGTGCGTCTGGATTTTGAATTACTTAATAAGTCACGAAACACTGTTGAATAATGTCCATTTTGTAGAGGAAGCTCACTATTGTCCTCGAGCGATGATTATGTCGGTTACAACATCCTCTGGTATCCCATTTCGCTTTTACAAGGGTAGTGTGATGACTGCAGATGCGGAAAAGTCATTTCATGACCTACGTCTACACCCAGAAGAAGACATGTACATTCAATTGAATTTTCAAACATTACCACCTAGCCCAGAGTATTTAGCGGTGTTAGAAGAAAATCCTTTTATGCCAAAGTATTTGCATATTAGCGAAAAGGATAAACGAATCGCGGAGGATATGGTAGCAGAAAGTCTTCATTCCTTTCAAGTAGAGCAATTAAAAAAACAAATTGATGAAGCGATTGATGAAAATAACAAGGAAAGATTTCTAGAGCTTTCAGCATTATGGAAACAACTACAACAAAGAGGAAATTAGGAGAGAGATAACCATGCATTGGAACGGAAAAGATAGTGCAGTATTTCAAGCACAAAAAGAATATATAGATACAGCAGTCATCCCATTAATCGTTATAGATGGTTCAGAGCATGGATTTGGTTTTGCTGCATCTGCAGCAGATTATACATTATCTTTGGCTAACTTAATTGAAAATCAGTTTAAAGGAAGGATTGTATTATTTCCTTCCTTCTCTTATACAACAGGACAGGACAAGCAGTCACTATTAGAAATTTGGAAAGAGGAACTATTAAAAGCCGATTTTAAATACATATTTTTTATTACTTCAGATCGTGAGTGGAGTACAATGGGGGATGAACATGACGTAATTTGGACACCATCCGTCCCATTAGATTCGATGGATCAAAAAATGAGAAATTCTGTGTTGGAAGATCAGCTACGACAGCTCATTCCAATTTTCGCGAAAAAATGGGCGAATTAGTGACAAATTGTTGCATGAAATGTTCACAAAGTTCATAATTCATGTTAAAGGAATATTGACCTTCCTTTTTTATTGATATATCATGGATATGTCCTAGTATTATTATTTCAAGCAAGTATGTCCATTGGACTGACCTTTAAGTAAGAGGGGGGAAAAGGATGAGTAACAATAAAGTATCAAGACGTCAATTTCTAAGTTATACATTAACTGGTGTTGGCGGTTTCATGGCGGCAGGGATGCTAATGCCAATGGTACGTTTTGCAATTGATCCTGTATTGCAAAAATCAGAAGGTGGAGATTTCGTATTAACGGAGAAGAAAATTGCCGATATTACGGATGTTCCTGAGCGTGTAGATTTCACTTTTGAACAGGTGGATGCATGGTACAAGTCTGATATAACAAATGCTGCATGGGTTTATAAAGAAGGAGATCAAATTATTGCACTTTCTCCAGTATGTAAGCATTTAGGTTGTACTGTAAACTGGGAAGGTGACCCAGCTCACAAAAATCAATTCTTCTGTCCATGTCACAATGGTCGTTATGAGAAAAATGGAGAGAACGTTCCAAAAACACCACCTCTAGGTCCGTTGGATCAATTTGAAATTCGTGAAAATGACGGTTTCTTAGAAATTGGAAAAGCTATACCTAACACATTAGTTTAAAAGTAAGGGGGTACGACATCAGTGCTTAATAAAATCTATGATTGGGTGGATGAACGTCTTGATATTACACCTATATGGCGTGATATCGCAGACCACGAAGTACCAGAACACGTAAACCCTGCACACCATTTCTCTGCATTTGTTTATTGTTTTGGGGGATTAACATTCTTCATTACAGTAATCCAAATTCTATCCGGTATGTTCTTAACTATGTATTATGTACCAGATATTGAAAATGCATGGGAATCTGTTTACTACCTTCAAAATGAAGTAGCATTCGGTGAAATAGTGCGTGGGATGCATCACTGGGGAGCATCGCTTGTTATTGTTATGATGTTCTTACATACATTACGTGTATTCTTTACTGGTTCTTATAAAAAACCTCGTGAACTTAACTGGATGGTTGGAGTATTAATCTTCGCTGTTATGTTAGGTTTAGGATTTACGGGTTACTTACTACCTTGGGACATGAAAGCATTGTTCGCAACAAAAGTAGGTATCGAAATTGCTGCATCAGTTCCATTTATTGGTGGACTAATCAAAACATTACTTGCTGGTGATGAGCATATCATCGGTGCACAAACTTTAACAAGATTCTTTGCGATTCATGTGTTCTTCTTACCAGCTGCATTATTTGGTTTACTTGCAGCACACTTTATCATGATTCGTCGTCAAGGTATTTCTGGACCACTATAATGGGTAAGTGGCACAGATAATTCTTAAAAGGAGGGGACATTATGCATCGCGGTAAAGGTATGAAATTTGTTGGTGACTCACGTGTAACAGATCCAGCTAGCAGACCAAAGAAAACTCCGAAAGATTATTCTGAGTATCCGGGTAAAACAGAAGCTTTCTGGCCAGACTTTTTATTGAAGGAATGGTTAGTCGGTGCTGTTTTCTTAGTAGGTTATCTAGTATTAACTGTAGCACATCCGTCTCCACTGGAACGTCCTGCTGATCCAGCGGACACTGGCTATATTCCAGTACCAGACTGGTATTTCTTGTTCTTATACCAGCTATTAAAATATGAGTTTGCTTCAGGTCCGTTTAACGTTATCGGAGCAATCATTATGCCAGGTTTAGCTTTTGGTGCACTTCTATTGGTACCATTCCTAGACACTAGTAAAGAAAGACGTCCATTTAAACGTCCTTTACCAACTGGTTTTATGCTTTTAGCAATCGCTGCAATGATTTTCTTAACATGGGAATCTGTTGTTAATCATGACTGGGAAAAAGCTAAAGCATATGGTGAGATTAGAGAAGAAGTTGCAGTTGAAATTGATGAAACTTCAGAAGGCTATCAGCTATACCAAGCATCGTCTTGTATTGGCTGTCATGGTAATGCATTCGAAGGTGGTTTAGGTAAGCCGTTAATCGGTTTAGAATATACTCCTGATGAAATTGTTAACATTGCACATGAAGGTTTAGGTGGGATGCCAGGTGGCACTTACCAAGGTACGGAAGAAGAGCTTCACAAATTAGCGGAGTTTATTACAACGCTTCAACCAACGGAATAATCATTTATACAAGCTAGATATAATAAAAGTTAAGAGAGTCAGGTAACTGGCTCTCTTTTTTTACTTACCCAATAAAGGAGCGTTTTGATGGAAGAGCTGATAGCGTATGGGAAGTTAGTGCTTTTTAATAAGTCGTTTATGTGGTTATTGTTCGTAGTAAATTTATTAGGGACAATTTATGGGTACATTTGGTATGAAAGCCAACTCTCAGTGACAGAACCTAAATTTCTTCTCTTCGTTCCCGATAGTCCAACAGCTAGTTTATTTTTTACGATTGCATTATTCGGTTGGTTAATGAAGAAAAATTGGAAGTTGATAGAGGCGCTTGCACTTATAACATTGGTTAAATATGGAGTATGGGCAGTCGTCATGAACATTTGGACATATATGGAGACTGGTTCCATTGGATGGATGGGATGGATGCTTGTTGTTTCTCATTTTGCGATGGCATTACAGGCTATACTTTATATCCCATTTTATCGATTTACATTCGTACATATTTTTATTGCCGCGGTTTGGACATTGCATAACGATGTTATCGACTATGTTTTCGGTCAGATGCCCGTATATCGTAGTTTAAGCGAATATGCTAGTCAAATTGGCTATTTTACTTTTTGGTTATCGATTGCATGTATTAGTATTGCAATTGGTGTTTATCAAAAATGGTCAAAGCGAATTAGTTGAATGAGAATGGATAACCTATTAAAATAATAAGTATAGATAAGAAAGGGGAAATGCTTCGTGATTTCTTATATCATATATTTTGCAATAATTTTGTTATTGCCGATATATGCACAAATGAAAGTAAAAAGCACGTATAAAAAATATTCAAAAGTTCGCTCCACTTCTGGTATGACAGGTGCACAAGTAGCAAGAACTATTTTAGATGCGAATGGTTTATACGAAGTGAAAGTAGTGGAAAGTAGCGGTTTTTTAAGTGATCATTACAATCCAATGACTAAGATTGTCGCATTGTCTTCCCATAACTATCATGAAGCTTCTGTTGCAGGATCCGCTATCGCTGCACATGAGGTGGGACATGCGATTCAACATAAAGAAGCTTATTCCTTCTTAACTTTACGCCATAAACTAGTACCTATTGCGAATATTTCTTCTAACGCATCATGGATTTTCGTTATGATTGGTATATTTGCTTCTATGAGCGGATTGCTGTTACTTGGTATTTTGTTATTAGCTGCTGGTGTAGTATTCCAAATTGTAACTTTGCCAGTTGAATTTAATGCATCGAATCGTGCAATGGACCAGATGGTTTCGTTAGGAATTATTCGTAACGAAGAAGAGCGTCATGCGAAGAAAGTATTAAGTGCTGCCGCGTTAACATATGTTGCAGCTACAGCAGTCGCTGTACTTGAATTACTGCGTTTAGTATTAATCTACACAGGTATGTCAAGAAACGATTAAAATTAAGACAAAGGATTGTTCGATGAAAGTTGAGCAATCTTTTTTTATCAATAAATTGACTGCCTTTCGAATAGAATTGATTGCCTTTAACCATTAACTGGATGATAGTATGCCAAGATACTTCACCTTATAGGGAAACTGCGTGGTAAGGCTTCATATAGGTAGGTGTCCGCCGTGATTTTCACTCCATTCGGACGCTTTCCGTGGGGTGAGCGATGAGCCATCCCCTCCGCTTTGGGCGTCGTTGGGATGTCTCATTAGCCCACTCATCCCACAGGAGTCGCCGACTGTAGCGAAAATCAATAATAAATTCTTTTTATTTATGATCGACTTACTACAAACAAAATTATCAACAGTTTTCCACTATATAAATTCAGAAGAAGGATAAGGGCGACCAAACAGATGTCGAAAGCAACCAGTTGTAGTCTGACAGCAACCAATTTTCCGCAAAACAAGTTAACTAGGATTGGGAAGGCAATAATAATAGAGCATTAAATAAGATTACTTTTCAAAAAGCTTCCGCTTGCTCGGCTTTGTCATATTACAACATTTATTGACACTTAAAAGTTAGAATATCTCTGAAGAAGTTTGATTAGTTCTGTTAAACAGTGACACCAATTATGTAGCCTTATCTTTATTGGATTGTAGTGAAAGGGTGGCGACTCCAACGGGAACAGTACGAGCTGAAAGCCCCGCAGGAGCGTGAGCGACGAGGAGATTGAAGCCGTGCCCGCGGAAAGCGTCTTATTAACCAAAAAGAACTTAACCTTTTTCATATTGTTGAAGGAGCTTAGGACATACATACGCCATAGAATTAGAAGAGAGGCTGGTAATGACTATAGTCACTACCAGCCTCTCTAAAAAAGATACAAAACAGGTTTTTAAAAGGTTCTAGCAAATTCTCAATCAATCGGTCTTTTCTCTTCATCCAACGTGAATCCTTCACCCATTACATCATTCGTTTCTGTAACAGACACAAACGCATGTGGATCGACTGCTGTAATAATTGATTTAAGGCGAACAATTTCATTTTTAGCAATCACACAATATAAAATCTCGCGTTCTTTCTTCGTATAATGCCCATACCCTTTTAATACAGTCACTCCACGGTCCATTTCGTTCGTTATACGGTTTGCAATCGCATCTTGATGTTCAGATATGATAAATGCGCCACGCGCTGCATAGCCGCCTTCCTGTACGAAATCGATTACACGTGCTCCAACAAAAACTGCTACTAGCGTATACATCACCGATCGGATATCTAAAAACGTGAGCCAGGAAAGTAAAATGACAATTGCATCAAACATGAACATCGTTTTCCCCATGCTCCAGCCGAGATACTTTTGCCCAAGTCTTGCGAGAATGTCTACGCCACCAGTAGTTCCACCAAATCTGAAAATAATACCTAATCCAACCCCGACAAATACCCCTGCAAATAAAGAAACAAGAAACATGTCATCTTGTAGCCCAATTTGTACTTCGTAAATCTGAAATATTTTCAGAAATATAGAGACAGCCACAGTGCCTATTATTGTATACATAAACACTTTTCTACCTAAAAGCTTCCATCCTAAGATGAACATCGGAATATTTAATAACAGGTTCATTAAAGCTACATCCCATTTAAATACGAAAAATAAGATTAACGTGATCCCTGCAAAACCGCCTTCTCCGAGCTCATTTTGCATATTAAAATGAACAAATCCGTAGCTATAAATGGCAGAACCAATTACAATCATAATAATATTTTTTAATTTTAAGCCAAGCCCCATTGTCCCACCTCTTTCAATAGTTCATACTAAAGTTATTATCTTTTATTTAATAGCTTTTGACAACTGGTGTGTAAATTTATTACGATGAAGAGAGGAGAGTGAAAAATATGTCGGAAAAGAAAACATTATCTGCACTTCAGCATGAAGTGGATGCATACATAAGTCAATTTAAAGAAGGTTACTTTCCTCCGATGGAACTTCTAGCAAGATTAACAGAGGAACTCGGAGAACTCTCACGAGAAGTTCAACATAAGTATGGCGCGAAGAAAAAGAAGCATACAGAAGTAGAGAAAGAACTTGCAGAGGAATTGGGAGATTTCTTTTTTGTTTTAATATGCTTAGCCAATGCAGAGGGTATAGATTTACAAGAAACCTTACAAAACGTATTACATAAATACAATACACGTGATAAAGATCGATGGACTAAAAAGGAGGACTAACTATGGTTATCAAAGTAGCAATAGCAGGACCAAGAGGTAGAATGGGGAAAGAAGCGGTGGCAACCGTTATTGAAAACGAGGAATTTCTTTTAGTCGGGTTATTAGATCATAAAAAAGAAGAAGAATATTTAGGAGATATGATTCCAATTTTCACCTCACTTGAGGAGCTTATTGAACAAACGGAGCCGGATGTGTTGGTGGATTTAACGATTCCCACAGCTGTTTATGGGCATGCTATGACTGCTCTACAATATGGTGTAAGACCAGTTATTGGTACTACAGGCTTTACTGATTTACAATTAGACGAGATACGCACTAAAGTAGAAGAAAAACAGGTTGGATGTATAATTGCTCCAAACTTCTCCATTGGGGCGGTTCTGATGATGAAATTTGCTCAAACAGCAGCAAAATACTTACCAGACGTAGAAATCATTGAAATGCACCATGATCAAAAAGTAGATGCTCCGTCAGGTACGGCGATCAAAACTGCGCAAATGATTCAAGATACTCGAAATCCATTTGAACAGGGTCACCCGGAGGAAGAAGAAATATTTGCTGGAGCAAGGGGTGCTAATATAGAGGGGATGCATATTCACAGTGTCCGTTTGCCAGGTTTAGTGGCACACCAACAAGTTTTGCTTGGTGGAGATGGACAACTGCTCACACTTCGTCACGATTCGTTTAACCGTACTTCGTTCATGTCGGGTGTTGTTTTGTCGATTCATGAAGTAATGAAGCGAAATACACTTATTTACGGCTTAGAAGAGATTATTTTATAGGAGTGAAGGTATGAGAATTGCATTAGTGGCACATGACAAGAAAAAAGAGGATTTAGTCCAATTTGTAACGGCCTACAAATCTATTTTAGAAGAGCATGAATTATTTGCAACAGGAACGACTGGTATGCGCATTATCAATGAAGTTGGATTATCAGTTTTTAGATATAAATCAGGGCCACTAGGTGGAGATCAACAGATCGGATCGGCAATCGCAAACAATGAAATGGATATGGTTATCTTTTTCCGAGATCCTTTAACTGCGCAGCCACATGAACCGGATGTATCTGCTCTTATACGACTTTGCGATGTATACCAAATTCCGCTTGCAACGAATATGGGAACAGCAGAGATTTTATTAAAAGGAATCGAAGAAGGATTTTTAGATTGGCGTTTATTGGAAGAAAGACGCGCTCGTTAAGGAAGTGAAAATATGCGTAAATTAAAAATTGGGATTACCTGTTACCCCTCTGTAGGAGGATCGGGTGTAATCGCCACTGAACTTGGTAAAATGCTTGCGGAAAAAGGTCATGAAATACATTTCATTACTTCCAGCATGCCTTTTCGTTTGAACAAGATGTATCCATCCATCACCTTTCATCAAGTAGAGGTAAATAGTTATTCTGTCTTTCAATATGCACCGTATGATATTGCCTTGGCAAATAAAATGGCAGAAGTAATAATAGATGAGGAATTAGACGTACTGCATGTGCATTATGCAATGCCTCATGCTGTATGTGCTATTTTGGCAAAGGACATGGCAAAATCCGATATAGGTATCGTAACGACCTTGCATGGAACAGACATTACCGTATTAGGAGATGATTCTTCCTTGTCCGGTGCTATTCGGTATGGAATTGAAAAGTCGGATATTGTTACAGCAGTATCACATTCATTGGTTAGTCAAACGATGGAACTAATCGCTCCCCAAAAAGAAATTGAAACAATCTACAACTTTGTAGATGAACAAGAATATTCCAAAAAAGATGCAGGAAATTTGAAAGAATTATTAGGGATCCGACCAGATGAAAAAGTAGTCATTCATGTTTCTAATTTCAGAAAGGTGAAGCGAGTTCCAGATATCGTGAAAAGTTTTGAATTGATTCGTAAAGAGATGCCGGCAAAACTTCTGTTAGTAGGGGATGGTCCTGAAAAACATCCAGTAATGGAATATGTAAAAGGGACCTCTTTTGAAGACGATGTTCTATTTCTGGGAAAACAAGAAAATTTGTCTGAACTCTATGCTATTTCGGATTTAATGCTCCTTCTTTCCCAAAAGGAATCATTCGGTTTAGTCTTATTAGAGGCGATGGCGTGTGAAGTGCCATGCATAGGCACCAATGTCGGTGGAATTCCCGAAGTCATTATTCACGGAGAAAACGGCTATTTAGCCGAGCTTGGAGATATTGAACAAGTAGCGGAGTATGGAATTCGATTGTTGCAAGATCCTATTTTACATAAACAAATGGTGGAAACTTCGTTAATGTTTATCGAAGAACGATTTAGTTCCAAAAAAATCGTTGAACAGTACGAAGCGATGTACGAAAGAGTGGCGAAGAAGTAGGATGATGAAAACTCGGTGGCCAGAAGCTTATAAAGTAATTGAAAAACTGGAGAATGCTGGTTTTGAAGCTTATGTTGTCGGGGGTGCAGTCCGTGATTTTATTCGAAACGTGGATGCAAATGATGTGGATGTGACAACCAATGCTACACCGAATGAGGTCAAACAGTTATTTCCGCATACAATTGATGTCGGTATCGAACATGGTACTGTGCTAGTGGTATTGAACGAGACTATTGAGGTAACAACGTTCCGTTCCGAAACTAACTACTCCGATTATAGAAGACCGGATGCTGTTACGTTTGTTCGGTCACTTCACGAAGATTTACAGCGCCGTGATTTTACCATGAATGCAATGGCATTATCCAAATCGGATGAGCTGATCGATTATTTTGGCGGTAGGGAAGATATTGAAAACAAAATTATAAAAGCTGTAGGAGATCCGGCGCAGCGCTTTGCAGAGGATGCACTTCGTATGCTACGAGCTATTCGTTTTTCCGCGCAGCTGAGTTATTCACTTGAACAAGAAACGATGGAAGCGATTCAATCGCTTCATCATTTAGTTGCGCATGTTTCAATGGAGCGCGTGAAAGTGGAGCTAGAAAAAATTTGGATCAGTGACTTTGTGGGAAATGGCATGCATTTATTTGTTTCTAGTCATTTAGCTGATAATTTTCCAGGCGAATGGGAAACGTTTCGAAATTGCTGGAAAGGTTTTTCGAGCTTCGGCAACACTGCAAATGGCTGGGCTTTTTTTGCCATTATGCAGGCACCTGCTGAAGTTGAATCTATTTTGTCTTATTATAAATGCTCAAACGCTGAAAAAGCACATGTAAAGCAGGTGTTAGGGGCTCTGAAACAGCTAGAAAAAGGCTGCTGGAGTCTTTATAACTTTTTTCAGTTTACGGAAGAAGTGCTTGTTGCCGCGGCAAGCTATGCTAAACAGCTATTGAACATGGAAGTAATATACACAGAAGAACTAATTCAGCAAATAAAAGCTAGGCTTCCTATTTCATCCACTAAAGAAATAGTTGTAAATGGTAACGATCTAATGGACTGGGCAAAGAAAAAAAGAGGTCCATGGATTCGAGATGCCATGGAAAAAATAACGGTGATGATTGTAAATGGTAAGTTGGTCAATGATCGAACGGAAATAATGGAGTGGTTTTTTCAGGAATATAATGTTGATGATCTTCAAATTTGATAGAAACTATGGATTATCAAACAAGTGACCAGAAAGCGATTAATATACGTTGAACCGCCGAATTACTTTTATAAATGAGACAGAAGGGGTGATAAACCCCTTTCAGACTACTTAAGTATATTATCTGTTGAATATGTAAAAGAAATCCAAATGCTATTTAAAGATTCCGATATATGGACGATAAAGACAAAGTGCCGTCAGTCATAACATATTGATGAAATTCCTCAAGTACCAAATTTAAACCTGTGGAGAGCCTTGCAGAAGGATAAGCACAAACTGAAAGTATTTGTGAATCTTTTACAAAGTTATCTGCAACACACTCAAATTCCTTGGCTAACTCTTCGGATGGCTTTGATGAAGACCATTCTACATGCGCCCATGTCCGAATCGTACATTTACATTTTTGTAAATAGGAAAGATCTTTTGCGAAATGGCTAACGATGTTTTGTGTACTAAAATCTCCATGAGATAAGTAATACTCATAGTTATTAACCAACCTGATACTAGA
Organism: Psychrobacillus lasiicapitis; assembly: GCF_006861795.1. Lineage (GTDB taxonomy): Bacteria > Bacillota > Bacilli > Bacillales_A > Planococcaceae > Psychrobacillus > Psychrobacillus lasiicapitis. The sequence continues at coordinate 406,392 of NZ_VDGH01000001.1, read as the reverse complement.
TTTTATAGGCTCTATAAAAGACGAATCAATAAACGCTTGTACCTTCGGTAGGTTTCGCATATTTTCAATTATAAGTATTTGTTGCTTATTTTCTATACCAGCTTGTATAAAAGAAAAAATATTATCCATGTATGCTTTTTCGTCCTTAAAACGATAATAAATATGCCCCATAGAAATTTTTTTATATTCACATTCAGATAGTACGCCCATAATTCACCTCTTTTAGAAAAGACTAGTACTTTCTATTTATAAAAGAATTTTTTTAAAAAATCATTTATACTAGCATACCATATATAGATAAAACTTTTTGATTATTTTAAAAATAGAAATATTTTTTTTGTGAGAAGATAAATTAAAACCCCCTAATCACCGATGGCAATTAGGGAGCTAATCAAATAGTTAGTTATTCATATCTTGAAGACCGGGACTATGTTCATTTGGCATTTCAGGCATTAATGGCACCGGAAAACCTGCTGGAGGATCTATTACGGAAAGTGTTTCATTATTTCTACTAGGAGTTTGACCTTGGAATATTTCGCCGATTCGAGTAGGATCTAATCTGAAGTTAAATTGTGCGTTATGGTATCCCATCTCGACATACTTTCTACACTCTGGGTATTTATTTATATCGTAATTCGGTACAGGGAATAGTTTACCCCAATCTACGCCGAGTGTTTCGAGAGCTTTTGCAAAGGCATTTTGATGGGCGTTATCACGAACGATTAGAAAACCAAGCGTTTCTCGAAGTGTTTTATTCGAACTCATTTCATAAATACGGGTTTTTTGCAGTACTCCTGTCGATTCTAGTACAAGATTATCCAATAAATCTGCTATTAAGTTTCCGTGTGCATAAACCCAAGACCCGTTCCAAGGCATACCACCTGCATCAACTGGAAGGGAAGCCTGTGCACCAATAATATAGTGGTGGGGATTTGCATGTCTTACGGCGTTGTTTAGAGGAGCCCCGTCGATACCGCCGTTACCTGGAACAGCAGATTCACCCGAATCATTTAGTAATTGATTGATGGTATTTTGGACTAGTTCAACGTGTGCGATTTCTTCTAAGAATACACCACGAATTAAGTCTCTATATTGAGTTTCTTTCCCGCGAAAATTTGAACTTTGAAAAAAATATTGCATCATCGTTCTCATTTCACCATAATGCCCACCTAAAGTCTCTTGTAATACTTTCGCAGCTGCAGGATCTGGTCTGTCTGGAGCGATAACATTTATTAATTCTTCCTTATAGTAATACAATTAGCGTTCCTCTTTTCCATTTGTTTTATAATGTACGGAAATAGGGTGTGCATGGGACAAAGGATTATTCATCAGGAAGACAAGGTTAATGCCTTGATGATTTGACAATACAAACAGATAAAGGAATGATTTTTTTCGTGAATATGCCCATAAAAGAAAAGATACTTTCCCAACTTATTCATGCAAATGGTGAACCAATCTCAGGTCAAAAGCTTGCGGACCAATTGAATATTTCACGTACGATGGTTTGGAAACATTTAAAAAGCATTGAGGAAGACGGATATGTAATTGAGGCAATTAAGAAAAAGGGTTATGTTTTACAATCTATACCGGACATTGTGTCGCCAGAACGTATCTCCTCTTATTTAGATACGAAGTCTATTGGAAGAAATATATTCTATTATCCTGTTTGTGAATCTACACAAACGATTGCAACTGAAAAAGCAAGTGATCATGCCGCTCATGGAACAGTTGTCATTACGGAACAGCAAACAGCAGGTCGCGGTAGACTAGAACGTCCGTGGGATTCTTCAGCTAATAAAGGAATATGGATGAGCGTAATCATCCGCCCAGAAATTAGTCCTCAGTATGCGGCTCAATTTACATTAGTATCCGCAGTCGCGATTACACGCGCAATAGAAGAGTTGACCGATTGTTCTCCAGCAATCAAATGGCCAAATGATTTATTGATCAACGGCAAAAAAGTGACCGGCATTTTGACAGAACTCCAAGCAGATATGGACCGCGTGCAAGCGATTATTATCGGCATTGGCGTAAACGTCAATCAAGAGCTAGAGGCTTTCGATGAATCGATTCAATCCATTGCCACTTCTTTAAAAATGGAAACTGGACAGGAGGTGAACCGTGCGGAGTTAGTTGCTAAAATACTATATTATTTGGAGAAGTATGCAGATATATATGTGGAAAATGGCTTCGAGCCGATTAAATTACTTTGGGAAAGCTATAATTGTACCATCGGTAAACGAATTCGCGCCAATATGCTACGTGAAACATTAGAGGGTGTTGCAATGGGCATTACGAATGATGGCGTGCTAGAGCTTAAACTGGATAATGGCCAAATTCGCGGTATCTACTCAGCTGATATCCATTTGATGAATAAATAGATAAAGCAGCTTTCGAAAATATGTTTTCGGGAGCTTTTTTGCGTTTTAGAAAAAATAACTAAATCTAAACAAGTTATTTATATGGGTTATCATAAAGATGATAGTGATTCCCACCAAGAAGTGCGGTATTTGTTTCTGCGTCTATTATAGTATATTTATGAAATTCTTCCTTTTCGTTTTGTTGAAAAGATGCCAGAAAATATACTTGTCTATTGGGATGGATAAAAGGAAAGCTGGAAATGTTCCATTTTCCTCCGGAATATTAATTCTGTATCTGGTACCTCATGAAAGAAAATCTTTTTGCGCATACTGTAAGATGCATTTTCATATTCCATGTAGAGCTTTTTATCTAACTTGGCATAAAACTCATTTTCGCTTATAAAAGTTTTACTCTGATTATCCGGGTATTCGACTTGAAAAGAGGAGGTTTCAGAGGCCAATAATACTTGGTTGGATGCTAGTGGTTGGAATTAAAGAATAGAACTTAAGGATATTAATGCGAGTAACATTGTATTCATTCTTTCACCTCATTTTAATGGTTGAACATATGATGGTCTTTTTCCATTTAAGTATTCAATTTTTACATTGAGTAAAATCACTTGGACGCCAAACTAATTTTCTGTTATTCTATAACCGTTGGGCAGTATCCTTTGTTGAACTGCACCAGTTTCAGGCGAGCAAATAATTGAATAGTCTGCCTTGATCTGCATATGACAGGGACGGAGAAAACCTATGAATCTACATTTTCTGCCCTTCTGTCCTCTTTTGGAACGAAGGGCTTTTTAGTTGGTTTTCTCTTCACTTAAAAAGAGGAGGAATTTCATTGAAAACAACGAGTAATTTTGTAGAAATGAAGAAAAAAGAAGAAAAGATTACGATGATGACAGCGTATGACCATCCGACTGCCAAATTTGCGGAAGAAGCGGGAATCGACATGCTATTGGTTGGAGATTCTGTTGGAATGGTTGTGCTAGGTTATGACTCTACTGTATTAGTAACAATGGAAGATATGATTCATCACGGAAAAGCAGCAAGAAGAGGGGCACCGAATACATTTTTAGTCGTGGATATGCCATTTGGGACGTATCACGGCTCACTAGATCAGTCGCTTGCGAATGCTGTAAGAATTATGCAACAAACTGGAGCACAAGCGGTAAAAGTAGAGGGCGCTGACGATGTTTTATTAGTAATCGAGAAGTTGACTTCAGCAGGAATTCCGGTTGTAGCACATCTTGGTTTAACACCTCAGTCTGCTGGTGTGCTTGGAGGATATAAAGTGCAAGGAAAAACGGCAGAAGCGGCAGAAAAATTAATAGAAGACGCGAAAAAATGTGAAGCAGTAGGTGCTTGCGCGGTCGTCTTAGAATGTATTCCGCACCAATTAACGGCAAAAGTTTCGGAAGAGCTAATCATCCCGACTATTGGTATCGGGGCCGGTGCTACGGCCGACGGTCAAGTATTAGTATTTCACGATTTAGTAAAATACGGCACGCATCATATTCCGAAATTTGTAAAGGAATTTGCGAATGTTGGTGGACCGATCGCAGCAGGTATCCAGCAATATGTGGAAGAAGTGAAAAGTGGAAGTTTTCCTGCTTTAGAGCATTCATTTACAATGAAAGAAGAGCAACTAAACCAATTGTACGGAGGCACCACTCATGCAAACAGTTCAAACAATCGATGAGTTAAAAACTATTCTCGAAGCACATAAACATCAAACAATCGGTCTTGTCCCAACTATGGGTTATTTACATGAGGGTCATCAAGCATTGTTAAATAAAGCAAGAAAAGAAAATGAATTTGTAGTTGCGACCATTTTCGTCAATCCGGCACAATTTGGACCAAATGAAGATTTAGATAGATATCCACGTGATATTGAGCGCGATGTAAAAATTGCTACAGAAGCTGGGGTGGATCTTGTTTTTAATCCTACGCCAGAAGAAATGTATCCATTTGAAAGTGGGATTACCATTCAAGTAGGGGAGCTTTCTACCAAACTATGTGGAGAAAGTAGACCAGGTCATTTCGATGGTGTATTAAAAGTGATCACAAAATTGTTTAATCTTATCCAACCAACAAATGCCTATTTTGGACAAAAAGATGCGCAGCAGCTAGCCATTATCGAAACATTTGCTAAGGCATATAATTTCCCTGTTCATATTGTTCGTGTTGCAACAGTTCGTGAAGAAGACGGACTTGCGAAAAGCTCTCGAAATGTGTTTTTGAGTGAACAAGAACGTGTGGAAGCAATTCATCTGCATAAAGCTTTAACACTAGCAACAGAGCACTGGAAGCAAACGAAGAATATAGCTGAAGCGATTGAGATAGGAAAAGCTCATATCGAGGAAAATACATCTGGTAAAATAGATTATTTTGAAGTTGTGACATACCCGTTATTGCAGCAAGTTTCAGAGCATGCGGAGCAGCTCTTATTTGCAACGGCTGTATTTTTCGAAAAAGCGCGCTTAATAGATAATATTCTTATAGATGTAAAGGAAGTGTAAGCTATGTTAAGAATGATGTTAAATGGTAAAATTCATCGTGCAACTGTAACTGAAGCGGATTTAAATTATGTTGGAAGTATTACGATTGACCAAAATATTTTAGACACGGTAGGCATGCTGCCAAATGAAAAAGTGCATATCGTAAACAATAATAATGGCGCGCGCTTTGAAACGTATATAATTTCAGGAGAAAGAGGGAGCGGGGTTATCTGTGTAAACGGAGCAGCTGCTCGTCTCGTACAACGTGGAGATATTGTTATCATTTTATCGTATGCCTATGTGATGAACGAAGAAGCATCATCTCATCAACCTACCGTTGCTATAATGAATGAAGACAACACGATTAAACAGATTATTCATTATGAGCCAGAAGCAACAGTAATGTAATATTGTAAAAGCAGGCTCCCGAAGATTAAATTTCGGGAGTCTTTTCGCTTTTTTAAAGTTACTTTATAGAAATAATGGTCGTAGGGCAAAGTATCCTCACTTTTATAAACGCGCAACGTAACATCCACTACGCGCAATGTTGTAACAGATATCCTCGACTCAATCTATAGAAACTTGCTTTTTAAACAGCTGGTTGCTCTCAGAGTTAATATAGTTGCTTTCAGACTTGAACTGGTTGCTTTCAACAGTCGGTTGGTTGCCCTTAACCATTTTAAGGAATTTTTTATCCTGCCATCACATTATATTGGGAAATTAGCATTGAGCGACTAAGCGGCCAACCAGTAGAAAGCGTACGTCTGAAGTGAAAATCACAGCGGTCACTATTTACGATGCATTTTTAAAGAAGTAACCCTAAAAAACCAGCTTTTCTTTTTCACATATTTTTCGTTTCTGTTTCCCGAATGTGGTACAATTTTTTTAGAACATAATGGATAGCGAGTTGAGGAATAATGGAAAATCATAAATATGCAGTTGTTGATATTGAAACAACAGGCCATTCATCGACGAGTGGTGACCGTATTATTCAACTTGCAATTGTATTTATTGAAAACGGCAACATAGTGGATACGTTTACAACCTTTATCAATCCCAAAAAACCAATCCCTTTTTTTATACAAGATTTAACGAAAATTAAAGACAAAGATGTACAACATGCACCATTGTTCGAAGCAATTGGGTCTAAAGTGTTAGATTTGCTGCAAGACCATATTTTTGTTGCACATAATATTCACTTTGACCTGCCCTTTTTGCAAAAAGAATTACAACGTGTAGGGCTTCCAAAGCTTGTATGTAAAACGATGGATACAGTAGAGTTTGCTAAGCTTATGTTTCCAAATCTGTATAGTTATAAACTACAGGATATTGCAACCGAATTACATATCCCGTTAGAGGCAGCACATCGGGCAGACGATGATGCGTTAGCTACTGCCTATTTATTATTAAAATGTATCGAACGATTAAAAAGCTTACCAGTAAAAACAATCGAATTATTACATAAACGATCCTTTCAGTTAAAATCAAATTTATCGATATTATTTTTTGATGTACTAGCCGAGAAAAGAAAGCAATATGATGCTACTAACTATCCGACGTACCGGGGAATTCCATTAAAAGAATTGGAAAAAGAACATGATACAAGTCTTACATCGATTTCTTATCCAAGAACAAAAGAGCTTAAAATTGACTTGTTTCAAAAAGGACTTACCCGTTTTGAAGAGAGACAAGGGCAGTTTGCGTTTATGGATGAAATTCAACATGCGCTAGATAATAAAGCAGAAACGGTATGTGAAGCAGAGACTGGCATCGGAAAAACATTAGGGTATTTATTGCCTGCTACAATATACGGGCTTAATCACCAAAAGCCAGTCATTATAAGTACTTATACAACTCATTTGATCGATCAGCTGGTGTTGGAGGAAATCCCGAAGTTAAAATCTATTTTAGGCACTCCAATACGTGTAGCAAAACTAAAAGGAATGCAACATTATATAGACTTGTATCGATTCTGGCAGCATGTACAACTAGATGATGAATCGTACGACGAAACATTTACGATTATGCAAATATTAGTTTGGCTGACATTAACAGATGAAGGGGATTTAACCGAGTTAAATGTTTCTGGAGGCGGCCAATTATTCGTAGATAAAATTAGAAAAACGGCGCTTTCGAAAGTATTGCAAGAGCGAGAAATGGACTTTTATGAAAGAGCACTTCGTAAAAGTGAAAAATGTGATATTTTAGTTACAAATCATGCCATGATTATGGCAGAACGAGAACGAGAGAAAAAATTATTAGCACATGGTTGTGCAACCATTATAGACGAAGCTCATCAAGTCATTCATGCAAGCATGTCCCGTAAAGAACGCGTTTTTTCTTATACAACTTGGAAATATGTATTAGGCCAGTTTGGAACACTAGATACCGACCAACTGCTTACTAGATTGGCACTTCTGCATATACCTTTAGCGCTACGAATTCGACTGGAAAAACTATATGTAGATGTAGTCGAGACCTTTGATCAAGCTATTTCATCTATTACAGATGCTATCCCACCTACAAAGGGACATTCGAAAAGTACAAAAAGAACGGCAACCTTAGAAGATTTAAACTTGGACACATCGATTTTCCGTGCAGTTGCGACAGCAATGCAATCGTATATATTCTCTGCAAAATCAATATTAGCTACTTATGTGAAAAATAAACTGGATGATGAAGCTGTTGTGCTATTGAACGAGTGGGAATATTGGATAAGAGAGCTTGAGATTAAAGTAAGCGAATGGGATGAAATCTTCTTAATTGATGAAGCGGTGGAGGCTAAATGGTTAGAAATTGATACGAGAAGTATTCCGGGCAGTTTGACCATTATTAAACGACCGTTAAATTACCAAAAAGATATTAAAGAAGCAGTAGACCCATTGAGGCTAGCTGGTGCAGTTATTTGGACGTCGGGTACACTCACTGTGCCATCTAATCGTCATTTTATAACTTCTCAATTAGGGTTAAGTACGAATATTCCGATTCAGCAATATCGGGCGGCTGCTGATTATTATAATGGAGCAGAGCTATTAATCATGGAAGATATGCCAGATATTAAGCAAGTTTCTCAAAGTGATTATATTGAGGCAGTGGCTGAAGCGATTGTTCAAACTGTACTTATAACAGAAGGCAGATGCTTTGTTTTATTTACATCGCAAGATATGTTAAGGAAAACAGTAGAAATCATTCAAGATACCAATTTACTTGAAGACTATATGTTATTTGCTCAAGGTATGACTTCTGGAAGTAGAATGCGTCTATTAAAATCCTTTCAACGTTTCTCGAAATCTGTTTTATTTGGAACGAACAGTTTTTGGGAAGGAGTGGACGTTCCAGGGGATGCACTGTCGGTTATTATAATGGTTCGTCTGCCATTTTCATCACCAGATGACCCTTTATATAAAAAGCGTGCAGAATTGCTCAGCGTTAACGGTCAAAATCCGTTTACCGCATATTCACTACCAGAAGCTGTTTTACGATTTAGACAAGGTTTCGGTCGTTTAATACGCTCATCGAATGATAAGGGAGTATTTATCGTTTTAGATAGAAGAATAGAAACAAAATCCTATGGAAGTGACTTTTTACAGGCAATTCCTAATATTCCTGTTAAGAAAGTTACGCTCGAAAATATGGTCTTAGAGCTTGAAAATTGGTATACTAATGAAGGATGAGATTTAGAAAGCGGGTAGAAATATGGAAAACAAAATTGAAGTGCTATCTACTGTTACTGTCAATTATCAATCGGACTTATACAAACTAGTGGATGCATTAAATCGAACATTAAAACAGCAGGATTTGATGTTTGGCTTGGCGCTTGATAAAGAAGATCAAGAAAAGTGCGTTTTTACAATTTATAGGACTTAACATATGGTACTTAAAAGATGGCTCCTATTTATCGTTGTATTTGCATTCAGCTTAACCGTGATACTTAGTTTACTTATTTATTTTCAGGCGAAAATACCATTTAAAGAAGCAAATGAAAACGCGGAAACCTATGTAACAAAAAACCATTTACTCGCTCAAGTAGATGCTTCCTATGTGTACAATAGTACAAATACTTTCCATACCGTTATCGGTAAAACGGCAAAGGGAGAAGAAAAAGCATTCTTTCTTCCAGAGAAAAAAACAGATGACGCGATAATGGAAGTTAAATTACGGGATGGTATATCGAAAGAGAAAGCAATAGAACTTGCCATGAGCAATGAAAAAAATGGTGAATTATTGCATGCGAAGCTCGGCGTGGAAGAAGTTGGTCCTGTTTGGGAAATAACGTATGTAAACGAAAAAAACAATCTCAACTATGTATATCTTCTTTTTGATAATGGAGATTGGTGGAAAAAAATCTCGAATTTATAATTAAACTTTTGACTTGTGGAGGAAACTATGAAGAAAATAATGATTAATGAGATGTCTTACCATGTAGGCGAAACAATTAAACTTGGCGCATGGCTTGCTAACAAACGTTCAAGTGGAAAAATTGCTTTTTTACAATTGCGTGATGGCTCTGGCTTTGTACAAGGTGTAGTAGTAAAAGAAGAAGTGGGAGAAGATATTTTCCAAAAAGCAAAAGGGTTAACACAAGAAACTTCTATGTATGTAATTGGAGAAGTAACAAAAGATGAAAGATCTTCATTTGGTTATGAATTACAAGTAAAAGAAATTGAAGTTATACAAGCTGCTGTTGATTTCCCAATTACACCAAAAGAGCATGGAACTGAATTTTTAATGGACAACCGTCATTTATGGTTACGTTCAAGAAAACAACATGCCGTTATGAAAATCCGTAATGAAATTATTCGTGCAACGTATGAGTTTTTTAATAATAATGGTCACATTAAAGCAGATCCGCCTATTTTAACTGGTTCATCTCCAGAAGGAACGTCTGAATTATTCCATACAAAATATTTTGACGAGGATGCATATCTTTCTCAATCTGGACAATTATATTTAGAAGCTTCAGCAATGGCACTTGGAAAAGTATTTTCTTTCGGACCAACTTTCCGTGCAGAAAAATCGAAAACACGTCGTCATTTAATCGAGTTCTGGATGATTGAACAAGAAATGGCTTTTTGTGAACTGGAAGAAAACTTAGAAATTCAAGAACAATATGTCGCATTTATCGCGCAAGCTGTTTTGAAAAACTGTAAAATCGAGTTAGAGCGTCTTGGTCGCGATTTATCGAAATTAGAAAATATTCAAGCGCCGTTCCCTCGTATTACTTATGATGATGCGATTAAACTTTTACATGAAAAAGGATTCGATGACATTGTGTGGGGAGATGATTTCGGTGCTCCTCATGAAACAGCAATTGCTGAAAGTTATGATAAACCAGTATTCATCACACATTATCCAGTAGGGATTAAACCATTCTATATGCAACCACATCCAACACGCGATGATGTTGTATTATGTGCCGACTTAATTGCTCCAGAAGGATATGGAGAAATCATTGGTGGTTCCGAGCGTATTTGGGATTATGATCTTTTAAAACAACGTATACAAGAGCATGGTTTAGATGAAGCTGCTTATGCTTGGTATTTAGATCTTCGCAAGCAAGGTTCTGTACCGCATTCTGGATTTGGACTAGGTTTAGAACGTACAGTAGCATGGCTAAGTGGAGTGGAGCATATTCGTGAGACGATTCCATTCCCACGTCTGTTAAATCGTTTATATCCGTAATAATTTAATCACATTGCAATTTAAGAAAAAGGAGACGATGGGTATGCAAAAGCGAGATCGACTCCGTATCTGGACTGAGCAGGGAAATGTAACCATTTCCCAGCTTTTTTTTAGTCATTACAAAGCGATTAATATTAAAGATGAAGAAGCGATTCTTTTATTACATTTAATCGCTTATGGAGAAGCAGGAAATCATTTTCCAACGCCACAAAATTTAGCAGATCGCACGCATTTCAATGAAAATAAAGTAGTCACTATCTTACAACGTCTCGTTCAAAAAGGGCTAGTGCAAATTGATCAGCATATGGACGCAGACGGAGTTCACTTTGAATATTATGCTTTCCATCATTTATGGGAGCTTTTGGTAGATCATGTGGAACAAGAAGAAAATCGAGTCGAAAACGAGCAAGTAAAAGAAGATGAAGGTGAAATCTATAAACTGTTTGAATCAGAATTTGGCAGGCTGTTATCACCAATGGAATACGAAACAATTGGTATGTGGTTTGACCAAGATAAACACTCAGCAGCTTTAATTCGATTAGCATTAAAAGAAGCGGTGTTATCACAAAAACTAAGCCTGCGTTATATTGATCGTATTTTATTTGAGTGGAAAAAGAAAAATATTAAAACGGTAGATGCAGCCGAAAATCAGACGGCACAATTTAGACAGCAAATACCAGTTCAAAAACAAATGGAAATGCCAACCAGAACTACAAAAGTTTCATTTTATAACTGGTTAGAAGAGAGAGAGTAGGTGGAAGAATTTTGCTTACGAAAGTACAATGGCATTATTGCCTAGATGAGATGGAGCGAATGTTCCCAGATGCGCATTGTGAACTCGTTCATAAAAATCCATTTGAGCTATTAGTTGCAACGTTATTATCCGCTCAGTGTACAGATGTACTGGTGAACAAAGTAACAAAAGACTTATTTCAAAAATATACAAAGCCCGAAGATTATTTAGCCGTCCCGATTGAAGAATTACAAAATGATATCCGATCAATTGGACTTTATCGTAACAAAGCAAAAAATATTCAAGCATTAAGTCAACAGCTGATCGACTTATATGATGGAGAAGTACCCGTAGACAGAGATTTGCTTACGACTTTTCCGGGGGTAGGACGCAAAACGGCGAATGTCGTCGTTTCTGTTGCATTTGATATTCCTGCAATCGCAGTCGATACACATGTAGAACGTGTGACAAAACGATTAGGACTATGCAGATGGAAAGATTCTGTACTTCAGGTGGAAGAAACACTCATGAAAAAAACGCCAATCGAATTATGGTCAAAGGCACATCATCAGTTGATATTCTTTGGTCGTTATCACTGTAAGGCTCAAAATCCGAACTGTCCTGAATGTCCTTTGCTATCTGTCTGTCGAGAAGGTGCTAAAAGGATGAAGAAAATTGTTACTGCATAATGCATTCGATAAGTGGAATGATTTGCAAATTCAGTTAGTAGTACTTTTTAAAGAAAAAGATACTGCTAGATTGGAACTAATGGAGCAAGGTATACAGCTCCTAGAAGCAATTGTAGAACAAGAAGGGCAAGCAGCTCCTATTAATTTTGCAGAGCGCTTTACTTTTATTCGTAACAATAAACATAATTATACCGCCTTCAAACAATTGGACGAGCTATTTAAAGAAACGAAGAAAAAAATTGCACGCCTACGAGCACAGAAAAAAGAATGAGCACATGGCTCATTCTTTTTTTGTGGATAAAGCTAACAAGGATCAAGCTGAAATCAATATCTATATTTGAGTACCAATTCCAAAAAAAATAAAAATAACGAGTGGAAAAGTAAATATCTGGCATAGAGCAACCAATATAGCGATGAGAGCAATCAAACTCTTCGCGAAAGCAACCATTTCATCCATGCAAGCAACCAAATGCTTTAGGAGAGCAACCAGCCACTATATCTAGGTAGGTATATCAAAGCGACCAAAAAAGAGCAATCCAGCGCTGGATTGCTCTTTTTCAATATTATGGAGTGGTGCCAGAATTTTCTTCTCCGCTGCCATTAGTTCCATCCGTACCATCCGGATTCGTATAGTCATCAGGATTTGCTTCTCCATCGGAAGTGTCATTGCTTTCATTGCCACCATTGTTGCCACTTCCATTATTATTACCATTGTTATTATTGTTACCATTATTGTTCCAATTGCCATTGTTATTGTTATTTCCATTATTGTTCCAGTTGCCGCCGTTATTATTACCATTGCCGTTGTTATTCCCGTTTCCGTTGTTATTCCAATCGCCGGAATTTTCATCTTCATCGGTTTCAGCAGGAGGTTCTTCTTCCATGTTCTCCTCTTCATATCCTTCTAATGTAAGTGATACGGAAGCGGGGTCACTTCTTACTTCACCAGAAACTGCTGTTACAGAGAATACATACGTACTTCCTGGGACGAGACTTTGTACAATTAACCCTGTCTGATTAGTTGTTTGTAAAATTTCTGAAGGTCCGTTATCAACTGCTACGGATACTTCAAATTGTACTTCTTGTTCAGCATCTTCCGGCTGTTCGTAGTCCCACATTAATGTTGCGGTTAATGCAGTTTCGTCTAAATCAACGGATAAATTGGTTGGAGCATTTAGCTCTAATTGTTCAAATTCCTCGGACACTGTTGTTGGTTCTGTACCTTTTACAAATAACTCAGTTCTTTTTAACTCATCTGGCGTATATTCACTTGCTAATTGAAGTGGATTCGTACCTTTTTCGATTGTCGCTTCGACAACCGAATTTGGCTTGCTAAATTTCTCTGTAGTCTTGTCTTCTGAAATATTCGCCATTACTTTCTTGAAAATCTTTTGTGGCAAATAACGTTCTTCATTCGTTGTCATTGGTGTTTTCATTTCTGGATAACCAGACCATACTGCAATCGAGTAGTTGGTTGTATATCCAGCGAACCAAACATCTGGAAATGCACTGCTTGGTAAATCCCATTCCTTCATTTGGTTAGAGTCATAATTAGAAGTACCTGACTTGCCGGCAATATCTAAACCACTTATTGCAGCAGTTTTAGCTGTTCCTTTTGTTAATACATCACGTAAAACGTCTGTTACGATATATGCAGTAGAATCTTTCATAACCGCATTTGATTCAGGACGGTAATCTTTTTCAGTCTTTCCGTCTCGATAGACAATTTTGTTGATCGCATAAGGTTCTGTATGCACACCGCCGTTTCCGAATGCTGCGTATGCACCAGCCATTTGAACAGGGGACATCGGTTTATCAATGCCACCGATTGCAGAACTTTCATGCACTTCTCCTAAATCGATTCCAAAACGATTTATAAACTCTTTCGCGTTTTTCGTGCCAACTTCTTTTAAAGTCTTCACGGCAGGAACATTTCTAGAGTTATAAAGTGCTTCACGCATAGTCATAGCACCTTTATATTTCCCATCAAAGTTACGTATATTTTGTTCAGTACCTGTATACTTCATTGGTTCATCTACAATCGTTTGACCGGTAGACCAATTTAAAAATTCAACAGCTGGACCATAATCGAGCAACGGCTTAATAGTTGAACCTGGAGATCTAACTTTCATATCATATGCGTAGTTATAGCCACGTTCTACCCCGTAATTACGGCCACCGCCAACTGCAGCAATTGCACCTGTTTTCGTATCAATAACCGCCACAGCTGATTGAATATCTTCTGTAGGGAACATATCTGAATTTAATGTGTCTTCCACTTGTTTTTGAGCATTTGGTTGAAGTGTTGTATGAATAGTAATTCCTTCTGAAATGGTATCACCGTCACCATGTTTTTCTAACTCATCCAAAACGACATCAATAAATGCATCATATTTTGTGTTTTGTTTTGCTACACGTTCTTCCTCAGGAAGTAAAGAATCCCCTATTGGAATTGCCTGTGCAGCTTTCATTTCTTCATCTGTTATTTTGCCATGTAGATTCATTAAATGTAGCACTGTATTTCTACGTTTTTCAGCAAGGTCAGGATTTTTAAACGGATTATATGCATTTGGTCGTTGCGATATACCAGCTAAAACTGCGTACTGATCTAATGTTAAATCTTTAAGCTCTTTACCATAAAAATACTTGGCAGCCGTTCCATATCCGTAAACTCTTCCGGACATGAGCACTTTATTGAAATACATTTCAAAAATTTCTTCTTTTTCATATTTTCGTTCTAATTGAACTGATAAATATGCTTCTTGTGCTTTACGTTTTAACGTTTTTTCATTTGTTAAAAAAGAGTTTTTAATTACTTGTTGCGTAATAGTACTAGCTCCTTGTTCACCAAAACCATGGGTGAGATTGGCAAGTACGGCTTTACCTAATCGTAAAAAATCCACCCCAAAATGTTCGTAAAAACGTGAATCCTCGGTAGCGATAATTGCATCATGCATTTGTTGAGGTATTTCATCGAAAGGTACATATTCTCTATTTTCTGCGCCAAGTGTGGCAAATAGTTCTCCGTTGGCATCTAACAGTTTAGGACTAATTGGATCTTTTAATGAACTTTCATCTAATTTAGGAGCTGAGCTCGCGTAATAAGCAAAAAGTGACCCTCCTGCAATAAGACCTACGATACCAACTGCAACTATTGCTAATAATATTCGTTTAATCCAGAGCTTAGCTGGTATATTTGACGTTTTTTTCTTCTTTTGTTGTAATTGCTTTCTTCTTTGTTCACGAGTTTGTCTTTGCTCACTCATAAACTTCTCCTCACTTTCACTTTATGCATGTAAGTCATTAACTATTTTTAAATAATCAATCCTAGGTGCATATTTGGGTATTATTTCTATTGCGTGTTCCTCGAATTCCGCTAAAGCAATAGACTTTCTACCTCCTGCTAGCATTCTATCCCAATATTCCTTTAATTGGTCAAAAGGTAAATAAAAATAACGGTCAACTGCAGAAAAACGCACGAGTAAAAAACTGATACCCTGCTGCTTCACTACTTTACTCATATGTTCGACTTGATGAAGATGGACGTTTTTTAAAGGAAACGCTGTTCTATTTTCCGTTTCTTTTGCTTCAAAGTCAATATATTTCCCTTCAAAAACACCATTAAAATCGGTTGTAGATGGAGTTCGATAGTAGGCTTCTTTAATAACGGCGCTACTTCTGCTTGGATAATCGACTTTCACGACTTGTATCGGTATTGGTTTTTTATAAATGACTGCGATTTCATGAACGAGATAGTATTCATTTGCATCGCTGATTTCATCTTCTAATGTTTTACCCCTATTACTAAAGGAATAATCTTTTCTTTTTTTAGTCTCAGTTTCCTTTTTGGGCGTGTATAGTTTCCCGTTTGGATAACGAATAGCCAAGATATTCACCTCTCTATACTATTAGTTTATCACTTCTAGGTGATAAGACTCCACTCTTAATCGCCAAATGAAGAGGATGTTGACCAACACAAGATAATTAGACGCCAGTCGATTCTATTTAGTTTCACAGTGTATTCTAAGTTTTTCTGGGTACTGTAGAAATAGTATGCAAAAAGGTATCTGACAGGATTTTCGCTAAGAGAACCATCTGCTACGGAATAAAAGAAATTGCTAATTTACTCAGTATCGCCTCACTTTATCAAAATTTTATACGTGTTTATCCCTTGTTTTTATTCAGTAAATGGCTTAGGGCAACTAACCAATCGTCCAAAGCTCAGAAAGCAACTAAACCGAGATGAGAGCAACTAATACTTCTAAATAGCTCGGATCAGGTCTAGTGGCTACCCTACAAAGTACTAACTCACAAAGTAAAGCTATGATTCTGCTAGAACTTGTCGACATTTTACTAGTTTTGTCCATTGGAAAGAACGTTTGTCGAGTGGGAAGGGATTTCTAAAAAAAGAAGGAACATACTCTAAAAAGGGAGGTAATAAACATGAACAAAATCGAACGTATTATTGACCAATTGGAGCTATTAGAATTTTTACTTGAAGATCGGCTAAGTGATGAACAAGATCAGTTTGAAAAAGACTTTAGTAAATCATCCTTTCGATTGCTTGGGAAATTAGAGAAAATCGAGAACCAATTATAAGGAATGTACGTTCGTTTGCAACTAGTAATATGAGCTATAATTTGGTACACTATTACTAGAATGCGGGGGATTATAATGTCGTTATTGCGTTTAACTGAACAATTACTAAAAGAATGTGATGAAAGCATATTGCGTTTTCAATTTTATAGAGAAGAAGATAAAGAACCAGATTTTTTTAAGGATGTAAAACCACATGCCTATAAACTAGATGAATTATTGCTCGAATGGGAAAAACTCGTTCGAACATGGATTCAAGTGAAGCGTCCAAAATATGTACATCCAAGTCAAATTGACTCTTTACTCGAATCCATGAAGCAATTCATCGTTCAATCGTATTATAAAGGGACAAGTAAGAAACGATTTTTAAAATCGATTCATTCATCCAAATATACATTAGAAACAATTATTCATGCGATCAAGGAAGTGGGGGATGAGCATGCTAGCGAATAAAAGCATACAAGAACTGCTAGATAACTGGAAAGTCGATGCCAATAGGTTTTCTAGAATCGAGCATATTCATGTAACAGAAGAGAAAGAAGCAATATATGCGCCTTTTCCTGCAAACATGCATCCATCCATTCAAAAAGCATTAAAGAGCCGCGGGGTAGAACAATTATATCTCCATCAACGGCTAGCGTTTGATGCGGCAACAGAAAAGAAATCCTATACAACGATAACCCCAACCGCCTCCGGAAAGTCGCTTTGTTACCATCTGCCGGTTCTTCAATCGATATTAGAAGACCCAACCTCGCGCGCAATTTATTTATTTCCTACAAAAGCATTAGCTCAAGACCAGAAAAGTGATTTAAATGATCTTATTAAAGCAAGCGGGGAAGAAATATTAAGCTTTACGTATGATGGAGATACGGAGCCTGGGATTCGACAAAAAGTACGTAAATCAGGTCATATTGTTTTAACTAATCCTGATATGCTCCATTCAGGGATATTACCTCATCATACAAAATGGGTATCCCTTTTTGAAAACCTAAAATATATTGTGATTGATGAAATTCATACATATAAAGGTGTATTTGGAAGTCATGTGGCACATGTTATTCGACGATTAAAAAGGATATGTGCGTTTTACGGAAGCAATCCGCAATTTATATGTACTTCCGCAACGATTAAAAATCCAAAAGAATTAGCCGAAAGTTTAACGAATACAACCCATGAATTAATTGATAAAAATGGAGCACCATCTGGGAAAAAACATTTTGTCTTTTACAATCCACCAATAGTTCATCCTGTATTTAATGTTCGGCGAAGCGCCATTTTAGAAGTGCGAGATATCGCTCAGGAATTGTATATAAATGGTATTCAAACTATTGTATTCGCGAAAAGTCGGGTCCGTGTAGAAATGCTTGTTACTTATTTACAAGCGTTAGTTAGCAAAAAGATAAATGACCAAACGATTCGTGGCTATAGAGGTGGTTACTTACCTTCAGAGAGAAGGACTATTGAGAAAGGGCTACGAGACGGCATTATTCGTACGGTTGTTAGTACAAACGCCCTTGAACTTGGTGTCGATATTGGCCAGCTGCAGGCATGTATTATGACAGGTTACCCGGGAAATATTGCGAGTGCTTGGCAGCAAGCTGGACGCGCAGGAAGAAGGCAGGACGAGGCGCTCATTATATATGTAGCTCAGTCAACTGCACTCGATCAATATGTGGTGAAAAACCCGGAATATTTTCTAGGTCAGTCTCCTGAAGAAGTACGTATTCATCCTGATAATATGATTATTTTAATGGATCATTTGAAATGTGCAGCATTTGAACTTCCGTTTACAACGCTAGATTCCTATGCAGAGTTTTCGATTCAAGAATTACTCGCTTATTTAGAAAGTGAAGGGGTTTTATTGAGAACATCAGATAAATGGCATTGGATGTCGGAAAGCTTTCCCGCAAGTAATATTAGCTTGCGTTCTGCTTCCCAGGAAAACGTTATTATTATAGACCAAACGATCCCAACTAAAACGAGAGTAATCGGAGAAATGGATTTATATAGTGCCATGACTTTACTCCATGAAGAAGCGATATACTTGCATCAAGGGACTCAGTTTCAAGTGGAAATACTCGATTGGGAAGAAAAGAAAGCATTTGTGAAAGAAGTGGATGTGGATTATTTCACAGATGCCAATATTGCAGTAGAGTTAAAAGTGTTAAGTGAAGATAAGGAAAGAGAAGCGAATATTGGAACTTTGCGATTTGGTGATATTATCGTCTTGGCACAGCCAACGATTTTCAAAAAGATAAAGTTTGATACGCATGACAATATCGGCTCTGGGCAAATTCATTTGCCTCCACTTGAATTGCATACATCTTCGACCTGGTTTAGTTTTGATAAACCAAGTGATTGGACAGAGATGCTATTATCGGATGCAATGACTGGGGTTGCTTATGCGCTGCATGCATTTATTCCGTTATTTATCCATTGTGATGCAAAGGATATTCATGTTGTACCACAAGTAAAATCTGTCAATGTAGAAAAACCAACTTTTTATATATACGATAGCTATCCAGGTGGAATAGGATTGTCGGAAAGAATGTTTGATTTATGGAATGCTTTAGTTCCAAAAGTGACGGAGCAAGTAGAGGCTTGCCCATGTTCAAATGGGTGCCCTGCATGCATTGGTGCCCAGGACGCTGAGTTAAATTTAAAAAAAGAAGTGATCAAATTATTTCATTTATTGCAGGTGGAAGAGCATGTCGTATGAAAAGAAACTGATGCAAATGAAAGGTCTTGTAAAAAAGAAACCATTAAATGAAGACCCTAAAAAGGAAGTGCCTACAGCAACACTTCCTTTTTATACGGAACAATGGAAATCAGCAGGACTAAAACTTATCCAAAATGATAAAGGTTTTTTGTTTGTGAAAGAAACTTTTTATGAACAGTCGCATATACATGGAAACATTGGGCTACATCATTTGCATGAAGCCATAACGTTCATGCAGAAAAAGTATCCTGATCATCCACTTACTCTAGCGCCTGGTACCCCTTTTTGTTTTTACGATACAGAAACAACAGGATTGAAAGGGACAGGTGTACTCATTTTTTTAAATGGTTTATTAAAGCAAGTGGAAAATGGCTTTTTGTTAACGCAGTATGTGCTAGCGGAACCGGGTCAAGAGGCTTCGTTTTTATTGGCTTCTGAGTTTTGGAAAACGTCGAAGTCCATCATTACATACAATGGGAAAAGTTTCGATTTCCCTCAACTTGTTTCCAGATGGACGATGAACCGAAATACCATTCCCCCGCTACAGGGACATCAGCACATTGATTTAATGCACTCCTCTAAAAGAATTTGGAAAGGTGATTTAGAGCGATTTAAGTTAAAACAGTTAGAAGAACAAAAGCTAGGCTTTGTCAGGGAAAATGATATCCCTGGTCATCTTGCACCTATAATTTATTTCGATGCGGTGAAGCATGGGGATCCCGCAAACTTAATGAAAGTGTTAAAGCATAATGAGTGGGATATTTTATCTTTGGTAACTTTATATATTTTATCTGTGAAGTTATTAAAAGAAGATAGAGTAGTAGAGTCTTCTATCACGTATACGAATATTGGTAAATGGTTTCGTGATTTAAAATCGGTAGATGCTAGTCAGGATTGGTTCCAATTTGTTATTGAAAAGTTTGCAGATGATGAAGTTAGTATTGCCTATTATTACATCGGCTTGCACCTGAAAAGAAAGCATTTATTTGATGAAAGTCTCAAAGCATTTCACGCATCCTTAACAGAAATAGTTGGGAAATATCGTATCGAAGTTTATATGGAACTAGCAAAACTTTACGAACATCAGCTAAAATATTTAGAGAAAGCATTAGAGATGACGAGGGAATGCGCAGATTATCTAGCGAAAACACCAGATGTGGGAAGTGAAAAACAGCAATTACGCCTGCATGAGGACTTACAGAAGAGAGAAGCGAGAATAATTCGGAAATTAACTATTTCCCGGGAAAGCGCACAACCTAACAAAAAGCGAGTTTTCCAGTCTTAAAATGCTCCTTTATTCGACATCACTATGCTATAATACGATTAAGTGAACAGACGGAAGGAAGATACCATATGGAAACAAAATTAAAAACTTCAGATATACTTGAAAAAGAATTTAAAACGGGCCTAAGAGGCTATAACCAAGAAGAAGTTGATATTTTCTTAGACGACATCATTCAAGATTATGAGGCATTTGAAAAGAAAATTGCCCAACTACAATCAGAGATTAACCAACTGAAAGAGGAAATTGCAGAAGCACCTAAAAGAACGGCGCCAGCGCCTCAAGCAGGAGCGACGAACTTTGATATATTAAAAAGACTTTCTCATTTAGAAAAGCATGTATTCGGCAGTAAATTGTACGAATAATTATATTTATTCACATCGATTGAATCTAACAAGCACATCGTATATACTAGGTATACCACTTATATATCCGGGCAATCGCTGCAATACTAGAAATTGTAGAGGAAAGTCCATGCTCACACAATTCTGAGATGAATGTAGTGTTCGTGCTTAGTGAAAAAATAAACTAAGGCAGCTAATTTAGCTGACGGCGGGATGAAGGCCTAAGTCTTAGGATATGGCTGACAATCTCTGAAAGTGCCACAGTGACGAAGCTGTATTGGAAACTTTACAGGTGGAACGAGGTAAACCCCACGAGTGAGAAACCCAAATTATGGTAGGGGAATTTTCTTGAAGGAAATGAACGGATAGAAGAACGAGAAGTAATTTTCGTAGATAGATGATTGCCATCTACATCGTACGAGGTAAAGCACCGTTTGAGTACCGTAGAAACAAAACATGGCTTATTGGGTGTATGAGTGGCTTATACTTAATAATTACAAAGCTCTCCAATCTAGGAGAGCTTTTCTGTTCTACATAAGAAAATTAGCGGTAACTTATTTTGATAAAAAGGTAGGTGTACTTAAGTGAAACAACTATCAGCTGAGAATTTTTCATCTTTGCCTAATCAGGTCATTGATCAAATTTTAAACGCCACCAAGGAAGGCATCATGATTACAGACGATAAGATGACTATTTCACTTGTCAACACCGCCTTCGAATCATTGACAGGATACACGTTGCAAGAAGTAAAAGGAAAAACGCCTCGAATACTCCAATCTGGAAAACAAGATGCCAGCTTTTATCAAAACATGTGGAAAGACATAAGAGTGAAAGGTTCATGGCAAGGGGAAATTTGGAACAAACGCAAAAATGGAGAAATCTATCCGGAACGCTTAACGATACATACAATCGTTAATGAAGAAGGGATAGTAATAAGCTATTTCGGCGTTTTTTCTGATATATCACATAATAAAGTAATTGAAAAAGAAATCGAAGAATTGACGTTTACAGATACATTGACCAATACGATGAATAGACATACATTCTATGAACAACTAGAAGATTTGATCGCAACATCAACGGAAAATAGTGAGCATGCGATGCTAGTAGTAGATTTAGATCGTTTTAAACAAATAAATGAAACATTAGGAAATGAAGTAGGGGACTTCCTATTAACAGAAGTCGCCGATCGAATAAATTCCATTGTTCGGGCTAATGATTTAGTCTCTAGATACGGGGGAGATGAATTTTTAGTTACGATCACCGATTTGAACTTTCAAAAAGATGCTGTACACTTCGCTGAGAAGCTAAATAAGCAGCTAAATAAGCCTTTTTATATACAGGATAGAGAAATTTACATTACATCAAGTATAGGAATTAGTTTTTATCCGCAAGATGGAATAGAAGTAGAAACACTTATACAAAAAGCGGATAAAGCGATGTATTTTGCCAAACAAAACGGACGAAATCAATATGCGTTTTACTTTGATGAATTACAGACTGATGCAGAACGATTACTTTTGTTAGAATCAGAACTGAGAAAAGCGATTCAACAAAAAGCGTTTGTCATCCATTACCAACCGAAAGTGTCTTTAGATACGAACCAAATAATTGGAGTGGAGGCACTCGTTAGGTGGGCAAATGGCACACTAGGAGTTGTGTCACCGGCAGAGTTTATCCCGTTTGCGGAAGATACGGGGTTAATCATTCCTATTAGTGAAGTCATTTTAGAAAAAGTATGCATGGACATAGTGGATTGGCGTTCACGTGGTATCCAGCATATACCGGTCTCTATCAATATTGCGGCACTTCATTTTCAACAAGATGATTTTATGGAACGAATAAATGCTATCCTTACGAAATATAATTGTAGTCCGCAGCTGTTAGAGCTGGAGCTGACAGAGCGAACGGTGATGGAGGATTCTGAAAGCATTGTCCATAAATTAGTGAAATTAAAGCGTATGGGATTCAAACTATCGATCGATGATTTTGGAACAGGCTATTCTTCCTTAAGTTATTTAAATAGATTTCCTTTAAACTATTTAAAAATTGATAGTAGTTTTATTCAACAAATGACAGAATTACAAGATAAGCAAGCAATAGTAGATACCATTATTTTAATGGCGCATCGATTACATATAAAGGTAATAGCTGAAGGCGCAGAAACAAAAGATCAAGTGAAACTTTTAAAGGAAATGGGCTGCGATATTGTGCAAGGGTATTATTTTAGCAAACCAATTTCGAGTGCTGCGTTTTTGGATTTTTTAGAGCTATGGGAGATCCATAAGCAAGAAAGGACTATATAATGACAACATTTAAATTAGTAGCGACAGCTGCGATGGGATTAGAATCCATCGTTGCCGATGAAGTAAAAGCATTAGGATATGAAACAACTACGGAAAACGGAAAAGTATATTTTGAAGGGGATGAACGTGCCATTGCTCGTGCAAATGTATGGCTACGTGTTGCTGATCGTGTGAAAATTGTAGCTGCTCAGTTCCCTGCAAAAACATTTGATGAGCTTTTTGAGCGGACAAAAGCGATACAGTGGGAAAAGTTTTTACCAGTAGATGCGGCATTCCCGGTACAAGGGAAATCTGTTAAGTCTACGCTATTCAGTGTTCCCGACTGTCAGGCAATCGTGAAAAAAGCAATTGTAGAACGTTTAAAACTTGCATATAAGCGTATTGGATTTTTGGATGAATCTGGTGCCACTTATAAAATTGAAATAAGTATTTTAAAAGATGTGGCGACTATAACAATAGATACGAGTGGAGCAGGCCTCCACAAGCGTGGTTACCGCCAAGATCAAGGGGAAGCTCCTTTAAAAGAGACGTTAGCTGCGGCACTAGTGAAAATTTCCAAGTGGAGTCCTAATCGTCCATTCGTAGATCCATTTTGTGGTTCAGGAACGATACCGATCGAAGCAGCGATGATTGGTCAAAATATTGCCCCAGGATTCAATCGTGATTTTCATAGTGAGGCTTGGTCTTGGATGCCTAATACGATTTGGGATGATGTACGCAATGAAGCAGAAGACCTTGCTGACTATGATCAGGAGCTTCAAATAATTGGATCTGATATCGATCATAAAATGATTCAAATGGCAGAGCAAAATGCATTTGAATCAGGCTTTGGCGACATAATCACGTTTAAGCAAATGCAAGCCCGTGATTTTACCACATCCTTAACAGACGGAGTAATGATTGGAAATCCTCCTTACGGTGAACGTATTGGGGAAATTGAAGAAATTGAGCAAGTTATTAGTGATTTAGGTCATTTAATGGGACAATATCCTTCTTGGTCAGTTTATATGCTTTCTTCTATGGAAAACTTTGAAAATGCATACGGAAGAAAAGCAACGAAAAAACGGAAATTATTTAATGGATTTATCCGAACAGATTATTATCAGTTTTGGGGTAAACGTTCTTAAAAAGTAAGGGAGACTTGGTTCTCCCTTTCTTTTACGTTATTCCCATATTGGATTTTTAGATACGAAGGTAAAATTGATGGAAGTAGGGAGTTTTACGATGAAAAATGCGTTACCGTTTCAATTATCAAAAGACCGTTCTTTCTTCGAGTCGTTAGGAGATTGGATGGGGGACGTTCTATACGATGAATTACCCGAAAAAGGATTTGAATGCCGCGATGAACAAATTTTCATGGCTTATCAAATTGAAAAAACATTAAAAGAAAAAAATGTATTATTTGCAGAAGCTGGCGTAGGTACAGGCAAAACGATTGCCTACTTACTTCCTGCCATATCTTACGCACGTTATACTGGGAAACCAGCGTTAATCGCATGTGCGGATGAAACGCTGATCGAGCAGCTAGTAAAAGAAGCTGGGGATATTTTTAAGCTACAAAATTATTTAGATATTAAAATAGATGTACGTTTAGCGAAATCACGCGACCAATATTTATGCATGAAGCGTTTAGAAGAAGCACAAAAAGACGGAGATAACGATTTCTTTATAGAAGAGATTGAAGATTTGATTCCTGATTTTGTGTATGGCCATTCTTCGCTTCAAAAAATTTATCCTTATGGTGAACGAAGCCAGTTTCCAGGTGTAAGTGATACGGACTGGCAAAAGGTAAATTATCATCCGACACAGCAATGTACAGTTTGTGATCTGAGAAATCGATGTGGTCAAACGATCCATCGTCAAAACTACCGAGAGTCAACGGATTTAATCATATGTTCGCATGAGTTCCTTATGGAGCATATTTGGACGAAAGAGTCTCGCGTACGAGAAGGACAAATGCCACTTTTACCAGATGTGTCGATGATTGTGTTAGATGAAGGGCATCTGCTTGAGTATGCAGCACAAAAAGCGTTGACGTATGAAGTACAAAGTGAAACGTTGATACAGTTGTTAGAACGCGTAATGGTCGATGGAGTTCGTGAAAAAACATTGCATTTAATGGAAGTGCTACAAGAAACACATGACCGTATTTTCGGCATTCTAAGAAAAAACAGTACAGAAGAAGAAAGTGAACGGATGAAAATCAATAAAACGCCAGAGCTTATACAAATGTGTAAACAAGCGATTCGGATTACAGACGATTTGCTAGAGGAATTTGTATTTGAATCGGAGTTGTTTACGATTCCTGAATATGAACTTCGTATGGTGGAGGAATTTTTGGAGCAATATGCATTTTCTTTACGTTTATTTACGGAAAAAGGGGACGGTGTAGAGTGGTTGGAAATCATTGATGGACACGAAACACTGATAGTGATGCCACGTCTAGTCACAGATATTTTGCACGAAAAATTATTTACAGCTAAATTACCAATTGTTTTTTCTTCTGCAACTTTATCAATTGAAAAAGATTTTACGTATATTGCAGATTCTTTAGGGATTGAAAAGTACCAATCATTTTCAGTTGAATCTCCTTTTGACTACGATGAAGTAATGAAAATTTATGCTCATAAGACAAGTCAAGAAGACAAAGTGAAGAATGTAGATGCATTATTAGAAAATACGCAGCAAACATTGATATTGTTTAAATCCAAAGCAGCGATGGAGCAATTCCGCTCTCAAACTGCAATTTCTGCTAATATTGTATTTGAAGGGGATCGTGAGCTTTCGACGATTGTTAAAGAGTTCCAAAATGGTGATTATGCAACGTTGTGTTCTTACCATTTATGGGAAGGGCTCGATTTGCCACAAGAAGCTTTAACGAGAGTAATTATTTACGATTTGCCGTTCCCATTAGCAGATCCATTATTTGATGCAAAACGATCATTTTCAAATGATCCATTCGAAGAAGTGGAGCTACCGTTTATGCTGTTACGTCTTCAGCAGGGAATCGGACGATTAATTCGTACTTCGAGTGACCATGGGGAAATTCATCTTCTATTAAATGAAGAAGAAGCAAAACTTGAAAATCGTTTTACAGGGATATTGCCAACAACAATATAAAGTGACTATCAAGGGGGAATTGGGATGACAGTGGAACAACAGTTTTTAGATTATGTGAAAAAGATTGGTGCCTACAATGAAGCATTAGGGGTTTTATATTGGGATATGCGCACAGGGGCTCCCAAAAAAGGGATTGATCAACGTTCGGAAGTAGTAGGGATACTTGCTACCGACGTGTTTAACTTGTCTACTTCAGAGGAACTAAAAGGTTTATTGGACGGGGTAGAGTCAACTCTTGACGAAGCGGACATTGTAACGAAACGTACTTACGAAGAAGTGAAGAAAGAGTATGATATGAGTAAAAAGATTCCCGCAGAGGAATATAAAAAGTTCGTTATTCTTCAATCTAAATCTGAATCTGTATGGGAAGACGCTAAAGCAACCAATGATTGGGCTATGTTCATGCCTTATTTAAAGGAAATGGTCGCAACGTTAAAGCAGTTTGTTAACTATTGGGGAGTAAAAGACGATAATCCATACAATGTGCTATTAGATCAATATGAACCAGGTATGACGACGGATGTTTTAGATAAAGTATTTGGTGAGTTAAGAAGCCGAATTGTTCCATTGTTAAAGAAAATAATCGATTCACCGAACCAACCGAAAACGGATTTCTTATTCAAACATTTTGATAAACTGAAACAAGAAGCATTTAGCTTAGATGTACTAAAACAGTTAGGCTATGATTTTGACGCTGGAAGACTAGATGAGACCGTGCATCCTTTTGCTACAGGCTTAAATCGTGGTGACGTTCGTATTACGACAAAATATGATGAGTCTGATTTCCGTTCCGCTGTTTTTGGAACTATTCATGAATGCGGACATGCGATTTATGAACAAAATGTAAGCGAAGATTTGAATGGAACGCCTTTAGCAGGTGGGGCTTCTATGGGTATTCATGAATCGCAATCGCTTTTTTATGAAAACTTTATAGGGCGCAATCCGAAATTCTGGGAGCAAAATTATGAAAAGCTGCAAAGCTATTCACCAGAGCAATTCGGGGATGTTAAGATGGAAGAATTTTTACGAGGTATCAATGAAGTAAAGCCTTCTTTAATTCGAATAGAAGCAGATGAACTCACATATGCGCTGCATATAATGATTCGCTATGAAATTGAAAAAGGCTTGTTCAATGGGGACTTGCAAGTAGAAGATTTACCGGAAATTTGGAATGCAAAATATGAGGAGTATTTAGGAATTCGTCCTTCTAATGACTCGGAAGGTATATTACAGGATGTACATTGGGCTGGCGCAAGTTTTGGCTATTTCCCTTCCTATGCCCTTGGATATATGTATGCTTCTCAAATGAAAGCGGCTATGTTAAAAGATATACCTAATTTTGATGAGTTATTTGAAAAAGCCGATCTGTCTCCAATCAAAAACTGGCTTACTCAAAATGTGCATCAATATGGAGCGTTGAAAAAACCGCTTGAAATACTAAAAGATGCAACGGGAGAAGGGCTTAACGGCAATTACCTGGCAGATTATTTAGAACAGAAATATGCGAAAATCTATCAGCTCTAATCGATTCTAATGAAATAATATAAAAGACAAGAATCCATGTGTTTTCAAAACACATGGATTTTTTAGCTAGAAATGGTATCACGTTAAGCAAACGTTTCAAAATACTTTCTTACTGTAAATTCGGATGGAGAGCATCCATGAAACAATATAGATAAGTAAAACGGAAACTACAACAATTAAATACAAAAGGGAATTATCAAAGGATAAAGCGGTTTGAACGAGCTCTCTTATTCGATCATTCAAATTTGGTATAAACATATTGACTATAATAAAGTAAAGGACAAATAAAACTGCAAAGGCAATCATTAAATACTGACTATTAAGTAAGTACGAAAATGGAAAAGCGAATGAAATAAATAGCATCACGATACTCATAGTGAACAATAATTGTTCCAATTGAATCATTTCTTTATGAATAATCAAATTTCCCATGAAAATAGTGGCCAAAACTAGGAAAGTAAAAACACATGCCCCTACATATTTAGAACTAACAATTTCTTTTCGAGTATAAGGTAAAGAATTGAATAAAAGATTGCTAGAGGATTTTTCATCCATTGAAAAACCTTGCATGATGATGGCGATACAAAACAAAACACCTATCCAGATTGTAGAACTGCCAAAAAATAAATAAGCGAATAGAGGTAGTAACAAAATTATTAATGTTTTTTTCTGTAAAGCAATGTCTTTACGAATGAGATTCAACATATTTATCTTTTCCTCTCTTTGTATATAACATAATATCTTCCAGTGTCGGCTTTTCTAAAATGGCCGCATCTCCAAAAACTTCTTCTGTACGCTGTTTATTTCCCGTTAATGCCTCAAAACCATAATTGGATTTTCGAATAGCAATAAATTCTCGTTCTGTATCACGATCTAATAGATTCGTTTCCCCTTTTACAATCGCATATTCTTCTTCGATTTTATAATACTCTTTAGTAAATATATGCTCTCCATTATGAATAAAAGTTATATAATCAGCTATCCGATCTAAATCTGTTGTAATATGTGTGGAAAAAAAGATTGTTTTCTCCCCATTTTGCATTAATTCATGGAGAAGCTCTAAAAGTTCTCGACGAAATATGGGATCTAGTCCCGATGTTGGTTCATCCATTATAATTAATTCTGCATGATGAGATAATGCAATCGTTAAAGAAGCCTTCATCATCATGCCTTTGGAAAAGTTTTTTATATTTTTATTCAAGGGTAGTTCAAACTTTTTTACATACTGGTTAAATAATGCATCGTCCCAGTTTTTATAGGCAGGCTTAATAATTCGCTTCATTTCATTTAAGGTGACATTTTCATATAATATGTTTTCATCGAACACAAAACCGATTCGTTGTTTTATTTCTTTTTCGTGATTTTTGTAATCCAAGCCAAAAATAGAAACGGTTCCACTGTCAGGTTGCAATAAGTTCATAATTAGTTTAATCGTGGTGGATTTTCCTACTCCATTTCCACCAATAAACCCAGTAACAAACCCTCTCTTTACCGATATAGTGAAGTCCTGTAGTTTAAATCCGTTAAAAGACTTATTTACACCTTGCAGTTCAATTATATTTTCCATCATGCTTCCTCCTTATATAACAATGTAAGCAGTTCCCTTAACTCGGATAATTCAACCCCTATTTCTTTACTATTTTGAATCGCAGTCATTAACTGTTCCTCGATTACTTTCATTTTTCGCTCCATTATCATTTCATTATTTTGTTCGGATACATATGATCCTTTTCCGACTACTGAATAAATAAAACCATTTTTTTCAAGTTCTTCGTATGCTCTTTTTGTTGTAATGACGCTAATATCTAAATCCTTCGCTAATTGGCGCATAGAGGGCAGGGACTGACCAGGCTGCAATTCATTCGTCAAAATATGTTTCTTCACTTGCGTATAAATTTGTTCGTAAATTGGTTCTTTCGAATAATTCGAGATTATAATTTGCATGCAAAAACCTCTTTTTAATTAGTGTATATATACTTTATATACACTATATACGATAGTTAATTAATTTTCAATATTTTTAAAGAAATTATTTACTGGGGATTTATAGGAGAATGGTCATACATAGAGTGGATTTTTTGTCTCGTGATAATTGGAGCGATGCTTTATTAAGGGAAGAACTAATTTAGGGAATATGCATAGAATAAATAATACAATGGCCTAAAACATCCTCAAATTTGAAAAACATTTATCCCGCTTTACGGGCAGTAAGACTCCGACTTCAAGATTGAAGAAAAGCGAAAAGATAAGTGGGAGATCAACTGCTGGCATGCGCCCAATGAAATGATCCCAGACTAAGTACGCAACATCGTGTTGCTCCTGCGCAAAGCTAGTCGCAAAATAAAAGAGCGTTTGCAACGTCTGTGTGACCCACATCGTGTAGAACACAACTAACAATCAGTGGGGTAGGACGGGGACCAAAGTGCGACTTCCATGTCGCAACGTCCCCACTAGCACGTCCTGTGCGTCGAAAAACCCACACTAATTGAAGTTTCACTTTATATACAGAGCTAAAGCAATTCAGTTTCTAATTGTTAATTTATAAGTAAGGTGGGGATGAAAATTACATGTTTAACGGTCGATCTATACCAAAAATAAAATTTAATCCCGAAAAAGTAAGCGTGACTGCTATTACTCATGATTTTCATAATATGAACAACGAGGGGAAGTTGCCCCTTCCCTGGTTTGACTTGGAAACTATGCAAAAGAGGCATGTTTCACAAAAAAATGTTTTTACTTTTTCAGCTACCGGGGCTACTCATGATTTGCCAGCAGAGGAAAAAGAGGGACGTGATACTGTTTTAGCTTCACTTACTGCAGAAAAAACAGAGGATAAACTTGTTGCGTATAAAAGGAACGAAACTGCCGACCTCCCCAAAAAACGAGAAAGCCATAGGAGAAAGATGCAATATGATACTTTTGTCGATGACATAAAAAAAGAGCCTACTATTCAATCTGCTAAGCATCCGAAAGTCAGCAAAAAGGCTATAAAAATTCCTTTTTCCCTCTTTGCGAAAATCCATACTTTCCGTTATCCACCAATCTCGATTGAAGCGAATACGAACAGTGTTTATCAAATCGAGGTCCAAGATGAGCAAGACATAGTGTTTAAGTCTGAATCTAACCATGAAATGGAAGATTCGCTAGAATTTAATCTTACGAATGACCCTGATAAATATCCAAAAGTAAGTAAAAAGGTTATAAGAATTCCTTTCTCTCTTTTTGAAAAGATCCATAATTTCCGTTACCCACCGATCTTAACCGAAGCGAATACTAATTTTGTTCCACAAATCGAAGCTCAGGTGGAGCAGGAGATAGTATTAAAGTCTGAGCTAAACTTTGAATTGGAAGATGAGGTAGTGCTAGATGTTCTAGAAGATACACAAGAATTCAATCTTCAAAATGAAACTGATCAACTCAACAAAATGTCCAAAAAGACTATAAAAATCCCATTCTCTCTTTTTGAAAAGATCCATAATTTTCGTTATCCTCCCATCTCAACCGAAGCGAATACTACTTGTGTTCCACAAATCGAAGATCAAGCGGAGCAGGAGATAGTGTCGCCGTCTGAGCCTAATCTTGAAATGGAGGAGATAATAGCATCAGACACTATTGTAGATGATTCAAATAAAGATTATCAAAATAACTATGAAGACGATAAAATAAACCAATCAAATAAGTTGAGTGGACAGACTGAGACACGTTTAAGAAAGTTAACAATCCCATTCTCTACCTTCGTAGAAATCGATAACTTTCTCCATCCTCCGTTATTCGGAAGTACAGATCAAAAGACATTTACTTTTATTGATCCATCTGATAATAAGCCCCCTCAATTGGACACAAAATTAGTTGATACAGTCACTTATCTTCATGAACAACCATATTGCCACCTAATTGGATTTAAATCACATGAACTTATCTTCACTACGAGTCAGAAAAGTGTTGAACGAGAGAGTAATAACAAGCAGAAGGCGTACCATCGGGCTGTTGTCGTCTCAATTCATAATTCAATTTCAATGAAAGAAGGAGAAACAGATAAAACATATCCCAATCACAAGTATGTATATACTCGAGTTCCAGTAATAGTAGGGGAATATAATGTGGAAGTCTGTTTAGACGAAGATGTTTTATTTAAAGAGAAAGTTTATAAGGTAAAAGAAATTTCTAAAGTTGTTGAATTAATAAATTGCAAGTTTGTTCCAACTAAATATTCTCCTTCATCGACAGGTAAGAACCGTATTGCATTAAAAGGGAAATTATTTATGGAAGGAAATATTCATCAAAGTATTCAGTATCTTCCAAGGATAAAAGTAGAAGAAAATTCCGTGTCGTTAAAAGAGGAACAATTTTCTCATTCAATACATCAAAACATTGTTATAGAATTAATAATCCAGCTGCTACAAGTCCAAACGGTTATTAATCAGCAGTTAACTTAAATTTTAGCTAAGTGAATAGAATACATGCTCAAGATTAATTTAATTATTCTACAAAAAAGACACCTTCTTTCCAATAGGGAATGTAAAGGTGTCTTTTGTTTTACTTTTAATTGTAGTTAAATCTAAACGCAGATTATTTGTATCAATAAGAGGACTTTTTATTTCCCTTTCCTCTGTGTTAATTGCTTATATCCCAATTTCGTTTATAACATACTTTAGAACGTAAGGAAGAATGAACGGAGGAAATAATACTTTGAGTGAGCAAATCAAAACAAGCAATGAGTATTGGCCTGATGTTATTCCATGTCCGGTTGAGGCAAAGTCATTAACCCCATTAAGTAATGAACGAGCAAAACCTTGTATAATTCCACCGCCTGCTACCCCAATCCTTAAAGTTCCTGTGGTATTGGCAGAAACAACCATTCAAATCGTAGTGGAAGCAGATATCCCTCTTAATCCACCAGCTAGTGAAATTAAAAGAGTATTCAAAGATGTTTTTATGACACAGTGTAAACTTGTCCCTGTGCATTTTGAAGAAGAATCGTGTGATGATACGGTTCGTACAGTAACGAGAGCAAAATTGTTTATAGAAGGATACATTCGCAAAGATATTGAGTATGCTACAACGAATTGTAATGATGTACTTCGTGATCGAATTGCCACAGTTCCATTTTCTGGTTTTGCTGATTTGGCAGATAACGACTTTCTCCTTTTCCCTATTTTAGGTGATTCCTCAGAAAGTAGATCGCGATTCATCAATCCGCAAAATAGTGAAATTCCACGTTTGGATAAATTCTTCTTTGAAAATAGTGTTTTTTATAATGAGCAGCCATATTGCGAGCTAGTAAGTGCAAAATTTTTCGAAGTCGATTTTTCACCGTGTCCTACAGATGTAGATGAATCATTTAGTATTTTACGAGAGAAAATTGTAGTAGATCTTACATTAAAAGTACTTCAGATAAGACAAGTAAGAGTTACCGCATTAGGGCTATAATCTCTAAGCAAAATAAAAAAGACATTACCTATTACAAAAGTTTAGAGACTAAAGAGATGAACCGCATACTATAAGATAAATATTGTGTTTGTTCAAGTGAGTGAGCACTGAAAATAGAAAATTTGAAAGGAGGTGATATTGATGAGTGAACAAAATATTACAAATAGTGGGGATTGTTCCATTATTCGTCCGTGTCCAGTTGATGCTGTGACACTAACACCTCTATCTGATGAAGTAGCAAGACCTAATTTAGTTCCAGCGAATCTAAATCCAATCCTTAAAGTTCCTGTTGTATTAGCAGAAACCACCCTTCAAATTGTAGTTGAAGCGAATATTCCACTTAACCCACCGGCAAGTGAAATTAAACGAGTATTTAAAGATGTTTTTATCACGCAATGTAAGCTTGTTCCTGTACGTTTTGGTGCGGAATCATGTGAAGGTAATGTTCGTACAGTAACGAGAGCAAAATTGTTTGTAGAAGGATTTATCCGCAAAGATATTGAGTATGCTACAACAAATTGTAATGGATTTATTCGCGATCGAATTGCTACTGTTCCATTTTCTGGTTTTGCAGAATTAACTCCTGGAGAATTTTTTGTTTTCCCAACAATAGGAGGTTCTTCCGAAAGCAGATCCCGATTCATTAACCCGAAAAACAGTGATATTCCACGTTTAGATAAATACTTCTTTGAAAATAATGTTTTTTATAATGAGCAGCCATATTGCGAGTTAGTAAGTGCTGATTTCTTTGAACTTGATTTTTCACCATGTCCAACAGGTGTAGGTGAATCATTTGATACTTTACGTGAAAAGATTGTAGTTGATCTAACTCTTAAAGTATTACAATTAAGACAAGTGCGAGTTAATGCTTTAGGTTTGGGAGAACATCATTCAAAAGACTAGCTCCAGCAGATTGGTTTATATAAAAACGCTTGGTGAAAACCAAGCGTTTTAATAATGTTCTTAATTTTCTCTATTAGATTCTAGTTATGCTTTTTGAACAAACCAATGATAGGAACTTTATAGCAAATATTATTTACAATACCAATTACAATAGCTTAGAGAGTAAGTGATAAACCGCATACTATAGACTGAACGAGCAGTATTTCCAATCAAATGATTGATAATAAACTGCAAAAGAGGAGAGGAGGTGATTTTAATGAGTGAACAAAATAGTATGAGTAATGGAGAGTGTCCAATTGTTAACCCATGCCCAGTTGAGGCAGTGACATTAACACCTCTAGCTGATGAAGTAGCAACACCTTGTTTAGTTCCATCAAATGTTAATCCAATCATTAAAATTCCTGTTGTATTAGCAGAAACTACACTTCAAATCGTAGTAGAAGCGAATATTCCCCTTAATCCACCAGCAAGTGAAATTAAACGAGTGTTTAAAGATGTCTTTCTCACGCAATGTAAACTAATTCCTGTACGTTTTGGAACGGATCCATGTGATGGTAATATTCGTACAGTTACAAGAGCTAAATTGTTTGTAGAAGGGTATATTCGAAAGGATATAGAATATGCTACTTCGAATTGTAATGGCGTTATTCGTGATCGAATTGCTACTGTACCATTTTCTGGTTTTGCAGAATTAACTCCTGGGGAATTTTTTGTTTTCCCGATAATTGGGTCTTCATCCGAAAGCAGGTCACGGTTTATTAATCCGAAAAACGGTCATACCCCACGTTTGGATAAATTCTTCTTTGAAAATAATGTCTATTATAATGAGCAGCCATATTGCGAATTAATAAGTGCTGATTTCTTTGAGCTTGATTTTTCACCATGTCCTGCAAATGTAGGTGAATCGTTTAGTGTTTTACGTGAGAAAATCGTAGTGGATCTTACACTAAAAGTACTGCAAGTAAGACAAGTGAGAGTGGATGCTTTAGGTTTAGGCTAATAGCAGATTAGTTTGCATATAAAAACGCTTGGTAAAAAAAACCAAGCGTTTTTATCATTACCACAATTTAAATCCTTTTGATCCTGGAGGTGCATTTTGAATCATATCGATTACTGGAACGGTATAAGCGAACAATATCAATGCGATACAAATTGTCAACCATATTTTCCAGTTTTCCAATGCCATTGGTGTTTTCTCAGCATTTTCCGAAATCTCACCAACTGGGAATTCTGTTTCTCCTTTAGGAGCAAACCAAAGTAAATTTGCAACGATATAAAGAACTAACACGATTCCGATAAATAGGATAGTACCACCGACCGCTTGTGCAATTTGATACGGAATCCACTCAGCTGCTTGTGCAGATCCTCCATAAGTAGAGAAGTCTGAACGTCTTGGTGCGCCGAATAGTCCAACGATATGCATCGCTCCTGACATGATGGACATACCGAACGCCCAAACGATTGCCTGAATAATTGCAAGCTTGTTCATTTGTTTCGTTAAAACTCGACCAGTAAGGTGGGGGATTAACCAATAAGCAGCACCAAAAAATGTTAACACAACTGTAGTTGCAACAGTTAAATGGAAATGCCCCGTTACCCAAATGGTATTATGAACTAATTGGTTCATTTGATGAGAAGCGTTAATAATACCACCCGCACCTGCTGGAATAAACGCTGCCATCCCGATAAATGGTACAAGGAAGCGTGCATCTCCCCATGGCAATTTTTTGAACCAACCTAAAACTCCTTTTCCGCCTAATGCTCGACCTCTAATTTCAAAAGTAGCGAACATCGAGAATGCTGTTAATAAAGAAGGAATCACTACCATTAAGGTTAATACTACTTGCAGGAACTTCCAAAAAGAACTAATTCCAGGTTCCACTAATTGATGGTGAAATCCTACAGGAATCGAGAATAACAAAAACAACATAAACGATAATCGAGCAAGTGCATCAGAGAAAATTTTTCCGCCAATAACTTTTGGAATGACTACATACCAAACCATGTACGCTGGTAATAACCAGAAGTAAACAAGTGGATGACCGAAGTACCAAAACAATGTACGTGAAAGCAGTACATCTACTTTATCTACCCATCCTAAAGACCAAGGGAGCAGTTGGAATAATACTTCGACTGCCACTCCTAGTGAACATACAATCCACATAGATAAGTTAACTACAACCATAAAAGTAAGTAGTGGACTTGATTGTCCAGGATTCGCTTTTCGCCATTCGATATATTTGCCAATTTGACCAGCTCCGCCGATCCATGAACCAACAATGACTAATGCCAAGCCTGCATAGAAAATCCAATGAGCTTGGAGCGGTGCATAAAAAGTATAAAGCACAGATGCTTGGTTAAGTAAAACCATTGTTGCAGAGGCGATAGTACCAATGGTCATTACCCAAAAGCCGACCCAACCCAGCATACGTTGTTTGTCTGTCAACGTGCCAGAGGTTCTGCTAACAGCGGCAATCTGGAAACCAAAAATGAAATAAGTTGTTAATACGAGTCCGAGTAATACACCGTGAACAGTTAAAATTTGATAATAGCCAATTCCCCAAGGAAGTGTAAATGTACCAGACCGTACTAATGTTTGTAATAGACCGCAAAGTCCACCAATCGCTAATGCAATGAACGCGACGTAAATATGTGCCAGAGCTAATTTACCATCTCTTCTATCTACTTTTACTAAATCTTTTGCTCTTTCAGCTACAGTTGTCATTCTACTCTACCACCTTTAACATGGACGTCATGGACGAATGTCCAACCCCGCAATATTCGTTACATAATATTAAATATTCTCCTGCTTTATCAACAGTTGTTATATATTCTGATACATAGCCAGGCTCCAAAATCATATTAATATTAGTTCCAGCTGCTTGGAAACCATGTACTACATCTTTCGTTGTTGCAATAAACTTAACGGTAGACCCAAGTGGAACTTCAATTTCAGGTGGATTGTAATAAAATGCAGAAGCAACAAAGACAACCTCGTAATCCCAATCTTTTCCTTCTACTTTATGAACACCCGGATTATTAAATGGTGCAATCTCATCGACCCTTTCAGGATCCACGTAAACTTTTGCACTTGGCGGATGGGAACCGTAATGGAAAGCACTAAATCCAACAACAACTAAAAATAAAACAAGTGAGCTAATTCCAAATGTGAGCCACCATTTTTCATATTTATGAATATGCATAGCTTCAAACCTCCAATAAATTAAAATCGATCAATAAATAAATAAAATGCCATAAACCATGTGATTATAATAAATGCCCCAAGAACACCAACCGAATAAAGTGTACCTTTTAAATCTGGTTCTTTCTCGCGTTTTTTCGACATTTTATACACCTCCAAATTTTGTTCTTGTATAGTCATATCATAAATACATTTTTAAATAGACGATGTGATAAAAGTCACACATAATAACCGATTGTGTGAACTAAATGTGAAGAATCACTAAATCTCATTTTTCACATCCCCCAAAAAAGAGTTTACTAACCAGATAAAATTAATTATTCAGTTAATTAATGTGCTGAACGACAGAGCATGCTGTGAATGCAACAAATTGGACTGGTAAATTCGTGATAAAGAGTTCGTTGGCTATTTTACAAAGCTGTTTCTTCATAATAGGAAGAATTTCGCTGAACGTTTATCCAGTTAATGGTTAAGGGCAATCAATTAGTCAATAAAAGCAAAAAAATCAGCATAAGAGCAACCAAATTGCTACTGAAAGCAACCAATTCTTAAATAACAAGTTTTCTTCAAATGGGACAAAGATGAATAGAGCTGCCCTGTATGTCTGCGGGAAGGGCGAATGCTAGCAATTTGCTTCGCAGCATTTCTAAATCTTCTTTTAGTTTTCTAACCAATAAAAAAAGACCTCCCTTTAAAAGGAAGATCTTTTGACTGCTTACTATTCATCAATCGTCAAAATAATCGTTATTTCACCAACATCCGCTATTTCCACTGGTAATTTAAAAGCATGCTGAAATCCGAATAATCTGGACGTCCCAACTATAACAGTAGGGGGGGTAATATCAATTTCCACTCCATTTGCAGCTACCGACGTACACAAGTTGCCAGCAATCATATTACCTAATTCTCCAGTAAATGATTCGAGCATCTCTCCTTCTAAAGGCATTCCGAACATAGTTGCTCCGATTTGGGAGAAGCCATTAGTAGTAGAATCTATTATTATTCGACCTTTAATATCACCAATAATTCCTATTAGTACACTCATTTCTGTTTGCTCAAAAGGTTGTACCATTAGAGAAGGGGACTTTATATCCATCGAAAGAGGGATAACTGATTTTAAAGATTGGATTGTTCCATTTAATATAGTTTGTATATGCTTTGAAGCACTCATTTTTTCCCCATCCTTAACATAAAGATAGTACAATCTTAGCATGAAAAAGCGGGAAAAAGAATAGAAATTGTAGAAAGTAGTGAAATAATGTGTTATGTTGTAAATGAGAATGGTTTTCAAATGCAGGGAGGATGATTTATTTGTTAGCTCTATTTATTGGTTCTACTGTTTTGTTATTTAGTGGTATAACAGCCTATGTGTTACGTTCCATAACTCCACAACCAAAATAATTCTATAAATAAAATGAAAAGAAGCTTCTAAACCAATATTTTAGAAATTTTCAAATGTAAATTTTGTTAAGATAAAAATCATAAATTTTGTTCTGAAAAATCCTATTTTACTATATATTCCGAAAAACCGATTCTTTAGTAATGCGTTTTGTTTTTAAAAAAAAGATTAAATAGGTAATAAGGATAAAAAATTGTCATCAAACATTTACCACTCCTTCATTCGCTATTAATACGTAACTAATAAACTATTAATAGCAACAAAAATACTATTTTGAGGAGAGGTTTTTATGTTTAAAAAAGTTGGCCTAATCGCACTAAGTACGGGACTTGTTCTTTCGGGAGGGGGTTTAATCAATGCAGATGCTGCCAAAAAAGAGGGTAATATCTCAAAAGTAAAAATTAATATGAATGGACCAGTAGAAAATGTTATTTATATGATTCCGGATGGATTTGGAGCTAATCATGCAGCAAATTACCGTATCTTTAAAGGACAAGAAGCAGTATGGGATTCTCACATTAAAGGAATGTATACTACATATTCAGCAAATGCTGATATTACAGACTCTGCAGCTGCTGGTACAGCAATGGCTGCTGGAGTAAAAACAAACAATGGTGTCATTGGATTTGATCCCGAAGGGAATAAGGTAAAAACAATTCTTGAAGCTTCAGAGGAAGCAGGGAAATCCTCCGGTTTAATTGCAACTTCAACGATTACACATGCAACACCAGCCAGTTTTGCTTCTCATGTGGAACATCGAAGTAATGAAATAGAAATTGCCCGTCAATACATCCAGGAAAGTGGTGTAGATGTAATTTTGGGTGGGGGTAAAAATAATTTCGTACCTACCTCAGAAGGTGGCAAGCAAACTGAACTAAACTTAATCGATGAAGCAGAAAGCAAAGGATTCGAATTTGTTGAAACTCGTGCACAACTAGCAAATGCTGAAAACGTAAATGTAGAAAAAGGGGAAAAATTACTTGGTTTGTTTGCAGATGAAGCGCTTGTTCCAGAATTTGATCGTGTGGAGACCGAAGAACCAAGCTTAGCAGAAATGACTGAAACGGCAATCGA
Organism: Psychrobacillus lasiicapitis; assembly: GCF_006861795.1. Lineage (GTDB taxonomy): Bacteria > Bacillota > Bacilli > Bacillales_A > Planococcaceae > Psychrobacillus > Psychrobacillus lasiicapitis. Next base: position 366,525 of record NZ_VDGH01000001.1, on the reverse strand, counting down.
TGCCTTGAGCCAAGATAAAGATGGGTTCTTCTTAATGGTAGAAGGAAGCCAAATTGACTGGGCTGGAGAAGAAAACGATGCAGCTTATGCTATGCATGATACCAAAGCTTTTGAAGAAGCAGTGCAAGAAGCAATTGAATTTGCAGAGCAAGATGGCAAAACATTAGTCGTTATTGCTGGTGATCATGAGACTGGTGGTATGTCAGTTGGGTCAGCTACCTCATCCGATGCAGCAGCCGACATTCTTAAAAATGTAACAGCTACTGGTGGATTCATGGCTAGTCAATTAACGGAAGATCGTTTAAATGTAAAAGAGGTTGTATCGGAATACACTGGAATTGAATTAACGGTTGACGAAGTAACAACTATTCAACAAGCAAAAGATACAAAGTCTGCTATAAACAAGGTTTTAAGTGAACGTGCAGGTATCGGCTGGACCAGATATGGTCATTCTGCAGCTCCTGTACCTGTATTTGCATTCGGTCCGCAATCGGATAAATTTGTAGGATTCCACGATAACACAGACCTACCTAAAATTATATCAGATGCGATGAAGTTTAAATAATTTTGGATAAATAGAACTGAAAAAAAATAGTCAGACTGTAGACAAGCCCCCTGAAAGTGGATTGTCTACAGTCTGTTTTTATTACTTTTCTTCTGTTCGTGCCATGTTTTTACCGTAAAAAATCTCTTCCATTTCTGTTTTTAACTTTTTCGTAATTGAGGTTTTTTCTTCATCTGTTAACGCGTCTTCTCGGTATCCGAATAGGTAGTTATTTAAGTCGAATTTCTTTAGCTTGCATTTTGTATGAAAAATATTTTCTTGGTATACATTCACATCAATCATTTGATAATATTCCTGTAAGCTAACTGGAATATAGTTTTGAATAGAATTAATATCATGATCGATAAATAACTTATGTCCTGTCACATCTCTAGTAAAGCCACGTACACGATAATCCATGACCATAACATCCGTCTCAAATGAATGAATCAAATAATTTAATGCCTTTAAAGGAGAAATTTCACCACAAGTGGAAATATCAATATCCGCACGGAATGTACTAATTCCTTCATCTGGGTGATATTCCGGATAAGTGTGAACGGTTATATGACTTTTATCTAGATGACCGACGACGGATGCAGGTAGGGGTCCTGGTGATTCTTTAAATGAATCTACAGGAGAATCATCAACAGGTCCTTCCGAAACTAAGATCGTGACACTCGCTCCCTGTGGTTCATAATCTTGCTTTGCAATATTTAAGACATTTGCCTCAATTATATCCGCTACTTTTGTTAATATCTCGGTTAAACGATCCGCATTATATTGTTCATCGATATAGTCGATATAAGCTTCTCGCTCTTCTTTTGAGCGTGTATAGCAAATATCATACATGTTAAAGCTTAAGGTCTTTGTCAGGTTATTAAAACCATGTAACTCAATTCTTTGCTTAGGAGTTAAACTCATTTTGAAACTCCTCTCTTTCATATAATTTGGGGTCTAGTTGAAACGATATTATAAGTATGCGTTAAAACTAATTGCAGATACCCGTACCTTTATCTTTCCACAAACAACTTTATCTAAAACATTTGCATCTATTTTTAAAGTGTCTGAGCTAAACAATCTTATTTGTCTAGACAATTAGGCTCTATTTTTAGAACATTTTCTGCTATGATTAAATTACATTGTCGAATTACAAAGGAGAAGTTTTTTCAAATGGTCCATTCAGCGGAATTACTTAACATTAAAGAACAAAACGCATTACTAGCTGCATTATTTCACGAGCAACAAGATGAAGAACGATTTGCGAAAGCAAAATTATTTGCACAGAAAATAGAGCAAGGGACTTTTACCATTGCATTTGCAGGGCATTTCTCTGCTGGGAAATCGAGTATGATAAATGCGTTAGTAGAAGAACAGCTCTTACCAACAAGCCCAATTCCTACTTCTGCAAACATAGTTACCGTTCAAAAAACAGCAGAAAACTATGCACTTGTTCACTTTGTCGATCAAGCACCTGTTAAGTTCTCAGGCGAATATGATATTGGACTAGTAAAAAAGTATTCCAAGGATGGCAGCCAAGTTTCTCAAATTGAAATTGGCCATAAATCATCAGGATTACCTGCAGGCATTAGTGTAATGGATACGCCAGGAGTTGATTCTACAGATGATGCACACCGAGTTTCAACCGAATCCGCACTTCATTTAGCTGATATTGTGTTTTATGTAATGGATTATAATCATGTCCAATCCGAACTTAATTTCCAATTTACGAAGCAATTACTTCATTATAATGAAAATGTGTATTTAATCGTAAACCAAGTCGATAAACATCGAGAAGAAGAGCTTTCCTTTGAAGCATTTAAACAATCGGTAGCCAATGCGTTCCTGGCTTGGTCAGTGGAGCCAAAGGATATCTTTTTTACTTCTTTAAAAGATAAAACATTCATACATAATGATTTTCCAAAAGTACAGCATATCGTACAGCATTCCATTGATCATAAAGAAGAGCTCTTTATCACTTCTGCGAAAAGCACGCTTAAAAAACTAGAAGATGAACATATGCATTTTTTGGAAGAAGAAAAAGAAACATGTTTTGAAACATTCGAAGAAGAGCTGACAAGAGAAGAATGGGAAAACAAAGAAGAGTTAAAGAAACAATTAGAGCTATCCGAAACGCATGTAAAATTACAAGACGCAAGTCTATGGAAAACTGAATTTGAAGAAGGACGAAAATCGCTTTTACAAAATGCTTCCGTCATGCCTTATGAAATGAGAGAGGCTCTGAAAATATATGCCGAAGCAATGCAAAGCTCATTTAAAGTAGGGTTTTTCAACAGTAAAAAGAAAACCGAAGAGGAAAGAGCAACTCGCCTGCAGGAAGCGAGCGACCTGTTAGAAAAGATTGTAGAAACGAATATTACTGCACATTTAAAACAATTGATGAAACATATGCTAAAAAATGTGTCTTTGCTCTCAGATGATAAAGCACTTGAAATAGAGAATACGACTTTTCAATTACCGATATCCATTATACAAAAATCACTTCATGAAGGTGCAAATACATCAGGTGATGCAATACTCCATTTTGCCAACCGAGTACAGGAAGCGATTAATCGGTTTTTTGTGAGAGAAACAGATGGTTGGAAGGTAGAAATGGCGAAACAAATAAATGAACATCCAATGGAAGAAAACGAAAAAGTCGAGCAGAAAATTCTTCAATTAAATAAGAAATTGCTGGCCATTCATACAATAGAAGAAATGGAAGACAAAATGAAGGCATTTACAAAGGAAATCAAAACTCCTTCACTTGCTATTCGGAAGGAACGGGACACGCTCCTTATCGAATGGGAAAAAGAGCGAATTGCATTTGAAAATGCTATTACGGAATATGATGAAACAAAGCAAGATATAGAAGAAAACGTTGTACAAGTTATAGAAGAAAAACAGCAAGAATTGAAAGAAGTGGATTTCTCCCAAGAAGCTGTACTTAAAAGAGCCAACAAAATGGCAGAAGCAATCGGACAGCTTCCTGCATTTAAAGAAGCGGCAAGTTATTTGAAGAAAAAAGCAAGTAGAGTGGAGCATCAACAGTTTACAATTGCGTTATTTGGAGCCTTTAGTGCTGGTAAGTCTAGTTTCTCCAATGCATTAATGGGGGAAAATGTGTTGCCGGTATCGCCAAATCCAACGACTGCTGCGATCAATAAAATTCAACCAGTTTCAGAGGGCCATCCTCATAATACGGCGGATGTAACGTTAAAAACAAAACAACAGCTATTAGAGGATGTCCAATTTGCCTATAGTATGCTTGGTGTGACGGTTTCTTCGTTGAAAGAAGCTTTTGAAAAGGCGCCAACTATAAAAGAGCAATCCGTAGCAGAAGAGGTGCATAAATCGTTTATTGTAGCCTTTCATAAAGGCTATGCAGAATTCGAAGCAAATCTTGGGCAAACGTTACGTGTCAATGCGGAAGAATTTCATCGCTTTGTCGCGGAAGAATCTCGTAGCTGCTTTGTAGATTTTATCGATTTCTATTATGACTGTGAGTTAACGAGACTTGGTGTTACATTAGTTGATACACCAGGAGCCGATTCGATTAACGCTAGACATACTGGTGTTGCATTTGACTATATTCGTAATGCAGATGCCGTTCTATTTGTGACTTATTTTAATCACGCGTTTGCAAAAGCTGACCGAGAATTTTTAATTCAGCTTGGCCGAGTGAAGGACTCCTTTGAGTTAGATAAAATGTTCTTCGTCGTCAACGCAATTGATCTTGCTGCAAATGAGGAAGAAGAAGCGCTTGTCAAAAATTATGTGCAAGGTGAGTTACAGAGATTTGGCATCAGATTCCCTCGTGTATATGGAGTTTCTAGCTTACAAGCCTTACATGAAAAACAAACGAATGCTCCGTTACATGAAGGAATGTTCCAGTTCCAAGAAGCATTTTATCATTTTTTAGCGCATGATTTGAAACGAATGGCAGTAACGACATTAGAAGAAGAAACAACGCGTCAACAAATGAAATTGCATCAGATGATTGAACAAACAGAAATGAACTTAGCTAGGAAGGATGAAAGGCTAGGCGAATTACGTTCGTTAGAACAAAATACACGAAAGCGTTACACCAATTCTAAAGGGGCATTAATTGCAAAAGAAGCGAAGCAGGAGCTAGAAACATTGCTTTACTATTTATTGCAAAGAGTCTATTATCGTTTCAATGAATTTTTTAAGGAAGCGTATAACCCCTCCTTATTTTCAAACCGATCTGCCAATGTCGCTCTCGAAATCGCATTGAAAGATATATTAAATATGTTGCGCTTTGATATCGAACAAGAGTTACGTGTAACCAACTTCCGTTTATTGCAATTTATCCAAAAACAAATGAAGGAGCTAGAAAAAGAAGAGATGCGCGTGTTAAAAGACTGGAATCCAAGTTTTACATACACGCCACATGAATTCGAAAACCAAGATTTACTTGACTTTGAAGGACCATTCCAGCATGTTCAAAAATATGAGCAAGTAAAATCCTTGTATAAAAACAATAAATCCTTTTTCGAGAAAAACGACAAAGAAAAATTACGTGACTCCCTTTCTGAACAAACAAAAGTGGAGGCGGAAAGCTATTTAAACGAACAACAAGGGCGACTTTTTACATGGGCGGAGCAATATGCTGATATGGAAGCGGAAGCGGTTCGTTTGAAATGGTTAAATGATTCGATTAGTCAGTTAGATGCTGAGCGTGCACTATTAGAGCAAGAGGAAATGCTAGCGAAATGGAAAGAACTGTATGCTATAATTTCAAACTAAAGGGGCGGATTATATGACGAACGTTTTTATTAATTGGGAAGATGTACAGCCGGAGAAAGTACGTTTCATTGACACACGATTTGATCTATCCGATAAGGCGGCAGGTCCAAATATGTATAAAGAAGGTCATTTAAAAGGGGCAATTTACTGGGATCTCGAACAGGATTTATCTGATATGACCAGTAATAACGGACGCCATCCGATGATTTCAAAAGACAAGATGACAGAGCTATGCAGACAAGCAGGACTTCAACTAGAGGATACAATTATTGTTTATGATCAAGGAGCTTCACCGTTTGCATTAAGAGCATATTTTTTACTGGAATGGGCTGGCTTTACGAATGTGTATGTATTGCGTGAAGGGTTTGAGGTGGTAAAAGGGTTATTTCCAATTTCAAAAGAAGAGCCCGAAATCCCTGTTTCCGATATAGAACCAAATTGGAATGATGCTATTTATCTCGATGTGGAAGATGTAAAAAAAGTAGTAGCAGGGGAGATAGAGGGACAACTTATAGATGCTCGTGCGGCTTTTCGTTTTAAAGGAGAAAGTGAACCAATTGATCCAATTGCCGGGCATATTCCCTCTGCCGTTAATTTTGATTGGGAGCAGTTAAAAAAGGATGGCAAGTTTTTAGAAAAGGACATGCTTGCAGAACAGCTGCGGAATGTAACGGATAAAAATAATCCGGTCATCGCGTATTGCGGAAGCGGCGTTACTGCAGCACCACTATATGCCGGACTAAAAGAAGCTGGTTATACTCATGTAAAATTATATGTAGGCAGCTACAGTGACTGGATCCGAGAAAATGAAGTAGAGCAAGACTGATGTTAAGCAGGCCCCATGGCGACTATTGTAGAAATGGGGCCTGTGCTTTCTTATTTTTGAAACAGTAGCTTTTTGTTTACATATGCTACGTTCTCGTTGACAATAATTTCAGCGTAAGGAAGTCCGAAAGCAGTATAAGCAATAATGACGGAAGATAGTGGTTCACCTTCCACTTCCTCAATCGATTCAATTGCATAGGAAACGATCAAAGACTGTTCCAGCGTGTTACTAAATATATCGGCAGTCGTTTCTAATGCATAGGCTGCAAAATCCTTTTCCAAAGCATCCTCATAATTTTGTAAATTCGATTCTAAAAAATGAGAAGGTAAAAAAGCGTAAATTCCGACGATGAATAATCCTAACTTGAAAAGCCCTTTGCGTACTCTTTTAGCAATAATCTTTTTAGTCCGTTTAGCCATTTTAATCAACCCCTTGTAAATTCACGGAATAAAATCTCTTTTACTATCCTATTCAAGCTAAATTACAAATAATCCACCCATTTTCTTTTACCGTTGTCGGAAAATTTCACGAGTAAACAAAATGATTTCTTTTATCGTTCATTTCCGTTATAATAAGTTGTCGTATGTAAACAATTGGGGTATAATAGGCGAATTGTATACGGATGAAATGAGGGCTAAAAATGAAAAAATCAATATATGGTCTAACAAGAGACCAGTTAATAGAATGGTTATTAGAACACGGACAAAAGAAATATCGTGCTGAACAAGTGTGGGACTGGTTATATATTAAACGAGTACAAAGTTTTGATGACATGACTAACGTAAGCAAAGAATGTCTAGAAATTTTAAAAGAAAACTTTGTAATCCAAACGCTAAAAGAATCTGTTAAACAGGAATCAGCAGATGGAACGATTAAATTCCTATTTGAAATGCAAGACGGCAACTTAATCGAAACAGTGCTCATGCGTTTTAAATACGGTTTATCGGTTTGTGTAACAACTCAAGTCGGCTGTAATATCGGCTGTAGTTTCTGTGCGAGTGGATTACTGAAGAAAAATCGTGATTTAGACGCAGGCGAAATTGTTGGACAAATTATGAAAGTGCAACAGCACTTAGACCAAATGCAAAAAGACGAGCGTGTAAGTCATATCGTTGTTATGGGGATCGGAGAACCATTTGATAACTACACAAACCTGATGAGTTTCTTACGCACTGTCAACGATCAAAAAGGTCTAGCTATTGGTGCTCGTCATATTACCGTTTCGACAAGTGGACTTGCGAAAAAAATTATGGATTTTGCAGATGAAAATATTCAAGTAAATCTTGCAGTATCATTACACGCACCTAATGATGAATTACGTACAAAAATCATGGTGATCAATAAAGCATTCCCAATTGAAAAAGTAATGGCAGCAGTAGATTATTATTTAGAAAAAACAAATCGCCGTATTACATTTGAATACATCTTACTAAAAGACGTAAATGATCATGTGGAAGAAGCGCAGCAACTAGCGAAGCTACTTGAAAACAAACGTCATTTGTCATATGTCAATCTGATTCCATACAATCCAGTGGATGAGCATGGACAATACCAACGTAGCTCTGAAAAATCAATCAGTGCCTTTTTCCAAACGCTGAAAAATCACGGGATTAACTGTGGAGTTCGCATGGAACAAGGAACGGATATCGATGCAGCATGTGGTCAGTTACGTAGTAAACAAATCAAAAAAGAAAAAGTGAAGAACTAAAAAAACGCATTCGCCTTATGGGCGATGCGTTTTTTCTGTAGTTTCGTTCTGTTTAGCTGGACGTTCATCAATTGTATGCTTATATGCATAGCCTTTGTTAACAGTATAGATGCTAAGCGCAAGTATAATGATAAACGTAAGTGCCCCAATGATAAAAACGGTTGTCATACAATTCCCTCCGTACAAACTATGTATACAACTATCATAGCATGTTCAAAAGCTAAATGTTAACCTTTCATGGTAACAAAGGCATTCGGTTCCTGCAATAGATAGTTACTGCCAGGGATTTGTTTGCATTGTTTCTTGATTTGACTAGCAAGCTCGGAAAGTTCGTAAATAGATTGAGTATTTCTATTCGACACTCCAGAGATAGAAATAGTGAGAAGGGGAAATGATTCCTCAATTCCGTGTCTATTTTTGGATACGATATGTCCTTTTAGTAAATCCTGTGCATGATAAAATTTTTCCACAGATTTGTCGAATTTCTGAATAATTTTCTCGCAAAGCTGTTTACTTTTGGAAGTAGCAGTTATTAATAAGAAGTCATCCCCACCAATATGACCCACAAATCCATCCGAAGGGCAGCTATTCTGAATAATTTCTGCTAAATGCATAATTACTTTATCTCCTTTTTCAAATCCATACACATCATTATAAGGTTTAAAATTATCTATATCGACGTATAAAACAGTCATCGGAGAATCTGCGTCTATACAGCCTTGTAGCTGCTGCTCGATCATCAGATTACCCGGCAACTCAGAAAGTGGGTTCAAATGCTTGGCGTAGTCTATTTCTAGCTGCATACTTTTTTCGAGCAGATCTTTTACTGTCACGACACCAAAATACTGATCATCTTTTGTTACAGTTATGAAGTCATACAAATGAAGCGGATCCCTGTTCATTGCTATTTTTGCCACTACGTCGATTGGAGTTTCTGCATCTACTTTCATATAGTTACGGCTCATAATTGCAGCGACTGGTTTTTTGTTGTATAAACTATATCCATATGGACCGCTAAACTTTAAGTGCAGTTTATTTCTAGTAATAACGCCGATCAATTTATTGCCATCTTGAATACAAAATCCAGGGAGTGAATCGTTAGCTTCCATTAGATTGCTTACTTTGGAAATAGGCATTTGACTAGGAATGGTCTTTAACGGAGTCGCTATTTGTTCGATAGAAGTATCCGTTAATCGATTTCTGCTAACGCGATTCTTTCTGGAAACTTCCGCTTTAATAATCGTTTTGACTTCCTCACGAACTGGATATAATTGTGTCGTTGGTTTTTGTATAAAATAACCTTGTCCAAAATGCACACCGATATCGATTAATGTACGAAGCTCGTCCTTTGTTTCTATTCCTTCAGCGATAATGTTTATTTGAGAGTAATTTGCAAATTCACTTAAAGAACTCACTAGCAATTGTTTCGTTCGGTCCCGGTCAATATCTCGAATAAGTTTCATGTCCAGTTTCATATAATGCGGGCGCACATCCGTAATAACATTTAACCCCGAATAACCCGCTCCTACATCATCTACTGCAATTTGATAATATTGGTTTTTATAATGATCGATTGTACTGATAAAATCTTTTAAGTTGTTAATCGCTTCTCTTTCCGTAATTTCAAATACAATGCTATCGGTGTCCATGTGAAATTTAGATAAATACTCTTTAGTGAAGCCTTGCTTGAATTTAGAGTCGTTCATAATATTAGGATTAACGTTTAAAAACAATTTTCCTTCCGCTTTTAAATCATGCGCGCATTTCAAAGCATTGGCTCTACATAAGTTTTCAAGCTCCCAAAGTTGTCCATTTTTTAATGCATAATCAAACAACATTTCGGGATTATGTAATACTGTATTTGCAGGACCTCTTGATAAGGCTTCGTAACCATATATTTGTCCACTATGCAGTGAAATAATTGGTTGAAATACTGTTTGGATTGCTCGCTCTTTTAATATATAAGAAAATAATTCTCCGTAGTCATGATCTTCAATTGCCATTTTACTAATTCCCCCTAAAATGAACAGACACTGTTCAATCTATATTATAGTTTCGAAATATCTAGCTAGTGTAAAGGGCATGTAAATAATCAGTAACAGCAAAGTGTTCAAATGCGCTTTCTCATTACTTGGTTTAGGCTATTTAGTAATAACCAAACCAAGAGATCAAAAGAAGAGGTGATGCTAGCTTATTGTTATTCAATCCAATCTGAGTAATTGTTGTTAAACAAGTATGACGTAGTTTAGGGAAACTGCGACGTAAGGCTTTAATAGGTGTCCACCGTGATTTTCACTCCAGCCGGACGCTTTCCGTGGGGTGAGCGATGAGCCATCCCCGCCGCTTAGGCGTACGTTGGGATATCTCATTAGCCCATGTGGAACAAAGGCTAAGAACGCCACATCGTGTGGCAACGCCTTCGAAACCAACATCCTGTTGGCCTCCACAGGAGTCGCCGTCTGAAGCGAAAATCAATAGATATTTCTTACTTATTCAGTATCGACTTGTTAAAAACAAAATCATAAAGAGTTTTTGGACTGTATAAATCCAATAAATGGCTAAGGGCGACCAAACAGCTATCGAAAGCAACCAAACGACGGTGGAGAGCAACCAGTAGAAGTCTGAAAGCAACCAAATTATGCCTGAAAGCAACCATTTTTTCATAACATAAGTTTACTTGGAATGAGATGTCGACTTGTAGTGTTTAGAGGATAGTTTGGCGCGTTACATCATTTATCAGCATTTAATAGTTGGAAAATTCCTGAAGAAGTTTGATTTGTTAAACAGAGACGCAAATTAGATAGCGTTATTCTTAATGGATTGTAGCGGAAGGTGGCGACTCCGACGGGATTAAGCGGAACAGGTGAGACCCCGCAGGAGCGTTAGCGACGAGGAGGCTCACCGCCCGCCCCGCGGAAAGCGTCCACCTGCAGCGAAAATTCTAGCGGTCACTTAATAAAACATTCTACCGCACAATTCCCCTAAAATGTATTGCTCTTGTAGTCAGTGTCATAAATCTAAAGAGGCTTCTTTGTTCATAGGAAACAGATGAAATATAGCTGTATGCCTTACTCTTTATTAATTGGAAAATATTAAAAAATTCATAATGTTATTGACTATCAATCAATTGCAGTGTAACATATCCTTAAATCCATACTTTAACGAGTTGAATCGCTGATGTGGACTATTGATAGAGGGGGTAATAATAGAGATGAAGAAAATAGCATTTATTTTATTGGCGGCTATTTTATTTTTAGCGGCATGCGGGGAAGAGAGTGGGCAAAGCCCAGAAGCGAATGCGAAGGAAGGAACGAAAACATTTAAAATCGGTGTCACACAAATTGTCGAACACCCATCGTTAAATGCAGCATATGACGGTTTTCAAAAAGCTTTAGAAGATGCTGGCTTAGATGTTGAGTATGATGTTCAAAACGCACAAAATGATAATAGCCAAAATACAACTATAGCAAACAACTTAGTAAGCGAAGGAGTAGATCTTATTTTTGCAAACTCCACACCAAGTGCTCAAGCGGTTGCGAGTGTGACAAAAGATATTCCAATCGTTTTTACATCTGTAACAGATGCAGTTAGCGCAGAATTAGTGCAGTCAATGGAACAGCCAGGAGGAAACGTTACTGGAACTGTTGATACACAGCCAGATGCAATTCCAAGTACTATCAACTTCTTAAAAGATGAGCTAGGTGCAAAAAATGTAGGTATGGTGTTTAACGCAGGAGAACAAAACTCACGAGCACAAGTAGATGCAGTAAAAGAGCAAATGAGTGCAGTTGGATTAAATGTAGTAGAAGCGTCTGTATCTACTTCAGCTGAAGTAAAACAGGCTACTGAATCGTTAATTGGAAAAGTAGATTCTTTGTATATTATTACGGATAACACAGTTGTTTCTGCACTTGAATCCGTTATCTCTGTTGCAAATGACAATAAGCTTCCTATGATGGTAGGCGAATTTGACTCCGTTAAACGTGGAGGATTAGGGGCTTACGGTTTTGAATACTTTGATATCGGTTATGAAGCAGGAGAAATGGCGGTAAAGATTTTAAATGGGGAAAGTACACCAGCTGATTTACCAGTTCAATATCCACAAAATTTACGATTTGTTCTGAACAAAGACACTGTAGATGCCCTTGGATTGGAAGTAAAAGATGAGTGGAAAGCAGAATTTGCTGAATAGATAGGAGTTTGATTCTTTATGTTTACAGCTGTTTTTGGATCTGTAGAGCAAGGAATCATCTATGCAATCATGGCACTCGGGGTGTATCTAACATTCCGAGTGTTAGATTTTCCTGATTTAACCGTAGATGGAAGTTTCGTTACGGGTGCAGGAACAGCAGCGATGATGATTGTGTTAGGATATCATCCGGTCATTGCAACAATTGTTGCAATAATAGCTGGTTTTATAGCTGGATGTATTACTGGATTGTTACATACGAAAGGGAAGATTAATCCTTTATTGTCTGGGATTTTAATGATGATTGCTTTATATTCGATTAACTTGCGGATCATGGGGTTCACGGTGGAGAATTCCGTTGGTCGGCCGAATATACCTTTATTGAATTCAGAAACATTGTTTAGCCAATTCAACAATTGGTGGGGAAGTTTAGGGGTTAATGAAGCAATTAATAATGCTTTGAGCGGAATTGGCGTGAAGTCATTACCGCAGACTTGGGGAACAATTATCATCGTATTTATTTTAGTTGTACTGATTAAATTGATTTTCGATTGGTTCTTAAAAACAGAAGTAGGTCTAGCCATTCGTGCAACCGGCGACAACAAAAAGATGATTCGCAGTTTTTCAGCGAATACAGATAATCTAGTTATCGTTGGACTTGGGATTTCCAATGCGCTTGTCGCATTTTCTGGTGCATTACTCGCACAGTATTCGAAGTTTGCGGATATCGGAATGGGTATTGGAATGATTGTTATTGGTTTAGCGTCTGTTATTATTGGCGAAGCGATATTTGGCACAAAATCAATCGTACGTACAACACTTGCTGTAATTGCAGGTGCGATTATTTATCGAATCATACTTGCGTTCGCACTTCGTATCGATTTACTGGATACAGGAGATATGAAACTAATTACGGCTTTAATTGTAATTATTGCTTTAGTTCTACCAAACTACTTTGATAAACGTCGAGAGAAAAGTAGAAAAGCAAAACGACATGCCGAAAGAAGGGCTAGTTCCACTATTGTAACAGAGCAGGAGGGGAAAAACCTTGCTTAAATTACAAGCGATAAACAAAGTGTTTAATGAAGCGACTGCGGATGAAAAGATTGCATTAGACCATATAAATCTTAACCTAAAAGAAGGGGATTTTGTCACAGTTATTGGTAGTAATGGTGCAGGAAAATCCACGATGTTAAACATGATTTCAGGAGCACTTACTCCAGATTTTGGGGAAATAATAATTGATAACAAAGATGTAACAAGACTGCCAGAATATAAACGCTCTCAGCTAATAGGGCGAGTATTTCAAGATCCAATGGCAGGCACCGCTCCAACAATGACGATTGAAGAAAATTTAGCAATTGCTTTTTCTAGAAATAAAAAACGGAGCTTAAAAAGTGGTGTAGACAAACAGCGAAAAGAGTTTTTTCTGCAATCGCTCGAGACGCTGCATTTAAATCTAGAAAATCGATTAAATGCAAAAGTAGGGCTATTATCGGGTGGGGAAAGACAAGCACTTTCGCTATTGATGGCTACATTCACAAAGCCATCCATTTTATTACTAGATGAACATACTGCAGCACTAGATCCATCCAGAGCAGACTTGATCTCCAAACTAACGAAGCAGCTTGTAGAAAAAGATCAATTAACGACGCTTATGGTGACACATAATATGCAGCAGGCATTAGATCTTGGAAATCGATTGATCATGATGGATAAAGGGCAAATCATATTAGAAGTTGGGGAAGAAGAAAAGAAAGATTTAACCATCGCAAAACTCATGGATGAATTCCAACGGATTCGCGGTGAAAAATTAACGAGTGACCGGACCTTATTGTCTGTCTAAACAAAGAGCTGTTCATACTTACAGGAGTCTTTTCACTAGCTTTTAGCATCTAATATAAAACGGCTACTAAATTGCAGATGATTTAGTAGCCGTTTTTTTATACTTTGGTAAAATCCTTATACTTTCCATGCTTGCTGATTTGTAAAAAATTCGGGTCCTATTTGAGACGAGGAAATTCGAAAACTAGTAAATTTTTTGGTTGTTGGAGAAACCTTTGTTATATTCTGATACGGAATCTTACTGTTAATGGTTCGCCTTTAATCAATAGATTATCATCTTTACAAGAAAATGTTTATTAACATTGGAATATATTGTATAGCATAAATAATACACATGATAACAAACACAGAGAAGAATACCGTGATTGGGTTTGGAAGCTTGTTATTGAAAATTATGAATAAAATACCAATCAATATAAGAATCAAGACAAATAAAAATGTTGACATATTATAGCCTCCTTCTTTTCCTACATTAAACTTAACATGGAAAGGAAAATAGTTATAGACAGTATAATGAAATAAACGGAGTGAATATTATTAACATAGGAATAATTTTAATAATCACAGTTAGTTTACTAATGGCCGGTTGCTCAAGGGTAGAATATTTTGACACCAAAATTGAGAGAGTGGAAGATAATTATATTGAAGTTGACTGTTCCGATGAAGTGAAAAACACAGGCGATGAAGATATAGGCTACGTTTGTTTTGTCCAAATTACAAATAAAACAATATTTCGTAACGAAACTGGAGAGCAATTAAGTGCTCAAGATTATACTAGAAATTCAAATATAAGAGTTATTTTAGATAATCCGCAATATATTCAAAAAAGTAAAGAAAGCAGAGAAATTGTAGCTAAAGAAATTATTTTGATTAAACAATGACTAGGAATCAATGATAATTATTTCCTTTACAACAGACTCTCAAAATCTTATTTTAAACATTATTATTTGTCGTTCTCTATTGCGTTTTAGTTCAAAATAATATAGGATATACAAAATCTATATAAAAAGCGATGAAAAGAAGAGTAAACATACGTACTATCTACAGAGACCTCTGCTAGCTGAAAAAGAGGGGTAGGAAATGTGTTGAAACAAGGCTTGGAGCTGTGCAGTGGATTTGTTTGCTTGGAACAATGATGATGCAACGTATTCTCACGTTAACGAGATAGAGTATCGCTAGTGGATTTATTCACCAAGCCGTACTTGATAAGACTTCCGCAGCAATGTAGAAGTGAACTGGGGTGGCACCGCGATATGACTCGCCCCCAAGATGAAAATCTTGGGGGTGAGTTTTTTTATTTTTGTTTTACTAAAAATAAAATGGAGTGGTGCATATGTCTAATTGGAAGTATCCTTTAATGCTACTTGGAGGAATAGGAATTTCAAATGTGGGAGCTTGGGTTTACCTAATCGCACTAAACTTAATTATATTAAATAAAACAGGGTCCCCCCTTGCAATTGCTTTATTGTATATACTTGGCCCCATTGCAACGATATGTTCCAATATTTGGGCCGGAAGTTTAATTGATCGGGTAAATACACGGCGATTTATGATGGCATTGGACGTTTTCCGAGCACTATGTATTGCGTTCATTCCCTTTTTACCTTCCCTTTTCTATGTGTATATACTAGCGTTTATCATTAATATGGGAAGTGCTATTTTTCAGCCGACATCGATGGTTTATATGACTAAATTAATACCTGAAAAAGACCGGCAGCGCTTTAATGCTTTACGTGGTTTTATCAACTCTTGTGGATCACTAATAGGCCCTGCCATTGCAGGAATTTTATTTTGGATGGGGACTCCTTATACAGCCATCCATGTGAATACAGGGGCTTTAGTTTTTTCAGCATTTATTATTAGGATGCTACCGGATGTCGATTCAAGACTTGAAGAGATAGAGGGACAAAGATTTAATTGGGATATAATAAAAAAAGACTTTCAAGTTGTTTTACATTTCAGTAAGGACCATGTCTATATCACGAAAATCTATATATTATTTTGCGGTGCTACTATATGCATGACTGCAATCGATTCTCTCGAGGCAGCATTTGCTAAAGGTGTACTTTCCATATCCGATACTAATTATGGGTTTTTATTAAGTGTTTTTGGAGCAGGGATTATAATAGGATCCATCATTAATTCCATCTTCACTAATCGGCTGGCAGTCAATCTTTTAATAGGTTATGGTACCATTTTTACCGCAATTGGGTATATAATGCTTTACAGTTCGAATGGCTTTTTTAGTGCTGCTCCTGGTGTGTTTTTAATTGGGTTTGCGGTAACCTTTGCAAATACAGGGTATTTAACTTTCTATCAAAATCATGTTCCTGTGAAAATAATGGGAAGGTTTGAAAGTATCTTCAGTGTTATGGAAGCAGGGTTTATTATTGTGTTAACGGTTTTGATAGGCTTAGCAGCTGAATTAACCTCCATTCGGCTCGTAGGATTGATAGGATCATTTGGCTTCTTCTTAGTAGGGTTAGTGGCATGGAAAGCCGTGGCAAGTGAAGGTCAGAAGAATTATTTTAATAGAGGTATGTTATAGTTAAAAGATTGTTAGCACTGTAATAATACGCGTCAGAAATAACAAGGGAGGCAACAACAGTATGAACATTATAGTTACGAGTATATTTGTACAAGATCAAGACAAGGCACTGGAGTTTTATACCGAAAAGCTAGGATTTGTAAAAAAACATGACATTCCTATGGGTAAATTTAGATGGATTGCACTTGTTTCACCCAATAATCCGGAAGGTACCGAGCTTTTACTCGAACCGAATGACCATCCAGCTGCCAAAGAGTATCAGGAGAAAATATTTGACGATGGTATACCAGCAACCATGTTTGGTGTAGAAGATATTCATAAGGAATATAAACGACTGTTGGAAAACGGTGTAAAGTTTACGATGGAGCCGACGAAAGCGGGAGATGTCACTATAGCTGTTTTAGATGATACTACTGGTAACCTTATTCAGATAATGCAGAAGTAACTTAGCAGTTTTATTAAGAATTTATCAAAAAACAAACTATTTTAGGTCAACCTCATCTTATTTATAAGATGGGGTATTTTTAAGTTCTAAAACTTCTGAAACCAACCGTTTTATTAAACGTATATATATTTTAAATGTTTAGATTTAGATGGTTATACAAATTTCTAACCTTCTAATTATAAAAAGTACATAAAGAGGTTGCAGACTATGAAAAAGATTGCATTAATAGGTTCGGGAGGGTCAGGAAAGTCTACCCTGGCACGTAGGTTAGGGCGAAAGTTGAATATAAATGTTTATCACCTAGATGCATTGTTATGGAAGCCAAATTGGACACCATCATCTAAAGAGGAGCAAATAAAAATTCAAAACATGTTGGTAATCAAAGAAGAGTGGATTATTGACGGAAATTATAATGGTACGATGGATATAAGACTCAATGCCGCAGATACCGTTGTCTTTGTAGATATTAATAGAGTAATATGCGTATATAGAGTTTTGAAGCGGATGATTCAATATCGTGGAAAAACGAGACCAGATATGGCGGAGGGTGTCAATGAAAGGCTGGATTTTAATTTCTTAAAATGGGTTTGGGATTATCCAAAAACAAAGAAACCTAATGTATTAATGAAGCTTGAACAACTGCCTAATGATAAAAAAGTCATTATTTTAAAGTCTCCAAGAGAGGTACGACTTTTCTTAGATAAAGTTCAGAAGGGATATAATAAATGACACATGAAATAGTTAAACGAATTTTAATTGCTGTTATTTCGACAGTATTATTTTCTATTTCGCTTGCAATATTTGTGTACACACCCGCTTCTAATAGAGAACTAGATTCTTCCTATAATTCTCTGTTGGGACTTTTTACTATCTATGCTTTATTTTCGGGTCCAGTCCTCGTAATTGCTGGTGTTATTTGGTCATTTATCTTTGATAAAATAAGTGTGAAATATCTAACAAGAAGTAAAAGATATTTTACAAAATTTATTTTATATATAATAGCAGGTCTAGTTAGTACAGTGATTTTTTTATTTATTATTTCAAAAGGAAAAATTATATCAAATACAGAAACATTTAGTTTTTTATTATTGGGAATAATTGCTTCACTTCTTTATTATCATTTGCTAATCATTTGGCAGTTTTTGTTTAAAAAATGAAGTGATTATCATTGAAATGTTAATACTGAAAAATCTCTATAAATTACAGAAAGGCAATTTAGTAAGCATAATTGAATTTCGGCAAGGAGTGTATATATTTTGAATAGGATTTTAGAAGACGAACATTACTATAATAATAGATATGAAGTTGTTTACGATTTTATACAGTTTGAAAGAGTCTATATGGTGGATGAATACCAATTTAATGATAAAACGTATGAGGCTTTAGGGAAAGTGTATGAAATGTTGCCTTCTTACACAGGCAACCAAACCACGCTTCCTAGTTGGTTCGGTGATGAGGAAAAAGGAGATAAATACTTTATCACTGTTTCTTTTGAACCGTCTGGACTGCAGTTTTGGGGTAAATTACCTACAACGGATTTTTTACAATGGGAAAGTAAATTCCATGATCTCATAAAGGATTTTCCTTTTAAATATCAGTAAAGTACTTTAGTTGAACAAGGAAAGAGAGGTGATAATACAGCTCTCTTTTGGATCAACTAAAACAACCCGTACAAGCTAGGCTTTAGAGCCTTTCGCAGCTTTGTGAAATCTTTTTCTCATAAAAGGCTTCTTGAAATTCATTTCTGCAACTACGACGCCTATAAAAATGAGAATTGCCCCTATATAACCTTTAGCTGGAAGTGTTTCTCCAACGAAAATGAAAGCGAAACCTGCTGCAAAAACCGGTTCTAATGAAAATATAAGCCCTGTGTGCGTAGGTGTTGTATGTTTTTGTGCTACAGCTTGGCCGATAAACCCAATTGCACTGCATAGGATACTTAAAGCCATAATGGAAACCCATGATTCAGTTGTGCCAGGAAGATGTGGCTCTTCAAATACCAATGAAAATAGTAGTCCCCATGCCCCAGCAACCCCTAGTTGTATAATCCCGAGGGTGATCGAGTCCACGTTTTTCGTCAACTTATCCGTAACAATGATCTGTGTTGCATAAAATACTGCACCTAAGATAATTAAGTAGTCTCCTGAATTAATCATTAATCCATTATTTAATGTTAAAAGGGCAATCCCTATTATTGCGATACCAACGCCAAAAACAACTTTTTTCTCAGGTTTTATTTTGAAAAATATTGCTAATAACAAAGGGACAAATACTACAGAGAGGCTAAATAAAAATCCCGCATTTGAAATAGACGTAAATTTTAATCCAATAGTGACAGCAGAAATTACTAAAAACAAGATGGTTCCTAATATTAATCCATAAAAAAACGTTTTAAATTCAATCCGAATTAGACGCTTGTTAAATACTGCCCCGGCTAAAATAAAGGCTATGCCAAAACGTAAAGCTATTAAGTTAAACTCTTGTAGAGAATCGAGGCCCATCTTCATAAACAAGTAGGATGAACCCCATAACATTGTTACCATTAACATCATGAAGTCTGCTTTTAATTGAGTGTTTAATCCTCTTCCATTTATCATCCCGAATAATTTATTCCCATCCATTTTTAGCACACCTTCCTTCTCTAAAATTGATTATTGATAAGTATAAATGTAAACTGTAGATTAATAAAATGAATGTTTTTAAGCTTTTAGATGAAATAATTTAATGTAAATGGAGGGGTTAAACTTGTCTCTTGCTAAGTTTGAGATATTTAGTACGGTTGTAGAATTAGGGAGCCTCACAAAGGCCGGCGAGACACTTGGTTTAACGCAATCCGCAGTAAGTCACGCTATTGCAAGCTTGGAATCAGAATGTGGATTTACGATACTTAATCGGGGTCGTTCGGGTACCCAACTAACGAGTAATGGTGAACGGATCTTAAAGTACATACGTGAAATACTTAAGTGGAATGAAGAAATGGTTCAAGAAATAGCGAATATTAAAGGTTTGGAAGTCGGCACAGTACGGATTGGAACCATTTCGAGTGTGTCCATTCACTGGTTGCCTGAAATCATGAAAACGTTTAATGAACATCATCCTTCTATCGAAATTAAACTTATGGAAGGGGATTATGATGATGTCGAGCAATGGATTTCAACAGGTTCGGTTGATTTTGGCTTTGTGTCACTTCCGACCTTGCAACAATTTGAAGTGATGCCATTAAAAAAAGATAGAATGCTCTGTATCCTTTCAGAAGACCATCTCCTCGCTGAACAAGAGGAAATCAGTTTTGCAATGATCAAAGAGGAGTCTCTCATTAAATCGAAAAAGGGCAGTGACAACGATTTGATCCGAATACTAAAAGAAAACAATGTCACACCGCATATTAAATTTGAACTTTCAGATGACCAAGCTATAATTTCGATGGTGGAAAAGGGGATGGGGATCAGTATTCTTCCTGAAATGGTTTTACATCGAGTTCCAAACAATGTACGAATGCTTGCGTTGGAGGGAGAAAATTATCGTACACTTGGGATTGCGACTACTTCTTTTAAATCCCTTGCTCCAGCTACAAAAAAGTTCATTGATTTTCTAAAATCATGGCTAAGTGCTAACTGAAATTACAAGCTTCAATGTAAAAATGCCTAATTCCTCTTGGATCAGGAATTAGGCTTTAATTTTGTCCTATAATTTAAGTGAGTTTTGTTTTGAATGTAGTATTTGCTATAAGAACGCCAGCTATAATAAGCGTAGCCCCAAAATAACCTTGTAGACCCATAATTTCATGAAGGAAGATGTATGCAAGTATAGCTGAAAAAATAGGTTCAAGCGAGAAGAGAAACCCTGCACTTTCAGCGGTCGTGTACTTTTGTGCGATGGACTGTATGACAAAGCCAAAAGCAGAACAAAGAAGTGCTAGGCCAAGTATGGATAACCAATGAACAGTGCTTTTGGGCAAGACAGGAGTTTCGAACAAAAAAGTTCCGATCGTCGCAAAAAGGGTTGCGAACCCCAATTGAAATATCCCTAGCAGTAAGGCATCTACTTCACGCACAAAGCGGTTTGTCACAATTATATGTATTGCATATAGGAAGGCAGCTACTAAACATAGAAATGCACCAGTTGCGATATTGAAATCCTCCCGAACTAGTAGAAATACTAAACCGGTAGTTACAATAACAACACCCCATACAATTTTTTTACTAGGCAGCCTCCGTGTAATGAAAATTTGTAAAATGGGAACGAGAATTACTGTTGTACTCGTCAGAAATCCCGCAGTAGAAGCAGTCGTATTTTTCATGCCATACATGAGTGCAAAGAAAATGCTAAAGAGCAGTGCGCCAACTAATGCACTGTATTTCAACGTTTTAGCATTGACCAGGACAATTTTACGGAAGAATATCGCAATCATCACGATAAATGCAATGCCAAATCGTAAAGCGACAATGGTTAGTGGAGGGATATCATCTACAAGAACTTTCATAAAAATATATGATGCTCCCCAAGTCGCTGAAACCAACGCTAACAACCAGTTTGCTTGTCGTTGTGTCATTATTAGCATTCCTCGTTTCTTCAATTTCTTTAAATCTAACCTATATCGTATCATCCATATTTGCATTAATAAAACGAATAATTATAATAGAACTATTAGAAACTCTAATGTAAGGGGGGCGATTTGAATGAATTCATATTATGCTTTTATTAAAGCTATTGAAACAGGCAGTTTTACGAAAGCTGCTGAAGAGCTAGGTTATACTCAATCTGCCATTAGCCAAATGGTCCATTCATTGGAGCAAGAACTCTCCACAACGCTTATTTTACGCTCACGTACAGGTATTACATTGACACCTGATGGCGAGGAATTTTTTCCATATATTAAGAACGTTTATAACTCACATAGAAAATTGGCAGAAAAGCACCAGGAGATGGTGGGGTTACATAGAGGTCTTATACGAATCGGAACTTTTTCTAGTGTGTCATGTCATTGGCTACCTGTATTGATGAAGGATTTTAAGAAAAAGTATCCTGCAGTTCAATTTGAATTACATCAGGGTGAATACACAGATATCTCGAATTGGATCAAAGAGGGATCCGTAGATTTTGGCTTTGTGAATCCGAACTCTGTATCCAATTTGACTACCATTGCCTTGGAGGAAGATGATCTGCTTGCTGTGTTGTCGGCAAATCATCCTCTCGCTACAGCAGAAAAGGTTACATTAAAAGAATTAACGGAAGGGCCTTATATTCTTTTAGATGAAGGAGAGATTAATGAGCCATTAACTATTTTTAAACAAAATAACTTAGAACCGAATATACAATACCGCGTACATGATGATTATACGATTATGTCCATGATTGAGCAGGGGCTTGGCATATCAATTCTACCAAAGCTTGTGCTAAGTAGATGTCCGTATAATATTGTCATGAAAGAAATCTCGCCATCTGTCATTCGTACAATTAGCCTTGCATACCAGGATAAAAAGGTATTGCCAATAGCAAGTAAGTATTTTATTGACTTTATCATTGAGAGATATGAAAAAAAGCCATGACTTACCACTGTGATGAATAGCGCATATTAATAGTTTTTTGAACTTGCGTAATTTAATAAAGGAATTAGTCTTTTTATGTAGAATGGTAACTATAAACACATTTAAGGAGTTTTTTATGCAAAATTCATTTTCAAGTTTTTTAGATAATTATTTAGAAATATGGAGAAATTCTTCTTTAGCGGACTTGAAAAATATCTTATCAAAAGATTATAAAGCAAGAGAAATAACAGGTGAAGAGATAGTTGACTTTGGTTATGAAGAGTCAATAAAAGGATGGGAGCAAGGTTTTAAATTTGCTAAAGAAAATAATGCCGAGTGGAACATTAATGTAATTTCAATGCTTCCTTTAAGAGAAGGTGAAACCATGGTTATTATATCAGCTACTTTAGTTAATCAAGGTAAAAGTTTAGAGACAGCCAATTTGTTCTTTCAGACGTTCCAAAAAAATAGTAAGAACGAATGGAAGTTAGTTAGAAGCTATATAGAAGCTGGAATTCCTTATGTAAATATCAATGACTTGATATTCAACCAATGCAGCAGTTAAGTAAAAAAGTAAATTCCCATACTGATCAAGAACAAGTAGTATAAATGAAAGTAGTGACATAAATGATTGAAAGAATTGACACCGTATGTATAAAGGTAATGAATGTTGAAGAATCAAGTAAGTGGTATCAAAATATTATGGGGTTTAAAGAGACATATAAAGGTGAGGGTTATCGAATTTTGAGTATTGGAAACAGTGCGGTACCTTTCACGATTGAAGAAGCTGATGTAATGTCTACTAATAATGGAACATATCCTATATTTTTTTCAAAGGATATAAATGAAACATATAGAAAACTAAAAGACCTAGGCGTCAATATTAGTGAATTACATAATGATGGTGTAAACAACTTTTTTGATGTTTATGATCTAGACAACAATAAACTTCAAATTTGTTATTGGAAATAAAATAAAATCCGTAAAGGAGAATGACCGTCTTACTACGTAGGATATTAGGCAAGATATTTTTGAAACAATAACAAGTAAATTTGGTTTAATATTCTAGATTTTTCTTCAATTGACTTAGGCTATATGAATTTAAAGCGGAAAATAAAAACAGAACAAGGCCATTTCTTTGTGAAACAATATAATAAAACTCGTTATCCAATACAAATGATAGGGAGTAGAAAGAATCATAGAAGTAATAAATGGTTTCTTTTTACCTAGAAGTTAAGTTGAAGATAAATATTTAAATAAATTTAATGGAGGAGAAGTAAAGTTTTGGATGCAAAATGTATTAAGTTTCATGAATTTGGTAGACCTAAAGACGTCTTAAAAGTTGAAAATAAAATCATTGAATCACCAATGGAACAAGAAGTACTAGTTCGAATGTTAACAAGGCCTATAAATCCTTCTGACTTGATACCGATTAGAGGAGCATATGCTCATCGAATTACTCTACCGAATATCCCGGGATATGAAGGTGTGGGTATTGTAGAAGATATAGGACCATTAGTCTCTCGTCATCTAATTGGTAAACGTGTTTTGCCATTGCGTGGAGAAGGCACATGGCAGGAACATGTTAAAACATCTTCAGAATTTGCAGTTCCTATACCTGACTCTATTGATGATATTACCGCAGCACAGATGTATATTAATCCAATTACAGCAATGGTAGTTTGTAATGAAGAATTAAAGTTAAAACCAGCTGATGTTTTGTTGGTTAACGCTTGTGGATCTTCTATTGGTCGTATTTTTGCTCAATTATCAAAGATTTTAGGGTTTCGATTGATTGCTGTTACAAGAAATGATAAGCATACTGCGGAATTACTTAATCTAGGTGCTTCTTTTGTGATTGATACCTCTAAAAGTCCGCTATATGAAACGGTTATGGATTTGACAAATGGCAAAGGTGCATATGCTGCTATTGATTCAATTGGAGGTTCATCGGGCACCGACTTAGCTTTTTGTGTGCAACCAAATGGTCATTTTCTAACTATTGGTCTTCTATCAGGAGTACAAGTGAACTGGGGGGATATTGTAAAAAGAGCAAAGGTGAATGCTAATATATTTCATTTACGAAATTGGAATAAAAATGTCTGCGCAAATAAATGGCAAGAAACCTTTAACTATTTGATAAGACTACTAGAAGACAAAAGAATGCATTTGATGTCCCTTGATTCTCAATACGATCTAGACAATATTAAACAAGCGGTGGATGCTGTTGAATCTTCTAAAATATCTAGAGGGAAAGTCTTTTTAACATCCTATTGAAGAAGTAGAGGGGGCTCAGGTGATTCTTTAGAAATAGAATTGTATGCAATCATTTTTGTTGCAAATACAACAAAAATAGGGTAAATTTAATCCATAATAAATGTTGTATTTACAACAAAAAGCAAAGTAAGGAGTTTATTATGAAGGATATTCTTCGTGAAATTGGTATGATAGCAAGGGCATTGGATTCGGTAAGCAATATAGAATTTAAAGAATATGAGCTTACAAAAGGACAATATTTATATCTTGTGCGAATATGTGAATCTCCAGGAATCATTCAAGAAAAGTTAGCTGAGATGATAAAGGTAGATAGAACAACAGCAGCTCGATCGATAAAAAAACTAGAATTGAATGGTTTTATTGAAAAAAGAGAAGATCAACATAACAAAAAAATTAAAAAACTCTTTCCAACAGAAAAAGGGAAAAATGTTTACCCTTTTATAAAAAGTGAAAACGATTATTCGAATACCATTGCTTTAGAGGGATTTTCCGAGAGTGAAGCAGGAATTATTTTCAATCTCCTTCAAAGGGTGAGAAGAAATATAGAAAAAGACTGGGAATTTGTTAAAAAGGGAAATAAGAGAAACTATTGAATATATAAAGGGGCACTCGAGTTATATGACGATACATATTAAAAAATGTACAATTAAAGATTCTAGCAAATTACAAGAAGTTAGTTATGAAACATTTAATGAAACGTTTAAGCATCAGAATTCACCAGAAAATATGAACACCTATTTGCAAAAAGCATTTAATCTAAGTCGATTAGAAAAAGAATTATCTAATACTTCTTCCCAATTCTTCTTTGTTTATTTCAATAATGAAATCGCAGGATATTTAAAGGTCAATATGAATGATGCTCAGTCAGAAAAAATGGGTGACGATTCAATTGAAATCGAGAGGATTTATATAAAGAACAAATTTCAAAAACACGGGCTTGGTAAAAACCTGTTCAATAAAGCGTTGGAAATTGCGCAGGAAAGTACCAAAAAGAAGATCTGGCTAGGTGTATGGGAGAAAAATGACAATGCCATTGCTTTTTATAAAAAAATGGGCTTTGTTCAAACTGGAACCCATTCTTTTTTTATGGGGGATGAAGAACAAATTGACTTTATCATGACCAAAATGCTGTTATAACTTTTTAGAAATAGAATCGGCTGAAAGAAGCTTAAAATCAGAAGTAAGGTGAGAATATGAAGCCTATTTTACTATTTATTTTACTGGTGTATTGCCTTGGATTTATCATGGCAGGCCTTTATATGCGGAACAAGAAAAACAGAAAAGCAGCTGGTAACACATATATAATAACTGGATTACTAGGATTTATTGTAGGAATGATTTATCACTTTTTCTTCACTTAAAATTTTGTGACGCTGACCTTTTAATTAAAAACCTATCTGTCACACTTTTCAAAATGGGTTTCATTTTGAATTTAATTAAATAAGAATACCCAAAAAGTCGTTTTCCCTTACATAAGAGAAGCGGCTTTTTAGATTGTTCTTCCTTATTATTAAACTTTTTACGTATAGTTCTTTTACGAATTATGAAAATATTGTTGACTATTCAGTTGAACTGTATTATCTTTTTATTAAGTTGAACTATATAGTCGAACTGAATAGAGGGTGAGAAGATGAAACATAAATTATTGCCGTTGTCTGAAACGATGCATTATATTTTGCTGGCCTTGCGTGAGCCGCTTCATGGCTATGCCGTCATGCAGAAGATTGAGGAGATAAGTAACGGTACTGTTATTTTAGCAGCTGGCACATTATACGGGGCGATTGAAAACTTGAATAAGCATGGTTGGATTGAACCTGTCGGAGAGTCAGGTCGGAGAAAAGTTTATATGATAACTGAGGAAGGAAGTGCCATTTTAAAAATGGAACAAAACAGGTTATTGCATATTTTATCCTTGTACAAAGGAAGTGAATCAAATGAAGAAGCTTAAGATGTTTTTTGATATTGAAAAAGAAGAGCAATGGCTGAACGAGCAATTACAAAAGGGCTATCGTTGTACAAATATTAGTGGATTAGGTATATACACTTTTGAAAAAACCGACAAGAGATATGTGTTGCGACTGGATTATCAAGATTATTTATCAAAGCAAAAGTTTAAAGATTATAGAGGGATATACGAAGACTTCGGTTGGAGTTATATAAATGGCCCTTGGCTTGGTGGAATTCGTTATTGGCAAAAAGAAGAGGATAACCAAAATGAAATCTTCTCAGATCGAGAGTCAACGAGTAATTATTATAAAAGATGGATGGGTTATTCAGCTAGTTTAGCTATAGTGTTCTTGTTTTTTTCTTATACGCTTTACAAGGATTCAGGATTATATTTAGCGGAAGGTCTTTGGAACATGGGAGGTTCCTTATTTTGGAAAGCGTTTTTATTTGAAACTCCATTTGCTCTTTTGAGGTCACTTCCCGCTCTTATGGTTGTTTTCTTTGGTAGCAGTTTCTATAAAGCTTATCGAAAGTATTCCATGTTAAAAGAATAATAATAAACAAGGGGATTTGAAGATGTATTTTTCTAAAAAGAAAACTTTATTATTGGCTATTATTTGTCTCATGATTGTTTTATCGGCGTGCAGTAATAACGATAAAGTGTTTGATGAAGCCGAAAAATATATTTCATCTGTAAAAGAAATTAATATTCCAGATGATGTAACAATAATCGGCTTAGGAGAGGCAACACATGGGAATGTAGAACTACAAGAATTGAAAAAAGATGTATTTGAAACATTAATCAAAAATGAACATGTGCGTGTGTTTGTAATAGAAGGGGACTTTGGTGGCGGACAGGAAATTAATCAATACATTTTAGAGGGAAATGGTTCTGCAGAAGAAGCCGTGAACGCACTTGATTATAGCATTTATAAAACGGCGCAAATGATTGATCTTGTTCAATGGATGCATGATTATAACGCTATGGCTAGTAGCGATGAAAAACTATATTTTTATGGAAATGATATGCAGCGATATGATTACAGTAAAAAAGGTCTGCTTGATTATTATAAAGTTGTTAATGAGGATGAGGAACAAAACTATGCAGTTCAACTCGAATCTGCTTCCAATGATATGATGAGAACATTATCAACGAAGCAACTGAAAGAAATTGATGAAGTACTAGATCATATCATTTTAGATCTGCAATCAAATAAAGTTGCATATATCGAACATTCATCGCCGGATATGTTTGCCTTTGCTTTCCAATACGCCCAACTAATGAAACAAAGAACAGAGCTATTTTTAAATGAGGGGGATTACCAACAACTACGTGATCAGTTCTTAGCAGACAATTTGCAATGGATTGTTGAAATGGAAGCGGCTCGTGGTCATGAGAAGGTATTCTTCTCCGGACATAATGGGCATATCGAAAAAACGTCGGCTTCATTAGCTGGTTATAAATCGATGGGAAATTATTTAGATGAGTTATATGGGGCCAAGTATTTTGCAATCGGTACTGACTTAATGAATAGTAATTTTCAAGCCTTAAACCGCGGATCAGATAAACGAAAGAATTATAAGATAAAGAATCATAATGATTTGGTTGATGCATTTCGTGAAGTAGAGCCAAATATTTTTTACGTCGATTTTGAAAAAGCAAGTGAGTCAAAGGAATTGTTAGACATTATAAAAAGTAAACAAAAAATGGTGAACGTGGGGGACGATTTTCGTTCTTGGCAAAAGCTATTAAAAATGTTTTATACGATTGAAATGGTACCCAATAAGGCCTATGATGGCGTTATTATTTTAAAAGAAACAACATCAACAGAGGTAAGTGAGTGAACCAAGCGAAGACAGATAGGGGAATGGTCATGAAAGAGAATGAGTTGTATGTTTATCATCTTGTAACGAGGAAGAAAATGAGGCTAGGTCAAATAATTAGCTTTGATAAAAAACAAAAAAATACTCTATATCAATTCTTTTTTGAGAGAGAACAAATAAATGCTAAAGGAGAAGATTTTTTTCAGATTTTACAAGAGAATTATTCAAATGCTGGCTTAGCCCTGAATAAAGAAAATGCGGATGTAACAATTAACTATGCAAATCAAACAATAAGAGCGATAAGAGAAGTAATTGTTGAAATGGTCAGGCTTCAAGAATATCCACAATATCCTTCAAGACTGTCATGTTTATATGCGACAAAAACCTATGAAGATGTAATGAAATGGAAGGAATTATTTGAGAGTTATAATCGGAAGGTTTTGCAGATTGTTAAACTTCAAGTTAATGGTAATTCTTTTGAGGGAGACGGAAACCTTTTGCCAAAAGAGGATGGGGTTCCCTTTTCTCAAAAAATCGAACAAGCTAGAGAATACTGGCAAGGAAATGTAGAAAACGAGCTTTCTGAATTGTTAATTGATGGGAAAATAGAAGTAGTGGAAATTATGGATGATTTCACTACACCGGAAAAGTCAGTTTAGCAAGAAGGAAAATAATAAAAAGCACCGCAAATTGCGGTGCTTTTGTTACTTTATATTAGTCAGCGAAAGCTAAAGCAGCTTCTACTTCGCCCCATGGAATATCCAATGCCTCTGCTACACCTTTACCATAAGCAGGATCTGCTTTATAGCAATGAGTAATGTGACGCAACTGAATGTGTTTGTCAACACCTGCCATGTTTCTTCCCGTGTTATCAAATAATAATTGTTGTTGCTCAGGGCTCATTAATCTAAATAATTTACCTGGTTGCTCGAAATAGTTGTCATCATCTTCACGGAAGTCGTAAATATCCGCTGGACCATCAAGTGCTAGCGCAGGATCTTTGAATTCCGGTTGTGATTTCCATTGACCATAAGTGTTTGGCTCGTAATGAAGTGTTGCACCTAGGTTGCCATCCGTACGCATAGCTCCATCTCTATGGAAAGAGTGAACAGGGCATCTTGGTTGGTTAACTGGAATTTGGTGGTGGTTAACACCTAAACGGTAACGCTGTGCATCTCCATAAGAGAATAGACGGCCTTGTAACATTCTGTCTGGAGAGAAGCTAATACCAGGTACTACGTTTGCAGGTGTAAATGCTGCTTGTTCTACTTCTGCAAAGTAGTTTTCTGGGTTGCGATTTAGTTCCATTTCTCCAACTTCGATTAATGGATAATCTCCTTTGTACCAAACTTTTGTTAAATCGAATGGATTGTCAGGATGATTTCTTGCTTGTTCTTCTGTCATTACTTGAATGTACATTTTCCATTTAGGGAAGTTGCCTTGGTCGATATTTTCTAAAAGATCACGTTGGTGACTTTCACGGTCTTTACCAACTAGTTCTTCCGCTTCTTGGTCTGTTAAATTCTCAATTGGCTGTTGAGAACGCATGTGGAATTTCACCCAAACACGTTCATTGTCCGCGTTAATCATACTGAATGTATGGCTACCAAAACCGTGCATATTACGGTAAGTTGCTGGAATTCCGCGGTCACTCATAACAATTGTTACTTGGTGAAGTGCTTCCGGAAGGGAAGTCCAGAAATCCCAGTTATTATTTGCACTGCGCATATTCGTTCTTGGATCGCGTTTAACAGCATGGTTTAAATCCGGGAAGTTAAGAGGATCACGGAAGAAGAATACTGGTGTGTTGTTTCCAACTAAATCCCAGTTTCCTTGTTCTGTATAGAAACGCATAGAGAATCCGCGAATATCACGTTCTGCGTCAGCTGCTCCACGTTCACCAGCTACAGTTGAGAAACGCACGAACATGTCTGTTTCTTTTCCAACCTCTGAGAAGATTGCTGCTTTCGTATATTTTGTAATATCATTTGTTACGGTAAATTTACCGTATGCAGCAGATCCTTTTGCGTGCATACGACGTTCTGGAATTACTTCTCTATCAAAGTGAGCTAGTTTTTCTAATAACCAAACGTCTTGAAGTAAAAGTGGACCTCTTCTACCAGCAGACATGGAGTTTTGGTTGTCTACTACAGGAGCACCTGCAGCAGTCGTTAATTTGTTGTTTTTTGTATTTTCCGGCATTAATAATTCCTCCTAGATTAGAATCTTTATAATTCAATAATGATTATATCAAACTGGTGGAAATATTGCTAGAAATCAAACGTGACATTTTAATAGTTTTTATTTACTATTAATTTTGATCTATCTGACTAGATAGCTGATTCGTTAATATAACAAACTTAACGTTAAATTAGTAGGTCAAATAATGTACTGTCCTTATTTACTTCTTTGTACGAAAATCCATTCTCAGTTAATCGAGAAATAAGACCATTATAATCTTCTTTATGTTTTAATTCGATTCCTACTAGAGCTGGACCGCTTTCTTTGTTGTTTTTCTTCGTATATTCAAATGTTGTGATATCATCCTCTGGTCCAAGCACTTTATCTAAAAATTGGCGGAGTGCTCCTGCTCTTTGTGGGAAATTCACGATAAAGTAGTAGAGTAGTCCTTCATACATAAGCGATTTTTCTTTTATTTCTTGCATTCTACCAATATCGTTATTACCACCACTTATGACACATACAACTGATTTTCCTTTGATTTCTTCTTTATAAAAGTCGAGCGCGGCAATCGGTAGTGCACCGGCTGGTTCTGCGATAATGGCATGTTTATTGTACAAATCCAAAATAGTTGTACAAACTTTTCCTTCAGGTACGAGCACGATATCATCTACATATTTTTTACATGTTTCGTAAGTTAAACTTCCAGCGCATTGCACAGCAGCACCGTCTACAAATTTATCGATTGTCTCTAGAACAACTGGCCCCTCATTTCCAAAAGCAGCTTTCATACTTCCAGCTCCGGCCGGTTCTACACCGATTATTTTCGTAAAAGGCGAGAGGTTCTTTATATAAGTAGAAACTCCGGCTATTAGTCCGCCACCGCCAATACTGCCAAATACATAATCCATTGGCTCTTCGATATCATTCATGATTTCTACTGCGACGGTACCTTGACCTGCGATGATATCTAAGTCATCGAATGGATGGATGAAAATTCTGTTTTCTGTCTCTGCAAAAGCAGTTGCGCTCGCTGCGGAATCATCAAATGTATCACCTGCAAGGGTAATCTTCACATACTCGCGACCAAACATTTTCACTTGGTCAATTTTTTGTTTGGGTGTTGTTAACGGCATGAATATATTAGCCGAAATTCTCAATTGGGCGCATGCATAAGCTACGCCTTGTGCGTGATTTCCAGCGCTAGCACAAACGACTCCTTTTTCCCTTGCTTCTTGTTCTATTGTTTTAACTTTGTAATAAGCGCCTCTTAGTTTAAAAGAACGAACATGTTGTAAATCCTCTCTTTTAATGTAAATGGTCGCTCCGTATTTTTCTGATAAGTAATCATTTTTTTGCAAAGGGGTGTGTACAACCACATCCTTTAAAAATTGATGTGCAATAAGTACATTTTCTACGTGAATGGTTTTTGTGTTTGTTACTTGCATAATATTGATGCCAACCTCCAATTTAATTTAAACATTTATTCATTTTAACACACTAAATCGTGAAAATTCTAGATTTGTGGGATAATTCTTAATAATATATCGATAGTGTCATAATAGTTACTTGAAAACGGTATTCAGCATGTATAAAGCATGAAAAATTCTAGTAGGCTCTTTTATTTTTTGGGTGTATAGTGGAGTAATAGAGTGGGTACAAAGGGGAAAGGAAGTTGCTGCTTGAAAAAAATTTGGAACAATTCGACTGTGTTGCTTTTATTTCTAGTTTTTTTATGGGGTGCCAGTTGGCCGATTTATAAATTTACATTACCGTCAACTCCACCTTTATTGTTTGCGGGAATGCGAGCTGTGATCGGTGGGGCTTTACTAGGAATTATTTTGTTGAAACGATTAGATAGGATTAATTGGCGTGAAAATAGGCGTTTGTATTGTATTACGGCTTTATTTAATACAATCTTGTTTTTCGGTATACAAACGGTTGGGCTAAATTATTTACCTGGTGGATTGTTTTCTATTCTTGTTTATTTTCAACCGGTGCTTTTAGGATTGTTTGCTTGGATCTGGTTAGGGGAACAGATGAATGCAGTTAAAATAATCGGACTACTCATTGGTTTTCTAGGAATTGTCGTTGTAAGTCTGGATGGATTAACTTTTCATGTATCTGTAATAGGTGTTGCTTTAGGCTTGGTAACTGCGGTATGTTGGGCTTTCGGCGTAATTTATGTAAAAAAAGTAAACCATCGATTAGATGCTTATTGGATGGTTTCATTACAATCGATTATTGGTGGGGCATTTTTATTAGGGACCGGCACTGTTTTTGAAAGTTGGTCGGATATTATTTGGAATGGTAGATACTTATTTGGAGTCAGTTTTGGCGCTGTTTTTGGCATTCCAATAGCCTATATTATTTATTACAAGCTGATTAATGAAGGGGAGGCAAGTAAAGTTGGTGCTTTTACTTTCCTTGTTCCAATTATCGCTGTATTTTTAGGAGTTGTATTTTTGGGCGAACCAATTACTTATTTGCTTCTGATTGGATTAGTAATGGTGGGATTAAGTATTTTAATCGTTAATTATCGAGGGAACAAGGAGCTTCTTAGCTTTAGAAAAACAAATAACAAAATAAAGGAGAGCATATGAAAAATAAAACGGTTGTCCGTTCAATGGATATTTTAAACTTGTTTATGGAGCATGCTGCGTTGTCATTTCAAGACATCATTGAACTATCGAGTATTCCCAAAACATCGGTTTATCGAATGCTCTTAACTTTAGAAGAAATGGGTTTTATAGAGAAAGGAGATGATTCAAAATATCGTTTAGGACTACTATTTCTTACTTACGGAAATCTGGTTTCTTCGAGATTGGATCTTCGTCAAATTGCCTATCCTATTATGCAAGCATTACATAAAGAGTTAAAAGAAGCGATTAATCTAATCGTTAAACAAGGCGATGAAGCGATTTATATTGAAAAGGTTGATGTTTTTCAAAAAGTACGTTTGTATACTGCGATCGGTAGAAGAAGTCCGTTATATGCTGGGGCTTGCTCGAGAGTGATATTATCATTTTTGCAGGAGGAGGAAATAGAAAGTTATTTAGAAAATATCCAATTAGAACCTTTCGCAATAGGTACAATTATTAACAAAGAACAATTGATAGAGAGTATCCAAAGTGCAAGAACTAGTGGCTATACTATTAGTCATTCAGAGTTAGAAAATCATACATCAGCAATCGCAGCACCTATTTTCAATTATAAAGGGGAAGTTATTGCTGGAATTAGTATTGCTGGAATTGAAGCGAATTACCAGAATGAAAACGAAGCGATTTTCTCTCAAAAAATAATGGCAGCTGCAAATGAAATATCCGAAAAACTAGGATATGTTAGATAAGAAAAAGTCCTCTAAAATGATTGGAGGACTTTTTTTGTTTAATGAAATAATTTATATTGTATAGCCGTTTTTACGTTATTTATGAACTGTTCATTTTGTAATAAAGCAGTTTCAGCTTCTTTCAATGTAACCTCCTTAAATCGAATGGTCATTCCTGGCTGGAGTTGTGCCAAACTTGGTAAATCTGCAGTAATTACTTGTCCAAATTTAGGATAGCCTCCAGTAGTTTGTCTGTCTGCCATTAGGATAATAGGTTGACCACTAGGTGGGATTTGAATTGTACCAAATGTCACACCTTCTGATAATAGTTCGAATTTCTCCGAAAGTGAGAGAGGAGGACCTTCTATTCGATATCCCATGCGATCCGACTGAACTGTTAACGTATAAGGTTGTTGGAAAAATGTTTGCCGGCTTTCTTTGTCAAATCGGTCAAACTCTGTGCCTTTTAGTACACGAATGATCGGTTCTTGTCTAAAGTTTATTAGTTCATTGAAATTAACGGACCAAGGGACATTTTTATCATCTAATTGTTTGAGCAGTGCTTCACTAAGCGTGCTTTTGACACCGATGTTTAGTTTATCTCCTTTTTGCAGAGCTCTGCCTTCGAATCCACCAATATTCGCTCGGATATATGTACTTTTACTTCCCATCATTTGCGGGATATCTATGCCACCTGCGAAAGCGATATAGGCTCTACTTCCTTTAATGGCCGAATGGAACTTTAAGATAGCATTTTTCTTTACGAGCACAGGACGCCACAAAGGGACAATTTTTCCATCAATCGTCGCAAGAAAATCGCCTCCGGTAATGGCGATTAACGTATCTTCTTCCAATTGAAGCGTTGTTCCGTATATTGTAATCTCGAGCGCAGCCTCGTTCTCTTTATTGCCAACTAAAATATTGGAAAGGCGTAAAGAATAACTGTCCATTGCACCACTAACAATAACTCCGTACTTCTGAGAACCATATCTTCCGATGTCTTGAACTGTTGTTAGCAGTCCTGGATGCAATACTTTTATACTCATTGTTTCATCTCCTTATACTCTAAGTATTCACTAGGAGAAATCGGAACAAATTTAATCTTATCTCCTGGTTGGAGTAAAGTAGGGGGAGAGATTTTAGGTAAAAACAAATCTAGTGGCGTTCTTCCAATAATTTGCCATCCACCAGGAGTTTCCAGAGGATAAATTCCAGTCTGTTTACCAGCAATGCCTACAGATCCAGGCGGTATGAATAACCTAGGTGTTTCTTTTCGAGGTGTTGCAATGCGAGTATCCATTCCACCCATAAAAGGA
Organism: Psychrobacillus lasiicapitis; assembly: GCF_006861795.1. Lineage (GTDB taxonomy): Bacteria > Bacillota > Bacilli > Bacillales_A > Planococcaceae > Psychrobacillus > Psychrobacillus lasiicapitis. Next base: position 331,249 of record NZ_VDGH01000001.1, on the reverse strand, counting down.
AACCCAGGAGCAAAACCTAGCATATATACCAAACATTCTCCTTCAGCATGAATTTGAATAACTTCTTGTGGAGTCAGATTGTGATACTGGGCAACATCTTCTAGATCAGGTCCCAACTCTCCCCCATAACATACCGGTATGGACACAATTCTTGGACTTTCCTTTTTATTGATCTTCACTTGCTTCACTATATGGTTTATATGGTTACATACTTTTACAAAAGCAGTTGATGTCCCTATTTGGGATGTATGCACAATGTATGGATCGTAATAGACAGTTATATTATTGTAAGCAGGCACCAGTTCAATGAATCCTTCAAATGGTTGATTGGTTAATAGTCCTGAAAGATTCTTCACTTTTTCGTGAATAGTTGGATCCATACCTTCCCCAAGCTGTACGATTAGTGCGGAATCACCCAATGGTTTCATGGTGGCTTTTATCTGTTGGTTGGGCACAAAAACAGCTCCTTTAGTTTCGAAATATGGTACTTGAGTTCCTAAAAATGAATTATATTAATAATTATAATTCTCTAAAAACAAATTACAAGTTAAATAATATCTTAACGTTATATAGAGCTAAATCAAAATAGTATCTATTCAGAAAAATCTAACTGTGCTAAAATTGTTTTATGTTTCAAAACGTAAGTTCCGTATTTCGGAACAAAAGTATTTTCGCAGTACAATTATTTACTTCAGGAGGGGATAAGAATGTTTCGAGTAGATTTAAATTGTGATCTTGGGGAAAGTTTTGGGAGATATAAACTAGGAGAACAAAAGGAAATATTGAAATATGTAACTTCCGCTAATATTGCATGTGGATTTCATGCGGGAGATCCGAGTGTTATGCGGGAAACCGTCAAGTTAGCAATTGAAAATGGGGTAAAGATAGGTGCTCATCCTGGATTGCCCGATTTAAATGGATTTGGTAGAAGAGAAATGAATATAACTCCTCAAGAAGCCTATGACCTCGTTGTTTATCAAATTGGCGCTTTAAATGGGTTTTTAGCTACTGTTGGAGAGCGGATGCAACATGTGAAGCCTCATGGAGCTTTGTATAATATGGCTTCAAAAGACTCGGAGCTCGCCAAAGCAATAGCTCAAGCTGTATATGATGTTTCTCCTAAATTAGTATTATTCGGTTTAGCAGGTAGTAAACTAACGGATGCTGGAGAGAAAATTGGCTTACATACAGCCCATGAAGTATTCGCAGACCGTACTTATCAGTCAGATGGATCACTAACTTCTCGTCAACAAACGGATGCACTTATAACGGACAAGGATCATTCCGTTGCACAAGTAGTTAAAATGGTCACTGAAGGAAAAGTAATTTCTCAACAACATACAGAAGTATTGATAAACGCTGATACAGTTTGTATTCATGGGGATGGGGAACACGCTGTATCTTTTGCTAAATATATTAAAGAAACTTTGGAGAGTAACAGTATTGTAGTTTCCGCAGTGTTCGATTAAGGGGAGAATTGGTATGGGAAAGCAAAAAATAGAGACAACTAATACTAATAAGAAAGTCGGGAAAAGCGTCTTACTGGGTGCAGCATTCTTAATGGCCACATCATCTATAGGACCAGGATTTTTAACCCAAACAACGGTCTTCACTCAGCAGCTTGCAGCTAGTTTTGGATTCGTTATATTAATTTCTTTATTGCTCGATATTTTTGCACAAGTGAATGTGTGGAGGATCATCGCGGTTTCAGGTTTACGTGGACAGGAAATCGCAAACAAAGTAATACCTGGACTCGGGGTACTTTTAGCAATTCTCATCGTCATGGGTGGACTAGCATTCAATATTGGAAATGTAGCCGGAGCAGGACTAGGTTTAAATGCAATGCTTGGTTTGGATCCGATTAAAGGGGCTATAATCAGTGCGGCATTTGCAATCTTTATATTTGTTGTAAAAGAAGCAGGAAAAGCGATGGATAAAGTTGCTCAATTTGCCGGTTTTGTAATGATCATATTAATGGTATATGTGGCTTTCATTACATCACCTCCGGTTGGTGAAGCAGTTATCAATACATTTGCTCCAGCTGAAATAAGTATATTCGCTATAGTGACACTTGTTGGTGGTACAGTTGGAGGATATATTACTTTTGCAGGGGGGCACCGCCTATTAGATGCTGGTGTTAAAGGTGTGGAATCGTTGCCACAGGTGACAAAAAGTTCTGTAACTGGAATTGCTGTGACAGGCGTCATGCGAATTGCTCTATTTTTAGCGGTACTTGGTGTTGTGAGTCAAGGATTGGCAATTGATCCGGCAAATCCACCGGCATCCGTCTTTCAACTCGCAGCGGGTGAGATTGGTTTTAGGATGTTTGGAGTTATTATGTGGGCTGCTGCCATCACATCTGTGGTAGGAGCGGCTTATACATCTGTCTCATTTATTCGTTCATTCCATCCAATGATTGAAAAATACCATAACTGGATAATTATATTATTCATTTTAGTATCGACCATAACATTTGCTTTAGTTGGACGACCGGTCAATATTCTCCTTCTTGTTGGTGCGCTAAATGCACTAATTTTACCGTTAGCGCTTGGAACCATGTTGGTAGCTGCCCACAAGAAAAATATAGTAGGCGATTATAAGCATCCACTTTGGTTAACGATCACAGGGGGATTAGTAGTCGTTATAATGGGAGTGTTAGGTATTATCACGTTAATTGAACAAATTCCATTGCTATTTAAATAAAGAGGAGTGTGTGATGAAGATGTTAAATTTTGAAACTATGTCGCCAAATGACTTGCGCGCCAAAATTCGTGCTCGAGAAATCACTGGTCCTACTGCAGGAATGGCAAAAGGTTATACACAAGCGAATTTAGCTATCTTAAAGAAAGAGCATGCATTTGACTTTTTATTATTTTGTCAGAGAAATCCAAAATCCTGCCCTTTAGTGGATGTAACAGAGATAGGATCATATACGCCAAGTTTAATTGGAAATGAAGCAGATATTCGAACGGATATTCCTAAATACCGCATTTATAAAGACGGTGTTTTTACGGATGAGGTTACGGATATTAAAGGATACTGGGAAGAGGATATGGTCGCATTTTTGATCGGCTGTAGTTTCACATTCGAAACACCTTTACTTGAAGCTGGTATTCCAATCAGGCATATCGAAGAAGAATGTAATGTGCCGATGTATAAAACAAATATTGCGTGTGAAAAAGCAGGAGTTTTTGAAGGGCCTATGGTAGTAAGTATGCGTCCGATGTCTCATAAGGATGCAATTCGCGCCGTTCAAATCACTTCTCGATTCCCTGGTGTGCATGGGGCACCGATTCATATTGGAGACCCGGCACAGATTGGAATTTCGGATATTGAAAAACCAGATTTTGGAGATGCCGTAACGATAAAAGAAGGAGAAATCCCTGTATTCTGGGCTTGTGGAGTTACACCACAAGCGGTTGCAATGCAAAGTAAACCTTCGATTATGATTACGCATGCACCCGGTTGTATGTTCATCAGTGATTTAAAAGATGAAAAATTAAGTGTTCTATAATAGATTTTTTCCTAACAACTAATAAAAGACAGGGAATCGTGAAACACACGATTTCCTGTCTTTTTCAAAAGATAAGAAAGTATATACTTTTTACTCAGTGTCGATCTAGCTCCAGCGCTTTGCACCTCGGGGTCAAATGTGAAAAAGCTGCTCCTGCGCAAGCTCGTCGCAAACAAAATCGCTTGTGGTGGCTGGGGAACTGCCTCCTTGACCCGCACGATGCGGGTCATGTCTGCTTTGCCACAGGATGTGGCGCACTTTGCAGACTTACCACATCCCCAATTGCCTGTCGGAGCAGACATAGGCGCTTGCGCTTTTCTTATTGGTACTGTCCGAGTACAGCAAAAAAACGCACAACGAATTGATGAAACACTTTTTCAGAAGGAGACAACTCTCTGGTGGAGGGGCTAATGATGCCTACTGTTCTCCTAATAATCGGCGATTCAATGGGTAGCTTCACTGTAAAACGTGGGGTTGCATTATAGAAAGAACTTTCTGGTAGAAGGCTTACCCCCATACCGGCTGCAACTAATCCTTTTATAGCATCCATATCTTCCCCTTCGGAAGAGGTGTTAGGAGTGAACCCTACGGAATTACAAGCATCTAGTGCAATCTTACGTAATATATATCCTTCTGGAAATAAAATAAAATCATCCTCCAGCAAATCCTTTAAATGAATTTTCTCTCGTTTTGCCAATCGATGAGAAGTGGGCAACAGTGCCGAAAAATTTTCGGTGAATAAGATGGATGTGTTGATCGAATGATCCTTAGGCGGAAGAGGTCCTAGGAATGCCAGATTCAGCTCTCGATTTTTCACAGCGTCTATTAAATAATGATAAGACCCTTGTCTCAAATGAAAGGCGACATGCGGGTATTCTTTTTTAAATGCGGAAATAACAGTCGGCAAAAAATGGCCTGCTAAACTAGTAGGAAAGCCTATTTTAATCGTCCCTTTATCCGGATCCAAATATTCATCGATTTGCTTTTTTGCATAATCGATTGCCTGTAATGCGGAAATGCAATGCTCTAAAAAAATCTTCCCTATTGGTGTCAGTTTCACATTTCTCCCAACACGTTCAAATAATTCGACGCCAAGCTCGTCTTCTAAATTGGCGATTTGCCTACTAACTGCTGACTGAGCTACATGCAAATGAATGGCCGCATCCGAAATATGTTCCCGTTCGGCTACTTCGATAAAGTACCTCAACTGGCGTATTTCCATCGTTTCCTCCTAATCTATCTAAAATGTAGATGATTTATATCCAAATTATATATTGTTTGTATTAGTTTGAAAACATACAATATTCCTAAGTTAGTTTTTCTAGAAGATGGAGGGATTCACATGACATTTCATCAAATACCAAAAGCACAAGGCATGTACGATCCTGCGTTTGAACATGACGCATGTGGGATAGGTTTATATGCACATATAAAAGGTAAGCAAACACATGACATTGTCAAAAAAGGATTAGAAATGTTATGCAGACTAGATCACCGTGCAGGGCGAGGCAGCGATGGTCAAACTGGGGATGGTGCTGGTTTAATGGTACAAATTCCAGATGTCTATTTTCGTGTTGTTTGTAACAAATGGAATTTGCCGGAAAGCGGGGCATACGGCGTAGGAATGCTATTTTTTACAAATAACACGGAAGAACGCCAAGCGATTGAGCAAAAAATAAATGAGACAATCGTGGCAGAGGGGCAAGAGCTTATCGGCTGGCGAACGGTGCCTATAAACGCAGAATGCTTAAGTGAAAAAGCAAAAGAGACGGCACCAGTCGTTCGTCAAGTATTTATCAAAGCAGTAAATACAGCTGACTCACTTGCATTTGAACGGAAATTATACGTCATCAGAAAACAAGTGGAGCACTGGGCGCATCTACAAGAAAAGAAATTTTATTGCGCGAGTCTTTCTAGTCAAACAATTGTTTATAAAGGATTACTCACTCCCGAAGAAGTGGATCTTTTTTACGTAGATTTGCAAGATGAATTATTTATGTCTGCATTTTCGTTAGTACATTCTCGTTACAGTACCAATACGTTTCCTAGCTGGGAAAGAGCTCATCCAAACCGATATATCGTCCACAACGGGGAAATCAATACGTTACGGGGAAACATTAACTGGATGAAAGCACGAGAACAACAATTTGTATCGAAAGCATTTGGAGAAGATCTTCCAAAATTATTACCGATTATTGATACAAACGGAAGTGACTCTTCTATGCTTGATAACGCGTTTGAATTTTTTGTACTTGCGGGTAGAACACCTGCCCATACAGCGATGATGTTAATACCTGAGCCTTGGACAGAAAACCCACATATTAGTGAGGAGAAAAAAGCTTTCTATGCCTATCACAGCAGCTTAATGGAGCCTTGGGATGGACCGACAGCCATTTCATTTACAGATGGTAAGCAAATTGGAGCTATATTAGATCGAAATGGATTACGTCCGGCTCGCTATTATGTGACAAAAGATGATTATATTATTTTTTCTTCTGAAGTAGGCGTAGTAGATGTAGAGGAAGACAATATTTTGATCAAAGAACGTTTAAGTCCAGGAAAGATGTTACTTGTCGATTTGGAGCAAGGACGTATTATTTCAGACGAAGAAATTAAATCCGATATGGCAAATGCACTACCGTATGGTAAGTGGTTAAACGAAAATTTAGTATCGATTTCACCTGAAAATGAAAAAACCGAGCAAATAGAGGATCTCTTATTCAAACAAAAAGTATTTGGTTACACATATGAGGATATTCAAAAATATATCGTTCCGCTCGCTCTAGACGGGAAAGACCCAATTGGCTCAATGGGTAGTGATACACCACTTGCCGTGTTATCGGATCGACCGCAATCGCTATTTAATTATTTTAAACAACTGTTTGCACAAGTTACGAATCCTCCAATCGATTCAATCAGAGAGCATATTGTCACCTCGACGATGACACTGCTTGGAGCAGAAGGAGATTTACTGCAACCAGCAGAACAAAATAGTAAACGAATCTTTTTGGATACACCAATTTTAACCAATTGCCAACTTAAACAACTAAGAGGCATGAAGTCAAAACATTTTCAAAGTGCCACTATCTATCTTGATATGTCAGAAGACTTAGAAAATAATTTGAATACTATTACTAATATTGCGGATGAATATATAGCACAGGGAATAAGCTTGCTTATCCTATCTGACCGACAGTCAGATGTAAATCATACAACCATTCCCGTTTTACTCGCAGCAAGCAGTCTACACCAGCATTTACTACGTACAGGGAATCGAACGAAAGTAAGTATTATCGTGGAGTCTGGAGAGGCAAGAGAGGTACATCAATTCGCTACGCTAATCGGTTACGGCGTAGATGCGATCAACCCATATCTTGCTTTTGCAACGATCGCAGAAGCAATCGAAAATGGGCATATTACGATAAGCTACACAGAAGCCGTAGCAAAATATAGTAAAGGCATAGCTGATGGTGTCGTCAAAGTAATGTCGAAAATGGGAATATCCACTGTTCAAAGTTACCGTGGTGCACAAGTTTTTGAAGCGGTAGGCATTAGTAAAGAAGTGATCGATCGCTATTTCACAGGAACTGCTTCTCAAATAGGTGGAATCAATCTAGAAACAATTGCTGAAGAAGCAATTAAACGATATCAAGCAGCACACGAATCGAAGGAGGCTTCTTTAGAATCGGGTAGTGATTTTCAGTGGAGAAGCACAGGAGAACATCATGCATTCAATCCGAAAACGATTCATACGCTCCAGTGGGCCACTCGCAGAGGGGATTATGGATTATACCGACAATATGCTGAAATGGCGAACGAAGAACGGATCGGATTTTTACGTAATTTATTGACATTCAAAAAAGATGCTACACGTATCCCGTTAGATCAAGTGGAGTCAGTAGATTCGATTGTTAAACGATTTAAAACAGGAGCGATGTCATTTGGTTCACTAAGCAAAGAAGCCCATGAAACACTAGCAATTGCCATGAACCGAATTGGTGGGAAAAGTAATAGTGGGGAAGGTGGAGAGCATCCAAGCCGCTATGAACTAGATCTAAACGGAGATAATCGTCGCAGTGCTATCAAACAAATTGCATCTGGTCGATTCGGTGTAAAAAGCCATTATTTAGTGCAAGCAGATGAGCTGCAGATCAAAATGGCGCAAGGCGCAAAACCGGGAGAAGGAGGCCAGTTACCTGGCAATAAAGTCTATCCATGGGTAGCGGATGTTCGTGGTTCAACAACTGGAGTTGGATTAATATCTCCACCTCCACATCATGATATTTATTCGATTGAGGATATGGCGCAATTAATTCATGACTTAAAAAATGCAAATAGAGCTGCACGGATTAGTGTAAAATTAGTTGCTAAATCAGGTGTTGGAACAATCGCAGCAGGTGTCGCTAAAGGTGCGGCAGATGTCATTGTTATTAGTGGATATGACGGAGGAACGGGTGCTTCCCCTAAAACAAGTATTAAACATACGGGGCTGCCATGGGAACTCGGTCTTGCCGAAGCCCACCAAACGTTAATGTTAAACGGACTTCGTGATCGAGTCAGACTCGAAACGGATGGAAAATTGATGACTGGTAAAGACGTTGTAATGGCTGCTCTACTTGGTGCAGAGGAATATGGTTTTGCCACTGCTCCACTTATCGTCTTAGGGTGTGTCATGATGCGGGCTTGTCATTTAGATACTTGCCCGGTTGGTATTGCTACGCAAAATCCAGAGCTCCGTGATAAATTCACTGGAAGTGCAGATTACGTGGTTAACTTTATGAAATTTGTAGCAGAAGAAGTACGAGAATATATGGCGTTACTTGGTTTTAGAACAGTAGAAGAAATGGTAGGACGTACGGATGTGCTAGAAGTAAGCGATCGTGCAAAAAATCATTGGAAAGCGAAACAGCTGAATTTATCGGCCCTTCTTTATCAACCGGAAGGAACTCGAACGTTTAAAACAGTTCAAAATCATAAAATAGAACAAACTTTTGACTTAACACAATTGTTACCAAAAGTAGAGCATGCAATCTTAAGCGAATCGAAAGTGGACTTAAATTATCCAATCGCAAACACAGATCGTGTAGTAGGAACGATCATTGGAAGCGAAATTTCTAAATTATATGGAGCTAGAGGGTTAGCGGAGGATTCGATCACCCTTCGATTTACAGGGGCAGCTGGGCAAAGTTTCGGTGCATTTGTTCCAAAAGGGATGTCGATGTATGTAACAGGGGATGTTAATGATTATTTTGGAAAAGGTTTATCTGGAGGAAAACTAATAGTTTCAGCGCCGCTAAAAGGTACTGCAGAAGAAAATGTGATTGCTGGAAACGTTACGCTTTACGGTGCGACAAGTGGAACTGCATTTATAAATGGTCGTGCAGGGGAGCGCTTTGCAGTTCGTAATAGTGGAGTAGATGTTGTTGTAGAAGGAATTGGGGATCACGGATGTGAATATATGACGGGAGGTCGTGCTGTCATACTAGGGGATGTTGGAAAGAATTTCGGCGCAGGAATGTCAGGCGGGATTGCGTATGTACTTGTAGATGATGACTTGGACGGATTTAAACAAAAATGCAACATGGAAATGATCGGATTGGAACGAATAGTACTGTCAGAAGAACGGCATGAAATTCGCCAATTAATAATGGATCATTACTATTACACAAAGAGCACGAAAGCGATGAACATACTGGATCAGTGGGATGTATTTGTTCAAAAGTTCGTAAAAGTAGTACCGAATGATTACAAATTGATGCTTACTAAAATTGCCGATTTAAAACGCAATGGTTTGACAGATGATGCAGCGGCAATGCAGGCATTTTTAGCTACTTCTGCAAAGCAAGAAAAGAAGCAAACTGTACTTGCGAAAAAATAAGAGAGGGGGAATAACAAATGGGTAAGCCTACTGGATTTATGGACTATGAACGAGCAAAAGGAAAGGAAGTAGCCCCTCTCAAACGTATTAAAAATTGGAGGGAGTATGCTTCCAAGTTAACGGACGAAGCACTCCAAACACAGGGTGCAAGATGTATGGATTGCGGGACTCCTTTTTGTCATATGGGGATTGAAATTCGAGGGGCAACGGCTGGCTGTCCAATCAATAACTTAATCCCTGAGTGGAATGATTTAGTATATAAAGGGAAATGGCAAGAAGCACTTGAAAGGCTTTCCATGACGAATAATTTTCCGGAATTTACCGGCAGGGTTTGTCCAGCTCCTTGTGAAGGATCTTGTACATTGGCTATTTCGGATCCTGCGGTTTCTATCAAAAATATTGAACGGACGATTATTGATAAAGGATTTGAAAATGGGTGGGTCGTACCAAGAATTCCTTCTATGCGAACTGGTAAAAAAATTGCTATTGTAGGCTCGGGACCTGCTGGACTTGCAAGTGCCGATGAGCTGAACCAGGCGGGACATTCTGTCACTATATTCGAACGTGCGGATCGCGCTGGGGGTCTACTTACTTACGGTATACCTAATATGAAGCTCGAAAAAGATGTGGTGGAACGTCGCATTCAGTTATTGAAGCAAGAAGGTATCGATTTTGTATTAAATACAGAAATCGGTAAGGATATTCCTGCAGAACAATTAAAAGAACAATTTGACGCCATTATTTTATGTATCGGTGCACAAAAACAAAGGGAGCTTCATCTGGAAGGCAGCACATCAAACGGCGTACATCTGGCAATGGACTACCTAACTTCCACAACCAAAAGCTTGCTAGATTCAAACTTTAAAGACGGACTATTTATCGATACAAAAGGCAAGGACGTCATTGTGATCGGCGGAGGGGACACAGGCGCAGACTGTGTCGCAACTGCCATTCGACAAAATTGTAAATCGGTTGTCCAGTTCGGTAAGCATCCACAGTTACCAGCTACAAGAGGAGAAGATAACCTGTGGCCAACCGATCCAACTATTTATAAATTGGAATATGCTTATGAAGAAGCGGAAGCAAAATACGGCAAAGATCCACGTGAGTATTTAATTCAAACAACGAAAATGGTGTCGGATGAGAAAGGGAATCTGAAAGAGCTCCATACAATTCAAATGGAGAAAATACTTGGAGAGGATGGCTATCATTTTTTTCGAGAAGTTCCTGGTTCTGAAAAAATTTGGCCTGCACAATTTGTATTTGTCGCTATAGGCTTCGAAGGTCCTGAGCTAACGTTAGCCAACCAATTTGGGGTTAACATTGTAAATAAAAAAATTGCTGCTTCTAATAAGGATTACGCGACAAATGTGGAAGGAATATTTACTGCCGGAGATGCAAGGAAAGGGCAAAGCCTCATTGTTTGGGCTATAAAAGAAGGGCAAGATGTGGCCAAAAAAGTGGATGCATATGTGAGTAAAAAACCAGTCATTTTATAAATGACTGGTTTAGTCTATTAGCAGACTAAAGTTTTTCTGTTTTTTTCGTTTGATTGATGGCATAATAGAAGAATACTACTAATGGAGGCAAAACAATGATTGGTATAATCGATTATGGAGCAGGGAATTTACATAGTGTTTTAAAAGCAATCGACCGTCTAGATTATCAAACGAAGCTTATTACAAAACCGGATGATCACGATGAAGCAATCACAAAACTTATTTTACCTGGCGTTGGAAATGCAAAAGTTGCGATGAGCGTATTAAATGAATCAGGCTTGACTAGCTATATGAAAGAGGCAGTTGCACAAGGGATTCCTCTTTTAGGCATTTGTTTAGGGATGCAACTTCTTTTAGAAACAAGTGAAGAGGGAGATGTGGAATGTTAACTGATCAAAGGAAGCGTTCCAGTATTTAAAGAAATGGTCGAAAAGGTACCTCATATGGGATGGAACCAAGTGAAGGATGTACAGAATCATTTCTTATTTCAACACATTCCACAGAATACTGACTTCTATTTTGTACATTCTTTTTATGCAAATCCTACCGAACAAAAGGATGTGCTAGGCGTTACTAATTATGGTTTAGATTTTGCAAGTGTAATTGGGAATGAACAAGTAATGGGCGTTCAATTCCATCCAGAAAAAAGCGGGAAATATGGCATTCAATTATTAGACAACTACTGTAAATGAGGAGTTAAACATATATGCTTAGAAAAAGAATTGTTCCAGCAATCGATGTATTGAATGATAAGGCAGTAAAGTATGTACAGTTCCGTAATCCAACAATAATTGGAGATCCAGCTGAGCTAGGAAAAAAGTATTCAGAAGATGGAGCAGACGAATTAATATATCTGGATACAACCGCTTCCCTTAAAAACCAAGAGCTTAAGCTGGAGTGGATTCAAAAAGTCGCTGAGCAAGTATATATCCCTTTTTCTGTAATAGGGGGTGTGCGCACTTTAGATGACTTTAAGCGTTTACTTCGTGCTGGTGCAGATAAAGTTGGGGTAAACTCTGCAGCCGTTTTGAGACCTGAACTTCTACGTGAAGCTGCCGACATTTATGGAAAACAATGTGTTGTTTTAGGATTAGATGCTATGCCTATCTATAATGAAGAGGAAGAAATTATTAGATGGGAAGTATATACACATTCCGGTCATGAAAAAACAGGAATGGATGTTGTAGAGTGGGCGCAGCAAGCAACAGATCTTGGTGCTGGAGAAATCATTTGTACAAGCATCCATAAAGATGGTATGAAAAACGGCTATGACATCGAGTTGATTAAATTACTTTCTGAAAAAGTAAATGTTCCAATCATCGCTTCTGGAGGTGCGGGCAAAATTGAGCATATCGAGGAAGTTTTCACAGAAGGTCATGCGGATGCAGCACTTGTAGCTTCAATGATCCATTACGGTGATTATACGATTTCAGAAATTAAAGCCTATTTACAAGAAAAGCATATAAATGTACGAATGCAATAAAGCATAATAAAAGAAAACAGCACAAAGGGCAGATGTTTTAAATCTGCTCTTTGTGCGTATTTCACATGAATGTACAGTTGTGCTTTTTATGAAATAAAAGTTGCCCCTACGATAATTAGAAGAATAAATAACACGACGATCAATACAAAACTTGAACCATAGCCGCCACCATAGCCGCCACCTTCATAACCACCGCTATAGCCGCCGTAGCCACCACCATATCCAAAGCCCATATACTTTCACCTCCTACGTAAGGATAAAGGAATATAGAAATTCATCCCTCTTCTTATGTTATGTTAAAAGTAAAAATGGTTTTGGACTTCTGCGTCAATAATTTCGAAAACGATTGAACTTAATAGCATTACAGAAGTTAAAGGATAGCAGAGCTTGTTGTAATAATCGGATGGAGCTCTCCGTTTAGGGTAAAGGAAACCTTTCCTGTCTCTTCGGAAACAACGAGTACAAGCGCATCAGACCTTTCCGATAAGCCAATTGCTGCACGGTGACGTGTGCCTAGCTTTTTTTCACCAACAAATATGCCCGACAAGGGAAGTACATTTGCAGCAGAAAGAATTTCATTACTACGAATTAATACAGCACCATCATGGAGAGGATTTCCTGGGTAAAAGATGGATTCTAATAAAGAATGCGTTAACTTTGCGCCAATAGGAGTACCAGGACGAATAATCGTATCGACAGCATCCTCTCGCTCAATCACGATTAATGCACCATGCCTTTGGTTGGAAAGATGTTGAAGGGCAGTAGAGATATCTAAATAGCGATCAGTAAACGGAGACAGATAGCAGTTTAAATAGAAGGAAGCCGCCATCGCTTCTGCTTTTTCGAAATGTTCTTTAATAGTTGCTAATTTACTTAATAGACAGAAATTATCTTCCGCTAATGTTTGTAATCCTATATCAACTTCAAGTGAAACTTCTTTAAGCTCTTTGATCAATCGTTCTTTCAGTGGAGAAAAATCGCAATTACCGTTTCTCATGCATCTTTACCTCGTTTATGATAGTTGGTAGTATAAGTTTACCCCTATGTATTAGCTTCATTCCTAAACTTTAGATAATCTCCCAGCCACGCTCTTTCGCTACGTTCAGAAGTTTTTCTTCCGGTTTTACTGCAATAGGATTCCCTACAAGCTCTAGTACTGGCAGGTCCGAAAAGCTGTCTCCGTATGCGTAACTATTTTCCCAATCAATTGGCTGTCCTTCTAATGCTTGTAATATATGCTCCGTTTTACGTGTGCCATTTACATGGTCAATAAACGTTTTTGTATCCACTTTACTATCTTTATAGAAAATTTCTGTGCCTATAATTTGGTTGAAAGAAATTCCAGCTGTCACCTGATGCAAAAACTGCGTATAGGCTCCAGAAACAAGCAATATATGTATATTTTCAGCTTGATGCTTTTCGAGTCTTGCTAAAACCGTTTGATTGAAATCTTTTTGAACGGCTGTCGTTAGCTCATCAAAATACGTGACCATTTCTTTTTCTGCTATCCCATCAAAAGCTTCTATATATAATTGCATCGAACGGGCTTTCATTTTGGCATCTGGATAGAGCCTTATTTTATTCGCAATATAAGGGGGGACGATGGATCTGTAAAAGCGTTTATATTTTGTTTGATAAAGGGGGTGTTCTTTTAAATGATTCATCAACAGCTTGAATGTTTCTTCTGCATATAGTGTTCCGTCAAAGTCAAAAATTGCAACTCGCATTCCATTCACCTTTTCTTTGTATGTAGTTGCTATCTATTATAGCGTAAATGGAAAGAAAACAATGGATAATAAAAACTCATCCCTACTGCAAATAGGGATGAGTCTCTATTATTGTACTTGGTTGTTCATCGATTGATGACCAGGTGCGTAAGAATTAAGTATATCTTGCATATCTTGCTGCGTTAACTGCGGAACTTGGTAGTAATGATGCTTGTTTTGATAAATGGCAAGCTCATATGCCATTTCAATACAGTTAGGAATAGAATCTGCAAGCACACGTCTTACAACAGGATTCGTTGTTTCTAATGCTGCTGCAGTTTTAGCTGTCGCAGAAGCTTTTGCAGCACCAAGTAAATACCCGGAAATCATTTCGTCTGTAATTTCATTTGGTCCTTGTATCGGCTTTTTCGGCTGAGACGGCTTCATCCCATAAATGAAATCATTGCCACCTTGCATTTTATAGCTAGAAGTAGGGTGGGAAGGATCTTTACCTGTTTTGAAACATTCAACCGTAATATTATATTCATCCAAGGCAAATGCATATTGACGATTTAAAATATTAAGTAGTTCTTGGTCTTGCACATGTGGACGAAGTATTGTTTTCAAATTCAAGCCGGAAAGAGCTGTCGATAATACTTCATGCACATCGAACAATTCATGACCGCCATGATTCATTTGTGGTGGTACATTTCCAGTTTGCATATTTTGATGTGTTTGACCTTGACCAAATGAGTTTTGATTCATTCAGATATTTCCTCCTTGTAGAAAATGTGATGGGACATCCTCTATAGTTTGGTCAAATGAATGGCTGATATACAAAATCACTTGGATAAATATATTAAAGTTCGAGTGCTTCCACTAATGATGTGATGAAGGACTGAATAAATTGATACGCTTCTTCTATCGTAAAGTTTTCGCTGAATTGATTGATGTAATTTAATGGCAGATTAATTTCCCATAAGCCTTCATCTCCTGAGAACATCATGCTATAGTTCATTTTTTCTTTGTTATAATGTTTGTCTAAGTATGTCGCTATTTTGGATGCCAATTTCTTTTGTACAGCTAGTCCAAACATTGCTGTGTATACTTCAAATACTTCGTCGTATTCTAAGACAAGACCATCTACTTTTAAAGCATTTAAGTTTTCTGTTTGTAAATAAGCGTATTCGTTTTTCTTTTCCTTGAAATGGGAAAGGGGAGTTGCTAAGAATTCCATCGAATCCTTAGATACTAGTTCTTCTGTTTCTTTATCATATCTTTCACATACTACCTGTTGATTGCTCATATAAAATCATTCCTCGTTTCTTCTGCTATTTCTTCCGCAATCGTTTGAAGGTCATAAGCATCTATCGTAAAAAGTGTATAATTTTCCTTCTCCATGTATGCTTCCGCTAATTTTTTTATAAATTTTGGAGATCCTTCATTTTCTTCATCGTAAACAATAAGTATACCATCTGAATTACGAAGTAAAAATTTATTTTTTTCGATGAATTGCCAAGGTGCTTCATACGGTCTTTTCGTTAAACTTGTTTCATAATCGGCTTGAAATAATAAGCTTCTATATTTTTCTTGTTTCAGCTCATTCCAATTCTTTTCTTGCTCTAAAAAAGGGGTGATGATGGCGTACTTTAAGGATGGAAATTCCTCTTTTAATTCGAGCACGACTTCGGCCGTCCAAGTTTCGACACCTTGCTGTCCACTTAGTATTACCCATTCCAATCCCTCATCCATAAGAGTGATCAATTTGTTTTTTATCGCTTGCTTAATAACTGGAATACCTGGGTGCGAATCATTAAAGATTCCTAATTCATGTGCTTTATAACCCGTTACAACTAAACGCTTTACCATTTATATTACCTTCTTTTAATGATATCTCCATTTAATCTTACCACTTTATGGTCCCTTTATAAAACTTCTGCTCATAACAAAAGCGCTAGCGCCTATCGTCTGCCCAATTAAGCTTATGAGAACGATAAAATAGAATAACGCACATAATAGCGTCGTAAAGAGATACGGCAAAGGCACTTGATTTCCGCTCCAGGCGGACGCTTACCGCGGGGCGGAAGGTGAGCCTCCTCGTCGCACGCTCCTGCGGGGTCTCACCTGTCCCGCTGATCCCGCAGGTGTCGCCGCCTTACGCTTCAATCAATAGAACTTGCTAACTAATCCATAATTAAATGCAAAAAAGCTATTTAATTTATTTACAACTGTCCAGCAGTTTTTTATTTAGAATCATTTTATGTACAGTATAAATTATAGGAAAGGTTGCTATAAACCATTCAAGCAATGGCAGTTCCCAATAATGGATAACAATCGCTAGATAGTATATCTTATTCCACTAATGAAAGGTTTTCACCCATAGAAAATGCAGCATAGTACTAAATTTAGTGTCTTATTATGGAGTAAATATAAACTATATTGGATTGTAGCGAAGGGATGGCGACTCCGGCGGGAACAGTACGAGCTGAAAGCCCCGCAGGAACGAAAGCTCCGAGGAGATGGAAGCCGTGCCCGCGGAAAGCGTCCGCCCTGTAGCGGAAATCCCAGCGAATACTTCCTACAACTGACTACCACACAGTTTCCCTATAACACGATTAAAATAAAAACATGCCGTTCCTTATGCTACTTGAAAAAGCTATCCACCTATCTAAATCTTCTACAGTTTCTTAACCAATTAAAAAACGTTTACTCAATTCGAGTAAACGTTTTTAATTTAGTCACACTATCTAGGAAAGGACATGCTTCTTTTGGAAAGCATCAATTTCTTCGATCGAATAACCAAGCTCTGTTAACACTTCTTTATTGTGCTGACCAAGAAGGGGAGCGGGGCTTTTAAATTGACCTGGCGTCTCTGAGAATTTAGCAGGGAAGCCAAGTGTCTTCATCGCACCAGCAACAGGGTGCTCATATTCTAAAATCATTTCTCGTGAAAGAATATGCTCATCTGCAAGTGTTTGATCGTACGAGTAAATTGGTCCAGAAGGGATACCATTTTTGTCTAACAGATCCAGCCAGTAGGAGGAATCATGATCTTTCAATACATTCTCCAACTCAACTTCCAATTCATCTACATGCTGTGCTCGTATACTATTCGTTAAAAATCGTTTATCCTTGATCCATTCAGGTTTATTAATCACAGACAAGCAAAATTTTTCCCATAGTTTTTGATTTGCTGCACCTATAAGGATGAAACCATCTTTTGTTTTATAGCCCTGATATGGAGCAGATACACGATGTGCTGTACCATTCCTACGAGGGACTTCGCCTTTACCGAAATAGGCAGCCGCTTCCCACACTGTCCAAGCTAGACCCGAATCGACTAGTGAAACATCGATATATTGTCCGTTCCCAGTTTTTAGACGGTGAATATAGGCCGCTAAAATGGATTGAATAGCCGTTTGGGCAGCTGCGATATCATGAATGGCAATCCCAACTTTAACAGGTTTTCCAGTACGTTCACCGGTCATATCGATTAGACCAGACAAACCTTGCGCCATAATGTCAAATCCGCCTTTATTCTTGTATGGACCTGTTTGACCATAACCTGAAATGGAACAATAGATCAGCCCTGGATTGATCGATTTCAGCGTATCATAATCGATGCCAAGTTTTTTCGTAACGCCTGGACGATAGTTTTCTATAAAAACATCAGCTTCTTCTATTAACTTATATAAAACTTGCAAACCTTCATCTGTTTTTAAATTCAGGCAAACCCCGCGTTTGTTGCGGTTTACCATCATATACATATAACTTTCTTCCTTTATATATGGACCCATCGTACGAGTGTCATCCCCAAGTGGGAATTTCTCTACTTTAACAACGTCCGCTCCCATATCTCCCAGAACCATCGTGCAATAGGGACCGGCTAATACTTGAGATAAGTCGACCACTTTCATACCTTTCAATGCCTGTTCCATCTAAACTTACCACCTTTAATAAAGTGAAACTTCATCTTACTGCCCGTTAATGCGGGATAAACCCTCAGCTTTTAACTACTTTCAACTTGTGAAGATCATTGACATGACTTACACCACTTAAAGAAATGGAGACTTTAGTTTCTTGCAGGAAGCTTTCTAATACCCGTTCTACGCCTGCTTGACCACCAGCAGCTAATCCCCACACAAAAGGGCGACCGATACATACAGCAGTAGCGCCAAGTGCAAGAGCTTTCAATGCATCCGCGCCACGTCGGATACCACTATCAAATAACACCGGAATTCTACCATCGACTGCTTCCACTATTTCAGGAAGGGCATCAATGCTTGCGACTACACCATCTAACTGGCGTCCCCCGTGATTTGATACGATAATGCCATCGATTCCTTTTTCAATTGCAAGCTTTGCATCTTCTGGATGCAGAATGCCTTTAATCAGTATCGGTAAAGAAGTTTGTTCTTTCAGTTCGGCAATAGCGTCCCAATTTAATGAAGGATGATATAGATAATCTACGATCCCATTAATAATAGAATCCTCCGTTTTATCGGGAAGGGAAGCCATAAACACAGGATCTGTTATAAAATTCCCTTTTGCGATTCCTTTTTTCAGCGGAGAGAATTGGTTGCGCACGTCTTCTTCACGCCAACCGAGCATCACAGTATCAACTGTTACGACAATCGCTTTGTACCCAGCTTTTTCAGCTCTTTTTACGATATTATAGGAGATTTCTTTATTTTTGGACCAATACAATTGAAACCATTTGGTGCTTCCTTCTGTCGCTGCAGCAACTTCTTCTATTGAATAGCTAGAAACTGTGCTTTGGATATAAGGGAAGTTATACTTCGCCGCTGCTTTTGCTACTGCTATTTCTCCGTCTTCATGTGCGATTTTGTTCATTCCAACTGGAGCGACAAAAAGAGGGTGAGGGTATATTTGCCCGAACAATGTAATCTCAGTATTTAAGGAAGATACATCGTTTAGAAATCTAGGAACAATAGAATATTTAGCGAATGATTCCGTATTTTTTCGAAGTGTTTCTTCACCGCCAGCTGAAGAGCGTATGTAACCAAAAGGACCGACTTCTAATTTCTCTTTAGCCGCTTGTTCCAATTCTGCAAAATTTATTGGATATTTTTCATTGGAACTAATATTTTTAAGCAATAAATCTAAGTTTGACATGCGTACCACTCCTTATGAAAAATTAGGTTTTCTTTTTTCTAAAAACGCAGCAATGCCTTCTTTATAATCCTCTGAACTAAATGAATCCAAAATAAGTTGCTCAATTTCCTTTGTTTCTGCATTTTCTCCATCAATAATCGATTGGATAACTTGTTTAATGCCGTTGTTTGCAACAGAGGATTTACGAATAATTTGTCCCGCAAATTCTAAACACTTTTCTTCAATTTCATCCATTTCATAAACATAATCGATTAAGCCGATTTCTTTTCCTTCTTCGGCCCGAATCAATTTAGCCGTGTATAATAATTCCTTTGCTTTTGAAGGTCCGACTAAGTTCACCAAACGTTTGGTGCTCGTCAAATTATAAATAATGCCGATGTTAGCGGCCGTAATGCCAAGCTTACTGCCAGCTGTTGCAAATCTAAAATCACAGGAGTTAGCAAGCTCTAAGCCACCACCGATTGCCAAAGTTTTAATAAGGGCAATCGTAGGCTTTGTAAAACGATACAGTTTTTCAATCGATTCGAGCGTCGCATCATTATAATCTTTTGCTTTCCTGGCAGAAAAGCGATTTTCTAGAAACTCCGAAATGTCTGCACCTGCTGAGAAAGCTGTTTCGTCAACACCTTTTAAGATCAGTACTTTAACTTGGGAATCCATTTGCAATTCCTCTAATATTGTTCCTAACTGTTTAAACATAGCAAGGGAAAATGAATTTTTCTTCTCTGCACGATTAAAAATTAGAGTAGCAATAGCGCCATTCTTTTCTACATATAAATTGTTCGACATGTAAGAACCTCCAACTAATCTTTTTTCAGTTTTGCAGCAAGTCTATTCCCAATAGATTGAATGCTTTGAACAAGAATGATTAATATGAAGACAGTTGCATACATAACATCGACTTCATAACGCAAATGTCCGAAACGATAAGCTAAATCTCCAAGACCTCCAGCACCGACCATACCAGCCATTGCGGTTGCTCCTATTAAACTAACAGTAGAAATGGTTAAACCTAAAATAATAGAAGGGCGTGCTTCGCGTAATAATACATGCCATATTATCGATCTAGTTTTAATACCCATCGCTGTATAAGCTTCAATTACACCATTTTCCACTTCGAGTAGCGCAGACTCCATTAAACGTGCAATATACGGCGCAGTATAAATAACGAGAGGGACGATTACGCCTTTTACCCCAATAGTCGTACCAACGATAATTTTCGTAAACGGTAGAATAAAAAATAGTAAAATGATAAATGGAATTGAACGAAGTATATTGATCAATAGGTTGCTTGTTTGATATAAAAACTTATTTGCCAAAGCTTGTCCTGGTCTAGTTAATACGATTAAAATTCCTAGCGGTATTCCGATAAGTACGGAGAAAAACAAAGAAATTCCAACCATTTGAAATGTTTCAATGACCGATTTTCCGATGATCGGAAGCCATTGGTTGATAAATGTGTCTAGTCTGCTCATGATTGTCCCTCCAAGTTCTCAACACCCACGCCGCTTTCTTCTAAAAACTGTAATGCAGCGTTTACTTGGTCTTTTTCTCCTATTAAATGAATGACAATGTTTCCAACAATGCCATTTTTCAATTCGATAATATTGGCAGTTAGTATATTTGGTTTAACATTAAATCTTTGACTTACTTCTGCCAGTAATGGCTGCCCAGTGCTTTCACCAACGAATGTTAACCGAGTTACCGCTCCCGTCACATGTAACTGCGAAATTAAAGTAGGGGATAGATTGCGCTGACTAATCGTACTTAAAAACTTTTTCGTGGTCGGATGCGTAGGTTTTGTAAATAATTGAATTGCATTATTTTGTTCTACGACATGGCCATTTTCCATTACATATACATGATCACAAATTTTTTGGATGACGTTCATTTCATGGGTGATAAGCAAAATTGTTATTCCTAGATCTTTATTTATTTTTAATAGAAGATCTAAAATAGAGTCGGTTGTTTCCGGGTCCAGTGCGCTAGTTGCTTCATCACTTAATAGAATTTCTGGCTCTTGGGCAAGTGCTCTTGCAATAGCGACACGTTGCTTTTGACCACCAGATAACTGATTTGGATAACTTTTTTGTTTATCTGATAATCCAACAATCTCTAAATATTTTTCTGCTCTATTTTGAACTTCTGCTTTGTTATAACCAAGAAGTTTAAGAGGTATCGCAATATTATCATAAACTGTAGCTGTTTTTAGTAGGTTGAATCCTTGGAAGATCATGCCTATTTTATTGCGAGCTTCACGTAATTTGGGAAGGGGGAGGGAAGTGGTTTCTACTCCATTAATATAAACCTTGCCTTCTGTTGGTCTTTCAAGTAAATTCACACAGCGAATGAGTGTACTTTTACCAGCACCACTATATCCAATAACGCCATGAATTTCTCCTTTTTTTACATGGATATTAACATTGTTTACTGCCTTTACTTTGCCGTTTTTACTATTGAATTCTTTTGAAATATTTTCTAAAACAATCATTCTATGTCTTCCTTTCTAAAGAAAACGTTACCGAAGACGGTAACGTTCTCAAATTCTTTACTCATCCCAGCTAGGTAATACAGATCCTTGAAATTCTTCTTCGATGAATTGTTTTACTTCTTCTGATTGATAAGCCTTCACAAATTTTTGAATCGTTGGGTCTTCTTTATTTTCTGCACGAACAACAATGTAGTTTACATAAGGTGAGTTCGATGACTCTAGTAAAATAGAATCTTCTTTTGGATTAATACCAGCAGAAAGGGCAAAGTTTGTGTTGATCGCTGCAGCGTCTACTTCACTCAATTGTTTTGGAATTTGAGCAGCTTCTAACTCAATAAATTTTAAGTTTTTTGGATTTTCCTCAATGTCATAAATAGAAGCAGTTTCTCTTTTATCTTCTTTAATTTTGATAAGTCCATTTTCTTCTAAGATAAACAATGCACGTGCTCCATTGGTTGGATCATTCGGTAAGCCGAAAGTTGCGCCATCTGGAAGTTCATCCATTGACTTGTATTTATTAGAATACACGCCCATTGGGTTTAGTATCGTTTTTCCAACTGG
This sequence comes from Psychrobacillus lasiicapitis, assembly GCF_006861795.1. Taxonomy (GTDB): domain Bacteria; phylum Bacillota; class Bacilli; order Bacillales_A; family Planococcaceae; genus Psychrobacillus; species Psychrobacillus lasiicapitis. The sequence goes on along the minus strand of NZ_VDGH01000001.1, from coordinate 308,981 downwards.
TACCAGGTCTGTGCCATGATCTTCATTGAATGTGTTTAAGAATGGTTCGTGTTGGTAGCTGTTTGCATCTAAGTCACCTTCAGCTAAAGCTGTGTTTGGAAGGATGTAATCAGAGAATGGTTTGATCACGATTTCTAGCCCATCTTTGGCTGCTACCTCTTTAGCCACTTCTACGATTTGTTCATGCGGTCCAGCAGTAACACCTATAACTAGCTTGTTTTCGTCTAACGCTTTATCTTCACTATTAGAGTCATTGCTACATGCAGCAAGTGCTCCAGTTAATAGCACGCTTGATACTAGTAATCCAAATTTTTTCATTCTTGCTTCCTCCTAATAATTATTAGGAATGTTGAATAAATATAAAAGCCTCTCTTTCAAAAGAAAGAGAGGCACATAAAAATACATATTTGTCCTCTCTTATCTTCCAAAACACATTTGTTTTGCAGGATTTAGCACCTTTCAACATAACTAGTATGTAGATGGTTGCCGAGCTTCATCGGGCCAGTCCCTCAGCTACTCTTGATAAGAGATGTAAGCTATTTAATTTTTCATCAGTTCCATGAGAATTAATTTACTATATCAATTTACTAAAGTCAACTTATTTTTTCTAATTGAAATATTCTGTTCAAATAGTTTAAAGTAATTATCAATAAATAAATATACAAGGATGATGAAAAAATGTCAGCAGTTAGAGTAAATTATGCAACTGGTCAACTCGGCAAAACAATTGGTGCGAGATTAGTATATGGAACGGATCTGCTAGAAGGAATCGAACAATTATGTGCGGAAAATAAGATAGAATATGCAACGATTATCAGCTGTTTTGGTAGCTTTCAAAAAAGTGGGTTTGTGTATTTGGTACCGAATGAAGCCTCGATAATTGGCGTTGGATATAATGACCTTGTAGTAAAGGAAGGACCAATCGAATTTTTGCAAGGGACGGGAGTGATTTGTAAGAGAGAAGGAGAATACGAGACTCATTTTCACGGGACGATGTGTGACCAAAAAGGGAATATTTTTGGAGGCCATTTTATCAAGGGGGAAAACCCAGTTATAACAGTGGATCTTGTTCTTGCAGAAGTGACGGGGATGGAATTTCAACGAAAGTTTGATACAGAAACAGGGGCCAATCAATTTTATCCAGTAGAAAAAGATGCGATGGAACCAAAAAGAATAGAGAAGTGAGCAAATGGGGTGATTCCAAGATGATTTTTTGGAGGAACCCTTTTTACTTTTGATTGAAAAGTCGCTAAAAAAGAAATCTTATTTAGTTATATGATGACTTGAATCCAGTTAATGGCAAAGGGCAACGAACCAATCGCTGAAAGCACTCAGTTCTAGTCTAAAAGCAACCAAATTAGCTTGAGAACTAATTTGCCTTTGAAAGCAACTAATTCCAGAACAGTTAGTTTACTAGAAGTAGAGACGTCGATGATTGTTACTCCCATTCTAGAACGTTGCGCAAACGGTCAATAATGTTGCGCGTTTGAAAGGAAACGTTGCGCAAATGGTCTAAAATGTTACGTATATGAACTCGAACGTTGCGCATGCAAAGTAACACCTGAGAACGTGCGAAACTCCTCTCTGAAACTAATTACAAAAGCGCTAAATCGCCAGCATCTAATCCAAGCTCCCATTTGGTATAGTCTCCTAACTAACAAATAGGCTGTCTCAAAAGTAATACCTTCGAGACAGCCTCATTTTTTAAAATAACTCTAGTTTAGCAATACGTTCCACAGCTTCTACTAATCTTTCTTCATCGATTAACAAGCCCACGCGTACATAACCTTCGCCAAATGTGCCGAACCCATTACCAGCAGCAACAGCTACATCTGCTTTAGCAAGTAACAAATCTGCGAACTCTTCACTCGTATACCCATTTGCAACAGGTAACCATGCAAAGAAAGATCCTTTCGGTGCTTTTATATCCCAGCCAATTTTTAAACATGCTTCCACTAATGCATTTCTTCTACCTTCATACAATGAAACCAACTCATCTACACATTGCTGGCTCTCATTAAGTGCTGTTGCAGCCGCAGATTGAACTGCAGGGAAGAGGCTAACGAATAAATGATCTTGAATGATATTGATCGCTTCAATCATTTTAGCGTTTCCTACTGCAAATCCAACTCGCCAACCGGCCATATTGTATGTTTTGGACAGTGTGTACATTTCCACTCCGACTTCTTTGGCACCCTCTACTTGCATGAAGCTTAAAGGTTTTTTACCGTCGAATCCTACAGCACCATATGCGAAATCATGAACGATCGCAATATCCGACTCTTTTGCCAGTTTCACTGTCTCTTCAAAAAACTCTTTAGTTGCTATAGCACCTGTTGGGTTATTCGGGTAGTTTAAATACATCAGTTTAGCCTCTTGTTTTTGTTCTTCTGTTAATTGGCTGTAATCTGGCAAATAATCATTTTCCTCAAGTAAGGGCATCGTATCAAAACGAACATTTGCAAGTCCCGCACCTGATAAATAATCTGGATATCCTGGGTCTGGAAGAAGCATTAACTCTTGCTCATTCATTATTGCGAGTGGTAATTCTACTAATCCTATTTTTGTGCCGAACATAATGGCTACTTCTGTATTCGGATCAATATCGACATTGTATTCACGTTTATAAAAGTCAGCAGCAGCTTGTTTAAAATCATTTGTACCTCTAAAAGGGGAATATCGATGAGATCCAGGATTAGCAGCCGCATCTTGTAATGCTTTTACAATATGTTCAGGCGTTGGTTGATCCGGATTTCCTTGTCCGAGATTGATGACATCTCTTCCTTCTGCTACAGCGATTGTTACCTTTTGAACAAGTGTAGCAAAAAATTGTGGGGGTAGATTTTTTAATCGATTTGAAAAGTCCATGTACATAACCTCTTTTTTTTAATAGTTGCATATATTAGACAAATCTTATAATCTTTTTAGTATTATGTCTATAGGTGGTGTCGAGATGAAAGTTGCTTGTGTTCAATTAGATATTGTTTTTGGTGATCCAAAAGAAAATTTTCTCAAGGTAGAGGAAAAGATTAGAGAAGCCGCATCTTTAGGGGCAAACACAGTGGTATTACCTGAAATGTGGAATACGGGTTATGATCTAACTCGTCTAGAAGAAATCGCTGATGTGAACGGCGAAGAAACGAAAAAATTATTATCTCAACTCTCAAAAGAATTAAATATACATATTGTTGGAGGTTCTGTTTCGATCAAAAAAGGGGACAAATTTTATAACACTATGTATGTGACGAATGCTTTGGGTGAAGTAGTAGGGGAATATGACAAAGCTCATTTGATTAAATTAATGGATGAACATCTATACCTAGAAGCGGGTAGTGAGAAGAATGTATTTACGCTTGATGGAGTCAAAATGGGTGGAATCATTTGTTATGATTTGCGTTTTCCTGAATGGACAAGAGCGCATTCGTTAAACGGTGCTAAGGTGATGTTTATACCAGCGCAATGGCCGGCTAAACGAATCGATCATTGGAAAATACTTTTGCAAGCAAGGGCAATCGAAAACCAAAGCTTTATCATAGCGGTGAATCGTGTGGGAAGCGATCCTCATAATGAATTTGGTGGAAATTCCATGGTCATAAGTCCTTGGGGGGAAATTATATGGAATGGTGCAAATGAGGAGTGCGTTGAAATCCTCGATCTAAATCTAGAAGAAATTGAAGAAATACGTGCGCGCATTCCAGTCTTTTCGGATAGAAGAGAAGAACTATATAGATAAATGAAACTGTAGACAATCTCTGAAAAGAGTGTCTACAGTTTTTGTGGTGAGTTAGAGATGAATTTAGTAAATTTTTGTTATTATATGAACCTTAAAAAAATAAATTTTTATCCAAGTTAATCTATCTTCTTTTTGTAATTTTCAAATATATTAAAGTATAGTAGTATGGAATCATAAAGGGGGACTTATGATGAGAAATGAAGTTCATGCAATTCAAGATGATTACCCGGAGGATTTCGCTTGGTGTTTTGGTTGTGGGAGATTAAATGAGGAAGGGCATCATTTCCGAACAGCTTGGAACGGAAATCATACGGAAACAATTTATGATCCAAACGAAAAGCATACCGCGATTCCTGGCTTTGTATACGGCGGATTAATCGCTTCGCTGATCGATTGTCATGGGACGGGTTCTGCTTCACTTGCGTTACATCGTAAAAATGGCTTTGAACCTGGAAGCGGGGAGGCACCACCAAGATTTGTCACAGGTTCTTTGCATGTAGATTTCCTAAAGCCAACTCCACAAAATGTTACATTGAAAGCAGTGGGAACGATTGAGGAAATTCATCCGAAGAAATGGAAAGTTACAACAGAAGTTTTTGCTGGAGATACGCTATGTGCTAAAGGGGAAGTAGTAGCGGTCGTTATGCCGGCAACTTTTGCACTACAAAAGTAATTACGAAATTGATTGATCAATTGATAACTGAAGTTTACCTAAAAAGTGTTAAGCGGTTTGACTTAGTCATACCTCTTAATACTTTTTTGATATTTACATATTTATTTCTTCTTCATTATTTTTAGCAATCCATTGAACCAAGTATTTTTGGAAGTGGGTCATTAACCACCCTACAATTTTACCAATAAAATATGCAGCAACTAGTGTGCCTACACCAATGGATCCTAATGAGTGTATGAATATAATACATACTAAACCTGCTACACAAACGTTTAACAAATCACTAGAAATCTTCGCCTTACTGAATTTCATATTAAATTTTTCACTTATTTCATACGTTAACGCATCATACGGCATTAACGGAAATTTAGCATTGAAATATCCGAGTAAACCTATTGAAACAACAAATAAACTGATCATTAAAAAGACACAACGCATTAAAATTGATTCAGGTGTAGGTAGCAATTGCACGAGAAATAAAGTTGTATCCATAAAGAATCCAAATAAAAATGTAATAATTAATTGTACAATAGATTCTTTCAAATCGAATCGTTTACTCAAAACTACTTGGATAATAATAAATAAAACATTTGCAACTATTGTCATCATCCCGACCGATAAACCGAAAGATAGTGAAAATGCATATGCTAATGAAGAGACTGGTGATACACCCAAATCTGCTTGGATGGAGAAGCAGACACCAAGGGATAGAAAAAACAGGCCAATTACGTATAAACTAAGTCTTTTGATGGTTATATTTATATGATTCATCCTATTCTCCTCTCTAGAATTCATCTATTTTTCATAGTAGCACGTAATTTGTCATACGAAAAATATATATTTGGTATACTCATCATATGAAAAAACATATAACGGAGTGGGAAAATGGATATTCGTCAATTACATTATTATAGGGAAATCGTCAAACAAGGGAGCATTTCTAAAGCAGCAGAAATACTGCATATTGCACAGCCCCCATTAAGTCAGCTTTTAAAAAAGTTGGAAACAGAGCTAGGTACAACTTTAATCCATCGCTATCGTCAAAAATGGGAGTTATCCGAAACAGGGCAGTTGTTATATCAGTATGCCGAACAATTATTAAACCAAACAGAAGAAGTTAAAAGGCGTATACATGAATTAGAAGAAGGTACTGCTGGAATAGTACGAATTGGAGTTTCGTCAGCATGTTCTAATATGTTGACTGATTATATTGCAGAATTTAGATCAGAGTTTTCGCAAGTCAAAATCAACATTTTCTCCGGGGATTCGGAAGGACTATTAAAGAAGTTAACACAAAAAGAAATTGATATTGCTTTACTAATAAGACCAAATGACACGGAGCAATATGTGAAAAAATCCTTGAATAAACAGCCCGCCATTCTCATGGTTCCTAATAGTTGGACAGCCTCTCTCTCCGCTCAACCTACTTTAAAAGAAATTGCCCATCTACCGTTTATCATGCTAGGTGCAATGGAAGGACACTCTTTTCATGAAAATATAAAAAAAGCCTTTGATGAATTTGGGTTGAAACCAAATATTATTGTAGAATGTAGAGATCTTCCAATGGTCGTTGCGCTTGTGAATCGAGGACTTGGCATTTCCATTATTCCGAGAATGCACTACGAGTCATTTTTCTCCGAACACTTTAGAATATACGAGCTACAACAATTTGATTTTAGTGTGGAACCAGTTTTGATGAAATTAAAAGAAGAACCTATTTCAAAAGCATCAGCACAGTTTTGGGAGATGGTGAAATAACTCCTAACTATATGAAGAAGTAGCAATCTCCAAAACTTAACCCACGATTTATTTTTTATATGCAATGAACTTTTTCAAACGCCTTATATTTTCCTGTGTATTTTTGTGTGTCAAAACATATACATGAAATAGTGGAAGGTGGGGAAAATGTTTTTCATATACAAATCGCTCGTTATTATCATAGGAAGTATCTTGATAGCAATAGGTATTAACCTCTTTTTAGTTCCTTTTCATTTATTGGACGGTGGAGGAATTGGATTAGGTTTGATCATCCATTATTTACTGGATATGAAGGTTGGTCTCGCCATTTTATGTATAAGTACACCTATATTTCTTTTGGCATGGATATATTTTCGCGCGTTTTTTTACAATGGGATACATGGACTGTTAATTTCGTCTGTAATCATTGATTTTTTATATCCATTACATATCGTTGGTGAGAAATTTATTACTTCTGAAATAGTTGGTGCGCTAAGCGGCGGAATATTGATCGGGCTTGGAGTAGGCAGTATGCTCCGGTCTAAAATTACAGTTGGCGGAACTGATTTGCTTGCGCAAATGATGGCGAAGCGGTTGCATCTTAATCCTGGTTTGTGTATTTTGTCTATTGACATAATAGTCGTTTCGGCAGGTAGTCTATTAGTTGAATCAGTTTCTTTGTTATATTCTTGTATTACTGTACTTTCTGTAGGAATCACTACTTCATTTATCGTAAAAAAACATTATTAAAAAGTAGTAAAAAAAGAGGTAAGTAGAAATATTCTACTACCTCTCTTTTTTATCGATTAAGTTGCACTCACTTCATCTACACTAGGACTAGTCTTTGGCTCTGGTACTCTTGATAAAATGATGAGTCCAATAATAAACAAGATGACTAAACTAAATACACCATAGTTCGATTTCCCTGTTACTTGTGCAGTGAAAGCAACTAATAACGGTCCCATGATCGAAGCGAACTTACCGAAAATATTATAAAAGCCGAAAAACTCATTGGAATTTTCTTTCGGTACCAGTTTTCCGAAATAGGATCGACTAAGTGCCTGGATTCCACCTTGAGAAGTGGCAACTAACATGGCTAAAATCCAAAAATCCACAACGGTTTCTAAGAAGAATGCATACGTACAAACAATAATATAGACAACAATTCCTACATATAGCATTTTCTTTTCAGAAAACTTTCCTGCAAGCCACCCATATAAGAGAGCAAACGGGGCTGCGACAACCTGCGTTGCAAAAAGAATGATTAATAAACTCGTAGCACTAAGACCTAAATCTGTGCCATACGCGGTAGACATATTAATAACGGTACCAACTCCATCAATATAAAAAAAGTATGCTAGTAAAAATAAGAACAATGCTTTATATTGACGAATTTCTTTAAAAGTTTTACCTAAGCGTTTAAAACTTTGGATAACAGGCTTTCCTTCTCGTTCGATAAAATGAATCTGTTTGACGTTTTTGTAGAGTGGAATAGAAAATACAACCCACCAAATTGCTGTAATGAGAAATGCGATTCGGCTAGCATTAGTAGTAGATAACGCAATAATTCCCTGTTGAGATAACACGATGATGATTATACTTACTAAAAAGGGTATAGTACTTCCAATATAACCAAGACTGAACCCACGGGCCGATACTTTATGCATTCGTTCGTTTGTCGTCACGTCGACGATAAAACCATCATAAAACACATTTGCACCAGTTGCGCCAAGTGCAGCTAACGTATAGAAAATGAGTAATAGTAACCAATTATCAAACGGTACAAATGCAAGCATTGCTGTGAATGTCACACCGAGTATAAAGAAAAACGTAAAAAACTTCTTTTTCATGCCACGATAATCAGCGATTGTACCTAAAATAGGTCCAAGCATAGCTAATATAAAAGTGAATATAGCAATCGTATACCCTAAGTAAGCAGTAGAATCAGCAGCATCTACCCCCGCTGCTGTTGCTGAAGATTTATAAAATATTGGGAACACTGCGGTAGTAATAATGATTGAATATGCTGATGAACCCCAGTCGTAAAGTGACCAACTGTTCTCCTCTTTGGTGAACTTTTTCATCTTTCTGTTAATCCTCCTATCATCGATTTCTTTTATTGTACATGATACGAAAGGATCAAGGGAAAAAATCATAAAATATTACGTTAATTTAACAAACTATGAATAGTATAAAGCTTCAAATAAATTTACAAAACATTTACAAGTATATCGGGCAGGAGTGTTTTAAAATAAATAATAGAGGAGCAAAAGTTGATGGACACAATGACAAATCGAAGAGCAATAATTGATATAGGATCGAACTCAATTCGACTCGTAGTATATAGTTACGACTCATTACAAGGATTAGTAGAGCATCATAATATTAAAACGGTTGCAAGGCTCAGTATGTATATCGATTCAAAAGGTAATTTACATGAAGACGGTGTTCAATTATTGTTAGAAACATTAGCGAAATTCAAGGAGATACTGGAAGATATACAAGTTAAGCATGTTTTTGCAGCTGCAACTGCAGCGATTCGGCAAGCAGAAAATAGGGAAGAGATTTTAGTATACATAGAAGACAAATTAGGTTTTTCCCTATCCATTTTAACAACTGAACAAGAAGCGTATTTTGGCTATTTAGCAGTTATTCACTCAACAAATATACCAACAGCTGTAACCATTGATATGGGTGGGGGAAGTACGGAAATCACGTTCTTTAAGAACAAAGAGCTAGTCCATATGCATAGCTTACCATTCGGTACAGTGTCATTAAAAAGAAGATTTATGGAAAATGCAGAAATGACACAAGAAGAAAGAATCCTATTAAGTAACTATGTAATGGACCAGCTTCAACCGCTTACATGGCTACATAATTTACAAGTTCCGATTATCGCAATCGGAGGAAGTGCACGTAACATTGCGCAAGTGGATCAGCAGCGAAAAGATTTTCCTTTGAATGGTATTCATCAATATGAATTACAAGCAATAGACTTAGAAGACATTAGCTCACAATTTGCCGATTGCTCATTAGACGAACTAAAAAAAATAGATGGACTATCGAGTGACCGAGCAGATATTATTGTTCCCGCATTGGAAACTTTCCGATTGTTTATGGATACGGTAAAGGCACCCTCTTTTATCTATAGCAAACGAGGATTAAGGGAAGGCATTATTCTGTCCGAATTAGCAGAGAAATTTCCATTAGAGTTTCAAGTGAATGAAGTGGCGCAAGATGCCATTCGTCATATTTTGGGGAAATTCCATGTGAATGAAGAAAGTACATTGCACTTATATGATATTTTTACAACAATTTATGAGCAATTTATTGATTGGAATTATATAGAGTCGTTAGAAAATGAGCAATTATTGCGTTATGCATACATATTATTTTATATAGGTGAGCATATAGATCAAGATGCTGCAAGTCAGCATACTTTCTATTTATTAACTAACTTAAACGTAGATGGAATTTCCAATGAAGAAAGATTAATAATAGCGCTCCTCGCATCTTATAAAAATAAGGATACGTTTAAACAGTATGTATCTACTTACAAAAAGATTATTCCAGCAAACGAGGCTAAAAAACTACGGGATATTGGAGCTTTAATTCGTTTTACCAAAGGCATGGATGTGCTAGGGCGTTCCAATATTAAACAAGTTACATTGACGCAATCTTCAGATGAAATAGTTCTGACCTTTTCTGTTGTTGGTAATTATCTGTTAGAGAAATACCAGGCCGAAAAATTAAAAAAACATGTGGAGAAAATAGTAAATAATCAAGTCATATTAGTGTTTAACTGAAATGGAGGATAATATATTGTGAACGATAAAATAGTAGATGATCATCCATTTAACGATTATGCAAATTATAATAATAGGGAAATTAGTTGGTTAGCATTCAATGAACGGGTCTTACAAGAAGCCGAAGATGATACAAATCCACTGTTAGAACGTTTAAAGTTTTTAGCTATTTTCAGCTCAAATTTAGATGAATTTTTTATGGTGCGTGTGGCAGGGCTTCAAGACCAAGTGAGAGCTGGCTTTAACAAACCGGAAAACAAAGCAGGGCTTACCCCAAAAGAACAATTGGCCCAAATATCAGCGATTACTAAGAATCTTGTAGATAGGCAGATGGCTATCTATACAGAGTTAGTAGAAAATCAGCTACCACAGCATGGCATTTCCTTATGGAAGTATTCTCAGTTATCGATAGAACAAGTGAAAGAATTACAAGTCATTTTTGATGAAGAAATATTTCCGATACTAACTCCAGTCGCAGTAGATGCTTACCGACCTTTTCCAATATTATTAAGCAAAACAATGAATATATTGGTGATGGTAGAAGACGGAAGTGGAAGAGGCAAGCACCATGAACAAAGTAAAATTGCGATTGTACAAGTCCCTTCTGTATTAAGAAGATTTATCCAAGTAAAAACGAAGGATGGTACCTTTGCCGCAGTATTATTAGAAGATGTCATTATTGCGAATATAGCTAAGCTTTTTTATGGATACGAAGTAAAGCATGCCAATCCTTTTCGAATTACTCGAAATGCAGATTTAACAATTCATGAAGAAGGGGCACGAGATTTACTAATTGAAATAGAAAAAGAGCTTAAAAAAAGGAAGTGGGGAGCAGTAAGTAGGCTTGAAGTAAAAACGAGCGAAATCCAGCAAAAGGTACTTAACTATTTATTGGAGCAGCTAGAAATACATCGAGATGATGTATACAAAATACATGGACCGCTTGATCTTACTTTTTTATTTTCTTTTATCCCATTTTTTGAAGGGAACTATAACGAGCTCTTCTATGAACCTTTTATTCCACAGCCACCAAAGGATTTAGCAGGGGATGAAGATGTTTTTACGAAAGCATTAAAACAGGATCTGTTTTTTCATCATCCATATGAATCTTTTCAACCTATTATCGATTTCATAGATAAAGCAGCAGATGATCCAAAGGTATTAGCGATTAAACAAACATTGTACAGAGTGAGTGGTAATTCACCGATTATTTTGGCATTAAAAAGAGCTGCTGAAAATGGAAAACAGGTGACCGTGCTTGTTGAACTGAAAGCGCGATTCGATGAAGAAAACAACGTTCATTGGGCTCGTGAACTAGAAAAAGCTGGTTGTCTCGTTATTTATGGCATGCATAATCTGAAAACACATTCGAAGATTACTTTAGTTATTAGAAGTCAAAACAATCGTATTGAACAATTTGTTCATTTAGGAACTGGAAATTATAATGATAAAACGGCACGAATATATACAGATATGGGGATTATTACGACCAATAAGAAAATTGGGTCTGATGCAACACAGTTTTTTAACTATTTAAGCGGTTATACAAATAAACCAGGATACAATAAGCTGGTAGTATCTCCATATGATATTCGTGACAAGTTTTTATATTTGATAGATGAAGAAATAGAATATCATCGAGCTTATACCAATGGACATATTAAGCTTAAAATGAACTCACTGACGGATAAGGATTTAATCGTTAAGTTGTATGAAGCTTCAGCTGCTGGAGTAAAAATCGATTTGATTGTACGTGGTATATGTTGTTTACGCCCTGGAATCGCTGGAGTAAGTGAAAACATAACGGTTACGAGTATCGTAGGAAGATTTTTGGAGCATTCTAGAATATATTGGTTTCATAGAAATGGATCGAGTAGATTATATTTATCTTCTGCAGATATGATGACCCGCAATATGGTCAAGCGAGTGGAGATTTTGTTTCCTGTGCTGGCGCCAGCTATTAAAAAGCGAGTAATGGAAATTTTAGATATCGAACTACAGGATAATGTAAAAGCGCGGGTACAAGATTTACATGGGATTTATCATTATAAAGAAATAGATGGAAAGAGGATGAATAGTCAACGGATTTTTCTAGAGAAAGCATCTAGCCATATCCAGCATGTATAACTGTTTAATGCATAGGAATGCGATAAAGTCGCATTCCTATGCATTTTTTTGTCTTATGAAAACTTTTACTTGGTTAGTAAAAATAAATCATTTAGAAATGAAAGTGCAACAAAAGACCTAAGTCGAGTAGAATACCGAACTTAGATCATAGAAGCTGCTTAATGTAGTTTGGCGAGTTCATCCGTTTCTTTTGAATTTCCACCGTCCAATGTGAAAGAAACTAGTGCTTTTTAAGTTTGGACGCTTCTTCTGAAACAACGAAAGCAAGATCTTCATTGCCGAAAAGTTGGAGCACATTTAAAAGTGTTTCTGTATCTATTTTTATTGTATCTTGTTCCAATTCTTCAATCGCTTTCTCAAGAAGTAAATTCTTTTCCTGCTGGGGGTATGCTTGTGCATACAACGTTGATGCATCTAATTGATGGTTTGCACACCAGCTAGCAAACAACTGTATCATCACATTTTCATCCTCTTGATATTGGGAAATCACTTTGTCCATTATGCTTGACCTACTTTCCATCCATCTATAAGTGTCCATAGTTTATAAATAATAACTGTAGATTTGGTTTCAAGCTGACTTCCTTTAAAGCTTTCAGTCAAAGCAGGAATAATATTTTCTAGCAAAAAAATTCTTGGTGTTTCTGTAGACAATTCTTCCATTACAAATTTAACCGCTTGTATGATATTTGGTGAAAAAGATTCTTTTTCTTCCAAATAAAAGTTTTCTAGTAGTTCGATTACATGATCCTTTGTTACAGATGATGTTACAGTACTTAGTTTGATAAAGGAGCTACTAAGCATGAAATCGTTTGTATTTGCCATATCATTAATAATCGTTTTAATTCGTCTTAGGGTAAAATGAATTATTTGATCAAAGGATATATTAGCGGATTGTTTGATCCATGGGTGCTGCAATTGTTGAATCATACCAAGTGCAAGTACTGCGCAATCTACCGATACTTTTTTTGTGTGCTCACCGAAGACGTCAACTAATCGACTGGAAAGCCAGCTAATTTCTTCAAGGTAATTTAGTTTAATCAAGTCACGTAAATCTACATCTTGTGAGTTAATAATAGATGCAAAAAGAGGAATTAAATTATGCTGTTGAAAAACAATGAAGCGAATTGACATCTGTTTCGATAATACATTTATATCGGAACTATTTTGCTGTGCGTGAACTTCTCTTCTTTTTATCATCGTTTCATGTCTTGCATTTTCAAGAATGGCAATAATACATTCATTTTTAGAGGAAAAATAATTATAAAAAGTACCTTTAGAAATATTAGCTTCTTCTATAATATCGTTTACAGTAGTGGACCGAAAACCTTTTTCAATAAACAGTTTTTGAGCCGCTACTAATACATTTTGTTTTTTAGTGTTCATAAAATAATCACCTTTAGACTAGTAGTATAATTCCTATAATAACTGTTAAATCAACGTTTATCAAACTATTTTAGTTGATTAAAATATTTTATTTGCTTTTTTTGGACGATGAGTATAAAATATTCAAGTGTTATAAGACAGAAACGAAGCTTTAAAGAAATAGGAGGAATGAAAGTAATGGAAGAAACGCAACAAAAACCCCCATATGCAATGATTGCAATCCTCTTTGTAGGAGCATTCATTGCGTTTTTGAATAATACACTATTAAATGTAGCTTTACCAACGATAATGATCGAATTTGATGTAAAACCAGTTGTTGTACAATGGTTAACAACAGGCTATATGTTAATTAACGGTATTTTAATACCAGCCAGTGCCTTTTTTGTACAAAGATTTTCCAATCGAAAATTATTTATCACGGCGATGGTACTTTTCACAGTTGGTACATTACTAGCGGCTCTAGCTCCGGTGTTTGGAGTATTGATCGCAGCACGAATGATTCAAGCGGCAGGTTCAGCAATGATGATGCCACTTCTTATGAATGTTATGTTGTCTGCATTCCCAATTGAACGACGCGGAGCTGCGATGGGTATGTTTGGGCTAGTTATGATTTTAGCTCCGGCAATTGGACCTTCTTTATCAGGTTTTATATTAGAACATGCCGAGTGGCGAGCACTATTTGAAGTAATATTACCGTTCGCGGTAATTGTTTTATTGTTTGCTATTTTTAAACTTCGCAACATTACACCTAATAGTAAAGTGAAATTAGATGTATTTTCCCTTATTTTATCAAGTATAGGATTTGGATCATTATTATACGGTTTCAGTACTGCAGGGGATAAAGGTTGGGGAGCCCCAATCGTTTATGGAACAATCATCATCGGATTTATCGCACTTGTTCTTTTTGTATGGAGACAGTTAACACTAGAAGAACCAATGTTGGATGTTAGAATTTATAAATATCCAATGTTTACTTTGTCATCGATTATTTCGATTGTGGTATCGGCAGCGATGTTTTCTGGAATGATTTTAACTCCGCTTTATGTACAAACAATTCGTGGAATTTCACCGTTCCATTCAGGTTTATTGATGCTACCTGGAGCACTTGCGATGGCAGTTATGTCACCCATCACAGGGAAGATTTTTGATAAATATGGTGCTAGAATATTAGCAATCACTGGCCTAACGATTACGGCGGTTGCTACACATTTCATGAGTGAATTTACGCAAGATACTAGTTACTATTACATCATGGGAATTTATACACTTCGTATGTTTGGTATGTCGATGGTTATGATGCCTATTATGACTAATGGCTTAAATCAATTACCAATGAAGATGAATCCACATGGTACTGCGATGAATAATACATTGCAACAAGTATCCGGAGCAATTGGATCTGCGATTTTCTTAACGATTATGAATGCACGTATGGAGACTTCTGCGGAGAGACTTGCTGGTGAGGCGGCAGCAGCAGGTAATATGCCAACAACTCAAGAAGGACTTGCTCAGTTTAAAATAGATTTAGGTATGAAAGCGATGTTAGAAGGTATTAACCACACATTCTTTATCGCAACGCTCGTTACTTTAGTTGCATTAGTATTGTCTTTATTTGTGAAGAGAGTAAAAGTAGGGAAAGCAAGCTAAACCGGAGACGGTTTAGCTTTTTTTCTTGAGGAAATGAAGTTTAGTTGGAAAATACAGCTTGTTAGTTGGAATTTTGGAGCATTTAGTTGGAATTTTTCATTGTTTAGTTGGAAAACATAAAAAGGAGCCTGAAGTGGTCATTCACTTCAGGCTCCTTTTTTACTTTTAGTCTTACTGTTCGATTTCTTCTGTAAGACTGATTAACTCGTCGATAAGAGAACCGATATAAGCAATCGTATCGCGCAATGGCTCTTCTGTTGTGATATCTACGCCAGCCATTTTCGCAAGCTCTACAGGTGATTTAGTACCGCCTGCTTTTAATACACTTGTCCACTCATCTACAGCTACTTGTCCTTCGTTTAATATACGTTTTGCGACTTGTGTAGAAATTGTTAAACCAGCGCTATACGTATAAGGATACAGTCCCATATAGTAATGCGGTTGGCGCATCCACGTAAGTTCAGCACCGTCCGATATTTCTACTGCATCCCCCCAGAATTCTTCCAATACACTTCGTTTATAGTCATTCAATATTTGAGCGTTAACATTCAATCCTTGATCAACACGTTCATATACTTTGCGTTGATAAGCTGCCTCCAATAAATGCGTCACGAAATTATGGTAGTAAGTGCGCGCCACAATAGAAGCAATCACCCAGCGTTTAAATTTCGGATCATCGGAGCTTTTTAGTAAATGATTTGCTACAAGCATCTCATTCATTGTGGAAGGAGCTTCTATAAAATATAAAGAAGGTCTTGCATCGAAAATTGATTGTTCTTTATTTGCATGATAAAAATGACCGGCATGTCCGAGCTCGTGAGCAAGTACAAATACTTCATTCATTCTAGAAGACCATGAGATAAGGATATATGGATGGTTACCATATGGGCTAGAACAAAATGCGCCTGTTGACTTGCCAGTATTTTGTGCAAAATCAATCCAACGCTCTTTATAGGCGCGATCCACCATCTCCAAATATTCTTCGCCCATAATAGCCAATGCATCATCGATATACTTTTTCGACTCTTCTATCGAAATAGTAGGCTCATAGTTAGGATCCAGGGAAATTTTTAAATCTGCAAAAGTCATTTTTTCTAAGCCATGTACTTCTTGAAGCAATTTTGCATATTTGCGCATATGGGGTGCGAGTTCATTCATAATCAGGTCAATTTGACGATTGTAAAGAGTGCGATCTACTTCTTGGTTGAAAAGTAAGTAATCAAAAACGGTATTATATCCACGAATATCAGCGGTTGTTTTTTCCATTTGTACATGCATGTCATAGGTTATAGCTGTCGTATGTTGATATTCTTTTAACTTCGAAGAAAAAGACTCGAATGCAGCTCTTCTTAGAGCAGGATCTGGTTCGGCTTCCCAATCATTCTCAAAAGACACATAGCTTAATGGATAAGATTTTCCGTCTACTTCAAAATTGTCGAAAGAGATATCCTGCATTTTGGTCGTATTATATAATTTGTATGGCGCATTAAAGGAAGCAGAGTATGCTGCAAGCGTTTTCTCGACTTCGGGATGCAATTGGTATTTTTTCTTCTTTAATAACTTGTCTAGATAAAGTTGGAAGTTAGGTGCAAGCTTCGTCGCTTCTACCATGATTTCATCTGGTAACTCTACTAATTCACTCGTTACAAAAGAAAGTTCGCTACTAATCTTAGCGGAAAGGGAGCTAAATTTATTGGCTCTCATTTGTGCAGTCGTGTTTGTTTGATCTGTGCTAAGGGAGAGACTAGCGTATGTCCCTGCAGGAACAATTTTTTCATATATAGCGGAATAATCGGTTAATGCTTCTGCTACTAAAGAAGGACTATTTATGGAACCTTTGTATTTTTCTGAAAATATCTGAACATCTTTCTCAATTTCTTCTAAAAAATTTGTAAAGTCTTCTTCACTTGCAAATAAATCAGCTAAATTCCACGTTTCTTCCACTTTCACATCTTCACGATTAGGTAACTTTTGTACCATTTTTATCTCTCCTTTTTATTCCGGTTTAACAGACTGTAATAACCTCCATATAGCTTTTACATTAGTGAAAAAATGAAAATTAAATGAGGCTAAATATCTAGTAAACTCTCAATTGGTTCGGACCAACAGGTTGTTGGTCACTGAGGTATTGCTGCATGAAGGTGGTATTGAACCTTCCATTTATTGCGGATGTCGAACTAATTACTAGTATACAGGACAAAAAGTGAAAAGTAAAAATAATCATATATTTCTTTTATTAGAAAAAAGTAACAAATATATTAGTCATATTGATAAAAAAAGTCATATATTTTAAAGATAAATAGGATGATTTTTGGATAATATTTTAGAATAAAAATGCTAGAGAAATGCTTATTTCTAAAGCTTTTCTATGATTTTTATATTATTATATTAATAGAATATCTGAAATTTCCGAAGAAAAAGAAAAATATGTATAGACTGGATATAAACTTTGTTTTACAATGAAGTTGTTCACAACAATAACTTGATCAATTCTGAATAGTTTCTTACCAAAAAAAGAGAATGGTAAGTAGTATGACTTATATATTCAGAATTATCAAACTAAAACAAGGGGGTTTTATTTTATGAAGAAATCGAAATTTGCTTCATTATTTCTTGCTTCTTCTTTGCTAGTGGGGATGCTAGCGGGATGTGGAGCAGGGGAAGAAGGTAGTAGTTCAAAAGGTGGGGAAAGTAGTAGTGCTAATGGAGGGGAAACCATTAAAATAGGAGCCAATCTTGAGCTTTCTGGAGCAGTAGCTTCCTATGGTACATCTGAAGCGGATGCTATCGATCTAGCTGTAGAGGAAATCAATGCTGATGGTGGTATTGATGGAAAAAAAATCGAACTTATTAAAGTTGATAATAAATCGGACGCTGCGGAAGCAACTAGTGCTGCGATTAAGTTAACGAGTCAAGATAAAGTAGTCGCGATTATAGGAGCTGCTACAAGCGGTGCCTCAGTTGCTCAAGTACAAATTGCAACTGATACTAAAACACCTATGATTTCTCCTTCCGGTACAAGTACAACTGTAACTGTTGGAGATGATGGAAAAGTAAATCCATTTACATTCCGTACAGCATTTATCGACCCTTTCCAAGGTACAGTAGCTGCAAACTTTGCTTCTAATGAATTAAAAGTGAAAACAGCAGCAGTATATGCGGATAATGCTAGTGATTATGCGAAAGGTCTTGCGGCTTCTTTCATTAAAGATTTTGAAGCAGCTGGAGGTACTATTGTTGCGGAAGAGTCTTATGTTGCAAAAGATACGGATTTCCGTTCTACATTAACGCGCATCAAATCTTCTAATCCTGAATTTGTATTTATTCCTGGATATTATGAAGAAGTAGGATTGATTGTTAAACAAGCTCGTGAATTAGGTATTAATGTTCCATTGATGGGAGCAGATGGTTGGGATTCTCCAACAATCGTTGACTTGGCAGGAGCAGATGCATTAAATAATACGTTTATTATTACTGCCTATTCAGCGGATGATCCAGATGGAAAAGCGAAAGCATTTGCGGAGAGCTTTAATAAGAAATATGGAAAAGAGCCTAACTCATTCAACGCACTTGGCTACGATTCGGTTTATTTGTTAAAAGATGCAATTGAACGCGCTGGTTCTACAGATGGCACGAAGATTAAAGAAGCGATCGAAGCTACTGATCAACTAGAACTAGTAACAGGATTATATTCTGTTGATGAGAATCACCATCCGATAAAATCAGCTGTAATTATTGAATTTGTAGATGGAAAACAAGTATTTAACACAAAAGTTAATCCTTAAGATAAGCCTATTTATAGAGGGGGGATTATATCCCTCCTCTTTTTATTCTAAGTTGAAATCTAGAAATTTTAGGAGTGAAACTTTATGGAATGGTTACAGCAATTGATTAACGGTATTTCACTCGGCAGTATATATGCATTAATTGCCCTTGGCTACACGATGGTTTATGGAATTATTAAATTAATCAACTTTGCACATGGTGATGTGTTCATGGTTGGTTCCTTCATTGGATTCTATTCGATTACTGTCTTTGGGTTAGGTTTTTTCCCGGCGCTTATTTTATCGATGGCAGCCTGTGCATTATTTGGTGTAATTATTGAACGTATTGCGTATAAACGCTTACGAAATGCAACAAGAATTGCAGCACTTATTACGGCAATCGGTGTTTCATTATTGATTGAATATGGTGTGATTTATATTAGAGGGGCTCAACCAGAAGCATATCCTAATATTTTCTCCAATAAATCTTTTGAATTCTTAGGGGCACAAATTAGCATTCAATCTGTTCTTATTCTGTCGGTTTCTGTTGTACTGATGATCTTGCTACAGTTCATTGTACACAAAACGAAAACAGGAAAAGCGATGCGAGCTGTTTCACATGATGTTGAAGCTGCGAAGCTTATGGGGATTAATGTAGATAATACGATTTCTGCAACATTTGCTATTGGTTCTGCTTTAGCAGGTGCTGCTGGTGTAATTTTTGGAGTGTATTACACAAAGATTGATCCTTTGATGGGTGTTATTCCAGGATTGAAAGCATTCGTTGCCGCGGTTCTTGGAGGAATTGGGATAATTCCTGGAGCAATGGTTGGCGGTCTGGTACTTGGAGTTGTAGAAACGATTGTTAGTGCATTAGGCTTTTCTTTATGGAGAGATGCGGCGGCATTCATTATTTTAATATTAATTTTGATCTTTAGACCATCTGGAATCTTTGGAAAAAATACACGAGAGAAAGTGTAGGTGGTACATAATTATGAAAAAGTCAAAACAGTTTTGGCCATTTATTATAGTAGCAGTATTAGTATACGCAGTTGTGCAGATCTTGATTTCAACTGAAATCATCAATCAATTTTATTCTAATACGCTTATATTAATTGCCATCAACATAATTTTAGCGGTAAGCCTACATTTGGTAATCGGTATAACTGGACAATTTTCCATAGGTCATGCTGGATTTTTAGCTGTAGGTGCCTACCTTTCAGCTATTGTCACTATGAAATTACATCTCCCATTTGTAGTTGCTATTATTGTAGGGGGTATTGTAGCTGCTCTAGCGGGATTAATAGTTGGTATTCCAAGTTTAAGACTCAAAGGAGATTACTTGGCAATTGCAACACTTGGATTTGCAGAGATCATTCGAATTGTGTTCTTAAATATTGATGCAGTTGGTGGCGCTGCTGGGATGCAAGTTTCCCACTTGACTACTTGGACGTATGCGTTTGTTTGTCTCGTTATTACCCTTGTAGTTATCGTCAATTTTACCAACTCGAGACATGGTTTAGCGGCAATCTCTGTTCGAGAAAATGAAATCGCATCGGATGCGATGGGGATAAATACTACTTATTATAAAGTAATTGCATTTGCAATCGGATCTTTCTTTGCTGGTGTAGCGGGTGCTTTATTTTCCCATAACTTTTATATTATCCAACCGAGTCAATTCGGCTTTTTAAAGTCTTTTGATATTCTTATATTCGTTGTTCTAGGTGGTCTTGGTAGTCTATCAGGTGCTGTACTGTCAGCTATATTATTAACGGTAGTTTCTACCTATCTGCAAGGATATCCTGAAACCCGAATGATTATTTATAGTCTTGTGTTAATTTTAGTAATGTTGTATCGACCTAAGGGGCTGATGGGTACGATGGAAATTACAGATTATTTCAAGCTATGGAGAACGCCAAAAGGAGGCGGTCAACATGGAAAATAAGCCTTTATTAGAAGTGAAAAACACGGGTATTCAGTTTGGTGGTTTAAAAGCCGTTCAAAATTTAAATATGGTGTTAAATCAGGGAGAATTAGTTGGTCTGATTGGTCCGAATGGTGCCGGGAAAACAACCAGCTTTAACTTGTTAACGGGAGTTTATGAACCAACAGAGGGAGATATCATTTTTAAAGGTGAACGAGTAAACGGTTTACCTCCTTTTAAGGTTACTAGAAAAGGGATTAGCCGAACGTTTCAAAATATTCGTCTCTTTAATGAACTTTCAGTACTAGATAACGTAAAAGTAGCCTATCACTCACTTGCTAAGCATAATATACTCAGCTCCGTATTACGCTTGCCATCCCATTTTAAAGGGGAGCAAGAAATGGAAGAGAAATCTATTGAGTTTTTGAAAATTTTCAGTTTAGATAAGTACAAAGATGAGTTGGCAAAAAATCTACCGTACGGACAGCAACGGAGATTAGAGATAGCTCGTGCTTTGGCGGCTGGACCAAAACTTCTTTTATTGGATGAACCAGCAGCTGGTATGAATCCGCAAGAAACGAAAGATTTAATGGATTTAATCGCATTTATTCGAAACAAATTTGATTTGACCATTTTACTAATCGAACACGATATGAATTTAGTCATGGGTGTCTGTGAACGAATTTATGTACTTGACCATGGTCAGCTTCTTGCGGAAGGATCACCAGAAGAGATCCGTAACCATCCTAAGGTTATTGAGGCTTATTTAGGGGAGGAAGTTCACGATGTCAATGCTTAAAGTAGAAAATATAGATGTATTTTACGGGAACATTCAGGCCCTTAAAGGAGTTTCGATTGATGTAAATGAAGGAGAAATTGTAACACTAATCGGTGCAAATGGTGCTGGGAAAAGTACTTTATTGAAAACGCTATCAGGATTGTTAAAACCGAAAAAAGGAAAAATAGAATTTCTGCAAAAATCCATTGCTGGAAAACAAGCACAATCTATTGTGAAATCAGGTATATCCCATGTTCCAGAAGGACGCCGTGTATTTGCTAATCTTACAGTAGAGGAAAACCTAGAATTGGGGGCATTTTTACGTAAGGATAAGACTGGGATTCATAGCGATATGCAAAAAGTGTATGAGATTTTCCCGAGACTACTAGAACGGAAGAAACAGCATTCTGGTACACTTTCCGGTGGGGAGCAACAAATGCTCGCAATGGGTCGTGCTATTATGGCGAAGCCCAAATTAGTTTTACTAGATGAACCATCCATGGGGTTAGCTCCTTTAATGGTTAAAACAATCTTCCAAGTAATTGAAGATATTAATCGAGATGGCACAACTGTTTTATTAGTCGAACAAAACGCAAATATGGCGCTTTCTGTAGCAAGTCGTGGCTATGTAATCGAAACTGGTAGAGTTGTTCTGTCGGGTCCCGCAAAAGATTTACAAGCAAGTGAAGAAGTACGTCAAGCATATTTAGGCGGCCATTAAAAGAAATTGAAACAGGTATAGAAAAAGACTCTTTTTCTATACCTGTTTTTTTATTCGCTTTTTTTGGGAATGTTTTAATCAGTAGTTTGTACAGATCTTGCTGGAAAGTGGAATATATTTTTCTGCTTTCAGATACATATTCCCCTATTTAATTCATTTAAATCCAATTTCATTAGTAACGTATTATTCTTTTTTTATTGCGGGTGTCGAACTAATTTTAGGTATAAATAATGAAATGAAAAATAATTTCTCGACCTGTTTAATTTCTATAATTTAACAGTTATAGCGGACTTATTGATAAAAATGTCCTTTTAAGTCTTTGTTTAAAAATAAATTATTAACTAAAATTTTTGGTAATATATAGAATATACTATATTGAAAACCTAATATCTATAAGGGTTTATAAATACTTATAAAATATTATTCTAATGTAATTTCTGAAATTTTAGAACTGGGAGAAAAATTGTTGTAGACTGAATAAATACTTTGTTTTACAATGAGATTGTTCATACGAATAAATTGATAGATTCTGAGCGTTTACTTATTAAAAAATAAAAGTTAAGAAGTATGACTTATAAATTCAGAATTATCTAACAAAACAGGAGGTTAAATAAAATGAAGAAATCAAAGTTTGCTTCATTATTTCTTGCTTCTTCTCTACTAGTTGGAATACTAGCAGGATGTGGAGCGGGAGAAGAAGGTAGTAGTTCTAAGGGAGGAGACGAAATTAAAATTGGTGTCAACCTTGAACTATCTGGTCCAGTAGCATCATATGGATCATCTCAAAACGACGGGTTTAATTTAGCAGTAGAAGAAATCAATGCCGCTGGTGGTATTGATGGGAAACAAATTAAATTAGTAACGGTAGACAATAAGTCGGATGCTGCTGAATCAACAAGTGCCGCGATCAAATTAACAAGTCAGGATAAAGTAGCTGCGATTATTGGACCTGCAACAAGCGGTAACTCTGTAGCGCAAGTACAGATTGCTAATGACAGCAAAACTCCAATGATTACACCATCAGGAACTAGTCCAACTGTAACGGTTGCGGATAATGGTTCTGTTAATGAATATGCATTCCGTACATCATTCATTGATCCATTCCAAGGAACTGTAGCTGCAAACTTTGCTACGAATGAATTGAAAGTAAAAACTGCAGCAGTATATTCGGACAACGCGAGTGACTATGCAAAAGGTCTTGCTGCTTCCTTTATTAAAGACTTTGAAGCTGCTGGCGGTACAATCGTACAAAAAGAATCTTATGTAGCAAAAGATACAGATTTCAGATCTACGTTAACTCGTATTAAAGGAGCAAATCCAGAATTTATCTTTATTCCTGGTTATTATGAAGAAGTTGGATTGATCGTTAAACAAGCTCGTGAACTAGGAATTACAGTTCCTTTAATGGGTGCTGATGGATGGGATTCACCAACTATCGTTGATTTAGCCGGAGCAGAGGCATTAAACAACACATTTGTTATTAATCACTATTCTGCAGAAGATCCAGATGGAAAAGCAAAAGAATTTGCAGATAAGTTTAATGACAAATACGGAAAATCACCGAACTCATTTAATGCACTTGGATATGACACAGTTTACTTATTGAAAGATGCAATTGAGCGTGCAGGTTCTACAGATGGAACAAAAATTAAGGATGCTTTAAAAGCTACAGATAATCTAGATCTAGTAACAGGTTTATACTCGGTGGATGAAAACCATCATCCAGTTAAATCGGCTACAATCTTAGAATTCGTAGATGGAAAACAAGTATTTAATACAAAAGTTAATCCTTAAGATAAAGCCGTAAAATGGGAGGGATTGATATCCCTCCTTTTCTGTATTTAAAAAGAAAATAAATGCATAAGGGAGTGAAACTTCATGGAATGGATACAACAATTGATTAACGGTATTTCACTCGGAAGTATATACGCGTTAATCGCCCTCGGTTACACGATGGTGTATGGCATTATTAAATTAATCAACTTTGCACATGGTGACGTGTTTATGGTAGGCTCGTTTATCGGTTTTTACTCGATTACTGTTTTTGGACTAGGATTTTTCCCTGCGCTAATCATTTCTATGGTAGCTTGTGCCTTATTTGGAGTAATTATCGAACGTATTGCATATAAACGTTTACGTAGTGCTACACGGATTGCAGCTCTTATAACAGCGATTGGTGTATCTTTATTAATAGAATACGGCGTAATTTATATACGTGGAGCTCAACCAGAAGCATATCCAAATATTTTCTCCAACAAAACATTTAGTATTTTAGGAGCTCAAATCAGTATACAATCTGTATTAATTCTTTCTGTTTCTGTCGTTCTTATGATCTTGCTACAATTTATCGTACATAAAACGAAAACAGGAAAAGCGATGCGTGCTGTATCACATGATGTTGAAGCTGCGAAGCTTATGGGGATTAATGTAGATAATACGATTTCTGCAACATTTGCTATTGGTTCTGCTTTAGCAGGTGCTGCTGGTGTAATTTTTGGAGTGTATTACACAAAGATTGATCCTTTGATGGGTGTTATTCCAGGATTGAAAGCATTTGTTGCCGCGGTTCTTGGAGGAATTGGGATAATTCCTGGAGCAATGGTTGGCGGTCTGGTACTTGGAGTTGTAGAAACGATTGTTAGTGCTCTAGGCTTCTCTTTATGGAGAGACGCCGCGGCATTTATTATCCTTATCTTGATTCTGATTTTCAGACCTTCTGGCATCTTTGGCAAAAATACACGGGAGAAAGTGTAGGTGGTGAATAGAGATGAAAAAGTCTAAACAGTTTTGGCCATTTATCTTATTAGCTGTATTGGTGTATGTAGTCATCCAAGTCCTAATTTCAACTGAGATGATGAATCAATTTTATTCTAATACGCTCATACTTATCGCCATTAACATTATTTTAGCAGTTAGCCTACATTTGGTTATTGGGATTACAGGTCAATTTTCTATTGGTCATGCTGGATTTTTAGCTGTAGGTGCATACGTATCCGCAATCATAACGATGAAATTACAATTACCATTTGCCGTAGCGATAATTGTAGGTGGGGTTGTTGCAGCATTAGCTGGACTAATTGTAGGAATTCCAAGTTTAAGATTAAAAGGGGATTACTTGGCAATTGCAACACTTGGATTTGCAGAGATCATTCGAATTGTGTTCTTAAATATTGATGCTGTAGGCGGCGCTGCTGGGATGCAAGTTTCTCACTTAACTACTTGGACATATGCGTTTGTTTGTCTCGTTATTACCCTTGTAGTTATCGTCAATTTTACCAACTCGAGACATGGTTTAGCGGCTATCTCCGTAAGGGAAAATGAAATCGCTTCGGATGCGATGGGGATAAATACTACGTATTATAAAGTCATCGCATTTGCCATCGGTTCATTCTTTGCAGGAGTGGCAGGTGCCTTATTTTCCCATAACTTTTATATTATCCAACCAAGTCAATTCGGCTTTTTAAAGTCTTTTGATATTCTTATATTCGTTGTTCTAGGTGGTCTTGGAAGTCTATCTGGTGCTGTTCTTTCAGCAATTCTTTTGACGATAGTCTCTACCTATCTTCAAGGATATCCTGAAACTCGAATGATTATCTATAGTCTTGTATTAATTATCGTAATGTTATATAGACCTAAGGGATTAATGGGTACAATGGAAATTACAGATTACTTCAAACTTTGGAGAACGCCAAAAGGAGGCGGTCAACATGAAAAATAAGCCTTTACTAGAAGTAAAAAATACCGGTATTCAGTTTGGTGGTTTAAAGGCTGTCCAAAACTTAAACATGGTATTAAATCAGGGAGAATTAGTTGGTCTGATTGGTCCAAATGGTGCTGGGAAAACGACTAGTTTTAACTTGTTAACTGGAGTTTATGTTCCTACTGAAGGAGATATTCTTTTTAATGGTGAACGGATTAATGGGTTACCTCCTTTCAAGGTAACTAGAAAAGGGGTTAGCCGAACATTCCAAAATATCCGCCTTTTTAATGAACTTTCTGTTTTAGATAACGTAAAAGTTGCGTATCACTCCATTGCTAAGCATTCTATTATAAGTTCTATTTTAAGACTACCTTCCCATTTTTCTGGTGAAAAAGAAATGGAAGAAAAATCGATAGAATTCCTGAAGATTTTTAGTTTAGACAAGTATAAGGATGAGCTAGCAAAGAATTTACCGTATGGACAGCAAAGAAGATTAGAAATCGCTCGTGCATTAGCAGCCAATCCAAAACTTCTTTTATTAGATGAACCGGCAGCTGGGATGAACCCGCAAGAAACAAAAGATTTAATGGACTTAATCGCGTTTATTCGTAATAAGTTTGATTTGACCATTTTACTAATCGAACACGATATGAATTTAGTCATGGGTGTTTGTGAACGAATTTATGTACTCGACCATGGCCAGCTTCTTGCGGAAGGATCACCTGAAGTGATTCGAAACCATCCTAAGGTTATTGAGGCTTATTTAGGGGAGGAAGTTCACGATGTCAATGCTTAAAGTAGAAAATATAGATGTGTTTTATGGGAACATTCAAGCGCTTAAAGATGTATCAATTGAAGTAAATGAAGGAGAAATTGTAACTTTAATTGGTGCAAACGGTGCTGGGAAAAGTACATTGTTGAAAACTTTGTCGGGACTACTAAAACCGAAAAAAGGAAAAATAGAATTTCTTAATAAATCTATCTCGGGTAAACAAGCGCAAACGATTGTAAAGTCAGGAATTTCACATGTTCCAGAAGGACGTCGTGTATTCGCCAATCTTACAGTAGAAGAAAACTTAGAATTAGGTGCGTTTTTACGAAAGGATAAAGCGGGAATCCATAGTGATATGCAAAAAGTGTATGAGATTTTCCCAAGACTATTAGAACGTAAAAAACAACTTTCAGGTACACTTTCCGGTGGAGAGCAACAAATGCTCGCAATGGGTCGTGCTATTATGGCGAAGCCCAAACTAGTTTTACTAGATGAACCATCCATGGGGTTAGCTCCTTTAATGGTTAAAACAATCTTCCAAGTAATTGAAGATATTAATCGAGATGGCACAACCGTTTTATTGGTCGAACAAAACGCAAATATGGCGCTTTCTGTAGCAAGTCGTGGCTATGTAATCGAAACTGGTAGAGTTGTTCTGTCGGGGCCCGCAAAAGATTTACAAGCAAGTGAAGAAGTACGTCAAGCATATTTAGGTGGCCATTAGTCAACGAAACTTTCACTAAGTTCTAGTAACTTGGTGAAAGTTTTTTTATGGTTTAGGAGATTATAAGCTCTATGGCTTGTCTAATAGTATAGGGGAACTGCGCGGTAGTGAGTTGAATAAAGTGTCCGCTGGGATTACCGCTATAGGGTGGACGCTTTCCGCGGGCACGGCTTCAATCTCCTCGGAGCTCCCGCTCCTGCGGGGCTTTCAGCTCGTACTGTTCCCGCCGGAGTCGCCACCCCTTCGCTACAATCCAATAATTTTTTAATTGTAAAAGTATTAATTGTGAAGGGAAACGGTAGTTCAAATGCTATAATGATTTGGAATGCTTTTTGAAGGGGAAAATAAAATGAACAAAACACTTAAATTTTGGATACTTACACTGACTACTTTTACAATGATAGCCATTTTAAGTAGTTCCCTTTTTTCTAGTTATCTAGTAACGAAAAAAAGTTTGATTGAAAAATCATTAGAGCAAAATGAAATGTATGCACTGAAACTAGGGAAATTGTCTCAAGAAGTTTTTAAAGCAATGGAAGCGAATCTTGAAGCGAGAAAACCTGATGTAATTGGACATATCGATAACCCTGAAGAATTAACTAAAATTTTAAACCAATTATTAATAAGCGGTAAAAACTTTAATTCACTTTCTGTAATTGGAAGTGATAGTATCGCGATAGCAACCTCTCCGAACGTAGGTATTGCGGGTGAGAAAATAGACTCCCCGGGAGTGGAAGAAGCTCTGCGTAAAAAAGAAAAAATTATTACAAAGCCGTATAAAGCTGTAACAGGGCGGCTATTAATACTTGTGTCCACACCATTATTTGATGATTCGGGTACATACCTGGGGATGTTAAATGGTTCGATTTATTTGCAAGAAGATAATTTCATTCAAAGCATTTTAGCGGAACATTTTAGTCAAGATGGTTCCTATGTTTTCGTAGTTGATGAAGAGGGAACATTAATCTATCATCCTAACATAGTAAGAATTGGAGAAAGCGTTCGGGAGAATAAGGTGGTTCAAAGTTTATTGAACAGAAAAAATGGAGCACTAGAAATATATAATACACTAGGTGAACATGTATTGGCTGGCTATTCATATATACCTGAAAGTAAGTGGGGCGTTGTTTCACAAACTCCTTATAAGAGTAGTCTAGAGCCTATAAATGGAATTATTACAAAAATGTTTTTTTACTCATTACCATTTGTTATTCTATTTTTCTTGTTAGCCTATTTATTGTCAGAAAAACTTGCTTCACCTTTGAAAAACTTGGCGCTATCAACGATGAATTCGCGCTTTGAAGGTGTACCGGGGGTGAGTGGGAAGGTTTCTACATGGTATTTCGAAGCAAAACAACTGACTGAAACAATTGCTAATTACCGAAAGCTACAAGAGGAAGAGGTTGCGAACTTTAAGCATCAGTCATTAACAGATCCACTTACTGGTTTGAAAAACAGAAGATATTCAGCGTTATACTTTGCTGACTTATTGGAACAACACACCTCTTTTTCTATTATTAGTATTGATATCGATCATTTTAAATGCGTGAATGATGAATATGGCCATCAAACAGGGGATGAGACGTTACAATTTTTGGCGAACAAGATGATGTCTGTTGTTTCAGAAAAGGATGTTTGTGTCCGACTTGGTGGAGAAGAGTTTGTGATTATATCACCTAACGGCACTTTGGACGACACGTATAATCTAGCAGAAAAACTACGTAAGGAAATAGAAGCTAGCATCCTTTCGCAAAATAGAAAGATAACGATATCTGCAGGTGTTGGAGAGTATAAAGCAAATAGAGAGAGCGTGAATGAACTCTTTAATCGAGTTGATGAGGCATTGTATGTAGCAAAATCTGAAGGAAGAAATAGAATCATTATTTCTCCTTAAAAAAGAAGTTTTTCTCGCTAATATGGCGGAAAAACTTCTTTTTTACTTGTTCTTTTTTATTATATACAAAATACCTTCTACCATCAGTCCTATAACTAAACCAAAGGAAGTAAAGATAAATAGTGAAAGAATACCAACAAGATCACCAAATTCTTCTGTTCCAGCAAGAAATGAACGAAACAACTCAAAGAATCCAATGACAAGACCTATCGTGAAAATATAAAACCCTTTATGTAATTTATACATTAACAAGGCAGCTGCTATTACCCCGACAGCAACTGAAAATGCAGCAAAAGCGACGAAGTTCATAATAACTAAATCTTGACCTAGTATGTATCTTACACCTAAAATAAGTAAAAACATCGATGAAACAATCATAATACCAGCAATCTTATTGTGACTTTTTAGCAAGAGGGATCCCTTCTTTCTCTTTTCTAATCATACTGGAAATCGATTGTTTTTCCAACTACTGAATAAATACAAGAAAGGAATGATAGAATTGGCTGAACATTATTTCCATCTAAAAGCAAATTGGCCAGGCAACAGAAATGATGTCGGAGAAATTCAGGCAGAACATTTACATACAAAAGTGTCGATACCAGTAGAAATGGATGGACCCGGAATTGGAACAAATCCAGACGAAATGTTATTAGGAGCAGCTGCTACTTGTTATATTATTACGCTTGCGGCAATGCTGGAACGTAGTAAAATTGTTAAGCATGCACTAGATATGGAGTCAACTGCAGTCGTAGATGTCTCCAATGGCGTATTTACATATAAAAAAATTATTCATCGTCCAGTGATAGTTATTGAGCATGAAAAGGACCTGGCATTGACTGAGAAACTAGCAAAAAAAGCAGAAACTTCTTGCATGATTAGTCGTGCAATACAAGGAAATGTAGAAATAAAACTAGAGCCAACTATTACCGTTTATACAAAAAAATAATCAAAAACGCCCTTTTCTTGTGTGCAAAAGGGCGTTTTTATGTTAAATCACGTAGACAAATACGCAGATAAAGTGACTAATTGTCCCAAGTAAGATGAAAATATGAAAAATTTCATGGAATCCTAACTTTTTAATAAAAGGGATATTAGGCTTGATACCGTAAATAACCCCACCGATCGTATAAAAAATTCCACCTAGTATTAGAAAAAAGAGACCTTGTGTCCCGAGTACTCCCGCGAGTGGAGAAGCCAAAATAACAATAATCCATCCCATTCCAATATATAAAGCGGTAGAAATCCATCTTGGACAGTTGAACCATATCATCTTAAACAATATCCCACTAACCGCCATTATGGAGATAATACTGAATAACGTATAACCAGTAGTACCTTTTAAAGCGATTAAACAAAACGGGGCATAGGTCCCTGCTATCAATAAATAGATCATTGAATGATCCAATCGTCGTAACTGATGAATTACATGATCCTTAGCGATAACCATATGATAGGTGGCCGACGAAGCGTACAATAATATCATGCTCACTCCAAATAGAACAAGTGCGGTAATTGTTAAACCTGATGCTTCTAGTGCAATACCTTTCATAATCATGGCGATTAAAGCAAAAACACCAAGTATTGCCCCAAAAAGATGTGATAATCCGTTAAATGGTTCTCTTATATACTTCTCCATTAGAATACCCCCATGACATTATGTAGTTTCAATAACTACTTAATATAATATACTCATATCAATAAATAGTCAATGTTTACTGAAAACTATTTTTGAGATACGATAATAACAAGCTAGTATCGGAGGAATTTAACATGAACAAATCAGATGAACTCATCAATAGACTTGGACTTGAAGCTACTATTCATGCGGAAGAAATACCAGATATCGATCTTTATATGGATCAGGTTATTCAATTGTTTGATTCTAAATTTGGTCCAACTTTACGAAACGATGAGGAAAAGGTATTAACCAAAACGATGATCAATAACTATGCAAAAGGAAAATTATTTATCCCAATAAAAAACAAAAAATATTCCAAGCAGCACCTTATGTTAATAAGTTTAATCTATCAATTGAAGGGTGCCCTATCTATTAATGATATAAAGACCACAATGGATCCAA
Organism: Psychrobacillus lasiicapitis; assembly: GCF_006861795.1. GTDB lineage: Bacteria > Bacillota > Bacilli > Bacillales_A > Planococcaceae > Psychrobacillus > Psychrobacillus lasiicapitis. The sequence goes on along the minus strand of NZ_VDGH01000001.1, from coordinate 277,518 downwards.
TCAATGAAAAAATAATGAGTGAAAACTTCAATTTAGAGGATTTTTATTCGTATTCAGTCGCCTTGCAGCAAAGCAATGCGCAAAGTTTTTTAGAAGAAATAAAAGCTCATGAAAAGGAAATTGATCAATTTGATATGGATGAGGAATTGAAACACTTATTGTTTATCAATTCTCTTGCCAATATGAGCAATGCATATAGAAAAGCAGCAGAACTATTAGTGGATGACTTAATCACGAATAAAAAGGAGCCTAAAAAATGAAAACACTTTGGACAGATGGTCTTATTTTTACGATGGATGCAGAAGGGGAAACAGTAGAAGCGGTATTGGTGGAAAATGGGAAGATTATTCAAACAGGACAGAAAGATCAATTAGTACAACTAGCAGATCAAGTAAATTCATTACAGGGGGCTACTATGTACCCCGGTTTTGTGGATAGCCATATTCATTTAATTGGTCATGGAGAAAAACTAGCGTATTTAGATTTATCCACGTTTACTTCTATACAAACAATCGTGTCTGCAGTAACCGAACATGTGAAAAAAGGAGATTGGTATGTAGCGGAAGGTTGGAATGATAACAAATTAGTAGAAGGTCGTCCTATCACTTGCAACGATTTAGATGAAATGAAAGAAACTCCTGTCGTCTTAAAAAGAATCTGTAGACACGTGCTAGTTGCAAATTCGAAAGCGATGGAGTTAGCAGGAGTTACAAAGGACACACCGAACCCTATTGGCGGTATTATCGGAAAAGATGAGCACGGCAATTTAAACGGACTATTCTATGATGAAGCTCAACAATTAATTACTTCTCATATTCCTGCTGTTACTATAGAGTACTTAGAAGAAGTCATTAAAGCAAGTGTCGCCGACTTACAGTCAAAAGGACTAACAGGGGTACACACAGAGGATATGGCCTATTATGGTCCATACACTGTCCCACTTGAAGCGTATCGTCGTACAATAGAATCCAGTTTTCGAACGCATTTGCTTCGCCACCACGAAGTGTTTGAGCAAATGCAAGGAGAAGAACCAACAGAATTTATAGAATTTGGTGCGATGAAAATATTTATCGATGGGTCACTTGGAGGACATACAGCATTACTATCAGAAGATTATTCAGATTCTCCCGGGGTTAAAGGAGTTGCTGTCCACAATCAGGAAAAATTAGAGAATCTCGTAAAGCTAGCAAGAAAACATGATGAGAATATTGCAGTACATGTCATTGGTGATAAAGCTGTAGAAATAATATTAGATCTAATCGAAAAGTATCCTGTGCCAGTCGGTAAAAAAGACAGACTTATTCATGTAAATGTACTTACAGAAGAGTTAGTGAACAGAATGGCTAACTTACCAGTAGTCTTAGATATTCAACCAATGTTTGTGCCATCCGATTTCCCATGGGTCGTAGATCGTTTAGGAGAAGAACGTTTAACTTGGGCATATGCTTGGAAAACGTTAGTGGAAAAGGGCTTTGATTGCTCAGGAGGCTCCGACTCACCGATCGAGCTTGCTGATCCGTTACTTGGGATGGATGCAGCCACTAATAATATTTACTTACCACATCAAGAACTGACCGCTTTTGAAGCGATTTCGTTATTTACCTCTGGAAGTGCAAAGGCAATTGGTATGGAGCATATCCGTGGGAAAATTATGGGTGGCTATGATGCTGATTTTACAATTGTAGATCAAGCGTTAACAAAGCAGACATTTGCTACGTCCCAAGTGTTGCAAACAATTGTGAACGGTGAAATTGTTTTTAAAAGATAAAAATGAAACTTTTTGTCGCTTTCTGTCGTAAATAAGAAAAAGAAGAAAGGAGTTCGATTTTGCATGCAAAATACTGGTTTAAAAATTCTTCTACATGCGAGTACTTGGTTTGCTCCATTTCTAGTCCCGTTCATTTTGTACTTGGTTGTAGATGATGACGAGGTTAAAAAGCTTTCTATACAAGCGGTGCTATTTCAGCTTGTGATGTACTTTTTAATCACTGTCTCTGTATTCCTAATTATTTTTTTAATAGGTATCCCGATGCTCATTATTTTTGGTATAATGGCATTTGTTGTTCCAATAATCGGAATAATTAAAGCTATTAATGGAGATAAGTTTAACTATCCGATTGTAGGATCTTGGATTAAATGAGTCTCTCAATATAAAAGGGGAATTAGTATGGCTACTAGAATAGGTATTGATGCAGGTGGAACGTTAACGAAAATAGCTTATTGGGATGAAAAAAAAGAAATGTCCTTTCAGAGTTTTCCTTCATCCGACTTTAAAGCAGTAAAGGAATGGCTTGAGACAAACCACTCGTTAGCTTCTATCTGCCTCACTGGTGGTCGCGCGGCACAGCTAAAAGAATATCTTACTTCGATTAATGAAATCCCTTACATAGTGGAATTTGATGCTACGATGAATGGAGTTATGCATCAACTAAAAGAGGAAGTTATAAATAGTGAAGCCGCAATTATTGCGAATATAGGTACAGGTACCTCTATACATATTATGCAAGGAGAAACACATAGTCGCATCGGAGGAACCGGCATAGGAGGAGGAACCCTTCTAGGCTTAGGCTCCGCTTTAACAGGAATTCAAAATTACAAAGATATAATCGAACAATCGAAAATGGGAAATAGATCTTCTGTAGATATTTTAGTGAGTGACATATATCAAAACAATAAACTGCCTCTTAAAGGTTCTTTAACCGCAAGTAATTTTGGCGGGGTAGCTTTAAAGACACACGATACAAGAAACAGCACGGACATGTTAGCTGGAGTGCAGGGGATTATAGGAGAAGTAGTTGCTACACTATGTATTCAAGCAGCAGACGCACACCAAGTAGAAGATATTATTTATATTGGTTCCACATTAGAAGGAAATGAATTACTCCAAAAAATAATTGAATCTTATACCATCTTAAAAGAGAAAAAACCGATATTTCTGGAAAAACACGGCTATAGCGGAGCGATTGGTGCATTATTGGAAAATAATTAAAAAGAATTATGTATATCTGTTGCATTATTGGAAAGAGCGTGCTATATTTAAAGAGGATTATTTTTGTTCGGTTAGTTAGTAGGTGGCAACACTTTTACTTAACAGTGTTGAGCAAGGATAGTAACAAAATGTGTGCGTCAAATTGCACACGAGGAGGAAACAAACATGGAACAAGGTAAAGTAAAATGGTTTAACTCAGAAAAAGGATTCGGATTCATCGAGCGCGAAGGCGGAGACGACGTATTCGTACACTTCTCAGCTATCCAAAGCGAAGGTTTCAAATCTCTTGACGAAGGTCAAGAAGTAACTTTTGAAATCGAGCAAGGCCAACGTGGTCTTCAAACTACTAACGTAGTAAAAGCTTAATTTTAAACCTAAACTTTAACAGACTCTCTTCGGGGAGTCTGTTTTTTTATTTATAGAAAATTTCACTACTATGACAAGTGGGTAACCTTTTTAAAGTATATGATATGACAATGTATAAGGATAACGCTTACCAAGTAGATCATATCCTTCTAAAGCTTTTGCGAGCAGAATCCTAAAAGGTGTATATGATCGGCTTTTTTTCATGCTATAATTTAACAATACTATTTAAGTTTTAGGAGCAGAATAAATGAAAAAGTGGAAAAAAGAAGTTGAACTAAACGTTCCGATTGAATTTGCTTGGTCCTTTTTTTATGGCGATGTGGAAAAAAAGAAAATGATTTTTCCAAAAGTAGTAGAAGAGGCAATTTTAGAAAGTACGGAGCAAGTAGTGGGATCTGTTATTCATCAAACGTATCAAAACGGTTCGTTGACGGAACAATATGAAATAACCATTCAGAAGTTTGTGGACGAATTGGATAATAAAATGATTCAGGAAAGCTTTGTATTGAACGATCGTTTTCGGATGACTATTGACTATGAATTACAAAGAGTAGATAATAAAACGACGAAGTTTATCTACACATCACTAAATAAACCAAAAAATCCACTGCTCAGTCTCTTTCAGTTATTTGGAAGTGATGAAGTGATTGTGAACTTTATGAACCGCACAAAAGACACCATTGAAAATGCATACAAAACAACTGCCGATTAACTTTTCGGCAGTTGTTTTAATACGGCTTGTCTAGCTAGCGCGTGAGCAGCTTTGTTTTGGTCATCAGGAATCCATTTAATGAAAAATAAATCGAAGGTATCGCTAATTGCTAAAATTTTTTCTAATATAGCTGCAAACTCTGCATTTTTAGTATAGCGCTTTTCAACAGCAGCTAATACGATTTGAGAATCTGTTCGAACAGAGACGATCATAGGAGACAATTTTTGTGCTTCTTCTAACCCTCTGAGTAGCGCGATAAATTCGGTTGTATGATTCGAGTATTGCCCGATGAACTCGCTAAATTTTAAATGATGTCCTTCCCCTTTTATGAAAATGCCGATTCCACTTGGGCCTGGATTTCCAGTAGTTGAGCCATCGATATAAACTTCTAACATGTCAATCCCCTTTAAATATTGTTTTTTGTAGTCTGAATTACTTATAGCATACTTGCAAAAAAAAGAAACATAATAGTACAATTACGAAGGTAGCGAGGAGCGTAAACCAATGAAAAATACCCAAATTATAAATGAAATTGACCTTATTATGCAAAAGTATTGTGATGGTTGCTTTGTGCGTACGCAGCTTAGAAAGGATAAAGGAAAGTCCATCGCACACCAATTTTGCATTCATAGCTGTACGGTCGGAGAAGAGATCAAGCAAAAGGGAGAAAAACTTCAGTAAAAAAACCCACGACTATTTGTCGCGGGAAGAACCGTTTCTAACTATTTTTAATAACGTTTGCAGCTTGAGGTCCTCGATTTCCTTCCACAATTTCGAACGTAACGTCTTGTCCTTCTTCGAGTGCCCGAAATCCATCGCCTTGAATACCTGTAAAATGGACAAATACATCTTCTCCATCATTATACTCGATAAATCCATAGCCTTTTTCATTATTAAACCATTTCACTTTCCCTTGTTGCATAAACGTTCCTCCCTCGGTCCATTAAAAATTCTGATAATGGATAAATATACTATATAGTAAATGACAACTATCGTCAATAATATGTCGAATTTTAACTGTTTTGTCCCACTAATTCGACGTATAATAAAAGAAAAAAGGTTGGGATACAGATGAATATTAAAGTAGATCCGCTATCCGATTTGAGTATAGCCAAAAATGCCAAAATGCAACCAATTCGCCAAATTTCGGATAAAATAGGAATTCCAGAAGAAGCCTTAGAGCAATACGGTAACTATAAGGCTAAAATTGATCCCACAAAAATAGCAACCAAAACAAAATTAGGTAAAGTTGTACTTGTAACTGCGATAAGCCCGACAGCAGCAGGAGAAGGAAAATCTACTGTAACCGTTGGATTAGCTGATGCCATGAAGAAAATCGGTAAGTCTGTTGTAGTAGCCCTTCGTGAACCATCTTTAGGACCAGTAATGGGTGTAAAAGGCGGTGCAACTGGCGGCGGCTACGCACAAGTTTTACCTATGGAAGAAATAAACCTACATTTCAATGGTGATTTGCACGCGATTACGACGGCAAATAATGCCTTAGCAGCAATGATTGATAACCATATCCACCAAGGAAATGAATTGCAAATCGATCCAAGAAGAATTATTTGGAAACGAGTGCTTGATATGAATGATCGTGCGCTTCGCCATATTACGATTGGTCTAGGTGGACCCGCGCAAGGAATTCCTCGCGAGGATGGGTTTGATATTACGGTTGCATCTGAAATCATGGCGATTCTTTGTTTGGCTAAGGATTTAGGAGATTTAAAGGAACGATTAGCGCAAATCGTTATCGGTTATACATATGCAAAAGAACCAATTACTGTGCGTGTTTTAGGAGTAGAAGGTGCACTTACTTTATTATTAAAGGAAGCAGTTAAACCAAACTTAGTGCAAACAATTGAAGGGACGCCTGCGATTATACATGGCGGTCCATTTGCGAATATTGCACATGGATGTAACTCAATTATCGCTACAAAAACAGCGATGAACCTAGCGGATGTCGTTGTGACTGAAGCAGGATTTGGCGCAGATTTAGGCGCAGAAAAATTTATGCATATTAAATCACGACAAGGGAACATAGCACCTGACGCAGTTGTTATCGTTGCAACAATTCGAGCGCTTAAAATGCAAGGTGGAACACCGAAAGAATTGCTAAAGGAAGAGGATGTAAATGCACTACTGGAAGGAACAAAGAACTTAGAAAAGCATATAGAGACGATTCGAGCATTTGGTATTGAGCCTGTCGTTGCTTTGAATAAATTTTCTGCTGATACAGCAGCTGAAACAAAAGCATTATTAGCATGGTGTGAAGAAAGAAATATCTCCATTGCTTTAACCGAAGTTTGGGAAAGAGGAGGAGCAGGTGGAGTCGAACTTGCAAAATTAGTTTTAAGAGAACTAGAAAAGCCCAAAAGTTTTGCACCTTTGTATAGTCTTTCAGATACGATTGAACAAAAAGTACGAACAATTGTACAACAGGTGTATGGTGGGAAAGATGTTGTTTTTACAGATGCTGCTAAAAAACAAATCGATCAAATAACTGCATACGGCTGGGACGCTCTTCCAATTTGCATGGCGAAAACACAGTACTCACTGTCCGATCAACCAAAATTATTAGGACGCCCAACCGACTTTACTATTACTGTTCGAGAAGTTATTCCGAAGCTCGGTGCTGGATTTCTTGTTTGTCTAACCGGAGATATTATGACAATGCCAGGATTACCTAAAAAGCCAGCTGCTTTGAAAATGGACGTTTCGGAAGATGGACAAGCGGTAGGATTATTCTAACAAATTAAAAGACTGCACATTAGCAGTCTTTTTTTGTTTTATTCGTTATAATGTAAAAGAGAAGAACTCTTAAGGAGAATAAACAATGAATCCAATACATAAGTGCGAACAATTGGTGAAAGAAGTTTACAAGCATTTTGATGCGAGTCATGACTTTCAACATATAGAACGAGTACGCAAAAACGCGTTTGAAATAGCGGCATCTGAACCTACTGCTGATTTGGAAATAATCGAGTTAGCGGTACTATTACATGATGTTAGTGATCCAAAATATGCTACAGTGGAAGAAAAACAGGAAGAAGATAGAATTATAAAGCAACTTTCTTTACCGACGGAAAGAGTAATTCAACTTAAAACGTTGATAAAATCCATTTCTTTTAATGGAGGAAACGAAACAGCCGCGGATTCGATAGAAGCTCAAATCGTTCGAGATGCGGACCGTTTAGATGCAATCGGAGCAGTAGGAATTGCACGTACATTTGCATATGGCGGAGCAAAAGGTAGAAAGTTATACGATTCGGATGAAACGCCTAGAGATAATATGTCTATAGAAGAATATCGTTCAAAAGAAACAGCATCTGTTACGCATTTTTATGAAAAACTCTTAAAGCTTGCTGATGGAATGCTAACGGAAAAAGGAAAAGAACTTGCAAAAGAAAGACATGCATTCATGGAATTATTTTTGCAAAACTTAAGAAAAGAAACAGGGGAACAAATATGAGTCATTTAATCATTTCAAACTTAACAAAAACAGTCGGAGAAAAAACGCTGTTTGAAAATATTAGCTTTACGATAAACCATCATAATAGAGCTGGTTTGATAGGCATCAACGGTACTGGTAAGTCTACATTCCTATCAATAATTGCTGGCCAACTAGAAGCGGATTCCATCAATCGTGATCATCCAAACAAATATCGAATTGCGTATTTAGAGCAACAGCCAGTATTTGATAAAGATGAAACTGTCTTGCAAACCGTATTTAGTGGAGATTCTCCTATTCTTAAAATTAACCGAGAATATGAAGAAGCCTTACTTGCCTTAATGGAAGAACCTAATTCCACTGAACGTCAAAATAAATTAATGGATCTCCAGCAAAAAATGGATGATCTCCAAGCATGGGACGTCAATGCACTTGCAAAAACGGCGCTGACAAAATTAGGAATTACTCAATATGAGGAGTCCATTTTGCATTTATCTGGTGGACAACAAAAAAGAGTAGCACTTGCTAAAGTTTTAATAGAGCCAGCAGATTTACTTCTTCTAGACGAGCCTACGAACCATTTGGACAAAGAATCCACCGATTGGTTACAAGAAATGCTTCAACGAGTAGAAGGTTCTATTATTTTTGTTACACATGATCGCTATTTTTTAGATGCAGTAGCAACACATATATACGAATTGGCGGATAAAACACTTTACACACATACTGGAAATTATGCGGATTATTTAGAATCGAAAGCATTACGAGAAGAAATGAATGCTGCATCGCAACAAAAACTACAAAATCTATATCGCAATGAACTGAAATGGATTCGAAGAGGTGCAAAAGCAAGATCGACCAAACAAAAGGCTAGAAAAGATCGGTTTGAAGAAATAGATTCAAAAATTGATCGTAATAATTCTACTCAAAATTTAGATTTAGAAATTGCGACAACTAGACTTGGTAAACAAGTATTGGAAGGCGTAAATATTTCTAAAAAATTTGACTCTAAGATAATTGTAGAAGATTTTTCATTTTTACTACAAGCTGGGGATCGTATTGGAATTGTTGGACCTAATGGTGTGGGGAAGAGTACTTTACTTAAAATGCTAGCAAGAGAAATTCCGATGGATTCTGGGGAAATAATTGTAGGCTCCACCGTTAAACTTATGCACTTTTCTCAGCAGCTACCAAAGCTAGATGAACAGACAAGAATGATAGAATATGTACGAGAATCTTCGAATTTAATCGAGACGGGCTCTGGAGAAAAATTTTCGGCAGCGCAAATGCTAGAACGATTTTTATTCCCTTTAAATACGCATGGCACACAGATTGGTAAACTTTCTGGTGGAGAGAAAAAAAGATTAGTGTTGTTGAAAATGCTGATGGAACAGCCGAATGTTCTGTTTATGGATGAGCCGACCAATGACTTAGACATTCAAACATTATCTGTTTTGGAAGACTTTATGGAGACTTTCCCGGGAGTCATTGTGACGATTTCCCATGACCGATTTTTCCTAGATCGTATCGCGAAAAAGCTTTGGATATTAAATGGCGATGGTTCTGTCAATGAGTGGTTAGGCGTTTATTCCGATTATTTGGAAGTTGCCAAAGCAACTCCAATCGAAATAGTGGAAGAAAAAAAAGAAGAGCCTCCTGTCAAAGTGGTAAAAGAGAAAAAGAAAATGTCCTATAAAGAGCAGCGAGAGTGGGACACTATTGGCGAAGAAATAGAAAAAACGGAGCAGCTGATTGCAGAATTAGAAGAAAAGATAGTAAATACAGGCTCTGATTTTATGTTACTGCAGGAATTAACGGATAAATTAGAACAAGCCAACAGCACATATGAACAATTAATAGAGAGATGGTCTTATTTAGAAGATATCGCTTCTTCCTAATCATATTTATTGGAGGTATAAATGATGAAAATAGTTACAATTGAACCAACACCAAGTCCGAATACGATGAAGGTAGTTATCGATCAGGAGCTACCATTCGGTAAAAGCCATAATTATAAAAAAGACAATATCCAGGATGCGCCAAAAGAAATCAAAGACCTATTTGCAATTGAAGGTGTAAAAGGAGTCTATCATGTAGCAGACTTCCTAGCGATTGAGCGTATTGCTAAATTTAGCTGGGAATCTATTTTAGCTTCTGTAGAAAATGTGTTCGGAGCTGACAATCAAGAACAAACGAGTGAACAGCCACTGGATCATTACGGAGAGGTTTATGTACATGTACAACAATATAAAGGGATTCCACTTCAGGTTAAAGTGTTTGATAGCGAATCTGAATCCCGTTTTGGCTTATCCGACCGTTTTACCAAAGCTTTAGATGAAGCGATGGAGGGTGACAAAGAAAACTATATTATGCTTCGTAAATGGGTAGACTATGGCGTTCGATACGGCGATCAAAAAGAAATTGGAGAACAACTAGTAAAAGAATTAGAAGCGACTTTCCCGGAAAGCAAACTGCAGCAGCTAATCGAAGAAAAAGATAAAAATGAGGAAGAAAAGGCGGCAGTACGCGTTCCTTTTACGTTAGAACAATTTGAAGTAAGTGATTGGGAAAAACGATTTCAATTACTGAATAATTTGATCAACCCTGAATTAGAAGATCTGCCAATCTTAGCAAAAGCAGTGGAGGACGAACAAGTATCCATTCGTCGTCTAGCGACTGTATACCTTGGACTAATAGAAAATGAAGCAGTCATTCCTTATTTAGAAATAGCATTAAAGGATAAAAGTGGTGCTGTACGACGAACAGCTGGAGACGCAATGAGTGATTTAGGCTTTGAACAATTTGCAGATGCGATGAAGGTTGCCTTATTCGATAAAAACAAACTCGTTCGTTGGAGAGCAGCTATGTACTTCTATGAAGTAGGTGAAACAGATGCACTTCCTGCCTTGAAAGAAGCGATGGAGGATAAAGAATATGAAGTGAAGCTTCAAATTCGTATGGCAATCGCGCGTATTGAAGACGGAGAAGAAGCAAAAGGATCTGTTTGGAAGCAAATGAGTGAAGCACGAAAATAATAAGCTTCAAGTGGTTTTTCCTCTTCGTGCAAGTATTTCCACTCATGGTTAATACATGTTCTATATGCAACATTTAAGCATGGAACTTTCAAAAATCCATGTTATTCTAGAGACGTAAGAAAACAGGCCTGGTAACCTGTTAGAAGATCTCCCTTCGAATTTCTTACACAATCGCTAAATATATAAGCCTCACGTTGAAGAGTGAGGCTTTTTTTGTTGGTTAGAAAACTTTAGAAGATTTAGAGGTGTGAATACGTTTATTCAAGTTGTGAGAATCCGATAACTCTCATGCGCTATCTCCTATAACAGGAAGCATCTAGCTACATAATTATCCAGTTAATGGATAAGGGCAACCAATCAGTTACTGAAGGCAAACAATTCTGTCTGTAAAGCAACCAAACTACTAATAAGAGCAACCAATTTGCTGTTGAAAGCAACCATCCTTTAAAATAGCAAGTTTACTTGGAGTGAGAAGCCAATCACTTGACTCGATAATGTTATATTACTTCTTCTCTTTGAAAAAATAGTCGAAAATGAATTGTTGAAAATTAGTCGCGGCAGGCGATAAATAGCGATTCTCCACCCGAGCCATACCAATTACCCGTTCACATACCATGTCCTCAATTCGTAGTTTAGCAATTTTCCGCGGATTTATTTCCTCCCCATCTGGTAATATCGAAAAACCGAGACCTGCGGATACAAAACCTGCAACAGTAGCTACTTCGTCCCCTTCAAATGCAATATTCGGCAATAAGTTCGTATTAGAAAATATACTATCCGTTGTTTTACGTAGTGCATATCCTTTTTTCATGGAAATAAAAGACTCGTGAATTAGTTCATTTATTGAAATGCTTTTTCGATTTGCGAGAGGATGATGGATGGGAACAATAACAAATAACTCATCACGCCATAATTCTATCCAGTCAATTGGCTTTTCATAGTCAATAGATGCAACTAAGCAAAGATCCAATTCCCCTGATTTAAGCTGTTTTAATAAAGTGTGCGTATGGTTTTGTTTAAATTGAAATGTTATATGGGGATATTTGTAATGAAATGCACGAATAATATTTGGAACTGTACTCGTTCCAAGCGTATGTAAAAAGCCAAGGGTTATTTCTCCTTGCTCTGGATCAATTAACTGCTGAATATCATTTAATCCATCGCTCATTTCACTCATAATTCTGTTAACCCTTTCTAAAAACATTGTTCCATATCGATTTAGAATAATGGAGCGACCTTGACGATCAAAAAGAGGAACCCCAATTTCTTCTTCTAAACTTGCAATGGAGCGGCTTAATGCCGGTTGTGATATGGACAATAGTTCAGCGGCCCGTGTCATATGTTGAACATTTGCGAGCGTTTGAAAATATTCTAGTCGTTGCCATTCCATTCGAAACATCTCCTCATTCAATTGATACCTTTTGTGCATCTTATTTATAAAAATAATAAATTATACTTTATGGATAGTCAATGATAGGATAAGAATCAATAAGCTATCACACTAAAGGGGATATTAAAATGAAACTAGTCGCGCCTAAATCTTTTACATTTGTAGGGGGAAATCGAGCTGTCCTTTTACTGCATGGATTCACGGGAAGTACGAAAGATGTAAAACGATTAGGGGAGTATTTACACAAGAGAGGATTCACTTGTCATGCGCCGATGTACCGTGGACATGGCGAAGCACCTGAGGCATTATTACAAACAACGCCTGCACAGTGGTGGCAAGATGTTCTAGATGGATACAATTATTTAAAAAATCAAGGTTATAAAGAAATAGCAGTAGCAGGTATTTCTTTAGGGGGCGTTTTTTCGTTGAAAATAGCAGAAGAATTTCCTGTCAAAGCTATCGTCTCTATGTGTGCTCCGATTAAACGCAGCAATACAGATGGTTTGTTTGACCGTCTATACAATTATGCTAAAGTGTATAAATCCTTTGAAGGAAAATCTAGAGAAGTCATTATTCAAGAACTGGAAGCGTTAAAGGATAGTCCTTTGGATTCTTTAAGTGAAGTACAATCTTTCATCGAAGACGCTTGTACGGATTTACCAGCGATTTCTTCTCCGACTCTTGTTTTACAAGGCGCTTTAGATGGGGTTATTTATAAAGAAAGTGCATCATTTATCTTAGAACAAGTCGAAACGGATACGAAAGAAATTATTTGGTATGAAGAATCTGGGCATATTATTACAACAGGAAAAGAAAAAGATAAAGTATGCGAAGACGTCTATGCATTTTTAAACCAACTAGACTGGACAGAAGATGTTCGTGCTGTTGTGTAAACAATGCAGCTTATTAACCATTATGGAAGCCTATCATATATTAGAAACATCATTCCTTATATTTGAATGATGTTTTTTTCTTTCTATTTGATTTAATTTTCAAACTACTTTTTACGTTAAATGCGTTTAAATAATGAGTAATAAGTAAATAATAAGAAGGATAAGGGATGCTATGATGAACGGAGGAGTAATATGAGTGAGGAAATAATCGAAAAAAAAGCGAATATAAAAAATGAAATACATATCACCTACTACTTTTCCATTTTGTTCACCATATTAGGAACGCTCTCCGTTCTTTTATTATTGTTTTATAAGATGGACACTCTCAGTTTGTTTACTGTATTACTTTCTATATCTGCTGGTGGACTTCCTCTTGGAGTCATTGGAGCGTTTGTCGATTATAAAATATCTGAATACAAACTAAAAAGTAGTAAAACTATATAAAGGCGAATAATACGGAAATGACTAAAAGCATCTTGGAAGGTGCTTTTTCTATGTGTACAATAACTATAGTCCATCCTATAATAATTCAGTCGAAGGAGGAAAAAGGTTGAAGTTATTGAAAGTACTTTTTGGTTTCATTGTCATAATTGGAATTATTGGCATTGCCGCATACTATTTTGTACCTAAACTAATCGCAGATCAAGTAATGGAAAAAGTAACGGTTGAACTTGAAGATAGTGGTCAATTGGAAAATATAAAACAAGAAATAAAGAATGACCCACAATTACAGGCATTTATAGAAGAAGGCAAAAATGTAGATAGTAGTCAGCTACCATTCCAAACAAAAGAAGAAGCTACGAGGGTATTGCTTAAAAAATTTAATATAAGCGAATTGCAAGAGATCCAAGCAAAAGCCAAAAACGGGATGAACGCAGAAGAAAAGCAAGCACTTTATAATCAGTTTGAAAGTAAATTAACAGACGAAGAGATGCTTGCGCTAAAGGCTTTAGCTTATAAGGAATTGTTTAAGTAATGCTTGTCCTATCTCCATTACTTCTTAGCCGGAGTTGATAAATAAATATTTCATAAATATTTTGAAAGAAACAGGGCAAAGTAATAGGAACAAATACGGAGTGGAGGGATTAATAGGATGAAGCATAAAAGATATATTTTTGCTCTATTGACGGGTTTTTTATCGGTTGGTTTGTTGTTCGGCTGCGATGGTGTGGATGAAGATGAGCCAGATCCAAGCGAAGAACCTTCAGAGCAGCAAGAAGATAACAGTCAATAAGAAAAGATATATAATTATATGAACATCGTTCCAATAAGAACGGTGTTTTTATTTATGCTAAAAAACGAAAGACAGGTTAAAAACCTGTCTTAGATTATAATGAAAATTTTAGTGCAAAGCCCATTGTAATTAGTAATAACCGTTACCTAAGAAACTTGCACCAATAATAATCAAAAGAATAAATAGAACCACTAGTAAAGCGAATCCTGCACCATTTCCATAACCGCCGCCGCCGTTAACCGCTTCTCCCATTCCGAACACCCCCTATATTTGGGACAATACCTTTTATAACAACTCTAAAGGTAATCCGATTCATTTTTAGTTTTAAGTAGATCGTTTAAAACAACTGGAGACACAGCTAAAAGTGGTGTGACGTGCTCTTCAGTTATAAAGTAGCTTATTCATCGTTTGAAAAAGCACCGGGGCAGATGCCCCTGAGAAATGGATGAAATCCATTCGATAGGGATGCGAGTTCAAAGAAATAATATATGAAATGAAGTTATATCATAATAATACGTATTTCAATTATTAAGTGTCGTTTGAAGAACAAAAAAACGCAAAAAAATAGACCCTTTTCAAGGTCTTCTAATTATTGTTTCGTAATTGACATATTCTTTAATGATTAACAACTCAATAACATCTTGCACTGAATATGAATAAGAGGCATGTGCAGGGACTAGTTCATTGAATTGTTGTACTATTTCGTTAAGGGTTTCGGCATAAAAATCATTTATGGTTAACTCTAATTTTGTCATCTTTTTCTCCTTCTTTTTTCTAAGCATTAACTTATTATAATTTTTTTATTCAATTAACTATATGACATTTTGAGTGAGGTATATCCCAAATTTCGTCTGCTAAAGTGATAAAAATGGTGAATTCATATTAAAAGGGCAACTAACGTTAGCTTGCCCAAATAATTTTTATCCCGCATTACGGACAGTAAGAGTCCCAATTCAAGATTTAAGAAAGCAAAAAGATAAGTGGGAGATCATCTGCCCGTAAAAGCCCGATGAAATGATCCCAGACTAAGTACGCAACATCGTGTTGCAACGTCTGTGTGACCCACATCGTGTGGGACACAACTAACAAACAGTGGGGGATGAAGATAACCCCCACTGTTTGAAGTTTCACCTTATCCCGCATTAACGGGCAGTAAGACTCCCATTTCAAGATTTAAGAAAGCAAAAAGATAAGTGGGAGATCAACTGCCCGTAAAAGCCCGATGAAATGATCCCAGACTAAGTACGCAACATCGTGTTGCAACGTCTGTGTGACCCACATCGTGTGGGACACAACAAACAAACAGTGGGGGATGAAGATAACCCCCACTGTTTGAAGTTTCACCTTATCCCGCATTAACGGACAGTAAGACTCCCAATTCAAGATTTAAGAAAGCAAAAAGATAAGTGGGAGATCAACTGCCCGTAAAAGCCCGATTGGATGATCGCATACTAAGTACGCAACATCGTGTTGCTCCTGCGCAAAGCTCGTCGCAAAATAAAAGAGCGTTTGCCACGTCTGTGAGCCCCACATCGTGTGGGCCTCAACTAACAATCAGTGGGGGATGACGGGGACTAAAAGCGCGACGTTCATATCGCAACGTCCGCACTAGCACGTCCTGTGCGTCGGAAACCCCGACTGATTGAAGAGTTTCACTTTATTCTTTTTCTGGAGAGCTGTAGTGTAGTGGTGGAGGGACAAGCCATCCTTTATCCTTGTTTAAGCGCAATAATTTGGCACCTATTTGTGCTCTGCTCATATGAAACTGACTGTACATCAATGCAATATCTTCTCTAATAGACATACCCATAGCTTTGCTACATGCAACTAAACCGGCAGCGCTATCCATTGAAAGTGCAGCACTGATCTCAGGATCGTTAAATCGTGCTCCTGGAGGAATGTCCTCTATTCTTGCTTCTGGACGTTCAGGAGGCGCGGGTGGTAGTCCAATACCATTAATTTTAACAATAGTTTCAATTTGTTTATTTTCGTCTTTCATACATTGGATCGATTCTTCCAGAATCTTTTCTAAATCTTTATCGCCTGTATGATTAGCAAAGGTCTGATATGCAGCGATTAAACCATTATTTGTAGCTAAATTTGTCCATAAAGTAAACACTTCACCATAGTGTAAAGGTTCGTCTTTTGGATTCCCGCTTAGAATTCCCATTATTGCACTCCTTGTCATGATAATAAATTTATTCGATCAAAATTATTATGTGTGAAAAGCTGATATATATCCTTACACGGTTTGAAAATGGTAAGCAAAGCACTGTTCGGGGGAATGTTCTTTAAGTTCTTTAAGTAATGTTATTTACGATTATGAGTATAAATTCCGCATTAGAGGGAAATTTTATGTGTGTGAGATCCCTTCGCAGAATCTCATGAATTATAGCCCCACTGTTGAAGAAGTGGGGCTTTTTCATGTACATATAAAAATAAGGTGGTCGCTTTTTTAATTAGGATGTTTTTGCAACTTTTTTCTTTCTTGTAGCAGGTTTTTTCTTTTTACCTGTCTTATCAAGTGAAGCTTGAAGGGCCGACATCAGGTCAGTTACATTATCAGGGAGGGGTTGTTTATCACTTACGGAGACCGTATTGTTACCAGCTTTTTTCTCCTCAATTAGCTCCATCAACGCTGTACGATATTCGTCGGTATATTTTTCAGGTGTAAATGCAGTAGTCAATTGATCAACTAGTAAAAGAGCTGTATCGAGTTCTTTTTGAACAACTGTCTCCTCACTTGGAATGTTTGGAACATCTGCAGTACTTCTAACTTCATCTGGAAAATGGATTGTCTCCATTACAAGCGTATCTTTATAAACTCGTACAACCGCTAATTGTTCTTTTGATCGTATTATTATTTTGGCAACACCTATTTTGCCAGATTGCTCTAATGTTTTTCTTAAAAGGGAGTAGGCTTTTCCACCTGTTGTGTCCGGTGACAAAAAATATGAACGTTCGAAATATATAGGGTCTATCTCCTCAAGTTTAACAAAATCTATTATCTCAACGGCTTTATCTTCGTTTTCTTTCTTTAACGCTTCTAATTCCTCGTCATCGAGTACGACAAACTTATTTTTTGCATATTCATATGCTTTTACAATGTCCTCTTCTTTGACTTCTTTTTCGCATCCTTCACATACTTTTTTATAACTAATAGGTGTATGACACTCTTTATGAAGCTGTCGTAATTTAATATCTTTATTTTCTGTTGCTGAGTGCAGTTTAATGGGGATATTTACTAATCCAAAGCTAATGCTACCTTTCCAAACTGTATGCAATATTTTCACCTTCTCATTCTTTTTGTTCTTATTATGTAATTATTTATGTGTTCTATGTATTACTCTAAAGAATTCATCAAATGCTAAACAAAAAAGAAAGTAGGTTGTAATTTGAAACCCATGCTTTTAACGGCAACCGAAGATATACCAAAAGGTAGTGAGTGGCTATATGAAACAAAATATGATGGCTATCGCTGTATGTTAGAGTGGGAGGAAAAGACCCCCATTTTGAAAAGTAGAAATGGAAGATTGCTAAATCACTTATTTCCGGAAATCATTGATTATTGCCTTGGAATTTATAATCGTGTTCAAGCATTCTTACCATTAAAGCTAGATGGTGAACTTGTTTACTTAATTAATAATTTTCAAAGTGATTTTTCGATTGTGCAAGCAAGAGGGAGAATGAGAAGCTCAGATTCTATTGTAGAACATGCGAATGCTTTTCCTTGTCATTACGTTGCGTTCGATATCTTATTATATAAAAGTGAAGTACAAACGAATCGGCATTTAACAACGCGAAAACAAATACTTGCTAAACTTTTTAAATCATTAAAGCTTACAAGTCATGTCAATTATGAAGATACGAACAGAATTCAGGCGATAAATTTTTCAGAGAACAGCGAATTATTATGGAATAAAATTAAAATAAATAATGGAGAAGGAATTATTGCAAAGAAAAAGACGAGTAAATGGATAGGGGATACGCGTTCGCTTAGTTGGTTAAAAATAAAAAATTGGAGATACGTGGACGTTATCCTTACTAAATACAATAAAAGCAATAGCTATTTCAATGGGGCCATTTATAAAAATAATGTCCTTGTCGAAATTGTTTCTTTTAGTCATGGTCTGAAAGAAGAGGAATTTAAAACGCTGGTAGCATTCTTTGAAGAAAATGGTACGAAGGAAAAAGGAGAAGTATGGTCGATCGATCCATCGATTTGTGTCAATATTGCTTGTATTGACTTCCAAGGGGACAAGTTAAGAGAGCCAAGATTTAATGGATTTAAATGGATGATGACTGTTAAAGAGTGCAACTGGGAAAGCATGCGTCGTCAGCTCAATCCACTTCCTGAACTAGTAGCGTTCACCCATCCGGACAAACCGATTTGGCCTAATATTGACTATACGAAAGATGATTATCTTTATTATTTACAAAAGATATCTACTTATATGCTTCCTTTTTTAAAAGATAGATTACTGACAGTTATTCGTTATCCGCATGGTGTAACCGGCAAAGTGGAAAAGTTTTTTCAAAAACACGCTCCTGACTATACACCGAGCTTTATTCAGACAAAGCTTGTTGAAGATATAAATTATATATTGTGCAATGATATTGAATCATTGCTCTGGCTAGGAAATCAACTGGCATTAGAGTTCCATATTCCATTCCAAACCATTCAAACGAATAAACCAACCGAAATTGTATTTGATCTAGATCCGCCTTCTGTTAATGAGTTTTCTTTGGCTGTTGAAGCCGCCTTACGAATGAAAGCTATATTTGACCAATTTCAGTTGACGGCGTATATAAAAACATCCGGCGGAAAAGGTATGCAAGTGTATATACCATTACCTGCTGATACTTTTTCCTATGAAGATACCGGGATATTCACTAAATTTGTTTGCAACTTCTTAGTGGAACAGTATCCGAAATGGTTTACAATGGAGCGTCTTAAAAAGAATCGTGGAACTAAACTATATTTGGATTATATACAGCATAAAGAAGGGAAGACAATTATCGCTCCATATTCGCCAAGAGGTAATGAACTAGGGCTTATTGCAACTCCTCTAAATTGGGAGGAAGTTAATGATTCACTAAACCCTTCTTCGTTTATTATTCCTGCAGTGCTAGAGCGTATACAAAAACAAGCAGATCCCTTCCGTAATTTCCGACAGGATATTAATGTAAAAAAGTTTAAGGATGTACTTAAGCGACTGAAATAACCGTAAAGATTGGAGAAATCTACTTAATAATAAATAGTCTTGACGTTGCTCTTCATAAGAATCGGACAACAGCGTTAGGACTATTTAAATCCATTTAAATCTTCCTATCTTGAAAAAAAGTCCTCTGTAAGTCATTAACTTCAGCTGCAACCCGTATACCTGATTCAATCGCAC
This sequence comes from Psychrobacillus lasiicapitis, assembly GCF_006861795.1. Taxonomy (GTDB): domain Bacteria; phylum Bacillota; class Bacilli; order Bacillales_A; family Planococcaceae; genus Psychrobacillus; species Psychrobacillus lasiicapitis. The sequence goes on along the minus strand of NZ_VDGH01000001.1, from coordinate 258,049 downwards.
CTTGAATCCAACCGTGAACGGATGAAGCATGTTCACCAGCAAAGTGAACGCGTCCTTCGGGAGAAGCGATATAGGGAGATAGCTCTGTGACTTGTTCCGGCTTAAACATCGTAAAAGCACCACCGGAATACGGATTTCGAACCCAACTATAGCCCGTGCCTGTTATAAACTCACGATACACCTGTTCACCATGAATAGTGGCCAAATTTTTCAATGCATATTCCAATCGATTTTCAGTACTCAAGCTATCCCAAGATAATGCATCATCTTCCCATGTATAACTAGCCAAAATGACACCTGGTCCCGATGTACCGATTCCTTGGCTCGGATATTGAGTGTATGTAATAGGCAAATCAGAGGCTGTGCTACCGCCAAACATACCTTCTCTTTCCCAAAACCTACTTTTAAACTGGATACCGGTCTTTGTGGATCCGGCATAGTGAAGCTCGCGAATCGCTTTCCATTTGTTGTTGGAAAAAGAATCCCGTGGTTCAACCTCGACAAATTGAAAAACGGAAAAGGGAATCGTCACGATGGCTAGATCACCGGTGATTTGAAAGGGTCTTAGAATTTTTGTGTGGATAGAGTCAATCGTGACCTGGTTGTTATGCTGCAATATCTTCGTCACTTTTAGTCCAAACATAATGTTATCCTTTAATTGTGGAAGAAATGCTTTAGGGAGTTGGTCGTTTCCACCAGTAATCTCATAAAACTGAATATCAGGGGTAAATAAAATCATCAGTTCACGCAATAACTCTAAAAAAGAAAGCTCCATTAATCCTCCCAGTGAAAGAACTACTTTAATCATTTCGATGGCACCCGGAGATAAAGTTATTCCAAAAGGATTATATCTCAAATAGGCGTCCATTGAGTATCTATCAAATTGTTTTATGACCAAAGGCCAATTTCTCTGCGGGTTTTGATTGATAAAATCAGTGAGCGGTTTTATTACTAATGTAAGTAATTCCGTAGCCGTTTTACCTCTTTCTTGTGGAGCTACGGGGAAACCAAGAATATCAGGGTTCTGTTTATAATACTTCAATCGAGTCTTAATTCCTCTAGCATAAATGATATCGTTAGGAGTACTATTAATAAACCGATTAACCGGTAATTGAAATTTTTTTAAGTATTCCATCGTTAAATAATGAGTATGAGGAACACGCATTGCACCTGCTTCAAGATATAATCCATTAATAAAATCAGATTTTAACGTGTAGATACGGCCGCCAACTCTTTCGGCTGCCTCAAGGATTGTAACATTGTGTCCAGCCTCTTTTAAAAGAGAGGCAGCGACAAGTCCTGCCATTCCTGCGCCGATAATGATAATCTTTTTGGGGTTTTGAGTTCTGTTAAGTCCATTTCTGATGAAGGAAATCATTTGATCGGATGGTAACTGAGGGAATACGTAATTTGCCATACTTTGTCTCCTTTGCAATGACTCCGCACATCCGGTGGATGATTGTAATAAACCTTCCTTTAAGAATGCTTACTTTCATCCTATTCAACTAATACATGACCATAATACATTAAAGTAGAAAAAATGGAGATAAAATTCAATATTCCTATTACTTAAAAGTAAATAGCAATTCATTCTCTTAACAGTGCTGTCCCTTAACAACACTTCAAACAGAGACCTTTAAAATGGGCTTATAAACAATCCCAAAGCGCGTTTGAGGATTGATTCTACATTTCAAAAGAAGTTGCAACAGAGAGCATGTAAAAGAAATTTGTAGGTACTTTGGAATAAAGTTTATAGAAAAAGAGGTGACAGGAGTGTCGAATCTACCTACATTAAATGCCGTACAAGAAAAAAATCTTAGAAAGCTATGAATTGGGTAAAGGACTTGAAGCTGCAGGAGAGTGGCACGTATTAAAAGAACTTTTACCCGAACTTCAAAATAAAAGTGTACTTGATTTAGGATGAGGTTTCGGTTGGCATTGCCGTTATGCTAGTTGAACAGCAAGCAAGGTCTGTTATTGGAGTAGATATATCTGAAAAAATGCTTGGACAAGCCCGTGAAATGACTGATGACCCTTTAATTTCATACATTAAAATGCCAATTGAGGACATTGATTTTTCAGACTCTCAATTTGATGTTGTGATCAGTTCTTTGGCTATTCGTTATATTAAGTCCTTTGAAACACTCTGCAAAAAGGTCTATGATTGTTTAAAACCTGGAGGTTCTTTTCTATTTTCGGTCGATCATCCAATTTTCACCTCGCGAAACGAACAAGATTGGTATTTTGATGATTAAGGAAATCGTCTGCATTGGGCACTTGATAATTACCAAATGGAAGGATTACGTGAAACATCATTCCTAACTGAAAATGTTATAAAATATCATCGTACATTTTCAACTTATATCAATGACTTTATCATTGCTGGATTTAATATAAGAACAGTCAAGGAACCAATACCTTCTAAGGAAATGTTAAAAAGTATTCCTGAAATGAAAGATGAACTCCGTAGACCTATGTTCTTAATAATTTCAGCACAAAAGTAAATGTTTTTATTAAGTTTCTACGTGATGTAGAGGTGTTTTTCTTATTTTATAGGAAGGAATATAAAGAAATAATCTTTTTATAAAAGCTATAAGTGATAAACTCAATAATTAAACAACTATCCAGTTGAAGTGGAAGGTAGTTTTGTGCTATTAATTCATAGATTTGTAAAACATGTTTTACAACATCACTATAGGATTTACAAAGAAATTACTAAAATCACAAAAAAGTCACAAAAATACTGAAACAAGCCGAAAATATACGAAAACAGTATAATAGCAAATGTAATAGAAGTCCTGTTATAATAGGATTTGTGAATATAAATGAAAGCAGGCGATATCATGAATGCGTACGATGAATATATGCAAGGTATAGTAAAACCAATGAGAAGTGAATTAACAAACGCAGGATTTAAAGAATTAGTAACTCCCGAAGAAGTACAAGAGCATATGGCAAACGCAGCAGGAGTTTCCTTGATCGTTATAAACTCAGTATGTGGTTGTGCAGCAGGGCTTGCTAGACCGGCAGTAATTTCAGCAGTAGAAGAATTAGAAGTGAAACCGGATAACTTAGTTACTGTATTTGCAGGACAGGATCAAGAAGCTACTGCAACGATGAGAGGTTATTTTGAAGAAGTTCCTCCAAGTTCACCGTCTATCGCAATTTGGAAAGATGACCAATTGGCTTATTTCATTCCTCGTGAACAAATTGAAAGCAATTCAATGGAAACGATTAAAGATCATCTTTCTGGTGTCCTTACACAAATCGTTTCGTCATGAAGACAATTTTAACTACTGCTGGTCGTACGAATGAGCAATTTATCCAAAAGGCGAAAGAAATTGCTAGTGAACTAGCTTTGTCTTATGTTCGCCGACAAAAGAAGTCTATGCAAAAGTTGCAAGAAGAACAGCAAGCGAATGTATTAGTCGTAAGTAAGGAGAGATTAGAACTGTATATATACGGTTCTACTACTCCTTTTTTCTTTCATCCAAATTCCGCAGCATTTCGGATGAAGCGAATATTGAATGGAGAAAAAGATTTGTTGTTAGAAGCGTTAGATTTACAACAAGGAGATCGCTTTTTGGATACAACTGCGGGGTTATGCTCGGATAGTATAATCGCTTCGTATGCAGTTGGTGAAGAAGGGCTAGTCGTTGCTTGTGAAAAAGATGCGATGATTGCTTATGTAGTGGAAAATGGGCTAAAAGTATACGAAACTGAAAGTATGGAATTGCAGGAAAGTATGAGACGTATCCATATTGTTCATCAAGATGCAGTAGACTATTTAAAACGGCTGGATGCTAATTCCTATGATGTAGTTTACATGGACCCGATGTTTGAAGAGGTTATTAAAGAGTCGTCCAATTTCCAAACACTAAGAGCAGCCGGAGTTCATGAATCTTTGTCTGATGAATGGATAGAGGAAGCAAAACGTGTTGCGAAGAGACGAGTAGTTCTAAAAGCTCATTTTCGTTCTCCATTATTTGAAAAATATCAGTTCGAACAGTTAACGAGATTAACTTCTAAGTTTCATTATGGCATAATCGATATATAAAAAAGCTGTCAGTTATGACAGCTTTTTTTAGTCCGTAAAGTTAAGAGAAGTTAAATATCCTAATAAAAATAAAAATCCGATACCAATAATTAAATCTGCATTCATAGTGACTTTCCTCCTTACTTTAAAAAAGCTACTGTATGTCTACATATTTTATTGTACAATGAATACATAGAAGAAGAAACCTTTTGTTCTTAAAATCGTTATTAATACAAATATGCTTTAGAAATTTGGTCAAAATTGAAGGTGATAACTGATGAAAAAGTGGTTACAAAAGACGATTATTATTACCGTCGCTTTCTTAACATTTGGTCTTATATCTCCTAACCATCTTATATGGGAGCAACTGTTAGACAACAAAAATCCAACGAAATCTATTGCTTCAGATGCGAATACGAGTGAATTTGATCAAGTATCGTTTATTGATTCCCTTGATTCACCAAATTTAAGTGAAACGATTTCATTAGCAGCTAGAGAACAGGCATACATAAAGTTTGGCAATCGAATTGGACCAGTTATACAAGATGAATTTGACGATGTCATTTTCCCAAGAATGCAAGAAGTAATAGATACAACTATCGCAAAAGTAGAAGGCGAAAAAGCTGCAAAGCTATCTATTACTGAACAGCCTTCAGGAGAATACCATGAAAAAATCTTTCATATTTACAATGAAGAAACCAGAAAAGATTTCATCCGTTTCCACGTAAGAACCGACAAAAAACCGCAGGACGGATATTACTTCAACTTTCATTATCACCTAGCGGAAGATAATTATTCGAAACATTATGCATTAGGCGAGATTTTCTGGTCGAAAAATACTCCACCTAAATGGTTATCCTGAAATACCACCCACGCTCATTTTATAAATGAGTGTTTTTTATTGGTTAGGAAACTAACTATATAAGATTTAAATTTAAATAGGTAAATATTTTTTTCAAGTAGTGTAAGGAACGATATTTTTGCATCAATGCCTCTAGAAAATGGAAAAGGGCAACCAACTCGTCATTGAAAGCAATCCAATCTATATGAAGAGCAACTAAAATTAGCATAAAAGCAACCAATTCTTAAAATAAAAGCTTACTTAGAGTAAGCCAAACCCAAAGCTCTACTCAAATAAATGGTTAGACTAGATTAATCATAATTAGGTAGAAATAATAAAGTACTAACATCGATAACTTTGGAATAATATAGGTAGTAAGCGAAAATAGAGAATTATTTCTTCAGGTGTTGTATATTGTTTTTAGAGGAGGGGTTATTCGTGAACGCAGAAATAAATAAACTTTCTGATATTTTGTTACAAAGCCTATATGATTATCATTTTGCTAATAATGGGGGAAGTTATACCATACCTAAAACAATGGTAAATACTGATCCAAATAGTAAACAAGCCATTGAATACCTTATCGAAAAGGAATATGCCAAAGATAGCGGACAAGGGTCAAATAACCTAGTTTTAGCAATTACAGAGCAAGGTATGGACTATCTTAAAAACAAATAAGATATTAACAAAGGAACGTCCACTAGGCGTTCTTTTTGTTTTTGGAGGAGCAGAAAGAACGAAACGCTCTTTTTTCAAGAGCATTTTTTGTTATACTAAAGGGAAGTATATAAAAGAAAATGAGGTACATAAATGGAACAATACTTAACGTTATGTAAACACATCATGGAAAACGGTACTGAAAAAGGAGATCGAACTGGAACTGGTACAAAGAGCGTCTTCGGTTATCAAATGCGATTTGATCTAGCCGCAGGATTTCCGCTACTTACGACGAAAAAGACTGCTTTTCGCTTAGTTGTTAGTGAATTATTATGGTTTATAAAAGGGGATACGAACGTAAAAACCTTGATTGAAGCAAATAATCATATTTGGGATGAATGGGCGTTTGAGAAATGGGTGGAAAGTGATAGCTACACGGGGCCGGATATGACGAATTTTGGGGTGCGTGCGGCAAAGGATCCAGATTTTAAAGCTATTGTGGACGAGCAAATGAAGATATTTTGTACTAAAATAGTAGAAGATGAACAATTTGCGGAGAAGTTTGGCGATCTAGGGCCAGTCTATGGCAGACAATGGAGATCATGGCCAGCTAAAAATGGAGAAACGATCGATCAATTGCAAACAGTAATTGAACAGATCAAAGTAAATCCGGATTCAAGAAGACATATTATCACTGCTTGGAACCCAGCAGAAGTAGAGGAGATGGCTTTACCTCCGTGTCATGCGTTTATGCAGTTTTATGTAGCGAATGGAAAATTGTCATGCCAATTGTATCAACGAAGTGCGGATGTTTTTTTAGGTGTTCCTTTTAATATTGCTTCTTATGCTCTACTAACGCACCTTATCGCTAAAGAATGTGGTTTAGAAGTAGGAGAATTTGTACATACACTTGGAGATGCCCATTTATATGCGAATCATATGGAGCAAGTGGAAACTCAGTTAGCAAGAACACCGAGATCGTTACCGCGACTTTCTTTATCGGATGAGAAAGAGTCGATTTATGATTATGAAATAGAAGATATTAAAATTGAAGGGTACGACCCGCATCCACGTATAAAAGCACCAATAGCAGTTTAACTTGAATGAACAAAGGGGAGATTAAGATGATTTCATTAATCGTAGCGCATGATCCTAATCGAGTAATTGGTTTTAATAATGAAATGCCTTGGCATATTCCGGGAGATCTTGCTTATTTTAAAGAAAAAACGATGGGTAAAGCAATCGTCATGGGAAGAAAAACGTTCGAATCGATTGGTCGCGTTTTACCAGGACGAAAAAATATAATTATTACGAGAAACCCTTCCTACAAAGCGGAAGGAGCAGAAGTAGTAACTAATTTGCCAGATGCCGTAGAATTAGCAAAATCCTATCATGAAGAAGTGATGATTATTGGTGGGGAACAAATTTTCCGAGCAATTTTGCCAAAAGCGGATCGCTTATATGTGACGTTTATAGAGCAATCATTTGAAGGGGACACATTTTTCCCGCCGTATGGTGAGGAGTGGGTCCTAGTTGACACATCGGAAAAAATGGAAACAGCCGAAGGGATTCATTATGTGTATTTGGTGTATGAAAAAAAGGAAAACCAATAATTAATCGTTGGGATATTTGAACAATTTCCATCAAATTGTTCAAATATCCTTCTTTTATTCATATAGTGAAGTATATCGCTACTAAATAAGTTTACAAGGGCCAGTACTTCTTCTTATAATAATACGTATAGAGGAAGGAAGAGATAGCGTGCCTAAAGTACATATCGTAACAGATTCAACAGCTGACTTAACAAACGAGCTGATCAAACAATATAATATTCACATTGTGCCACTTTCCATTCATATAGACGGAGACTCATATATAGATGGTGTTACGATTCATCCAGAAGAGTTTTTAGAAAAAATGGCTACTTCCAATGAATTACCTAAATCATCCCAGCCTCCAGTGGGTGTTTTTAAAGAGCTATATGATGAGCTGGGTGCCAATGGAGATCGAATTATTTCCATTCATATGACTGGAGCTATGAGCGGAACGGTGAAGTCTGCCCAAGCCGCAGCTGAAATGACTGCATCTGATGTTACGGTAATGGATTCCCAATTTATTTCGTTTGCATTAGGTTTTCAAGTGGAGGAAGCAGCTAAGATGGCGGCAGATGATCATTCAGTTGAAGATATTATAAAAAAATTGGAAGAAGCTCGTGTCAAAACAAAATTATTTGTTGTGGTTGATACGTTAGAAAATTTGGTTAAAGGTGGTCGCATCGGGAAAGGAAAAGCAATGCTAGGATCTTTACTTTCCATTAAACCGATTGCGAGTTTAACAGACGGTGAATATACACCTGTAGCGAAAGTACGGAGCCATAAACAAGTGGTCAATTATTTGTTTAATGAATTTGTAAAAGACACAAAAGGGAAAATTGTAAAGGCGGTAGGCATCTCCCATGCAAATGGATTTTCGATGGCTATTCCATTAAAGAACCTAATTGAGGAATCTGGTTTTAAGCAGATTCAAATGTCTTTTACCTCACCTGTAATTAGTACACATACAGGTCCTGGTGCTATTGGATTTATGTATATGACAGAATAGTGATCAGGCAGGGAAAAGAAGATTCCCTGCCTTTAATCATAAATAAAGGGGTTTAGAATGAAATATCTTGTTAGTTTTTTATGTATACTTATGCTAGCTGCTTGTACATCAAGTGAGTTAAAGGAAGTAAGCTTCTCCGAAAGGGAAGTGGTGCTGTTTGAGGAATATGTGATTCCTTTTTCTTTTTTTCCCAGAACGATTGAGCTAGTAGGACTAGGTGATTCACTTACGCAAGGCGTGGGAGACGAATTACAAGGAGCAGGCTATATTGGTCGACTGCAAAAAGAAATTTCACAGTATAAAGGAATAGAAGAGGTTGTTTTAACCAATACTGCGAAAAGAGGACGTCGTAGTGATCAATTATTAAAAATGCTAAAAGCCGGAGAAATCGATCATCAGCTTCGAAAAGCGAATATTATTACGCTAACTATCGGTGGTAATGATATGATGAAAGTAGTGAAGAAGGATTTATTTAATCTTCGTGTAGAAGCTTTTGATAAAGAACTTGTGAAGTTTGAAAAAAATTACGATCAAATATTAGAGGAAATTCGAGAGATTAATAGTAGCGCCCCAATTATTCTTCTTGGTCTTTACAATCCTATTACTGCTGTAACGGATGAAAAAAGTGAGTTGGATGAGATATTAGCAGATTGGAATAATAGCATTGAATCGATGGCCGAGAGTGATGTAAATGCTTGTTTTGTACCAATCGATCAACTTTTTGTGACGAATGCTAATTTAGTGTATCATACGGACTTTTTTCATCCCAATAGTAGAGGATATGAACTCATTGAAGAAGCTTTAGTCAATTCTTTAGGAGAATGTGGTTTAATTGATGAGCGAAATAGGGAAATGTTGTTTTGAGGAGTTGTTTAAATGAATAAATGGAAGATCGCATTCTTTTTGTTGCTGCTTGTTATTTTAGGAAGTATAGGAACTTTTCTATATTGGGTAACATCTCCAGCGGAAACAATGCCAATAGAAGAGCCAAAAGCTGCCCCAGGGGGAAATGTTTTAACGGTTCATGCAACAAAAGAAGATTTTGAAGGAATCGCTAATACTTATTTAAAAAAAGCTATGAAAGGCAAGCCACTACCTATACAACTAACGGTCGATGATCAAATAGTGTTATCTTCTGAGTTAACCATCTTCTCACTCAATTTTCCTATTAAAATGTATTTTGAGCCGCACGTGGAAGAGGGGGGGAATATTAGATTAGAGCAAACTTCCCTTGAAGTAGGTCAAGCGAAACTGCAGCCAGAAGCTGTGTTAAAATTGATGCGCGATTCAATTGACCTGCCCGAATGGATTGTAGTCATGCCTACAGAAAAGGAAGTACATATTCAGCTAGCGAATATTCCGATGTCCTCTGGTGTTCACGTGCGAGCAAAAGAGTTGAATTTAGAGGAAGATATAATAACATTAGAAATAGTCATACCATCGAAATGAGGTGCTAAACAATGGAAAAAGCTACTTTTGCAGGAGGCTGTTTTTGGTGTATGGTCAAGCCCTTTGACTCTTATGAGGGCATAGAAAAAGTGGAATCAGGCTATACAGGCGGTCACGTGGAGAATCCAACCTATGAACAAGTGTGCTCGAATGCAACAGGACATTATGAAGCAGTTCAAATTACATTCGATCCAGAAAAGTTTTCTTATGATCAGTTATTAGAAATCTTTTGGATGAATATCGATCCGACAGACGACAACGGTCAATTTTTTGATCGCGGTTCTTCCTATCAAACAGCAGTTTTCTATCACTCAGAGGAACAACGAGAAAAAGCGGAAAACACGAAGGCTGCACTAAATGCATCCGGTAAATTCACAGTGCCAATTGCCACGAAAATATTGCCAGCTTCCACATTTTATGCAGCAGAAGACTACCATCAAGACTATTATAAGAAAAATCCAGCACACTATAATCGATACTTTGTCGGTTCTGGAAGAGCAGCGTTTGTAGAGAAAATGCGGGAGGTATTCAAATGAAAGAAAAACTAACAGATATGCAATATTACGTAACACAACAAAATGGAACAGAGCCTCCATTTCAAAATGAGTATGACAAGCATTTTGAAGAAGGAATCTATGTAGATATTGTATCAGGTAAACCATTATTCCATTCAAAAGATAAATACGATGCAGGCTGCGGTTGGCCAAGCTTTACTAGACCGATTGAAGAGCAGGAAGTAGTCGAAAAGTTCGATGACAGTCACGGAATGAGACGAGTAGAGGTAAGAAGTAAAACAGCCAATTCTCATTTAGGACATGTTTTCCCAGATGGACCAAAAGAAGAGACCGGACTTCGTTACTGTATAAACTCTGCTTCGATGCGTTTCGTTCCTAAAGACAAATTAGTTGAAGAAGGTTATGAAGAATACTTGAAGTTATTTTAAAGAAACATGAGGTATTTCTCAAATATTTGCTAAGAAAGTACAAAAGAGCATTGCTTTTTTGTACTTTTTTGTTGGTTTGGAAACTATAGAAGACTTAGACATGTGGATAACTTTTTCCCAAGTAGCATAAGGAGTGGCATGTTTTAATTTTATCGTGATTGATAGTTATCAGCCTCTCACTTGAAGTAAATTTGTTATTTTAAGAAATGCTTGCTCTTATGCTCATTTAATTGCTTTACGAATAGAATTAGTTGCTTTTAATGAGTGATTATTGTCTTTGATCATTAATTGAATGATAGTGTTGCGAAATACTTCATATTATATGGAAACTGCTTGGTAGTGAGTTGAATGAAGTGGACGCTTGGATTTCCGCTACAGGGTGGACGCTTTCCGCGGGCACGGCTTCCATCTCCTCGGAGCTTTCGCTCCTGCGGGGCTTTCAGCTCGTACTGTTCCCGCCGGAGTCGCCACCCCTTCGCTACAATCCAATATAGTTTACTATTTACTCCATAATAAGACACTAAATTTAGTACTATGCTGCATTTTCTATGGGTGAAAACCTTTGATTAGTGGAATAAGATATACTATCTAGCGATTGTTATCCATTATTGGGAACTGCCATTGCTTGAATGGTTTATAGCAACCTTTCCTATAATTTATACTGTACATAAAATGATTCTAAGTAAAAAACTGCTGGACAGTTGTAAATAAATTAAATAGCTTTTTTGCATTTAATTATGATTAGTCAGCAAGTTCTATTGATTGAAGCGCAAGGCGGCGACACCTGCGGGAACAGCGGGACAGGTGAGACCCCGCGGTAAGCGTCCGCTTGGAGCGGAAATCAATTACCTTTGCCGTATCTCTTTACAACGCAGTTTCCCTATTATGTGAGTTATACCATTTGTCTTTCCCATGGGCTAAATTGGATCGGAGGCAGGAGCTTTAGCGCTTTTGTGCTAGGAAAATCAAAAAGAATTATTGAAAGAGGGGAGTTGCATAGATGAATAGGTTAGTTATATTAACAGTAGGCAAAACACATAGTGGTAAAACTACATTTGCTAAGGCATTAGAAAATGAGCTGATGAACTCACTGGTAATCGATCAAGATAATCACGCTGAATTTCTTCACACTTATTATGAAAAATTATTACCTGAAAATGGACCTAACGAGATCAAACATTCTATTACGCAAACTATTGTTGATTATGCGATTAACGAGACCGGTTGTCATCTCATTTTGAGTAATTCCAATCGCAATCAAAAAGGTAGACTGCAATTACTTGAACACTTTCATGCCAAAAAGTTTACTAGCATTATCGTAAATTTTAATATCTCTAATGAAATACTTAAAGAACGAGTTAAAAATAGCCAGCGTGGCACATCGGTATTAAGAACTGCGTTAACCTTTGAGGAAGTCCTCCGTCGGCAGCAAAGTGAGGATGTCATGGCCCCAATGGAAGGGGAAGCAGATCATTTGTTAACGATCAACCATGAAAATGAAGTGCAGTTGATAATCCAACAAATTATACATATTGCTAATAGTCGATTAATTAACAATAAAAACAAGAGCCTTCTTTAATGTTAGAAGGCTCTTTCATATATTCTTGATACTTTCCGAGAGAAAGAAGAACTCAAGGGAGTATCTCTTTTACTTATAACTTAAACTCATTAACAACTTTTCTTAACTCATCAGCTTGATGCGAAAGTTCAATAGCAGATGCATTGATTTCTTCCATTGCAGCGGAGCCTTGTTCTGCTGCTGCAGCCGAAGTTTCTGTATTAGATGCTGTATTTTCAGCAATTTGTGTAACCTCTACAAAAGAGGCTGCAACCTCCTGGCTAAAGTTAAGCGTGTCTCCAATTTGGTTCACCATTTTATCGATAATCGCAATCGTATCATTTGTCTGTTTCATAATTTGTTCTAAAGAAGCGTTTGTTTCATTTGCCACTTCCACGCCTTTAATGACATTCTCTACTCCTTCATGATTTTGCTTAACAATCGATATCACTTCGTTTTGAATAGATGTGACAATTCCAGTAACTTCTTTCGCAGCGTTTCGAGATTGTTCTGCTAGTTTTCGTACTTCATCTGCTACTACGGCAAATCCTCTACCATGTTCTCCTGCTCGAGCAGCCTCGATCGCGGCATTTAATGCGAGTAGATTTGTTTGTTCGGCAATTGCAGTGATTGTTTTAATGATGGACGTAATTTCGTACGATTTAGTCCCAAGCGCCTCTACTGTTTGAGAGGTATTGGCCATTGTTTCTTCAATATTCATCATTACTTGAGAAGAGTGCTGAACAGATTTGCTACCTTTTTGTGCAGCTTCAATCATTTGATCTGTCGCTTCTTTTACGGATTGGGCATCACTGTTCAAGTATCTTGTTGCTTCCTCTAAAGAATTCATTTTTTGAATAGCAACAGTCATACTGCGCATCGTGTGTTCACTACCTCTAGCAATTTCATTTGTCGTGTCCGCGATAGATTGAATCGTTACAGCTGTTTCATCAGATGAAGCCATTAACTCTTGTCCACTTGCGGACACGTTCTCTGTCAGCATACTAACTCGTTTGACTAAATCTGCAATGGAACCAATTAAAGTATTGGTGCTTTCTGCAATTTCTGAAAATTCATCTTTCGTACGAATCTTCACCCGTCTCGTTAAATCTCCACCAGCTTGTGCTATTTCTAATATGGAACGATTAATTGAGTATGTGCTTCTTTTAATTGAATAGAAAAGATAAATTCCAAATGATAAGGTTAGAAGAACGGAAAACACAGTTAAAGCAATAAATAAATAAAGTGCGTTATTATTTTCTTTCTTTAATAGAGCGATTTGTTCCGCATTATTTTTAGCTAGTAATTCGTTCATCGCGGCAATATGTACATCTACATAACTCATAGCCGTTTTACCATTACCGGCGTTAATAATTTTTTGCGCTGCTTCCATACCTTGTGAATCTCTTAGTTCAATTACTCTTTCCGAATATTGTAGATAAGTCATGAAAAATTGGTCGATAGATTGTATTTTTTGCAGTTCCTCCGGTCGGTTTTTGTAGGTTTGATGCAATTCTTTTAAGTGTGTAACAATCGCATCTTTATTTTGTCTGTAAGTTGTCTTATAATTTGTTTTACCTGTGATGACATAACTTTGCTCTGCATTTGCAAGCTGTGCTATTTCTGTTGCGATTTTATTGACCATCATTTGTTCTTTCATATCTACATTTGTAAAAACTTCAAACGCTTTTTGTGAGGAAGACATTTTAGTAGAAGTTAAAACTAACATGGAAACTAAAATAATGATTAATACTGAAAATATTAATAAGACCCGTCCACGGATGGACTGAAAGATATTTGAATTAGTTTTTGTGGTAGGTCTTTTAGTATTCCTTTTACCTTTCCTAAAGAGGGACAAAGCATTATCTTTGTTTGTTATTTGATCGTTCTTTTTCCTTCTTTTTAGTTTAAGCCATTGTATCGATACTTTCTTTTGTTTAACACCATTTGCCAATGAAACCAACCCCTTCTTGATGTGTTACATAGTCATACTTTTTAGTTTACTTGTTTTATGATATATTATCTACATTTTTATGAATATTCTATGTCCTTAGGGCTAAAGGAGGAAGATTTATTTGAACAAGTCTTTTTATTTATTTGCATTAAAATATCGTGGGGGTCATAAGGAGGATAAAAAATCTCGTTTCGCAGAAAGTATGTTCCAGCAACATGATTTTCCAAAAGCAGAAACATCTTTTCAAGCTCTATCAGAGTACATTGAAGAATTAGCTCACCCAGATCTAACGGCAAGCATGTTCGATGAGCTTTGGGAGTATTATATAGAAGGAAACAAGTAGCTTGTTCGTTGCAATTCTGCTAAAAAAACGGTATTATTAAGCCGATGCATATATAGAAATGAGGTTATTTAAATGAGTATTCATATTAGTGCAAAAAAAGGTGAGATTGCGGATACAATTTTACTACCAGGAGATCCGCTTCGTGCGAAATATATCGCGGAAACATTTTTTGAGGATGTAGTTCAGTATAACGAGGTTCGTAATATGTTTGGATATACTGGTACATATAAAGGAAAACGAATTTCAGTTCAAGGTACTGGAATGGGAGTTCCTTCTATTTCTATTTATGTTCATGAGTTGATGAATGACTATGATGTCCAAAAACTAATCCGTGTAGGCACATGTGGTGCAATTCAAAAAGACGTGAAAGTACGTGATGTAATTCTTGCGCAAAGTGCTTCAACAGATTCTACTTTGAACAAAGTATTGTTAAATGACGTAAGCTACGCTCCAACTGCAGACTTTGATTTGTTATATAAAGCATATAATGCTGGTAAAGAAGCAGGGTTAAACTTAAAAGTTGGTAATGTATTTACTGCGGACCTATTTTATAACGAAAACGCACAAAATGAAAAATGGGCGGACTATGGAGTTCTTGCAGTAGAGATGGAAAGCGCAGCTCTTTATACATTAGCAGCTAAATTTGGACGCAAAGCCCTTTCTGTTTTAACGGTTAGCGATCATATTATTACTGGTGAAGCAACTTCTTCTGAAGAGCGTCAAACAACATTCAACGACATGATCCTTGTGGCATTAGAGGCAGCAATCCAGGATTAATAGAAAAAGTGAGAATAGACTGTCAATCATGGCAGTCTTTTTTTAAAAAGATAATCAGTTTTTTATGAAAAGGGTGAAAAATTTGGATGAACAACAGCAAAACAACGAAGAACCAAAACGTATAGAAGAACCAAAACCATCGAGCTACATTAAGATGAAACCATTTGTTTTTCTGTTAACCATTTTATCCCTAGTTATCGTAACAGTTGCACTTACCATGCTTTACTTGACTTGGGGGAAAGAACAAGTGGTGGATCGTATAATACCACCTTCAGAACGCTCGGAGTTCTCTAAGTTATATATGGCTTATGACAAACTAGAAGCAGAATACTATAAGGATATAGATGAAGAAGCAATTATTAACGGTGCAATAAACGGAATGATTGATGCTCTAGAGGATCCTTATTCCGATTATATGAATGAAAATGAAGCTTCCCAGTTTAATGAAAGTATTTCTTCTAGCTTTCAAGGAATTGGAGCTGAAATACAAGAGCGTGATGGGATTATTACGGTAGTTTCTCCGATTAAAAATTCTCCTGCTGAAAAAGCAGGTGTTTTACCGAATGATAAGATTATGGCAGTAGATGGGAAAGATATTCAAGGATATAGTGCCTCTGAAGCTGTTTTATTAATTCGAGGGAATAAAGGAACAGAAGTAACACTATCCATTAAACGTGGGGAAAATGCCACGATGGATGTCAAAATTGTGCGGGATGAAATTCCTATTGAGACAGTTTACGCAGAAATGATAGATGATCAAGTTGCACATATTATTATTTCAAGCTTTTCTACCAATACGTATGATGAGCTGCTTACTGCCATTGATGAAATGAAAAAAGAAGGTATGAAAGCGTTAGTACTAGACGTTAGACAAAACCCAGGTGGGCGTCTAGACACTGCAATCGATATTTCCAACCTGTTTGTGGAAGATGGGAAACCAATTCTTCAAATTGAGGACAAAGGAGATAAGATGGTTACGCCAGCCACTCCGGGCATGCGAGTAGACGTTCCAGTAAGTGTTATTATCGATGAGGGAAGTGCTTCAGCATCGGAAATTTTAGCAGGTGCACTTAGTGAATCAGCGAATGTTCCTTTAGTAGGCTTAACCTCATTTGGTAAAGGTACAGTTCAAACTGTAAATGATTTACCAGATGGATCGAATATTAAAATTACTACTGCAAAATGGTTGACTCCTAAAGGTAATTGGATTCATGATAAAGGAATTGTGCCAGATTATGAGGTGCAATATCCAAGCTATGCCATGTTATCGCCTATCGATCCGTCTACTACACTAGAAGAAGACCAGTCTTCCGAAGCTGTTCAAAACGCGAAAGAAATGCTTCAAGCTATTGGCTATAAAGTAGGAAAAATAGATGGTAATTTTGATGCCGAAATGACAGCAGCAGTGAAAAAGTTTCAAGCAGACAACAAACTTGAAGTCACTGGTAAACTGGTTGGCGATTCAACTTATGTTTTAATGGATAAAATTCGTGAAAAAATCGTCAAGGACGATCCACAATTGCTAAAAGCAAAAGAAGTAGTTACAGAGCTATTAAACAAGTAAAAAAAGCTGGCCATTTTGGCCAGCTTTTTCAACACGTATAAAGGAGCAAAAAAGATGAAAGATGTATATTTATTAAGTGGTTTTCTAGGAAGCGGGAAAACTTCCCTTCTATCTCACTTAATCGAGCAATTTAAAACAGAAGGTCTAAAACCTGCTGTCATCATGAACGAACTAGGAAAGCTTGCTTTTGACAGCAGAGCTGTTGATGATGGGATTCCACTAAAAGAAATGTTAGAGGGATGTATTTGCTGTACAGGCTCTGAGAAGATGGAAGCACAGCTCCAAATGCTTCTAGAAGGTGAAGAGTTTGATGTGTTATTAATTGAAACAACCGGTGCTGCACATCCTGTTGAAGCGATGGATGCAGTTCTTTCCCCTTTGTTTGCAAGTAGACTTAACATGAAAGGGATTATTACGGTTGCAGACTGCAAAAGATGGTTAGACCGAGACAAAATGACCCCGCAAACAAGAATGCTCTTTTTCGAGCAAATAAAACACGCACATTTAATAGTAGCAAACAAAATAGATTTACTTACCGACGCAGAAATTTTAAACGTTACGATGCAAATACAAGCGTTAAATGATGAAGCACCTATCATACAAACTTCCAATAGTAAAATTCCTATAAAGCTGTTAAAAAACATGGAAGCAACCTTACATGAAAAAGAGGTTCAAGAAGCCGCGATTGGAAAACAACTCTCTCTTTCTTCTCGCTTGCATAAATTTGAAGAACCAGTAGATCAAGAAGCGTTTGAAGATTGGGTTCGAAAGCTTCCAGATACTATTTATCGGATGAAAGGATATGTTCCATTAAAGGGACATAAAAATCCATTTCTATTCCAATATGCTTATGGTATGGTACAGTGGCTTCCGGAATATATGAAAATGTCCCCTGAAATCGTAATTATAGGAGATCAAGTGGACAAATTAGAGATAATCGGGGATGTACCAAATGATTGAAGCATTCCGTACCTTATATAAGGATCGTAAATTTACTACTGAAATTCAATCCGAAGAACAAATACGTGAAGTGATAAAAGCGGAACTGTTAGATGAATTTACACATCCAAGAGCAAGGCTATCACCAGAAAAAAAGTTGAAGCATGCTTTGGACAGAATACGCATAAGCACGTTGTCAGAGGAAGAGAAGAACTTGTTAGAGGATGTCTATAAAGAAGAATATATAAATCTGTCAACAGAAGATAGAACGTAATATTTAAGTATTGTGGTTAAGTTATCCAATTTACGCATTTAAAACAGTCGTTTCTAATAACATTTTCTTTAAAAATGGTCTTACTGGAATATTTTATTCCATTTTTTCTACTAATTTTGTGTTTACAATAGGGGAGCACAAAAGAAGGAGGAAATGAAATTGAATAAAAAACATTCTATCATGGTTGGATTGCTTGCAGGCGGCTTATTACTTTCAACGAATACAGCTGATGCAGCAATGATAACTGGAAATTCAAAAACTACTTCCGAGGCAAATACATCCATTACGTATCAATGGCAGTCTCCGATTAACGTTATGTATAATTACAATTTAAATAACTTAGATATTCAAAATCTGGTCAATGAGCAACTAAACAATCTAGAGCCGGCTATTAAGAAGGAACTACTAGAGGCTCAGAAATCACTCAACACTAAAACAGTCCAAGAGGATAAAAAAACAGTCGCAAAAGAAAAAGCGCCAGTAGTTGAAAAACCCGCTGAAAAAGAAAAAACGCCAGTAGTTGAAAAACCAGCAGAAAAAGAGAAAGCACCTGTGGTTGAAAAGCCTGTTGAAAAAGAAACAACACCAGTAGCAGAAAAACCAGCTACTCCAGTAACTCCAACTACACCTGTAACAACACCAGAAGTGAAAGAACCAGTAAAAGAAAATACGGAAGCTGGACAAGTATCTTCTGTAATTCAACAAGTAGTAGATTTAACCAATCAAGAACGTGCAAAAGCTGGGTTGAAAGCATTGCAAATTGATACAAAGCTTACACAATCAGCTCAAGCAAAATCACAAGATATGAAAGATAAAAACTATTTTTCTCATACTAGTCCAACATACGGTTCACCATTTGATCAAATGAAATCTTTTGGTATTATGTATAATTCAGCAGCAGAAAATATTGCGATGGGTCAACGCAGTGCAGCCGAAGTTGTAAAAGCATGGATGGAATCACCAGGTCATAAAGCAAATATTATGAATCCATCTTATACACATATCGGAGTAGGATTATCAGATAGTGGTTACTACTGGACTCAACAATTCATCGGAAAATAATTTATTCGAAAACCTACTAAGTAGATAACTTGGTAGGTTTTTTTATGATTTTAAATCTACTGTTTGTCGATAATTTCTTCTAACAAATTTATTGCTAAATGATCATTAAGCCGTCTATCAGACTAGTTAGAGGAAACGATAATAGGGAGTTATATAAATCTGTCAACAGAGGATAAATCGTAATATTTGAGTATTGTGGTTATGTTATCCAATTAACTAACTAAAATCATTATATATATGAGCATTTCCTTTTAAATTGGTTTTACTGGAATATTTTATCCTAATTTTTCTACTAATTTTATGTTTAAAATAAAGAGGCACAAAAGAAGGAGGAAATGGAAATGAAGAAAAAGCATTCAATTATCGTTGGATTACTTGCAGGGGGATTGTTACTATCAACTAATAATGCAGAAGCAGCAATGACAACTGGAAATTCACAATCTACTTCAGAGGCAAATACATACGTTACGTATCAATGGCAGTCTCAGTATAATTACAATTTAAATAACGTCGAAATTCAGAATATTATAAATAAAGAATTAAAATCGCTTAATATTAAAGTGATAAATGGAGCTAAGCAACCAACTGTTATCAAGAAAGCAACAGTAGTTAAAAAACCAGTTGTGAAGAAGCCAGTTGTTACTGAAAAAGCACCAACAGTTAAGAAACCAGTAACACCTGTAAAACCACCGGTAGCAGAAAAACCAGCAACACCAACAACACCACCAGTAGTTAAAGAACCAGCTAAAGAAAACAATGCTTCAGTGCAAGTACCAGCTGCAATTCAACAAGTAGTAGACTTAACCAATCAAGAACGCGCTAAAGCGGGGTTAAAAGCATTACAAATTGATACAAAGCTAGCACAATCAGCTCAAGCTAAATCACAAGATATGAAAAACAAAAACTATTTTTCTCATACGAGTCCAACATATGGCTCTCCATTTGAACAAATGAAATCTTTTGGTGTTACGTATAAATCTGCAGGAGAAAATATCGCAAGAGGTCAACGTAGTGCAGCAGAAGTTGTGAAATCATGGATGGCATCACCAGGTCACAAAGCGAATATTTTAAATCCTTCGTACACACATATCGGAGTAGGCTTATCGGATAGTGGATACTACTGGACACAACAATTCATCGGAAAATAAATAACAAAACTACCAAGCTATTATAACTTGGTAGTTTTTTAATGCTCTAGGAAATCGTAAAACGCTAGATTAATGGACTTTTAAAACAAAATTATAAACAATTTTTTTTACTGTCTAAACCCAATAAATAACTAAGAGTAACCAACCGATCATCGGAAAATAATAAATTTAAAACGACGCATTTAAGCGTCGTTTTTTGCTACTCTTCTTTGTAAGTAAATAAGTCTTGAAACAAGGGTAATGGCTCCAACGGTAAGTCCTACTATCAATCCGATCCAGTAGCCAAAACGTTCAAAGGAGGTATAAGTCGCTAAATAATATCCGGTAGGCAGTCCGATAATCCAGTAAGAGATAATGGCCATGATAAACGTGACCGTTACATCTTTATATCCACGCAGTGCACCTTGTACGGGTGCTTGAATCGCATCTGATAATTGGAAAAGCGCTGCAAACAAGAAAAATTGGACGGTTAATGAGATTACATATTGATCATCGGTATATAGAGCTGCGATCGGTTCTCGGAATATTAATAGAATAGAAGATGAGATAAAACTGAAAAATACCGCTGTACCTACACTTAACCAACTATAGGTTTTCGCATCTTTGTATCGTTTTGCTCCTACTTCATGGCCTACTAAGATTGTTGCTCCCATAGCTATACTAAGGGGAATCATATAAAGTAGGGAAGTAAAATTCATGGCTATTTGATGCGCAGAAATGACCTCGGTCGAATACTTACTCATCAGAATGGTTACAGCTGAGAAGATAGTAGTTTCCGCGAATAGCGCCAAACCAATAGGTACACCAATTTTAGTTAGTGTGCCCATTTTTGCAAACGATGGTTTACGCCAAAATTTAAAGATCATTAACTCGGCGAAAGGTTTATTTTTATAAACAATGATGATTGCAATTATAAGGACAAGCCAATAAGTTACCGCGGAACCAAGACCTGCACCAACTCCCCCGAGTGCAGGGAAGCCAAACTTGCCATAAATAAAAACATAGTTTAGACCGATGTTAATCGGTGCAGATAATAAGGTGATAAACATGGAAACTCTCGTCTTCCCTAATGCATCGATAAAGGAACGAAGGACACTATATAAAAATAAGGGAATAAGACCAATACACATCATATATAAATATTTCTTCGCGACTAAGCGTACACTATCTTCAAGGGGTATTAAATTCAATACAGGATCGATCAAAAATAATATCCCAAGAAAAACGATAAATGCTAGAAATATAGCAATATAAAAACCTTGTTGTACAAAGGTTCGTACATCTTCTATCTTTTTTGCACCGATAAATTGTGCTACAATGGGCGTAATTCCTATTAATATACCAGTTAACCCGGTATAGACAGGAACCCAAATGGAGGATCCAATAGAAACACCTGCTAGATGATCAATACTATATTTACTTGTCATTAAAATATCAAAAAAGGTCA
The DNA here is from genome assembly GCF_006861795.1 of Psychrobacillus lasiicapitis. Classification (GTDB taxonomy): domain Bacteria; phylum Bacillota; class Bacilli; order Bacillales_A; family Planococcaceae; genus Psychrobacillus; species Psychrobacillus lasiicapitis. The sequence goes on along the minus strand of NZ_VDGH01000001.1, from coordinate 236,456 downwards.
TTAAATAAAGTGCGACTTGTGTGATTAAAATAGGTACTACAATTTTAATCATGTATTTACTTTTTTCGGGTAGTGATTTCGTTTCATACATTTTGGCATACATCCTTTAAGTTTTAAAATAGTTAGGAGATTATGAATGAATAATAACACAATCGTATTAACGGGTGGGGGAACTGCTGGCCATGTTTCGTTAAATGAAGCAATTATCCCCGAGTTAATAAAAAAAGGATATAAAATCCATTATATAGGCTCATATGATGGTATCGAAAAAACAATTATTCAAGAAAATTTTCCAACTTTACCTTATCATTCGATTTCAAATGGTAAACTACGAAGATATTTCTCAGTAAAAAACTTTTCCGATCCATTTAAAGTATTATACGGTACTTTACAAGCATTGAGTATACTAAGAAAAGTAAAGCCGTCAATTGTTTTCTCAAAAGGTGGATTTGTATCTGTTCCAGTTGCTATCGCCGCAAAGCTTGCAAATATTCCAGTAGTCATTCATGAATCCGATTTAACACCAGGACTTGCAAATAAGATTGCATCTTCCTTTGCAGAACATATTTTTACAGTTTTTGAAGAAACTTTAAACTATTTGCCAAAAGAAAAAGCATCTTCAATTGGAGCTATCATTCGTCCAGATTTATTTTTTGGCAATGAAGAGGTTGCCGAAAGACTAACTGGCTTTCAAGCAGAGAAAAATACATTAATCATAATGGGAGGAAGTCAGGGCTCCGCTAAGATTAATGAAGTGATTAAAGACAATATAGAGGCTTTAACAAGCAAGTTTCAAATTATTCATCTTTGTGGTAAAGGAAACTTGGATGCAACATTAACAGGTAAGCCTAATTATATCGCATTTGAATATGTAACCGATGAATTACCTCACTTATTGAAGATTTCGGATTATGTCATAAGTCGTGCAGGATCAAATTCTATATTTGAATTTCTGGAGCTAAAAAAACCGATGTTGTTAATCCCTTTATCGATTCATGCGAGTAGAGGAGATCAAGTTTTGAATGCTAACTTTTTTGAAAATAAAGGATATGCATTAAAGCTAGAAGAAGAGCACTTAACAACGAAGAGTTTTATGGATACACTTTCCGATTTAGTAAAATATAAAGAGGAAATAATCGATAAACAATTTACGGCAGATTCTTCCAAAACACCAGATCAATTTACAGAGTTATTACTTACGTATAAAAAATAAAATGGAGCAGGAGAAGGAAATGAGGATATTTTCTTCTTCTGCTTTTTTTATGGCTAAGAAAATTACAAGCTCCATGGTTGTCGATCAGTATAGGGAAACTGTGCGGTAAATTAAATGACTCTGTTAATGTCCGCTATGATTTTCACTGCAGTCGTACGCTTTCCGCCGGGTGAGCGATGAGCCATCCCCGCCGCTTTGGCGTACGTTGGGATGGCTCATTTTGCTCCCTCATCCGGCAGGAGTCGACGCCTACAGCGAAAATCAATAGAAAATACCCAATTATTAATACCATCCCATTAAAAAAAAATTTTAACCAGTTTTTTCATTACATTTATCCAATAAATGGCTTAGGGCAACCAACCGATTACTGGGAGCAACCAGTTCTACTATGAAAGCAACTAAATCAGCACGAGAGCAATCAAATTGCCGTAGAAAGCAACTAATTCTCAAAACACCAAGTTTACTTGCTGTAAGACAACTATAATTCCGACATATTAAGTATCTTAAAGCTTGTCGAACTCGCCAGGCTACATCTTCTAGACTAGTTTGTCGTGTTCGAGGTGTGTTTTGTTGCGTCCGCAGTGAATATTGTCTCGTTCAACCATTTATTGTTAGTACGTAGTTAGCAACTTCCTTTGATTTTCGCTTCAGGCGGCGACTCCAGTGGAATCAAGTGAGCAAAATGAGACTTCACAACGTACGCGCGCAGGCGCGGCAGTGAAGGCTCATCGCTCACCCCACGGAAAGCGTCCGTCCTGCAGCGAAAATCATAGTGGACACTTTATTTCATTTCACTACCGCACGGTTTCCCTATTATGTGCGGCATACTAAAAATACATGAAATCTTTTTTAAAAATTTTTAAAAATCGAATATCCATGGAAACAAAGGAAAAACTGATAAGGATTAAAACGAAAGGAGTGTTCCGAATGAAGAATCGTAAAGAACCACATGAACAGTTCACCATGAAAAATAATGGGTTGAGCTCTATGCAAGAAGTTATCTACCAAAAAGAATTCAATCGTGCGGATAAAGCGACAACCAAGAAAAATCAAAGTCATCATAAAAAATAAACATTTTAATGAACTCCGACCTAGGCAACTTTTTCGGAGTTCATTTTTTATTTAAAAAAAGCAAAACCATGATATCTACGCTATTCAATTGCTAAAGTAGAATTAATATATAATCGAACTTTCATGATTTGATAAGTAAAAAACTCATATAAAAGCAGCATCTCCAAAAGAGAGATGCTGCTTACATATTTATTTATCTTAAATCATAAACTATCTGGCAAAAGTTATACATTACATCGCTTGTTCTTCTTCGTTGTTTTGTTGCATCATCACTAAGTGGAACAAGTCTTTTGGAATATAGTACAAATCATAAACTTCCTGTTTTTTGTTAATCTCTGCATAAATAGAAGGATGTGATTCGTTTGCTTTAATCGTATATGGAAGTTTTTCCGCAGCGCGAATGCTCTTCGGATTCGTTTTACGAATACGTAAAAATACTGTATGAATGTCTAGCTCGAAGAATAATTCCTCTAAAAATTGTTCTTTTGCTTTCTTATTGTAGCCAAGCCCTTGGAATTGAGTGCCAATCCATGTACCCAAAAATCCAGCTCCATCTTCAATATCAAACAAATTAATCGTGCCAATTGGTTGACCGTAATCACTTACAATCGTACGAGTGATTACCGTTCCAGCTTCCTCTTCTTCCATCAATTGCTTCGTTAAAAACCAATATTCATCCGCAGAATATGCTTTATGACGTACATAAGGCAATACAGTAGGATCTGACATAAGTTCATATAGAGAAGTACATTCATGCAAATCTCGTTTTTTTATCAAAAAAAGCGCCCCCTAAAGAAACCAATAAATGAGCATAGTCATCCTAGGTCCCTGAAATTTTTCATTTCGAATTGCATAAAAAATTTCGGGGTAGGAATCGAACCTACTAGGACCAGCTCAAAACTGGTGGCGCACCATTTGCCTTCCCTCGGCAAAGCGAACTTTGCCTTATAAAATTATTTGCATTAATAATATACTTTGTTTTTGCGATTTTGCATAGTGTTAAATCGTGTCAATTTTATTAAATGTTCGTAAAGAATATAAACTAAAATACTTGTATGTTGAACACTAAATACATATGATTATAGGATATAAAGTACAGAAAGTGATAGGAGTTTGTTTAAGAAAATGTCTTACCCAATACTTACGCAAAAACAATTCCATTTATTATATGATTTAGTAGACGAATATGTGTTTTTCATGCGTAAAGAAAGAAATACTTTTGTTTATGAATATATCAATAAAAAAGCAGAGGAAATCTTTAATGAAAACCCACACGGCAGACTGTTAGAGCAATGTTTTGATGACTTTCACTGTAAAACGATTCTCTACCATTACAACCGAGCGTGTATGCTTAAACAATCTGTATCTTATCAAGATCACCACTGTATAAAAGGTGCAACATTTGTAAACGAAACTTCGGCAATTCCTATTTTTGATGGAAACAATGTATATATTCTAGCAACAACAAAAGAAGTGATTAAAACAAAAGAATTGCAAGAGTCTACTTATATATTAGAGAGTTATCGTAAAGGAGTAAATGATGCAGCCCTTGTCGCAATGACGAATGAAAAAGGGATCATTGAAATGGTAAATGAATTATTTGAGACAACCTCTAAGTTTACAAAAGAAGAGCTAATTGGAAAATCATTTTGGATGATAAATTCAAACTATCATGAAGATAGTTATTTTGAGCAGATTTGGGAAACCATCCAAAAAGGAGAGATTTGGAGAGGTCAAATTCGTAATCGAACAAAATATGGTTCCTTCTATTGGGTAGATGCCACAATTATACCTATCACCAATGAAAACGGAATTATCGAGAAATATTTAACGATTCAATTTGACAACACGGAAAAGAAACAAATGATGACGGAACTACGTAATATTGAACGATCTTTTAAATTGATAACAGAGCATTCCAATGATCTAATTGCTATTACAGATGAAGATGGGTATTTGCTTTATTCATCACCAAGTCATGAAACTATTTTAAATTATGAAAAGGAAGAATTGCTTGGAACTTATTATTTGAATATAATCGCAAAGGAATCTTCTAATCTAATAGAAAATTTGAAAACGAATCTGATGCAGAACAATAATAACAAAATACGGACGGAGCTTCTGATAAAAACAAAAGATGGATCTACCATATGGACTGATACAACTATTACAACCGTACAAAGTACAGTTTATGATGAAGAGCAAAAGTGGTATGTTTTTGTATCTAGAGAGATCACGGAAAAACGTGCGTTAGAGGAACAACTGAAATTTTTGGCATTCCACGATAGTTTGACAGGTTTACCAAATAGACGTATGTTCTATGAAAAAATACCCGAAGCTATTCAATTAGCATCTAATACAAATATAGCAATACTTTTTATAGACGGTGACAATTTTAAAGAGGTTAACGATCAGTTTGGGCATGATATGGGGGATCGTTTTTTAAACCATTTTGCAGAAAAGTTAAAGCAAAGTGTTCTAGAACAGTATAAAATCTACCGCTTTGGTGGAGATGAATTTGTCATTGTAGTAGATCAAATAAATGATTATATAAATGGGAAAAGTGATATGCTTGAAACAACCATACAATCTATACAATATACATTCAAAAAGGGGTGGACGATCGACACCATTCAATTTTCACCAACTATCTCAATTGGTGTTTCCATTTTTCCGCATGACGGCTCTACTGTAAATGAGCTTTTAATAAATGCAGACCTGGCATTGTATGAGGCAAAAAAACTTGGTAAAAATAATTTTGTATATTCTAATGCCGTTCATCCATAGCATGAACGGCATTTTTGAAAGGATTTGTCTAAATTGAAGCGGCATATTTTACTTATAGAAGACGAGATAAATATCGCTAAATTTGTAGAACTAGAACTAAAACATGAAAATTTTCTTGTTACAGTTTCTCATGATGGTAGAGAAGGGGCAGAGCTAGCTTTAGCTAATGATTATGACTTGATGCTAATAGATGTCATGCTTCCTAATTTAAATGGCTTAGAAATTTGTCGAAGGATTCGGAAGAAAAAAGAAACACCTATCATATTAATAACAGCAAGAGATGCCATAATTGACCGGGTATCAGGTTTAGAAGCCGGGGCTGATGATTATGTTGTGAAGCCCTTTGCGATCGAAGAATTATTAGCTAGGATACGCGCCATTTTAAGAAGAGTGGAAAGGCCGCAAGCAGCGATCGTTGACTTGACGATTAATCATTTAACAATTGATCAAAAAGCACATCAAGTATTCTACCGAGATAAAGAAATCTTGCTGACGAAGACGGAGTATGATTTACTTGTCTATTTTATGGAGAATAATAATATCGTATTAACTCGAGACATTATATTAGAAAAAGTTTGGGGCTATGAAACAGAAGTTGAAACGAATGTCGTTGATGTGTATATACGACATTTGAGAAGAAAATTGCCCGAAGAGATCGCCTCTCTTATTGAAACGGTCCGAGGGGTTGGATATGTGATGCGCACATGAAGCACTGGACGTTACAAAAAAAATGGACATATGCTTCTGGTCTTTCGATTTTTTTAAGTTTCTTCATGATGTGCGTTATACTATTTTTCTCTCTTTATAATTGGTTACTCCTTTCAGAAGAGAAGCTTGCACAAAACACATTGCAGGAAGTAGTACACTTTTTTGAGTCTAAAGGACCCATAATTTCCATCCAAGACATCCAGCGAAATAAAACATTGCTCAATCAACTCGTTAACCAAAAACAGTCCGTTCGTATATTAAATGCAGACGGAATAGAAGTGTTGCGTATAAATGATGCAAGCCCTTTTCCAAGCTTTTCACAGACATTAACTGCTGACTTTCAAAAAGAAAAGTTAAATGGACAACTGCTGCTTTATAAGGGGGCAGAAATTGATTTTGGCTTGTTTAAAGGCTATGTAGAGATTTCTCATAGTCTAGAAAATTTTTCGCAATTAATGCGCTATATACTGATAGCAATGGTGATTTTCACCATTATTGCACTTATACTTTCCGCATTAATCGGTTATTCCTTGTCATCGATTTTATTAAGACCTTTAAAAGAACTTCGCGATGAGATGCAAGAAGCGAAACGATTAAAATTTTCAAAAGAAGTTCATTTTCAATACGCGACAAATGATGAGATTGGTGAACTATTAACGATTTATAAGCAACTGATGAATGAAGTTTCAGAAACGATCACGAGGCAAGATGAATTTATTCATAATGTGTCGCATGAGCTACGTACACCTATTCAAGTTGTAGAGGGGCATTTGTCTTTATTAAACCGTTGGGGGAAAGAAGACAGAGAGGTGTTAGATGATTCATTGCAAATTTCCTTAACTGAAGTGCAAAAGATGAAATTACTAATTGAAGAAATGCTTAAGCTTGCGAAAAGAGAGCAATCCAATGATCGAGCAAAAACAACTATCTCTACAATCGTATATGAGTTGGAGCAGAAGTATCGGATTATAGCACCAGCTGTAACGATAAAATTTATAGGAGATAAAACGGAAGCCCTTACGATCCCTGCTACTGTTTTAGAACAGATCATAGGCAATCTAATCGACAATGCCATTAAATATAATATAAATCAGCCAGAAATTATTGTGACAGTGGCATCGGATGACACGCAAACGTTGTTATCCATTATAGATAATGGGATCGGTATTCCAATTGATATACTTCCTAAAATATTTGATCGTTTTTTTGTTGTCGATGAAGCGAGAACAAAAACAAAAGGAGGCTCTGGTTTAGGGCTAAGTATCGTAAAACGGTTAGTAACCGAATATAACGGGAAGGTTGATGTGGAAAGCAAAGTAAATGAAGGTACAAAATTTAACATTATTTTCTCTAATATGCCAAAAGAGGAATAATCCAATTATCCTGCATTAACTGGCAGTAAGACTCCCACTTCAACATTTAAGGAAGCGAAAAGGTAAATAGGAGATCAACTGCCCGTAAAATCCCGATGAAATGATCCCAGACTAAGTACGCAACATACTGTTGCTCCTGCGCAAAGCTCGTCGCAAAATAAAAGAGCGTTTGCAACGTCTGTGTGACCCACATCGTGTGGGCCCAACTAGCAATCGTGGGGGATGACGGGGACTAAGAGCGCGACGTCCATGTCGCAACGTCCCCACTAGCACATCCTGTGCGTCGGAAAACCTCCAATGATTGAAGTTTCACTTTATCTCTAATTCAAATATTATTTTAATTCTTATATAATTTGAAAAAAAGCATTGTATTTTTTTTCTAGAGTAGTAAGATGGATATGGAAAAATTGTTCTTTCAAACTATACTTTCAGTCCTTTTGAAAGAGTGGTAAAATATAAATGTGTACATTTTGTGTAGTTCACAAAATTTTTACATTCCAATTTATTCTACTTAATTAATTTATGTTTTTTTTCATCAATGCCTAAAGGCACAAAATGTTGGAGGTTTTTCTAAATGTCGAACAATCAAACACCTTGGTCAGCTTTTTCTGGTCCTAACCTTGGTTATGTGATGGAGCAGTATGATTTATTTTTACAGTCTCCAGACGAAGTGGATAGCGAACTAGTTAGCTTATTTCAACAGTATGGTGCACCTAAAATCGCACCAACTACTTCCATTACTAATGTTGACACATCTGCAGTAGAGCCAAATAATTTTGAAAAAATTATTCGTGCTATAGAACTTGCCGATGCTATTAGAGCAAATGGACATTTAACAGCGGATATCTATCCATTAAATGATGGTCCAAAAGAAGATCCGAAAATTGATCCGAAAACATATGGTTTAACGGATCAAGATTTACGTGAAGTTCCCGTTTCATTTTTAATAACGAATGCTCCAAATAGTATTACAAATGGTTTACAAGCAATTGAACATTTAAAAGCAGCCTACACAAATAAAATTGCTTTTGAAATTGCACATATCGTAAACAGAGAAGAAAAATTATGGTTGCAAGAAAAGATTGAAAAAGGTGCTGTATTAGAAAATCTTTCAGCAGATGACAAAAAAGCATTACTAAAACGTTTGACGCAAATAGAAGGTTTTGAAAAATTTATCCATCGCACTTTTGTCGGTGCGAAACGTTTTTCCATTGAAGGATTAGATACTTTAGTTGTACTAATGGATGAATTAGTACGCCAATCAAACAAAACAAATACAAAACAAGTAAATATCGGTATGGCGCACCGAGGTAGATTAAATGTATTAACACATGTGTTGCAAAAACCATATGAGATGATGTTCGCGGAATTTGCCCATGTTCCAAGCGAATCATTTTTACCGAAGGATGGATCACTAGAGATGTCTGAAGGTTGGTATGGGGATGTGAAGTACCACAAGGGTGCTGCATATCGTTCGCCGTCTGGTTTAACATTAAAATTAGCATATAATCCATCTCACTTAGAGGTTGTTAGTCCGGTTGTTACGGGCCAAACTCGTGCAGCGCAAGAAAAAACAGACGAAGCAGGATATCCAGTGCAAGATAAAAATGCAGCATTCGCTATATTAGTGCACGGGGATGCAGCTTTTCCAGGTCAAGGTGTTGTAACAGAAGTATTAAACTATAGCCGTATACGTGGATTCCAAACAGGAGGATCTATTCACATTATTGCAAATAATATGATTGGATTTACTACAGAACATTATGATTCACGTTCTACACATTATTCTTCGGATCCAGCAAAAGGATATGAAGTACCTGTAATACATGTAAATGCAGATGATCCAGAGGCAGTTCTTGCTGTGGCGAAAATTGCGCATGAGTATCGTCAAAAGTTTGGAAAAGACATTGTGATTGATCTATTAGGTTACCGTCGTTATGGACATAACGAAATGGATGAACCACTTGTAACGAACCCAACTATGTATCATAAAGTTCATAAGCATCCAACAGTTCGCGAACTTTATGGACAACAACTAGTAGAAGAAAAGTTAATCGAAACAGCTGATGTGAAAACTTTAGATGAATCGATTTTCAGTGGAATGCAAGCGGCTTATGACCGGGTAAAAGAGCTTCCACCAACTACTGCCCATGATATTGTCATTCCAGAAGTAGTATTAAATGGTATGCCGGAACTACAAACAGGTGTAGAAGAAAGCAAGCTTGCAAAAATAAATGAAGAGCTTCTTACTTGGCCAGCTGAATTTACAGCATTTAAAAAACTAGCAAAAATTTTAAAACGTCGTGAAGAACCATTTAAAGGAAAAGGGAAAATTGATTGGGGTCATGCAGAGACACTTGCCTTTGCTACGATTTTGCAAGATGGAAACTCCATTCGTTTAACTGGTCAAGATGCTCAGCGTGGTACTTTCTCACATAGACACCTAGTGCTACACGATGAAAAAACAGGTGCAGAATTAACGCCAATTCATGCCATTAGCGATGCAAAAGCTTCTTTTGTTGTTCATAACAGTCCATTAACAGAAGCTGCTATTCTAGGTTATGAATTCGGATATAATTTAGAGGATCCAAACTCCTTATCTATTTGGGAAGCTCAATATGGAGATTTCGCAAATATGGCGCAAGTTATGTTCGATAACTTTATAAGTGCTGCAAGATCTAAATGGGGATTAAAGTCAGGCCTTGTTATGTTATTACCTCATGCTGCTGAAGGTCAAGGGGCAGAGCATTCAAGCGCACGTCCAGAACGTTATTTACAGCTAGCTGCTGAAAATAACTGGACGGTAGCCAATCTTTCAAGTGCGGCAAACTATTTCCATATTTTACGCAGACAAGCTAAAATGTTAAAAGAGGATGCTATTCGTCCTTTAATCATTGTGTCTCCAAAGTCGCTGTTACGTCATCCATTAGTTGGGGCAGATGTTGTCGAACTAACTACTGGTCAATTTGAAACAGTATTGGAACAACCAGGTCTTGGTAAAGACGCTAATACGGTGGAGAAAATCATCTTTGCAAGTGGTAAATTGGCAATCGATTTAGCAGATAAAGTTAAAGATGGAGAAGGATACGATCATTTACACATTGTACGTGTAGAACAGCTTTACCCATTCCCTAAAGAAAAGATCCAAGCAATTGTCGAACGCTATCCAAATGTGAAACAGCTTGCTTGGGCACAAGAAGAGCCTGAAAACATGGGTTCATGGAATTTCGCTCTTCCATATTTACTGGAAATTGCTGATGGCAAAGAGATCACATATGTAGGTCGTGTACATCGTTCCAGTCCAGCTGAAGGTGACGGAGATACGTACAAGTTAGAACAAGCAAGAATCATTGATGAAGCATTAAAAAGTTTATAAGAGAAGCTAGGATATTCAGAGGAGGAAATTCAAGTGGCAGAAATTATTGTTCCAGAATTAGCAGAATCGATTACAGAAGGTACTATTGCACAATGGTTAAAACAACCGGGTGATACTGTAGAAAAAGGTGAGTTCATCGTTGAGCTTGAAACAGATAAAGTTAATGTAGAAGTAATTTCGGAGGAAGCTGGAGTTGTTAGTGAGTTACTTGCTGCTGAAGGTGATACAGTTCAAGTAGGTCAAGTAATTGCTGTAGTTGGAGCAGGTTCAGGAGCAGCAGCAGCACCTGCACCAAAAGCTCCAGAAGCAGAGGCTACACCAGCAGCACCTCAAGCGACAACAGCTCCTGTAGTAGAAGAAACTTCTTCTGAGCAGGATCGCACAATCGCAAGCCCGGCAGCTCGTAAACTAGCTCGTGAGAAAGGTATTAACTTAAGTGAAATTTCACCAGTTGATCCAATGGGACGCGTTCGTGTTCAAGACGTTGCAGCACATGGTTCTGCACCAGCACCTAAAGCAGCGTCAGTGCAAGCCACTACTGCACCAAAAGAAGACGATGGCCGTACAACTCGCGAGAAAATGTCTCGTCGTCGTCAAACAATCGCTTCTCGTTTACTAGAAGTGAAACAAAACACAGCAATGCTTACAACTTTCAATGAAATCGATATGACAAATGTTATGGCATTACGTTCACGCAAAAAAGACCAATTCTTTGAGCAAAACGATGTGCGCCTTGGATTTATGTCATTCTTTACAAAAGCTGTAGTTGCTGCACTTAAGAAATATCCTTATGTAAATTCACAAATTGATGGAACAGATATTGTGAAAAACAATTTCTACGATATCGGAATCGCTGTATCAACAGAAGGCGGTTTAGTAGTGCCGATCGTTCGTGATGCTGATCGTAAAAACTTTGCTGAAATCGAAGGAAATATTGGAGAACTTGCTAAAAAAGCTCGTGATAACAAATTAGCGCTTTCTGATATGGCTGGCGGATCATTTACAATTACAAACGGTGGCGTATTCGGTTCACTACTTTCTACACCGATTCTTAACGGTACACAGGTTGGGATTCTAGGAATGCACACAATTCAAAAGCGTCCAATAGCTGTTGGTAATGAAGTTCAAATTCGTCCAATGATGTATGTAGCATTATCTTATGATCACCGTGTAATCGATGGAAAAGACTCAGTTGGATTCTTAAAAATGGTAAAAGAGCTTCTTGAAAACCCAGAAGATTTAATGTTAAATTCTTAATAAATAGAAAATGCAGATTCATATATATGGAGTCTGCATTTTTCTTTGGTTCATTTATTGAAATATAGGCATTTCAATCGTATACTTAAAGAAAAGGAAGTGGATTTATGATACATACAAGCTGGACTACAAAGCCAACGATCAAAACAGTGACATGTGTTTCGACCGATGCAAAAAAATTCTTAGTAAGCAATGTACTAACCGTTGGAAAAACATATGAAGTGAAAAATGAAACAGAAGAGTTTCTATTTGTTGTCGACAACACTGGAAAAGTCGGCGGTTTTTACAAAGAATATTTTCAATAAAGTGAAATCAGTGTAGGAATTTCACACTGATTGGGCAGTTAATGCGGGATAAAAAATCCGATGAACATTCATCGGATTTTTTTCATAAGGAGACCAAAATACTATGACAGAGTTAATAATGAACGAACAACAAATTCGTTTAAATAGAATACATAGTCAAGAAGATAGTCAGCTGATAGGGAAAGGTGGATATTTATCGCCGAATAATGATCTATTCAATGACGTACTCATTGCTATTTCATTGAAAAAGCCTGTCCTGTTAAAGGGACCTACCGGAGCTGGAAAAACAAAACTCGCCGAAACAGTATCTCACTATTTCCATCAACCAGTCCAAAGCATTAATTGCTCGGTTGACTTAGATGCCGAGGCACTACTAGGATTTAAAACAATTGTATTAAAAGATGGAACAAATGTTATTGAGTTTGTGGAAGGTCCTGTCATTGAAGCGATGAAAAAAGGACATATTTTATATATAGATGAGATTAATATGGCAAAAGCGGAGACACTACCAATTTTACATAGCGTATTGGATTATAGAAGAATGCTTACAAATCCTTTCACTGGAGAAGTGATTCAAGCACATCCAGACTTTTCAGTCATTGCTGCGATTAATGAAGGGTATATAGGGACAACGCCGATGAATGAAGCGCTAAAAAATCGTTTTGTATCCTTTTCTGTCCCATATATTTCAGGAGAACTACTTTCAAATCTTTGGAACGAAACTTTTCCAACAGCACCTAAGCAGTTAATAACTGTTATGTTAAATTTAGCAGAGGATTTAATGGAACAAGTAAAACAAGGACTACTTTCAGAAGAAGCCGCTTCTATTCGTAGCTTGCTCGATGCAACGGAACTTGCACAATATATGGAACCAATGAGGGCGATCACATATGCAATAGCGGAGAAATTAGAGGATGAGCAAGAGAAGAATCTTGTATTGGAATTAGCTTCTTCCTGGATAAAGTGAGGGATATAAATGACTTCTGTAAATCGTTTTATCCAATTTAATAATGAAACAATCGATGCTCGAAAACTAATGCACTATGAAAATATAGCTAAAGCATTGTCTAAAAACACGAATATCCTTGTCAATGAACGAAAGCTTATTGAATTTCAACCTGCTGACCAAACAATTTCGCTCAGTGTATTTTGGAGGCACCGTGAAGATACAATTATGCATGCGGGAAGATTATCCGATATTTATTTATTAGCAGGAGGGTTTTGGAAGCATTTCAACGTTCCAGCTTGGATGGAGTTTTTGAAGGAAAAACCAAATCATCTTTCTAAGCTATTAGACCAGCTCTTATTTTGCTTAGAAGAGTTTCGGTTAATGGAGATGATTCAGAAAGAAAGAGTAGGTACGGTTAAAATCTTCCGTTCCAGAATACAAACCTATTTAGCATTTCATAAACAACAATTACTCGTAAATAGTCAGAAGGGATTTTTCGCTGATGCATTTATTAGCTATGTTTATATTGGTTTGCATGAAGGGACTATGCACGTTAAAGGTCCAGAAAACTTTCAGTTAGCAAATACTATCATTCAGAAAGCTTATGAAAGCGTTAATACACAGGACTCTCTTGATCTCGTCTACCAGTTGTACTACTTGCTGCAAAAGTATATAAATGAAGATTCTTTACACGAATATTATGCTATTCTTTCTGCGTCCAATCTACCTAGCGTTGATTTTCATTATCATCAAGGTACGAAAGACACTCTTGTAGGAGAAGAAGGTATTAAAGAAACGATAGAAGAGATTTTCCGATCTTGGCATCGTGAAAATGAACAAGAAGATGGAGTACATCTGCAATATGAACTCGAGCATGGAAGAGATGGGGTAGCGGATCAAAATATCGCTTCACAAGAAGGGCGAGAGGGACATGAGATTACTCAAATCGGACAAGGTAGGTCATCTGGCGACAGCAGAGAAAATGTAGTTACGGAATATAAAGAAGAAAAATCAAGTGACAAGAAACAAGCAGGAAAAACGTTTGGAAAAGAACATCTGCATGTGGAATATGAAGAAAAACGAATAGATGGGACTACCACGGTCGAAAACAAACTGTTGCTTCAAGCTTATCGACAAGAGCAAGCGCCGTTTGTGAGAGCTTTCGTGCAAGAAATGAAAAAACGAATGGAACAAAAAAAGGTAGACAAACGGTTGAATCTGTCAAAAGGAAGACTATCATCTAATCTAACTACACTTTGGACAGAAGAAAGACCTAAGCCTTTTTATAAAAAGAATGCACCAAGTACTCAGTTAAATGCAGTTTTTGGCTTGCTAGTTGACGGATCTGCATCCATGCAGGACAAACTGGATGAAACAAAGAAAGCAGTTCTATTATTCCATGATGTGCTTAGACAATTAAAAATTTCGCATGAGATTGTATTGCATTACGAGGATGCATTTGAAGCTTCGGATTCAAAGCAACCAAATACATTTGAATGGATTCATAAGCTCGAAGATGGAGTGAAGGATAGTGGTTTAAATATACTCTCTATAGAGGCACATGAAGACAACCGAGATGGTTTTGCCATCAGATGGATGGGAAAAAGATTAGAGAGTCGGGTAGAAGCACATAAATTTTTGCTCGTCTTTTCAGACGGTGAACCCTCTGCATTTGGCTATGCACAAAATGGGATTATGGATACTGCAGAGGCTGTAGTAGAGCTTGAGCGCAAACATATATCGGTTCTTCATTTATTTTTAAATGATAGGGAAGCAACAGAAGAGCAGTTAGATTTGTTCCTACTAATATTCGGAAAGAAAACAGCTGCCGCCGCATCGTTAGAAAAGTTTTCGGATGAGACTTTAAGGTTACTTCGTAAAATGCTTCATCATGTTGTGAAAAATACTTAAAAAACCGTCCTTCGTTAAGAAGGTCGGTTTTTGGATTGGTCTGCAATTAATAGAAGTCGTTGTTTTAATTCCTCTTCCATGCGCCCGATTTCAATTTCAGCCGCTTTTCGTTTAACTCGACCATCTGCTTGAATACGCATTGTTTCTTCGATTGTTTGCAGTAGGTTTTCTTGCGTTTTCTTTAATGTCTCAATTTCCACAATCCCACGTTCATTTTCTTTTGCCGTTTCGATGCTATTCACTTTTAGCATTTCTGAATTTTTCAGTAGTAAATCATTAGTTGTTTTTGTTACTTGTTTTTGTGCTTCCACTGCTTTTTGCTGACGATTTAATGTTAATGCAATCGCAATTTGGTTTTTCCAAAGTGGGATAGATGTCATGATGGAAGATTGAATTTTTTCTGCTAATGTTTGATTTGTTTGTTGAATCATACGTATTTGCGGTGCGCTTTGAATCGTAATTTGGCGAGATAATTGTAAATCGTACATGCGTTTTTCTAGACGGTCGACAAATTGTGCCATATCATTGACTTCTTGATAAGCCATCTGGTCATTCGATTCTTCTGCTTTGCGTCGCAACTCAGGAATTGTGACATTCACAATCTCTTCTTTTTTTACTTCCGCAGCAGCAATATACACATTTAATGCTTGGAAATACGTTTTGTTTTGATCGTATAATTTATCTAACATATGCACGTCTTCTACAAGCCCACGTTTTGAATGTTCCAGTTGAATGCCGATTCGATCAATTTGAGTGCTTAGTTTTTGGTATTTGGTCATCATTTCTTGAACAGAACGGTTTACTCGGTTAAATAATCGTTTGATTCCTGATTTTTTTTGTGTCGTTAAATCTTCCGGATTAATGTCTGAAAGCTTGTTCATCAGGTCACCTAAAATATCACCAATAGGACCAATATCTTTTTTCTGTACATGATCTAACATTTGATGAGAGAATCGAGAAAGTTCCGTTTGTGCATTCGCACCATATGTTAGAATTGCTTCGTAATTACCTGCAGGGATTTGGTTTGCTAGTTGCTTTGCTTTCTGTTGTTCCACTTCAGACAGCCGATCAATTAGTTTTGTAGGTGCTGCTGTTGGCTCATCCGCTGTAGCTACGGCTTGTGGTTTTGCTGTATTTAACTCAAATGGGCTTGCTAATAATTCATCCATTAATAAATCATCACTAGTATTTGCTCGTTGTTCGCTCATTTTCTGATTCTCCTTCTAAATATAAAGGTTGTTCTTTTTTACGTACGGATAGTTTAGCAAAATCTAGTTCCATTTTAAGGTGTTCAATGTCGGAAGCTAGTACATCTTTTAGATCGTCCTCCATAATGGAATTCATCGATTCCAATGTTTCACGAGTATCCGCTAAAGCAATTTTTAGATCTTGGTTTTTCGTCGGCTGTGATACTAATAGTGTATATTTCGACGTTAGTTCTACAGCTGAATCTAAATGTGCGTAGAAAAATTTTTCTACTTGATAAAACTTACGTGGATTTTCTTTTACTAAAGCAATAATCCGTTTTGCTAATCTATTCATATCAAATAATTGTTTAAATGAACTAAAGGATCGTACTTTTAAATAATGACTATTCAGCGTACGGATTTTTGCTTTTGCCTCTTTGAGTTGTTGTTGTATATGAAAATACTCAGAATGAGTAAGCTGATGTTTCTTCATAATTCTGCGATGTTGTAGCTTTTTAATAGTAAAATTCGATACGAAGTACACTCCGAGCGCAAGAGCTGAGCTGATAAAGTATCCAATATCGAAAGTAATAAAGAATACAAACCAGGATACGAACATGATGGGTATATTGATAAAATGACGAATGACAGTATTCATTACTTCGGTCATTATAGGCTACCTCCTTTTATCTACAATATAATATACGAATGAAAAGGAAGAAGGTTTCATTTTCCTATAGGTTTAGACGATATCTGATTCCATTTTTGTGTACCCCTTAAGAAGATCAAATAGCTCAATTTCAAAAGCATTATCTTTAGATAAAGGGGATACACCTTTTTGAATATACGCTATAAATTCATCTAAACGATTTACATCGCCTTCTATATCGATGATGATATCTTGTTGTTCATTTTGTATACAATAACCTTTTAAACTAAGGGATTGTGCTTTTTGTTTTACTAGAAATCGAAAGCCAACTCCATCTACATCGCCATGCATATGAATATGCGCTCGCTTTTTCAACTCATCTTCTCCTTTATCATTAGAAAAAATATATTAACTATAACTTAACTGATATTGCGCATATTTTCAATTCTTTGACTTAATAAGTCATTTGAGTAGACTTTTTTTGTCGAAGCAGTACAATATGAGTTAACAATAAATGTTAGAGGCGATAAGTATGTTTGAAGTTATTTATATGAAAGCAGATTACGAACCTTGGTGGGCATTTGAAGGTTGGGAACAGCATATTGTAAAAAAAATGACCTTCGAGCAAGAAGAAGAGGCATTGCAATATTTGAATAAGATGCTGGATGAATTTCGAGCGAAGTTTCCGAAAGAACAAGTAAAAGGTGATAAATATTGGGCTTTTTGGTCAATAAAAGAGCAATGTTATTGTGAATCCTGTGAGGATGATTTGCAAATCTATCATGGAGTCATTTGGAATAGTTTAAAGTAAACGATTTAGAATTATAAAAAAACTTGTTGACTATATTTATCCAACTGTTATACTTTAGTTAACAATTTAAAGTGAGAAACAGTATTTGTAATTCACATATCCTATGTAGTGATCGATGTGATGTCGGTACTTCATGGAATATGTGAATTTTTGTTTTTCACATATTGATTAATATTTTTTTGGAGGTAATAACATGAAACAAGGTACAGTAAAATGGTTTAACGCGGAAAAAGGATTTGGATTTATCGAAGTAGAAGGAGAAAACGATGTATTCGTACACTTCTCTGCTATTCAAGGTGAAGGATTCAAATCACTTGAAGAAGGACAAAAAGTAGAATTTGAAGTAGTAGAAGGCAACCGCGGACCACAAGCTGCAAACGTAACTAAACTATAAGAATAGTTAAAAAGAAGCTCTCCATTGTGGAGAAGCTTCTTTTTTTAGGAGTTCTTTCACTTCTTAGTGTAATTCATCCACTCAACCGAATTCACTCCATGCTTTCGAAGACAGAACTGACGATGAATTGTTCATCTCCTTCTTGCATAATAAATTCTCGTTTTATTTCTCCGAAGTTTTTGGCGAAATATTTTCGCGTGATAGAACTATCCTCATTTGTTTTTTCTATAACGATAACGTGATCAAACGTTTGGGAATCTGTTTCTAGTGTCTCTGAAACGGAAGTAATTTTCCAACCGTTAAATGTTGCTCCAACTTCAAGTGGAGAAGCTAGATATACTTCGATTTCTTGCTTCGCTTGGAGTTCTGCCAGGCTATGCGTCGTAGGTTCATATGCTTCGCCATTTTCAGCTATAAGACTTATTTTATCATCTGTTATATGATAAATCCTCTGCATGACTGTGCCGCCATTATCCTCATAAGTAGTAACGAAATTTTCAAATGGATATAGGGTTGTCAAAGTATAGGACGCATATTCATTTCCTTCTCCTTTAAAATGAGCAACGGAATTATCAGGCATAAAAAAGTGAGATAAGCTTAGTGAAGATTCAGAAGGAGGGACTGCTTCTTCTGAAGGCGTTTTTGAAGTTGTTTCCGTATCTTCAGGTTTTTCAGCTCCGCAAGCAATAAGAAAAAGAGTAGGGATAAGAAAAAATAAGTGCTTGATCATTTTAGTTACCTCCTTATATTGTTTATGATTAGACGGTTTAAGTGGTTATTTGTTTCATTTTGTCGTTTTTTTGGTATAGTGAAAATAAGAGAGGAGAGATAAGAATGAATACTGAGTTAAAAAATGAGTTACCTCCTTATGAGGAGCAGCAAGATTTCTATATGAAGTTGCGTTCAAAAATTACAGATTTTGCTCAATCTAAATCAGGGAAAACGTCTAAGTTTGCACCGTATTTATTGTTTGCTCCAGACTTATTTCATTTGCTCATAAAATCGATGTTAGATAGTCGAATTGATGCAAAATATAAAGCACTTATTGGTAGTGGTATTTTATATTTTATTACTCCGCTAGATGTCTTGCCTGAAGGGTTAGTTGGACCAGGAGGATTTATCGATGATATTATTGTGGCTACATATGTGGTAAATATGTTATTAAATAAATTTTCTTCTGATGTCATTGAAGAGCATTGGGTCGGCGATGAAAAATTATTAAATGCACTAAAGAAAATCTCTGAAACAAGTGATACAGTAGCAGGTAAACTACCATCCAAATCAATATTAGGTAAATTTATTAAGAAGTCTAAATAAAGTGATACTTCAATCAGTTGAGGTTTACGACGCACAATAAGTGCTAGTGCAGACGTTGCAACACGGTTGCGTACGTAGTCTTCGATCATTTAATCGGGCTTATACGGGTAGTTGATCTCTCACTTATCTTTTCGCTGTTCTTAAATCTAAAAGTGGGAGTTCTACTGCCTGTTAATGCGGATGGAAAGTCAAAGAGAGTTGAGGATAGAGGCTTCAATTTCTAGAGTAGTATAGAAATAGTCTATATGATACTTACTTTTCTATCTGCAATTTATAACAAGCTCATATAGAAAAGCAGGGTATTCTACATCGAAATAATCGAAGTAGAATACCCTGTTTTGATTGATTATGAAATTTTTTGTGCTTCTTTCCATTCTAGGAATTCATCATATGTTAATTGTTTATCTAGAATAGATCCGTCTTCACGGATTTCAATGACACGATTTGCAATCGTTTGAATGAACTGATGGTCATGCGATGTGAAAATCATTGCGCCTTTAAATGCGATCAAACCATTATTTAGTGCTTGGATAGATTCTAAGTCTAAATGGTTGGTAGGCTCATCGAGTAAAAGTACATTTGACTCGGAAAGCATCATTTTAGAAAGCATACAGCGAACTTTTTCTCCTCCAGATAGGACGGAAGGTTTTTTCTTTACTTCCTCTCCAGAGAATAACATACGACCTAAGAATCCGCGTAAGAATGTTTCACTTTCATCATCAGGAGAATATTGACGTAACCAGTCTACTAGAGAGGTTTCGCTTCCTTCAAAATACTTTGCATTATCTAGTGGGAAGTATGCACGACTTGTTGTCACGCCCCAACGAATAGAGCCTTCTTGTGGTTCTTCTTCCTCTGCAAGAACGCGAAGCAATGCTGATTTTGCTAACTCACCTCCAAGAAGAATAATTTTATCTTCTTTGTTTAAAGTGAAGTTCATTTTAGAGAATAGTTTTTCTCCTTCAAATGTGTAACTTAAATCTTGAACTTGTAAAACATCATTCCCAATTTCACGTTTCATAGAGAAATTTACGTAAGGATATTTACGAGAAGATGGTTTGATATCATCTAACTCAATTTTGTCTAACATTTTCTTACGAGAAGTTGCTTGTTTAGATTTAGAGGCATTCGCACTAAATCTTGCGATAAAGGCTTGAAGCTCTTTAATTTTCTCTTCTTTTTTACTGTTTTGATCAGATGCCAGCTTCAATGCAAGTTGACTCGATTCATACCAGAAGTCATAGTTCCCAACATATACTTGAATTTTGCTGAAGTCTAAATCCGCAATATGCGTACATACTTTGTTCAAGAAGTGACGGTCATGGGATACGACAATTACTGTATTTTCAAAGTTAATCAAGAAATCTTCTAACCATTGAATCGCTTTAATGTCCAAATGGTTGGTAGGCTCATCGAGTAAAAGTACATCTGGTTTACCAAATAACGCTTGTGATAATAAGACTTTTACTTTTTCTGAACCTGTTAACTCAGACATTTTCTTTTGATGCATACTATCAGGAATACCAAGACCTTGTAAAAGGATTGCTGCTTCTGATTCTGCTTCCCAACCATTTAAGTCTGCAAATTCACCTTCTAGTTCTGCTGCACGCATGCCATCCTCATCAGAGAAATCTTCTTTCATATAGATAGCATTTTTTTCATTCATTACTTCGTATAAACGTTTATGTCCCATAATAACGGTTTCTAAAACTGTGTACTCTTCGTATTCGAAGTGATTCTGTTTTAGTATAGCTAAACGCTCATTTGGGTTCATGATTACGTTGCCTTCCTGGGCTTCAATCTCTCCAGATAGAATTTTAATGAATGTTGATTTACCTGCTCCATTTGCACCGATTAAACCGTAACAGTTACCCGGTGTAAACTTTATATTTACGTCTTCAAATAGTTTACGATCACCAAAACGAAGACTTACATTACTTACTGCAATCATGCTAGTACCTCCTAAAGTTCACAATGCTCTTATTATACCACGAATTAATGCTGACTTGGTATTTTAAATAATTGTTTTAAAATGCTTATTTCCAGTGTTTGTCTATAAATTCGTCTCGACCCGATTGTACTCTGTCTTCTTTATAATGATCGGGACTTTTTTTATAAAAATCTTGGTGGTAATCTTCTGCTTCAAAAAATGTTTTTGCATCTCTGATTTCTGTAACAATTGGTTTAGAAAATTTTCCGCTTGCAGCTAGTTGCTCTTTTGATTGTTCCGCAAGCTTTCGTTGTTCTTCTGTATGGACAAATATTGCCGACTTATAACTTTCTCCACGATCTTGGAACTGTCCGCCTGCATCGGTTGGGTCAATCTGTTGCCAAAAGATTTGAAGTAGCTCCTTGTACGGAAAAATGGAAGGGTCATATTGAATTTCGACCACTTCTAAATGCCCGGATGTTCCTTTTTTTACGTCCTCATATGTCGGGTTATCTATATGACCACCCATATAACCAGATGTTACTTTATGTATGCCATCCCATGAATCGAACGGTTTTACCATGCACCAAAAACAGCCGCCTGCAAAAGTTGCTTTTTCCATCATTGTCATTCCTCCCCTAATAGCATCATGTATTTTACCATGAGATGCTAAAATGTACAAAATTCCGAAACTTAAAAGAAGAAAATACGTTATTATAAGAATATAAAGGAGCGATTTCATCATGGAAGAAGAACGACAATTACGAACAGGACGTAAACGAAAAAGAAGACTGCGGGTAGGACGAGTCTTTACGTTATTTCTTGTGTTAGTGATACTGATAAGTGGATTATACGCGGTTACCCAATATTCCAGTGGATACAAATTAGCGAATAAAGAAGTGGATTTAACGATCGATTTTGAAGGGGATAAACTGCAAGCAGGGGAACGGGAAAATATCTTAGTGCTTGGGGTAGATTCAAGAGGACAAAAACAGGCACGCTCGGATACGATGATGCTTGTTTCTTGGGATAAACAAGATAACGACGTGAAGATTGTTTCGTTTATGCGCGATATATATGCAGATATACCCGGCTATCAATCGTATAAATTAAATACAGCGTATTATCTAGATGGGGTTCAGTTATTAAAAGGCACGATTCAACAAATGTTTGGTCTTCCGATTCATCATTATGCGTTAATCGATTTTAGTAGCTTTGAATCACTTGTAGATATACTTGCTCCGAATGGAATTCCAGTGGATGTGGAAAAGGATATGTCGGAGAAAATTGGGGTTTCACTTACTCAAGGGCAGCAAAACTTATCGGGTAAAGAACTGCTAGGTTATGCAAGGTTCCGTGCAGATGAAAATGGCGATTTTGGGCGAGTTGAAAGGCAACAAAAAGTGATGGAAGCATTAAAGGATGAACTACTGTCAATTGGAAACCTATCTAATACACCGAAATTTTTAGGGGCTGCTGAAGGATATATCGAAACAGATTATTCTAGAACGGATAAAGCAAAACGGATTATAGATGCGCTCATTAGTGGAAAACTTGAAATAGAAAAACTAACGATACCAGTAGAAGGAACTTACACTTTTTCTAACTATAAGCATGCTGGATCTGTTCTGGAAATCAACACAGAAAAAAATAAACAAGCAATAGAGGACTTTTTGGAAAAATAATAATGCTTAAACATTTGCCAATCTTTTCTTTCGTCCGTAAAATATACTATATAGGAAAGGGTGTTTGATAAAAGTGGAGCCTGAAAAACCTTCTTTTTTTTCCACAAGGTACATAAAATTTTTAGGAGGACGTAATACGTTCTTTACATTTATCCTAATATTATTAATCGGACTAATCATTATGGTATACGGGGAAGTATCATTCATCTTTAGTCCATTAACTATATTTCTAGGAAATGTAGTTTTACCAGTAATTCTAGCTGTCATTGCATATTATTTATTGCGACCCATTCTGAGACTAATTGAGAAGGTGAAAATCCCTAGAGTATGGGGAATATTAATTATTTTCCTAGCATTAATTGGACTAATCACCCTACTTGTATTTTTAGTTGTCCCATTTTTAAAGTCGCAGTCTACTAGGTTGGTTGAGGAATTACCGGTTTACTTGATACAACTCCTGAACTCTTTAGACAGCTTTTTAAGAACTTCTTTTGTTGCGGACTATTACCTAGAAATTGAAAAAGAAGCGATGCAAGTGTTGAAGAACGTACCTGCAGAAGTGGGAGAATTGTTTCAAAATGCAATTTCTAGTATCGCAACGGGAATCACATCTGTATTAGGAGCGGTAACAAGCTTTGTTTTATCGATTATTTTAGTTCCATTTATTCTATTTTATTTATTAAAAGATGGAGAAGAACTACCTAAGTTTGTCATAAGAGTTTTTCCTCCTCGTATGCGTGAGGATTTTCACTCTGTCTTCAGAAGTATTGATAACCAGATCAGTGCCTATATACAAGGCCAAATTCTAGTGTCCATCTGTATTGGATTTATGATATTTATTGGTTTCACAATTATTGGCATGGAATATGCATTGCTTCTTGGAGTAATTGCAATGGTTACGAGCGTCGTACCTTATTTAGGTCCAGTCATTGCAATTACGCCGGCCGTTATCATAGCGCTTGTATCATCGGATCCGCTTATGTTAGTGAAGCTTGCTATCGTGTGGACGGTTGTTCAGTTAGTGGAAGGAAAATTCATCTCCCCACAAATTATGGGTAAATCCCTTCATGTGCATCCAATCACTATTATTTTCGTATTAATTACTTCTGGAGCGTTATTTGGAGTTCCAGGTGTTATTCTAGGAATTCCAGGGTATGCAATATTAAAAGTGATTGTTGCTCATTTTTATACTTTATTCAAAAAGCGATATAATAGATATGAACCGAATTTAGAAAATCAATATGAGCATACAAATAACAAGGTGGATTGAGAGTAATGGCAAAGAAGTTTGAATCATCTATAAAAGTACAATCAATAAAAATTGATACGGTGGTAGACCATCCGTATATTGAACACGGTATCAACCTTTCCGGTACCATTTATATTGAAGGTGTACATGATGATGAATCGATAGAGAATATTAAACTAGAGGTTTTTAAAGTAAGAAACGAGCTTGTTTCCGAAATCATCTCCAAACATTCAATTGAACTAGTTGGTTCGGTTGCTTCCAAAGAAATGCAAATGATCCCATTTGAAATTATGCCGGATGAAAGATGGATACCTGATGGAGTAGAGGAAGTATCTAAATTAATTTTACGAACGACTGTTTTATTTGAAAATGGCAAAGAATTCAGTGATGAAGATGAAATTTACTTTGACATAGAAGAATAAGAAAAATGGAAACTCCAGTAATTGTACTGGGGTTTTTCTTGTTTTAAAGGGAATTATAAAATATATGATATGTGCGTCAGCTATTATTTTTCGTTTGTATCGATAGTATTTTTCTGTATAAAGCTGTTAATTTAGTGCAATCTAATGAAAAAGTAGGAGGAAAATAAATGAATAAAATAATTTCAACCGTTTTGCTTGTTTCATTGATTATGCTATCAGCTTGTGGTTCCAATCGTGATTCAAATGATCCTGCAAATCCTGAAACACAGATGGACAGCCAAGGGCAAAATCTTCCAAACACAGGAAATGAAGAGGTCAATGAGGAAAATGATCTCGGTATCCCAGACACTGGGGATGATATGAATGATCCGACTTTTGAAAAACCTAAAGAATAACCCATTGAATTATTAGAATAATGATGATAATATAAATTTAACTATATGGAACGGAGGTGAAGGAAGAATGAAAAACGCTGTGAATGCACATAGATTTATATTGGAATTTTTATCCACATCTTGTGCGATTACTCATGAAATTGCTGACAACGGGATAAGTCTGCCCATTTTTAGCAAATTGAATGAATTTCACAGCTGATAAAGTCATTCTTTCTGAACCATTTATGTTTGGAAAAGACTGCTTTTTAGCAGTCTTTTTTTCGTGGAGAAAAGATGCTTCCAGCTGGATTTAATCTAATGGAAAAGGAAGCGAATAAAATGATATGTACAATACAAGAAATAAGCAAAATGCTTGGAGGAAATATAATTTTTGAAAATCTGTCTCTTTCTATAAAGACTGGAGACAGACTTGGAATTGTTGGACGAAACGGAGCAGGAAAGACAACCTTATTCAAGTTGATTGCCCGAAAAGAAGCTGCGGACAAAGGCAGTATTCATTATAAAAAAGGAACACAGATTGGTTATTTGGCCCAAATTCCTACATTTTCTGATGAAATTACGGGTTATGATGTGCTAAATAGTGCGTTCCAGTATTTAAACGAGTTGCAAAAGAAGATGAAAGATCTTGAGGATAAGTTGTCTACTTCAAATCCAGAAGATATGGAAAAATTGCTACAAACTTACGGGGATGTGCAAGAAGAGTTTACGAACAGTGGTGGATATTTGATGGAATCAGAGCTTGATAAAGTGATTCAAGGGCTACAGTTATCCCATTTTGTTTCACAACCTTTTTCCAGTTTAAGCGGCGGAGAGCAAACAAAAATTATGCTAGGCAAGCTTTTGTTAACCAAACCGGATCTGTTGTTACTAGATGAACCTACCAATCATTTAGATTTATTTGCAGTAGAGTGGTTAGAGGAATATTTGGTCAATTATGCGGGTACTGTTGTCATTGTTTCGCATGATCGATATTTTTTGGATCAGGTTGTAACCAAAGTGGCTGATTTAGAAGAAGGAGAACTAACGCTCTATCATGGAAACTACTCTGCCTTTAGTATTGAAAAAGAAGAACGACTCACACGTGAGTTTCAAGCATATGAAGAACAGCAAAAAAAGATAAAGAAAATGAGAGAGGCTATTAAACGATTAAGACAATGGGCGAATGAAGCAGTTCCTCCAAATCCTGGTTTACATCGTCAAGCTCGAAATATGGAAAGAGCTTTAGAGCGGATGGAGAAGGTTAGAAAACCACTTATCGATCCCAAAAAGATGGATTTGACTTTTGAAGCTGCCCCTCGGAGCGGAAAAGAAGTAGTGGTAATGGAAGAGGTGTGCAAATCATTTGATGAAAAAGTATTACTTCATCTTGCTAACCTCCATGTGTACTGGAAAGACAGATTAGCAATTGTTGGACGTAACGGCACTGGAAAATCGACCATCTTAAACATACTACGCGGAGAAATAACAATAGATAAAGGGGTTGCGCGTCTTGGCAGTAACGTTCGAGTAGGCTATTTGTCGCAGCATTTCCATATAACAGATCCTAAAGCACGTCTCATTGATGTCTTTCGGAGTGAAGTAAATGTCTTTGAAGGAGATGCACGTCATATACTTGCGAAGTTTATGTTTTATGGGCCAGATGTATTTAAACGAATAGGTGATTTAAGTGGTGGAGAACGAATGCGTCTTCGCCTTGCACAGCTAATGCATCAAGATATCAATTTGTTAATGCTAGATGAACCGACGAATCATCTAGATATCGATTCCAGAGAAGTTTTAGAAGACGCTTTAGAAGATTTCCAAGGGACGATACTAGCTGTTTCACATGATCGATACTTTTTAAATAAGCTATTTCCTAGAACCGCATGGTTAGACCAAGGCCAATTATCAACCTTTGAAGGTCCATATGAATGGGCACGTGCTAAATGGGAAGAATTACAACGCAAGCAACCCAATATAGACCAAGTGGAATTAAAGGAAGCATCCAAGCCCAAGCAAACAACGATAAAAAAAGAATATCCAATTGAAGAGACAATTGCTGCATTAGAAGTGGAGATCAAATCAATTACAATGCAAATTGAGACGGAAAGTGACTGGGACCAGTATGAGCAATTGCTGGCCACTAGAATGGAACGGACTCAGCTTCTAGAGGAATTAATGGAGCAATGGATGAAAGAAATAGAAGATTAAGTCAGTCAATAGAATTCGCAACATTCTGCGGGGAAGAGCTTCTATCCCCGCATTTTATAGTTGAAAAGAAGTAGAAGAAGGTATTCACAAAAAATTAGAGAATCTCTGTTAATTACTTGTGGTATTAATCAAATAAATCTAACAATACAATACTGTTCTACAAAATTATTATCCTTTAGTAGGTATAAAGTCTATTGCCGGTTGGATAGTTAGATAGTATGTTTGATTTTACTACACTAATAGAAGAGAGAAGATGTTATATGAAAAAGTCAATAAAATGGAAAATAATTGGCACTGTAGCAGCGCTTATAGCTGTTGGCCTAATAATTTTAAATCTGATGAGTACATATACTGTCAATAAAAAGACAGAAGAGAGCTTAATAGAACAAAGTCAGGTGTTAGTTTCTGAAATGTCATTATCTATTTCTAATTACTTAAGTGCATATGAAAAAGGACTTATGCAACTATCCTCCACACGAGAGGCTATCGATTACGGGGATAAAACATCCACTCCTGATCAAGCTATAGCTTCCCAATTAAAGACAGAAATAGATGTTAAATTTAAAGAGTTTTCATCTTTGTTTGATGCAACTTCGTCTGTATATTACGCATTGCCTAATAAGCAATTAGAAATTTTTCCTGAAGTAGATCTTGGTTCGGATTTTGATCCTACTTCAAGGGATTGGTACAAATCAGCATTTACGGAAACTAACCGTGTCCATTGGTCAAAACCATATGTCGATTCCGCAACTGGTGAGTATGCAATAACTGGTTCAAAAGCTGTTCTTGCAAATGGTAAAGTCATTGGAGTAGTTGGGATGGATATTTTGTTAGCTCAGCTCACAGATACGGTGTCATCGAACGAATTAAGCTTTAATGGTTACCCTGTAATTGTTGAAAATGATGGTACAGCAATTGTACATCCAACGATGTTTGGAGAAGACCTCACGAACTATGCATATGTAACTGAAATGCTTACAAGTGGCAACGAAAATGGAATTGTCCATGACAAAGCAGAAGGGGTATCTTATATCACTGTTTACTCAACGATTCCTGGCCTTGATTGGAAGCTAGGTGTCGTATATGATGAAAAAAATATACAAAAAACAGCTTCAGACATCCGTAATATTATTATTGTTATTTCCTTTATTCTGTTGTTTGTATTATGTATTGTACTTTTCATAACGATTTCTCGTATCGTTAAACCAATCGATGAACTAAAAAAATTAATGGATTCAGTTGCTGCTGGAGATTTAACCGCCCACGCAACAGTCAATTCGAAAGATGAAATAGGTCAATTAGCCAATAACTTCAATAAAATGACTGAAAGTATGCATAATATTATCGAAGTGGTAAAACATTCTGCGACAAATGTGCAAGCTAACTCAGAGAGTTTAAGTGCGGTAGCCGAAGAAACAAACGCATCTGCAGAACAAGTTGCGATAGCGGTAACTGAAATTGCAGAGGGTGCCTCAAAATCTGCTGAAGATGCAGAAGAAGTAACAAATAGCTCTGCACACTTAAGCGAACAAATAAACTTAATCAATGCAAAATCAATTGCTATGACAGACATTGCAACGAAAGCAAACGAGATGAACACTAACGGTCAAAGTCAAATGTGTGAATTGAAATCATCCTTTCATAATTGGGAATCCAATTTAAAATCTATGTCCGACGTTGTTGGCACTTTAGAAAGCAAAGTAAAAGCAATCGGAGGCGTTATGGAAACGATTATGGAAATTTCTGCGCAAACAAATTTACTTGCATTAAATGCAAGTATCGAAGCAGCCAGAGCAGGCGAACATGGAAAAGGCTTTGCGGTTGTTGCAGAGGAAGTAAGAAAATTGGCGGAGCAATCTGCAAGAGCTACTGATGAAGTGAAAAAGACAATAACTGAACTACAGCAAGAATCTCTTTTAGTTAGCAAGCAGATGAACGAAACAAGAGAAACGTTCCGCGTACAGGGCACGGTTGTAAAAGATACACAAGTTACTTTTGAAGAAATCTCAGCTTTAATGGCGAATATGCAGACTTCCATTGATGAAGTATCAGAGGAAATTGAACAGGTTTCCAAGTATAAGGAACAAGTAGTGGAAACGATTCAAATGATGGCAGCAACTTCTCAGCAAACGGCAGCTGCTTGTGAAGAAGTAAGTGCATCGTCTGATGAACAACTTCGCGCGATTCAATCTGTAGCAGAATCTTCAGAAACGCTTACAGAATTAAGTGAGAAATTAACAGAAGCGGTAAATCGCTTTAAAGTCTAAAAAAAAATTAGCAAACCCTTTTGAATAGAGGATGTACTATTGGAAAGGGTTTGAAATACAACTTTAAGTGTGTAAGGATACCTAATGTTGTACAAAAAACAGGAAAACCCTATCACAACTGAATTGAAAAAAAACACATGAATAAAGACCTTACTAGTAGAATATCTATTTAGAAAGAACTTTTTATTATTAATTTCAAATGTTGCATAAATATTTAGCTCATGGTAGTATTTACTAGATTACATAAACCACCAAATTAAATATTCTTATCAAGAGAAGCAGAGGGATATGGCCCTGTGAAGCTTCAGCAACCTCTGACATTGTCAGAAAGGTGCTAACTCCTACAAGATTTTTGATCTTGAGAGATAAGAACTGAGAGCTATTAATATACCCTCTTTTCTTATCCATAAGAAAAGAGGTTTTTTATGTTGCATAGAAAGGATGAGGAAGAAAATGCCGATTAATGTACCAAAACAGTTGCCAGCAACAGAATTATTAAAAAAAGAGAAAATATTTGTAATGGATGAGGAGCGTGCTGTAGCCCAGGATATTCGTCCATTAAATATTATTATATTAAATTTAATGCCCGAGAAAGAAAGAACAGAATTGCAGCTTTTAAGATTATTAGGGAACACGCCTTTACAGGTGAATATAGAGTTTATGCATATGGCAACACATGAATCGAAAAATGTTAGCAAAACCCATTTAAATACGTTTTATACAACGTTTGAAGATATCAAACATCGCAAATACGATGGGATGATTATAACAGGTGCACCCATTGAGCATTTAGCATTTGAAGACGTCAATTACTGGGAAGAGATGGTCCAAATAATGGATTGGACAAAAACGAATGTGACATCTGTATTAAATATTTGCTGGGGGGCCCAAGCCGCTTTATACCATCACTATGGAATCGAAAAATACGAATTATCCAAGAAATGTTTTGGAGTGTTTGCCCATCGTTTATCCGATTTAACAGTTGACTTAGTACGGGGATTCAATGATGTTTTTAACGCACCAGTATCTCGTTTTACATCTGTTTCATATGATGACATAAAAAAACATCCGGAACTAAATTTGCTGTCTATCTCTGACGAATCTGGTGTATTTCTTGTTATTTCGAATGATGCCAAACAAATTATGGTTACCGGTCATTTAGAATATGATGCGACCACTTTGGCGGATGAATATAACCGCGATCTATCTAAAGGTATTGATATGGATATTCCTGCTAATTATTTCCCTAATGACGACCCGGCAAACGAGCCATTAAATACATGGCGTTCTCATACACATTTACTATTTTCGAACTGGTTGAATTATTACGTATACCAAGCAACACCTTTTGAATGGGAATAAAAAACACAGAGCGTTTGCTCTGTGTTTTGTTTATTTAAAAACACGATCAATTTCCGCAACCTCAGTAGGTGTTAGCTGCACTTCTAATGTTTGGATATTAGCTAAAACTTGCTCCGGTTTTTTCGCTCCAGGTATGATTACATCTATACCACTTTGTGCTAGATACCAAGCGAGCACCACATTTGAAACCTCGACATCTTTATCTTTAGCTATTTGGCGCAATTGTTCTACTTTTTCTAAGTTACGAACAAATGCTTCGCCTTGAAATTGTGGGTTTTTAGAACGACCATCTTCAAATGTGCTATTTTTATCAAACTTCCCTGTTAGTAAACCAGAAGCTAGTGGAAAATAAGGGATAAAAGAAATAGTATGCTCTCTTGTATACGGCAGAAATTCATTTTCTGCATCACGTTTTAAAAGATTGTAACCCGATTGCAGGACATCGATATACCCGTCTTGGTTACCTTCTTTTAATTGCTCCAAAGTAAAGTTCGATACACCAATGGCACGTATTTTTCCTTCTTCTTTTAAACGGTGAAGCGCCCCAATAGCTTCTGCTTTTGGCGTGTTTTCATCTGGGTAATGTATATAAAATAAATCAATATAATCTGTTTGCAGGCTACGCAAGCTATTTTCGACTGTTTCTCTCAAGAACTTAGGAGAGTTATCTATTAAGACTTGTTCATTTTCCAGTTTATGCCCGCCTTTTGAAGCTATGACAATGTCGTGACGGTTCTTGCTTTCTTTTAATACTTCTCCAATTAACTCTTCTGATCTCCCTTTACCATAGATGAAAGCTGTATCCAAAAATTCGATTCCATTATTAATTGCAACGCGAACGATTTCTTTTCCAGTTTCATCGTTTAAATTAGGAAAAAGATTATGCCCTCCCACTGCATTTGTACCAAGCCCTACTGGATTTACGAATAGACCCGTCTTACCAATCTCTACTTTAGCTACCATAATCGTCATGACAACTCCTTGTTAGAATATTCTCTATTATCTTACCAGTAATACGAACTAAAGTGATAGGAATTGACATTATATAATTCCCAAAAGTGAAGGAATTGGTCTGGGATAAATAGAAGGATAATATATCATTAATGACGAATATTCATAAGGATAACAAGAAATTAGCATAGAAGAAAAAGGTATATATCGAGAAGTAAAAGAATAACTATGAAAGAGAATAAAAAATAGGAGCCAATAGATTATGAAAATAAACTTATATTTCGTTCGCCATGCACATTCCACTTACTCTTCTGATGAGCTCAATAGGCCGTTGTCAGAGCGTGGAATGGAAGATGCTAAGCTAGCTACAAATCTCTTGAAAGAGTTGCCTATTGATCATGTCATTTCCAGTCCTTATAAAAGAGCCATTCAAACCGTAGAAGGAATCGCTGAATATATTGGAAAAGAAATAGAATTGAACGATGGTTTCCGTGAACGTTTGCTTTCCGAACATCCCGTAGCAGACTTTGATAAAGCCATTTCTCAAGTGTGGAAAGATTTTGATTTTGCATTAGAAGGGGGAGAGTCTAATTATGTTGCTCAAAAGCGTGGAGTAGAGGCAACTTTCCAAGTTTTAGATAGGTTTGAGGGTCAAAATATTGTTATCGGAACACACGGTAACATACAAGTATTAATAATGAACTATTTTGATCAGCAATATGACGTTCGTTTTTGGGAGCAGCTTGCAATGCCAGACATATATAAACTTACTTTTAACAAAGAATGTCTTGAGCAAGTTAGTAGAATGAACACAGATGAACGGAGTCTATCAATCACTGGCTATACAATATAAACTTAAACTGTATAAACTTTGAAAAAGGCGCAAACGAAGTCAAACAAGTCGGGGGTACTTATTGATGAACGGGCTAAAGCAAAAAATAAGAAATATAACGATTATTGCTTTTATTGGTTTTCTTTCTTTTAGTATTTTTTTTACGCCTACTGTTTTAGGTAAAGGTATAGAAAATATCCCAACACAATTTGACGCAAAGGTAGAAAAAAATTATGAAGCCAGCTTCCATTCGGGATGGAAAAAATCTTCAGATGGCTTACAACAAGCCACTATTGATGGTAAAGGAGAATTTGCATCTGAGGAAGGCGAAGCAGTCCTAGTCATAGAAAACTTAAAAATAAAGGAAAAGACTATTTATCAGTTAAAGGATAATGATTTAAGTCAATATACACCTAAATATATTGAATGGATTGATAAAAATCGTTTGTTTGTTATTATAGGTTACGCATACGGGACGCTAACGACCGGTGGGAAACTATTTGAACTAAATATAAAAGATAACAAGCTTACTTCAATTATTGAAAATTTAAAGGAAAACGAAGAAATAATATCTGTGAAAGTAAATAAAAATGGTACTTTCAATTATAAGAAACATGTCTATGACAGTGATAACTATGAGGAAAGCGAAAGTCATATCGAGGAAAAAAGACTTCCTCTTCCTAAATTGAAAAAATGAAAAGAGCTTGGTTCTAGCAGAACTGGAACCAAGCTCTTTAAAAATTGTATAGATAGTAGAAAGAAAGAGGGAAAGATAACATGAAATTGGCATGCTTGCACGCGCATCATTCGAATATTGATTATATAGAAAGTGCTTTAGCACATTTTAATATAGAATTAATGCATTTTGTGGATCCTGGGCTTATGAATAGAGTGACAAACGATCATAACTTTTCCCAATTGAAGGCCAGGAAGAAAGTAAAAGAACAAATTGAATGGATAGCAAGTTGTAACGTCGATGCTATCCTTATTACTTGTACAAATTATATTGCGTTATTAAACGAAGAGGATCTTTCTTGCTCCATTCCTATTATCAAAATAGACGAACCTTATTTCGAAGCAATTTGTCAAATAGAAAAACGTCAAGTAATCCTTTTTACTAATCCGGCTACAGTAGAGGGTACGATGCAACGACTGAAAGATTATGCGGAGACAAAGCAAAAAAGCTTAAATATAGAGGTTATGGTGATTGAAGGAATCTTTGAATTATTGATGCAGGGGCTAAATGAAGTGTACAACCAAATGATCTCTAGCTACATACGTAAAATTATTGATGATGGAAAAAAAGAAATCTCCGTTGCCCAATTATCTATGGTGAACGCCTCCAAGCAGCTTGAAGGCGAGATTTTGAAAACAATTATTAATCCCTTGGATACATTGAGCTCTACTATTGTTAATCTATTACATAATGAAAAAAATAATCCATTAGGAGAAAATAACTAATGGATTATTTTTTATAAAAATCATTTATTAAAAAACGCGCTACTTTCCTGGTCAATATCTACTATTACCCCTGTTTTTGCATTGACGTCCACTTGATATACTCTGCCTTCAGCGGTCGAAATAAATACCTCATACACTAATAGCCCGTTTTCCATATCTAGATCCACATGGATAACTTGCCCTGGAACTTGTCGTCTTGCAACTTGCATTGCTTGTTCAATAGTAATTCTTTGCATCTGCATAGGGTTAACCAATGAAAATAATCCTCCTCTTCTAACATGTATCATTCTAGCGTATGTAAGAGATGGAACAACGGTTACCTTTGTAA
Source organism: Psychrobacillus lasiicapitis (assembly GCF_006861795.1). GTDB lineage: Bacteria > Bacillota > Bacilli > Bacillales_A > Planococcaceae > Psychrobacillus > Psychrobacillus lasiicapitis. The sequence continues at coordinate 202,076 of NZ_VDGH01000001.1, read as the reverse complement.
TGAAAATATTCGCATACACAATTGGCAAGTTATTTATAGCTGGATAATGATAATTTAACAATTGAAACAAGAGCCTTCCTTTATAGAGACTTTATTAGAATCTCCATTATCCTGTACAACTAGAAGAGCTATATTACTTTTTTTACTCATAGAGATCTGTACTTAAATATTTGAGACCGGAGTCATTTATCGTTAAAACAATATTAGCTCCCTTTTCTCGACCTTTCAATAACTCCAATGCTGCAGCAACATTCGCTCCTGAAGAGAAGCCAGCAAATATTCCTTCTTTTTTTGCTAGTTCCCTTGCAACTTTAGTAGCTTCGTCATTCGTAATATGAATGTAATCTGTCACTAAGTTTTTATCTAATAGTGGAAGTTCCATTGAATATCCTCCGCCTTGTATTTTGTGATTCGGATTGGTTGGTTTTTTATTGGAATAATAGGGAGCGGTGTCTGGTTCCACTAAATAGCAACGAATAGTAGGATTGTGTTTTTTTAATGCTTTTGCGCATCCTGTAAAAGTTCCACCAGAACCAGCAAAATCAAGGAAAACGTCTATTTCTCCGTTTGATTGCTTCCACATTTCTTCACCGGTGAAATATTCGTGAGCGTGGATATTGCCAACATGATTAAACTGATCCGCCCGAAAAGCATTTCTCTCTTTCGTAATTTGTTGTGCTACTTCTTCCACCTTTGCCAAATCTTCGCCAGACACTTGACCTACTGATGATCCAGGTGCTTGGTCAACTAGAACTACTTCTGCCCCGAGCGCGCTCATCATTCGTGCTCGTTCTAAAGAATTTCCTTTAGACATTACAGCTACAAATTTATAACCCTTCACTCCGCATACAATCGCAAGTCCCGTTCCAGTATTGCCACTAGTTAGTTCTACAACCGTTTGACCAGGTTCAAGTATCCCCGCTTTTTCTGCCTCTTCGATTATTTGTAATCCTATCCGATCTTTTTTGCTGAATCCTGGATTCAAATATTCTAGCTTTGCAAAAATATTCCCTTCTAAACCTTCTGTAATTCTTGATAAGTGAACCATTGGAGTGTTACCGATCACTTGATGAACACCTGAGAACATTAAATTGTTTATCATGGATAATTTTCCTCTTTTCTTGTAAAATAATCATTATAAAGCACATTTGTACTTCATAACGACCATATTAAACTATAACGTCCATTTGTGCAATATAACGTATATTCGGAGGGCTAAAAATGGATCATATCAATCAAAATATTGGAAAAAATCTTAATCGGGTTAGAAAAGAAAGAAATATAAGTTTAGATAAAACTTCGGAATTAACTGGAGTAAGTAAAACGATGTTAGGACAAATTGAAAGAGGGGAATCCAATCCAACGGTCACTACACTTTGGAAAATAGCAAATGGATTACGATTATCATTCTCCTCACTCATAAGTGAAGAGAATGCAACTGTTTCTATCATAAAAAAAAATGAACTAAAACCAGTTAAAGAAAGTAATGGTCAATATCAAGTGTATCCACTAGTTCCTTTTAATGCAGATAAACAATTTGAGGTCTTTGCAATTTCACTTGCATCAGCATGTGAACATAAATCAGAAGCACATAACCTGGGTGTGAAAGAGTATATATTTGTGAATGAAGGAACATTAGAGATTGAAATTGACGGGGAGAATTACGTAGTGAATAGGGAGGATGCCATTACCTTCCAAGCAGATAGAACTCATTTTTATCGGAATAATGGAGATAGTGTAGTGAAATGTACTGTGATCATCCATTATCCTAGTTAAACGAAATTAGTATAATCTTTTACGTGATGAATTGGCAACCTGGCTAATTATCTAAATATAGTATAATAAATTAAGAATATTTGGTAAAATTTAAGCGAGTAGAAACTATTTTCGGAGGTAGGATAATGAAAGCAATCATTTTTGATTTTGACGGCACTCTAGCTAATACTTTACCTATTTGCTATTACTCCTTTCAAAGCGTATTTAAGGAATTTGATAATAGAGATCTCTCGCCAGAAGAAATACGAGCGATGTTTGGCCCCTCAGAAACTGGCATTATCAAAGAGAACTTAATTCATCTCCATAAAGAGCAAGCCATTGAACTGTATTATGAAAAGTATTTAGAAAAGCATGCACATCTAGTGAAGTTTAATAGTGAGATGGATGATTTATTGAGATTTTTGAAAGAAAACGGATTTAAGCTTGGTATTGTCACTGGCAAAGCAAGAAGAAGCTTAGAAATTTCCTTAAAAGCGCTTCAAATGGACAATTTGTTTGATGTTATCATTACAGGTGATGACGTGATAGATCCAAAACCACATCCTGAAGGAATTTTAAAGGCATTAACTCTCCTAGAACTACAAAAAGAGGATGCGATATTTGTTGGAGATAGCGAGGCAGATATAGCAGCTGGAATCTCCGCGGGTGTTTTGACAATCGGAGTACACTGGTTAGAAGATTATCAAACCGCTGAATTTATTACGCAACCCAATCAAATAATGAAAGAGATCAAACACTTTAAACAAATGATTAATGAATTTACTATTCAAAATGGTTTTTGAAATATATAACAGATAGGGCTTATGCCGTAGAATTACTGAAACAAGCTTACCAGCTTAACACTGGACGTTGAGAAAAAAAGATAGAATCGTTCATCGGATTCTACAGATTTAGAATTTCAGTAATAAATGTTAAAAACTGCACCTACATATGTTAGTTAATACTAACAACTGTGGTGCAGTTCATATACGAATGGGGGTAGCACTAAGGACAAATTTTCGTGTGAGTAACCTAGTCAGATTAATAAATATTAAATCTAAAATTTTTTCAGCACCTCGTTAGCATTCCGGAATAGTCTTGCATCTGTTCTTCTCCTATGAAGTCAAAAAAACCTGGGACTTCAAGATTGATATTATTTTTTATAATTTTAATCATACGTTCTTTTAAATCTTGTTCTAAGTCTTCTCTGTAATCATTGCTTGTTTGAAATAAAACACTTTGCATTTTGGGCTCTAGCTGTTTTAAAATTGCGAGAATGTCCGTTTCGTCCATTTATTCACCTCCTTTTCTTTTATCCATACTACTATTAACTACATTCTCAATGCTGTGGATGGCATTTTCAAGCGATTCTATTTTATTTTCAAAACGGTGTAACAAATAAATAGATACTACAATTGGAAAGCCAAAGTTGCCGATTAAAGGTACAATGTTCCCTGCATCAATCATGAGTAATCCCCTTTCTAATTTTTTTTAAAACATTTTTCCTAGTCTTAGAGACAGCTTGTTGAGTAATCCCTAAATATTGAGCAATCTCCTTATCTGTCATTTGCCTTACATAAACAAGTGACAGTATTTCTTTTTGTCTAGCTGTTAGTGTTTTAAAACAAGTAAATAATTTTTCGTTAGATATATGATCCTCAATGTCTTTCGAACAATCAATTGAATCAGAATATGATTTCTCGAAAAAAATTGGTGTTTCTAAATCATTTGTAACGATTAATTGGTATCTATGCTTATAAGTTCGTATCTTATGATCAAAATGCTTACTCTCATAATGCAAAACTTTAATAAGATAGGATAGAATTCTGTAATTTTGATAATACTTTTTAAATTTCAAGTCAATTTTTTGTTTTGCTTCTTCTGAGTTAGTAGATTGGAACTCTTCAAATAACGTTTTGTTATAAGGACATTTTAGAAATTCTTGTATTATTTTCTTTTTTTCGGAACCCATTTTGTCACTCCTTCACAAATAAGAATCTTCGTTCTGATTTGGCGTGTGAAAAATAATGTGTTGTATCCCGGGGAAGATATGTCTTGTCCTATAAAGGGGATTACATTTTGTTTTTAACAACCTTTATCTGAAAATTTTAATAATTGCATCAGGACTTTATGCTCTATGTGGTATAATGAAGATGAAGTAATATTTAGTAAAAAGTAATTGTTCTTTCCTAAATATTACTAAAAAATACCCGTTTTTAGAACAAAAATAAGTTGGGAAATATCATTTATTACTTATATTTATTTTTATTGAAATTCGTCTAGTTTCGTAAAAGAAGGAAATTTTAATAATATATAATATTTTTTGGATGGCAGACATATCTATATATTAAACTTGTTGATCACCGCACGGAACCCTTTTCTATGCTTATTGTCGTAATAGGTCGAGCGATTGTTAAAGGTTTCTTACTTTTCATAAAGAACTAATATATGTACTAAGTGCAAAGGGGTGGGAAAAATGAGTAGTATAGGTTATACCATCAAGCAAGAGAGATTAAACCAACAAATCAAACAGTCTGTATTGGCAAAAGGGATCTGTTCTACTTCCTATCTCAGTAAAATCGAGAATAATTCAACTGTTCCAAGCGAGGAAGTGATCACTTCTCTGTTGAAAAGGTTAAACCTGGAGATAGAAAAATTACCGAGCGAAGAGGAAAAGAAGTTCATAGAAGCTTTTTATGAGGAATATAAAAGAGCAGTCATGCAAAGGGATAAGAAATGGATTAGAGAAACACTGGAGAAGTACACGATTGGAAATAGTTACTTTTTGCAGCTAAAAAATTTCTATACTTACAACCTGTATATGTTTCGATTAATGTTAATATTGAACGAAAAGACAGAGGTTTTACAATCCATATTTGATGTGATAATAAAATCAGAAAATGATTTTGATGAGAAACAAAGATTTTTAGGAAATTTAAATATAGGTCTGTATTTTTACTTGAATGGCGACTATTATAAAGCGTTAAACAGATTAGAGAGCTCTGTGAAGTTTGTAAATAATGTATCCAATGAAGAATGGGAAATAGCAGATTTTCACAATGTACTCAGCTTGATTTATTTTAGATGCAATCAATTTTTTAACACCATTAATCACGCTTCAAAATCGTTAGGCTACTATAAAGACAATCTTCTATTCGAAAGAGCTATTGATAGCTATATCGTTATGGGAGTTGCTCATAAAAAAATGAGAAGATACGAGGAAGCAGAAAAAAATTATAATCTAGCCAAAAAGCTGGTGATAGACTATAAAGTTGTACATTATGAAGGGATGATCTATCAAAATATAGGCTCATTATATGCAGTCCAAGCAAATCAAGAGAAGGCAATTGAGTATTATAAGCTAAGTTTGAAAAGTAAAGAAGAAAATGATAATGCGGAAGGATATTTAATATCTATTCTTTCCATCATCAAGGAATATTCTAAGCAAAATAACCATGTGGAGGTCCTTAGTTGGTGCAAGAAAGGCTTTGAAGTCATCGAGAACTTGGAGAATAAATTCAGTATTGAAAATCGATCTTATTCTTGTCATTTAGACATTTATAGAGCATGTTACTCTTCAACAGATGACTTGGAAGTAGTATTAAAGAGAGGGATTGACTATTTTAAATTAATTCATGACGACCGGCATGTTCAAAAGTATTCCATTCTACTAGCGAATTACTACTTTAAAGAAAGTAAGTTTAAGGCAGCAAATTTATATTATCAACAAGCTATTCAAATGCTATACAAACAAAATTTTATAACGAATTGGGAGGATTTATAAAGTGAAAAAGAAAAACGTATTTATATGGTTATCTTTCGCCTTGATCTTGTCCTTGAGTTTTACAACATCCGCTATTAATCTTGCAGAAGACGAAGTTCCTAGACCTACATCTATCGATCACACTTCCTTTTTATAAAGAGAAACTTCAATCAGTGGGGGTTTTTCGACGCACAGGTCGTGTTAGTGCGGACGTCGCGACATGGACGTCGCGTTTTTAGTCCGTTCATCCCCCACTAATTGTTAGTTGAGGCCTACACGATGTAGGTCACGCAGACGTTGCAAACACTCTTTTATTTTGCGACGAGCTTTACGCAGGAGCAACACGATGTTGCGTACTTAGTCTGCGATACATTTCATCGGGCTTTTACGGGCAGTTGATCTCCCACTTATCTTTTTGCTTTTCATCAATCTTGAAGTGGGAGTCCTACTGCCCGTTAATGCGGGATAAAGTTTAATTTAATATAGGATGCCAATACTCGTCAGCTCTGAAAAGGCTGATGAGTATCTTTTTTTGTATGAAAAAATGCATGTGTTTCACTTCGAAGGGGATAACTAAATGGGAAATGAAATATGTCTATCCAAACTGATGACCATAGACAAAAGTTGCGTGAGAGACAACTTCGTTCAGTATTGAGCAAATAATTTTTGAAATGAAGGGACATAGTATAAAATGAAAATGTTGTTTATATTTTGTTGAAGTAGAGCAACTATTTTATATCAAATTTTTGTCTAATAGACATCAGGAGGAAATAATCGTGAAAGTAGTAGCAATCGTTGGTAGTATTCGAAAAGAATCATTCAATTTAAAGTTAGCACAGCATGTACAAAAGCGTTATGCAGATCAATTTGAGCTTGAAATATTAAGCTTACGTGATCTACCAATGTATGATCAAGATATCGAATTAGAGGCACCACAAGCTGTCCTTGATTTTAAAGCTAAAGTAAAAGAGGCAGATGCAGTCCTTTGGGTAACACCTGAATATAATTCATCTATTCCAGGTGTGCTCGGGAATGCTATTGACTGGTTGAGCCGTGTGGACAAAGTGATGAACGGCAAACCATCCATTATTATGGGTGCTTCTATGGGCGTTTTAGGAACAGTAAAAGCACAAATGCACTTACGCGATATTTTATTCGCAAGTGGCTTAAATTCTCCACTATTACCAATGAACGAAGTATACGTTGGCGCTGCACATGAGAAGTTTGACGCGGAAGGTAATTTGACAGACGAAGCGACAATCAAATTCTTAGATGTAGTAATAGGAAACTTCCAAGAATGGATGAAACAATACGTATAATAACCTTGCTCCCTTTTACAATAATTATTGTTAAGGGAGTTTTTTTATTGATTAAGAAAAGCAATAGAGATATAACATAGCGAGTTGAATGATGTTTCCGCCTGATTAAAGGATAAGGCAATGGAATAATGATGTAACTTGACATGTCACTATTTGGTGTCCTATACTGATTTTAAGACAACAAAAGGTGTCCTATTCGGTTATCAAGTGCTTAATCTATAACTTTACAGGTAATAATTATAAAAAGGTGGGAGGGATAATGGACGAAAAAAGTCAATCACGGGACGTTTATGAAGCTGTCGCTGATCCAACAAGACGAAAAATACTTCAAATGTTAGCAAATGTTGAAGAATTACCTCTATATGAAATAACGACTCATTTTGAAATGGGTCGTACTGCAGTTTCTAAGCATTTAGCTATTCTTAAAGACGCGAATCTAGTTATTGCTCGGAAGGTCGGAAGAGAAACAAGGTATCGACTTAATGCAGCTCCCTTAAGGGAAATTCAGGATTGGGTATCTTTTTATGAAGGCTTTTGGAAAGAAAGAATGGTTAAACTAAATCTATTATTGGAGGAACAAAACATGAAACCAGATGTATCATTAGATTTTCAATTTACAAGTTCAATTGAACAAGTGTGGAACGCCTTAACAGATTCGGATACACTTGCAAAGTGGATATGGAAAAATGACTTCAAACCTGTTGTTGGACATAAATTTCAATTCCGAGCTGAGCCAAATGAATGGTGGGATGGAATAGTAAATAGTGAAGTATTAGTAGTAGATGAGCCAAATTTGCTTTCGTATACATGGGAAAGTGCTGGTGAAAGTACTACTGTTACATGGACTTTAACAAAAAATTCGGATGGTACTACTCATCTACATTTCGATCAAGCTGGCTTCAGTGAAGAAACAAAAGCTCGTCATGGAGCAATCGAGGGAGCTAAATATAGTTGGATGCAAATGGGCGAAAAGCTCGAAAAAGTGTTAACAGAACAGTAACAATATTATATCATCCTTAATAATACCAACATTTAGATTATCTTAATCGTTATATATATAAACCATTCTTCCAAATAAGGGTTCCATTCTGCAGTAAAAATTGTGCCCTTATTAATGTATATAAGAGCGCATTTCTGAAATTGGAAAAGCGCTCTTCTTATTTCTCAGCTTTTCAATTGAAATTTTACTATTGTGGCAACACTAAACTTATCAAATAGAGGGGAGAGCACTATGAAAGTAAAACAACTCATTGCGAACAATATATATAGATTGGATGCAGAATTACCAACAGATAAATCGTTAGGAATTGCAGGTTTGTCCGGCTCTGGTAAAACAACATTTTGTCAAACCGTAGGGGAAGAATCTAAAAAGCGTCTCGTTTCCCTATTACCAAAAGCAGAATATCAATATTTATTTCCTAATATTATGGAAACTAACTTCAGCGCTATCAAGATGGAGGAAATGCCATTAGTACTATTTCTCGGAAGATCCTCTATTTCTTCCAATCCACGTTCAACCATTGGTACTCATACTGGTGCTTTTACAGAAATTCGGGAATGTCTTGCCAATAAATTCAATCTTTCTCCAGAAGTGTTCTCGTTCAATAATGAATTAGGCTGGTGTCCAAAATGTAAAGGACGCGGTTATACCAAAAACGTCGAATGCCCGACATGTGAAGGCACACGCTATAACGAAGAAGTCCTCCAATATACGATGGAGTTATTCGATGAGTTACATAATATTTCCGATATCAACAACCTAAGTATTGAATCCATTCTTTCACAAGCAGAAGTTTTAAACTTAAGCGAAGGAAAGCAAAATATTCTTCGAAACATAATTAATATGAATATCGGATATTTAACGTTAAATCGAATTATGGGGACATTGTCAGGTGGAGAATTAACACGTCTTTACTTGGCTGAATTTATGGCCACAAGTGAAAATACGGTTATTATAATTGATGAAATATCCGTGGGTCTCGACCACCAAACATTACTAAAAATTTTAGAAGAGATCACACAACTAGGCTATAAGAATCAGATTTGGCTCATTGACCATTCTGACACAGTGCTTGATTTAACAGATGAGCAATTATTCTTTGGTCCCGGTAGCGGTAAATATGGTGGCAAAATTGTAGAAGAATCACCACGTCCAAAACCAGTCCATATCAAAAGAAATACAGAAGAACCGACAGATTACTATCAATTTCATGATTTATACTGTCGTAATATTCAAATAGAGGAGATTCAAATACCGAAAAATAGACTGGTAACCTTTACAGGCGAGTCAGGATGCGGTAAATCCACCCTGGTGAATGAGTGCATAGCCAAAGACTTTCTGAATCGATATCCAAAAGATAAGCTAGTAATGGTAGGCCAAGATCGAAACCAATCGATTACAAGTCGGTCAACCGTGGCCACTTTTCTAGATATAAAAAAGAAACTCACCAAATACCAGGAGGATATGGATGATATTTTCGAGCGTTCAATTGAAGATATTATTGATGAATTGCCAAGTGAAGATATCGCCTATAAACGATTAAGCTTACTCATCAAATTAGGCCTTGGTTATTTGACTTTAAATAGAAAAACACAAACCTTATCGACTGGTGAATTTCAATGTGTACATTTAGTATCGGAGCTGTTTGCTAACTCGAGAAATCCTCATACACTTTTTATATTTGACGAGCCATCAAAAGGATTATCTCAAAATATTTTAAACCAATTCATTGATAGTGTCAGGGAAATTTTACAAGATGAATCGGTCTCTATCTTGATGATTGAGCATAATGATTATATGATGGAGAACGCTGATTTTATCGTTGATTTTGGTAAAAGACAGCTTGCACCTGTGAAGCATCTAGAAGTTGTTAGTCATGATGATTATTATGGACATCATAATCGAGCGGAGGCCACTACTCCATCACCTATTTCTTCCAAACTAAAGCAACAAACGGGTATTCATTACTTGGAAGAGCAGCCTATCGATTATTTTAAAAATGCAGAAAATATCTATAAGGGTGGTATTTTAAAAAGTTTATCCTCCATGGCTCGTTTGATTTATAGTGAATACCAATCCAATAAAATAGCGCCTGTCATTGCTATTGACCTTGAAAGACATTTATATAGCCAATATAGTTTTCTTTATGAAATTGGCGGTCTGGTCAATCATATCGTAGCATTGCATCCGACGAATAAAGATACGAAAAGCTTTGATTTCTTTACTACGGACAATCATTGCCCATCTTGCTCGGGACGTCTTGTGATTGAAATATTTGATAAAGAGCTTGTGATACAGGACAAAAATGTTCCCTTCTGGGATGGATTATTATATCCGGAAGTCATGGAAGTATTAAAATATTATCAATACTCTAAGTTAGAATTTGTATTTGAAGAATTAAAAAATGAGCTCGGTCATGATCTGACAAAAAGCTACAATGAAATGTCGGAGGATGAAAAGCATACGTTTTGGTATGGGTATTTTGAAAAGTCTTTTTATGACAAGAAAGGCAAGGCGCGTAGAACGTGGGTAGGCTTTAATACGATCCTTGGCATGTATATGGTCATTTCAAAATCCATGATTAAAGAGCAAATGAAAGATTCTAAAGAAAAAATCACCTGTCCGATTTGTCATGGCACCGTGTTAAACCATCATAAAAAACTCCCATTTGGTGACACGGATATCCGAGAGATTATTCAGCAACCACTTGATGAAGTGATAAAAACAGTAGGGAACTTACCTGAACTAGAAAAAGTGAAATCCATAGTTGGCGGAGATATGGTATTAACGGAAGACGTCTCTCTACTTCCTAGGGAAACACAAGTCGCCTTGAAAATACTGGAGCTAGAGCTAGCAAGTTTTACAGGCTATGAAATGGTTTTACAAAATGTCTTGCCATTCTGGGACTCAATCAAAGACAATATCGAATCCATCAGTAAACATAACCAAGTGACCATCTGCGATTTTCCTACCATCAATGAAACAAGAGAAACAATCATAGATCAGTATTTCACCAATGGAAAATACAAGAAACTGACCTATGTGTATGAAGCGTTTGGATATAAAAAATTAGTTACCCAAATTAATAAAATTAAAAAAAGCCAGCCCTGTCCATTTTGTAAAGGGAAGAAAGCCATCACAGAAGAAAACCTCCATGATGGCGTATTTAAATTAACGATACCCTGCGTAAGCTGTAATGCAAGCGGCATCAATGAGGAAGGACTTCAGGAAGTGGTCGAAGGCATCCCTGTCGAAACATGGCTCACTGGAAAAGTAAGTGACGTCGTTGCTGCTGACTTCTATACAAAAGCAGTCGCAGATATTCCGATCTTCTATCGTATTCGTGAATTAAATAAACGAGATATGATGTCCGTTTATCAATGCTTAGAGCAAACTAGTTAAATTTTCGTTTGGGTGCCAGGTTCTCATTTAATTCTGAATTGTTTTTGAACCTGGTACCTTTTTTATCCAGTCCCTGTCCCTTTCCTTCATTACTTGCATTGTTTTATTCCCAGCAAATAAAAACGCGATAAATATTAGAACTGAAAATACTAAACCTAATGCTTTTCTAATGATTATTAAATGCATAAACGCATCTGCACCATGATTAATAATTAGCCAGAGCATAATGGTGTTCATGACTAGCCCACGAATAACAAAAATGGCAGTAACCAACTGAAATAATTTCACATTCTCCTTTATGAAATATAGTTTTTTACTTTTATCTCGCGGATATCCTTGCAGATGCATGAATTCTACTGCAAGATATATGGCTAGCGGTTTTTTAATCAACATGGAAATAATATAAATTAAAGTAAATCCATAGCTCAGAAAGACAGAATTCCATAGCATCTGAATAGCAGATCCAGCAAGTAAATCAAGCAGGGAGCTAAACAAAAGAGAAGAAATAATGAAAACCCCAACTATATTAAATTGGCGGTCCTTCATAAAACGATAAATAGTGTAGACGATTGCTGGAATTGTAGATAATAACATCGCATAATAATCACCGATAAAACTTCTCCCATGTGTCCAAATGACATATGGTAGCCCTAAATATACAATTAACTCTACTAAGATATAATTTATTTTCATCCTATTGTCCTTTGGCATTAACCGTAAAGTAATGTACAATTGCCTTTTCTATAAAGTCTACAATAGCCGGATCAAATTGATAAAAACCAAGACCATCTTTCACTTCTTTTTGCTTATTCCAAACTTTTTCAGCTAGTTGAAAATCCCCTTTAAAGTCTTTTTCGAGTAATTCAATATATCTGCTTGCCAAATCTTGTGCTTTTGAACTTGTAATATCGATATTGAGATTCTGTCTAATATCATTTATTAAGGAAATATAGACCTGTATGGTTTCGTCATTGTCTCCAATCTTAGGTAAATCCTTAAACAATTGAACTTCCTCTTTTGAAAAATAGTTCTTCCAAATACGCTCATACACTTCCGTATTGGTAGAAGAGGGGTTCATAGGAATTCGATCGAAAACATCCTTCCAATTTGCAAGTTCCTCAAACTCACTTAGTTGAAGTAAATACCGAATAGAGCGAGATTGTTCCTCGATACGTTCTTTCTCTATTTCTAATACTTTTAATTGCATAGTAAGTGCATCTTTATGGCTTAAATGCTGATGTTCTAACATTTCTCTTATTGTTATTAGACTAAATCCTATTTCCTTCAATATCTTTATATACTGCAATTTGATGACGTCCTGTTCCTCGTAATACCGATGTCCACCTTCACTTAATTGAGAAGGAGTTAACAGTCCTATTTCATCGTAATAGCGAAGGGTCCTTACAGTGGAGTTGCTCAATTTTGCTAAATTTCCGATTGAATACAAAATTATCCCTCATTTCTTGTTCCTATCCTCATTATAAAACCTAACGTAACGTTAGAATCAAGTACTTAATTGAGTAGTATGATATTTTAGAAGTAAATAAATATTATGTTTTTTTAAAATGGGAGGGTAATACTTGGAAAAAACAAATTTATTCATAGAAACCGAAAGACTAATAATAAGGTCTTTCCAAAAAGAAGATTACTCAAACTGGTATGAGGGGTTTAACAATCGTTTACCTTCCCAATACAAATACGATGATGGATATACTGATATGTCAAATTTTACAAAAGATTGGTTTAACCAGTGGATTGAAGGATTTCACCAGGCAGCTGCCAAAGATGAAATGTATATTTTAGGAGTATTTAGAAAAGAAGATGGGGCTAATGTGGGAAAAGTAGAGCTCATCACTATTCTTAGAATGGATTATCAGTGGGCAATGTTGGGGTATTCGATCCATAATCAGTTTTGGAAAAAAGGATATGCTGTAGAAAGTGTAAAAGCAGCATCTAAAGTTTTCTTCACTGAACTAAATTTTCATCGAATTGAATTGCATATTAACATAGACAATGAACCTTCGAAAAAATTAGTCGAAAAAGCGGGATATACCCTTGAATGTAAACGAGAACAATTTTCCTTCGAAAATAATCAATGGACGGATTTTCTAATTTACTATCAAAACAAAAAATAAATCATATACTAAGTTGACAAACAATTTAGACTTGTGTTAAATTCTTCAATAATAAAACCATACAAATTCGTTGATGAGAAAAAGTAGTAGATGAAACTGTTCCAAAGAGAGCCGGTGTATGCTGAAATCCGGTGTTCCGTTCATGTATGAAAATCCTCTCTGAGAAGTCGAGCTGAAGTGTAGTAAGTGAGACCGGGTGTCTACCGTTAAAAAGAACGCGTATGATCGTACGTGGCTAAGTGCTATTGCAGAACGAAAATCTTGCATTAGAATTAGGGTGGTATCGCGGTTAAACCCGTCCCTTTTTACAGGGGCGGGTTTTTTGTATGTTTTATTTAATAAAGTGAAACTTCAAACAGTGGGGGTTTTTCGACGCATAGGATGTGCTAGTGGGGACGTCGCGACATGGACGTCGCGCTTTTAGTCCCCGTCATCCCCCACTGATTGTTAGTTGAACCAATCGGGCTTTTACGGGCAGTTGATCTCCCACTTATCTTTTCGCTTTTTTTAAAATCTTGAATTGGGAGTCTTACTGCCCGTTAATGCGGGACAAAATTAGGAGTGATACCAAATGGTGAAGGAAAATGAAAAAGAAACTGCTTTAAGGCGAGAAGAACGTGTACGACGACATTGGCAGCAAAATGAAACTTTTCAAAAATCGGTGGAAAATAGAGAGGGGAGCCCTTCTTTTGTATTTTATGAAGGCCCGCCAACTGCCAATGGCTTGCCGCACGTCGGTCATGCATTAGGACGTACAATCAAAGATGTCGTTGCAAGATATAAAACCATGACTGGACATCAAGTAGTGCGCAAAGCTGGTTGGGATACACATGGTTTACCGGTCGAGCTCGGAGTCGAAAAGCAATTAGGGATTTCCGGTAAAGGCGATATCGAAAAGTATGGAGTAGAGGCATTCATTCAAAAATGTAAAGAAAGTGTTTTTGTTTATGAAAAACAATGGAGAGAGTTTACAGAAAGTCTTGGTTATTGGGTGGATATGGATGATCCCTATTTGACGTTAAGCAATGCTTATATAGAAAGTGAATGGAATATACTCGGTACTATTCACGAAAAAGGATTGCTTCATAAAGGTCATAGAGTTTCGCCTTACTGTCCTAGCTGTCAAACTTCCCTCAGCTCGCATGAAGTGTCACAAGGTTATAAAATGGTAAAAGATTTATCGGCAACAGCTAAATTTAAAATAGAGGGTCGGGATAATGAATATTTTCTTGGATGGACGACAACACCTTGGACTTTACCAGCAAATGTAGCACTAGCAGTTCATCCTTCGTTGAAATATGTTCGAGCTAAACAAGGGCAAGACATCTTCATAGTAGCAGAAGCATTGGCTAGTTCGGTATTAAAGGAAGAACATGAAATACTTTCTGTACATCTCGGCGAAGAATTGAAAGATATTCCATATACACCATTATTTGATTTTGTAAAAGTAGAAACCGGACATAAAGTAGTGACTGCTGACTATGTGTCTGCAGAGAGTGGAACAGGGATTGTTCATATTGCGCCTGCTTATGGGGAAGATGACTATAAAGTAGTAAAAGAAAATGGATTATCTTTTGTCAACGTAGTGGATGAAAAAGGAAAGTATGCGCCGGAAGTGATCGGTTTTGGAGGTCGGTTTGTAAAGGATTGCGATGTAGATATTGTTCGTTACCTAGCTGCGAAAGGTTTACTTTTCAGCAAAGAAAAGTACGAACATAGCTACCCTCATTGCTGGCGTTGCGATTCCCCCCTTTTGTATTATGCAAATGAAAGCTGGTTTATCCAAACAACTGCCTTGAAAGAACAGTTCATCCAAAACAATGAACAAGTCACCTGGTACCCAGATCATATAAAGCACGGAAGATTCGGCAATTTTTTAGAGCAAATGGTTGATTGGAATATTAGCAGAAAACGTTATTGGGGAACTCCGCTTAATGTTTGGGAATGTGAAGCGTGTAATCATGAATATGCGCCAAAAAGTATAGAAGATTTAAAGCTGTTTTCGCTTGACCCTTTAGATGATATCGAACTGCATAAACCTTATGTCGATCAAGTGAAGCTTTGGTGTTCCAATTGTGGTGGGACAATGATTAGAACGCCTGAAGTCATCGATGTCTGGTTTGATAGTGGTTCTATGCCATTTGCTCAATACCATTTTCCATTTGAAAATAAAGAGCTATTTGAAAAACAATTTCCGGCAGATGTAGTAATAGAAGGAATTGATCAAACACGTGGATGGTTTTATAGCTTGCTTGCCGTATCCACTCTATTTACAGGAAAAGCGCCCTATAAACGAGTACTATCGACGGGACATATATTGGATGAAAATGGGCAAAAAATGTCTAAGAGTAAAGGAAATGCATTGGATCCTGTGGAGTTAATACAAAAGTATGGAGCAGATGCATTACGCTGGTCTTTATTAGTAGACAGTGCACCTTGGAATACGAAACGTTTTTCAGAACGGATCGTGCAAGAAGCGAAATCTAAACTAATCGATACTTTCGATAATGTGTTTAGTTTTTATTCCTTGTATACGAATTTAGATAATTACAGCCCTAAAGCGGAAGTTAAA
Organism: Psychrobacillus lasiicapitis; assembly: GCF_006861795.1. Taxonomy (GTDB): domain Bacteria; phylum Bacillota; class Bacilli; order Bacillales_A; family Planococcaceae; genus Psychrobacillus; species Psychrobacillus lasiicapitis. Next base: position 186,130 of record NZ_VDGH01000001.1, on the reverse strand, counting down.
ATGAAGAAAAATAAGTTGGACGACTGGATATTATCACGTTTGCATAGCACGATTAAAGCGGTGAGAACTAGTTTAGATGATTATCAATTTACAAGCGCTGCAAGAGAAATTGCAAATTTGTTAGAGCAAGTAAGTAATTGGTATGTAAGACGATCAAGAGAAAGATTTTGGTCTAGTGGTATGAACCCAGAAAAGGCAGCTGCATATAAAACGCTAAACGAAGTATTAACCAAAACTAGCCAGTTGTTAGCGCCACTAACTCCTTTTGTGGCGGAAGATGTGTATAGGAATTTGACGGGTGAAAGTGTTCATTTATCCAATTTCCCTAAAGCAGATGGACAATTAATAAATGAAAAGCTAGAAAAAGAAATGGCTGCTGTCTTACAAGTAGTTGAGTTAGGAAGAAGTGTAAGAAATAGTACTTCCTTAAAGGTAAAACAACCATTAGGTGGCCTCTCTCTTATGAGTTCAAATAATGATATTAATTGGAATTTATACGAAGATATTATAAAAGATGAGTTAAATGTTAAGCAATTTGAGTTGATAGACAATGAAGGGAAGTTTGTTTCTACCAAAGTAAAACTCGATTTCAAAAAAGCCGGAGCAAAGTTTGGCAAACAGTCAAATTCCATTAATGCATGGCTTCAATCATTAAGTGAAACGCAAGTACAACGATTTACGAAAGTCGGTTTCATTGAATTCGAAAGAATTAATATAGCATTAGAAGATGTACAGATTGAAAAAATCGTGAGGGATGGATATGCTTCCGCATCAAATGGAGTGTACACCGTTACTTTAAATATTTCTTTAACCGAAGAACTTTTACAAGAAGGAATGGCTCGCGAACTAATCCGAGCAATACAAGCGTATAGGAAACAATTGAACCTTCCTATTGATTTACGTGTTGATATAACAGTAAAAGCAGATAAAGAACTTCAGACTGTATTTGAGAAATATAAGCAAATGTTGCAACAAAATTTGTTGATGCGTCATTTACTGATAAAAGAGGACATAAGTGAGGGAACAGAAATAAAAGTAGCAGGACATACGATTTTATTGCAATTATCGTCAGTACATTAAGGTAATTTTCAAATGGGATAGTAGTACAGATAAATATTATGAAAGATTCAGGAACAAAGGTAAGCAATGCAGATTGTATGCAAAGCATGCCCTTGTTTCCTTTTTTATTTCACCGAATACACTTTTTGACTAGGCAATTCTAGACAATTCAATTGACCACCGTATACAGCTCCACCATCAATACCGATGATTCGATTGTCTCCGAAATACACATTGTAATTTTCTTTTTCCTCATGAAGTAGGCTTGTTTCTGTATGCCCGAATATAACAGTCTTTTCTCCGGCATAGCTTTTATGAAATTCATCCCGAATCCACAATAAAATATGCGGATTTGTCTCGGAAAGAGATGACGTTGGGTGCACACCTGCATGGACAAAAATATAGTCGGGAGTTTCTATGTAATTTTTTAAGCCTTGTACAAATTCTAAATGTTGCTGTAATACAGCTGATTGTAATATTGGTTTACGAAAGTTTTCCGCATTTACAGTAAAGTCATTTTCGGAAAAGCCATAGCTAAATAACGTTTTATCTCCACCGCCTAGCTTTACCCAATGGTTCCAAGACTTTTCAACATCGCTCGTTAACGCTTTTACCATCATATCTTCATGATTACCCTTCAGTACCTGAGCCCCAGCTTTTTGTAAACTAATCACTTTTGCAATGACACCCTTAGCATTTGGACCACGGTCAATGTAATCACCTAATAAGATTAATTGGTCATTTTCAGGATTGTATTCTACTTGGCGAAGTAACTGTTCAAACTTTTCTAATTCTCCGTGAATATCACTTATTACAAGGGTTCTTTTCATTCAATTCTCTTCTTTCTAGTTGGGTATATAATCTATTATTTGCTATTCACAGAATAACTGCAAACTATTTGACTATTTATTTGCAGCAAACACTTGGATTGCTCGGCAAAATAAAAAAGACGAATATATAGAAATAATTGATGGAATAACATTTTAAAACCACTAACAAAATATAACAGGGAAAAATAGTTTGACAATTAAAAGTATTACTACTATCATAGACAGTAACTTAAATGTTCGGATACGGGTAGAAGATGTCGGGAGCGACATCGCCCATAGAACAGTTGAGCTGAGATTAGATGAGCATAGCGGAGAAATTATTTGAATAAGAAGAGTAGCATTTGTGCGCAATTTAGAGAGTCAGTGGTTGGTGAAAACTGATTTGTAACAGATGTGAATGGGCTTATGAGAGCTATCTTGAGAGCGAAGATTCGTTTTAGGGATAGACGTGTTTCCTACGTTACAGGAATTAAAGTGGGAGTGGTGACGCTCCAACAAGAGGTGGCAACGCGGTCAACACCGTCCTCTTCAAAGGAATTCTTTTTGAATTCTTTTGAAGAGGACTTTTTTTATTTCTAAAAATAGTGAAGTTGAGTTAAGCAGAGGAGAGAGCCGAGATGAGAAATTTTATTGAAAAAGTAGAGAAAAATGAACACTTACAATATGAAGAAATGATAGAAGCGTCCCGTTTAATGTTTGATGAAGCGACAGAGTTACAAACCATTGCTGATTTTCTAATCGCCCTATCCAAAAAAGGAGAAACAGCCAATGAAGTGGCAGCACTTGCCACTGTTATGAAGTCGTTTGCGCTCAAATTGAATGAACCAGCAGGAAACTACATGGATAACTGTGGTACCGGTGGAGATGGTTTAAAAAGCTTTAACATCAGTACGACTTCAGCTTTTGTATTAGCAGGAGCAGGAGCATCTGTTGCAAAACATGGTAATCGGAAAATTTCAAGTGCGGCAGGTAGCTCGGACGTATTAGAAGCATTAGGAATAGATACTACTATCTCTTCGGAAGCGTCGATGGATTTACTTGCACGAGAAGGGCTAACTTTTCTTTATGCACCAAGCGTTCATCCTAAGTTAAAGCGAATCGGGCAAGTAAGACAACAAATTGGGAAGCCGACTATCTTTAATTTGATCGGCCCACTAACTAATCCAATTGAACTTGCGGCTCAATATACAGGTATTAATCGACCGGACTTTACGATGGAGTATGCAACTGTTTTGCAAATGCTTGGAAGAGAACGAGCAATCATTGTTTGCGGGGCGCTAGGTATGGATGAAGCATCTTTAGCAGGAAAAAACTCTTTTGTACTAGTAGATAAAGGGGATTTAATACCTTTTACTTTAACGCCAGAAGATGTGGGGCTTAGAGCTGCTCCAGTGACAGCAATCCGGGGTGGGGATGCGTTTGAAAATGCGAAAATCATGCGATCGGTATTGCAAGGAGAACGCAGTCCATTTTTTGACACAGTGATATTTAATGCAGGGGTTGGATTATATGCAAATGCAATGGTAGGTACGATTCAAGAAGGGGTAAAACTCGCAGCGGATAGTATTTTGTCTGGCAAAGCACTTGCAAAACTAGAATCGGTGATCGACTTCAGTAATAACGCACGCAAACAGGAGGTAGTATGATGGTAACCATTTTAGACAAGATACTAGTCGAGAAAAAGAAACAAATTGAGATCTTGCTAGAAGAACAATCTTCGATGGTAGAAAGTGGAGTAGAGCGTCCTTCTTTGTTTGATCGATTATACCGAAGTGAGCATTTGCAGGTGATTTCTGAAATAAAGCGCGCATCTCCTTCTAAAGGGTTAATAGCAGAAGGTGTAAATCCTGAGTCACAAGCAAAAGCTTATTATGAGGCAGGGGCCGCTTGTATTTCTGTTTTGACGGATACTCCCTTTTTCAAAGGATCCTTTAAAGATTTAGCAGATGTGGCGCGAACAGTATCAATTCCTTTATTATGCAAAGATTTTATTATCCATCCTGTGCAAATTGATCATGCAAAAAATGCTGGAGCTTCTGTCATTCTTTTAATTGTGGCAGCACTGAATAAAATGAAGCTTACGGAGCTTTATGAATATGCAACTAATCTAGGCCTAGAAGTACTCGTCGAAGTGCATGATGCAGAGGAATTAAATCGTGCCCTACAGCTAGGTGCAAAAATAATCGGTGTAAATAATCGAGACTTACGAACTTTTGACGTCGATTTAAAGCGGACAGAAGAAATTGCATCGGTTTTCCCGTTCCATGAAGAGCGAGTACTCATAAGCGAAAGTGGTATTTGGAAGACAGAGGACGCAGAACGTGTTGCAAAAGCAGGTGCTCGCGCAGTGCTTGTTGGTGAGTCGCTGATGCGTAGTGGCGATGTTGAAAGTGCACTTCGGTCCCTACAAGTGGAGCTAGGGGGCATTCTGAAATGACGAAAGTGAAAATTTGTGGATTAATGGAAAAGGAACATGTCAAAGTTGCTGTTGAAGCAGGGACAGATGCAATTGGCTTTGTTTTTGCTCCTAGTAAGCGGCAAATCTCGTTGGAAAAGGCTCAGGAATTAGCAAAAGACATTCCTTCTACTGTATTGAAAGTTGGTGTTTTTGTAAATCCGACAAAAGAAGAACTAGAAAAGGCTTATCATGAAGTACCTTTAGATCTTATTCAATTTCATGGCAATGAAAGTTCAGATTTTGTTCAATCAGCTAATTATCCTTCTATTAAAGCTTTATCAATTCGAACTGAAGAAGATGTCGAACGTGCAAAGCAATATGAAACGGACTTCTTTCTATTTGATGCACCGCAAGCTGGAAGTGGGATCACATTTGATTGGCAGCTAATGCTAGGACATGAAGTTCCACAAGAAAAAGTGATATTAGCTGGTGGGCTAAATGTAGAAAATGTAGCGGAGGCTATACAACGAGTAAAGCCATATATGGTGGACGTATCCAGCGGAGTAGAAAAACATGGTAGAAAAGATGAGCAATTGATTCGTTCGTTTATTCAAGCGGCAAAAGATGAGGAGAGATGAGCTAATGGTACAAACAACATCGAGTAGATATGGACGATTCGGGGGACAATTCGTTCCTGAAACATTAATGACGGCATTGATAGAATTAGAAACAGCTTATGAGGATGCTAGAATAGATCCCGCTTTTATAGAAGAAGTAAATTATTACTTAAAGGATTATGTTGGGCGTGAAACCCCACTTTATTTTGCGGAACGATTAACTCGCCAAGTTGGTGGAGCAAAAATCTATTTAAAGCGAGAAGATTTAAACCATACGGGAGCACATAAGATTAATAACACGATCGGGCAGGCTTTGCTTGCAAAACGGATGGGGAAAAAGAAAATAGTAGCAGAAACTGGCGCAGGTCAGCATGGGGTGGCTACTGCAACTGTTTGCGCCTTATTTGATATGGAATGTGTCGTGTTTATGGGGAAAGAAGATGTTCGTAGACAAGAGCTAAACGTATTCCGAATGGAGCTTCTAGGTGCAAAAGTCGTGTCAGTCGATCAAGGTTCTGGAACACTAAAGGATGCTGTCAATGAAGCACTCCGCTACTGGGTGTCAAATGTAGAAGACACGCATTATATACTTGGTTCTGCGCTTGGACCACATCCATTTCCGAAAATTGTGCGGGATTTCCAACGTGTTATTGGGGTGGAAACAAGAAAACAAGTAATAGAAAAAGAAGGACGTTTACCAGATGCGGTTGTAGCATGTGTTGGTGGCGGTAGTAACTCAATCGGTATGTTCCATCCTTTTATTGAAGATGAAAAAGTTGCATTATATGGAGTGGAAGCAGCTGGAAGTGGAATTGAAACTGGAAAGCATGCTGCAGCAATTGCTGGTGGAAAAGAAGGCGTACTGCACGGGGCGTATATGTATGTGTTACAAGATGACGATGGATTGATCCAAGAAGCACATTCGATTTCTGCTGGACTTGATTATCCCGCTGTTGGGCCGGAGCATTCTTATTTGCATGATATAGGTCGAGCAACATTTACTTCTGTAACTGACAATGAGGCGCTTGAAGGACTACAATTGCTTGCAAAAACAGAAGGAATTATACCAGCTTTAGAAAGCGCACATGCTATTCACTATGCGGCAGGCTTGGCTAAAACAATGCAGGAAGACGAAATTGTTGTTATTTGTTTATCAGGCCGTGGGGATAAAGATGTACATACTGTTCGCGAGGCGCTTGGAGGTGCTCAAAATGACTAAAACAACATTAACAAAAGCAATACAAAAACGTGTAAATGAAGGAGAGAAAGCGTTTATACCCTATATCATGGGAGGAGACGGTTCGTTAACAGAGCAAATTTTATTCCTACAAGAAGCAGGGGCTACCGCAATCGAGGTTGGTATCCCGTTTTCTGATCCAGTGGCAGATGGTCCAACGATTCAACGAGCTGGGGAACGGGCACTTGAGAAAGGTGCCACATTGCGAACTATTTTAGAGGAGCTAAAAGGAATTCGAAATGAAGTTAAGATCCCGCTAGTTATTATGACGTATATCAACCCTATTTTAAGTTATGGCATTGATGCATTTGCACAAGCTTGTGCGAAAAGTGGCGTTTATGGTTTGATCGTACCAGACGTACCATTGGAAGAAAACGAAATGCTAAAAGATGCATTCCAAGAAACTGACGTATCGCTTGTTCCGCTTGTTTCGCTAACTAGCCCACCGGACCGTATAGAAAAGATTGTTGCTGCTGGAGAAGGTTTTATTTATGCAGTCACTGTTAATGGGATTACAGGAGTTCGAGATGGATTTGATGACTATTTAGAAAAGCATTTGAATCAATTGAAAAGAATAAGTTCAGTTTCAGTACTTGCTGGGTTCGGAATTTCGACTCCGGAACAAGTAAAATCACTTGGAGCTTTGGTAGATGGAGTTATTGTTGGAAGCGCGATTGTGGAGGCGTTTCATCAGAAAGAGTTGGAGAAAATCCGCGAATTAGTTGCTGCATCTAAGAAGAAAGTATTGAACTAAAGAAATGGTCCTTTGATATAAAGTCAAAGGGCCTTTTTGTTGTTTTAGTGCGTCCTGTCCTTCCTAAATTACTGGTATGCAAGTAGTCCTAAGTATGTTATATTCCTATTAATCTGAAAATTAAAACCGAAGATGATAGAATATTTATGAAACAATTAAATAACTGTGTTTATTGAATGGAGGAACAACAAATGTCAAAAATGCCGTCAGTACTTCAGAACCTACGTCTCCCTGTAATCGGAGCACCACTATTTATTATTAGTAACCCAAAGCTAGTAATCGAACAGTGTAAGGCAGGGATTGTTGGATCAATGCCAGCACTTAATGCGAGACCCGCTTCCTTACTAGATGAATGGTTGGCAGAAATTACAGAGGAATTAGCAGCTTATAACGCGAAAAATCCTGATCGTCCAGCAGCACCGTTCGCAATCAATCAAATTGTTCACAAGTCGAATGACCGCTTAGAACATGATATGGAATTATGTGTGAAGTATAAGGTTCCCATCATTATTTCATCGTTAGGCGCTCGTGAAGAGATATTCGCAGCTGCGCATAGCTATGGAGGAATTGCTCTGCACGACGTGATTAATAACACGTTCGCGCACAAGGCAATCGATAAAGGAGCAGACGGCATAATTGCAGTTGCTGCAGGAGCTGGCGGTCATGCTGGAGTGAAGAGTCCTTTTGCTTTAGTGCAAGAAATACGACAGTGGTTCGATGGTCCGCTTGCTTTATCGGGTTCGATTGCTTCAGGCAGTTCTATCCTCGCAGCTCAGGCAATGGGAGCTGATTTCGCCTATATCGGCTCGCCGTTCATTGCAACGGAAGAGGCACGTGCATCCGAACAATATAAGCAAGCAATAGTTGAAGCAACCTCTGATGATATTGTGTATAGCAGTCTTTTCACCGGAGTACATGGGAATTATCTAAAGTCTTCTATTAAAGCAGCTGGATTAGACCCTGACAATCTTCCGGAGAGTGATCCATCTAAGATGAATTTTGGTGAAACGTCCGCAAAAGCTTGGAAAGATATTTGGGGGAGCGGCCAAGGTGTTGGCTCTATCCATGAAATTACTAGTGCAGCAAAATTCGTAGACAAACTGGATAAGGAATATTTAGAGGCAAGAGATAGACTGATTAGCCTTAATGCTGTTGGGAAGATTTGAATAGGATAATATATTAGCATTATCAACATGAATAGCTGCACATAGATTACACTTGTGTGGCTATATTTGCATGTGTGCAAGGCTTAAAAGAAAAGTATCATTCTACGTAATTAATCAGGAAAAATGTAAGTGAAAAGAGGAGGATTAGGATGACCGATGGATTAGCTCATGCAATAGATTTAAGAAACGAAGGGAATTTTCAAGAATCTAATGCGTTACTTTTACGAATGGTAGAAAAATGGCCAAATGATGCAGTCATTAACTACCAATGTGCGTGGAGTTTTGATGTATTAGGAAAAGAAAACGAGGCAATAACTTACTATGAAAACGCCATTGCGTTAGGTTTACCTGAATCTGATTTACAAGAGGCGCTACTAGGATTAGGAAGTACATATAGAGCATTAGGTGAATATGAAAAATCTAGAGATGTTTTATTAAAAGGAATCAACCTTTTTCCCACCAATCATTCAATCCAGGTATTCTACGCAATGACGCTATATAATTTAAACGAACATCATCATGCTATGGAATTATTATTAAAATGCCTGTTAGATACAACTAGCGATAAGGATATTTTAAATTACCAAAAAGCAATTCGTTTTTATTCCGATAAATTGAATAACGTCTGGGAATAAATAAAAAGAGAGCTAGACCCGATTGGGCAGCTCTTCCATATTACTCAATAGATGATGAAACTTCTCCAGTTCCAAATCTTTTTGCATTTCTTAGTCGAGCTTGTTCTGCTTCCATCTCTCGATCGCGTGGTTCTGCGCTAGTCTTTAGGGTGTCTAGCAAATTTTTAGTTATTATAGACACTTCCTCCACAGCTTTATGAAAACTTTCTTCATTGACTTTTGAAGGCTTATTAAATCCTGAAACCTTACGAACGAATTGAAGGGAAGCTGCATAAATCTCATCATCTGTTGCAACTGGCTCAAAATTAAAAAGTGTTTTAATATTGCGGCACATATGGTCCTCCTTTAATTATTGTGATTTATCTTGATTGTAACATAATGTTTCCTCCCTCTATTGTTTTTAATACCAACAACATTAAAGAGAAATGTTCATGAAATGAGGTTTGTAAAGGATGAATATTAGATTAAATCCCCTTAATGACATTGAAATGCTCTCCCTTTTTTTAGAAGAAATGAATACAGTTCAGGAAAGCCATATCGGTTATTGTGGGGACACGAAGGAGGAGATTGCTCATACGTTGTATCATGAATTTTCTGATGCAGATATCTCCCAATCTTTTGTAGTTGCTTATGACGAAGAAAATCTGATTGGTGCATTAGGATTTGATGTAGATAAGGAAAGCAAAAGTGCAGAAGTATGGGGACCTTTTATTAAAAATAAAGGAGATTATCAACTTGCTGATAGTTTGTGGGAAAAAGCAAATGCATTATTAACTAGCGAAGTAAATGAATTTTCATTTTTCATAAATATAAAAAATGAGTTCGTTCAACAGTTTGCGATACATAAAAATGCTATAAATAAGGGAAATCATTTATTGCTGAAAGCTTTCCACAACGATTTAGAGGAAGTTGATTTGGCACAGATAGAATCCTATGATTTAGCATATAGAGATTCATTTATGAGCCTTCATAAGAAAAATTTTCCAAATACATATTTTAAGGCATCGGAAATACTTGATCGATTAAGTAATCATAATCATTTGTTAGTAATAAATGAAAAAGAAGGAAGGATTAAGGGATACGTTTATGTCGAAGCGAATCCCGAGCATAAAGAAGGATCGATTGAATACATTACTGTAGCAGCTGACTATCAAAAACAAGGGATTGGTACATTACTGATCCGAGCCGCTTTGTCCTATCTTTTTTCTATCAATGAAATCGAAGAAATTTCTCTGAGTGTTGCAAAAGAGAAGGATAAAGCCAAGCGCTTATATAAAGCTGCAGGATTTAAGAAAGTGCATGAGCTAATTCATTATCAATTAAAGGAATAAAGCATTTATAGTTTTTTACGTGTTTTTTCTTCGTATCCCGTTTCGTGTTTTGTATCTTGAATACTTTTTACTTGTTTGATATCTGTTTTCGTGCCGGTCATCAAGTCATCAAAAGGTGTGTATCGATTGGATGGAATTCGTTTCGTTTTAAACATCTTAAAGCATACAAATAAGAATAAAAAAAAATAGATGACAGCAAAAACTATACTCATATAACTCATATTTAGCCCTCCTTTTATCCCGCATTAACGGGCAGTAAGACTCCCACTACAAGATTGAAGAAAAGCACAAAGATAAGTGCAACTGCCCGTAAAAGCCCGATTGGTTTAACTAACAATCAGTGGGGGATGACGGGGACTAAAAGCGCGACGTCCATGTCGCAACGTCCCCACTAGCACGTCCTGTGCGTCGGAAAACCCCCACTGATTGAAGTTTCACTTTATATACATTCTATGCAAGAGAGTGATTTACCTTTAATATAATAATCTGTAACTACAAGGGATAAATATATTCAGAGCGGACAACCCCATTATTTTACAGACCTAGCATACTCCTTTTTCATTGTAAATAGAATATATAGAACTAATTATCCTATTATGAGAAAGGGGAAAGTAGGCATGGCTATCCGCTTTATCAAGATTTCGGTTGTTTATTTTGTGATTGGGGTTCTGTTAGGTCTGTACATGTCGATGGCGCATGATTATGCGTTGAAAGGTGTGCATGTACATGTCAATTTGATTGGATGGGCATCTTTCGCATTTGCAGGTTTTGTTTATTATTTATTTCCAAGTACCAGTAGCAACGTATATGCCAAGCTTCACTTTTGGACTGCCAATATCGGATTTCCATTAATGATGATTGCACTTACCGTCCTTATTTTAAACGGAGCAGCAATAGCAACTGTATTTACTGCAATCGGTGGAGTGCTTGTTGTCTTTAGTGTGATAATACTCGCTATCAATGTACTCGCGAACGTACGATCAGCTCGTTAAAAAATAGCATTAGAGGTCGATCTGTTGTTTCTACAAATAACGGATCGGCTTTTTTATTTGGTAAAAATACATTGTGAAAAATCTGAAAATAATGTAAAGTAAGATTCTTGTTAGTAAATATTCTACTAATTCTAAGTCAATGAATAGGGGGAGACTAATGGAAAAGCCAAATATACCTTTCTTAAATAAGTGCACTATTTTTCAGTTTATAGAGGAAGGGTTTTCAGATGATGAGAAATGGTGCGTTGACCATACCTATTTACTTCGCATTTCTGGGCATGGAAATGTACAAAAATTAAAAAAGCAAGCTGAAATTATTAATGAAGTGCATGCATTGGATAGCCATATACCTTTTGTACATGAAGTAGGAGTAGTGGATGAAAAAGCATATATGATTCTAGATTACATAAGTGGAGACAATGGAGAAATTGCACTGCCGTTAAAAAACGAAACAGAACAATATAATATTGGAAGTCAGGTAGGCAAAACACTCAAGCGTCTGCACAGCGTTCACGCACCAGCTAGTCACCAAACCTGGGAAGAAACATGGCGGAACCGAGTAGAAAGACTAGCAACTCCATTTACCGAGATAGTTAAAGAAAATAGTCATTATGAATGTGTAATACCTTTTATTGAACACAATTTGCATTTGTTAAAAAATCGACCTAACTGTGTTCAGCATTATGATTTTCATCCAGGGAATATATTAGTAGAAGAAGACCGTTTTACTGGTTTAATAGATATGCAAAAAATTACATATGCAGATCCAATTAATGAGTTTTACAAAATGGAATACTTTAATGTTCCTATTAGTAGGACCTATTCCAAAGGGGTATTAGACGGTTATCATGACCATCAACCAATTCCTCTTTCTTTTTGGCAACTGCATCGTTTATATGCAGCGATTCATATCATTTCTGCTGAAGTATGGGGCCATGAAGTTGCAGTGAAACAAAGAGATAAATTTCAAAAGTACACTCGTTTTACATTGGATCAGTTTGGAGATTTTAAGTTACTTATTCCTAAATGGTATAATAAATGAACTTCAAAGCTTTTAAGTATTAAAACTAGACGATTCGTAATAATTAAGTTTGTAATATCATAAGGGAGGAATGAAAGTGGAGACAGATGATCCAAAACAAGTTGTATTACAAGTTGGGAATGCTCTAAAAAAACTCCGTAAAGATAAGCGATTGAGCCTTGAAGATTTATCGGAATTAACTGGCGTGAGCAAATTAACCCTTGGAAATATCGAACGTGGGGAAACAAATCCAACACTTGGAATGTTGTGGAAAATTTCAAGAGGATTGTCGATACCCCTTATGGCATTGTTTGCAAGAGAAAGCAATGTTAATGTATCCAGGGCAGGTCAAGGGTTGAGAATCGCAGGGGATTCGAAAGCTTGGATTATGGAGCCTATCTTTCAAAATGCTAGTAATGAAATTGAGATGTGTCGTGCTTACATACAACCAAACAGCACCTATCATCCAGAAAAACATCACCAGAATACGACTGAAATTGTTACAGTGATGTCGGGAAAGATTACAATTAGCGTGAATGAGGATTCCTATGAATTGAATGAGTATGATTCTATTAGTTTTCGTGCAGATAGTATACATTCCTATACAAACCATTCTAATGATATAGTCGTTCTACATATTGTGTTGAAGTATGGGGTTTAGCTTCGTATCTCCCACTAAATACAAGAAATAACCCTTAATCATCCTTATGAGTGATGATTAAGGGTTATTTTGTTTTCACTATTATTCTGTTAAAAAATCGAATCATAATAATTTCCATAAAATAATAAATTATTATATACAATATTTATAAAATAGTATATTATAATATGCGTTAATGATGGAAAACAATTCTTCAGTATAAGAAGAAACTTCAACACAAGTATATGCTATTCAATGAATGCGTTGATGAGTTGAAATTGAAGGAGGAAGCAATATGGGTTTACACAATCAATTTAGTCAAGATCAAGATAAAAAGTCTCTTTCTATAATTAGGAAACAATCAGCCCCAGGGCTAATTATTATAGGAATTATATTTATTGCAGCTAATCTACGTGCACCTTTAACTTCGGTAGGTCCTTTAGTAGGTCTTATTAGGGATAATATGCATTTATCGAATACAGTAGCAGGAATGATTACCACATTGCCATTACTCGCTTTTGCATTTTTTTCGCCTTTTGTACCTAAATTAGGGCGTAAATTTGGGGTTGAACGAATCATTCTGATTTCTGTCATCTTCCTTACAATTGGTATTATTATTCGTTCTTTATCAGGGACGGCTACCTTATATATTGGAACCGCTATACTCGGATTCGCCATTTCTATTTGTAATGTACTACTACCAAGCCTGATTAAACGAGAATTTCCGAAACGAATGGGGATGATGACAGGTGTTTACTCTATTTCTATGAACTTATGTGGGGCAATCGCTTCTGGTATTAGTGTTCCAATTGCGCTTACGTTAGGATACGGTTGGCAGGGAGCATTAGGGATTTGGGGGATTTTAAGCTTCATATCTATGTTGTTTTGGTTACCGCAAATGAAGCATCGCCATGTTCAAACATCACCAGCTCACACTCAAACTGCTAACAAGAATGTGAATTTATGGGGCTCGACACTAGCTTGGCAAGTAACATTGTTTATGGGTCTACAATCTCTGATATTTTATGTACTGATCGCATGGTTGCCTGAAATTCTAAAGGAACAAGGGATAAGTTCGGATCAATCTGGCTGGCTACTTTCGACTTTGCAGTTAGCTCTACTTCCGTTTACCTTTATTATTCCGGTTATCGCTGGGCGTATGTCGAGTCAACGAACATTAGTTGTCTTGATGACAATTTTACTGTTAAGTGGCACACTTGGATTACTTTATGGAAGTATGAGTTTGATTGTTTTATGGATAATTTTTTTAGGAATTGGTGGAGGATTTGCTTTTGGATTAGCCATGATGTTTTTCGGCTTGCGTACTAAGAACTCACATGAAGCTGCAGAATTGTCTGGAATGGCGCAATCGGTCGGTTACTTTCTTGCTGCTATTGGTCCAACGCTGTTCGGTTTTCTACATGATGTTACGAATAGCTGGACTACTCCACTTTTGTTATTGGTTGGTGCGTCTGTATTGCTCTTTTTCTTTGGCTTTGGGGCTGCAAAAGATCGATATGTAGGTTCTGGTGAATAAGTTGAAGTAAATGACTAGCCTATACCAGGCCAATCGATAGTCTGGTATTTTTATTTCTAGCACAGTATAATTAGCACTAGATACTAAAACTAGCTAATAAAAGGTGAGGTCTATGTATAATTTTACATTATCGGTTGCAAAACTGGTTGTACGTTTATTTGGAAAAGTAGAAAGGCAAAATGAACATTTATTGCCGAAAGATGTAGGGTATATCGTCACTTGTACGCATAGAGGATGGTTGGAAATTGTCATATTAGGAATGTGTGTACCAAAGCCGATTCATTTTATGGCAAAGAAAGAACTTTTTGAAAATAAACTGGTTGGGCGGTTTCTACGAAGCATAAATGCTTTTCCTGTCGACAGGGAAAACCCATCTCCTAGCAGTATAAAGCGGCCAGTAAAGCTTTTGAAATCTGGAGAAGTAGTTGGCATATTCCCAAGTGGCACTAGAGCGTCAGAAGGAGCACCTTTAAAAAGAGGTGCTGTAACAATTGGTAACTTATCGAAAGCACCAATCATTCCTGCATTATATGTTGGTCCCCGAACATTAAAGGAATTGCGGAAGATGAAGAAAGCTACAATCATTTTTGGAGAACCCATATACATAAAAACAACCAGCAAAGAGGAGCTAGCTACATATACCGAGCTCTTAAATGAGAAAACTAATTTACTAGAAACACAAATTGGATAATGAAATAAAGAAAGGTAAATGATTCTTTAACGTAGTCGAAAACCTTTGCAACGTTAATCGTTCTAAAATTTTCATGGAACCAGTAACAAAAATGGCCCTTCCTTGAGTTAAGGCTCATCGGGATGGGTCACTGTCCTCACAGCAATTAACGTTCTTAAAGGGTACCTCTGTTATTTTGACTGAAAAATGCTCTTACTTCTTTTTCAGTAGTAATACGTCTCAAGACTTAGAGAAAGTCACTGCTCCAGACCATTTGAATATTTACCATCCACTATATAATAAGATGTATTAAGGAAATATTAAATAGGAGCTGACAAAATGAGTTTAAAAAAGATTGCAATTATTGGTATATTTGTGTTATTAGCTGGAGCAGCTATAAATATTATCTTAAACGTCACAGATACTTTCGTAAAAAAATCAGATGAAATTGTCATAGAAGATACTGATTTTTCAAAGATTGAAGTTTTAGCAGATAATGCAGCTGTGGAATTTTTACCATCAAAAGAAAATAAAACGATTGTATCGTTTGCAGGTAAGATGAAGAAAAAATTGAACTATCGTTTAAGTGCGGATGTTAATGGTGATACATTAAATGTTGAGCTAAAAGAAAAAGGCTGGCATTTTATCCAATTTGGTTTTTCTTCTTTAAACAATAAAATCTCTATACAAGTGCCTGAAAAAGAATATAAAGAAATTAAAACCGAGGTCGATAATGGACAAATAATCATAAAAAACATGCAAGTGACTGTAGTGAATCTTGAATCAGATAACGGCAGAATAGATCTTGCAGATATTGTTAGCGAAAATGTAAGGGTTCAAACTGATAATGGGAAAATTGCCCTTAACAATGTTGAAGGCTCTATCCATGCTGAAACAGACAATGGTCAAATATCATTAATCACAAACAACCTGGACCGAGAAATAACGTTAGAAACGAATAACGGACTAATTAGCATTCAGGCTAGTCAGGAGCCGACGAATGCAACGATTTTTGCTAAAACAGACAATGGAAGAATAAGCATTTTTGATAAATCAGCAGAGAAAACGACGTTTGGCAAGGGAGAAAATAAAATCAATTTAACAACGGATAACGGCATGATCACAGTAAAATAAAAACATAGATCATTTAAGAACAACAATAATTGACTTGCATGATTTTCTTTGTTAAATTTATTGTTATATCACTTAGAAGAGAATATTCTTGTATTTACAAGTAAGACTCGTCCTAATTGGGCGAGTTTTTTTCATCTGGTTGGAGGGGAACATCATAGAATGAAAAATTTAATAGTCGTTGTGGGCTCCCTGATTATTGCATTTGCCTTTAATTTATTTTTAGTGCCTCATGAAATACTAAGTAGTGGGGTTAGTGGGATAGCCATTTTACTTGGGTTAATCACTCCATTTGATACCGGGTTACTGAACTTCATCCTTAATCTACCATTACTTGTATTAGGTTATTTCAAGCTGGGGAAAAAAATCACGTTGAATACACTCGTTTGTGTAATTTCCTTATCTATTTTTTTATATTTCCTACCCGCCCAATCCATTACTGATAATGTATTACTATCTTCCATATTCGGTGGTATAATAGGCGGAATTGGAATTGGAGTAATTTTAAAATATTCAGGTACTTCAGGCGGAATGGATATTATTGCAATGATTATTTCAAGAAAAAGCAATATTCGTGTCGGTTTACTTTTAACTGGTATGAATGGGCTCATCGTACTTATCTCAGGTGCAGTATTTAACTGGGAAATCGCATTGTATACATTGTTATCTATTTACTTGACCGGTAAAATGGTAGATACAATTTATACGAATCACGAAAAGCTGACGATGCAAATCGTTACAACTTCTGGAGAAGAAATACGGAAAGAATTACTTAGCTCGATTTACCGTGGGGTGACGATTACGGATGGTTATGGTGGGTTTACTTTAGAAAAAAAGCAGATTTTAATGATGGTTGTTACCCGTTATGAAACAATGCAGATTAAACAAATCGTTCGTAAGCATGATGAAAAAGCATTTATTAATATTTTTGAGACAGTTGAAGTCGTGGGTGAATTTGCTAAAAATTAGATATTATGATTGCTTCGCACAATCAAGCCGATGTTCCTATATGAAGGAATATCGGCTTTTTTAAATTCTCGATGAAAGGGATATTTTCACATGAATTTGGACAAACTTTATCAGTGGATATAAAACTTTTTAGAGTAAGCGAGGGATACTATGGGATTTTTTTATGAGAAGAAAAATGATCAGTTAAAACCCACTACCCCTTCGAAGAGTCAAACGAAGGAACCTATTGAAAAACAAATTTTAAAAACGAACCTTCAAGATAATTTAAAAACCATAAAGGATACACTAGGTGAAAGTACTGATATTGTAATTCGTGAGATTTTAATAGGAAATAAAGGGACCGTTAAAGCAGGAATAATCTATACTGACGGTTTAAGTGATGCGCCTTCTTTACAAAACTTCATAATGGAAACATTAATGCTAGATATTAAAGATACAGAGGTAGAGAGCGAAATTACTCCTAATCCTGAACTAATGAATACGTTAAAAGATTTTGCCATGACTGTAGGTGAAATAAAAAATGTAACACTTTTTGAAGATTTATTTACTGCCCTTTTATCAGGGGATGTAGTTCTTTTGTTAGATGGCTTTTCGGAAGGGTTTATGATTGGTAATAAGCGTTGGGCTGAACGTGGAGTTACAGAAAGCACAACCCAAACTGTAATAAGAGGTCCAAGGGAAGCATTTTCAGAAAATATACGTATAAATACCGCTCTGATACGACGAAAAATAAAAGATCCGAATCTTTGGATGGAAAGCCGAATGATTGGAAAGCTAACGAAAACGAATATTGCGGTAATGTATATTAAAGGCATTGCAAATGACGATATAGTAGAAGAACTTCGCATGCGTTTAGATCGCATTGACATTGATGGCATTCTAGAAAGTGGGAATATTGAGGAATTGATTCAAGATGCGCGAATCTCTACTTTTCCAACTGTTTATAATACAGAGCGTCCTGATGTAGTCGCTTCAGCCCTATTAGAAGGCCGAATTGCCATAATAGTCGATGGTACACCGTTTGTGTTAACCCTTCCTGCATTATTTGTTCAGTTCTTTCAATCTTCAGAGGATTATTATCAGCGCGCCGAGTTTACTAGCCTTGTTCGATTCTTACGGTTTTTTTCGTTTGCGATTGCATTACTTGCCCCCGCTTTATTTATTGCTGCCACTACTTTTCATCACGAAATGATACCGACAGCACTCCTTATAAACTTGGCCGCCCAACGAGAGGGTGTCCCATTTCCTGCTTTTATAGAGGCGCTTATAATGGAAATCACCTTCGAAATTTTGCGTGAAGCTGGTTTAAGAATGCCAAGAGCTATCGGTTCAGCGATGTCAATTGTAGGGGCTTTTGTAATAGGTACTGCAGCGGTAGAAGCAGGTTTGATTTCAGCAGCGATGGTAATTGTCGTCTCTATAACAGCTATTGCTAGTTTTGTTTCTCCAACTTATGATATGGCGTTTACTGCCAGAATTTTACGATTTATATTTATGGGACTTGCAGCTTCATTTGGTTTATTTGGAATCACAGTTGGTTTAATTGCGCTTATTTTACATTTGTGCAGTATACGTTCGTTTGGCGTTCCTTATATGTATCCAATAGCTCCTTTTAATCTGACCGATCAGAAGGATACTTTTGTTCGTCTTCCTAAATGGAAAATGTTTACTCGCCCCCGTTTAATTAGTCAACAAAATATTAATAGTCAGCAACCTCCAGATGTTGCAAAGCCAGAGCCAGAAAAGAAAAATGAGTGATAGTAGGGTGATTGGTTAATGAAAAGAGGCATCTTTATATTACTGATTCTTAGCATCATTCTTACGGGTTGTTGGAATCGGAGAGAATTAAACGAGCTAGCCATTACTCTAGCTTTAGGTATTGATAAATCAGAAGACGAATACCTAATTTCCGCACAAGTCGTTGTGCCAGGAGAAGTCTCCTTGACGGGGGGGAAAGTGGGTTCACCAGTAACCCTTGTTCAAGCTAGAGGAGGAACTGTATATGAAGCCATTCGAAAAATGACTAAAAGCTCACCGAGAAAAATATATCCAGGACATCTTCGAATGCTTGTATTGGGTGAATCTGTAGCCGAAGAGGGGATTGGAGACCCCTTAGATTTAATATCTAGAGATTGGGAATTTCGCTCGGATTTCTATGTTGTGGTAGCAAAGGAAGATACAGCAGAACATATTTTGAACATTCAAACACCACTAGAAAACATACCAGCCAACAAAATGTTTAACACACTTAAAGTGTCTGAAGAAAACTGGTCAGCTACCTCAGGGGTAACAATAGATGAGCTAATAGTGGATCTAAGAAGTGAGGGAAAAGAAGCCGTGTTAACAGGTATCCTAGCAACAGGAAAGCAAGAAGGTGGATCAAGTAAACAATCTTTGGAAACAATTTTGTCTAATATTAATATTCAATATGATGATTTGGCGGTGTTTAAAGATGATAAACTAGTGGGTTGGTTAACAGAAAATGAAAGCCGTGCCTATAACGGAATTATAAATGAAGTTAAAAGTACTGTAGCTGCTATATCTTGCCCTAATGAGGGAAAAGCAAATATAGAAGTTCTTGATTTCAAATCAAAACTTAAAGGCAATGTCAAAAATGGAAATCCGGAAGTGGATATCAATGTGAAGATAGTGGGAAATATAGGGGCGATTGAATGTCCAATTGATATTAGTAAACCCGAATCAATTGAAGCGTTGGAGAAAATCTACGAAAAAGAAGTGGAAGAGACAATTAACAACTCTATTACAAGCGTACAAGAAAAATATGAGGCAGACATTTTTGGATTTGGAGATGCTATTTACCGATCAAATCCAAAAGAATGGGAATCATTGAAAAATCAGTGGAATCAGCATTTTACAGAATTGCCAGTGACCATTAAAGTAGACGTCAAGCTTCGGAAAACTGGTACAGTAAATAATTCCATTACTGAACCGAGAAAGGAATAACCAAACATGCTAAAAAGCATAGGAATACTAATAATAGCTGCCATCATCGTATATATTGAAGTTCCATCTCTCTTGAAAAAAAAGTATAAAAAAGAGCTAATTGTATTTTCAATTATTCTTACGATTGGCGTTGGAATGAGTATTGCACATAGTTTTGGTAAATCTATTCCAAATCCAATAGATTTTTTAACGTTCATTTTTAAGCCACTACATGATGCGATAACTCGTTAGGTAAATTAGAACAAAGAGGTAGGTGGAGAGAACATACGATGCAAAAAGTTAAAATAAATTCTTATCAATTTTTAGTTTTAGTTATCTTATTTTCGATTGGTACGAGCATCTTAGTCGGACCATCAGCTTTAGCCGCAAAATCGAAGCAAGACGCTTGGATAGCAGCATTAATAAGTACAGGAATCGGACTATTAATCGTATGGCTTTTCACAAAAATAGGTCTTTGGTTTCCTACCCTTACCTTTGTTCAGATGAATGAAACTCTTTTTGGAAAATGGATAGGTAAATTCTTTTCTTGCTTATTTGTATTCCTAAATCTACTATTTACTGCTATTTTATTGTATTATTCTGGTTCATTTCTTACTACGCATTTAATACCAAATACACCAATGGCAGCGACTAATATTCTTATGGCTTTAATATTAGTAATGGCGGTCCGTCTTGGACTTGAGACATTCGCTCGTTCTGCAGAAATTTTTATTGTTATATTTTTCTCCCTATTTATATTATTAGTCATTTTTATCTCTTCTGAAATCAAATTTGAGAATATTGAGCCAATATTTGAGAGAAATATAAAAGATATCGCTCAATCTTCCCTATTAATGCTCGTCGTGACTTCTGTCAATGCTGTTAGTTTATTAATGATTTTCCCGGCTTTAATTAACCAACCTAAACAAGCAAAAAAATCCTTTTTTATTGGAAACTTAATAGGTGGACTAGTTGTCAGCATCATCACCATTTTGTGCATTTTCGTCTTAGGATCCGATGCAACTGCTAGACAAATATATCCAAGCTATGGATTGGCCAAAAAGATAAACGTTGGGAATTTTGTGAATCGAGTAGAGGCTTTAATGGCAGCTCTCTGGATTATTGGTCTTTATATTAAAATGGTTCTTTATTTCTATGCAACGGCTTTAGGCATAGCGCAAATTTGCAACTTGAAAGAATATCGTTCGTTAACCTACCCGTTAGGGATTATTGTCGTTGTTCTATCGCTCACACTTTTTTCTAATGTGATGGAACAAGAACAATTTGATACCACTATAGCTATATATATTTCATTGTTGATCGGACTACTTTTACCCCTTTTGATGGTATTCGTATATGCAATACGAAAAAAACAATTTAAAAAAGATGGTGGTTCTTAAAAACTTATTATTTCGGGTAAGTCAGAGCGAAAGGAGAGATGGAACAGTAAATGTTGCCAAACGTAAAAATAAACTCGTACCAATTTCTAGTATTAGTCATCTTATTTACGATTGGTACGAGTATCTTAATTGTTCCATCTGCTTTAGCTTCCGACTCTAAGCAGGACGCATGGATTGCCGCAATATTTGGAACGGGAATCGGACTTTTGATTGTATGGTTTTTCACAAAAATAAGTCTTTTTTTTCCAAACCTTACTTTTGTTCAGATGAATGAGACTCTTTTTGGAAAATGGTTAGGTAAATCCTTTTCTTTCTTGTTTGTATGCATGACCCTTTTATATACTGCTATTCTTTTGTATAATTCTGGGACATTTCTTACCACTCATCAAATGTCGAATACACCTATAGCAGCCACTAATATACTTATGGCGGGTATTTTGGTAATGGGAGTTCGACTTGGACTTGAGACAATCGCTCGTTCTGCAGAAATTTTTATTGGTGTTTTCTTCCTCCTTTTTATTATATTAGTGATTTTTATTGTACCTCAAATTCAATTTGAAAACCTTCAGCCCGTATGGGAGGTAAACATTAAAAGTTTAGCCCGTTCATCGTTACTATTAATTGTTGTTTCTTCAGTAAATGCAGTAAGTTTATTAATGATTTTCCCGGCCTTTATAAACAAACCTAAATCCGCGCAGAAATATTTTTTAATTGGAAATTTAATAGCAGGAATAGTTATTATAATAATCACGCTTTTGTGTATCCTCGTGTTGGGAGCTGATTTAACAGCAAGACAGATGTTTCCAAGCTATGGATTGGCTAAAAAGATAAATATCGGAAATTATATTAACCGAGTAGAAGCCCTAATGGGGACGCTTTGGATTATTAGTCTCTATTTTAAAATGGTCCTTTATTTTTATGCATCCGTTTATGGGTTGGCACAAATTTTCAACTTGAGAGATTATCGGGCTTTAACTTATCCGTTAGGGATGATAGTGGTGATCCTTTCGCTAATTGTTTATCCTAACGTAGTGGATCAACAGAAATTTGAGAC
Organism: Psychrobacillus lasiicapitis; assembly: GCF_006861795.1. Lineage (GTDB taxonomy): Bacteria > Bacillota > Bacilli > Bacillales_A > Planococcaceae > Psychrobacillus > Psychrobacillus lasiicapitis. The sequence goes on along the minus strand of NZ_VDGH01000001.1, from coordinate 163,746 downwards.
GACTATAGGACTATATTTTTCCTTAACGATTGGATTCCTTTTGCCCCTTTTGATGGTAATTGTATATGCTATACGAAAAAAACAATTGAAAAAAGTTACGAAAGCATCGTAACTAAATATTTATTGATTAAAAAACCCTGCCTTTTAATATAGGCAGGGTACATTTTTATACTTATTTAACTATTAATACAGGACAGTTGACTCTTTTGCCTACTTTATGACTCACACTTCCAAGTACCATTTCTTGCAATCCATTTAAGCCTCTCGAACCGATAACGACTAATTCAAAAGCATGTTCATTTGCGTACTTAATAATAGTTGGGCCAGGTTCACCTCGTAAAATGTTAGTTGTGTATGGAATATTTTTCACTTGTAACAGTTCTTGTACAGGGAATAATCTTTGACGACGTGAAAAATCGAGTTCTTCTCTTCCTTGCGTGTGCAATATCTCATTCTTTGACTTGGAGAAGTCCACTACATATACTACATCTACTGTACATTCAGCATTCATAGAAGCTATTTTTATAACTTCCTCGGCTGCTCGAAGTGAGTTTTCCGAACCATCAACTGCTAACAAAATTTTTTCATACATTTTGAGCACCTCCATAAATAGTTAATCGGAAATCACAAACGATTTATTGTGAATAGTAAGTTTTTCAACTAACTTTTCACTAGAAGAGTCTAGTCCTTTAATGGTTACATTGTTTTTGTTCTCATTATATTTATTAACAACTTTATCTATAGCACCGACAGCAGAATCATCCCAAACATGCGATTGTCTAAAGTCGATAATAACATTTGTGCTTTCTATGGAGTAGTTAAATGCATCGACAAAATCCTCTACAGAAGCGAAAAATAATTGACCTTCAATCTTAAAGTGGGCGTGATCATTCATATAGTTTTCCGTCACTTTAATTTTCGCTATCTTTGCTACAAAAAAGATTGCACTTAAGATAACTCCTGCTATAACCCCTTTGGATAAATCATGTGTTGCTACAACGATTATGACAGTTGCAAGCATCACAATTGCATCCGTGCGAGGAGCTTTACGTAAGTAAGTAAAAGAAGACCAGTCGAAAGTACCGATACAAACCATTATCATAATACCTACAAGAACTGGCATTGGAATTTGTACTACTAAATCTCCTAAAACAAGGATTAAAAACATTAAAAACAAACCTGCAACAAACGTAGACAGTCTTCCACGCCCGCCTGACTTCACATTTATGACGGATTGACCAATCATTGCACATCCAGCCATTCCTCCAAAGAAACCAGTAACGATATTGGCAATACCTTGTCCCTTTGCTTCTTTATTCTTATTACTATCAGTTCCTGTCATATCATCCACGATTGACGCAGTTAGTAAGGATTCTAATAAACCGACAATCGCTAGGGCAATGGAGTACGGGAATACAATAGCAAGTGTTTCAAAATTGAAAGGGATATTCGGAATAAAAAATTCAGGCAAGGATTTCGTAATTCCTCCAAGATCACCAACCACTTTCATATCTATTCCAGCATACAAAGTAACCGCTGTAAGAACAACAATCGCAATAAGCGGGGCAGGTATAGATTGTACAAATCTAGGAAGCACGTATACGATGACTAATGTAATCCCTACAAAAACATATGTCACAGTGGACTCTCCTAGAATATGTGGAACTTGAGCTAAGAAAACTAGGATGGCCAATGCGTTGACAAAACCAATCATCACAGCTCGAGGAATAAACTTCATGAGCTTTGCTATTTTAAAAACACCAAATAGGATTTGAATAACACCTGTTAAAACAGTCGCTGCTAGTAAATAATCATGTCCATACTCTTTTACAAGTGGGACCATCAATAGAGCCATTGCACCTGTAGCTGCAGAAATCATAGCAGGTCTTCCTCCAACGAATGCAATCGTAACTGCTATTAGGAACGAAGCGTATAATCCAACCATCGGATCAACACCAGCAATAATAGAGAAAGCAATTGCTTCTGGGATGAGTGCTAACGCTACTACAGCTCCAGATAAGATGTCCGCTCTCACATTGGAAAACCATTCTTTCTTTATTTTTTCTAACACTAAATTGTTCACCTCATCTATCTTTCCATTTCATTTGTTTTTATTCATCGTATCAGTTTAACATTGTTCTAAACAAAACAAAATAAAATATTTTTTGAGGGTAAGGACTGTATTGAAATGAGAAAACTTAAGAGACTTAGAATATAAATATATTGATAGGAGTTAAAACGTGTACGATAATGAAATAATATAAAGAGCATATTTAAGGGAGATTTTATTTATTGAAGAATGTAGAGGTGTGTCTATAAGATGATGAAATATCCAAATGAGTTTGTACAGAAAGTAACTGGTGCTTTTGGAAATGTAGGAAAAGAATGGCTAAGTGAATTGGACTCGATTGTTCAAACGTATCTGGAAAAATGGAATCTTCAATCCGTAGGTCCAGTAGAAAACTTATCGTATAATTATGTGCTAAAAGTAAAAGGTGAATATGGAAACCGAGCAATTTTGAAGCTTGGTGTGCCAAATTATGATTTTAAAAATGAAATTCGTACACTTCAGACGTATGATGGTGAAGGCTGTGTTCAACTTTTAAAAACGGATTCGACAGATGGTGTAATGCTTCTAGAACATTTACTGCCTGGTACTATGCTTGCAGGAGTTGAAGAAAGACTTGCTATTAAGCATTTTGTAAAGGTTTGGACTGACATACGGAGAAAGGTTGAAAAAAACGCAAATCATCCAACGGTTGAGGATTGGATGCAGGCTTTCGACCGTTACTTAGAAGTTTATCCAAGAAACGAAGGACTTATTTCTACGGAAAAAATTCAACTCGCCAAAAATTATGCTTACGAAATTACCAATTCTTCCGAAGGAATCGAGCTTTTACATGGCGATTTGCATCACGAGAATATATTATTCTCGGATGAATATGGATGGATAGCTATTGATCCGAAGGGAGTAATTGGAGATCCTTATTTTGATTTTGTTTCATTTTTAACAAATCAGTTAATAGATACATTCAATCCAAAACAATTATTAAAGCAGAGAGTTAGCTTACTTAGCGAAGAAATGCAATTAGATAATGATCGACTCCTAAAAGCAGCTGTCGCCATGTCCATGTTATACGCTTGTTGGGGCTTAGAAGACAATGATCCGAATTGGGAAAATTCATTTAGATGTGCAAAGTGGTTTGAAGAGTTAAGAGGTCTTGATAAATTAGATAGTTGAGGGTTTAGCAATTGAAAGGATGGACAAATAAATGAGTTTTGCAGAACTAAATCATTTATCTGATTATGACAATGTGTTAGTAGTAGATGCAAATGGCATTACAATCTTTTATGATTTAGCTGATTTGCATATATTAAAGCATCTAGGTCTCAAACCCGAAGAGTTTTTAAGAAAAAGTGTGACATCCTTTTATAAAAACTTATCGATAGAAGATAGTACTTTAATGACAGTATTAAGAACTGGTAAACCGTTATGGAATGCAAAGCAAGAACTAACATCCAATAATGGCTTCACATATACTTCAAGAAGCTCTACTTTTCCTATTCATAATGGAACTTCCATAGTAGGAGCTATTGAATTTTCAAAGCACTACTACCAGAAAGAAGATATACAATTACTTGATCAATTTGCAAGTCATAAAATGTATAGAAAAAATAATACCATTTATACAATTGACAATTTAATTTCACAGAGTAGTGTGATGGAAGAAATAAAGAATAAAGTACGCAAGGTCTCTATTACCGATTCGACTATCCTAATAAATGGCCAAACAGGAACCGGAAAAGAAATTATTGCACAGTCCATTCATAATTTAAGTAGTAGATATACTCAACCATTTATCTCGATAAATTGTGGTGAAATACCTCCCACTTTCATAGAACATATACTGTTTGGAACGGAGACAGATCCATTAACCTCCACACCTGATATACTCGGTATCTTAGAGCAAGCAAACGGAGGAACAATCTTTCTAGATGAAATTAGTGCTTTAGATATTAAGCTCCAAGCAAAATTATTAAAAGTAATTGAGGACAAACTAATCCGACGTGTAGGTGGAAAACAGGATATTCACTTGAATATACGTGTAATTGCAGCTACCAACGAAAATCCTGAAAAATTAATGAGAGAAAAACTATTACGAGAAGATTTGTACTACCGATTAAGTGTCTTTCAATTAGATTTGCCACCATTATCTGACCGGAAGGAGGATATTACTGCACTTATTCATTATTTTATCGAATTTTATAATCGTCATATGCAAATCAAAATTGAAAAATTGGATGATCAAGTATTACTGGCTTTTCAACAATATAATTGGCCGGGTAATGTAAGAGAACTTAAGAATGCAATAGAAACCGCGTATAATAATGCTAGCTCAAAAGAGATACACTTATATGATATTCCAGCAAAAATAAGAAACTACTCCAGTGTATTGGAGAAAATAACTATTTCCGAAGATAACTTTAACTTAAAGGATAAAGTGGAGGAATATGAAAAAAACCTTATTGTGATAGAGCTAAGTAAGACTGGAGGAAAACTTGCAGAAACCGCCAGAAGATTAGGAATATCAAAACAATTATTAAAATATAAAATGGAAAAATACGAATTGAGGTAAAAATATTTTTACCAAAGGGGGTGAAAAATTTACCTCCTTTTTTTATTGGACATTATTGATTAAGATAAAATCAACTATTAGAAAATTAAAACATTGACTTCTACAATTAGATGCTTAAAAAGTCAATTATTTTGTAAGGGTTTTCAATGGGGATAGAAAGAGAAGAGGGGAAATGGAATGAAAAAATCTATTCAACATAGCATGATAGTGGGATCCGCATTATTTGCGATATTTTTTGGTGCTGGTAATTTAATATTCCCAGCGTCTATTGGAAATGTTTCTGGCACTGAATGGGTGTTCGCATTAATAGGGTTTTGTATCACAGGCATTGTTTTACCACTTTTAGCAGTCGTTGCCATTTTAAATGCAGGAGGAAAATTTGAAGATTTAACAAGACCGATTAGTCCATGGTTTTATAAAGTGTTTAATTTATTATTAATGGTTGGTATTGGAATGTTCGTGACTATTCCACGTATGTCTGCAACAACGCATGAGTTAGGGGTTCACCAGCTGTTTCCAAAGGTTCCCTCTCTAGTCACGATTATTGTGTTTTTTGCCATTTGTTTTTATTTTGCTATGGATAAATCTAATGTTATAGATAAAATAGGTAAAATTCTCACACCTGTGTTAGTTATAGCACTTTTGCTTATTGTGGGAAAAGGTATTTTTGATCCAATCGGTGTACCAGTTGTTACAGAAATAAATAATGCTTTCTCCAATGCTTTTATAAGTGCTTATCAAACTGGAGATGTCGTAACTGGAATTTTTTGCGCACCTATCTTTATAGCTGCAATAACTGCTTTTGGTTATAAAGGAAGGCAAGCCCGTTCGATGGCTATAACAGGAACGCTTATCGCTGGTTTAGGATTATTAGTTATATATGGGGGATTATTATTTCTTGGAGCTTCAGGTAGTGGTTTTTTCCAAGGTGGTATTGAAGACACTGCTTTAGTATCAAACTTAATAGAATTATCTCTTGGGAATTTTGGTTCTATTGCTCTAGCAGCAGCAATTGCATTAGCGTGTTTAACTTCCGCTATCGGAGTAATTACGGTAATCGCTGATTTCTTGAATGACTTAACGAAAAACAAACTAAGCTATCGTATATGGGTTGCTGTTGTATGTATTGTTGGTATGGGAATAGGTTCTGCTGGCGTTGGAGCTATCACTTATGCAATGCCAATCTTTACAGCATTATATCCAGTTGCAATTGTATTAGTGATTTTAGGAACTTTCCGTCATTTCGTTCCAAATCCAGGATCTTACCAAGGAGCTATTTTATTAACGTTTATCGTAAGTCTATTTGAAACGATAGCCTCATTAGGATTAACGATTCCTTTTTTGACTGACATTATTGCAAAATTACCTTTAAGTTCAGATGGTTTTAGTTGGTTAGTACCAGCAATTGTCGGATTTATTGTTGGTAGTATTCTTTATATAATTATTGGTCCAAAAAATAACCCTGCAGATACTCTTCATTCTGTAGAGGTTGAATAATCTAAACTAGAAATATAAAGGAGACTTACATCATGGAAATGAAAAAACTAATGTTTATTAACGGTAAAATTTTTACGTCCAATATGGAAAAAAAATATGCGAATGCGATGATTATTCAAAATGGTAATATTGAATGGATAGGTAACCAAGAGGAAATTCAAAACTTTGAAGAAGTGGTAATTGACTTAAAGGGGCGCCGAGTGTTACCGGGAATTATTGATGCACATATGCATCCCCTATTACTTGCTAATTTTTCTAAACAAATTGCATGTACTCCTCCGTTAGTTTATTCCGTAGAGGACATGATCCGTGAATTTAGGACAATGATTGAGGAAGATTGGATTGAAGGTTGGGGTTATGACGAAGGTAAGCTTAAAGAGGGACGGGCGCCAAACCGACAGGATTTAGATAAAGTTTCTATAGACAAGCCAATTGTCGTTACCCGTACATGTGGACATATCATTTCTGTGAATAGTAAAGCACTTTCAATAGCTGGTATTAGTAAAGATACACCTGACCCTGCTGGGGGAAAAATCGACCGAGATAAGAATGGCGAACCAACTGGCATATTACGAGAAAGTGCTAGATTATTAGTGTTAAATAAAATGCCACAGCTTTCCATGGAAGAGAATGCTTCTCGACTTGCTGAGCTGACACAATCTTTATATGCACACGGTATTACAGCAATCACAGACCTTATGGCTAGCCATAAACCGATGGATTATGTAGATATATATACACTAGCAAGAGATAAAGGTTTAACTCAAAATGTTGTTTTATATTATATGTGGCATGATTTAAAAATGAATCCTATTTTAAATGACGAAAACACGGATCGGAAAAATCCTATTCATATTGGTGGAGTGAAACTATTTGCAGATGGAAGTGTATCAGGAAGAACAGCGTGGGTCAATCCACCTTTTCTTGGTGAAGAAGATAACTACGGTATTTCAACTACTTCAGAAAATGAACTGTTAGAAGCGGCTGAGCATGCCAAAAAACATGGTGTGCAATTGGTGGTCCATGCAATGGGCGAACAGGCGATTGATTTAATCGTGAACACATTTTATGGAAAAGAAGCTTGGCTTCAAGATGGTCCGTCCATTCGTATCGAACACGCCGCTATGCCTACAATGCAGGCTATAGATCGTGCGGCAGAAATGGGTATCGCTTTTGTTCCGCAACCTATTTTTTTATATGCAGAAATTGAAAGTTATCTGAAAAATTTAGGTTCTGATCGAACCAAAACAACCTATCCAATTAAATCAATGTTAAATTCGGGTATTCCAGTAGCGTTTTCCTCTGATGCTCCAGCCACTGCATGGGCAGATCCAGTAAATCCTTTTGTTGGTATCAAATCTGCTGTAACTCGTGTTGCTTATGATGGTACGAATACAGGTGATACCGAAAAAATTGATGTCGAAACTGCAATTGAACTCTATACAAGAGGTGCTCAATACATTACTCGCCTCCCAAATGTTGGTCAGTTAAAAGAAGGTTATCGTGCAGACTTTATTGTGTTAAACAAAGATATATTAGAAGTATCTCCCGATGAAATTGATAAAATATCTGTCGAAGCAACCTTTTTGAAAGGAGAATTAGTGTATCTCAAAGAAGGAGTTCCTTCTATTTAAAATATGCACCGATAATCTAAAATTGCAGATGAGGAGCTAACAAGTTGGGGGCTGCCAAGTTTTTTAATGCAGGTGTGGAATGATTGATACAAAAAGAATCAAATAATTTAATGGATATACCATATAATTCAAAAAGTAATGTTTGAATTTAATTGCAAAAAGACCGTTAGATGCACTGTTCGGTCTTTTTGTGTATTCAATATTTTATAGATATTTCAATTAAGTGAAGTGGCACTATAAAAATAGCTATTACTCAGTAAGTACGAAAGGACCGTAGCTCAAATGAACGAAGTTCCTATCCGCGAGTTCTAATGAATTGAATACAATGCCTTCATTTTTAAAGTAGCTATAAATCGTTCTTCATTTACTTTCAACACGTTAATTTTTAAAGCCGTTTACCTACAATTACACACAAATAAAAAGATAAACGCCTCTAAGAGCGAATTTGAAGCATCCCTAATTTATTCCATTTATTATTAAAAAGATTGATGGGTAGGGAATTTTTTTATGAAAATCTACTTAAATTCCAATAAGGTTCCCAAATTCATATTTGGGAACCTTATTTTGTGATAAACTAGGAGAGGAAGAGGTGGAATAAATGCCGAAAATAGTAAAAGACTTTTTAGTATATTTAACAACTATAAAAGGAAAATCGATGCGAACACGAAAAGAATACGAATATGATATCGTTTTGTTTCTGCGCTTTTTAAAAGCGCTAGAAAATGATATTGATCCTGCCAAAATGGAAGACATAGATCTAAAAGATATATCGATCGACTTTATCCGCGAAATTTCTTTAGAAGACATATACTTATTTTTGGAATTCTGTGAAGTGAAACGAGGAAACAGTGCGGCAACGAGAGCACGAAAAGCAGCAACCATAAAATCATTCTTCAAATATTTAAAAGGGAAAAGAAGATTAATAGAAGAGAATGTAGCAGATGAATTGGAAACACCAAAAATCGGGAAGAAAAAACCGATTTATATGAACCAAGAAGATGCGGAAATTTTTATCAAAGGCATTAAAAGAAATAATCATTACTATCGTAATTACGCGATGATTATGTTCTTTTTAAACTTAGGACTCCGTGTATCGGAGTTATGTAGTTTAAACTTAAATTCGATTCAGGATAGAATATTGCATGTAATAGGGAAGGGAGACAAGGAACGAACAGTCTTCTTAAACAATGTTTGCATTCAATCGCTTGAAGTTTATATGTTAAAGGAACGCAAGTACATACAAGGGGCAAATACAAACGAAGCCTTATTCTTATCTCAAAAAGGGACAAGGTTAACTCGTCAAACAGTCGCCAAGATTGTAAAACAAATAAATGCGGATTCTGGTTTGAACAAAGAGAAACTAACTCCACATAAGCTCAGACATACTTCAGCTACGATAATGTACAAAAATGGAGCTGATATCCGTAGTTTGCAGCATATACTTGGTCATACCAGTGTTTCCACGACCCAAATTTATACACATGTGGAGGATAAAGAAATACAACAGGTAATTGAAAATAATCCTTTTAATCAATTAGGTTAATATAATTATATTATGTAAAGTAATTAATAAATAAATGGTGCGACTACAGTGTCTGTTATGGTCGATGCTTGAGCTGAAGTGAAAGCTCGATTCATCGGCCCACACACTTAGACGTCATTTCATTGGTCTGCGAGTTGGGATGACATATAAGTAAAGGGCACAATTTTTCTTTTTTCTTATTGAGATTCCGTAAAGTTGTTAATCCACCATCCACGTTTCACTACAGAGAACTCAAAATTTACAATGTAAAAGCTTTTCTCGACGATTTGAATAACATTTAGAAAGAAGGGAATATACTACAATATACGCATACGGAAAAGTTAATGGAAAAGGAGGCGTCGTACCTTGAAGATATCGGAAATTTACAAAAGGTATTTAAAAGGAGAAAAATTTAAAAGCATAAGTGAATTAAATCTGCGAAGTTTGCCAATAAAACATGCAGCTGATTTAGTTGGATCCTCCCCGATTATGCAAGAAATAGCCAAAAAACATTCGAAAAGTTTAAGACATAATAAAAAACACCCGCTTTAAAGAGCGGGTTATCATCAATTACTTTTTTGAAAGTTCGTCATTCGTCTTACTAATGGTTCTGACTTACTTAATTGGATTGGCTTAACGATATCACCAGTTATATTTTTCACATTTTTAGATTTTTGTTTTGCGCTAAATCGGCTCAAATTCCTTGCTGCACGTTCTTTAACTTCATCGGTATTAATTGGAGTTTTGACATTTACCATATATATCACTCCTTTTCTCTATAGTACATTATTTTTTTGCAATAGGTCAAGAGAAGTTATTCTACGTTCGTACTCTCATTAGTGTTTGTCAAGGCAACCATATATTCGATATTTTCGAGATTTTTACTTATAGTTTTATGAAGCAGTTCAAATAAATACTTGTCTAAAATGTCAAACGAATAGGAATAACTTTCAATTACAGTAATATATTCAGTGTGATTATAAGGAAAATAGAATATAAGATAGCTTTTCTTTAATAAATTATCTTCATCGATTTTATTACAAACCGCCGCTTCGCCAGATTCTTTGGATTCCTCTACTAGATCATGCAATTTTTCAGGTGCTGTACTATTATATATTTTATACGTAAATATACCATTTATAGGATGATTTTTGTATCCAAGTTGTGTTTCAGCTAGGAAATATTCTAATACTTCTTTAAAGTCTATTGTAGATTGAGACAAAAAATCAAACGTTCTTCCAGATGCATCATCCCCAGTGAAATATGCCATAAGCCGTGCTTTAGTTCCGCTTATTTCAACAGTTTCTATTGCCGCAAGTTCAATATTATCTACCTCAAATTCAAGATTTAAAAACTTAAATCGTTTTAATCGTTTAAAAGCAACAGGTATCGTTAGAAATAAAAGCAACCAAATGAAAAGTAAGAAGAGTCCGCGAAAAATGATTTGATTGAAATTCGATTCCACAAAAGGTTGAACAATAATTGAAAATGCTGTTTGTTTCTCTGGTTGATTGCTGACATTTATATCTGCTTCGGGTGTATGAATAGACTGATTGTTATTGCTAGTATTTTCAGTTTGTAGAAAAAAAGCTTTCGGATTATCTTTCAATGTAGTGAAACCTATTAGGATCGATGCTATGATCATCCACGCTAAAATAAGAGTGATTCCTGCTGTATAAAAGTACGGAATCAAAAAATTTAGCCATTGAAAGAACGTTCTTTTTTCTGTGTTTGTATTCATAAGTTGTTTTTCTCACCCCATTTTCTTTATAAATTTAGTGTATAGATATTTCTTCCATCTATCAATACAGAAATACATTTGTGAACACTCTAATCGACGAAGAAATACATAATATTATTATGTAAACTAAATTATTGTTTTTAGTTTCTGAATGTTTGATATAATAAGGAAGTGATAGCAGATTAATCTATTTTAGGGGGGCTTACTTTGTTTACATACGATATTGACGAGAAAACAAAACTAAAAATGCTCGATTTACGGGATGCTGAACATTTGTTCGATTTAACAATTGGCTCAAAAGATAGCTTGAGAGAATGGCTACCATTCATCGATTTCACCAAGACCGTTGCAGATACACAAAACTTTATCCAGTCAACGATGAAACAATTTAGTGAAAATAATGGAGTGCAGGCAGGAATTTGGTATGATGGAAAGCTTGCTGGTGTTCTTGGATTTCATCACATTAACTGGAGTAATAAATCAACTAGTATTGGTTACTGGCTTGGAGATGATTATGTTGGTTCAGGTTTAATGACCAAATCGGTTAAAGCCTTTGTCGATTACGCACTAAACGACTTGAAATTAAACAGAGTAGAAATTCGTGCTGCTGTCGAAAACAAAAAAAGTAGAGCAATCCCTGAAAGACTAGGTTTCACAGAAGAAGGGTGTATTCGTCAATCAGAGTGGTTGTATGATCATTATGTTGACCATGTAGTTTATGGAATGTTGAAGAAGGATTGGGAGGAAGAAATGTAAATCTATTCAATCAAAAAAACCCTGCTAGTTAATTTAAACAATTAATAGCAGGGTAGAAATTATTATTCAATTATAACTATAGTAATCTTGGGCATGTATGACGACAAAACCAACCGATTCATACAGCTTAAGTGCATTTGCATTAGTTGTTTCAACCTCAAGATGTACAGAGTGACCTGATGTCGATTGTTCTTTCACTACTTTTTGTATTACTTTCCGGCCAATACCATTTCCTTGATGGGTAGGTAGAATGGAAAAACCATAGATCCATGCTTCTCCATTTTCTTTTTTCACTCGAATTTTTCCGACCGTTTCTTCATTCACATCAATCATGTACATAGCATTGTCACTATCTCCATTGATTCTGCTTTCCATTGCATGTGCGTCTTCTTTCGTTAAACCAAATGCTTCCACATCCAATCGAACGCGCATTTCTAAATCCTTTTCATTTGCTTGTCGCAAAGAAAAGCCACTTACTTCATCCAAAAGTTTTTCTTTCCACTTCATTTGATGCTCTGTGAGTACATAATTTGCACCAATTGTTTTTAAGAACAGTTTTGCTTCTGTAGAACTTGTTGGCGCATTTAATAAGATTTTATTAAATTGAGGTTGCTTAGCAATCGTCATTGCTTGTTGAAATAGTCTTGCGAAATTTCCCTTTCGCCGTTCTATAGGCTTTACCATACCACATACTTCTATAGTAGACCCGAACGGATATAACCCCAAAAAGGCTACTAACTCATCATTTTCATATTGAAAGAAGTCCAATTGAGTGGAAGTACGATTTCTAAGCATTTCCCAATTTAACTTCAGTTGGATGTTATCATGCTTTTCACATTCTTGTTGAAGTTGGTCAATATCTTCTAATTGTTTTTTCGTTAACATAAATTACTCCTTTATCTAATGTATGGAGGATTGTTTCATTCCTTTATATTTTACATTAGCAAAGCTGTAAAGCAAGAGTCTTCGGATAATTTAATCATCTTAAAATAGAAATGCTAAGATAAAGGGGAGTTATATAATTATATTATGTTAACTCATTTAATGATTTTTCTTTAAGTAGCAAATGAAGGACATGTTAGTAACCAGAATAAAGACAAACTACAACCGCATAGTATATTAAAATAAAATTGAAAAATAGAAAGTTGAGGGATCTCCTTGGGAAAGAAGGTATTATTATTTGGAGATATAGGCATTGATGACACAGTCGCTCTCATTTACGCAAGCTTAAATAAAGAGGTAGAGATTGTAGGAATAGTAGCCGATTATGGGAATGTATCAAGAGAGGATGCAGTTTCTAATATTCACTACTTAACAAAAGTATTTGACTATCCTAATTTTATCCCTATTATACATGGGGCGGATGTGCCCTTAACGGGGGAGCAGCCAGCTTTTTATCCAGAGATTCATGGAGAACATGGATTAGGACCTATTATTCCCAACGACGATCAAGAATTTGAACTTGAAAATTTTTTTGAAATAGTGAAAGTCATAGAAAATTACAAGAATGATTTAGTAATTGTCAATATTGGTCGACTTACTTCTTTAGCAACAATGTTTATTCTCTACAGGGAATTGATGAATAATATTGAGGAGTATTATATTATGGGTGGAGCTTTTGGTGTACCAGGAAATGTAACAACCGTTGCGGAAGCAAATTTTTATGGGGATCCGATTGCTGTGAATATTGTGCTAACTTACGCCAATAATGTCACGATTATTCCGTTAAATGCAACACAAAAGGCGATTGTTACACCTGGCATGGTAGATTATATCGACCAATTTGGGAAAACTAAAATCCTTAAATCATTGATGGAATATTATACTCGCTTTTATCAGGAACGTGATCCTTCTTTACAAGGCGCACCTGTCCATGATGTTGTAACATTAATGGCGGTAATACACCCTGAAATGTTCACCTTTAAATCATATCCCATCAGTATCGTACTTGACCTTGGAAGTCCTGCGAGAGGGCAAAGCATTGTGGAGAATCATCATTCCAATACGCAAAAATCGAACAAAAATAAAACACATCGAATTGCTTTTGATTTAAATTATAATGTATTCTTTCAACATTTTTTATCGGTCATGATTGGTCAACATCTTAATGGTGAGTAATTTGCTTACTCAAAAACGCCATCTCTAAGTATTTCAAACTTAACCTTTACATTTATCTTCATATTTTTATACATTTCATGCCATTTCTCTTTCGTCAACTCAGAGTTTCTCACCGAGCTTCTATATGTATCGCCAAAGCCAAAGATATCCGATTGAACGCTTTGGGATTGAGCAACAATCCTTGTTAGCTCTTTTGATAAATTTTTACTTACCGCACTTTCAAGTCCTTCGATTACTTTTGGATCTCCTGTGTTTATGTTAGGATGTACTTCTAATAGTCTTGCTTTAATTTTTAACTGTACGTCAAACTCGGGGGTAGCCGGATCCACTAACTTCAATGTTCTTTTTGAGCGAATTGCATCAAACGCTACTGGCATTTCGGTAATCGTGTCTTTCATCAAAGCGGGAGGGATATCCTCTTTTGGTAAGATAGTTTCAAATATGCCTGCCTTAAAACTATCTCTCATGATTTTCAGATAAAAGCTATCTTCCACTGGAAGTGCGCTTACCATTTTACCACCATTGAATAAGGCAACACCTGTCAATTCGACGAATTCTTCCTCTCGTTTTATAATAGGCATCGCAATATCTTTGCCCTTCATATAGTAATCGTGTGCAATTTCATGCAAGGTAGAAGAAATCATGTGTTCATTTTTTATATTTTGTTCCATTAATCTATAGATATGTTGACCAATATCATCTATATTTTTATATTCATGTTGAAGTAATTCGGAAGTGTCTCCTTCGACAACTGCCAAATACAGCCCATTACTAACAGACGGATTTTCGAGGAGGGAGTCTATGTAAAAGTGAAGGTCACCTTTTGCCACTTCTTCGCCAAACAAAACGACTCGCATTTGACCGATCGTAATTTTTTTGGATAATCTTCGATTGGCTTTCAATCTATTTCCTTTACTTGTTTCGTTTTCCGTTGTAATCACTTCAACATTACTTTGAAATTCAGGGTTTATTTCTCTAACAACCGCAGTTGTTGAAATTCTTTCTTCTGTCCCGACATCATAGCCTACTAAAGTGGTTAATCCTACCCGATCCAATATATTTGTTTCTGTACACCCGACTAAAATGCTGACTAGAAAAAGAAGAACAAAATAGATCCTAAACTTTTTCATCACTTTGCTCCTTCTTTGATGTAAATTTCTTTTTCAGCATCACTATGAACAATAAAATTATAGGATAGACAAAGATTATATAAAAAGCTATATTTCCAAATTGGGTATTAATCATATTTATTTGGGTCCTACTTTGTATAAACATTGTCGCTATAAATACAACGAGGGAAAAAATCCAAACAAATTTTGTTCCACTAATCTTAATAACTCTTTGTGCACCGCGATAAGCAGCCCATAAATAAAGACATAGGTTCGGTAGGATGATCAACATCCAAAAACAAATTGCCACAAATTCAAATCGTTCCATAAAAGGAAAACTAATAAAGCTGAATAAAGTCAATGTTGCCCAGATCGTTTTCTCTAACTTTCCTTCACTATAATATGTGAGAGAGACGAGCATTACAATGAGATAAATGACTGTTGTGAATAACAAGCTAAAATGTACATTCTTTTTTACATTTTCTTTATCTTTTACAAAAGGATATATAATTTGAATTATTTCAAATCCTATAATCGTGAAGGCCATCGATTTTGCGCCTTTTAAAATAGCACTTATATCCTCTTCTAACATTGGGTACAGAGCCTCTGTATATGCATATTTTAAAGGAAACAATAGCATTGGGATAATCCATAAAGCGAGCATAATACTAAAAAAAGAAACGCCAACAATTACCCGAAGTCCTCCTGAAAATGCATATATAATAATTATTATTAAAGTCGCAGAAAGAAACCACGTAGCTAATCCGGGAAAAATCCATGTCTGAATAACTTCAATATAATTTCGCAAGACAGAGAAAAATGCGATACCACAATACAATATATAAATAACATTAAAGAAATTTCCAATCCATTTTCCGTAAACTTCTTGATGGATTCCATAAAGATCGTTGGTCCCGTATATTTCTAATGTTTTGATCATACATAAAGCGACGATATGAGTGGCCAGACCTGCAATAAGAACAGAAATCCAGGCATCTTTTTCTGCATCTTGATAGACAACACGCTGAAATCCATGAATACCAACCCCGATTTGAGCGCTATGCACTACAAAAAAAACTAAAGAAGCATTAATCATATCTTTCGGGCTAAATTGTATAGAACTTTTCATTTATTCCACCTTCAGTTCAGCTTTTTTCCGGTTTTACAGGTTCAGGATCGAATTTCTCTTGATCAGCCGGTCTTGTGAGGGACGCTCTTTTCGCTACAAATGGCAAGGGAAATTTGATAATGCTATCCCGCATATCTTTCAGCCTTGGTGGATAATAAGGAGACAAATAGGGTGCTCCCAAGCTTGATTGACGTAAAAGATGGATGAGTATAAAACAAAAGGCAAGCATTATTCCATAAAATCCCCAAAATCCAGCGATTAAAATGATAGGGAAACGTATGAGCCGGATGACATTCCCCATCGTATAACTTGGTGTTGTAAAGGAAGCTAGTGCACTTAAAGCAACAAAAATAAGTAAAATATTACTCGTAATTCCTGCTTGTACGGCTGCTGTCCCAATAACTATACCCCCTACTATACCAATTGTTTGACCAATCTTTGTAGGTAATCTTGCCCCAGCTTCTCTCAGCAATTCAATGATCAACTCAAGAAGTAATGCTTCAAATACAGGCGGGAAAGGGACTAACGCCCTCGATTCACTCAATGGAACTAAGAGGGCCTGGGGTATTACTTCATAATGAAATGTAAGCGCGCCTACATAGATAGGTGTTAGAAAAACAGAGAGAAAAATTGCAGTAAATCTTAGTAAGCGAGCAAATGTGGCTACTTGCCATCGTAAATTTTGATCTTCTCTACTCTCAAAGAATTCAACAAACGCTATAGGACAAACTATTGCAAGGGAGCTGCCCTCGACTATGATCCCCAATTTACCATTTAAAAGACCATCACAAAATCTGTCTGGTCTTTCTGTTAAAAGCATTTGAGGAAAAGGCGAAAGCGTGTTGTCATCAATCATTTCAAGAAGTACGGCGCTATCTAGTAAAGAGTCCACATCCACATCTTGTATCCTTTGGCGAAGTGTATTAACCATTTGATCAGAAGCAATGCCGTTCATATATAGAAGAGAAAGGGAAGTATGTGTACGCTTTCCAACCTTCAATTCTTCATTACACAGATTGGGACTTATAATATAGCGACGAATCAAAGATATATTAGTGGAAAGACTTTCATTGAACCCGACCTGCGCACCAATTACTTGTGATTCATTCTCAGGTGTTGATAAACTCCGAGATTCTCGTTTAGGTATAGGTGCCAACACCACTTGTGAATAACCATTCACATATATAAGAACACTTCCATTTAAAAGTGAAGCTATTGTTTCCTCTAGCTGACTAGATATATTCACCTCTGGAATCGAAAGAATAGGCCAAATGGCTTCTGGCGTTTCAAAAAAATTATTTTGTAGATTCGTTATAATATGCTCGTTTAAAGTCTGATCATTTACTAAATTATTTATGTAAATAAGGGTTAGATTCGGTGGAATAGATTTAATGACTAGATCAGCTGGATTATTGGTAGTATCTTTTATTAATTGAGTAAAGTCATTTTCAGAAGGAGCAATCAATTCTACTTTTTCTTTGACGGCATTCATTTCTTTATATGGTTGCTGTTGCTGTTTTTTTTTGAAAGGTAGTTTAAATTTCATGTGGAATAGTAGCTCCTCTCATTCGTTGCTTAGTTTATAGAATAGACTTTTAAGTGAATATCTATACTTATTTATGTAATTTCCCCTGTAGCTAAATAATATAAGATGTACCAACATATTGTTGACAATTTTCTAAAAAATTAAACTTGACTTAATTGTGTATACTTTATAAAATATATTGCATATACATAGAAAATTCGTGATTCGACGCACGTACTAGAGGGGAATTAGTGTTTATGTTGGCTTTGTTAGGTTTTTTGATGATTGTTACTTTTTTGGTTTTAGTAATTACTAAGCGACTCTCTGTAGTAGTAGCTTTTATTGGGGTAGCTATTGTGTTTGCGCTGATTGCAGGATTTGGTCCTGAGATGGGCGAGATGATGATGGCAGGTATCCTCAAAGTTACTCCTACTGCAGTCATGATTGTTTTTGCTATCTTGTATTTTGGGTTAATGATTGACGTCGGCTTATTTGATCCAATGATTAATCGAATTTTAGCGCTTGTAAAAGGGGATCCATTGAAGGTAGTTTTGGCTACTGCGGTTATTACTATACTGGTAGGTTTAGATGGAGATGGTTCTTCCACGTTTATGGTATCTGTTACTGCCATGCTTCCTTTATACATACGACTTGGGATGAGTCGATTAGTGCTAGCCTGCGTAGTAGCATTGGCAGCAGGGGTTATGAATATCATTCCTTGGGGTGGACCGCTCGTTCGAGCAGCAGCGAGTCTTCAAGTGGAAGTTGCCGATCTATTTATCCCGTTAATCCCCGTGATGATTGCTGGGTTACTGTGGACGTTATTTTCTGCTTATTTGTTAGGGAAGAAGGAAAGGGCAAGACTTGGAGTAATTGTGTTAGAAGAGCCAGCTTCTTCTATAGCAGAATTAGCAGCAACTACTGTTGAACAAAAAGGCGTTTCTAAAATTTATTGGTTTAATCTTTTCTTAACGATCGTATTAATGGCTTTACTTGTAATGGATATATTGCCAATCGCTATCTTATTTGCCACAGCATTTGCCATTGCGTTAGTAGTTAACTTCCCGGATGCACAAAAACAACAAGATCAGATTTTACGCCATGCAAACAACTTTGTCATGATTAGTACAATGGTTTTTGCAGCAGGAATTTTTACAGGCATTTTCAGTGGAACTGGCATGATGGACGCGATGGCCGCAACGCTTGTTTCGGTAATCCCCGAGTCGCTTGGAAGCCATATGCCTGTTATTGTTGCACTAACTAGTATTCCAATGGGCCTTGTATTTTCTCCAGACGCTTACTACTTTGGTATTCTTCCTATCCTAAGTGAAACAGCAGCTGGTTTTGGAATTGATCCAGTAGAAATCGGACGAGCTGCATTATTAGGGCATTCAACTGCCGGATTCCCGCTGTCACCATTAGTGCCAGCTACTTTTATCCTAATCGGGTTAGTTGGGGTTAACTTTGGTGAACATCAAAAATTCTTGTTTAAATGGGCTTTTGGTACTTGCGTTGTCATGACGATTGCAGCAGTGTTGACTGGTGCGATTACATTATAAATAGTAAAACGCTACTGCAAAAAAAACAGTAGCTTTTTTTTCGGACAGGAAACTAAAGAAGAATAGTGCACTATACTATAAGGGTTCTGCGCCTTTGCAAGTTGAATGAGATACCAGCTATGAATTTCGCTTGCTTATTCTACTACCTATAAGCAATAAATGGTTGAGAGCATTAGATTGTTCAATGAAAGCAATCGAATCTACTTGGAATGCAACTAAATGGGGGAGAGAGCATGCACCTCATAAAATAACAAGTATTACTTGTATGAAACCAAGATGACTTATTGTGCATTAGTTATTAACATTGCGCAAATCGAAACTAACGTTGCACGTATGAAGGACAATGTTGCTAGTACAGACTGAAACGTTGCGCTTTTTACTAAGCAACATAGCTATAAAAGAAATTATCTCGCAACCATATTATCCATTTAATGGCTAAAAGCAATCAACCAGTCATAGAAATCAACCAATTGTATTAGTTAAGCAACTAAATCAGCATAAGGGCAACCAAATTACTTGGGAAAGCAACCAGTTTCTCAAAATAACAAGCTCACCTGGGAAGAGAAGGCGATAACTACTCCACAGTATCCCTTTATCGTTCCTCTCAACCAAGTTGGCTGGCATTCTTAAACGAAGAATGAGTCATTTTTTTCAACATATAACAACGCTTCGCTAGGACAGGTTGCGATTACTCTTTTTACGTCTTCCCTAAGGGCGGCATCAGGCAGTATCCAAGGCTTTCTATTCATGTTGAAGGTAGAGGGTAAATATTTTAGACAATTGGCAGCATGTGTGCATTTACCTGTATGGAAATAGACATCTACTTCATGACCGGTATATTTCTTATAACCTCTCTGCAGTAAATCTTTTGTATCTTCCTCCATGAGATATCACACTTCGATCATAATCGGAAGGATCATTGGCTTCCGCTTTGTGCGAGAATAGAGGAGCTGCTCCACTGATTTTTTGATGCTTTGTTTTAGTACACGTTGATTTCTATTTTTATCTTTCATTTTATGAATAGTGGCTTGCACGGTTTCGTTCACTTCGTTTATAAGCTCGCCAGACTCTGGTCCATATATAAAACCTCTGGAAATTGTATCAGGACCAGAAATAATTTTTCCGGCTGATTTACTTATCGTCGTAACAATGACCAGCATGCCGTCTTCTGAAAGTACCTTGCGATCTCGTAAAATGATTTCTCCCACATCACCAATACCGATTCCATCAACGAAAACATTTCCGGCGTCTACGCTTCTTGTTTGGATGGCCTCATTGTTCTCAATATCTACGACGTCTCCATTACTTACAATGAAAATATTTTCCGAATGGACTCCAACAGATTCCGCTAAAAGTTTGTGCTGATGAAGCATACGGTATTCGCCGTGAATAGGGACAAAATACTTTGGTTTCATTAACGTAAGCATCAGTTTCAACTCTTCCTGGCAAGCGTGTCCTGAGACATGTAGCCCAGTAACACTTCCGGAACCATAAATTACTCTAGCTCCCAGCTGAAATAAATTATCTACTATTCGAGAAATACTCCGTTCATTCCCCGGAATGGGACCTGCTGCTAGAATAACCGTGTCTTCCGGAAGAACCTCTACTTGCCTAAAGTTTGAGCTTGATAAGCGTGATAATGCCGCCATCGGTTCTCCCTGACTCCCTGTACATAGAATAACCACTTTTTCTGGGTCCATCGAGTTCACTTCATTTGCTTCTATGATCATACCCTCAGGTACTTTCAAGTATCCTCGATCGATTGCAACGGCCACTACATTGACCATACTACGACCAAGTAAAGCAATTTTGCGATTTGTCTTAATCGATGCATCGACAATCTGTTGAATTCGATGCACATTGGAAGCGAATGTAGAGATAAAGACTTTCCTAGGTGCATGACGAAAAGCTTCTTCTATATGATCTCCAACGAGTCGTTCCGAAGGAGTAGAACCTGGTCTTTCCGCATTCGTACTTTCGGATAGGAGCAGCAGAACTCCGTTTTCCCCTAGTGCGGCCATTTTGTGAATGTCAGGACCGTGTCTGTCAACTGGTGTCCAATCGAACTTAAAATCTCCCGTGTGTACGATTGTACCTTGCGAAGTATGGAATGCTATACCTAGACAGTCCGGAATACTGTGACTAGTTTTAAAAAAAGTTGTTCTAATCGTTCCAAACTGTAGTTCCGACTCACTATCAATTAGAAATAGCTTCGTTGATCTTAATAGGCCATGCTCCTTTAACTTAATCTCAATAAGTCCTAACGTTAAATTTGTAGCATAAATGGGGATATTCAGCTGCTTTAAGAAGTAGGGAATGCCTCCCGTATGATCTTCATGTCCATGTGTCACAATTAGCGCCCTAAGTTTCTCTTGGTTTTCTTGTAAGTACGAAATATCCTGGATGATCAGATCAATCCCTAATAGACTTTCATCAGGAAACTTAGAGCCACAGTCGATTACGACAATGTCGTCATTCGATTGTAGCACGTACATATTTTTACCGATTTCGTTTACGCCTCCAAGCGCAAAAATCGATATTTTTTGACTTGTTGTATTCAATATATTTTTCCTCCACTTCAAATTCATATTCAAAGTATTGCCTTTTCTACATCATTTATAAGTAATTTTGAAAGGAATTTTATTAAAAATAGGAGAAGCTAGTTATTTGAACTGTTATATATTTTCGAAACTATGAGATTTTTGTTATTGTCGAATATACTCGAATTATGCTAGACTGATATTTATACAAAAATTCTCAAATATCCGATAAGTGTAAAAGGATGGAAACAGAGAGGGAGAGGAATGCTTTATGCAAGAACAGCAGCTAGCGAGAGGCTTAAAAAATAGACATGTACAGCTAATTGCCATTGGAGGGGCAATTGGAACAGGCTTATTTCTGGGAGCAGGTAAATCTATTCACCTCGCAGGACCATCCATATTATTTGCGTATATGATAACAGGAATCATTTGTTTTTTGATCATGCGTGCACTAGGTGAACTACTTTTATCAAATTTGAACTATCATTCTTTTGTAGATTTTGTACAAGATTATATGGGGAATATGGCAGCATTCATCACAGGATGGACGTATTGGTTCTGCTGGATCTCAATTGCGATGGCAGACTTAACGGCAGTTGGTCTATACACGCAATACTGGCTTCCTGAGGTACCGCAATGGATGCCAGGTTTAATCGCACTTGTGATATTGCTAATCATGAACCTAGCAACTGTAAAGCTTTTTGGCGAAATGGAATTTTGGTTTGCCCTAATAAAAGTTATTGCGATCTTAGCTTTGATTGTTATCGGTATTTTCATGATTATTAAAGGATTTTCAACTGATGCCGGTGCATCCAGCTTTACAAATATTTGGAGCAATGGAGGCATGTTCCCAAACGGGATAAATGGATTTATACTCTCCTTCCAAATGGTTGTTTTTGCCTTTGTTGGAATTGAACTTGTTGGACTGACAGCGGGAGAGACGGAAAATCCTGAAAAAGTCATTCCAAAAGCCATCAATAATATCCCGATTCGAATTTTAATATTTTACATCGGTGCACTAATAGTTATTATGAGTATTTATCCATGGAATGCGATCAATCCAATGGAAAGTCCATTTGTACAAGTTTTTGTGGCAGTAGGCATTGCTGCAGCGGCTGGTATAGTCAATTTTGTCGTATTAACATCTGCTGCTTCTGCATGTAACAGTGCCATTTTTAGTACAAGCCGCATGCTATTTTCATTAGCTAAAGATAAAAATGCGCCTGTACCATTTACAAAATTGACTACTCGTCAAGTACCGTCCAATGCATTGTTCTTTTCAACAATCGTTATACTAATCGCTGTTGTATTGAACTATATAATGCCAGAAGGAGTGTTTACTCTAATCACTAGTATTTCTACCGTATGTTTCATCTTTATATGGGGCATTACAGTCATTTGTCATTTAAAATATCGTAAAACAAGAACTGATCTTGCTAAAGTAAATAAGTTCAAGATGCCACTTTATCCATTTGCAAATTACTTGATCCTTGGTTTCTTAGCTTTTGTTCTTGTCATTTTAGCGCTTGCAGCAGATACACGTGTTGCGTTGTTTGTAACGCCTGTATGGTTTATTTTACTAATTGTGATTTATATGGTGAAGAAAACTAAGCTAAAAGAAGGGGCTATTGTGGAAGCAGCATCCGTTGAAAATCATTAAGAATAACTTGCTAATCTAGTTGGAAAATCCTTTGTCTTTCGAGACAAGGGATTTCTTTTTCTATTATTTGAACAAATGATCTTTCAGACCAAGTCTGGATAGATTTAAAGGTGAAGAAAATAAACGATTTGGTAGGTGATTATATGAATCCTATAAAAATTATAAACCAATTGTTGTTGCTTCAATTGGACATTCTTTAAAACTGGACATTGATACCTTTCAACATTAGCTTTCGCAGCTCAATGGAAATAAAGAAAATAAGGTTAAGGAATACAATAGCAATCCACTGGTTAAACTAAATCAAAAATAAATATATATTTTATAGTGATAATTCACTTTAAAATGGGGTAAATGATAGATAAAGTGCCCCTTGGTACTTTAATACTTGGAGAGTGATCGGATGAAGATGAAGGGATTTAGTATTGTTTACGAGTTTTTTATCTTTCTATTAATCTTGTTATATTTAACAATAACAATCGCAGGATATACTGGCAGTGAAATCCTAGAAGCTAAACAAATCAAATGGATAGATTATAGCCTCATCTTCTATTTTTTTATAGAATACATAGTTAGATTATCAATTGCCTCTGATAAAGGGAAGTTTGTCAAAGAAAATATATTTGATCTTATAGCAATCATCCCCTTAGATGCTTTTTTTAAAGTCGCAAGATTAATGCGTTTAGTTCGTTTGTTCCGAATTATGAAGGTTTCTAAAACGTTACAAGGTATTTTCAAGTCTGGTGGTTTAAACTATGTATTTGCTTTCACGCTTGTCGTATTAACTTGGGGCGCTGCAAGCAATTATATATTAGAGAAGGGGCATAACCAGAATATAAATAGCTTTTTAGATTCTCTTTGGTGGGCAGTTGTAACTGTTTCAACTGTAGGATATGGTGATATTTCTCCCGTAACAATGGGGGGTAGAATCATAGCAGGAATTCTTATGCTAGTTGGCATTGGATTAATCGGTTCTATCACAGGGAGTATGGCTATGTATTTTTCAAACCTAGAGCGTACGGTAGAGAAGGACAGTAAAGCAATAGAAGAGGATGAAGACGATTTTGTCCCATATATTACTCGACGGTTGGCGAAAATCGATATGTTGGATGAAGAGGAAATAGAACACCTTATTGACTCTATAAGAATTCGCCACAAGAAAAAAGGAACTATTCGAGATGATCAGATGACCAAAACAAATGATACGATGGGAGGAAGCTCAAATGGTATGTCAAAAATGTAAAGGAACAGGTAAGATTAAAATATTCCTTCCCGTACCGATGGAAATAAAATGTCCAGTTTGTAAGGGAAGAGGAACAGTGTAACACGCTTTGTAAAAGGATTTCTATTCAGTATATCGACTAGTGACTGTAAGAACTGTTTGATTAAAATACGAAATGATTCGAACTTCAGTCTCACTAGAAAGCACTGGCATGGACGATCTATTCAAAATACGCTTCAACATTGAATTGAGGGTTAAGCAAGTTCGCCTGAAGCTTCCTATATTCCTCTCATAAATGAAGAAAAAATACAGGCGGGTCACGTAATATTTCTTCACAAACGAATTGGTTGGCATTAAATGCAACAATTGAAGCGGATTGGGGGGAAGAGTAAGGGAGAGGTAACCCATTCGCAATTTAATAAGTCATTAAAAACTTTCGAAGTGCTTGCTTGAGTAATACTTTTGTAGATGATGAAACAATTTGAATTAATAGGAATAAACAACTGAGAATATTTTTGTTCTCAGTTTATTTCGATTTCTGGAACATTTGTTCGCAAAATGGGATTTGGGTATAAATGAAGACGGATTTTGCAAAGCTATCTGAAATCGTATATAAAATGCAGACCATGAAAACTTTCATATATCAAAAGAGTTTTATGTCTTAACAAGCGCAAAATCCATATTCAGTTGAAGATTCTAATAATCAAGTACGATGCAGAAAATAAATAACAGAAAAATAATCCTCTGTATAAACTACTTAATTGGGCGTGCGTTAGAGTTATTGTTTATAGAGAAAGCAAAAACACTTTTAGTAGAAGTGAATAGCCAAAAGATCGTGTAGAATTCAGTTCATCTTATGATAAAGAGCTTGTGTAGCAAGCTAAACAATTTGCCAAAAGTAAAAGAGTACCTATGAATGAGATAATTGAAAACAGCATTCAACATTTTTATTTAAACATATGAAAGAAGAGACTTCGAAAATGTAACCTTTTATTATTTTTTATTTTTAGTTTACATAATATATATTATACAAAGTTGTGTTTCAATGTAAAAGTATACTTGAAACAGTGAGATATTTGAAAGATTTATTAAATTTGCAAATCCTGTTTGATATTAAACTTTGCTATAAAAAATGCTTTTTCTTTAAAATTCTTATTTTGTTCAAGTAATTATTCTATCCATCTTACTTAGCAGATTTAAATTGTTTAACAAAGCGAACCTAATTTGAGCTTATACTAATACACATTACTCCTTTGACTTTTCTCACAAATTTATCCTGCCTATTTCATTCCTCTCACAAATCGATCTCTCTGCAATCGTATACGCTATTTGCTTAGTTACCTTATTTAAACATTCACTTGACCTAATACCTTTAATTGGAATATGTTATTATCCAACTTCTTTATGCTTCAAGTGCAGCATATCTTCCCCATCTAAAGCATTTTTCTCGTTTTTTCTTTGATTTTCAACAAATTCACTACACAATTTCTATATGACTAAGTTTAGGAATATGCAATTAAAAACATATGTGTAAAGGCCGGTACTTCTCTACATAAGCCTCCAAAAGAGCAATCTCTGTGAATAGCCTTCTATGGTACCAAAAATGAACAATACCTAAACTACACAAAGTCGCTATTTATCCAGATTGCAATATTCCCAATAAAGACGTAAATGTTATCTTTTAGTTTTTTGATAGTTAAATGTACTATATCAATATTTAACTTGTTCATATGTTACAGAAGCAAGGTTTTAAATTAATCCCTTTTTCAACCCTGCCAATAAATAGGAAAGGAGATTATACAATGAGTCAGCGTAAATACTGCGAACAATCTGAAAATTATTATCCAATGGGGATGGAACACCAAACTAAGCATTGGAATGATGATTTCTCTAATGATGCAACGGTTCTACAAGACATCGACCAGCTCTCTTCAGTTCATCAAGAATCAGATGAATTAATATGGATTAGAAATTCCTGCAACATCAGCGTTCAGACCACAGATACACAAGCAGCGGTTTCTCTTCAAGTTGGCTTACAACTTGCTATTGCTTTAGTTGTAAGTATTGCAATTGGCGATAGTGACCGTAGC
Source organism: Psychrobacillus lasiicapitis (assembly GCF_006861795.1). Lineage (GTDB taxonomy): Bacteria > Bacillota > Bacilli > Bacillales_A > Planococcaceae > Psychrobacillus > Psychrobacillus lasiicapitis. Next base: position 137,010 of record NZ_VDGH01000001.1, on the reverse strand, counting down.
CATGCTGTTGCACAAGACATCTTCCAACAATTTAATGACGAACAAACTAATAAACAAGTAATCTATATTGATAACTCGAAAGACGTTAATATCGTAACTACGGATACAGATTTATCAGTCAATATTCAAGTACTTCTAGAAGTTTTGGTTGCATTAATAATTAAATTAGATGTTCTTTAAGTTAAAACGAAAAAACGAAATGAGGTGAAATAATGAGTAAAAGCAAATGGAGAGCATTAGATCATTGCGATGACAAAGGAAAAAACAACGATGCAGATGTTCAACAAAATGGAGAACAAATTGTGACCACTAAACAGCAATCTAAGGAATGGATCATCGTAAGGGATTCTGAAGGTGTTGATATTCAAACAACGGATACTCAAGCAGCATTGTCATTGCAACTAGGTATTCAAGCAGCAATTGCGGCAGTTATTAGCCTAACTATTGGAGATACAGCTCAAGGTAGAGCGGTAACTCAAGATATGAAGCAATTTGTAAAAACGAAACAACAAAACGTTCAAAAAACGATAGTTGAGGGATCAAGAAATATATCAGTTACTACAACTGACACCGATGTGGCAGTGAACATCCAAGCAATGCTTCAAATTCTTGTTACATTAGTAGCTAAGTTAGACATTCTCTAATATATTTTGCAACACAAAATAAACTCCCTCTGTCGTGTCGGGCTTATTTTGTGTTGCTTTATTTTTATTTCAGTATAACTTTTATGTGTTTGAAATAGTATTCCTCTTCTCCTCTTTCATGATAACTGCATATATTAAAAATGATAATAAAAAGGAGTGATGAGTATGAGCGAACTACCTAAAAAAACAAATGCTATTCCTAACAAGGTCATTGATTTATTAGTAAGTGATACCCTCCGTAAAAATGGCATAAATCTTGATGATGCAAAAGGAAAACTATCCCCGGACCAAAAACAGATGCTTAAAGAACTAGTAGAAGAACTAACGACACAGGTCAATGAATTTGTCGATAAAACGACCTCACCAAAAAAAGGTAACAAATAAGTTATATAAAGAACGCCTTTGACAGAGGCGTTTTTTATGTAGAATTCCTTAGTCTAAAGCTAAACAATTGAGATCTTCTCTTCGATTGCTTTAATAATTAAGATTTTCTACAGTGAATCTGCCTCTCTGAGCACCTGGTAGGCAATAAGATTAAGGGTCTAATTTTCAATATGATAATACTTGTTTATTGCTCTAAAATAATATACTCTATGACTTGAAACAATTAATTAAACGAGGAGTGATTTACATGGCAAAATCAGCTGCCAAACGAAAAAGAACACATTTACTTCGTAATACAGGAAAAGACGTGACAAAATTACGCAATGAGATCGACTTTAGTACCCACGTTCGAATGACGAAAACAAAAAAGGACAAATTACAGCATAATGAAAACAAATATAAAAAGCATTTCCAACAAGGTCAATATCCCGATGGAAATGCTTTTTATATTTGTTTATACAATTTGCACGCTTAAAAGTAACGCTAAATATGCCGAGATGACAACTAAAATGCTCATCGCGAAAGAAAATACTGGCGGCATTTTTTTGAAAAAAGATAATATACTTACCGTAAAGAAGCCAATAGATACAACTGCTAGCAATATACCATCGAATTTAGGCATTAATTGGACGTTTAGACTAGGTTGAATGGTTCCATCGTAAAATAATCCAAACAAAGGAGAAATCCCCTCAGAACTCAATATATCTGCTAAATTACTAGGTGGCGATTGCTGACTCATCGCTCCGGTCGCTACAAAAATAAGTAAAATGATAAAGAATTCAACTTTTGTCCATGGTCTTGGATCAAAACTTTCTTCTTTCTCCAATTTTCTTTTCATCACCATTCCATTAATGAATGCATACCCGATTAACGGAATAATGAGCAAATGTTTGATAAGCAAGCTTTGACCGTAAGAGAGCATCCAGGAATCTGGATAAGCGCTCCATTCCATCGATAGATTCATAAGAGAAAGTCCTGTAATCACAACAATAGCAAAACAATACAAGGCCATGATATGAAACCATTTCAAAAAATTAACCCAATTTTCCTTATTACGTGAAAACCAACTAACGTTTAATAAAATGCCGACCCAAACAACAACGGATGCAAAGTGCATGAAATGGGTGATAAAACCTTTCACTGGAGAAACCGAGCTTGCATGGCCAGCCATCCCAAGAACTGCTATTAAGACAAAAATAATTATAATTCCAATAATAGGATATATATTAGCTGTTTTCTTATCAAAGAAGAAAATATATAAGCCTAAAATAATCGAAATGATAGCTAAAAATAGCCATGACTTCCCTACCTCAAACGTAAAGATAATAGATTTTAGCGTTTGCCACAGACCATAATCTTCATATAAAAAAGTGACTAGACTTAACAGTGGAGCAAAAGAAAAAATAACGACACCTGCAATAGCAGTAAGCTTGATTTTCTGTGAGACTACTATTTTCGGTTTTAAATCAGCTGGAAATAACGAAAAAATATAACTCCCCATTAACAAGGCGAAGCATGTATATACAAGTGCTTCGCTAATTGTTGTTAGAAGAAAAATCATTTACTTTTTCTCCGAGTCATAAAGAAGATTGCTGCAGCTAGTACAATGACAATCCCTATAATAAGTCCAGTATTGCTACCCTTATCTTCTTCCGATTCAGCTGAAGCAGTTTCTTCTGCAGCTGGTTCTTCTTCCGTTACTTCTGTTTCTGTAACCGCTGTTTCTTCTGCAGTTTCTGTTGCTGTTTCATCAACAGTTTCTTCTGTAATTGGTGCATTTAATACGAAGTCAACTTCCCCTTCGATTGGATGACCATCAATTCCAACGATTTTCCAAACGATTTTGTATGCTCCATTTTCTAGATTTCCTTCTACATTACCTGTCATTACGTTATCATTTACAGTTAAGTTTGTAATATCAATGGATTCATTCGAAGCATTTATTAATTCAAATGAGCTTGTTTCTTCAATCTTCGTCATGTAAGTTAAAGTAATTTCATCCAAGCTTTGCGTTACCGTAGTCCCTTGAGCTGGATCCGAACTCTCTAAACCTGTGTGTGCAAAAGCCTGTGTACTGAATATAAATAAACAAGCAATTGTCATTAAAATAATTTTTTTCATGTTTTTCCTCCAAAATATATATTTGCTTTCCTCCTATATACTTATACCATATAGTTATGAAGAAAGAATGAAATGCGCATTTTTTTAAAAATTCGGTATAATAATAACGGCAAAATAAAAAAAGTGCTGCATCCTATAATAATTAGGACACCGCACTTTTTCTTGTTAGATCTCAATTACAGCATTGGTACAGAATTATTCAAAGCACCAAGTCTGTGAATGGATAACGATGCATTGAGAACACCTTGGCCATCATCAGTTCCTATAAGAGTATCAGCAGTATTACCAACATTTCTTAATAGTAGTGTTGAGTTAGCTGGAACGCTTATTATTGCAGAACCAGTCAACGTCTGATTGGTACCTGCTGGACTTGTAGCACCATAACGAGTAGCTGAGTTAGGAACTTCTACACCATTAAGAATTAATGCATACGCCGACATCTGAGGCCCTTCGACAGCGATAGTATATTCTACTAAATAGTCTCCTGCTCTAGGAATCAAAATAGCTGCAGTACCTGGAGTATGGCTGATATTCACTAATGGTCCATTACCACCAAAGATTACATCACCACCAGAAGCAACTGTTTGGACAGGAAAGTTAAAAACATATCCATAAGCTGGTCTATTGGTATTCACAATTCGGGGGCTAAGGTTATTACTTCCACAGTTACACATATTATCACCTCCTTTCTTCTGCTATTCTATTCATAGAGTTGAAAGGTCGACGGGGTTTTGAACTATATCTTTAGAGATTAATATAACTAATTCATAATTTATTGAATAGACTCATTTATAAACTTACTCAGAGATTAATTGTGCGAGAACCTTCCCCTTGCTTTTAATTAGCATTAATAAAGCCCCTTTCATTATTTAAATGAAAGGGGCTTGGGATAAAAAGTGTTCTGTCTACTTCTGCTTAATTAGTCAATAGTTATACCTGCACTAGCGAAACCAGCAACAGTAACCGCAGCGGTTAATCCAGTTGCAGTTGCTGAGAACACCATAAGCAAACGATCACCTGGTGCTACCGGAACAGAGAAGCCAGATGCTGAACCAGAGCTTAATACACCGGCTGCTAAAGGAGCTGTTAGAGATGGAGCTAATACTACGGTTGCTGCTGTAGGGCTGAATACATTAGATCCAGCTGGTGCACGGTATACTTGCGCACGAATTGTCGCAGTTCCAGTAAGAATAGTACCAGCTACAAGTGTATTAAAGTTTGCAGAAATTGCTGTTACGTTACCTACCCGTGGAACCGTAAACGATTCGGACGCAGTAAGACCAGTCACGTCTATTAAGCCTCCAACTAGGGTTACACCTGGAATGGCAGTACCAAATCCAACACTAGTAACAGTACCAACTAATCCACCTATGGTAGTAACTAATAAAGCTGGTGTTGTGATACCAGAAGAGAACGGTATAACCGAAGAACGAGCACTCGCAGGTGGAATAATGCAATCCGCATCAACAGCTACAAAAGGTCCAAGATTTGTACAACGACCGAAGTTACATCCACAGTTGCATTGTGAATTATTACAACACATATTATCACCTCCTTTCTCTGCTATTCTATTCATAGAAAACAGGGTGAACGGGGTTTTTAACTATAACTCTAGGGAAGTTTTTAAAATATTTTTATTTAGAGTCATAAGACTTTCTTGTTAATTATTTAAATATTCTGTAAAAATAATTAAGCTTACTCAACTTTTACTTGCCTCAAACCTATATTTAGATCTTCTAAGAGGCTTTCCAAATAAAAAAAAAAGCATTTCACAAAAGGTATACTACCTAATGGAAATGCTTTTTACTTAGATTTATATGTTAAGTTCTTTTATTCTTTTTCCTCAATCGGTTGCTTCCATACGCGAACGATCTGGCCGTCTTTTCCTGTGTCAACGACAAGCGATCCATTGGAATAACGATCTACTGTACGCAGGGTGTTCAGTTTAACAATTTCTTGAATTCCTTTTTCTGTTTCTAAAATGAGTTCCTCTTTTTTATTTGTTAAAAGCACTGCAAATACTTTGTGTGGATTTGATTTTAGCTCTCGAAGGGTGACGATGCCTCGTTTAGCACGTGCGCCTGATTCGATTTCTTTCAATGCCATTTTCTTTACTGCCCCGCGATGTGTAACTAATGTTATATCATCCTGGCTATCTAAAGGTATGACATTTACACTCACCACATAGTCGTCTTCTTTTAAGCTTATACCTTTCACTCCGCCTGTTTTCACTCCGGTAATAGGTACTTCATCTAAAGAGAATCTTACAGAGTAACTTAAGTGCGTCGTTAATAGCACGTCATCAGAAGGAGCGACCAGCTGTGCTAGGATCATCTCATCATTTGCCTTTAGATTAATCGTTTTAATCGGTCGAGCATATCGTTGTACAACATAATCCGATAATAAGGATCGCTTAATTTGTCCATCTTTCGTGGCAGTTAATACACATAAATCTTGTTCAAATGAATCAATGCCAATTGCATTAATGATTGTTTCATTTGTATCTAACGGAACAATGCTAGAAATATGCTGACCTAAGTCTTTCCAGCGTATATCAGGTAACTCATGTATTGGCTGATAGATATAATTCCCTTTTGACGTAAAGAGAAGTAAATGATGCTGTGTATTGATCGAATCTTGATATAGCAAATAATCCGATTCTTTAATGGCAAAATCCTGTCCGTTAGATGCGGTAAATGATCTCACACTTGTACGCTTAATATAACCATCTTTTGTTACCGTGACAATTACTTCTTCACTTGGAATAAGCACATCAAGCGTCACTTTGATCTCTTCAATTTCCTCTTCGATTGTCGATTTACGTGGCTCTGCGAATTTCTTTCTTACTACTAACAATTCTTTTTTAATCACCTTCATTAGAACTGATTCTTTCGCAAGAATATTTTCTAATTCTTTTACTAGTGCATTAAGTGATTCTTCTTCTTTTTGTAGCTCCGTAATATCCGTATTGGTTAATCGATATAGTTGTAAGGAGACAATTGCTTCTGCTTGAGGCTCAGAGAATTCAAATGCTGCTATTAAGTTATTTTTGGCATCTCGCTTATCTTTAGATGCTCGAATTGTTCGGATGACCTCATCTAAAATAGATAAAGCTTTCATGAGACCAGCTACAATATGTAGACGATCTTTCGCTTTATGTAGATCAAATGCGGTACGGCGAGTAACTACTTCTTTTTGATGATCGATGTATGAATCTAATAATAAAGGCAATGTCATCATCGTTGGTCTACGATTGTGGATCGCAATCATGTTGAAGTTATAGGTTACTTGTAAGTCTGTATTTTTGAATAAAAACTGTAAAATACCATATGCATCTACTTCTTTTTTCATCTCTATAACGATTCGTAAACCACTACGGTCCGATTCATCTCGAACGTCTGCAATGCCATCTAAGCGCTTGTCATGACGCTGTTCATCAATTTTTTTGACCAAATTAGCTTTATTCACTTCAAACGGAATCTCCGTAATAACGATCTGTTCTTTGCCGCCTTTGATCGTTTCTATTTCTGTTCTAGAACGTACGACAATTTTACCTTTACCTGTTTCATATGCTTTTTTGATTCCATCTACGCCTTGAATAATTCCTCCAGTTGGGAAATCAGGACCTTTTATCACTGTCATAAGCTCTTCTATTGTTGCTGCTGGGTTTTCTATACGCATTAATACCGCGTCTAGCGCCTCGTGTAATGCATGTGGAGGTATATCTGTAGCATAACCGGCAGAAATCCCAGTAGAGCCGTTAACGAGCAAATTTGGAAAGCCTGCAGGTAACACGACTGGTTCTGTATCCGAATCATCAAAGTTTGAAATAAATTCTACCGTATTTTTATTGATATCATTTAATAACTCTTGTGAAATAGCAGAAAGTCGCGCTTCCGTATAACGCATAGCCGCTGGTGGGTCACCGTCCACAGAACCGTTGTTTCCTTGCATTTCTATAAGCATATGGCGAAGTTTCCAGTCTTGGCTCATACGTACCATTGCCTCATAAACAGAACTATCTCCATGTGGATGATAGTTCCCGATTACATTTCCGACTGTTTTAGCAGATTTACGGAAAGGCTTATCATTCGTATTGCCTTCATGCAACATGGCATATAGTATACGACGCTGTACAGGTTTTAAGCCGTCTCTTGCATCTGGAAGTGCACGGTCTTGAATGATGTATTTACTATAACGTCCAAACCGGTCGCCGATTACTTCTTCTAGTGGTAAATCTTGATAACGTTCGGTTTGTGTCATACTACTTCATCCTCCGTGTGTATTCTTTCGTTTTCTAAAATATTGGAATCATCTTCTAAACTAAAGTTAACGTTAGATTCGATCCATTTACGACGTGGCTCTACTTTATCGCCCATTAATGTCGTTACATGTCTTTCAGCTCTTGCACCGTCCTCAATTGTTACTCGTATCAGCGTGCGAGTTTCTGGATTCATCGTTGTATCCCATAGTTGGTCCGCATTCATCTCTCCAAGCCCTTTATAACGCTGTAGCATAAATCCTTTACCAACCTTTTTCGTAGCTGCATCCAGTTCTTTTTCTGTCCATGCATATTCGAACACTTCTTTTTTGCCTATTCCTTTAAATACTTTATAGAGTGGTGGTAATGCGATATAAATTTTGCCGTGCTCGATCAACGGTTTCATATAGCGATAGAAGAAGGTTAATAAAAGGACTTGAATATGAGCACCATCTGTATCAGCATCAGTCATAATGACGATTTTATCATAAGCAATATCAGCAATTTGGAAATCTGCTCCAACACCACCGCCAATTGCATGGATAATGGTTGAAATCTCTTCATTTTTCATGATATCCGCAAGTTTCGCTTTTTCCGTATTAATAACTTTCCCTCGTAAAGGCAAAATTGCTTGGAACGTACGATCACGACCTTGTTTTGCAGATCCTCCAGCTGAATCTCCTTCGACAAGGTACAGTTCATTTTTAGCTGCATTTCGCGACTGAGCGGGCGTTAACTTACCTGAGAGAAGCGTATCGGAACGTTTCCGTTTTTTCCCGTTTCGTGCATCTTCTCGCGCTTTACGAGCAGCTTCTCTTGCTTGTTGTGCTCGAATTGCTTTTCTTATCAAAGAAGCGGTTAACTCTGCATTTTCTTCTAGAATATATTGCAGTTTTTCCGAAATAACCCCGTCTACTGCACTCCTTGCTTCACCAGTTCCAAGCTTTCCTTTTGTTTGGCCTTCAAATTGCAAAATGTTTTCAGGAATCCGAACGGATACAATAGCAGATATACCTTCACGAATATCCGAGCCATCTAAGTTTTTGTCTTTTTCTTTTAGCAAACTCGTTTTCCGAGCATATTCATTAAAAACTCTTGTTAAAGCAGCTTTTGCTCCTGTTTCATGGGTACCGCCGTCTCTTGTTCGCACATTGTTAACAAAAGATAATATTGTTTCTGAGTATCCATCATTAAATTGAAATGCAAACTCTACTTCAATTTCATCCTGCGCGCCTTCCATATAGAACACTGGATGAAGCACATCTTTTTCTTCATTCAAATAAGAAACGAAAGCTTGAATTCCCGTTTCATAGTAAAAAATATCATGAGCGCCTGTACGTTCATCCTCTAGCTCGATTTTAAGTCCTTTCAGTAGAAAAGCAGATTCTCTCAATCTTTCGCATAGTGTTTCGTAATTATATTTCACCGTAGAGAAGATTGTATTATCCGGTAAAAAATGCACAGATGTTCCGGTTTCTTTAGTC
>NZ_VDGH01000001.1:0-128106 GCF_006861795.1 Psychrobacillus lasiicapitis | reverse complement strand
TTTTAACGATTGGACAATTTTCCCGCCGTTTTCAAATCGTTGAATAAATTTTTTGCCATCTCGGTGGATAATAACTTCTACGTAAGATGAAAGCGCATTTACAACTGAAGCTCCGACACCATGAAGCCCACCACTCGTTTTATACCCACCTTGTCCAAATTTCCCACCGGCATGTAAAACAGTGAAAATCACTTCTGCCGTTGGGATTCCCATTTTATGCATTCCCGTCGGCATTCCCCGACCGTAATCTCGCACCGTAATACTTTGATCCGTGTGTATTGTTACTTTAATATGATCGCCGAACCCAGCTAAACTTTCGTCCACCGAGTTATCTACTATTTCATAAACTAAATGATGCAATCCTCGTGCATCAGTTGAGCCTATATACATACCAGGTCTTTTTCGAACGGCTTCTAAACCTTCCAGTACCTGAATGTCATCATCACTATAGCTCGTTAATCTTTCTTCTTTACTCAAATACGTTCCCTCCAAAAAAACAAAACATCTGTTCTTTATTCTCTATTAAGCGTACAAACAGATAATCAATATGTCAATACTTCCAAAAGAAAATTGCAAGGCAACAACAGCCTTTGCAAACTAACCAGGCAACTAAAAGGCCAGAATTTAATTGTAGGTAATTATCCATTAGATTGCAATCTGCCTTTGTGTAGGATTCTCTATCCTAGTGCAATATTCCTTCTTTCAAGATTGGTTCATCCTCTATACGAGAACCATGTAACATCCATGTTATCAATCTTCTTGGATGTTGTCCTGTTTTAAGTATACCTCTAATTTATCATTTTGTTCGTTAAATATTGTTTGGAGAGGCAAAGTAATCGTATTTTTGTGGAAGTTATTTTTCTTTACATTGAACAAAATGAAGCGTGCGTGGTAAACTGAAATAGTTCAATATAATATTAGTTTCATAACTAAAGGAGTATGCTATGACGATCATCATTTTACTTTTACTTGCCTATATAATTGGGTCTATCCCTTCCGGCTTATGGATCGGAAAATTATTTTATAATACAGATATTCGTGAGCATGGCAGTGGTAATTTAGGTGGAACGAATACGTTTCGGACACTTGGAAAAAAAGCAGGGCTAATAGTTACGATTATGGATATTTTAAAAGGGACAGCAGCAACACTTTTAGGCTATTTGGCTATATTTGAATCTACTTCTGTACACCCGCTTATTCTTGGGATTATTGCTGTGATTGGGCATATGTTCCCCATTTTTGCTAACTTTAAAGGTGGAAAAGCGGTTGCGACGTCTGGCGGTATTTTACTTGCTTACAACTGGCCACTTTTCGTCCTGTTAGTTGTAGGATTTTTTATTATCTTAAAGATCACGAAGATGGTTTCATTAACCTCTATGATTTTAGCAGTGATTGCACTTATTTATTCGATTGTTTATTACTTTACCGTGGAAAAGGATTGGCCTTTAATTGCGATGCTCGCTTTAATTGCCGTATTTATCTTTTATCGTCATCGCGCAAACATCGAACGTATTAAAAAAGGAACGGAACCTAAGGTTAAGTGGATATAAGGAAGGCTTGGTGATTTGTATGAAAATCTTTATCTCGCAAGACGCACGGACTTGGTTTCAAAAGGAAATGGAAGTAAGCCCTGGAGACACTATCCGTTTTTATGCACGCTACGGCGGATCTAGTCCAATACAGCAAGGTTTTTCGCTCGGAATGACCAAAGATACACCGTTTGAACCTGTCGTAACGGTGAAAGTTGGAGAAGTATTATTTTTCATCGAAGAAGTAGATGAATGGTATTTCGATGGGCATGATTTGTATGTAGATGTAGATCACAAGTTAGACGAGTTAGCTTATATGTATAAAAAAGCGTGATTGGATATCACGCTTTTTTTATTGAAACTTCATCAGTTGTTCTAAAAGTCCTTCTTTTTGCATGATTTCGTATTCATGCTTTCCAAATAAATCAAAATGAGGATAGGCTTCCTTGTGATCAATCCATTCTTCTTTTAAGCCGTATTTTTTGCCCCATTCGATCAATTTTTCTAAATTACTACAACCGACTTTGGTTACCGTTTTACATCCTGGGAAACGATCGTCTAGCCAGTAATGAGTGAGAAAGGCAATCTGTTCATTTTCAACTGCCGCTTTCCACCGTTGTAACTCATCTCTTGTAATACCAAATGCCATTAATCCATCACCTTAGCGATTTCCGTATATTTCGCATCCCATTCTGGATGAACTTTTTTTAAGGAAACCGGTCGAAAATTGTCCTTATTCACCACAACATGTTCCGATGTAGCAGAAGAAGCAACCGACCCGTCCTCGTGTACAATTTCATATCCATATGTAGTCCGAAGCTTTCCGTGACTTTCAATCCATGTTCTCACAACTACTGTCTCCCCGTATCTTACAGAAGATTTATAGTTTATATTTACGTTTGTAACTGGGGATAGATAGCCATCCTTTTCGAGTCCAGCATAAGAGAATCCTAAGTCTTTAATAAGCTGTGTTCGACCAATCTCTAGCCATATTACATAGTTTGCATGATAAACTACTCCCATTTGATCTGTTTCTGCGTAACGTACTTCAATTTCTTTCTCACTTATAAACATATTCCTGTCACCTCAATGCCTATTATACAAAAAGACAAAATAAAAAGCTGTAAATCAAATCTTTACAGCTAATTCTTGTAATCTTTTTTTATCAATTTTGCCAACATCCGTACGAGGTAGCTCATCTAAAATATAAATTTTTTTCGGTACTTTGTAGCTGCCAAGTACCTGCTTACAACTTTGCAATAATTCCTTTTCGAACGAATCATTTACCGCAAGACAACTTACAAATGCAGTCACACATTCTCCCCATTTTTCATCTGTTACTCCGATAACTGCTGCTTCACGGACATTTGGATGTAAAACGAGGCACTGCTCCACCTCTTGCGGATACACATTTTCCCCACCCGAAATAATCATTTCTTTTTTTCTACCAACTATATAATAATATCCGTCTTCATCGACCTTTGCTAAATCACCTGTTTTTAACCAACCATCTACAAAAGAACGGTTCGTTTCTTCTTCGTTATTCCAATACTTCGTAAATACATGCTTCCCTAAAATATATAGCTCTCCCACTTCGTTTGTACGACAAAGCTTTCCATTTTCATTCACAATTTTCACTTCATTGAACAACATGCATTTTCCGACTGACCCTCTTTTTATACGGGCATCCTGCGGATCAATAAAAAAGTTATTAGGTCCTGCTTCTGTAAGTCCATATCCTTCTTTAAAAAGAATGCCCTTGTCTTCAAATTGTTTATAGATCGTATGAGGACAAGGTGCACCACCGGATAAAAATACTTTTACAGTTGGGAAAGTCGCCGTTTTAATATAGGTCGTGTCGAGCATAGCTTGATACATAGTTGGAACAAATAAAGACAGCGTCGTTTTATAGGTATTTAACGCTTTAAGTGCTTCTTCTGCATGGAAGCGACTTCCCACAACGACAGTTCCACCGCACATTAATATCGGAATACAAAGAGCATTTAACCCACCGGTGTGAAACATAGGCATATAATTCAGCGTACAATCGGTGTCGCTTAGTCCCCAGCTTGTAATGGTATTGATGGCATTCCAATTCACTGCATCAAAAGATAGCTCTACCCCTTTTGGCTTTCCTGTCGTCCCTCCTGTATAGATGATGATCCAACCATCGGAAGGGCTCCAGTTAGTCTCAGGAGGATAGAAAAAGCTTGCACTTTCTAGTTTAGTTGTCACTAATAAACGCTCCACATGGATAAATGACTCACACAACACTTGATGGGCTTCATCATGAATAATGAGCACTGGTTGACAATCCTCTAAAATATACGTTAGTTCTACTTTACTTAAACGAAAATTGAGCGGCACATAGAGTAGACCCGTCACACCACATGCGAAAATAATCGCAAATAGCTCTATTCGGTTTTGGGAAATAACGACGACTCGATCGCCTTTTTGATAGTTCTTTTGTTGAAAATAGTGAATCCATTTGGATATATGCTCGGTTAGCATTTGATAGCTCCATTGTTCATCTGTACCACTATCAATGAGCGCGATTTTGGTTGGAGACAATGCTGCACGTTTATATATCCAAGCTTGCTCTGTATACACTTTGCACCGCTCCTTTCGTTACATCATAATTCCGCCGTCTACTTGTAAAACTGTTCCATGTACATAACTCGCTTCATCCGAAGCTAAAAATAGATAAGCATTTGCAATATCTTGTGGCTCTCCAAGACGTTGCAAGGCAACTCCAGCCTTCATCTGTTCAATAATTTTTTCTGGCATTTTGGCTACCATTGCTGTTGCAGTAAACCCTGGGGAGACAGCATTTACATTTATACCTTTTCTTCCTAGCTCTTTAGCCCATGTTTTGGTCATGCCGATGACTGCCGCTTTGGAGGCAGCGTAATTGGTTTGCCCAACATTTCCGTAAACGCCACTGACGGACGATGTGTTAATGATCTTCCCGTAGCCTTGTTCGATTAAATGAGGTACTACTGCTTGTGTGCAATGAAAAACCCCTGTTAAGTTAACGTCTAAAACACGTGAAAAATCTTCTACCGCCATTTTAGTCAGCATAGCATCTTTTGTAATCCCTGCATTATTGACTAAAATATGAATTTCTCCAAAATGTTCTATCGTTTGCGAAACAAGAGAATCCACACTTTCCCGATTCGTTACATCTACTTGAATAAACTTCGCATCATAGCCTAGCTCTTTTAGTGCATTCTCTTTTTCTGCTCCTGCATTAGCGTCAAAGTCTGCTAACACCACTTTTGCGCCTTCTTCTGCAAAGCGAAGAGCCGCAGCCGAACCTATTCCGTTAGCTCCTCCCGTAATAATGGCAACCTTGTCTTGTAATCTCATTGTTCCTTCTCCTTTGAAATGAAATTTTCGATTCGGTTAGTTAACTGCTCCAAATCGTCGATCAATGGAGAATGGCCACAATTAGTAAGTGGGATATAGGTGGCATTCTCCCCTAAGTCAGTGACAATTTCCTGTGTCATTTCCTCTGTCACCACAAAATCACGATCCCCTCTTAATATGAGGACAGGAATTGTAATATCCTTTGCTTGATTGGTCCCTTTTGCTGCTTGATTATCTACTGAACTGATATTGAATGTATTTAACGCATGATAGACATCTGCTAAATTTCGTTGCGTTAGCATATCATCCAGATAAGCGTCGTAATCCTCCTCTTTTGGTTGGTTATGTGTATAAATTGCAGCATTCCAAACGGCTCTTAATCCTGCTTTATTTTTCATGTCATACAGGCCTTGCATCGGTATCGTTTTTGCTGGATCATTTTCGATTTCCTCGATTGTTTGAAATCTATTTGCTAGATTAGGTGTCCCATCTAAATTTGTCGCGTAAAATGGATATCCCCTCGTGGACGCGGAAGCTAGCAGTATTAGTTTTTCACAATACCCTGGATAATCGACGGCGAACTGCATACAAATCGCTCCACCAGTAGACCAGCCTATTAAGTTAAAATGTTTTAATTGTAATGCATCGATCACTTCTTTTAAATCGTCCGAAAAATCTTTTATTCCTTTTATACGCGTATGATATGTAGATTCTCCAAAACCGCGTAAATCGATTGCGTATACTTTATATTTCGCGTCTAATTTGTCGATTAGCACATCCCAATGCTTCGATGAAGTCATATTCCCGTGGACTAGTACAATCACTTCTTCTCCACCTGGTCGTTCACGATACGCGAGCTGTTCTCCGTTTTGCAATTGAACTTTCGATAAACTCATTTTCTCCACTCCTTTTAACTTCCCCATTTTACAGCTACTGCACCCCATGCATACCCTATTCCAGCACTGACTAAAACAGCTAAATCGCCGTCTTTCAATTTCCCTTCTTTTTGTGCGAGTTCCAGGGATATAATCTGATCCATTTGCCCAATATGACCATAATCGCTTAAATAAGTTGTTTGTTCACTTGTTAAACCAAGCTCCTGCAAGACAAAATCATGTGCCGATTTTTTCATATGGAGAATAGCCAAATAATCAATGTCTTGCTCGGTATAACCACTTTTCATTAATGCATGGCGAATAACCTTTAAAAAGTTCTGCATGGATTTCTGTTCTAGCCTAGCCTTCATGCCTTCTGGGTCTAATACATCTAGGCGATAAAATCCTTTTTCTAAATGATCCGTAGTCAAGGGCTCTTTCGTACCGCCGACTGGTACAACAACATCCTCAGAAAAAGATCCATCCGTCATCATATCCGTCTCTAGAATAATATTTTCGGTATGATCTTTTTTCAGTATCATGGCGGCTCCGCCTGCTCCCAAGTTAAACATGAATCGGGTTCGTTCATTCGTGTAATCGATAAAATCACTATTACGATAACCACCAGCCAATAAAACGGTGTTGATCGACGCGTCCGCCTCCATTAAACTTTTCGCAACCTTCATCGCCATAATCGTTGTTCCGCAGCGAAGCGCTACATCAAATCCCCAAGCATGATAAGCCCCGAGTTCCTCTTGCATCTTGATAGCAGCAGTCCAGAGAGGATATTCCTTGTGCTCTTCTCCTATATAGATGATTAAATCAATCGTTTTTGGGTCAATATTTCCTTTTTGCAGTGCTTTTTCCGCTGCTCGAATCCCCATTGCTACTGTATGATCGTTTGGGCCGGGAATAGCTTTTTGTGTGATTCCCATTTTGTCTTTTACTACATGGAGCGGCAACTTGGAAAGCGTAGCTATTTCTTCAGCTGTCATTACGTTGTCTGGTATGTAAACGCCAGTACTAACAATCCCTATCGTCATTTTAGTAGCTCCTTTCGTTTAGGAGCGACGTTGACTTTCGGTTCATTGGTTTTACGCTTCCAAAACGCATGACGAATCGTTCCAACAATCCCTCTTGGAAAAAAGATAACCGCCAATATATAAATGATTCCAAAGAAAATGATCCATCTTTCAAATATAGGATATTCTTTAGCAAGACCAGATAAGTAATGTTGTGCAAGTTCAATCACACCCGCACCAATAATCGGTCCGATTAATGTACCAACTCCTCCAATAATCGTCATAAGTAGTGCATCTAGCGTAATATCCATCGTAAGCACACTCGTATTGACAAAACGTAAGGAAATAGCATATAGAGAACCCGCTAAACTTGCGACAATCCCTGCAACCATAGATGCAATAACCTTGTAGTGCAAAGTCTGGAATCCTAATGATTTTGTCCGTTGTTCATTTTCACGTACAGCGATCAACACTCTTCCTAATGGGGAAGAAACAAACCGTCGCAATAGGAAATATACAAGCACCAAACAAGCAAGTACGAGTAAATAGAACATCACACGATCTTTAAAGAATTCAGGTGCACGAAACGTGAATCCATCATTTCCATGTGTGAGCGTTCTCCACTTCTCCGCAAGCACTAAAAATAATCCGGATACCGCTAGCGTCAGCATAGCAAAGAAATGACTCTTCAGACGGAGTGTTAATAGGCCAACTAAAAAACTGATAACCCCTGAAATGACCATTCCGACTGCGATGGATAGAAAAAAGACACTTAAGGTTGGTTCAAAATGATCGAGCATAATTGCGGTTGCATAAGCACCCATTCCAAAAAACATCGCATGCCCAAATGATACGATTCCAGTATACCCTAGCAAAATATCATAGCTCATCGCTAAAATAGAGAAGATGAATATTTGCGTCAACAAAATAGTCCATGTTCGTGAATCGGAAACAAAAGGGAATACGGCGAGGGCTGCCACTAGGACAAGTAAGATACCATTATTAACTTGGAATTTAGTCTTCATCTCGCATCATCCTTTCGCTGTGAACAAACCTTGCGGACGGAAAATTAATACAATTGCCATAAGCATCATATTAACCGCAAGTGATAGTGCAGGAACATAATACGCCATAAAACTGCCTGCAAGACCGACCAGTATAGCTGCCAGAAGAGAACCTGGAAAGCTTCCCATCCCGCCGATCACGACTACGATAAACGCTAATATCGCGAATTCCATACCCATTTCTGCATAAATCACGCCCGAATACGGAGCCATCAGTACTCCTCCGAGCGCAGCAAGAGCTGCTCCTACCATAAACACATACAAAAATACTTGTTTAATATTAATGCCGAGCGCTTGCACCATTTCTTTATTCATCACACCTGCCCGTACGATTAATCCGATTTTTGTGCGTTTTAAGATGAACTGGAAGATACCAAAGACTAAAATGCCTACTAGGATGATAAACAAGCGATACTTAATAATAATGACATCCCCGATTTCCCAACTGCCAGATAACAATGGGGGTGTCTTTGCTGCGATTTGGTTTGGTCCAAACACGACTTTAAGCATTTCGGATAACACAATCATAAATCCGAGCGTTATTAAAATTTGTTGGATATGATTGCCGTAAACCGGTGTAATAATTAGCTTTTCTGTAATAAACCCAAGCACAATTCCCGTCAAAATAGCTCCAATAATTGCGACAGTAAAGCTATTGGTTAGCCCATAAAACCAAACGCCTGAAAAAGCTCCCCAGGCAAACAGACCACCATGTGCAAAATTTAGAACATCCATTAATCCAAATATTAATGTGAGACCGGCTGCTAGAAGAAAGATAAGCATGCCTGTCGCTAATCCGTTTATTAATAAATTGATGATTAATTCCATTGTTTCCCCTCCTTACCCAATTCCTAAATATTGTCGTTTCAGCTCTTCATTTTGAATCAATTCACTCATTTGACCAGATTGAACGGTTTCCCCATCATCGATTAATGTGTATGTATCCCCTATCCTACTGGCCATAATGAAGTTTTGTTCTACTAAAATAATAGTCGTTTGTTTTTTCATTTCGATAATTGCTTCCATTACTTTTTCAATCACAACGGGAGCAAGCCCTTTGGAAGGCTCATCTATTAGCAGCAACTTGCTATCATTAATAAAAGCCCTTGCCATCGATAGCATTTGCTTTTGACCTCCAGATAAATGGCCACCTTCTTTTTTCCAGTACTTTTTTAAGTCAGGAAAAAGCTTTAGCACATACTCTTGTCTTTCCCTCGCAGCATCGTTTTCTTTTCTCATCGCCACTTTTAGGTTTTCCTCCACCGTTAGTGCCCCGAAGATTCCTTGATCCTCCGGTACATATCCGATCCCATTCGAAGCAATGTGATGTGTCGCATTTTTGGTGATTCCTTCATTCAAAAAAGTCACCGTTCCAGAAGTTGCTGGAGTCAAACCCATGATTGTCTTTAACGTAGTTGTTTTTCCAGCTCCATTCCTCCCAAGTAAAACACTAACCTCGCCCTCTTTTGCTTCAAAGGAAACACCTTGTAAAATGTGATACTGGCCAATATGCGTATGAATATTATCCACTTTAAGCAAGATGCTCATCGTATAGCCCCCCTAAATAAGCATTTTGAACAGTTTCATTGTCCATGATTTCTTTTGGTGTTCCGTCTGCTAGTAATCTACCATTAAAAAGCACCATAATAGAATCCGATAGGTCCATGATCATATCCATCTTATGCTCGATTAACAAAATCGTTTTGTCTCCGGTTTGTTTAATTTGTTTAATTACGTCCAGAATAGCGGGGACTTCTTCTAATGACATTCCAGCGGTAGGTTCATCTAATAGCAAAACTTCTGTATCAAGCGCAAGTAACATCGCAATTTCTAGTTTTCGTTTCTCTCCATGAGATAATTGATTGGCTATTGCGTTCGCTTTGTTCGAAAGTAATACTACTTCTAGTAATTTTTCTGCTTGTATTTGCAAATCTTTATAGGCAGTAAAATGACGAAACATTTGATAACGGATATTTTCTTTCGATTGGACTGCAAGTCGGACATTTTCAATTACCGTTAGATTGGGAAACACATTGGTAATTTGAAACGAACGCCCAAGTCCTTTTCTTGTTCGTTCCACGGACGAGTACTTCGCCATCGATTCCCCTCTAAAAAAGACATCTCCTTCTGTAGGCTTTAACTCACCACTGATTAAGTTGAAAAAAGTTGTTTTTCCAGCTCCATTCGGTCCAATAATCGATTTAAAATGCTTTGCTGGCATCGTAAAATTCACATGATCTACAGCAGTTTGCCCACCAAATTTAATCGTTAGATTTTCTGTTTTTAGTATTGGTTCCAATTTCAAATACCCCTTTCTTCTATCGCTTTCCATGTAGTAGAACTTGTTCTATTACATGGAGAGCGATAGAGCTAATTGCTTAGCCTATCACTACTCGGTCTTATTTATTGTTTAAAATCGGTGGCTCCGTTTCTTCCGGTGACAACTCTCTTATTAATACTGGTACCGGATAGTCTACGCCTTCTTGTGTTTCTAGCTTAATAGAATAAAGTGGCTGTAATGCTTGATGGTCTTCTGGACGGAAAGTCATCGTTCCTTTTGGAGTCTCAAATGACATACCTTCCATTATTTTGATCAGTTCCGTTCCATCTGCATTTCCTTCTGATTTTTTCAAAGCTTCCACGATTGAGATAGCAGCAGACATTCCACCTGGAGTGAATAAATCCGGCACTTCTCCGTTAAAACGTTTTTTATGCTCTTCCACTAACCAATCATTGATCGGATTGTCAGGAAGCGTATGATAGTAAACAGAGAATCCTTCCATGCCGACTAATGGTTCCATTATAGATAATGCTGGAATATCAGGTGCTCCAGTTGAAATTTTAATCCCTTTTTCTTGCATTTTTAAGTCAGCAATTTGGTTCCATGGTGAGTTCGCTCCTGCCCACACAACAAATAAGTAATCCGGTTTTTCTTGGATAATCTTTTGTAGATTAGAAGTAAAATCAGTAGCTGCGGGATCAGCATATTCTTCTAACACAATTTCTGCACCTAATTTTTCAGCAGCTGCTTTAAATGCTGCTACTCCATCCCATCCGAAAGAGTAATCTGGTGCAAATGTAGCAATTTTCACTCCTGGTTTAGCAATTGCCGCAGCACCTGCAACTGCATCCTGTGAAGAGTTACGCGCAGTACGGAAAATATACGGGTTAAACTCGGAACCTGTAATACTATCAGCAACTGCTGGTTCAACAATCATAATCTTTTCATATTCTTCTGCTAGAGGAAGCACCGCTAACGTATCACCAGAACTAGAGGATCCGACTAGAAAATCTACTTCATCTTCTTCTAGTAGCTTAGTAGCTTTTTGTACAGCAACTTCTGGCTTCGTTTCTGTATCTTCGTAAACAACTTCAATTTTCTTGCCTGCTACTTCCAGCGTTCCGTCCGTAGCATATTCAAGTCCTAACTCAAAACCATTTTTCGTTTGCTTCCCATAAGACTCCAGTGCACCCGTTAATGATGCAAGGACACCAATTTTGATTGTGCCGCCTTCTTCCGTCACTTCACTAGATACTGGTGTTGTTGTTCCTTCGTCTGTTTCATCTTTTGTTGTACCCGTGGAACTTGTATCATCACTACAAGCTGCACTGAAAATTAAGACGAATACGAACAATAATAATAGGCCCCATTTTTTTGTCATGTAAATCCCCCTTCAAGCTTTTTTGTAAGCGTTATCATGCTTCTCGTTTATAGTACTGAAAAGGAGTTACAAAAGAGTTACAAAAGCTTTGTTTTTGTAACTCTTTTGCGACGAGCTCGCGCAGGAGCAAATGTTTTATAAATATTTTAAGGAAATCAAAAAACGCAGAAGATCTTTTTCTCTTCTGCGTTTAACCATAGCTTGTAATCATTTCATACATTTGAATTGTCGTATGCATCGGCTCTACTTTGAGCTCAGTATAGAGTACGGAAATACATTTTTCATACCATTTCACCGCTTGTGTTCGATTTTGAAGCTGATAGTAGGCAAACATCAATAATCGATAAGCTTCTTCCCATGTGGGATCCACTCGTATTAATTTCTCCGCCCAGTAGATGGATTTTTCGAATTCTCTCAATCTCGTATACGTTTGAGCGAGCCTTTCTAATGCGAGTAAATATTGTTGTTGATTTTTTTCCCGGTCATGTGATATCCAATCGATTCTAGATTTGTCCTCTAATAATTCACCTTTATACAATTTGACTGCTTTTTGTAAGTAATCCGCTGACAGTATCGGGTCCTTTTCCTCCAACCCTTTTTCCGTTAAATGTTGAAATGATTCTAAATCACTCGTTACAGCTGCTTCCGGGTTTATTCGATACATCGCTTGCTTTCGAATGATAAAAAAGGATTCTTCCCTCGCTAAACGATTCGGTTCTATCACTTTTAATAGGGCATTTAATACTACTTTAAAATCACGATTTAACGATTTTTCGTCCCCTTCTCCCCAAATCGTATGCATCAATTCTTCTTTTGGGACGAATCGACTTCTGTTCAAATACAAATAAGAAAGCAATTCCTTTGATTTATCGCGTTGCCATTTTCGCTCGCTAATTTCTTCGATTCCCATAAAAAGCGTAAAAGGACCGAATAGTTGTAGCGTTAGCTGATATCCTGGATAATTAGTGCTTGTATTTATTTTTAACAAATTTGCTAATGTATGGACTGGAGCAGAATCTGGTTTTAATAATTTTGCTTTTTGTAATAACGGATAATGCAATTGTAGATCTGCGGGACCAAATATAGTCTTTTTAAGTAGGAAAAAAGAAAATTCATATTGTACACAAATAAATGCAAACCTTTCAGCATGTAAAACAAATTTATCCTGATCCTCTAATTTATCATGAATAAACATTAACCAATAATCAGAAATCATTTCGCCGTATACGTCCCCACCACTTTTGAAAAGATGATTCGCATCCCAAATAGCCTGTAAAGCTTTCTCCATCATGTCATTTTCTATATAAACAATGGATAAACAAACCAAAATATAAGCAGATAGCCAATAGTCATTCCCTTTATTTGTTTCTACTAGGCCACTTTCCCCGTAAGAGAGGGCTTCTTGAAACAATCCTTGCCTCGACTTTAAAATAGCCAGACCCATAAAAGGCTCTGCTTTTCCTCTAGATACATTCAATTCTCCCATACCTTGAACTGCTCTTAAATAATAATTCTCGGGGGTTTCTAAGTCGAAGGGATTGTCTAATATTTCGGCATGTCCTCGTCGTATCCAACCGACTGCCTCGACAAAGCTAGATTTTTCACGGATACCTGTATCAATCCCTTTCATAGCAGAACGTTTTGCCTCTTCTATATTTCCTGTTAAAGAGTATATAAAGGAAAGAAGTACTTCCGTTTCTCTATGTGAATCCGGTAAGTTGATCTCATCATTAATTCTATTTCTTAATAGTACCTCGGCTTCATTCAGTAACCCGGTTCTAAGGAGGATGCGTGCATCTAAGTTCCCTTCTTTAAGTATCGAGGCATCCAATTCCTCTTGTCGAACCCAATCACTTGCCTCATTTGCCTTACCTAAGTTCACTAGATTTTCAGCTAACAAACGTTTTAATACAATTCTTTCGTGACTCTCCATTTCTGGGCTGTTTTCTGCCCACTTCACCGCTTCCTCTAAATAAGGCTTTGCAAGAGCAGGTTGAATCGTATCTAAATAGATATGGGCCAGCCCTACATTTGCCCGGCTTAAATAGAGGGCATTTTTGTTCTCCATCGCAAAAGCTAAGCAAGTCTCATAGGCTTTTCTAGCTTTCTCATAAAATGCCCTATAACGGTGGCATTCCCCTTCATAAAAGAATAGCTCATAGAACTTTTCTCGTCTTTTATCCGAAAGATGCTCTTTTAGCAAATCTAAAAACCAATCAAATTGCCCATCTTTAATGATGAATTCGGCAAACTGAGTGATTATTGTTCCGAGAAAATAATCATCATTTGCTTTTACTGCATGATAAATGGATTGAATAATATTTTGCTGTTCGCTAAAATAATAAGCAGCTCTTTTATGGGTTTCGTAATACAAAGTATAATCTTTTTGCAGCCATTTCGTTTCTAAAAATTGCTGAAACAATGCGTGAAAGCGATAAGATCCTGGGTTACTTAAGGTTTGAATAAATGCATGACTACGTGATAACCTCTCTAGATCTTTTGCTGCATTTTCACCAAAAAATGCCCGAATTTCTTTTTCCGTGAATATCGGAAATATGCTAAAGTTCAACAACGATTGTTTATCCTCTTCACTCATCAATAGAAATACTTCTTCAGACAGATAAGAAAACAAATCTTTTAAAGTGGGGTCCACTAACTCGTTGATATGTTTGTCTGTCTCCGCAAGCTGCATTGCGATTAAATGAATGGCGATCGCCCAACCTTCTGTCAGTCTCATAATCTCCGCTGCTTCTTCCTCCGTAATCGTTTTTTCAAAATAATCTTCCAAAAATACTTGTATTTCTTCCTCTGTAAACATAAAGTCCTTTTCCGTGATTTCCACTAACTGGCCTTTTAGTTTGAGTTTTAATAGGATTGACCACTTAGGGCGAGTTCTAGAAGCGACTACAAGATGAATATGAGCTGGAAGAAACTCAATTATTTTTTCGATTATATAATTTATATGAAAGACATGATCAATGAGATGAAAGTCATCTAGGACAATAGTAAAGGGTTGCTCAATCATTGCGAGTTCATTACTAAATAATGAATACCACTGCGTCAATTCCTCTTCTTTTGGATACATAGAAAGCAAATCTCGCTCCATTAAACTTGCACCGAACTTCGGGATAACTTTGCGAATACTTTGAACTAGATACCGAAGAAAAGGATGAATATTATCGTCTTCCTCCGATATCGAATACCAAGAATATGATTCTTTTGAATCGGCATACACTTGAGCTAATGCAGAGCTTTTACCAAAACCAGCTCCACTATGTAAAATAGATAATTTGCTATTCGTATTCATTTTTAATTTCTTGATAAGGGATGATCTTCTCATGTAAAAGGAAGATGTAACAGGCGGGGTCAATTTTGATGTAATTATCGTTGTTTGTTCCATCCTCTACCTCCGATCATGATTAAGTAGCATCATCATTTATCTCGCATTAACGGGCATTAAGACTCACTTCAAGATTGAAAAAAAGCGAAAAGATAAAGGGGAGATCAACTGCCCGTAAAAGCCCGATGAAATGATCCCAGACTAAGTACGCAACGTCGTGTTGCAACGTCTGTGTGACCCACATCGTGTGGGACACAACTAACAATCAGCGGGGGATGAAGAACCCCCACTGATTGAAGTTTCACTTTATACTAATTCTACCATATTAATTGTCTTAATTAAATGATAATTCAGATGTATCATGAAATATAGAAGTATGTTAAGATATTCTTCAATAATATATGCGACAAAGAAAGGGACCATTTAAATGGAATTTCCAATTTTAGAAACGGATCTACTGAAACTAATTGAGATTACTGAAGTTCATATCAATGATGTTTTTTCAATTTTTTCCGATGAGAGAGTTACAAAATATTATGGCATGGCGCAGTTCACAGGCATAAACCAAGCGATGAATCTAGTAAACTCATTTCAGAAAAATTTTCAAGAAAAGCGATCTATCCGATGGGGTATAACACTTAAAGATACAGAGGTATTTGTAGGAACGATTGGGTTGAACAATCTTCAAATAACTAGTAAAAAAACGGAAATAGGATATGATTTAAAGCCAGATTACTGGAGAAGAGGTATTATTAGCGAAGCTGCACAGACGGTTATTAAATATTGCTTTGAAAAATTAGATTTATATCGCATAGGAGCAATTACTTTTCCGGAGAACGAGCCTTCTTTTAAGCTACTATTAAACTTAGGCTTTCAAAAAGAAGGGCTATTAAGAGGATATATTTATCAAAATGACAAATCGAATGATGCCTATATTTTTTCGATTGTTAGACCAGATTGGAAGGATCAATAGCAATGCATAATAAAACACCTTTTGAAGATGAAAGGTGTTTTATTCGTCACCAGTTTGTACTAGTGTCATTACTTACTTTCACATCAAATGTTTGGGTGTTTAAGTTGTTTTTTTCAATATAATCATGAAAAATATCCATAATTTCTTCCTGTCTTTTGTCGCTAGCTTCTTGATTCTTAAGCACAAATTTGACTAATATTTTATCTTTTTCTGTTATCCCTCCAAGAATATCGTGCTCGAAGCCTTTTTCTTTTAATCTTTCTCCGACTTGGTCATACAATCCACCTTTCTCCATAAGCGTTAGCTGCATCATTTGCATTTCTAACGATCCATTTTGAAATAGTGGTGAACAAATCTCAAGTACTGCCTTTGGAACATTTGTAAAGAACAGAAAAGAAAGAGAAGCAAACAAAATAAGTGTACCCACGACAAAACCTTTTTTTCTTTTTTTCGCCTCAGCCACTCCTACACCATTTACTCTGATAATATGCCAACAGTTAAAAAGCTATTCATACCAATGAAAATCAGCAATCCACATTAAAGAGCCTGAGACGAATCCAATTAATGGCTAAGAGCAACCAACAAGTCATTGAAAGCAATCAAGTCTTCTTGGAAAACAACCAAAATAGCGCATGAGCAACCACTTTTTTATATACCAAGTTTACTTGGATTGAGATACCAATAATTTTAACTATCTAGAAATATCAAACCTTCACTTTTTAAATAGTGACGGAAAGCCTTCTCCCTAATGCAAAAAGCATCCGCTTGATTGGCTTGGTCGTAAGAGGGATAAAAAGCGGTGGTCACCTGTTAAAACTTTACCGCACAAACTTCATAAAAAAAACCTAATTCACAGGAAAAGTGAATTAGGCTCTTTTCTATTTAATTATGCTTCTAATACTTTGTTACGAAGTACCATTTGAAGGATACCACCGTGACGGTAGTAGTCAACTTCTACTTCAGAGTCAAAGCGAGCAAGTACGTTGAATTGTTTTTCCGTACCATCTTCTGCTTTAGCAGTAACTTGTAAAATATCACGAGGTTTAACACCTTCTGCAATATTAATACTAATCTCTTCTTTACCAGTTAAACCTAGTGTATCAGCATTTTCACCTGGTAAGAAATTAAGTGGTAAAACACCCATCATTACTAGATTTGAACGGTGAATACGTTCAAAGCTTTCCGTAATTACAGCTTTAATACCTAAAAGGTTTGTCCCTTTAGCTGCCCAGTCACGAGATGATCCCATTCCGTAGTCTTTACCGCCAAGAACTACTAATCCAGTACCCTCTTCTTGATATTTCATTGCAGCATCATAGATTGCCATAATTTCGCCAGTTGGCCAGTAAGTAGTGTATCCACCTTCTGTACCTGGAGCAATTTGGTTACGAATACGGATGTTCGCAAATGTTCCACGCATCATTACTTCGTGGTTACCACGACGAGATCCGTACGAGTTGAAATCACGGATTTCTACACCATTTTCGCGCAAGTATTTACCTGCTGGTGTATCTTTACCAATCGCACCTGCTGGTGAAATATGGTCAGTAGTGATTGAGTCACCGAATTTCGCAACTACGCGAAGTCCAGCAAGTGTTTGAATATCACCAGGCTCCTTAGATAATCCTTGGAAGAATGGTGGGTTTTGAATATAAGTGGATGTATCATCAAACGAATATAGAGACTCAGTTGATGTTTCAATTGCGTTCCATGCTTCGTTTTCATCAAATACACGTGCATATTCTTTTTGGAATAATTCACGAGTAACTACTTTATTCAACACTGCATTTACTTCATCAGTTGAAGGCCAGATGTCTGCAAAAAATACGTCATTGCCATCTTTATCTTTTCCTAATGAATCTTTTTGTAAATCGATATCTACAGTTCCAGCAAGTGCATAAGCAACAACTAATGGTGGTGAAGCCAAGTAGTTAGCTTTTACAAGTGGGTGTACACGTCCTTCAAAGTTACGGTTACCAGAAAGAACAGAAGTTACGAAAAGATCTTCGTCAACGATTGCTTTTTCAATTTCAGGAAGTAATGGACCTGAGTTACCGATACATGTAGTACATCCGTAACCAACTGTATTGAAACCAATTTTATCAAGATATTCGTTTAGTCCTGAATCTTCTAGATAACCAGTTACAACTTTTGAACCTGGTGCTAAAGATGTTTTTACGTATGCAGGAACTGTTAAGCCTTTTTCAACTGCTTTTTTCGCAACTAAACCAGCAGCTAACATAACGTATGGGTTAGATGTATTCGTACAAGATGTGATTGCAGCGATTGCTACAGCACCTGTTGGAATTGTTACATCACCTTCTGCAAATTTAGCAGTTGCCGTTTTGTCGAATTCTTTTTCTGATAAACCGAAACCTTGTGTACCTTGAGGAGCAACAACTGCTTCATGGTAACGAGCTTTCATGTCAGAAAGTGGAATCAAATCTTGCGGACGTTTTGGTCCAGAAAGGTTTGCTTGAATATCAGCTAGGTTGATTTCAATTACATCTGTATAAACAGGTTCTAATGTTGGATCAAAGAACATATCATTTGCTTTTAAGTAAGCTTCTACTACAGCAATATGATCTTCTTCACGACCAGTTAGTCGTAAATAGTTAAGTGATTCTTCATCAATTGCAAAGTAACCACAAGTTGCACCATATTCAGGAGCCATATTTGCAATTGTTGCACGGTCAGCTAGTGGCAATTTAGATACACCAGGACCGAAGAACTCAACAAATTTACCAACCACGCCGCGTTGACGCAATACTTGCGTAACTTTAAGCGCCAAGTCAGTAGCAGTTGTTCCGTTTGGAAGATCTCCCACTAATTTAACACCGATTACTTCCGGAATCGGGAAATATGAAGGTTGTCCAAGCATTCCTGCTTCTGCTTCGATACCACCTACACCCCATCCTAATACACCTAGACCGTTAATCATTGTTGTATGAGAGTCAGTACCTACTACTGAATCTGGGAAAGTTTCTAATGTGCCATCCGCATCTTCATTCACATGCACGATTGGCGCTAAGTATTCTAAGTTTACCTGGTGAACAATACCTGTTGCTGGCGGAACAGCGCGGAAATTGTTGTAAGAAGTTTGTGCCCATTTAAGGAAATTATAACGCTCTGCATTACGTTCAAACTCAAGATCCATATTTACTTTTAATGCTGTATCTGTACCATATTTGTCTACTTGTACAGAGTGGTCAATTACAAGGTCAACTGGAATTGCAGGGTTAATCTTGTCTGGGTTGCCACCCATTTCTTTCATCGCAGAACGTAGTGATGCTAGATCTACAACTACTGGAACCCCAGTGAAATCTTGTAGTACTACACGTGAAGGTTTAAATGGAACTTCCGCTTCTGTATTTGCATCTTTTCCCCATTTTGCTAATTGGTTTACATGATCATCTTTGATTACATAGCCGTCATATTGACGTAAAACTGATTCTAATAATACTTTGATTGAATAAGGAAGGCGTGAAACATTTGCGATTCCAGCTTCTTCTAAAGCTGCTAAACGGTAGTAGTTATACTCTTTACCATTTACAGAAAAAGAAGCACGGCTGTTGTGTAAATTACTTTTTGCCATAACTTTTCCTCCTAATGTCTATTGAAAAGACTCTATTCTAGTGACTTCTCTCCAACTTCAATCATACTCGAATAAAGTCGATAAGTAAATTACATTAAAATTATTATAAGTGATAACTATTCCTTATGACCTTTTAATTTCTCAATCGTATTTTCTAATTGTTTTAAATGTCTTTTCTCATGCAAGCCTACGAAAGGAAACCATTGTATGAGGGGAACTTTCCCAAAAACAGGGTGCTTCAATGATTTTGTTTTTAAAGCATTAGGATGGCTAGATGTGTAGACAGAAAGCAATTCCATTCTAGCTTCATGAAGTAACAGCTTCATCTTTTCCTTCGTTTCGTAATCTGAGGTAGGCACTGTATGGCTTGGTGCTTTTACTTTTATGAATCGTAATGTCGAAAGCTGTATTGGTTTTTTCTTTGCTTTCGGACTTTCCGGATTAGCTAATTGAGCTTTTATCCCTTTGGTAATCGTTTGTTCCATTTTCACCAAATGATCGATGATTTCTTTTGGAGACCAAGATTCGGGGTCTGGTTTTTTGTTGAATTCTAAATCCGTCAATGTATCCACTTGCTGAAAAAGGGCAGCTCTAATTTCATTATTTTTTCCAATAAACATGTAATTCCTCCACTCTTATCTGGTTATTTATCTTATACCCCATCGCTCCTCCGTGCAATCTTTCTGCCGAGTTATATTTTCATTTTCATAAGAGTATGAGACAATATTATATTGGAAAGGAAGATTTACATGATAACAAAAAGCAAAATGACACCAACCAATGATCCGTGGGAAGCTTATCGTGATATCGAAACGCACGGTAAACTTACATTATCCAATATTGAATTCACTACAACTAATCTTTGTAATATGCGCTGTGCACACTGTGCAGTTGGATATACACTACAAACAAAAGATGATGAGGCTCTTCCTATCGAATTAATTTTGACGAGACTAGAAGAAATACCTCACCTAAAAACAATTAGCATTACAGGCGGAGAACCCATGCTCTCCAAGAAATCAGTTATGAATTATGTACTACCACTTTTAAAGTACGCTAAAAGTCGGGGTGTCCGAACACAAATAAACTCCAACCTTACGTTAGACACAGATAGATATTTACTGATCGCTCCGTTCCTAGACGTCTTACATATATCGCATAATTGGGGTACAATTGACGAATTTGTTGAAACTGGCTTTGCGATGATGGATAGAAAACCGACATATGTACAACGCGCGAAATTGTTCCAGCGAATGATCGACAACAGTCGAATGCTCTCAGAAATGGGCGTTATGGTTTCAGCAGAGACCATGTTAAACAAAAAAACGCTCCCATATCTTGAGCATATCCATAAGCAGGTAGTGGAAGAAATGAAATGCGCAAGGCATGAAATTCACCCTATGTACCCTTCAGACTACGCCAGCACACTATCAACACTTACGTTAGAAGAAACGCATGATGCGATTGAGCAATTATTAGATTATCGTGATGAAGATACATGGATGCTATTCGGGACCTTGCCGTTTTATCCTTGCAGTCAAAATGAAAGAAGTCTAGAGCTTTTAAGTAAACTAAAAAAAGCAAAAAATGTTTCAGTTCGAAACGACCCTGATGGCAGATCTCGTTTAAATATTAATATTTTTTCGGGTGAAGTGATTGTAACGGACTTTGGAGATGCACCGAAGCTTGGAAATATTCAAATGAATACCCTTCCTGCTATTTTTGATAAATGGCTCGCTTCCCCATTATCTAAGTCATTGAACTGTCATTGCCCAGCAGTAAAATGCTTAGGCCCTAACATTCTAGTAAAAAATATGTATTATAAAGAAACAGAGTTTAAGAGCGGTTCTGTAAAATAACAGTAAAACGACCAAATGAGTTGGATGCATTTGGTCGTTTTATAATTATAAATTATTTATCTAGTGTAATGAAAATATGTCTATTGCTAAATTTAAGATGAATACTGTATGGAGAATCGCGAACCATACCCCTTGCTTATTTAACTTCTTTGTCACTTCAATGTCCATATTCTCCACTCCCTTTTTTTGTTATTATACACGCCGCAACATCAAATTGCAAAATATTTTGAATAGTAACTTTATAGTATACTATAGGTTTTTCATTTTATTCATTCTTACCAATAGTTATTTAGGAAGAAGTGTTTTTAGTTGAAAAGCATACTATTAGCTCATTTTCGCTTTAGATTTACACAAAGAAAATAAACCATTCCATCCAACGCATATATTATTTCCTCTTCATAATATTCGACACACGACAGGACGTGCATTATATAGTGAGTATTATTTAAATGTACAAAAATCAATACAGTTCTTTTGTTTACTAATTTGCACCTTCTTTCTATATGAACGTCCAATTGAAGAAATTCATATGTCAGGATATTTATGTTGCATACACCTTCATGCTTTTCTATAGTCGCTCATGAGTCAGCCGTTGCAGCTTCAATCCTAAGAAGTAGCATTGATGATAAGGTACAGGCCGAAATAAAAATAATGATTGCATGTTTAATTTTTCTCACGCTTGGTTATATAAAGAATGTACAACAATACAACATTCTTACAAGGAGATGAATGAAAATGGGATTCATTTTATATTTGATAATCGGTGGTATTATTGGATGGTTAGCAGGATTAATATTAGGTAAAGACATTCCAGGTGGTATCATCGGTAATATCATTGCAGGTATTATTGGTGCTTGGATTGGTGGACTAATATTCTCAGACTTTGGACCAATAGTTTGGGACATGGCTATTATTCCTGCATTAATCGGTGCCATTATTTTAGTATTCATTTTAAGTCTTATTTTAAAATCCACACGTAAATAAGCAAAAGGATGGGCTCCATTTAGAGTCCATCCTTTTTTCCTGTTTGTAAAGCAGATGCAGATTGGAGTGCTTCCAGCTGACTTTCGTATAAATGATAAAAATACAACACGTCTTCTACGTATTTATCGCTCCGGTTGTAATTAAAAATCGCCTTTTCTAATTCACCATCTGCTGCTCCGCTTGCTGCTAAATAATTTGCCGCACTGAAAATGGCATCTTCTATATCATAAGGATCAGCCACTCCATCCTTATTTGCATCCACTCCATATCCTCCGTACTCCGCAATTATTTCAGGATTTACTTTGTCCTTTTCAGGAATATCGCCTTGTCCTAACCCGCTACAGCTGGGATGCGACCAGCCTACAAAGGTACATGGCATGAACTGCATATGCCCCTCTGCTCCTACAGGAGAAAGCAGTGGATCCATGGTTGAAAATATAGTTTCCATTCGGTGATGGGCAGCGAGTAATGTCCATGGCACACCATAAATCTCTTCTGCTTCTTTGTATATGGTAATATATTCTTCGGGGATATCTAATTTTTCTTGAGAAAATGATTTAAGATGAATGGATTCCGCCCATTCCATTACTACCGGTATTCTCTGTAATTCTTTCCACCCGATGATCAACAGTATATATACGGTAATCGTAATGGGGAGAAGTAAAATAATTATCCAAGCTTTAGTTTTATAGGATGTGTTCTTCTTTTGCTTCATATAGCTTTATTCACCTATTTCACGAAATACTTTTGTGTCCTCGTCTATCTTACCCGTCTTTTACTCAAAGAAAACAATAGCATGTTTTCTCGCAAAAAAGTAGTCTAAACATATCGAAATATGTCGAAACTCACTATACATTTATATCATTTTTTTGTAGTATGGCACAATGGAGGTGATAATATATGTGGAAAGACTTTAAAGAGTTCGCTTTCAAAGGAAATGTACTAGA
This sequence comes from Psychrobacillus lasiicapitis, assembly GCF_006861795.1. Lineage (GTDB taxonomy): Bacteria > Bacillota > Bacilli > Bacillales_A > Planococcaceae > Psychrobacillus > Psychrobacillus lasiicapitis. The sequence continues at coordinate 104,887 of NZ_VDGH01000001.1, read as the reverse complement.
TCTAGCTGTAGCAGTTGTTATTGGAGCTGCTTTTGGAAAAATTGTATCTTCATTAGTAGAAAATATTATTACTCCGTTAGTTGGACTTCTATTAAATGGTGTTGATTTCACTTCCTTATCATTTAAGTACAAGGAAACAGAAATTTTATACGGCAACTTTATACAGTCTGTTTTTGATTTTATCGTCATCTCTTTTTCTATCTTTTTGTTTGTTCGCTTATTATCTAAATTTAAACGAAAAGAAGACGTTGTCGAAGCTATAAAAGAAGCTCCACCTGTAGATGCGAAAGAAGTATTATTAGAAGAAATCAGAGACTTACTTAAAAAGCAAAATGGTGCATAAAAAAAAGAACCCGCTTTGGGTTCTTTTTTACTTTCCATCTGCAATTAATGCTTCTACATCCATCACTATCTCTTCTTTTGGCACATCTTGATAACCATTATAGTTTTTTACTACGACCCCGTTTTGATCAACCAAAAAGAAGGATATGCCATGCATTACTTCATTCGTATTTGGATTTTTTATAGCAGCTGTTTTAAAATTATCCGCTGCAAATTTTTTAATATCTTCTTGGGAGTAACCAGTTAAAAGATTCCATTTGCTTTCATCTGGAACTTCATAATTACTAATATATTCTTTTAATACTTCTGGTGTATCGTACTCAGGATCAGCTGTAAAGGAAACAATCTTATAATCTTCTATTCCTTTATCGGCAAGCTCTTTTTGAACATCACTCATATTAAAGGTCATTAATGGACATTCCGTTGTACAATTTGTATAGATGAAACTTGCTAACCACACATTTCCTTTTAAATCATCTAGTGAAACAGCTTCCCCACGTTGGTTTTTGTAATTGAAATCTTCCACTTTCCAATTCGTCTGTGCTTCAAAATTACCTCCACTTCCGCACCCTGCAAGAATAAGCAAGGTAATCGATAGCATTGCTAATAATTTTTTCATGGAATGAGACCTCTCTTTTCTATTATAGCCTTATCTTAACGAAACAAATTGTTTGATTCAACTACATTGGCTCTTATTAATTCAACAGTTTTGTGAATAGGAATGCTATTTTAATGATAATAATGCATTTTTAATTTCCTCAAGTTTGTGTTCCACTCTATGCATCAAGTAAAATGATACAAAAATAGGAAAACCAACATCTTGAATAACTGCAAGCCATTGTTCCATTCTTATGCATCTCCCTTTTAAAAAATGACTCTCCGTCGAACGGAGAGTCATTTTGTATTAAATAATATCTGTTACGTTTCGTTCTACTACTTTTGCACTTTTGGCTAGTGCAAGGGTCGATCCTTCCACTTGAAAAACATTACTACTGATAATTGCATCCATGCCTGTTTGTATTTCTTCTGAAGTTAGTGATTCTTTTGGTTCGTCAACGGATATCATCATGTTTTTTCCATTTGCTGCTTCAAATTGTAACTGCAAAGTTTTAGCCATACTGTCTCCTCCCTGTCATTATTAGTTTAAGTTTAATGTCTCAATTTTCTCAGCCCCAATATAAGGACTATCTGTAAAGCTTGTTAATGCGGTAGCTACTACTTCTAATTGATCTGCCGTTGCAGCAGCTTGTAAATTGCGGTAAGACTTCGACTTTGTCTTCATCTTGCCGTCTTCTGTCAACCCTGCCTCATAAATCAGCTTTAATACTGCTTCTTTGTGTTCTAAGTTCGCCATGTGTATCACCTCCTTTCAAGTAGTAGATAGAAACTATTTGATCGAAAGGATACATTCCTAGTGAAATATTCTTGAGAACATCTTATACTATTGGTAAGAAGATTGAGGTGAATAGATTGTTAAATGGTTGGTTTTTATGGTTTATAATTTTTTGGGTGGTTGTATTAATATCATTGATGGCAATTGGCGGATTCTTTATGTTCCGAAAGTTTCTAAAAGCTTTGCCAAAGGATGATGGAAAGTCTGTGCTAGATTGGGAAGAATATTATGTCAACAATACGATACATTTATGGAATGAAGATCAAAAAGTACTGTTAAATGAATTAGTAAGTCCAGTCCCAGAACTTTTTAGACCAGTAGCAAAGCAAAAAATCGCAGGTAAGATTGGTCAGTTGGCATTAGAGGAGAAAGCAAATTCTATTACACGGGAGCTGTTAATCCGTGGTTATATTATTGCGACGCCTAAGCGAGATCATAAATTTTTACGCAAAAAACTAGCGGAACTAAAGATCGATGTTACACCATATGAACGGTTTTTCGAACTATCAGCAGACATGCCTAGAGGCAAATAAAAAAGCGAGCATTCCTATTTAGGGAATGCTCGCTTTCTATTTTATTATTGATCCAGCTCCAGCGCCTTGCCCCTCGGGGTCAAATGTGAAAAAGCTGTGGTGGCTGAGGAACTGCCTCCTCGCTTTTTCCCATTTGCCTGTCGGGGCAGAGATAGGCTCTTGCGCTTTTCTTATAAACTTACTTCTTTTTGTATTTTCCTAAATTGCATATACATCGCAATTCTCCATGGAACAATCATACCAAATGCCAATATCCAGAACATGCCACTAAGTGCCCCAACATTAATTGTAGAGCTAAGCACTAGCTTTCCAATAATACGTATGATTAACAATCCGAACAGGATAAAAATAAATGCTTTTGATTGCTTCAAATAAATTTCACCATCTCTGTGTTCAAATTTGGAAGTCCAAATTAGCACAGTGGAAAATAATATTCCAGCAACTATCGCCTCTAAAAATTCTAACCCTGTTACTCGAAAAAAGGGAAAGATAAACATCAATGCTCCAGTAGACATAAAAAGTGGAGGCAACAATATTTTCTTTACACTTGCCGGTCGTTTGGCAGATTTCGCTCTAATGGTCGTAACCGCTATTCCCATTCCGATAGCAAACACCGTAGAAACAATGATCATTACGTTTGGTGAAATTTTTTCAAATATCATATATATCATATCCTTCAATTCTAATGCATCTATTCTGAGTCGGCTGTCACGTTTTTTAGCACTTGCACGATTTGTTCAGGGTTAAATGGTTTAGTTATGAAATCTTTGGCGCCGGACTCGAGTGCATCTACTATTAGTTTTTGTTGTCCGAGAGCAGTAACCATCACTATTTTTGCATCTGGGTGCTCGGAGATGATCGCTTTGACTGCATCAATCCCTGTCATACCCGGCATCGTAATATCCATCGTTACTACATCTGGTAATAATTTTCTATACATTTCCACTGCTTCTTGTCCATTAGCTGCTTCACCAATTATGTCAAATTGATGTTCTTCAAGCATTCTTTTAATCGTAGTTCGCATGAAAATTGCATCATCCACTACTAATACGGTTTTCATACCGGTGCCCCCTTACCAATGAAATCTAAAATCCTTCAAACGGTTAAAACCCTGTAAAATCACCAAAAAACGGACTTAAAACACGTATAATATATTCTAAACCGTCAAAAAACAATAAAATTCCTAGGGCAATCATTATATAACCGCCTACTTTTACGATTAAATTGCTGTTTTTACGAATCCAGTTAAGTCTTGTAACAAAGAAAGATAAGACGAAAAATGGAATCGCAAATCCTAATACATAAGCTAGCATATACCATATACCAACATCTGGATTTGATCCTGCCATTACGATTACTGCTGCTAAAATTGGTCCTGTACACGGTGTCCATCCTGCTGCAAATGCCATCCCAATCAGAATGGTTCCTAAAAATCCGGAAGGACGATTTTTAAAGTGAAGGCGTTTTTCTTTCATTAAAAATGCTGGATTAAATATACCAACGATGATCAATCCAAAAATAACAATAAAAATTGCACCAATTTGGCGTAGCAAATCTCCATATTGGATAAAGAATGTACCTACTAAAGAGGTGGCGAACCCTATTGCAACAAATATAATTGAAAATCCTAACAAAAAGAATAATGTGTGTAACATTCCTCTTCTTTGCATCAATTTTTTGTCTGTTTTGATTTCTTCTAGTGACATTCCCGTAATATAAGATAAGAATGCAGGATATAATGGCAGTGTACAAGGAGAGATAAAGCTTAAAAATCCGGCTCCAAACGCCAATAAAAGATTAATGTCGGTACTCACGGCTGTCTTCCTTTCCGATTTACTGTCCCTATCGTACCAAATTTACCTCGCTTTGACTCTACAATTGCTTGTGACAGCTTTTTGACTCTTTTAATCACTCTTCTCTTTCTTACCATTATGAAACAAAAACATCTTCATAGGTAGTTGCTTGTAGTACTCCAATATAGTTAAAATATGCTTTCTCAAAATATATAATTCAGACTTTTTAAGTTTAGCAAATGTTGAACTTTTACGGAAGGCTGGAAAAAAATTATTCCTTTTTGCATTCACTCTCCAGATGTACAAAATCCATTATAAAAAATCACCTACTGTAAGACAAGTTAGGTGAATTTTAGATCGATATAAATTATTTTTCATTTATGTGTTTCCTCGATAAAGTGAAACTTCAATCAGTGGGGGTTTTTCGTCGCACAGGACGTGCTAGTGGGGACGTTGCGACATGGACGTCGCGCTTCGAGTCCCCGTCATCCCTCACTGATTGTTAGTTGAACCAATCGGGCTTTTACGGGCAGTTTCCCTCCCACTTATCTTATCACTTTTCCTAAATCTTGAAGTGGGAGTCTTACTGCCCGTTAATGCGGGATAAAGTGAAACTTCAATCAGTGGGGGGTTCTTTATCCCCCACTGATTGTTAGTTGAACCAATCGGGCTTTTACGGGCAGTTTACCCCCCACTTATCTTATCACTTTTCTTAAATCTTGAAGTGGGAGTCTTACTGCCCGTTAATGCGGGATAAACTGGAGCGCATTTCTCAATTCTTGTAATGCTACAGCTAAGTCTTCATACGCTTTCGTTGCTTGTTGCGCATTCACCTCTGCCTCATAATCTATTCGGGTATCTACAAAAACTGCTCCAAATAAAACTATTTTTCTTTGAAATACTTGAACCTCAGCTAAGTGTTCAATTGTAGAATTCATATATGTATATACATTGAAAGAATGTTGATTTGCACAATATCTTTCATATAAATTAGAGCGCTCCTTCCCTGATTTCATAGCTAGCTGCTCTAATTCTTTTGCACATGCTACAACGTTTTGACCTTGCTCTGTAACCATTTTTGTACATTCTATTATTGAATACATCTTCTCTTACGACCTTTCTTGTTTCCACAACTATTGTATCATAATAGAAAAATAGTCGGTTACTTGGTGATTGGTCTTTCCACATATTGATATCTTTGATAATACGTAAATTTAACAACCCAGCAAAAGTTTTTTAACTCTTGCTGGGTTGTTAGGCTATATTAATTAGGCGATATCATCCACCACATTGTTTTGTAATAGATACATTTTATGATATAAACCTTTTTGGTTAAGAAGTTCTTGGTGAGTACCACGCTCCACTATTTCCCCGTGATGCAGAACAAGTATAAGCTCCGCATCGGCAATCGTGCTTAAACGATGGGCAATAGCAATCGTAGTACGTCCTTTTCGCATCTTTTCTAAACTACTTTGAATGGCAACTTCCGTTTCGGTATCAATATTTGCAGTTGCTTCATCCAATACTAAGATTTTTGGGTTCGTTGCGATTGTACGCGCAAAAGCAACTAATTGTCTTTGTCCACTTGAAAAAGTAGAGCCTCTCTCTGTTACTTTTTGCTTGTACGTATTTGGAAGCTTTTCGATAAATATATTGGCTTGCACAAATTCTGCAGCTGCTTTTACTTCCTCATCACTCATCTCTTGATCATGTAATCGAATATTATTCTCAATATCTCCGTAGAACAAAAACGGATCTTGTAGGACAAGGCCTACTTTTTCCCTGATTTCTTCCTTCTGAAAGTCTTTCACAGAATGCCCATCAATTTTAATATCTCCTTGTTCAAACTCATAAAAACGCATCAACAAGTTGATAATGGAACTTTTCCCACTTCCTGTATGCCCTACTAATGCTACCGTTTGGCCAGGTTCTGCAGTAAACGAAATATTCTTTAGCACATCTGTTTTCCCATCATAAGAAAAAGTAACATTTTGAAATTCGATTTTTCCTTGTTCAATTTTTGCATTCGCTATATCTTTTTGCGAAGGTGCCAAATCTTCTTCATCTAATAATTTAAATACACGTGAAGCGGCAACAATCGCTTGTTGGAATATAGACAATCGTTGCATTACTTGATTGATAGGCTCAAAGAATCGGTCTATATAAGTAACGAACGCATAAATAACCCCTACTTCTACTACATTATTCATTGAGATAATCCCAAAATAGCTGAGGACCATAATAATTGCTAAGGCGTACACTAAATCGATTGCTGGTCGAAGCAGCAAGCTATCTAGCTTGATATTGCGTTTACCTGCATTCCAGTGCTTATCATTTATTGCATTAAACTCATCTTGCAGTCTATCTTCTTGTCTGAACGCTTGTATCATTGTCATTCCCTGTAAAGATTCCGCTAGCTTTGCATTTAATTGGCTCAGCCTTTCTCGCAAATCTTGATACACAATCGAGCTATGTTTTCGATACGTTGTAATGATAAAAAATAATATTGGCAACAAAACAATGGTAACCAGTGCTAATTTTACATTCATGATGAACATCGCGATATATACACCGATTACTAAAAATCCGCTTTGTACAAATGCCACTAATACACTCACGAACATATCTTTAATCGCTTCCGTATCATTCGTTACACGAGATACAATGCTTCCTGCAGGGGTTTTGTCAAAGTATCGCATGCCCAATTTATGCACCTTTGAGAAAACATCGATTCTCATTTGTTGAATAATTTTTAACGCAATTTCTTGAAACCTTAACAATTGAAAATAGCTCACGATGACATTTCCAACTTGTATGAAGACGTAGCCAAGTGCTAAACCGACAATGGGACCTGTCGGGAAATTTCGTGGAGTTAAATAATCATCCATAAATACCTTGATAAGAAATGGGCCTAAAATGTCTCCTATCACCGTCAAAATCAGTAAAAATAAAGCTAAAGCAATAACTTTCTTATGAGGCTTTAAATAGGTGAGCAAACGTTTGAAAACCTTCCACTGATCTTTTCCGCTTAACTGTAGCTGTTTTTCATCCATTATGCTTCACCTCCTTGTTCCACTAATGATTCAAGTTGTTGTAATTGATACATTTCAAAATACATTCCCTTTAACTCCATTAATTGTTCATGGGAGCCTTTTTCTTTAATGGTCCCTTCACTCATAACGATTATTTGGTGTGCATGTTGAATCGCACTCAATCGATGAGAAGTGATGATCGTCGTTTCATTCTGTCGTTTTGCTTTTAAAGCTTCTAGTATGGCCTCTTCCGTCCGTGCGTCTACTGCAGACAAAGAATCATCCAGAATTAGTAGCTCAGGATCCATCATCAAAGCACGCGCAATTGAAATACGCTGTTTTTGACCACCTGATAAAGACACTCCTCGTTCGCCGACAACCGTGTTATAACCATCCGTAAACTGCAATATATCTTCATGAATATATGCAAGTTTCGCAGCTTCATGGACCTGTTCCATAGAAGCGCCTGCATTAGCGAACGCAATGTTTCCGGCTACCGTTGTGGAGAACAAGAAATGATCCTGAGGAACATACCCGATTGCTTCACGTAAACTCCGTTTTTTGTATACATCTATTGGGTGTTCTCCATATAAGATTTGCCCTTTATATCCTTCGAATTCTCGCATTAATAGTTTAAGTATCGCTGTTTTACCAGACCCCGTTTTTCCGACGATTCCTAATGTTTCACCGCGTTTAAGCGTAAAGTGAACATCATGTATGGCAGATCTTTCGTCACCTGGAAATTTAAACTCATCCACATGAAATTGTATATTTCCCTCCGGCTTTTGTTCAAGAGCATTTTCTTTATCATCAATTTCAATCTCTTCATCCAATAAATTCATAATACGGTCATACGAAGCACGTCCACGCTCAACAATATTAAATAACCAGCCGAAAGCAAGCATCGGCCAGACGAGTAGTCCCAAATAAGAAGTGAATGCAAACAAGTCTCCAATTGACATCTCATCCGCTAATATAAATCGAGTTCCAAATATAATCGATAAGAAGAAACAAATTCCAACAATGAGTGAAATCGTGGGATCAAATAAGGCATCCACTTTGGCAACGCGAATGTTTTTATCTACTACGTCTTGCGATAATTGCACGAAATCTTCGGTATCCTCTTTTTCTTGTCCGAATGTTTTAATGACTTTCACACCAGAAATACTTTCTTGTGCTTTATCATTTAAATTGGAAAATGCTTCTTGCGCATAACGAAAACGTTGATGCAATAGCTTACCATAATAGCTCGTTAAGATAGCCATAAGTGGTAATGGGATAAGCGCGATTAACGTCAGCTTCCAGTTAATTGTTATAGCCATAGCCGCAATAACAAAGCCACCTGTTGTGATGGAATCGATAAGAGTCAGTACACCAGCTCCTGCCGTTTGTTGAACAGCAGACAAATCATTCGTAGCATGAGCCATCAAGTCTCCCACTCGTTTTTTCTGATAAAACGAAGGAGCCATTTTCGTAAAATGACGAAACAATCTTTCTCTTAGCTGTCTTGCTAGAAAAATGGCTGAACCAAAAATCATGATGCGCCAGTAGTAACGCAATGCATACATACCGATTGCAGCTACCGCTAAAATTCCAAGCCATTTTAATAAGGTAGCACTCGTTAAAGTGCCCGCACTTATTTCATCTACAACATACCCAATAATTTTAGGAGGGATCAGCTGTAAAAAAGCAACGAGCATAAGCATAACAATCCCCAGTAAATATTGCTTTTTTCTTTCTTTAAAAAACCATCCTAAATCCAAAAATACTCTCACATTTTTTCCCCCATGTTTCTATATTAAGACTAATATAGTTTAGCAAATGTTCATACATTTCGGAAGATGAATAGTAGAATTTATTTCGGAAGTTGAAACTTTATTTTAATTATGTGAAAGTGCACTCAAACGAGAAAGCAAGCGGAAAAATAAATTGCCATTTTTCTGCTTGCTTCTTTTATATAGCGTATTACAAAAACTTCTATTTCATTTCCATATTCGCTTAAAGGTTCTTTCCCCTTCTAGCACTTCAATCAAGTAAATATCAGGATTCGATAATGATTGCCACTGTTCAAAACTAAATCCTTCATCCATGCTGTTTAATAACAAAGACATAATAGCCCCATGTGTGACAAGAATAACATCTTCTGCAGAAGAATTTATAACTTCCTCCAAGACTAAACTGATTCTACATAGTGCTTCATCGCTAGATTCTCCCCCCAAGAATGTTAATGATTTGTCTTGAAAGGTCATCTTAAGCTTTTCCAGCCAATTGGAATAATTCGCCGTGCTGAGTATCCTTTCAGAGAGTCTAGCATCTTTTATAATGTCCATTTCTTTGCTTTCAGCCAAAGGTTTAATGGATTGAACTGCTCGTACATAAGGGCTAGAAATTATTTTGTCGATCTTCATATTTTCAAAGTAATCCCTCAGCATCATTGCTTGATTGTAACCCTCAGAAGTTAAGTTAGCATTTTCTTCCTGTCCTTCTGCTTTACAATGCCTGATTATGTATATTCTTTTCATTGTTTAAACACCTCGTCAATCTTTTCGATTGTAATCTAGTATCCAATTATTAAAACTATCTTACATTTTTCGTATAGACTCAGGAGAAGTTGCTAGCAAATCACATCCATGGTCGTCATACACATGTTAAATCATTTTCTGATCGAACATATCATATATAGTGATGTTTCTCTTGCATGTTAACGCCAAGTTCAGACCGAATTCCAATATCCTATTCATAAAATAAAGGTGACCTCAATTTCAGATTTGGATAGTTAGCCTTCATAAAGTGTTCAATATCCATCTCTTTATCTCCAATTTACCTCCCTTCTAAATTTATGGTGATGTCTACTAATAAATATAACGAAAAAACACACGAAGAAAAACATTCTCTTCTTCGTGTGTTCAATTTAAGAATTTATCCCCTCTTTTATCTCAGCTACATAAACAGATTCGGGACGGAATATAGTGTTGTCATTAATCTGCTCAATAGCATGGGCAGTCCAGCCAACCATTCTTGCTACACTGAACGTAGGAGTGAATAGCTCTGCCGGCATATCAATCGAGCGCATAATGGCCGCTGCATAATATTCTACGTTCGTATACAATTTACGTCCCGGCTTGTGCTCAGCGAGTAAATCGATAATCTCTTTTTCAGCTATTGTCGCTAAGTCTAACCAGGCGTCTTTTCCTTGTAGCTGCAAACATTTTTCGCGCAAAAGAATCGAACGTGGATCTTCTGTTTTGTAAACGCGGTGGCCGAATCCCATTATTTTTTCTCCATTCTTGATTTTATTCTCTACAATTGCTCGAATGGAGGAAGGGTCCTTAAACTCATTTAGTAAATCGATAACGCCAGACGGGGCACCACCGTGAAGTGGGCCTTTCATCGTTCCAAGTGCGGAAGTAATGGCTGCTGTTAAATCAGATTCCGTCGAAATCGTTACTCTTGCTGCAAATGTGGAAGCATTTAAACCATGCTCCATCGTCAGCTTTAAATAGGTCTCCAGTGCTTCCACTTGTACTTCACTTGGGACTTCTCCATTTATCATCCATAAATAGTTGGCTGTATGGGATAAATTCTCATTCGCTTCCACTATTGGGAGATCATGCTGATTTCGGTAATGTCTTGCCACAATGATTGGTAAAGCAGTTGTTAGTATGATAGCTTGTTCCTGTATCGTTTTTTCTTTGAATTCCTTATGAGCATACGCAGATATTGCTGTTCTCATGGCATCCATTAATAGAGTTTCTTTTGGTAGCGAGTCAATAATATTTTTGATATGATTCGGAAGTTCTCTATTGTTTTGAAGAGTGGCGCTTGTCCGTTTTCCAGTCCAAAGAAAGTTTGCTAGCTCTTCAAACGAAAGATTAGGTACCAATTCATCGACTTTAACCCCTCTATACCTTAGCTCCCCTATGTTTCCTTCGACAGATGCGATGCTTGTATGCACCGCTACTATATCCTTTAGTCCTCTTTGATACATATTTAACCATCTCCTTTAATTTTAGTATATGAGCGTTAGTTGATAATGAAAATTAAATATATATAATTAAATTAATTAACATTATTAATCGAGTAGGTGAAAGTATGGAGTATCAATGGCTTAAAACATTTTGCATTGCGGCAGAAACGCTCAACTTTCGAAAAGCTTCCGAAAAATTAATGTTATCCCAACCGAGCGTTACTGTTCATATTCGGTTATTGGAAGAACATTTAGGTACCCCGCTTTTTGAGAGACAAAATAATCGAGTGTCACTAACAGACGCAGGAAAGTTCTTTTTACCAGAGGCGCAGCAAATAGTGAACCGAATTGAAAATAGTGTAGGCAAAGTACAAGCATTTGCCCAGGGATATCGCCGTAACTGGAGTATTGCCATTTCACCACTTATGGCGGAAACGATTTTACCAAATGTTTTACGTTCTTTTATGAAACATCATCCGGATGTGGAGATAAGTATTCGTATAGAAGAATCGCATCATATAGAACAACTGGTGGAGCAAGGAGAGGTCAATATAGGCGTTTCAGCACTGGAAGCACAACAAAGAAATATACAATCTATTCCAATCTATGAGGATCCTATATTATTTATTATGCCTTTTGATGAATACGATGAAGAAAGTGGTCCACCTATTGATATAAAAGACGTTCTGCAGAAAAATTATCTATTTACGCATCATCATCCAGTCTTTTGGGACGACCTTTTATTGCAACTGAACAAAGATATTGTCAGTCTTCGAACGATGAAAGTAACACAAGCCCATATAACTAAAAGATTCATCCAAGATGGACTAGGAGTTTCTTTTTTGCCACACTCCATTGTTAGACGAGAACTAATCGAAGGTAAAATGATGCAACCACACTTTGATTTGTTTAAATTACCTTCCGTCTCTACTTACATTATTGTAAAAAGACAAGGGGACTTGGAAATAGACTTCATCGACCGGATTTCGACTTATTATTTTCGATAGTAAAACAAAAAAGGGGGGCATCATATTACATATGTGCTCCCCTTTTATATTCATTTAAAAGCTTAAATAGACGTATTCTTTTTGAGAGTAAATGTTGTGAAAGGAAAAATGCAATGGTAGCAGCTAAAACTGCACCTACTAAATAAATGGGTGATGCATTTCCAAAATCAACTTCAGAATACATACCTGCGCCAGTCGAAGTTATTTCTGGTGTATTTAGTAGCGTAAGTAACATCCCCGATCCTATTTGCAATATAAAAAATAATACAGCAAAACTCATCATGAACAGCAAATATTTTTTCAAGTGCTCACCTCCCAAATAATGTTTACGATTCATTCAACAAAAAGTTTCAATCTATCTAACAAGTGAATGATTGCTTCAGTCAGCTGTAGCTCACAATTTGGGAAGTTAGGTATGGATGCTCCGTTTAGCATTTCATATGATGGATTGCTTTTATTTACTCAAACTCTTAAATGATGTTATAATCGTAGTAGACACAGGATAAAATAAAAAGAACGCTTGGTGCGACAACACCAAACGTTCCTGTAATGCCATAGCATCGCTTCAAAGGCGATCAGCAGTGAAGATTAGTAAACCACCCAATTGCCGGTAAGCTCAGGGGTGGTTTACTTTTTTTCTTTAGTAAAAGTAAGTATGGAAACGATCAAACCAGCGAACGCCACTGCGAACATTAAAGACTCGAAAGTTGTCATATAGCAACATCTCCTTTCCTATTTTGGAAAAAATCCAAAAATAGTGAATTGGAAATGCCGACCACCCTTGAACACGCTATTTTATTACTCTTCTATTATACCACACATACGTTCTGTTTTTATTGTACAAGCTATGATTCAAATCAACCATTTATCCTCTTAATTCTTTGGTTTTATTGTACTAATAATTATGTATCTGAGTGGAAGGACAAATACTTCCGCTGTACGCTGAAAAGCATCCCTCTCTAGAAAATTAGTAAAGTTAGATAGAGCCCGCATAACGTAATAAATAAAATTGGGATCGTTAATACAATTCCTGTTCTAAAATAAGTAGCCCATGAAATTATAATGTCTTTTTGAGATAAAACATGTAACCACACGAGTGTCGCAAGCGAACCAATAGGAGTAATCTTAGGACCTAAATCCGATCCAATCACATTTGCATAAATAAGTGCTTCACGTATCGTCCCAGAAGTATTCGTTTCCGCGATTGCTAATGCATCAATCATGACAGTAGGCAAATTATTCATTACGGAAGATAAAAATGCTGCGATAAAGCCCATTCCAATCGTCGCAACAAATAGTCCTTTGTTTGCTATAAATTGAACAACACTTGCCAAAGAACCTGTTAGCCAAGCATTTCCCATTCCATATACAACGACATACATACCGATAGAGAAAAAAACGATACTCCAAGGTGCTCCCTTTATAACCGCCTTTGTATTTACTGCGGCACTTCTTCTCGCCATCAATAAAAATAAAACAGCGATGACCCCTGCGATAATGGATATCGGCATATCAATAAATTCACTAATAAAGTATCCGACAAGCAAGATACATAACACTCCCCAGGATAAGTGGAACATTCCAACATCTTTTATTGCTTCCCGAGGCATGCGCAATTTTGATAAATCATAAGTTTTCGGGATACTTTTTCTAAAATAGATATATAACACCGTTATTGTTGCAATTAAGGAAAATAAATTGGGTATCAACATTCGATAAGCATATTCCGCAAATCCAATACCAAAGAAATCAACCGATACAATATTCACTAAATTACTCACGACAAATGGTAAAGAGGTGGTATCCGCAATAAATCCACTTGCCATAATAAACGGAAAAATCATCTGCTCTTTAAAATGCAAATGTCGCACCATTGCAAGTACAATTGGCGTTAGTATAAGTGCCGCACCATCATTAGCAAAAAAAGCTGCCACAATCGCACCTAATATACTTACATACACAAACATCTTCACACCATTACCTTTAGCAGCTTTCACCATATGAAGCGCCGCCCACTCAAACAATCCAATTTCATCTAAAATCAATGAAATGATAATAATTGCAACAAAAGTCAATGTTGCATTCCATGTAATTCCTATTACTTCTTGTACATCTTGAAATCCCACCACTCCAACTACTAAAGCAATCAAAGCCCCGCCACACGCAGACCATCCAATGGATAAGTTCCAAGGCTGCCAAATAACTAAAGTGAGTGTCAGAAGAAAAATCAAAGATGCCAAAATCGCATCTGTCATTCAAAAAGCCCCCATTTTGGTGCCAGGCACCTATAATATATTTGTAACATTCGATGTTTTCCTATCTTGCAATTTTTATATGCTGCTTAAGTGTTCGTGGATTAGCTTCCATTCGCCATTAGCTTCTTTTGTGAAGATGTTCGTGGCTCTTCCACTACCTTTCACAAATTCCCCATTGTAATATCCTTCGTATCGATAGGTGTAAATACATGTCGCGGATCTCTCATCATTTGTCAACCACTTAATATCTTCTGATGAATAGACCTCTTCTTTAATAACATTCCATGCATTTTCAAAATAACTTTGAATCTCACGGCTAGTTGTACAAGTATTGTTTGAAAACCAGTAAATTGCATCTTCGTGAAGAACGCTTCTCACATTGTTGAAGTCATGGGTATTTGTCGCACTTATATATTGTTCCAATGCTCTTTCGTGGCCCATCATCAATCCTCCTGTATTTTCATACTTCCTGTTCTTTTGTATTCACACATAAAGCGTTCAACTCCTAGGTATTTTTCGCCTAGGCTCGTAATAGTAAATCCCATTTTTTTATAAAAATTCACTGCATCTTGATCTGTTTCTGTAAAAATCTTGGAGTGAGCATAGTTTTCAATTATAAAATCTATCATTCTCTCCCCTATTCCCCGACCTCTCATATCGGGAGATACGGCAATCTGTTTAATAATACAAGTATTCTCCACTGTCAATTCAACTCCAATACAGCCAACAAATTGCTCAGCTTGCTTGTATCCATACAATTTTCTGTTTTCCTGTTCTTGATAAAGTTTATACTCCGCGTCAATTTTTCTTACGGACGTAGCGTACGCTAATAATTTTCTAATTGATGTTAGTAGAATTTCCATATTTATTTCTTCCACATTTCATCTCCCCTTATTCACCTTGAATAATGTACTTTGTACGTAATTAAGTAAGTTAACAGACCAATTATCGATTGAACTGCAACTGGAAATATCAAATAAGCTATTAGTTCATCGAAAAATATTGTTGTCATTGGGAAAAGGGACAATAAAATACTATAAATATTGAAAAGACCTCATGGATTCCCCCTATTCTATCGAGCATGAAAGTACTTAAACGTTATTAAATAAATGATCAAACCAAGAATAGGTATCGAAGCGGTGGTAAATATAGGATACCAAGGATAATCGAGAAAATAATTTGGTATAAACATATACGACGCTAGAAGAACAATTGTGTAAAAAATAATAAAAACAAATGCATAACGAACAGCTTTGCCAGTGATTTCAACAGCTCGCTCATCCGAGACATCATATTCAGAAAGAATATATTCCTTTAACAGAGCATTTTTCTTTTTCTTAACTACGATAAAGTCAATCACATTAAAAATAATTAATAATATAGTAACAATAGAAAGAAAAGTTCCTCTCCATGTAGTGACATATAAAGAGAATTCATCGATATAACCGCGCCCGAACAGTTCGAAATATTGATTAATTTTTACATAATCATATACACTTAGCGCCATTGCTGCAAAAAGCAAACATCTCAAAATAACTGTGATATACATCCTCATTTTGTTGCATCGTCCTCCTTATAAAAAATTTGTTCAATGGGTTCTCCAAACACTTCTGCTATGTTTATTGCGAGCAGTAATGATGGGGTGTAGCTGCCTTTTTCTAACGAAACAATTGTCTGTCTTGTTACGCCCGTTTTTTCAGCAAGATCCCCCTGCGTCAAGTTGAATCTAGCTCTTAATTCCTTTACTCGATTTTTTAGCAAACTGCTCCCTCCAAACGTTCTACATTTATTGTATAGTTTAATTGTCTTTTTGTATAGTTTATTTTACTTTTTGAATACTTCGTTTTACTTTTTAAACAAAATAAAAGGAAGATATTCAGCAAACAATACTGATTACTTCCCATTTCTAAACTATTCAAGTGCAATTTCCGGTTCGATTAGACAGCCGTTCATTCATTGCGCATTCTTACACTATAATTCCATAGCGATTTAGGTATTCCTTTTATCTCGAGAAAGCCACTATATATTAAATGCCGAATCCTATATTCCAAAAAGAAAATATCAACAAACCCATCCATTTGTACAAAAAATTCTTCTAATAGTTTTCCAATTTTGATAAAATCATTGTTTCCTTGCTGTTTTTGGAGATCTTCTATCATATGTAAGATGGTCGAATCAGTGTGATTTTCAGGCACGCCTTTTATTTCACCATTGCTCCAAATACGCAGGACTTCTTTCGTTTTTGCTAATGCTTCCCAATCCAATTGTAAATGGCTCCGTTCTTTTTCGGATAATGCAGTAGCCTTTTTATTTTTTTCAAACAACATTTTTAAATTTGGGGATTCCATTTGGCTGGTATTGGAAATGTATTGCTGTTGTTTTTGAGTATTTATGTGTTTTTCATACAGTTCGGTGGAATTAATTAAAAATATCTCATTTGTTTTTTCATTCAATAGATAGATTAGGAATCGCATACATATTTGTTCATTTGCATTGTTTCCATACCAAATATAGATAGGAACTTCATTAGGTATATCTTCTATTTCTCGGAGTGTATTTGAAAATTTTACGGGATATTCTACTTCCTGTTCAATGTTAATATTTTCGATTAACCAATCTTTTCGAAAAGTTTGCCCTGTTTTTTTATCCAGTTCTCCCAATGGCCCAATAGAAAGGAAATCGGGGAAGCCAATTACAGTCTTTGGCCTTTCTAGACCCGCTCGTAAAGAACCCGCCGCGGATTCAGAGGAAACGATATGTACCGGGCCATCTGTTCGTAACTGACGATTTTTTTGAATCTGTTGATTAATGGATTCTACCAGCAAGACCATGTCATCCTGATTTGCAAAAAAAGTTCTGCCTTGAATAGGATTACTTTTGTAATGATCGAATGTTTCAAATTCCTCTTCTTGTTCTAATTCAAATGTTCCCCAAGCTTCCGTTCTACTTAAATCCAAAACAGATATGTAATTTTGTGTTTCGATTTTATAAACAAACACTATATTTTGATCCATCAAGAAATATATAAATGGATAGTTGACTTTAGTTTTTATGACCAATACCTCCTATGCAATAACATTTATTAAACGCGAAAACCTGCTGAAGGTGACTTTTTCATAAGAGCTTTAAATAATTTTCCATTAAGTAAAGATTCTATAAAAAATATACATAATGAAATTTAACAGCATTAAAATTAACAACTGTACGGATGCTGTGATAAAAATAAATAAAACATCCGCAAATAATACCACTTCACCAGGTGGAAGTTCCTGAGGGTCTAACCCTACTAATAGTAGAAATGAAGAAACAATAACCGAAACAAAGAAAGCGCCTTAGACGAATAGCGCATGTTGATAAAATTTTAGTTTGAACTTGCTGAACCAAAGAATAGTATTTATTAATACAATGATTAAAGGAAAAACTAAAAATTGAAAAACTAATGTATCCATAATTTCGGCTAGGATTGACGAATAAGTAATTTGAGCCAAACAAAGAATAACGGTATTTGTAAAAGCCACCCAGAAGTAGGAACATTTATTTTTATACATTTTTCACTCCTTCTATTATATACATATTCAACTTAAATTCTGTTATCTCCTTCTATAATAAGACAATACCGTTGCCAGCAAATGCATACTATACAAATTACTACTGCAAAGAATTCGATTTGTCCAACCCTTGCTTCCACAATACAATACTTGTATATTGAAGATTAAATATATTCCAAAGAGTGATCTCATTGACTATAAAAAACGAATACATCAATTTATGTTACATTAAAATTAGGATAGCCTATGTAATTACAGTTGCCACTACCATTTTCTTGGGGCTAGCCTCTAGGAGATATAGCCATGAACTTCCGCCGTTTATAGCAGAAAACGCTGGGGATGTTATTTGGGCTATGATGGTCTATTACGGACTCCGTTTCCTTTTGGTGCGTAAAAGGTTAGTCTTAGCTATTTGGATTAGTTTCCTTTTTTGTTATAGCATTGAATTCAGCCAGCTATATCAAGGAGAGTGGATAAAGCAAATTCGTGCTACTTCACTCGGAGCTTTAATATTCGGCAAAGGATTTCTGACAGTAGATTTATTTCGATATGCAGTTGGGATTCTGTTAGCTGCCTTCTTCGATAAAGTGATACTTTTATCCATCCAGCGAATACACAATAACCCCCGCCGCTAAGGGGGTTTAATTCCTTATAACGGTGGGGGTTTATTACGTAAAGGTGAAACACTATTCATAAAGAGGTATATCAATTTCTAGCTTACCGTCCAAATACAGTGGATAGCTATTAATATGGAATCGAATTGGATTCACTACCTTTTCAAAATCAAATGTAGAGACTTCTGTGACATATGGTTCTTCTCTGCTCATATGCGTTTCAATTAGATTATTACTTAAACTTTTGCCTTCTTGATCCACCATTTGAGAAAACAGCAGCCAACCGCCAGATGGATAAGTGACTTCCAATGTATTATCCGATGGTACTTGAACAGTAATATCCAAATCACTTGGCATATAGAGGACTTTCTTTTGCTCAAAATCTACTTCGATATAGTCCGATCCTTTTGGAAGTGCTTGAATTCTATCTATTTCTAGTGTTATTTTTTTCGGCTGTCGGAAGTAATTACTTTGTAAGAATAAGTTCACGTCACCGTCTTCCAAATTGCTGACTCCTCCCGAGTCATTTCTTTGTTGCCCCCATTCTTCGCCATTCTCATCAATCAACCGAATTGATGTGAATTTTAGTAATTGCATCGTGTTTTGTTCGTCAGCAGCTAGACGAATTTCTGCACGTAACGGTGAAATTTTCAACTGTTTAATGTCTATTGTTTGTCCATCTACGACAACAGTTTGATTCACCTCATATACTTTTGGTTGTTCAATAGGCTTAGTGAGAGTGAACGGTACGGCGAACTTAGTTTCTGCTACATCACTCAAACTTAAATTAAATTCAAATTTCTTATTGTCATAAGATAAATCATTAGTAGACGTAATTTCAACTTTGTCTTCATGTACCTTCCTTTCACCAGAATGAGAGGTAATGTAGGAATTAATTACACCAAATGGGATGCCTTGTTGGGACACTTCTATAGAAGTTATACTCAAATCGGATAGATCAAAGGGAGATTCCAGCTTATAGAATATTGTCATCCCGGAATGGTCAGCCACGACACCTTGTAAAGTCAACGTATAATCGCCTTCCGTTACCTTAATTCCAAGTTCCTCATAGTAATTATTTTCAACAATATCACCAATTCCTTTATCAAAAGAAATCATGTGCACGATAGAATCAAATCCTGGAATCTTGGCCATCGTTTGTGCAAATACGGGAGATACACGAATGGATGCTACTAACAGTACCAGCATAATAGCAGCTACACTTGCACCTGAATACAGACGACGTTTTCTCTTCTTTGTTAATCGATGCTGTTGCACTGCTTTCATACGTGCTTGATGTAAGGCTTCTTTCGGGATTTCAATTGCTTCTAACTCCTTGGTAAGCTTATGCAAGTCCTGCTCGTTCAAGTTAGTCATTTACAGTTCCTCCTTTTCAATAAGGACGCGTAATCTTTTTAATGTCGTGTGTAGCCTTGATTTCACAGTACCTTCGGGAATTTGCTTAAACTGTGCAATGTCTGTGTTCTTCATATCTTGGAAATATTTTAAGTAAATTAGTTCTTGTTGTTCTGGTGGTAAGCTTGCGATGATATCAGCCATTTCGAATGGTTGCTGATCCGTTGATGCAATTTCCACATCATGATTATAGATAAATTTCTCTTGCTTCTTTTTCACGTCTAAACAAATATTAATAATAATTCGGACAAGCCATGTTGCTATGTATGCAGGTTCTTTTACGGTATGAATCTTTTTTAAAGCTCGATACGTCAGCTCTTGTACCGCTTCAACTGCATCATGCTCATTTTTCAGATATGCAAAGGCCGTCCGGTAAAGCGTTTCCTCATGTCGGGTTAATAACTCCAATAATGCTTGTTCATCACCCGCGATTGCTCGTTTTTCCAAATTCATGCTCCCACCCCCTCGTTATCTATTAGACAGTTTGAAATCGTAAATCGTTCATTTTATTTTGGTTAATAAAAATAAAGTTCCATTTCGAAGGTGGATATGCTATCCAAACCCTTAATCAAATTGTACTGCTTATTTAATTATTGGAGTAGATAAACTATTTCTTATGACTCTGCAGTCAATTTTATATTCACTAGTTCAGTTTCCAATTGCACCTAATAAAAAGAAGGGCCACTCCCCTAAATTTTAAATTAGGAGAAGCTGCCCTTTGTTTGTATGTTGTATTCTACAAAATAATCGCTCTTTATTCTTACTTACTTCGTTTCTTTTGATCTATTGATGTGCAAATTCCTTCTTTAGTAGCTCTTGTATCGATTTAAATGCATACCCAAGGTCTTCCGCCACCGCCTTGTACGTCACATGACCATCTAATATATTGACACCTTTTGCTAAGGGCTCATTATCAAGACAAGCTTGAACGTATCCCTTGTTCGCAATTTGTAAAGCATATGGTACGGTCATATTTGTTAAAGCCATGGTTGATGTATAAGGAACTGCTCCAGGCATATTGGCAACGGCATAGTGAACAACTCCATGCTTTTCATATGTCGGGTTATCATGCGTTGTAATTCGGTCCGATGTTTCAAAAATACCACCTTGATCAATCGCAATATCAACAAGTACGGAACCAGGACTCATGGACTTGATCATCTCTTCCGAAACGAGTTTCGGAGCTCGTGCACCCGGAATAAGAACTGCTCCAACAACCAGGTCAGAATCTTTCACCGATACAGCGATATTATAAGGGTTGGACGCGAGTGTCTGCACATCATTCCCGAAAAGCTCTTCCAATTGTCGGAGTCGATCTACACTTAAATCGATAACAGTTACCTGTGCTCCCATACCAATTGCAACGCGTGCCGCATTTGTTCCAGCAATTCCACCTCCGATAATGGTCACCTTGCCGCGTGGTACACCAGGAACTCCTCCTAATAGAACCCCTTTTCCTCCGTGAATTTGTTCCAGATATTGTGCACCGATTTGTGTAGCCATACGACCAGCTACTTCACTCATCGGTGATAACAATGGCAATGTATTATTCGGCAATTGTACTGTCTCGTAAGCAATTGCAACGACTTTATTGTCTATTAAAGCTTTTGTCAAAGCTGGCTCTGCCGCCAAGTGTAAATAGGTGAAAAGGATTAACCCTTCTCGGAAATAACCGTATTCTTCTTCTAACGGTTCTTTTACTTTCATTACCATGTCAGCTAGCCATGCCTCTTTTGCTGTTGCAACAACAATAGCTCCTTCGCGGTTGTAGTCCTCATCTGTAAAACCTGATTTCAAACCAGCTCCTGTTTCGATGTAGACTTCATGACCAGCATTCTTTAATGTAACAACTCCACTAGGTGTCATTGCTACTCGATTTTCGTTGTTTTTTATCTCTTTTGGAACACCGATTTTCATTTATACTCCTCCTCGATCTACGTGTAGTATTCCTTGATTTGGTTTAGCCTTTGAAAGACTCGTTTTCTTTAAATACTTTTTTTAGTACCGCAAGGATAAAATCAACATCTTCATCCGTACAAGAAAGCGGTGGGCTAAGTGCTAGAATATTGTTATAACCGGCAACTGTATCCCCATTTCGTCCAATAATGAGTCCGTTTGCCTTACACTCACCAATAATTTTTGCAACACGTGCATTAGTCGCTGGCTCTCTTGTTTCCTTGTCCTCTACAAGCTCAATCCCAATTAGGAAACCAAGACCGCGGATATCTCCAACAAACGGGTGGTCTTTAAGAGTTTCTAACTCTTTTAGCACACGTTCCCCAATTTCCGCAGAACGTTCAAAAAGATTTTCTCTTTCCATAATTTCTAGGTTTTTTAAAGCCACCGCACAAGCTGCTGGATTTCCACCAAACGTATTCACATGACGGAAGTGGCTGTTTTCTTCTCCAGTATCGAATTTTTCGTATATATCTTTGCGAATCGCAGTTACAGATAGCGGCAGGTAAGCACTTGTCAGACCCTTCGCCATCGTAATGATATCCGGCTTCAAGTTGAAATGCTGATGACCAAACGATTTTCCTGTACGACCGAAACCACAAATCACTTCATCTACAATAAGCAATACACCATGACGGTTACAAATCTCTTGGACTTTTTCCAAATAAACAGGATGTGGAATCAGAATACCGCCACCTGTAATGAGCGGTTCCATAATAATTCCGGCAATCGTCTCTTTTTGCTCCCAAATAATCTTTTCTTCAAATTCCTGAGCACGTTGAATGTTATATTCTTCGATGGATTGTCCTGCTGGTCTACGGTAATTATCTGGCGGTGCTACATGTAAGAATCCAGGTGCAAGTGGCTCATATTTATATTTACGCAATGCTTGACCTGTTGCTGCTAGCGCGCCCATTGAACTACCATGATAGGCACGATAACGAGAAATAAATTTATAACGAGAAGGTTCCCCATTTTGCTGATGATATTGACGTGCCAGCTTAAACGCTACTTCATTAGCATCAGAGCCACTATTCGAATAAAAAATCTGATAATCGTCGCCAAGCATTTTATTTAGCTTTTCTGCTAATTCAATTGCTGGTCCGTGACTTTGAGTCATCGGTACATACGCCAGTTTTTTCATTTGCTCGTATGCTGCTTGCGCAAGTTCTTCGCGACCGTAGCCAACATTCACTGCCCACAGTCCAGACATTCCGTCTAGAAAACGGTTGCCAGCATGATCTGTAATCCACGCTCCCTCTCCACTCTCGACAACCATCGGCGGATTCTTTTCGTTGTATGCAGAAATGTGATGCCATACATTTTCACGGTCTTTTTGCACTAATGACTTTGTCGTCTCTTTTGCAGTTGTCATTTTCTCCACTCCCTTTTTTTAAATGAAGCTTGCATTTGTAAGCTTCAGCCTATTTATCCTTGCTTGAACAAATACTTTACACTCAGTGACGTGCTGTTAACATTTTCTTACGCGTGTAAAACTCAATCCCATCACGCCCATTGGCATGCAAATCTCCGTAGAACGATTTTTTATAGCCAGAGAATGGGAAGAATGCCATTGGTGCTGGCACACCAAGGTTTACACCAAGCATTCCAGCATCGATTTCCTCTCTGAACTGACGAATTGCTTTGGCGCTATCTGTAAATAAGCAAGCTCCATTTGCGAACTCCGATTTATTCGCAAACTCAATTGCTTCCTCCAATGTTTCCACCCTTACAATAGACAATACTGGTGCAAAGATTTCTTCTTTCCAAATCTTCATTTCCTGTGTCACATGATCGAAAATGGTCGGTCCAACAAAATAACCACCTTCTGAAGTGGATTTGTCGCTACGGCCATCACATAAAAGTTTTGCGCCATCTTCTATACCTGATTCGATATAGCTTAATGTTTTGTCTTTATGGGAATCTCGAATGACTGGTCCAAGGAATACCCCTTCTTCTAAACCATTACCAATTGTCATCTTATTCGATTCTTCTACTAACCTTTCAACCAAACCGTCCGCTACGTCACCAACTGCAACGACAACTGCACAAGCCATACATCTTTCCCCGGCAGATCCAAATGCAGCATTAATAATATTGGTTACAGTTAAGTCCATATCTGCATCTGGCATAACAATGGTATGATTTTTTGCACCTGCTAGTGCTTGAACGCGTTTGCCATTCGAGGTTCCTGTTTTGTATACATATTCAGCTACTGGCTGAGAACCTACAAACGATACAGCCGGGATGTCCGGGTGGCTAAGAATGCCATTCACAATATCATGTGCACCATGGACGATATTGAAGACACCATTTGGAAGACCTGCTTCATGCAGTAACTCCGCAAGACGATTTGCCAAAAGTGGCGTACGCTCTGATGGCTTTAGGATGAACGTATTTCCACTCGCAATCGCTAGAGGGAACATCCAGCATGGCACCATCATTGGGAAGTTGAAAGGGGTAATTCCTCCAATTACTCCAAGTGGATAACGGAACATACCAGACTCAACATTCGTCGCAATATCAGGTAGTTGTGTACCCATCATGAGTGTCGGAGCACCAGCCGCAAACTCGACACATTCAATACCACGTAACACTTCACCATACGCTTCGTTATAATTTTTTCCGTTTTCCATCGTAATAAGTTTCGCCAGCTCATCCCAATTTTCAGTTAGTAACTGTTGATATTTAAATAAAATCCGAGCACGTTGCGGAACAGCTGTTTTTTTCCATTTAACAAACGCTTTTTTTGCGGCTTTTACTGCATTGTCCAAATCTTCCTTTGTAGAAATCGGAACTTCCGCAAGAATTTCTCCGGTCGCCGGATTCGGCACTTCTTCATATTTATCTGTCGTTGACTTTACCCATTGTCCATTGATGAAATTTGTGAGCGTTTTCTTTTCTACTGCTGTAGTCGTCATATTTTATTCCTCCTATTCTATTTCTCTTGCTAGTTCATGCTATTTTCGATAGACTTCATAGTATACTTTACAAAGTATTTAGACTATTGTCACTTTACACTATGTTAAATCATGACCTTATTATTTTTACGTTATGGGGAGGAATCTTTTGATGAATGAATTGAAATTGACAGTTCGAGACGTGCTTGCTCGTGATTCGTTCAAATGTGCAAAAGTTATTGCGGGAGAAAGTGGATTAGAGCGGCAAGTGAAATGGTCACATGTGTTAGAAGTTAATGACTTTGAATCATTGATCAACGGAGGGGAAATGATTCTTACAACAGGTGGCGGTCTGCAGCTCGACCTTCCTAAGCAACTAGCATATTTAAAAAAGTTAATCGAAAAAGATGTCGCATGTATTTGCATAGAGCTAGGAATTTATTTTAAAGAAATCCCTTCAGAACTCATTGATCTTGCAAATAAGCACTCTTTTCCTATTGTAATATTTGAACATACCGTAAAGTTTGTTGATATCACCCAAGACCTACATACATTTATTATCAATCAACATCATCAAATGCTTTCCCAGCTTGATGTGCTATCACGAAAATTTAATGCTTTGTCTCTTACTCCCAATGGTATTTTAAAGATTCTATTAGAGTTGCATCAGTTTTTCCGTGAGGATGTTATATTCATTACAGATAATGGAAAATCCTATTATTACCCAACTGAAACTAAGGAATTAGAAAAAACTATTCGAACTTATCTCGAAAATTCCATGTTGCCCCATTCGGAACAAATACTTATTACGATTGATGAGCAGTCCTTCGCCCTCATGCCAGTTGATGGACTGGGACAAACTTGGGGATATTTATGTCTTCAATTAAAACAGACAATACCTGACGAATTTACCTTTCTTATGTTGGATCGTGCTGCGCTTGCTATTGCCCAGATTTTATTACGTAATCGAACGATTGAAGAGCGGAAACAACATAACGAGGATGAGATTGTCCGCAACCTCTTGAACGGTCGAGATGTCGATCGAGACGATCTCCAAACTTATTTGCCTGCTACTAGTCGCAATTTGTACTATAGAGTTTTTATAATCCGCACAGATTTTCCTGAGTCGAGATTCAGTGAGGAAGATTGGGAAGAAATTAAACTTCAACGATCGATGATGATCCGTTCACTCTTTAAACGTCAAGGTTTCTTTCCTGCCGTTTCTACAAGTAAAAGTGAAATAGCAGTTATCGCTTCTTTTATAGCCGCAGACTATTTAAAAATGGAGAAGAATCGATTTTCTCAAATTATCCAACATATTATTAGTATGCACGATAATAACTTCCTCGTTGGAAGTTATTGTTCTTTCGGGGTGAGTAAAGTTTATAAAGAAGTTGGAGATGTTAAAAAAAGCTATGAGGAAGCAAGTAAAGCTTTGAAAATGCGCGTCTCCGGAATTGGCAAAACCCACTTCTATGAAGAGCTAGGAATCTATAAATTACTTCTTCTATTAAAGAATAGCAATTACCTAGAAAACTACGTTCAGGATTACTTATCTGCCATACTCGATTACGATGAGAAAATGGAAAGCAATCTTTTTGAAACGCTTTGCGTCTATCTCGAATGTAGCGGATCAAAAAAAGAAACAGCAGAGAGCCTTTTCATTGTCAGACAGACTTTATATCACCGACTTGAAAAGCTGGAATCTCTTCTAGGCGAAGATTTTATGGAACCATCTAATCGCCTTGCACTTGAGGTTGCAATAATGGCATTTCGATTGTTAAAAGAGGACGAAGAGAAAACCGGTCTTGCTCACTAATGGAGAACCGGTTTTCCTAATTTATATACTACTTCTTTTCCAGTATTACATTATGAAATGAGTTCACTCTTTCAAGTTTCTTGTTATAGTTGCTAATGTTTTCATTAGCCTATTCACGTTTTCGATTTCTACATTACTAGGCCTTCTCATATATCTTAACGGAGGAATTAACATCCAAATAAAATCACCAAAATTTGGCCAGATTTCAATTGTCCACTGCTTGCGCTTCTCGACATATTGAATTACCAATTTCTCGAAATCCACTTCTTTACAGATTTCGATTAACTCTGTGTCTTGATTAAATTTTTTTGCAAATGATGCATTCTCTTTTGATTGAAAAAAAGGTTTTTTCTCTTTAAATTTCCCTCTATACTTAAGGGAAATTGTAAAATCACGACTATTTATAGTGGAATCAATTACACCATGAATACCAAATATATAAATTCTTCCCATCCACTTGTTAATGATTTTATAGGATGTGTGTAATTTGTATAAACCTATATTTCGCCCATTAAGCTCTATATTGTTATATTCACGATTTTCTATTTGGCAATATTTTTGAAAATCACTCGTAACAATATTTAAAGAATGATCAGCACGATTATCTACAAGCGAATAGATTCCCATATTTTCCCCACCAATTCTCTATTTCTGTCATTGTGACTAAATTTAATTGACGGCTTTACTTTCAACCTCAACTAGTCCTTTAACTTTTCCTTGACGATCCTTATCTTCAGTATCATCAAATTCGCTACGTCCTTTAATTTTATCAAGCATTTCATCCAACGGTACTGGCGTGAACAAATCTTGTTTATTTTTCTTTAAGTACACAATGCCAAATACTAATATGACGGAGATAACCAATAATGAAATTTTTAATACTTGTAAATCTACATAAAGTGTATAAATCATATAGACACATGCTGTAATACCAACAATTTGTGGCAGTGGGTATAATGGCGTTTTAAAAGGACGTTTTGCCTCGGGATATCTTTTACGTAGTACAATGACATTCAATTGTGTAATGATATACGACATCAGCCAAGTTGCACAGGCTACAGAAATCATCGTTGTGATAAAACCAATGTTTGCATTGTTGATAAATGCATAGGTTAAAACAATCAAGATGAGTCCAATAACAAAAAATATACCAAACCAAGGTGTTCTCGTTTTGGGATGTAAGTAAGAAAACACTTTGGGCAATAATCCTTCTTTTGATAAGCCATAGAGCATTCTAGGCACGCCAGCTAAATATGTGTCACATGTAGTAATTGCAGCTAATATAGAAACAATTCCCATTAGCACTAGTCCTGGAGTACCCAACATTGCACTTGCACCATCAACATGTGGAATAGTGGATTGCGCTAATACATCTAACTCGATATATTTTGTGATCCCCAATCCAAACAACAAATCTACCAACCAGATTGAAAAACAACCAAACAACATTGCCAATGGGATATTGCGGCCTGGGTTTTTAATCTCTTCTGCTAACGGCGTAACAAATTCCATACCTATAAATAGCCAAATAGCTATACCTAAAGTACCTGCCTGTTGCTTCCAAGTTAAAGGTGAAAATACAGGTTGTTCTGCAAGTTGTTCTACAGTTCCTATGCCCAATATTCCTGCCACTCCTAGCAATCCCAAAATAACCATCATACTAATCGCTAATGTGGTTTGAATTTTACCAAATGCTGAAACTCCTATCAGATTAATAGCAGTAAGAGTTACCAAAATAAAGATAACCCCAATATACCAAGGAATACCAGTTAACGTTTCAAACGATTGTCCGCCCACTATCATATTTGTTCCGCCGTCTGTTCCTACAAGAACAATATATCCAGCTAATACTGCAAATAGAGCAGGTAACTTCCCGAACGAAGGTAGCGTGTATTCACCTACCATTCCGGCACCAGGAAGCATTGCTGCCATTTCCGAGTAAGACAAAGCAACACATAAAATAATAGCTAATGAAATAAACGCAATGATACTAAATGCAGGACCGCCCACTCCATAGCCATTCCCTAGAACAACCATAGCTGTTCCTGATACTACTAGACCTACCGAAGCAGAGTATGCAGTCCAAAATCCTAACGTTCGTTTTAATTTAATTTCTGACATCCGACTCACCCACTATTTCTAAAGATAGTTCTTCATTAAATGCTTTATAGAACAAGTTTAAATAGTCATCTTTAGTTGCTATTCTCGGATTGCTAGAAGCAGACACATTTTGTGTTGCTGCTTCTGCCAGATACTCAAAATCATTCGTATTTACATTTTCGATATCTTTCATTTTGGGGATTCCTATTTTTTCTGCTAGCTCTGCAAGTATTTTTACCCCCTCTTTTGCAATGCTTTCATCTGATGAATGTTTTTGGGCGTCAGCACCGAGAAGGAGGGCTACTTTTGCATGTTTAGAAACATTGGATGGGATATTATAATCAAAAACGTATGGTAGTAACATTGAATTTGCAATTCCATGCGGTGTATCGTATAACCCACCCAAAGCCTCCGCCATACAATGCACCCCACCAACATCCGCATTACCAAATGCAATTCCAGCAATTAGACTACCTACCAGCATATTTTCTCTCGCTTCGATATTATCGCCAGATTGCACTGCTTCCTCCAAGTTTTTCACAATAAGCTCAATTGCATATAGTGCTAACGCATCCGTAATCGGCTCAGCTAAATTGCAAGTGTATGCCTCCACAGCATGAGTCAAGGCATCCATTCCGGTTGAGGCTGTAATAAGTGGAGGCAGACTCACCGTTAATTCGGGATCGAGGATTGCAATTTTCGGAGCTACGTTAATATCTAGAATATTCATTTTTAGTTTAGTGACTGTATCTGTTATTACAGCAAAGAAAGTAATTTCACTTCCCGTACCTGAAGTTGTAGGTATACAAATTAGTGGTGTTATTGGATGTTTTAACTTATCTAGTCCATACCAATCGCTAATTGTGCCACCATGGCTGAGTAGTGTTCCAACTGCTTTCGCTGTATCCATAGAGCTACCGCCCCCAACAGCAATCAATAAATCGACATCCATTCTTTTTGCCATTTCGTATGCTTCCATGCAATCGACATCTCGGGGATTCGGTTTAACGTTGTCATAAATATGGTATTCAATTTTTTCCCGTTCCAATATCCTGAAAATATTGTCTAGAACGCCCGCATTACGTAATCCCTTATCTGTGACGAGTAAGACTCGTTTGCCTTTTAACTCTTTTATAAAATATCCAAGTTTTTCAATTTTACCGTTTCCGAATTCGATTTTTGTAGGCAAGTTAAAACTATAATCTTTTAACATTACAATATCCCCTTTATAATTAGTTTTATTCTTTACTAATAAACATTCGTTAATAATGATATTTTCAACTATATAGGCACATAGATTCCTCACTATCCCTCCTAACTAATTGAAATTTAAGAATATACTAATTATATATCTATTAAGAGTTTTAGTCATTTCACAGAAAGTAAACACAGAAAGCGTTTTCAGATACAGATTGTCCAAGTTATTACTTCGATGCATTTAGAAACGCTACAAACATCCACTTATTTTTTTATAAGTAAAAAAGGAAACGGTTGTCTACCATCACCGCTTCCTTTTTCATTTTTATCCCTTTAGTAAAGCATTCTTAATGAAGGTTAACTCGACTCACATAAGGAAATGAAGTCACTGTCCCTCGTTGGGCAACTTGATTTTCGATGTATATGATAGCAATACTTAAAAGTAAACTTCTATGCTTCATTACTTATCACCCTTTGTACCATCCAGAAGGTTGCACATTAAGAGCGATATTAATCTGTTTTGTCAGCAAATATTCTTCAAAACCGTATGTTCCTAAATCTGCTCCGATTCCACTTTGTTTGTAACCGCTCCATGGCGCTTCGTTAAATGTCGGGTGATAGGTATTAATCCACGTAATACCTGCTTGCAAACCACGGATAACACGCTGTGCTTTGGCCCCATCATTAGTAAATACTGCGGCAGCTAGTCCAAAGTCGGTGCCATTAGCCAACTCGAGAGCTTCTTCCTCCGTTTCAAAAACTTGAATCACTAAAACAGGACCAAAGATTTCTTCCTGAACAATACGCATATCCAGTTTTGTATTTGTAAAAATTGTTGGTTCAACAAAGTTGCCTTTCGCAAGTTCACCATTCATTATTCGATTTCCACCGCATAAAAGTTCTGCTCCCTCTTCCAAGCCAATTTTCACATAAGTTAGCACGCTCTCCATATGAGCTTCCGAGATGAGTGGCCCCATTTCTATACCTTCTTGCCAGCCTGGTCCAATTTTAATTTTTTTCGCTCGGGCCACAAGTTCTGGGACAAACTTGTCGTAAATACTCTTCTCAATAAGGAGACGTGAACCCGCGGAACAAACTTGCCCTTGCCCTGCAAATATCGCAAGTAATGCATAATCTATCGCCGTCTCAAAGTCAGCATCCGCAAAGACGATATTCGGTGATTTCCCACCAAGCTCCAAACCTACCTTCTTAATCGTATTCGCGGCGTCTTTCATAATTTGCTTACCCGTAGAAGTGCCGCCAGTGAAAGAGATTTTATCAATATCAGGATGATTAACAAGGACATCGCCAATAACTGAACCTGAGCCGAGCAGAAGATTCACAACACCATCCGGAAAACCAACCTCATCTATAATTTCAAACAAACGAATGAGTGTAAGCGGTGTCTGTGAAGCAGGCTTGATGACAATCGTACAGCCGGCTGCCAACGCCGCAGACATTTTCTGTGCTGCCATCACTAGCGGATAATTCCAAGGGACGATTTGTGCGACAACACCAATCGGTTCGCGGACCACCATCGCTTGTATATCATCCGGTACCTCATAGGTTTGCCCATGTGGTTTCGTGGCAATACCAGCATAGTAACGAAATTGATTGATCGCATCGTCGACATCAGCGAGGGAATCCTCATATACTTTTCCATTGTTTAAAGTCTCTAACATGGCAAACTCTTCTTTGCGGCCTTCTAATTTACTTGCAACCTTCAAGAGTAAGTCAGCTCTGTTACGGGCATAGGTTGTTTTCCAACCATTTTTATAAAAAGCATCTTTGGCTGCTTTTACAGCCGCGTTAACTTCTTCGTCTACCCCTTCTGTTACCAACGCTATGACTTCATTATTTGCCGGATTTACGATTTCTCGTGTTTTATTTGAAATGCTTTGAACCCACTTTCCATTTATATACATCTTTTGCACTACTTTTTTTGCTCTTAGGACCGGCTCAAATCTCTCAATTGCGATTGTCATATCGATTTTCCCCCTTCTAGTTAGAATGTTTTACTTTGTCACAAATAGATAACCCTACCTCATCAATCTATATATAGATCGATGTGAGAATAATCTTTTAAGTTATTAGATAAATCATACACTAGTGGATGCGAAAATAGGTAGACGTTTTGTAAGTTGATAGTATTTTATATTATACGGATTGTAAATAGGAGGAAGATTAAACTGTTTCAATCGTGGTTGGTAGGTCCCATCCTTCAACTTTCATTTGAGCGGTTGAAGTATTCTTCTATGTGCGCTTTATGTTGATGTCCTGTAAGCTCTTGACACTGGGAGCCCGGTTGTTTCCTTTAACTTTCTAGAGCTCTACATAAGTAGCTATCTTTCGATACCATGATGTCTACAGCTCCCTGTAATTCAAGATTTAAAAATGTTTATGCAAGCGATGCGATGACACCTTATGCGGACTTTACATATGACTGTATTGATTTTTCTGGGGCAGATATTGGTTTTCACTTAGTTATTAGGAATTAAAGGCGGTTTTTTTGGATTTATGAGAACTAAGATAGTTGTCATTGCAGTTGGTATATCTGACTTACTTGGAAAAGCTGTTCGTATTGCCACAGATAGTTTTATTTAGTGAAATCTTATCTTCTACATTGGGTCCATTGGTATTGTTGTTACAATTTTGCTGTAGAACTCAGCCAATATTCTTGTTAGTCCTTTCGTTGCGTAAATCGATTAAATTGGAATAACGGCAACGGGCAGGATTATGAACTTTGTCGTTCTGACCGCAGCTATAATATGGAAGGATCAGGTTAGTGAATTGAAGGAAGGTATATTACAAGCTTCCTCCAGGACGATCCGCTAAATAAAATGGAAAAGACGATATCTGCCTCGTGTAGCGATATCGTCTTTTTTGATTCATCTGTTTTCCGGATACGCTGCAGCACCAAAATATCTGTCTCTTATAATATTGCAATGATGAAGCTCGTGACCTATTATAATTACTATTAACGCACGAACAGTTACTTCTGAATTATTTGCATTACCGCGACGAAGTAAATCTTTTTCTGCTAAGCTTTTAATTAGGTGAATGGTTGATTGGCGCACAATGTTCAAATTTTGAAGAAGATCTTTTACTGACTGTTTATCAAATGATGCGTGTTGGGCATATTCTTTCTCCTCAAAACCAGGAAGAGAAGCCGTATCCCCACGCGCAATGGCTAATAGTCTATATGCCATTACTCGTTCTGTATCTGCCATATGGCCAATCACTTCTTTTACACTCCATTTTTCAGGTGCATAACGAAAATGAGCTTGTTCATCCGAAATGTCGAGTAATAAGCCAATCGTTTTTTCCATTTGCTTTGTTAAAGTTTGTATAAAATCTTCATCCGGTACTAACTTTACATAGCTTGAATAATTTGGTGCGTATTCGTCTTCCTCTAATAATTTGTACATGTATATACCCCTTTATAGTTAATACTTTTACATATTCGGAGAACCATCTATTTATTCGTTTTCCTATTAAATCGAGTACCTTTAGATAAGTTGAAGATCTTCTTTTAAAATGGAGTACATATACAAATCTTCAAATTTACCATTTGCGAATTCATAATGTCTTAACAATCCTTCCCTTTGAAATCCTTGTTTTTCTACTAGTTTTTGTGATGGAATATTCGTTAGTTCGATTAATGCCTCAATTCTTTCTAACTGGAAATGCTCAAAACCATATTTGCTAACTGCCTTCAATGCCTCACTTGCTATTCCCTGACCCCAGAAATCACTGCTTAATTCATATCCAATTTCCGTTCGATAATGTTTAGGATGTCTATTAAGAAAACCACAGCTTCCTATAACCTTATTAGAATCTTTTAGGGTGATGCCCCATCTAATCCCTGTCCCTTTTTCGTATATTGATTGATACCATTTAATTTCATCCCATACGTCTTCCTCTGTTTCAAAAGGTTCTAATCCCATCGGTTTTACCACATCTTGATCAGACAAATATGTATACATATCTTTAGCATCGTCTATTGATACTTTTCTTAAGATTAATCTGTTCGTTTCTATTGTAGGAAATTCTTTTTCCATTGTATTTAACTCCTTTTAATTCTTTTGGTGTATTCCTAATTTTAGAGCTTCCTTTAAGATTTGTAGCGATAGCTCATGATCATTCATCACATAAGGAAGTTCTTCTGGTTCCACCCAAATCCGAGACTTTGTTTCATTCTCTCTTAAAAAAGGAAGACACTCTTCAATGTCCATTCTATAGAATAATTGATAGCCAATTAAGGGATATGGTCCATCTTGGATAAAGTGAGGGTTATCTTGATGGTTCACTTCCACTGCACCAACGTACTTTATCTTCCCCTTCACATAACCTTCTTCATATGCTTCCCTATACATCGCTTCTTCAGGAGTTTCACCAAACTCTATATGCCCTCCTGGAATGTTAAAGCCTCTTTTTTTCACTTCAACCAACAAAACTTTTTCTTGGCTAAAACAATAACTATGAACACTTGTCACGATATCACCTGGACCTATGCTTTTGTGAGGATGCCATTGAAGACTGATCTTATGTCCTCCCCAATCTACATATATTTGTTTATTCATGAAAAACCTTCTCCCTTTCTACCTCGAAGCTCTCTATTATATCCCAATTAAAGCTGGGTATTATAACAAACGCCCCTTAAAATTTGTAATTGGTGAAATAGATTGAAAATTAATGCTACTACCCTATTATACCAATATTAGTTGAACGTTCTACTTCGAATTCTCCTTACTATTCCATAAAAGCTATTGAACTGTGGACTTCCATCAAAAGGAAGGAATGTCTTCAGAAAGGGTTAAACCTTTGTCGGAACGGGTAAAAAGACAAATAGATGAATTGATACTCTGTAAAAACGCAGTCACTAATATGAGGGCTGACGCACATAGGAGGTGAAGTCTTACTTTCAAGTAAGACAGCTTATTGACTATATTAAATTTAACAATATTCATTTTTTTATTGGTATTAACCGGTTTTTTCGTGGCGACAGAGTTTGCTATAGTTAAAGTACGAAATTCGCGAGTTGACCAGCTTGTTGCAGAAGGACGTAAAGGATCTCTTGCAGCAAAGCATGTAACCACACATTTGGATGAATACTTATCAGCGTGTCAGTTAGGGATTACTGTAACCGCTTTAGGAATTGGGATGGTAGGTGAATCGACATTTGAATTCATCTTACATCCATTATTCGAAACTATTGGGATAGGCACGGATTATATCCACTTCTTTACGATAGGGGCTGCTTTTGCAATCGCCACTTTTTTACATGTAGTCGTTGGAGAACTCGCACCTAAAACGGTTGCCATTCAAAAGGCAGAATCAGTGACACTTGCTTTTGCAAAGCCAATTATGATTTTCTATAAAATCCTATATCCATTCATTTGGCTCTTAAATGGTTCCGCTCGTGTGTTAGTTGGTTTAATAGGGATGAAGCCAGCCTCAGAACATGAGCTTTCACACACGGAAGAAGAACTTCGACTACTATTAGCGGAAAGCTTTAAAAGCGGCGAGATCAATCAAAATGAATTGAAATATGTCAATAATGTTTTTGAATTTGATGAGCGCACTGCTCGTGAAATTATGGTGCCCCGAACAGAAATTGTTGGATTTGAAAAAAATGCAACGTTTAATGATGTATTAACCATTATTTCTGAAGAACGTTATACACGTTATCCTGTTTATGAAGAAGATAGAGATAATATTATCGGTTTTGTAAATATTAAAGACTTTTTAACGCAAGGTATTAGCAATCGAATTACAGCAGAATCATTCGACTTAGCAAAGTTTACAAACCCTGTGATCAACACTATTGAAACTACACCAATCAATAATTTATTAATAAAAATGCAAAAGGAGCGTATTCATATCGCTATTTTGTTGGATGAATACGGTGGCACATCGGGCCTTGTTACAGTAGAGGATATTTTAGAAGAAATTGTTGGTGAAATTCGCGATGAATTCGACAATGATGAAATAGTAGATATCCGAAAATTAAAAGACGACCATTATATAATCCATTCAAAAGTGTTATTAGAGGACGTATCCAAATTATTAAACATTGAAATAGAAAACCCAGATGTCAATACAATCGGCGGCTGGTATTTCACACAAGATACAGATCTAGCAGAAGATAACTATATTGAGCATGCTGGTTATGAATTCTCGATTTATGAAAAAGAAGGGCATCAACTGCATTTTATAGAAGTAAAAAAATAGCTACTTGCACATTAGCAGCGAAACTCCTAGGGCATAAAGAACCTAGGAGTTTTTTGCGAACGAATAGATTAGGTAATGATCGGTTTGATTGTTCTAAACATTGTTTTACAACTATCTGATTTTTAATATTATTTTTCCTTTTGCCCTTCCTGACTCTGCATATTCCATCGCTTTCTGAGCATCTTCAAAAGGAAAAACTTTATCAATAATAGGTTTGATTTTACCAGTCTCCATATAGTTTGCGATTATACGTAATTGTTCTCCACTTGGCTTCATAAACAAAAACGTATATTGAACATTATACATTTTCTCAAGTTTAGTAAGTGCCTTACTGGCTATTGAAAACAACAACGTTTTAAAAAATCCAGAACCATATTCTTTACCGAAACGTGCATTCGGTAATCCTGAAACGGAAACAATCTTCCCTCCGCTTTTTATTACTTCGAATGATTTTTCGAGTATCTCACCCCCAAGTGTATCAAATACGGCATCATAATTTTTCAGTATCTCTTCAAATTTTTCAGTCTTGTAGTTGATAATTTTATCAGCACCAAGTGATTTTACTAAATTCGCTCCAGCATCACTGGCTGTAGTTGTAACAGTAGCTCCCATTGATTTGGCCAGTTGAATAGCAAAGGTACCCACACCACCAGACCCAGCATGGATTAAGATATTTTGTCCTTGTTGTAATTGCAAAATATCTACTAGAGCTTGATAGGAAGTTAACCCGACCAGCGGGATCGATGCAGCTTCTTCAAAGCTCAAATTCTTAGGTTTTAAAGCGATGTCATCTTCATGAATAGCGATATATTCAGCAAAAGTACCGATTTTACTCTTACGTGGACGTGCATATATTTCGTCACCAATTTTAAAACGAGTCACCTTTTTGCCAACCTTTATCACGACACCAGAAAAGTCATTTCCTAAGATAAGAGGCATTTTATATTTAACTAACATTTTCACTTTCCCATCACGAATTTTAAAATCCAC
Source organism: Psychrobacillus lasiicapitis (assembly GCF_006861795.1). Taxonomy (GTDB): domain Bacteria; phylum Bacillota; class Bacilli; order Bacillales_A; family Planococcaceae; genus Psychrobacillus; species Psychrobacillus lasiicapitis. Next base: position 67,791 of record NZ_VDGH01000001.1, on the reverse strand, counting down.
AGGATTAATACTAGCAGCATGAATTTCTGCGAGCACCTCATATTCACCAATTTCCGGTGTGGACATTTCTTCCAAACGCATTGGAACTTTTCCATATCTATCAACAACCATTGCTCTCATAGCCTTTACCTCCAAGTAAAGTTTGTTTATATTTCATCATTTCCATAATAGTTCTGCATGAACTTATCAATATCCGACATAAGTGTTCTTAATAAGCCTAACTCTGTGCGTACATTAATATAATAAAAGTTTTTTGTCCCATCTTTACGCATTAAAATAACACCTGCATCTCGTAAAACCTTCAGATGATGGGATACAGCAGGTCGAGAAAGATGTGTTTGTTCAGTGATTTCGCCCACACGCAATCCTGTTTGACAATCCGTCCCCATTAGAACTAGCAAGATCGATTGACGTGTTTCATCACCTATGGCCAATAATACTTTCTGACAATTAATAAAATCCTCTTTGATCGTATTTAGTTGTTCTTGTTTATTCATTCAGTAAAATACCTCCAATAATCTGTTTAATGGTTTAAGTTGATGAACCATAATGCTGAATACAACCATATACCATTGCTAGGTTAGGTGCAATATTGAGAAAGAAAATCGAGACGAATACATCTTAGAGAGAAAGCATTATTAACTTTTTATGTTTAGCAACTTTAATCCGTAAAAAAACACTAGATAAGTAATCTAGAGTTCTTCTAAAAAGAAATATCCCCTGAATCGTATAGTAAATTCATTACGATTCAGGGGGTACTTTTTACTTTTTCTATTTACTCCTGACAGTACTCCTATTTGTATAAGTAGGTAATGGAATGTTAGGTAAAACGGTAGTAGCCAATTCCTCCAAATGAAATGGCTTCATAGTTATATAACTGCATTTTTCTTTTTTGTTAAATGAATAAATGCTAGAAGTTATTTGACCAAATAAAATGTACAAATTTCAAATTTTCACCGTTCATTATGAATTCTTCTTTACTCGTAGAAACCTGTATAAAACCGTTTTTCTCCAGTACTTTTCGTGATGCAATATTATTGCTTGTTGTTTTTGCATAAACTTCTTTAATATTTTCTTTTGAAACTTCTATTAATAGTAGTTTTAAAGCTTTATTTGCAATACCTTTTCCAGTATGAATTTCTCCAACTCTATAACCAACGTGACCTATACTTTCAATTCTATCAATATCAGTCAGATTTATTCTACCTACAATGGATTCGGTTTGATCTTTTATTAAACAAAAATAAGATATCCCCTTCTCTTGTTCTTCCAACAAGTCTCTATGTCTTTTTTGAAAAGTTTCAAAATTATAATACTCTTCCCCACGACTGGGTACGCTTTTTTCAAAATAGGCTCTATTGTCACTTTCAAAATTAAATAATTCTTCTGCATCCTGCTTCTTTAACTTTTCAATTGAAATGTCCATCGTAAGACCACCATCTCGTTCTCTTATTTGCTTTTTACAGCGAGCTTGACCGATACATTAATTTGTTTTTTATAAATTCCAGTATCATCAATCGCCAATAATTCTTCTTTTAACTGCTGTTCAAATGACCGAACATTTTCACCTAAAAATCGTTTAGTACCATAAGAAGTAGAATATATATTACCGATAATAGAATCCACTGTCCATACCTGTTCGGAAGTTGGCATATCGTGAATTTCTAAGTCAAATTTGGAATTTGAAATAATCGTTTGATGGCTAATGGTCGGATGCGCATATGTCGTGTTGCCTGCTCTTCTTTCATTTCCATACCAACGCTTCACTACCTCATCCACTTTCTTTTGCCATGGCAGCTGCTCCTTATTTGGAGAGTAATTATCAATAATCGCTACCCCACCGCCAGGAATAATCATTTCGTCTAAAGTTTCGAGGACCTTTACTCTATCCATCCAATGAAAAGCCTTTGCAATTGTTACCAATCGAAAAGTTTTATCCGATTTCTCAATATATGTATCGAGATCGCCAGTAAACCATTCCAGATTTTCTGCTCTAAATTCTTTACTTAGGCGTATTGCTTCATCAATCATTTCAGGCTCCGTATCAATTCCAACTATCTCTTCAAACCAGTCAGTGAATCTGAACGCTAATTGGCCAGTTCCACAACCTAAATCCAGCATTCGGCCTCCACCATCCAAAGAAAACCTTTCAATTAAAAACCTGATTAATGAAGCTGGATACATTGGTCTAAAACGTGAGTAAAAATGAGCCGTCCCTTTGAATAAATCTTCCCCATAAGCTGTCATTGTTAATGCTTCCTCTCTTACTTGTATTAGGCTTTTAAAAAGCCTAATACGCTACTTACAAACTTTTCTGTTTCCTCTAATTCGGGAAAATGAGCACTATTATTAAATAAAATCCATTCACTGTTAGAAAGATTTCTATTTATAAGATTGGATATTGGAATCCCTGTATTCCTATCATAAACACCAGTGATGATTAAAGTCTTATGGTGAATATGGTTAAGCCTTTCATATAACGTAGGAGTTATTGGGTTTTCCTGCAGAGCCTCTAGCATCAGTCCTGTATTATGTAAATTACTTTCTGTTACTAACTGTCGGTACTTTGTAGCAATATCTGGATCCACGAAAAGTAAACGGTCAATTGTTTCCTGATCAACAATTTCCCATACTTGTTTGTATTTATGTTCAATCAAGGTATTTTCCTGAAGTATTTCTTCTATCCTATTTACTAGAGTTATACTTGCAATCGATAGAAAACCAGCTATTTGAATCATATACTGCGTCTTCAGATTGATTAAACTAGGTCCCGATAAAATTACCTTGTTTATAAGATCTGGGAAGTTTGAAGCGAACTCAAGCGCTAACTCTCCTCCAAACGAGTAACCAAGTAAGTCTACCGTTTCACTACCCGTCCAGTGAATAATTCCCCTAAAATCGTCTATCAATTCATTCATACTATAAGCATTATCGTCAATTGGTTTACCACTTCTTCCACATCCACGTTGCTCATAATATACTACTGTTCTATTTTGGGATAGGTAAGGACCTACAGTTCTTTCAAAAGTATAAAGATTTCCACCTGGACCGCCATGAATAATAAATAAAGGAATCGTATCATTTTCTTTTCCTGCTACTTTTATCCAATGTGTTATTCCATTGATTTCTATTTGATATTCGCCGTTTTCTCTATTCATAATTGCTCCTTATGCTACATGTTAATCTACTTTCTAAACAGTTCTATTCAATTTTATTTCAAATGTAGGATGAGTGACATAATCCATATACTTTATTTCCCCAACAAACTCTAAATAGGCTTTATATCGAGTACGAATAGCTGGAGCTGTTACTAAATCAAGCACTTTCTCTTTCACTATCCACTGACTATCTGATGTTTCCTCTGAAGTAGCCAGTTCTCCTCCTACTGGATTGCATACATAATCCATCATTACCTTCGTTGGAACATCCGTAATACCATCGTAAAATTTATGAATTCCTGTATTCGAATAAACACCAATCAGTTTAGATACAGCAACGTCTATTCCACTTTCTTCTTTTATTTCCCTGATCAAAGCATCCATTAAATTTTCTCCCGCTTCTACTTGGCCTCCAGGAAATACCCAACCGCCATGATGCGTCTTCACTAAAAGAATATTTCCTTGTTCGTCCTCTACGATACCGCCCACTGCTACTATATGTGTTGGCATGACCATTACTTTAACCTCCCTACTATTTTTCGATGAGCTATTTATTTATAGTGCACTTTCCAGTAAGATTTTTCTAATACATTTCGCTTCGTGTTCATTCATTAGGTAAATAAGGAGCTTTTGAACAATAAATAGCTGGTGGTCTTTCTAATTCACCTTCAATTTGATTATCCTTCAAATAAGAAGTCTGCAAGTTTGTGGTGAGCCTATTTTCTACATTTATTACTGTAAATTTACCATTCGTTTTTTACAAAAAAACTTTTCAAAACTCAATTCTCAGATACTACCCTTACAAATTCAGCATGACTCGGTAGGAAGTCCGTTTCAGGAACTTCGTTGTACGAATAATTCTTAAAAACAGCAACTATATCTAGTTGGTCCTCTTCAGGAAATTCGTCTAATTTGTTGTCTAGTGCTTTTCTTAAATCTTCATCATTTACAATATCAAAGTAGATTGTCCCTTTTTCAAATTGCTCTAATGTATGTGGCATTGTTTCTAAATTCTCTTTGACTATAAAGGAATACTCATTTTCACTACCCGTATCATGAATGATGGAGCCTCTCACCTTAAATTCTCCAGTAAATTTAATGAAATAACCTGTCGTGTCATTAACGTCCTCTTTTTTTGTTTCTGAAACAATTTGCCCCGCAATCTCGCTATCTGTTTTTACTTGATTGGGTGAAAAGATGCTTAAAGTATCAGCTATGGTACGATTATTCGAAAGTGGAAATTCAAATACTTTCACATAACGATTAATTAATTCTTTGTGCATTTCCAAATCCATTTGTAAGGAAGTTATTTCGCTAGTTAATTGATCATTTTTCCTAGATAATTCAGCGTTAGCTATTTTCAAATCTAACTCTAATTCCTCTTTAACTACTGATAAGCTTGCATTTTCCTGTTTTAACTGTTCAATTTCTTTTTTTAATTCTTCCTCTGCTCCATCGTTAGAACATCCACTTGCAATCCAAATGAGAAGAATGATATTCATATAGAAATATTTCATAAACACCCTCCAAAATTTTGATATCAAGCATTATTTTCTTATACTTAATTCCAATTTAGATACCATTGATTTGTATTCTTCAGCGATTATTCTTTTCAATCCTTATTATTATGGAAATTCATAATATAGCCACCTTCGGAAAAACTAGTAGCGAGGTGGTATAAATGCTATTACAAACAATCTTACTACTGGGTTTAATCTTGAATTTGCCAATCGATGCTAATTCGAAATATGTCCAATCTTCTCCTAAAATTGAAAAATTCTACACCAATATTCCTATAACAGAAAATTGGATAAGAGTTCCAGAAGAGACAAAGGAAATAACAATCTATGTTGAAGCACAAAGCACAGAAACAGTTTTGTACTGGTTAATACCAACTGGTACCGGGCAATGGGGTGAAAGAAAACTTATTGGCTATGATATTAAGGATGACGGGGATAATAAATTCTCCTTGGTTTGGCAAATAGAACGACCTTTACTTGATCATTTGGAAGTACAAGCACTAGGAGAGAATGCATTAACAAATGAACTTTTGAACATAATCTCAACCCCTTAAATCTTACAATTTGAAAGAAGAATTTCTTTTTTATTTATCTTTTACTGCTTTGACAATGAAAAAATGCGGGTTTCTCATTAACTTTTCATATTTTTCCGGTTCCTTCACTTGAAATTCTTTCGTCGGTTGAGGTTCTACTATTTTCTCCAAAGAAAAATAACTGATTGTTTCGCTTAGTATTTCTTGTAGCGGGCGACGATAAAATGGGACATCGATCAGTTTTCCTTCTCTTTTCCATTGATCGACAATATATTCGGTGGAAAAGTAGTCGCCATTCTCGGATAATTTTATATCCATAAATGGGTGATGTACGGAAAATAATAATGTCCCATTTGGTTTTAAAATTCGAAGAAACTCGCTAAAAGGATTGCTCCAATCCTTTATGTAATGCAGAACTAAAGAGCTCACAATGACATCAAAAGATTCATTTTCAAAAGGTAACTCTTTCTCTAAATCTAGACAGAATACTTCTGCTTTTTCGCCGATCCGCCTCTTTGTGGCCTCTACCATTTTAGGACTAATATCAGTTGCTGTGACAACAGCACCTAAGTTAACAAATTGGGATGTATACCAGCCAGCTGCACATCCAGCATCTAAAACATGCTTATCTCTTACGTCTGTTGGAAGTAATTTCATCATTGCAGGTCGCTCATATTCAGTGTTAAATAGACTTTTTGTATCTACATTATGTTCATAATCATTTGCCAATTGATTGTATGCTTCTTTTACTTTATCATTCACCATTTTACCTCCAAGTTTTACTAGGATAAATCAAATATGTTATAGCAAGAGGAATGAAGCTTAAACCTCCCCAATATATACGATTGTTTCGTTCGGCATAAGAAGCATACCGTCCACAGCATATTTATCAAACAAATTATTTAGTTCTGTTAGATAGAGTTCATATTGTGCATCATTTTCTTTTAATGAATAGGATGCAGACAGATTTCTTTCGATAAACTTTGATTTATCAAATGGTAAATTATTTGGAAAACGATATACGGTAAAGTTGTTAAAGAAATTTTGAATGCTTTCATCCATATATCCAATGCCTCCGCTGAAACCTTTGAAATCTAGACAAAATCTCCGAAAAATTTGCTCGTTCTCTTTTACCATTGGACTTTCCATTATTCGGGAGTTCCATATTAATATAACCTTCCCGTTCTCTTTGATGATTCGCTTACATTCCAATTTGAATCTCTCTGTATGAAACCAATGAAATGCTTGCGCCACTGTGATAAAATCTACGCTTTTATCGGGCAATGTTGTATTTTCAGCCGCTCCATTCACAGGATGAAACGTCGTAAACTGTGCCAATTTCTTTTCAGATTCTTTCCGCATATCCTCATTTGGCTCCACTCCATATACATGGCATCCAAGATCAAGTAAAACGTTTGAAAAAATTCCTGTGCCAGAGCCAATATCGGCAACAAACGAATCTTTTCCGACACCACTATCCGACAACAGACCAACCAACTCATTTGCATATCCAGGTCTAGCTTTAGCATAAACAACAGCTTTTCCGTCAAATTTCTGTGTATTGTCCATTCCGTTCTCCTTTCTTATTTCCGTATCAATCTACCAATAAATGATACGCAATCAATTCATTTTATATATTCCTATTTAATATTCACTAGTTTCCATCTTTTTAATTAATTCTTCGAAAATTTATATACCCCAATCAATAAACATAGCATGCTTATAGCCCATATAACGCCGGCAATCCCTATACGAAGTGAGATCTCTTCAGATGCCATTAGATGGTTATTATTAAAGGAAATCGCCTCTAATAAAAAGTAAACGGCTACTGAGAAAAGTAATAGATGCAATAATATCCAAGTGTATACATAACTTTTATGTTTATTTTTATACCATAGCAATAATGTTGTGATTATTACAATTCCCATAACAATTACAAAGCCACTTATTAACAAACCCATTACTTCTTGTTCTAATGGTATTAGAAAACTCCTTTTAATTTCACGCTATAAAAACGCATCGCTTTTGGAACGCCTTCTATATCAAAAATCCCTTGTAAAATTAATTCACGCACTCGATATTCGAAAAAAGCATCGCCAACATATTGATCTGTGTTTCCAAGTACTTCCCCGATTAGTCGAGCTGATTTCATAAAGTCGAGCTTCATTTGTTTAATATGCAAATAACGCAATTGTTCAATAATAAATGTATCGAAGTAATTTTCTGACACACTTTTAATTTGGTCGTTCTCCCAAATACGCAGTACTTCAGTTGTTTTCGAAAGTTTTTCCCATTCTTCTGCAAGTTTGTTTCGAAGTTGTTCTGTTAATGGCTGTTCATTTTTGTAGGTTTTATAGATCCTATTTAATTTATCATGTCCCAATTCCCCTGTATGAACTGGTATGATGTTTGGCCATAGATGTTGATAAGCTGTACTAATGTTAAGGAGCCGAATGTCATTTTTCTTTTCTTTCAGGATTTGCAAGACAAGTCGTGCGCCGGTTTGTTCATGGGCATTGTTTGCTGTCCATATATAAATTGGTATGTGCTCAGGTATTGCCTTTATTTCTGATAGCGTTTGTACAATCTCTTCTATATAGGTATGCGTGGTCTCTTCGTCCAAATTAATATGTAAGAACAACCACTTTTTTCTTTGTATAAGTCCTTCTTCGGTGTGTAGTTGGTTCACGGGACCGATAGAAAACAAGTCGGAAAATCGAATTACCTTCTCCTCACTTGGTAGTGCTATTTTTAAGCTACCTGCCGCCGAATCCCCAAACACGATATGTATTGTATGATAAGGCTGTTGTTTTTGTTTGGAGGAATACTGTAGCAATTCCTGATACTCTTTTTTCATGTTTTCCGCAAATTCACTTTCTGAATAGCTTTTTTTCTGTAGCAATTGAATTTGTAAAAAATGTTGGAATAACAGCGATCTTGCTTCTCGCTCCGATAATTGCTCTATGATTTTTTTTATTTCCTGTATCATTCCTGTCTCGCTCCTTCTGTCTGACTAAGAAATGTAAAGTTGAATTGCTTTCCACGCAAAGGTTAATGAAGTGAGGGGAAGCAATATACAAAAGATAAGATTACTTCGAAAGAGTGACTTCCACATGCCCGTTCCATTTCGCATATACATAACCATTAAAGTCGTTGATATACTCACCATTAAAAAAAGTAAACATAGGAAATCTTTTGTCTTTCAATCTGATATCCAATCGCTTCCACTTTCCATTCATATTCACTCGAAAATGATATGTTCTGAATACTTTTTTCTACCCCAATTAAATTAAATGATTCAATCGTTATTTCATTTTCAGTTGCTGAAACGATTTCATAACCATTTGGTGAAAAAGAAGCATTGTAGACGAGAAGATATGATAAAAAGATAAAAAAGAGCATAACGAAAAAATATGGTACAAATGCTTTTATTTTTTGTGTAAAAGTTTCCTTCACATGAACACCTCTAAAGTTTTCCATTTAAGAATTTGTTAATTTCTTTTCGAAACTTACCACTTCTTTATAGTTGATAAAGAACAAATAAAGAGAACGATTAAAAATGTAGTAGTGATTACTCGTTTCCATTTTATATTTCTCTATATATTTCTTTTCCATAGATTCCCTCCTTATAATTGTTCTGCTTTGAGACTAGAAAGTCCTTCTAATATTAGGAAATAAAAAAGACCAAACGCATGCAAACGTTCAGCCTTCCCTTATTTCTTATGTCCTCCAAGCAATCCAGCACGTTTTCTTGCAGTTCCCGCTTCCGTGTAAGAAACAGCGCGCAATATCGCATTGGAGCCGTATTTACTTCGCAGGTAATCCATTGTTTTTCCCAGTTCTCGAACCTTCCATTTGTCTTCTTCAAACAGGCTTAGCTGCATCGAATATTCGGGTTCTAGATTAGTAATGGAAATCGCTAACTTGCGAACAGGTCTGTGATCATAAAATTCATCAAAGATTTGTTCACATACTTTGTATATGGTCATCGTTGCATTTGTTGGTTCATCGATTGAACGGGAACGACTAAACCCTCCACCAAACGCGTTATGACTATAACTAATGGACAGATGAATCGTTCTTCCTGCCATTTCGGCTTCGCGGGCGCGTCTTGCCACGTCTTCACACATTTCTAATACAACCGTCATAATCTCCTCTTTGGAACGGTAATCACGAAATAGCACTTGCCCCTTGCCGTAACTAATTTGCCCTTCTGCTAACGGTGCACCTAGCTCTGACAAATCGATTCCCCGTGCATGGTGATATAATTGATTGCCCATAACGCCAAACTTAGCCTCTAATGTCTCAAGCGATGTGTTCGCTAGATGCCCAACACTTATAATTCCCATATTATTTAATGTTTTTTCTAAACGCGAGCCAATTCCCCACATTTTGCTTAATGGAGTAATCGGCCATAATTTTTGGGGCACATCTTTATATGTCCATTTTGCGAAGCCTGTTTTTTTCGCTTCTAGGTCAAGGGCAAGCTTCGCCATCAGCATATTTGGTCCCATTCCAACTGCGCATGGTAACTGAAACTGATTAAAAAGTCCGTCTTGTATTCGCTTGACCGTGTTTTCTACTGGTCCCCATAATTTTTCGGTTCCTCCCAAATCAGCAAAGCATTCATCGACGCTGTACACATGAATGCATTCACTTGGAACGAATTGATTTAAATACCGTGTGATTTCCATGGAAACCCTAACGAAAAACTCCATCTTCGGCTCGATTAAATGAATTGATGGATGGTCCGGAATTTCAAAGAGCCGGGTTCCTGTCTTCACTCCAAAATTCTTTTTCATCAAGGGAGATGCCGCAAGCACGATGCTGCCTTTTTGTTCTAAATTTCCAATAACTGCGATCGGCGTACGCATAACGTCAAGTCCAGCATCTGCAGCCGCACAGCTTGCGAAAAAGCTCCGTATATCAATGCATATAATTTTTCGATCTTCTAAACCTTCATGCATCATATCTCTTCTCCTTCAACAAAGAACATTTGTTCTTATTATATGCCGAACGTTCGATTTTATTCAAGAAGATTTTATTGGTAATAGACCAAAATAATTGGAAAATGAAGAACAACAAATTATAGAGACTAATTGAAATCAGTTAAAAAACAATTTATACAAAACATACCCAACTATTAAAACAACGATTAATATTCCTGTCCCTTTCCATCCCATACCGCCCGTTAAATTCCCATTGCTTCCTCTATTTATGGCATCGTTTAGAGAACCAGTCGGATTATTTTTTAGTTCCGCTTGTCTCAATCGCTCTCTTTTTTCTTCCGTTTCGTCGTGATTATTCAAACTAAACACCTCCTAAAAATAGCTTCGATTGTATCTCTGTGGGAATTAAATAACATTTTTAAGCCAAGTCATCATTCGTAAAACCTGAAAGGGTTCAAACCAAACAACTAAAAAGAGAATGACAAAAAAAGAAGTGAGTGTTATAAATTTTATACTTCCAGCTTCCTTTTTAAATATGGCTATAAAGCAAAATAGAGCCCCAATTAGTATAAAAATAAATCCGGTAAGGATAAGAGGCTCAAAATAACCCTCTATTATCCAGTTCACTGTAAAGGAAAGAAGTCCTAAAAGCATGAAGAATATGGAGATTAAACTGAATCGTTTCATCTTACACCTCAAGTTCATTTTCTGAATATGACTCCATGATCCCTTATAAGGTTTCACTTCTTGAACCTAACCTATTAACCATTCATCAATTTCATTAATTTATCCAATTTCATTTCAATTTCCTTAAGTTGAATCTTTTGTGCTTGTTGATTCAAAAGCAATCTTCTAATAAATAGCGTAAACGATATTACAAATAAAATGATAAGTCCCCACACGATAATCTGATAAATCATTTCTCCCATATTAAACATTTAAACATCTCCTTTTCTAGAAATGGTCAGGCATAGCTGTCTATCACTTATCGTTTTCCCGCATTACTTTAGTTGCACTAGACAATCTTCTAAATGAAACGTAATCATTTTTGCAATATGTAATTTTCTTACATCCTTAAATTTGGATAACTTTGTGTGTGCATTCAATTTTCATGTATTATTTACTTCTAACCTACTTATAAAATTCCCCATTATACATCCAGCAGAATTACTTCACTTACCCCTTATAGTCAAATACGAGGGTTTCCTTTTAACCATAATTGTTTTCAATTGTCCTACTCTGCTAATATAGTAAGTTCAACAAAAAGAGCGTTAATTCCTCCCAGAATTAACGCTCCTATTTTTTTAGTACTAAACGAGAGTTTGTGGAACATATTGTACAACACTACGACGTACAGCATATATATTCTTTTCAGGTATATTTTGACTAGCAACACACCCAGGACCAAGAATTATCCCCTTACCTTCTGCCTCGTTTATTGCCTCTAGAATATGTTCTTCAATTTCAGGAATTGTACCATCTATCAACAAACTGTTTTTAATAAAATTTTTATTTGTATCGTAGTAAGGTACCTCTCTCATTCCCCCTAATATACATTTATCCGTGAGTTTCCGAGCTTCTGCAATTGTTGGAGAACTCCAACGATCATGCCAGTTCAAACAATTTACTGGATATTTTGAAATAGTATCAAACATGATGTTATTACCATGCATATGTGCAATATTAAAGAATGTTTTATCATGATAGCTCTCTATTACTTTTAAATCGTATGGGACACCAAATTCCTCATACTCTTCTTTTGTCATGAAATCAGTTGTCGCACATTGTGTCGCGAAGAAAAATCCATCAATACCTATATCAATATTTGCTTTAACAAAATTAATAGTAGTCTCTGTGATGATTTCCAGCGCTGCCTTAACTAAATCAGGATTTTCTTTCATATCTAAAATAAGTCTATCTCCTCCTAATTTACGAGCTACTGTTAATGGACTAAAAATTGTTTGAACAAATGGGATTTCATTTTTAACTTCTGCAGCGACATATTTAGTTAATTGAAGTTGTTTACCATAGGTTCCGTAAATAGGAGGCAATACTTCAAGTTTTGCCCAATCTTCTACCTTTTCAATAGCATATTTTTTTACAACCGGCGGTTTATTAACTTGGCTAAAGTATTCAACTTCAACTCCCCAATCTTCTACGCAATATAAACCAAATGGCATTAACTTTATAAAATCAAAGTTATATTTTCGTGCATATTCCACTTGAGCTAATGCTAAACTTTTTGGGTTTTGGTCAACTGCTGACAAATGCATCCAAAGGTTAACTGGTATTTGGTCAACTTCCTCAAAATTTAATGCTGCCTTTATTCTCTCAAATTTATTCATTTTATCCGCTCCCTTTAATTAAATCCTTCCCGCATTTTAAATTCGATTTTGTTCGCAATTTTTGTTAATAAAACACATAATACCCAGTAAATTATAGCTGCAGCTGCAAAAGCTTCAAGGTATCGTTGTGTAAAACCGCCAAGAAGTTTCGCTTGACCCAAGATATCAATAACTGTAAATAAGTAAGCCAACGATAAGCCCTTAATAATAACTAAAAGTGAATTCATAATATCAGGGAATGCTGCTATCAAAGCTTGGGGTAAAGTTACTTTTCTAAATGTCTGCCAGAAACTATATCCTAAAGAATGTGCAGCCTCATTTTGCCCTTGATCAACAGATAATATAGCACCTCTGATAATCTCAGATTGGAAAACAGACAGACTAATTGAAAAGGTTAATATAACAATAAAAACAGGTTCAATTTTATTTGCATCAAATGGAATTCCCAAACTTTCCGTTATAGAAGTAAGTAATTCTGGCAATGCTGCGAACATGAAAAATAACAATACAACATTTGGTGTCCCTCTCAAAAATGATTGAAGCACAACAATTACTTGTGATAAAATGGGTACTTTATAATGTACAATCAAGTATATAAATGCACCCATTATTAATGCCAGTAACAAAATAAACATAGCTAACAATAGTGTTTTAGGTACAACTTTTGAAATTTCAACTATTCCATTAAGGAAAACACCTATATCAAACAAATGGCTCCCCCCTTCCGAAAATTAATCAGAACATTCCGACTATTGAATCGATACTGACTCCTTATATACTTTAGTTTTTTTAACCTTAGACTTTCTCTTAATTCTCTTTAAATATGTGAAATGCTCTAGTAATTTAATAATTCTATCCGAAGATAAACAAACTAACCAATACATAATAGCAATTGCTAGATACATTTCAATTTTATTTTCACCATAAGTGTTAGCTAACATTAACTTCGCTTGCCCCATTATATCAACAACTCCAAGTGTAAAAACTAGAGATGTATCATGAACCAAATAGATAATGGCATTTCCCAATCCTGGTAATGCTATTGGGGCTAACTGAGGAAAGATTACTTTACGGAACTTTTCAATAGGTTTATATCCTAGACTATCTGCAGCTTCATGCTGCCCCCTTTCAACGGATAGATAAGCAGGTCTTAAAATCTCCGACAAATATGCACCATTAAAAATGATCAGTGCAATAATGGAGGATGTAATAGCGCCAAAATCCCCAGCATTAAATCCAAGACTATTCATTAATACAGGTAAACCGTAAAAAACAAGAAATAACTGTATAAGAATTGGTGTACTACGCATGAATGAAACATAGGTTTCTAGTATTGGGCCAATAATTATCAACTTTTTTAATCTTAGGTACGTAACTCCTATGCTAAGAAGCAAACCAAAAATAGCAGATACTACAATAATTAATAATGTAATAGGTAAAGTCATAATTAATTTCGGAAATATCTCTATCATATAAGCTACATCCATGCATTCCCCTCCTAGTTAACTTGAAATACTAAACTTTACTCAAAAAGGAATACATCTTCACCGTAATATTTTATGGATAGTTCTGATAGCATGCCCTCTTCTTTTAATTCAGATAAAGCTGTGCTTACTTGTGATACGAGCTCTTGATTGTCTTCGGAATTATGAATCATAAAAAATGTTGGAAAGACTTTTACTGGATCTGATGTATTGATCTTTAAACTTTGCATTTCAATTATGTCTGCCGCACCTAAATTCGAAGGTAATACTAAAACATCATATTTTCCACTTTCTACATCTTTTAATCTTTCTGCTACTGTTAACCCTGCATCAGAAGTATCAAATTTCAATTCTTTATCAGGATTTTCTTTGTTATGTGCCATTAATAAGTTATAAACTCCACCACTTGGAGTAGGCGGGGAAATTGTTTTACCAACTAAGTCACCTAAAGATTCAATGTCAGTAAATTTCTCATTACTATAAACACGCATTAAACTTGCACCATTATTTTGCTCTGGAATTAAGTACTTTTCTTCACGGGTTGGTGATCTAAATAAACCCTGTGCTATCATTTGATATTTTCCAGTATCTAACCCTATTTCTGCCGCACTGTCATGAACACCCACCAAGTCAAACGAATAATCCTTTAATTTTTCATCTACTGCCTTTAAGATTTCAATTTCATAGCCAGTTAGTTCACCATTTTCATCAGTGTAGCTCAGTGGTTTTGAATCGGGTGGAACAGCTACTTCAATAGAACGTACACCATCTGCTAATGCATTTTTATCCTTGGCTTCTCCACCACATGCCCCCAGCAACATAAGAGCAAGCAAACTAGAAATCAGTGAGATTTTCTTGTGCTTTTTAAGCATAAACTTCCTCCTTCGTGACATTTAATTTATTTGTATTAAAATGATTTAAAAATTCTTTTGTTCGTGCATTTGTGGAGTCCTCAAAGATCGATTTAGAGGAACCTTCTTCCACGATGTTACCTTTATCCATGAAGACAATTTTTGTAGAAATCTTTTGTGCAAAAGACATTTCATGTGTTACAAGAACAATTGTCATACCAGTAGATACCACATTTTCAATTACCTTTAAAACCTCTCCAACTAATTCTGGATCAAGTGCTGATGTTGGTTCGTCAAATAAAACTACCTCCGGCTTCAATGCTAACGCCCTAGCTATACTAACACGCTGTTGCTGACCTCCAGAAAGTTGAGAGGGATATGATTCCAATTTATCTATTAATCCTACCTTGTCTAGTTGTTCTACACTAGTTTCGTAAGCTTCCTTCCTACTTTTTCGTTGCACAATCATTTGCGGTTCCATGACATTTTCAATAACTGTTTTATTTTTGAATAAATTATATTGTTGAAAAACCATAGCAGTTTTTCGTCTTAAGGCTAATATTTCTTTCTTTGTAATTTTTTCATAATCAATATTTAGATCATCTAAAATAATGTTTCCTTTTGCCGGCTTTTCTAAATAATTAATACAACGAAGTAAAGTGGTTTTACCTGTTCCGCTTGGACCAATTAGGGTCACTACATCTCCTTTATTTACCTCCAAGTCGATTCCTTTTAAAATTTCATTGTCTTTAAATGACAACCTTAGATCTTTGATTGATAACATTTATATCCCTCCCTCCAGTAATTAGACACTCATCCGAATATCTACCTTTTTTAATGCTTGTTCTAAATCATTTATAATATCTTGTGAATCCTCTAAACCTACTGATAATCTCATCAAACCATCAGTAATTCCATACTTTGCTCTTTCTTCTTTTGGAATTTGAGCATGTGTCATAGAAGCTGGATGTTGTATCAAAGTTTCTGGATCTCCGAGACTAAATGAAATCATTGCTAGTTCTAGAGAATTAATAAACAGTTTTCCTTGTTCTAGCCCACCCTTAACTTCAAAACTTACAATTCCACCCATGTCCCTCATTTGTTTTATGGCTATTTCATGTCCTGGATGACTTTTCAGACCTGGGTAATACACTTTGTCAATCATGGGATGTGTGGCTAGAAACTCCGCAACTTTCTTTGCATTTGAACAATGCTTCTCAATACGAAGGGAAATTGTTTTTAAACCTCGAATTACTAAAAATGCTTCATAGGCGTTTAAGTTTTGCCCTAAATCTCCCATAATTTTTTTACGCATCATGTCAATTCTATCTGCATCAGAAACTATAAAACCGCATAGTACATCCCCATGACCATTAATATATTTAGTCCCACTATGAACAACAATGTCAGCACCTAGTAATAAGGGATTTTGTAAAATCGGACTCATAAATGTATTATCAACAATTAAAGGAACTCCCATTTTTTTGGAGACTTTAGCAATTTGCTCAATATCTAAAATGGTTAAGTTTGGATTTGATGGTGTCTCGATGTATATTGCTTTTGTATTCGATAACATTCCCTCAAAAATATTATCTGGATTTGTACAATCAACAAAATCAAATTGGATACCTATTCTTTCTGCTAATGTAGTAAGAAAACTGTATGTTCCACCATATACATCTTTTGTTACTAACACGTGATCTCCAGTTTTTAGACAAGAGAGAAGTGCAGTAGAGATTGCAGCCATTCCACTTGATAACGCAAGCGCAGCTTCACCATACTCTAAAGAAGCAATTTTTTCTTCTAATTTACGAACCGTTGGGTTACCATAGCGTCCATAATAAATGCCCTCTTCCATGCCAGCTACGACATTAGCGGCTTCTTCAGCAGTGGCAAATGAATATGCAACAGCTGGAGTTATACTCGGTACAATAGCACGTGTTTTTTCATCCGGCGTTAAACAATCGTGAATAATCTTCGTATCTACTTTCCATTTAGCCTTGTTCATTTAATCAGTCCTTTTTATTTGGTTAAATTTTTTTAAAAGAGAATTTAAACTCTTTTCAATATGGAGTTTTATAGTCATCTCAGCCGCTTCAATATTCCTTTGTTTCATATATTCAACTACAGTTTGATGTTCTTCTACTGTATTTGGATACCAAACACCAGATTTTGAGATAAGTAACCTATATCTTAATGAATGATCGTTTAACATACTTAAAAATTTTATTGGTATATGCATGTCACTTATGTTATACAGAAGACCATGAAACTCATTACCATAGAGCACCGTACTTTGAGGGTCGCTATTTAAAATAGATAGCCTTGTTTTTTCGATAATGGTTTCTAAATTCTTAATGTCCTCAGAAGTAGCTTTTACTGTCGCATTTCGAACGATAAACCCTTCTATTAAGCCACGCATTTGATAAATTTCAATTGCATTTTCTTTAGAGATAGAGGAAACTTTAAACCTCCCATTTGGTTGTCTAAAAATAAATTCTTCAAATTCTAATCGCTGAATCGCTTCTCTAAGAGGTGTCCTACTAATTTGTAGAAGGTTAGTTAAATAGTCTTCTGTTAGAATCTGATCAGGGGCTAACTCACCACCAATAATTCTTTCTTTAATACCTAAATAGGCATTGTCCTTCACCAGCTTTCTAATTTGCATCCTGCCATCCACCTTTCTTAAAACAATATACTTGTATACAATTATTATAAATTTAAATCCTATATTTCTAAATACTTTGAATTTTGTATTGTATTCAGAAATATCATGTTGTATTATTGTATACAATTTAGATTTAAATAAGCCACCTTGTATAAAATGTTTTGTTTCATAATTGGATTATATAGTTTTTTAAAAATTTTGAATAATAGAAAATTTTGAGGTAATTTAAAAAAAATTTAATCATTTTCCTAGGGGGTCTTTAAAATGCACTTAGATCAAATCAGTACTTTTATTTCTGTAATTGAAAGTGGTAGTTTTAACAAAGCTTCAACAAAACTGTTTTTAAGCCAACCTACTATCACTCATAGAATTAATAAAATGGAATCAGAATTAGGTATTTCTTTATTAGTTAGAGGAAAAAAAGAAGTGCAGTTAACTAAAGAAGGCGAGCTTTTTCTATATTACGCCAAGGAAATACTGGAATCATTCCAAGAGTGTTTAACAAAAATAGAACTACAGAAAGGCGAATCAATTATTAATTTGGGTTATGGTGTTTCGTTATCATATTTCATGATGAATAAAGTAATAAATTCGATTAGTTCCCTAAACTATGAAAATCGTTATCATTTCAATATTCTTAGAGATATTGATATAATTTCTAACATTCTAGAAAACAAAATTCAAATGGGTTTTACAAGAGAATTACTAGAAAATGATTATCTCGATTTCCATTTAATAACGCAGGAACCTATCTATATAGTAGCGGGGAAAAAATTGGGGATAAAAACAGATAAAAATATGTCTTTTAAGGAAATAATAGGTCAAAACTTTATTGTTCCGAATAAAGAAACATTGCCAAACGACTTTATGATAAACTTTTTAAGATCAAATAATGCAAATATAAAATATCAGACAAATGATATACTAATTCAAAAAAAGCTTGTACTCGAAGGGTATGGTATTAGCTATTTCTCTAAGGAATGTATCATAGAAGAATTGGATAATAACAATATTTCACAACTGCAAATAGAAGATTTATCAGAAATTTCATCGCCAATTTATTTGGTTTATCGAAAAGGCTTCGACGATAAAACACTTGAAAATATTTTGAATTTATTGACAGAACCTATATACTCAAAACTAGAATAGCTATAAATCAAAGATTGATTATTAAATTTCATTTTTTGTCCCCTTCCGCCAAAACAATTATATTCCAAAAAACTAATCGGTGTGATCACTGATTAGTTTTTTGGAATATTTCAAGCTTCTAATGCAGATGCAACTAAGCTAGTAAAAATTACTGAGCACTTTATGACTTGATTACTTATATTTATCTGTCAATTAATAACCTCTCTCACATCATTTTAAATCAATAATTAAGTCCCGTTATTAATCGATTGGGCGCACTTGAATTGGGATAAGTGAATTAACTAATTGCTCACGGTGTTGTTCGTATTGAATAGGTAACATTAGCTGAGTCCCCATAGATTCAATTGTTTCATCATGTGCAAATCCCGGTGGGTCTGTTGCAATTTCAAATAGTATTTCGCCTGACTCACGGAAGTATAGTGCGTTGAAATAATTGCGGTCTTTTACTTCGGTTACATGTTGACCATGTCTCATCGCATACTGCTGCCACTCTAGATGATCTGTATCATCTTTGGCGCGCCATGCAATATGATGAACAGTACCGACACCCATTGAGCCTCTTCCACCTGTTACCATTTTTACATCAATGATATTACCAATATCTGCCGCAGCTTTAAAGCGTGAATAATCACCTTCAGTGCCCGCCAATTCAAGCCCCATTACCTCCGTTAAGGTTTTAGCAGTCTCCTCTGGTCTGGTAGAATAAAGTGTTGCTCCGCCAAAGCCTTTAATCGCAACTTCCGGTGTTACTCCGCCGAATGTCCAGTTGTTTTGTTCACCTTCTGCACGTTCAACAAGCTCTAAATGTAAGCCATGTGGATCGTCAAATTGAATCACTTGCTCACCAAAACGCTCCGCCTTTTTAAATGGAATCGCAAATGTAGCGAGACGATTGATCCAAAAACTTAATGATCCTGTTGGTACAACATACGTTGTGACACCTACTTGACCGTCTCCAATTTGTCCCTGATACGCATTTGCCCAAGGGAAAAACGTAATAATTGTACCTGGCTTACCACCACCATCTCCAAAGTATAGATGGTATGTTCCAGGATCATCGAAGTTTACTGTTTGTTTAACTAGACGTAAGCCTAATATTCCTGCATAAAAATCAATATTTTCCTGTGGGTGACCTACGATTGCTGTAATATGGTGGATGCCAGCAGTTTGTTTTTTCATCATTATTTCCTCCTTAGTTAATTGATAAATTCTATAAACATATCGCCCGGCTTTCGGTAACCGCTTAACCGTCGATTATTACTCAATGTGTTCTAGTTTTGCCTCTATCTCTGCACGTTTGGCTTCTAGAAATGGCGGCAAATCTAGCTTTTTACCAAGTGATTCAATAGAAGAATCTACTGTAAATCCTGGTCCATCAGTTGCCAACTCAAATAATATCCCGTTTTTCTCTCTAAAATATAAGCTCTCGAAATAGTAACGGTCAGTAATTTTTATTACCTCAAATCCAAAGTCTTGAATACGCTGCTCCCACTGATGTAGCTCTTCACTATCTTTTACTCGGATAGCTAGATGATGTATACTGCCTTTTCCTGGTTTTTCTGGTGGACCATCTTGTTCTACAATAACAATTTCACCCAAAGCCTGTCCTTTTATTGACTGGTAGATAGTTTCGTTTTCATTTCGGGAAGCAAGCTTATACCCGAAGAGGTTCTCTAATGTACTCGCTAAGCTATCAAGTGATCGTACCGTCATTTCCACAGCACCCATTCCAAGGATACGATGCTCACTTAAAACAATTGAATCATCCCAAGACTGCCAATATTCCGGCACTGCGTCGCCGTTATTATTTAGAAGGACCAGTCGAAGTCCCTCACAATCTTCAAAATGTAGGGCTTCACGTCCTGCATACATAGTTAACTCCCCATGTTGCACATCTAGTAATTCAAACCTTTTCTTCCAATATAGTAAGCTATCATAAGAAGGGACGAGCAAACCAATTCGCGTAATAGCATTGGTTCCTCTTTTTGTCCTTCCTGCCATGGGCATTTCAAAAAAAGACAGCTCTGTTCCTGCACTTCCTGTTAAGTCTCCATAAAATAGATGATACATACTTGGATCATCTTGATTGACCGTTTTTTTCACTCTCCGAAGTCCAAGTACATTTTGATAAAACTGATTGTTTTGTTGTCCTTTTTTTGTAATCATCGAAATATGATGATGTCCTGCTATTTTATTCATAATGACTCCTCCCCTTTCTTGAACCTGTTATCCTCATAAACTCTGAGCGAAACCTTCAATCTACTTGATAACATTTTGCTCAAAATTCATTTATTTAAAGCACAAAATGTACATCCACTCATGTACATTTTGTGATTTGTAAAGAATTACATACAATAAACTTATTTACGAACTGTATTTAGTGCATTTGTCCAAGGAATCACTTGGTCTAACATTTGGTTTACTGAATCTGCTTGAACTGCAGCTGGTTTGAAATCTGTACCGTTTTCGAAGTCTGTAAATAATGACAATGCAGGATGTACACGTACGTGTGCTACTAACAATTCACTTAAAATACCACGTAAATGTTCTGTTGCACGAGCTCCACCTACAGAACCGTAAGACACGATACCTGCTGCTTTGTTGTTCCACTCTTCACGTAAGTAATCTAATGCATTTTTAAGTGCTCCTGTGATTGAGTGATTGTATTCTTGAACGATGAATACGAATCCGTCTTGTTTTGCGATGATTTCTGACCATGCTGCTGCGCCAGATGCGTCGCCGCCTGCTTCACCTAAAAGTGGTAATTTGTAATCTGCGATATCGATAATTGTGTAGTTTGCGTCTCCGCGTTTATCTGCTAATTCTTTTACCCATGCTCCTACTTGTGGACTTACGCGTCCTTCACGTGTTGAACCTAAAATAATACCTATATTTGATTTTGTCATTGTTTTTTCCTCCTCAGGTTGTTGTTGTGTTCCAAATAATTTACTTAAAAATCCCATTTCTTCTATTTCACCTCCTTACAAGTACTCTTTTTGGATATTTCGTGTGCTACGTACTGTATTAATTGGTCGCACGGATGCTTCAATTTGTTCGCGTTTTCCTTCAAGGAATGGTGGTAACGATAAAATTTCTCCTACTGTTTCGTAAGGTTCATCGCCCATAAATCCTGGACCATCTGTTGCCCATTCAAATAGAATACCAGGTGCCACACGTGCATATAAAGATTCAAAAAAGAAGCGATCCACATATCCCGAAGTACCAAAACCAGCTGCTTGCATATGGTCAATCCACTCATACAGTACTTTTGTATTTTCTACGCGGAAAGCTGCGTGATGTACTGTACCATAACCTTGTCGTCCTGCTGGAAAAGTCGTATTATGTTCCACAATTACTTGTGCGCCATTTCCCCCTTCTCCGACCTCAAACAAATGTAGGGAACCTTCTTGTGCTATTTCACGCATTAACATTACTTTTTCCAAAACCTCTTTGAAATAATCAAATTGTGCAATACGAATATGAATAGGTCCTAAACCTGTAATCGCAAATTCAAGTGGTACTGGTCCATTTTGCCAAGGTGTCCCAGATGCAATACCCTCGTTAAACTCATCTGAAACTAACATATATTGCTGATCATCAAAGTCGACAAATGAAATAGTTTTCTTACCGAATACTTCTTCAATACCCGAATTTTTAACCTCATACTTATTAAAACGTTTTACCCAGTAATCTAGTGCTGCATCAGTTGGAACGCGGAAAGCTGTTTTATAAATTTCGTTCGTGCCATGTGTTCCTTTTGGAATACCTGGAAAATCGAAGAATGTCATATCTGTGCCAGCCGACCCTTTATCATCTGCAAAAAATAAGTGATATGTCTGAATATCATCCTGATTGACTGTTTTCTTTACTAAACGCATACCTAATACATAGGTAAAAAACTCATAATTCTTTTCTGCACTGCTGGTAATCGCTGTGACATGGTGTATTCCTTTTAAATGATTCATTCAAATTCCTCCTTTTATTTCCATTAATTAATGAATCTCGAATTCGAGATATTTATTAGAATTTAAAATCTATTGACTACTATCTAACTTCTTTTGAAAGTAGATCGATCATTTTCTTCTTATCTAATTACTTCTTGAACACATTGGGAGGAACAAAGGAAAATTGAAACAGCATTCGATTTTACAGTGGAGATTCCCAAACGTCATCATCCTCAAAGTATCTCCAAATAAATAATCTTTAAATTAATTATCTTTAATTCGAACTAAATATAACATGGAACCATTTTAACTGTCAACACTTTAGTTAATGTTAAATAGTATTTTAGTTAAAGCTGCAGTTTATCTTATATTATTATGCTTCCCAACATCTTTAATTTGCTCAAAAAAAGACAGACTATTCATAGTCTGCCTTTGTCCATAACTGATTAAATTAAAATAAACGATTCAAATTTGCCATTTCTATAGCAGATACCGCAGCGTCATAGCCTTTGTTTCCAGCTTTAGTACCAGCACGTTCGATCGCCTGTTCAATCGTTTCCGTCGTAACAACACCAAACATCACTGGAACACCAGTTGATAAACCTACACTTGCGATGCCTTTCGCAGTTTCATTACACACATAATCATAGTGCGTAGTAGAACCTCGAATAACAGAACCTAAGCCGATAATGGCATCGTATTTTTTCGTTTCAGCCATTTTTTTAGCGATAAAAGGTACTTCAAATGCACCTGGTACCCATGCAACATCGACATTTTCTTCTGATACTCCGTGACGTTTCAAACCATCCATTGCACCATCTAATAATTTTCCATTGATAAATTCATTAAATCTTCCTACCACAATCCCAACTTTTAAATCTGTACCAATTAACGTTGCTTCAAATACTTTACCCATTCTTCATCTCTCCTAAGTTAAATTATTTTTTTCCCATTAAACTGTCGCTTTACTACTCGATTCCTCTTTAGAACGATAGTTCACTAACGCCTCTATCGTCACGAATTTCAAATCGTGCATCTCTGCAATAGTATGTAATTCTGGAACTCTTGCCATGGAACCATCTGCACTCATAATTTCACAAATAACTCCTGCGGCTTGTACGCCACAAAGTTTTGCAAAATCGACCGCTGCCTCGGTGTGACCTGGACGTTCCAGCACTCCGTTATCTTTTGCAATAAGTGGAAATACATGCCCGGGACGACGGAAATCGGAACTCACCGATTTTGCATTTAACAATTGTAAAATGGTTTCCGAACGCTCAAATGCACTTATTCCAGTGTCTGTTGTTTTGTAGTCGACACTAACAGTAAAAGCCGTTTGATGATTGTCCGTGTTATGCTCTACCATCGGATTTAAATCTAGACGACCTGCTAACTGTTTAGTTATAGGTGTACAAATCAGACCACGGCCATGTGTTGCCATAAAGTTTATATTTTCCGGTGTCGCGTAATCTGCCAACACAAGGAAATCTCCCTCATTTTCTCGATCCTCATCATCTACTACAATAATGATTTTCCCTTTTTTTAGATCTTCTACTGCTTCCTCAATTGAATGAAACATATTCAAAACACCGCCTATCGCCTATTTTAAAATCCATTTTGTCTTAAAAAATCCATCGTTATCGACGAATTAACTTTCTTTTGCTCTATATGATTGATCACATATTTGCCAAGTAAATCATTTTCAATATTGACGACATCCCGCTCTTTCTTTATACCTAAAATTGTTTCGCTAAATGTAAGTGGAATAAGTGAAACAGTGAGCTGTCTCGGTTGAACATCGAAAATAGTCAAACTAATACCGTCGATTGCAACGGAGCCTTTCAGCATGCAGTATTTACTCAATTCTTCACTTATACCGATGTCCACATATACGGCATTCTCCACTTTTCTTTTACGAAGGATAACGCCCGTTCCGTCCACATGCCCTGAAACAAAGTGACCGCCAAATCGACCATTTGCAGGCATTGCCCGCTCCAGATTAACAACATGTCCAGTTTGTAAAGAACGAATGCTTGTAGACTTCACCGTTTCTGGCATGACATCGACTGTAAATAGATTGCCCGAAAACGAAATGACTGTTAAACATACACCATTTACTGCGATACTATCACCTAAGTGAATATCTTCTACAATCTTTTTGGATTCTAATGTTAACTGCATACTATTAGAACCGCTTTTTATCGTCTTAACCTTACCCAAGTCTTCCACAATTCCCGTAAACATTCCCAACACCTCTTTTCTACTAAGAAATTTTGTTCAAAAAGAAAACCCCATAGATCGACTCTAAGGGGTTAGTTTTGGGAAATTATGTTTTACGCATCGACAAATAAACCTTTTAGGAGTATTTTTTTACCCCATAAGGAAAATAAGCTTGCTCGTACATCCTTCTCCCATCCAGACTATACTGTCGGCTTTGGACTCACACCAAATCCTGCCTTAAAGAAGGCTCACGGGCTTAGAATTGCTTCATCACCGTCGATTGGGAATTTCACCCGACCCCGAAGGAATACATTTTTTATGAAATTTTTGGGTTTTATGACAAAAATAAAACCCCATAGATGTATCTCTACGGGGTGGATTAGGAAATTCATGTTAAAAGCATCACTAAATAAACCTTTTAGAGTGAGTTTCACTCCATAAGGAAATAAGCATACTTGCACATCCTTCTCCCATCCAGACTATACTGTCGGCTTTGGACTCGCACCAAATCCTGCCTTAAAAAGGCTCACGGGCTTAGAATTGCTTCATCACCGTCGATTGGGAATTTCACCCGACCCCGAAGGATTATTCATCTATTAAACCATAGTATAACACTTGGAAATTAAAAAATCACGCAAAATAACTCACACTACACTACAAATAATGATTATCAGTAATTTAGCACTAGTTTTACCATATAAGACATAGCTTCACCTAGGTCCACATTCTCATGATACTCCCCAGTCGTGTAAATCATCGCACCACCCGATTTTATATCAACAAGCGTTAGGCCGGTGTCTTTTAATAACATGTTTAAATCTGGAGGAGAATAACATCTTAACGATTGAGTGACTTTTTCCTCTCCATCAAACCATGTATCCAACATACGACAACCCCAAAAATCAAAATCATAATTTCGAAGCTTACTTCCAATCCTCATCTCTTGTCCAGAGACACTCACCCAATACCAAGGCGTATAAATATCTATTAAAATACATCCATCTGGTTTTAGCCACTTACTCATTCTATTTAACAATGTTTGCTGATCTTGATCCTCTCCAATCCCAAATCCATCTATATAGCAAATAACATCAAAGGTTTTAGAAAGCTCTACTTTATAAAAGTCACCTTCTATAATCTCAAGGTCACCGATTAAATGATGTTCACTTTTTAGCTTTTTCATGTAGTCAATTCGGGATGGTACTAACTCAACTGCCGTAACATCATATCCTTTTTTAGCAGCTGTTATGGCAAATTCTCCGCCTCCAGCCCCTAACTCCAAAATAGACTGGAAAGGTTTAGATGCCAAATTCTCTATTTTCGTCAATATTTCCTCATGCTCTTCGTTTGGACCTGTTAAGCCTTCTTCATATAATCTAAATTGTTTATCATAAAAATTTTTTACCCATTCCATTCTGAACACTCCTTATTCAACATTTTTTATTCAATAAGGCCAATCAGAATGGATCAATTGTAAAGCAACATGGATCGTCCTCCAATAATTTATAGTCTCATAAACTATAACACAGATTTTTCAGAAATCTATCTTATTATATTCGATAATAGAATATATAATCCTTCTTTTAATTCCTCCAAATTAGCGTAAGCATAAGATAACCGTATATGATGTAAATCTTGTGAATCATATATATAACCTGGATTTATGAGAACATTTTGCTTAATTAATTTCAAAAAAAGCGTCTTATTCACAAAAGGCTCATTAAATCTAAGCCAAATATAGAACCCGCCATCTGATTTTTTCCATGTGGCAATTCGCCCAAAATCTTTCTCAAGAATAGTCTCTACGAATAAAGCACGCTCTTTTAATTGCTTGCGCAGCCTCGTAACATGTTCCTCATATAAACCAGAAGACAGCCAATAGGCAACAATTTCTTGAGAAAAGGCACTCGATCCATAATCTGTTTGCATTTTAATATCAGCGAGTCTATTAATAACGGGTTCAGGGGCAACAACCCAACCAATTCGTAGACCGGGGCTTAATGTCTTGGACACACTCCCTAAATATAAAACTTGCCCTGTGCGATCCAAAGACTTAATGGCCGGTAGAGATTCTTCAAACAACAACTCATAATACACATCATCTTCAACGATTGGTATTTGTAAGGCTGTACATATATCTAATAATCTTTGCCGCTCCTCCAGCTTTAAGCTACTCCCTGTTGGATTATGCAAAGTGGGCATAGTATAAAATAGTGATTGTTTTTTCCCTTTTGCAGCTTTTAGTGTTTCAGCTAAGCGTTCATTCTGCTCGATGGATACCATTTGCATACCAGCTGATTGAAATGGATGAACCGAATTTAAATAGGAAGGATGCTCTTGAAAAACAATCGATTGCTGTTCAAGTAAACCCACGGAGATCAATTGCAAGGCTTGTAATGCCCCTGAAACAATTAAAATGTTTTCTGGTGAAGTATGTATTTCACGTTTCTTCAAATAGTCACTTAAAATTGTTCGAAGTCTTTTACTTCCTTTCGGCTCCGAATAGCCGATATCTCGCGCTTTTAATGAAATAGATTGCAGGGATTGTTCTAAAAGCTTAGTAGGTAGTAGTTCTGGAGAAAGCTCACCAGTACCAAGCCTAATCATAGAGGAATCTTGTTCATATTCATTAATGAGTTGGATTGTATGATAATTTGGTTTGTGAATACTTGCTTCTATATGTTTGTGCCAATTTGGCTGTGATTTATTGAGTAACATATTCCAAGAGTTATTCGATACAAAAGTACCCGCCCCTCTTTTCATTTCCAGCAATCCATCCGCTTTTAATTCGTCCAGAACTTCAATAATCGTGCTGCGATTCACGTCTAACAACTCGGCTAACCTGCGTTGAGGTGGAAGTTTCATGCCAACTGTCCATTCCCCACGACTAATAAGTGTCGTCATCCAATCAGCAATTTGGACATGGAGTGACAAATGCGAGTGGCGATCTGGTTTCCAGTTCAAAATATCGCTCCTTAAATTGGTTGGTTCAGGAACCATCCAATTGGTTGTTTTCTTCTAGTTGTAACATAGCTAAACTAGTTATGGAAGGGAGTTTTTAATTTGGAAGCGATATTACACGGAATTTTATTAGCATTTGGACTTATATTGCCTTTGGGCGTACAAAATGTCTTTATCTTTTCGCAAGGTGCCACCCAACCAAGTTTGTTTAAGGCTTTTCCTGCTGCCATTACAGCGGCACTATGCGACACCTTACTAATTGTACTTGCGGTATTTGGTTTGTCTGTCATCGTCTTGCAATTGGAGGGTTTGCGATTGGGACTAATGATTGTAGGGATTGTCTTTCTGTTGTATATGGGATACTCTATTTGGAAATCCAAGCCTGCTAGCCTAGAAACGGGGAAAAGTTTAAAAGCAAGGAAACAAATTGTCTTTGCGATGTCCGTTTCCCTATTAAATCCACATGCTATTTTAGACACGGTTGGTGTTATTGGGACTAGTGCCTTAAAATATGTTGGAACAGAGCAATTATTATTTACAGCGGCTTGTATCCTTGTATCGTGGTGTTGGTTTATCGGACTGACAATTGCAGGTGCAACGATGAAAAAGCTCGATGAAACAGGTAAGTTGATGACTATTTTTAATAAATGCTCTGCTGTTTTCATTTGGTGTACTGCGGGTTATCTACTAGTCGGATTACGTTAAAATTGAGATGTTTTGCCCTAACAAAAAACTAACCTAGCATTAGATTACGATGCTAGGTTAGTTTTTTTATAATACTTTTTCTAAGAAGCGTTTTGTTCTTTCATTTTGAGGGGCAGTGAAAATTTGTGATGGCTCACCCTCTTCTACGATATAACCATTTTCCATAAAAATTACACGATTAGATACTTCTCTTGCAAATCCCATTTCATGAGTTACTACAACCATTGTCATTCCTTCATTTGCTAAACCTTTCATTACATTAAGCACTTCACCGACCATTTCTGGATCGAGGGCAGAAGTTGGTTCATCAAAAAGCATTATAGAGGGTTGCATTGCTAACGACCTTGCAATTGCGACTCGTTGTTTTTGTCCCCCCGATAATTTATCAGGATACACATTTACCTTCTCTATAAGACCTACTTTTTTTAGTAAATCATATGCTATTTCTTCCGCTTGCTTTTTATTTATTTTTTTTAGCATTATTGGTGCCAATGTAATATTATCTATCACTGTGAGATGGGGAAACAAATTAAAAGATTGAAATACCATTCCGATGTTTTGTCTGATTCTATTAATATTTACTTTTCTATCGGAGATTTCAATTTCTTCTATATTAATATGACCACCTGTTATTTCTTCCAACTTGTTTAAACACCTTAAAAATGTGCTTTTTCCAGAACCTGACGGACCTATTACACAAACAACTTCATTTCGTTT
Source organism: Psychrobacillus lasiicapitis (assembly GCF_006861795.1). Classification (GTDB taxonomy): domain Bacteria; phylum Bacillota; class Bacilli; order Bacillales_A; family Planococcaceae; genus Psychrobacillus; species Psychrobacillus lasiicapitis. The sequence goes on along the minus strand of NZ_VDGH01000001.1, from coordinate 38,587 downwards.
AATTTCACAATTTATGTCTTTTAGTACTTCGTTAATCCCAAAGCTCTTTTTTAAATTTTTCACACTAATCATACTGTCCACCTTCTCTCCAGCCAGGATGTTGCAAGTGTTAATATTTCTATAACTATCAGATAAATAAATCCAACCATAATCCAAACTTCAAAAGCTTTAAAAGTAGAAGCAATAATTATTTGCCCACTTGATGTGAGTTCAATAATACCTATAGCTGAGAGGATGGATGTATCCTTTAGAGATATGATCGACTGATTTACTAACGGTGGTACCATACGCTTAATCGCTTGTGGCAATATAACTTTTCTCATAGATTGAAAGTAACTTAGCCCTAAACTTCGTGAAGCTTCCATCTGACCGTTATCAATCGATAAAATTCCTGCTCTTATTATTTCTGCCATATAAGCACTAGCATTTATAGCTATCGCTATAGTTCCTGCGGTTACTGCAGATAATCTAAAGTCTAATACAGTCGGTAACCCAAAATAAATAAAAAACACTTGCACTAAAAGTGGTGTACCACGTACTAAACCTATATATACTCTTGCGAACGCTTTCAAAACTTTGTTATTCCCTACATTGATAACCCCTATTACCAATCCTATAATTAATGCTACAACAATTCCCACGGTTATTATTCGAACTGTCATTTGAGCACCTTCAAGGAGGGCTGGTAAACTCACTTTAAATAATTCCCAAAAATTCAAATGACTCACCTGACTTTTTTTAATTTATACTAATGTATTTAGAAATAATCTCGTCGTATTTACCATTTTCCATTAGTTTTTCTAAACCACTATTAAATTTCTCCAGTAGTTCTGCATTTTTTCCTTTTTTAACAGCAAATCCATAATCCATCTTTTCTAATATGTTAATCATTCTTAAACCGGATTCTTTATCAACAGTTAGTCTGTATGCAACTATAGGATAATCAAGTAACCCAAAATTAGCTCCACCGTTCGCTACTTCTTGAAATACAGCTGTCGCATCATCAAAATAACGAATTTCTAAGTTAAATTCATCCTTATTTTTTTCTGCATATGCAGCTCCGGATTCCCCTTTTTTAACAGCTACAATCTTATCCTTAAAATTTGTTTCATCGTTTATTTCCGTATTTACTTCGGTTGTAAAAGCACCTATACCTGACTCAAAATACCCTTTAGAGAAATCTAAGGTTTCTTTTCGTTCTTCTTTGATGAACATTGCGGCCAATGCCCCATCTACTTGCCCTGCTTGTACCGCCGGGATAATACCGTTAAAATTCATATGCTTTGTTTCATATGTGAAACCTTCCATATCTGCAATTGCAGCTAATAAATCTACATCGATTCCTACCCATTCATCATTTTCTTTAAATTCAAATGGTGCCATATTAATATCCATAGCAATAACATAATGATCTTTAGAAGCTTTTTCAGCGTTTTTTCCTTCTTTAGAAGAACATGCAACTAATGATATAATCACCATCAGTAACATCAGAGCTAAAATATATTTTTTCAAAAACTTTCCTCCTGTTATTAAGTTTTAAGATTGTAATGAACTTTCCCATAAAAGCAAATTTTGCCCAACTCTATTTTCTAAAGCTTTTTGATACAAATTAAAACCAAGTGCTACATCAAATACAGCCATTCCACAAGAAACAAATATGATTTTTTCAGAATCACTTACTCTACCTTGTTTTTCTCCTAAAATTATCTCACCCATGCTTGTCGAATCTTTTAAACTAGCAATCTTTCCTTCATCTATTAATTTATAAATTGGACCGCCAATTACCCCGTTGTAATAAGCTTGCTTGTCACCTGATTGAATTGCTTCTTCTACATAAGCTTCATGAAGTTTATAATTATCATAAATTATTTTATTATTTTTCCAAAAATCTTCATCTGCGGATCCTGGACCAGAAAATAAAATAAGAGCACCTTCTTTGAACCAACTATTTTCTAAATTTAGAGGTGCAGTTCTTGAAACAGCAATTGTTATAATATCTGCTTGCCTGATTGTCTCCTCTAAGTTTGTACTTACTACCCCATCGATTCCTAACTCATCAGTACACCATTTTGCTAATTGTTGCGCTTTCTCAATAGATCTGTTATAAAAAATAGCTTTATTTAAATTTGCTGCTTGACTAGCAATTGCTTCAAAGCAAACTTGATTTATTGGACCACAGCCGATTACAGCACAAACTGCTGAGTCGGACTTTGCTAAATATTTTGTTGCTACCCCTGGTATTGCACCAGTTCTACTAGCACTTATTAAATTGGCAGACATTAAACTTAAAGGTTCCCCAGTATCTTTATCATTCAACATCAAAGTTAATACTGATCTTGGTAGTCCTTTTTGTTTATTTTCAGCATTTGATCCATACCACTTATTCCCGCAAATATCATATTCGCCACCAAGGTAAGCGGGCATAGCAACAAAGCGTCTATCCGGCCCCGCAACTGGCATATTAGGAAATGGCGATGTCTTTGGAAAAACGATTCCCATTCCATGACTATTTGCGTTACTCCCTCCCATTAAATAATCACCTTTACTTAGCAGTTTAAAAACATCTTCAGCCACTTCTACACTGTTCTTTATATCTAGAACACCTACGTTAATAAGATCTGGCTCTGACAAATATAGAAATTCAGTTTTCTTTGACACAAAACCCCTCCATCTTTCTGATAGTTAAGAATGTATTATTTAGTACAAAATGAATAACTGTCATACAATTACGAGTCAACAATATATTTATATTAAGCAAATTAAATTTATATACGGAAATTTCACTGAAAAAAATATTAATTTGCACTTAAATTTAGAAGTTATTAATGAAAATAAAGAATAATAATTATTTTTTTGTAATATACAATACAAAAAGTATTAAATTTTACAAAGGGGATTTGTTGATGAAAATTCAAAACAGCAGTTCATTAAAAGCAGTAGGAGTTGAAAAATCTAGGGAAATAATTTTAGACATTACAAACAAAACACTCCTAAAGTTAGATTCTTACCATCGAATCAAAGAAATCATGCATTTGGAAGGAAGTTTTCTTACTATAGGGAAAAAAGTTTGGGATCTAAACAAAAAAAATCGCATTTATTTAGTTGGAGCGGGGAAAGCCTGTAATGCAATGGCAAAGGCAGTATGTGATGTTCTAGGTGGATGGCTCACTAAAGGGATTATTATAGTAAAAGTTTTAGAGGAGGAAGATGTATTTCATAATACTGATGTGTATGTAGGTGGTCATCCTCTCCCCAATGAAGAAGGATACCGGGCATCTTTGAAAATACTAGACTTAGTTGATCAAGCAAATGCAGATGATTTATTCATCGCAGTTATGAGTGGAGGTAGTTCTGCTTTAATGAGCTGTCCTCGAAAAGAAATCACTTTACAAGATGAGATAATAACGACTGATGTTATGTTGAAATCGGGTGCTAATATATACGAAGTTAATGCTATTAGAAGACATATTTCACGATTAAATGGTGGAATGCTTGCTAAAAGAATAGAAGAACGTGGAGCTGAATTAATTGGTATTGGGATTAGTGATGCTGTTGGAAATCCTCCTACCAAGGATATATCAATCCCCTATAAAAATTACAATAGTACACCTATTGGACCAGACAAAACAACACTTGAAGACGCTAGAAATGCTATAAAAAAATATAAAGTTGAAAATAGATTACCTAAATCTGTAGTTGATTTTTTGACTAATGCAACCGAAAAAGATGAAACGCCTAAGGCTTTTCCTAACAATACTTATTATTTAATAAATACATTAGCCGACTCTTGTATTTATGCCAGAGATATTGCAGAAGAAACAGGTATAAATACGATTATACTAACTTCTTATCTAGAAGGAGAAAGTAAAGATGCAGGTGTCTTTTTTGCATCTATAGCAAAAGAAATTCAAGAAAACGGAAATCCAATTCAAGCGCCTTGTATTATATTAAGCTCTGGTGAGACTACTACTAAGATCATAGACAATAAACAAATTAAAGGTCATGGTGGCCCGTCATTAGAACTAACAGTCGGTTTCGCCACTGCTATTTCAAAAACCCCAGGAGCTTGTATGCTCTCGATTGATTCGGAAGGAACAGACGGAACTTCTATGGCTGCTGGTGGAATGACAGATTCAACAAGTTTAAGTCGCGCGAAGAAAGCCAATGTTGACCTATTCACCTCCTTACGAGAGCACTCTACTTTTGAAGCTCTATCTACTATAGGAGATGTAGTTATTACCGGTAATACCGGCACAAACTTATGCGATTTCAATATCATGTATGTCCCTCAAAAAGGAGACACTAATAATGAAGATTAAAGAAATTAAAGCTCGTCAGTTAATTGATTGTAAATGTAGACCTATGATTGAGGTGGATGTAATCACAGAAGACGGTTACATTGGACGCGGGAGTGCCCCAACAGGATCCTCCGTAGGCATGTATGAAGCTTTCGTATTAAGAGATAACAATCCTAACGAATACAAAGGCCTAAGTGTTCGTAAAGCAGTTGAAAATATTAATAACGTTATTGCCCCCGCGCTTATCGGAAAAAATGTAATTGATCAAGAAAAAATTGATCGAATTATGATAGACCTTGATGGCACCGAACTAAAAACCCGGCTGGGAGGAAATGCAATTTATTCTGTGTCAATAGCATGTATGCATGCAGCTGCAAAAAGGAAAGGTCTTGAGTTGTATGAATACATCGCAAACGGAGCTATTACTTCTGTACCAGTGCCGAGTTTTAATGTTATAAATGGTGGAAAATACGATAATCTTGTCCAGCCATTTAACGAATTTTTAATAGTGCCATATAAAGCGAAAAATATTGAAGAAGCAGTAGAAATGTCCGTATTAGTATTCCAAGAACTTGAAAAAGTACTGACAAACTACCTTGGAAGAAAACCAAATATAGCAAGTTCATATGGATATGCTGCGCCTTCTGAAGATCCTGAAATTATTTTAGAGCTCATACAATCAGCTATTGATAACTGTGGTTATAAAGGGAAGATTGCATTTGCCTTAGATTGTGCTTCCAGTGAAATGTATGATAAAGCGACCGATACTTATCAACTCAAAGGGAAACAAATCAGTGCTATTGAATTAGTGGATTATGTAGAAAAATTAACTACTAAATTTGATTTTGTATTCATTGAAGATTTGTTAGATGAAAATGATTGGAAAGGATTTATCTATGCTATTAAAACCATTGATAAAGCACTCATTCTTGGAGACGATTTAATCGTAACTAATAAAGACAAACTAATGTATGCGCATCAGAACCATGCGGTTCATGGTTTCATCCTAAAACCAAATCAAATTGGGACAATTACAGAAGCATTAGATACTTTTGATTTTGCTCACAATAATGGACTATTAGCTATTCCCTCTGGACGTTCGGGTGGTGTAATTGGTGACATTTGTATGGATTTAGCAGTAGGTTTACATGTCCCATTTATTAAAAATGGAGCCCCACGCTCTGGAGAACGAATTGATAAATTAAATTACCTTATGAGAGTTGCTGACTTAAGTAACCCCTGTCCAATGTCTGATATTTCATCACTAGTTAAATTTAATAATTAATAATTGAATCAGTAATCTTTATTGATTACTGTTTTTGAAATAGATAAGGAGAGATCTTATGCCTTTACCTAACAAAACTTTGGAAAAAAATTATAAGGGTAAAACATCATCCTCTGTGATCTTTTACACGGTGAAGAGATGGATTGTAACGGGGCAACTTAAACCTAATGAAAAGCTAGATGATATGGAGTTCGCTAATTACTTCTCTGTAAGCAGAACTCCTATTCGTGATGCATTTAAATTACTAGAATCTAAAAATCTAATTATTTCTTCACAAGGTCGTGGAACAGCTGTTACAGACCTGCAATTAAATAATGTAAAAGATATTTATATACCTTTAATCGGACTTCAAAATCTTGTTTTTACAAATGAATTAATTGAATTTGAAAATGAGGAGTTAAATAAACTTAAATTTATTAACGACGAATTTGAGAAAAGTATTCACAAAAAAGATACTTCAAATATTTTAGCATTAGATTACAAGTTTCATAAATTTTTAATTAAACAATGCAAAAACTCATATATTATAGAGTTTTGTGATACATTATTTGACCATGCATACAGGCTCGAATATCTATTTTTCTCTAATACTCTTGATTTGAGTGAATCGCATTCTGAACATAATGAAATCATTAAAGCGTTAGAACGTAAAGATATGTATTCGGCTTCCATACTTGTAAAAAAACACTGGGAGCGTACAGTTCATGTTCTCAATACTGTAATTGCAAAACAAAATAGACTATTATGACATGTCATGAGGTGAAAATATGACAGAAATCACAAAAATAATCCATTCAAATATAGAAAAGTTTACTCCTTCTCAAAAAGTAGTAGCCAATTTTATTATTGATAATATGGAGGAAGTAGCTTTTAATACACTAGAAGACTTAGCAAGTATTATTAAAGTAAGCACTACTACAATCATTCGTTTTGCTAGGACTCTAGAATATACTGGTTTTTCAGATATGCAAAAAGATATTCAGCATGCAGTCAAGAACAAAGAAAGTCTACCTACTAGAGCCAACCACCTCGTCCAAATTCCAAAAGATCAACTATTAAATAATATATTTCTAAGTGAGATACAAAATATAAATAATACACTTTCCTTGCAAAATGAAACTGATTTACATGAGTCTGTTCGATTAATTACAAAAGCAAAAAAAGTATACGTTCTAGGAATGCGAAGCTCATTTTCGTTAGCTTCATATACTGTTTCTAGACTAGGACAAATCAAAAAAAATGTTCATCTTATTCAATCTGGTGGCATGATGTTTCCAGAAGAAGTTACGAGTGCAACTACTGGAGATGTATGTATCGCCTTTTTATTCCCACGATACTCCAAAAATACAGCAACTTTAATCTCTTGGTTAAAAGAAAAAGGCGTTAAAATAATATTATTTACAAGTCCAGATAATACAATTGTCAAAGGATATGGGGATATAGTATTATCTTGTGCAGTTTCAAACGTAACACTTAAAAACTCATTCTCTGCTCCTGTTTGTCTAATCAATTATTTATTTACTTCGATATTACAAGAAAACTATGATGAAGCGTCGGAATTATTAAAGGACACGGAAGCTATTTTAGCTCAAGGCTATTTCTTAGGATTGTAATGCCTGACAGCATCAGAAAAAAACCTGAAGCTTGTACAATTATTTCCATTAAAAGCAGTTTTTTAATTTAATTTATAGTAACTTGTATCGGTGCATCCAGTTGTTGATTTTATTAAGTAATACTAGGTAAACTCTAAACACAAAACATCCTAAAGCTAGCTACTGCTTTAGGATGTTTCCACCTCACACTATCTAATAGTTCTGAATATAAACACTTTATTTATTCGATTACTTCTGTATAATATTTTACAAATGAGGTGAATTCGATGATTAATCAAGGGAAAGAATTGCTGAGGCAAAGATGTAAATACTTATCTAACATGGAAATTTTACAACTAGAACAGGCAATGGACTTTGCCGAGCGAGCGCATTGTGGTCAAAAAAGAGCAACAGGCGAACCATATATCATCCATCCGCTTGAAGTAAGTTTAATTTTAGCAGAATATAAAGCAGATATTATATCGCTAATAGGTGCATTACTCCACGATGTGGTGGAAGACACGGAAATTCCTTTATCCGATATTGAACAAGAATTTGGTAAACAAGTTGCTTTCATTGTAGATGGATTAACAAAGTTTGAGAAAGGAACAATCGAAAAGGAAGAATACGGGGCTGTTAACACAGAAAAGCTCCTTTCAACTGCTATTATAGACATCCGTGTAGCTGCCATAAAACTGGCGGATCGTCTACATAATATGAGAACCCTTGCAGTCAAAAAAATCGAAAAGAAAATACCTTATGCCAATGAAACATTACTATTCTTTTCGCCACTAGCTGAAAAGCTTGGATTATATAGACTACAAGAGGAATTAGAAGATTTAGCATTTAGCTATTTAGATTCGACTCGGTATAAACAATTTAAACAAACAATGAAAGATCTCGCTAAAGACTACAATACTACTTTTCAAAAGTTCATTCAAAAAGATCAAATGTGCGATTCAAATAACGTCATTATTCATGTAGAGTTTCGTATGTCTCCTCTCTTCAAGTCCTATAATCTGATAAGTGAAGGAAGTCCTATTTCTGATCTTTTTACCATTCATGTTACAACTAAAACCGCACGAAATTGTTACACTGCTTTAGGAATTATCCATTCATTATTTGAACCTATACCTGATCAGTTTATGGATGAGATAGCGATTGAAAAACATCCATTTTTAAAACATCTAAAAACAAAGCTTAAAATCAATAATCAAATCGTCCATGTCAATATCCAAGATGAAAGAACAAATAGCTTCTATAAAAATGGAGTCTTTGACTATTTGCAAGAAACCAATATGCGATATCTAAGTGAGCAACTATTAGGGAGCTCCATTCACACGATAAAATCAATCTCGAATAATTCCATTGCATTTTGCGAGTTAATTTCTTTTGAATTATTCCAAGAAGAGATAACAGTGTTCACTCCAACAATGGATGTGATTATATTACCAGCAAACTCGAATATCATCGATTATGCATATGCATTCAATCCTTCACTTGCAAGCAAAATGTCGTTTGCCAAAGTGAATGGTGAAGTACAATCCCTCCAAACAATATTACAAGATATGGACATTGTTGAAATTCACACCAAAAGCAAAATAACGGCAAACGCTAAATGGCTGCACCATGTACAAACATCAAAGGCTATAAAGGAAATAATGGAAGTTGTTGAAGAAAGTTAAAGAAGTTTCATAACGGTAAGCATACATCCCAGAGAAACAATTACAGCCGAAATCGAGCAAAATTGCTTATTTACACGTGGCCAACTTGCTAGAGACAAAAGTTCATGTATATTTTTCCAGTTAATGGCTTAGGGCAATCAATTGATAATCGAAAGCAACCAGTTCTTGTTACAAAGCAACTAAATCAGAGTGAAAGCAACCAATACTTATAATAGCAAGATTACGTGATGTGAGACGAAGATGACTGTAACTCGCTTTTATAAATGTTGCGCATTTACTATTGTACATTATTCACCAAAAGGAAATACCTATTCTCTTACTTTCAACCTAAACTATCACTCTTCATTCAGTTTTGCTTTCTTAGTGTGACATTTTTTATCTTTCAAGTTCTAACTCCCCAAGCTCATCATAAAATAGAAGAATTCTAACTTTTAGAAATGATAAATTGCTGGAAAAGGGGACAAGAAGATGTTTGCTGTTCATTTTTATGAAAACAAGACGAAAGTGTTAAATCAAGCATTAAGAAGTATACCTTCAGTAGGAGAAGAGATTAAAATTAAAGGGCGGAAAGGAAAAGTTGTCAATATAACAGAAATAGATGAAAACACCTATCATGTATATATCGAGTTTGAAAAAATAGTAGAGAAAAATGTTGCAAGCAAAGACCTTGGGAAGAAAAAAAGAAGATAAACATTACTGATAAATAGAAAAAGCGAGAGTTATTTTTTCTCTCGCTTTTCATTGTATTTTCCGTAAAAACGATAGACTCCCTCTCTCTATTCCCCTATAATTACGAATATAACGGCTAAAATACGAACAATGAGGTGTAGTTTATGAATAAATATGCGCAAGTTTTTCAAGGAACTGCTTTTACTAGTAAGTCGCCAAAGGAAGTAGAAATCTTAGAAGACTATCTCTTTTGTATCAACGATAAAGGAATGATTGAGCAAGTTGTGGCACCAACAAATAACGACTATTCGATTTTACTAAATGCTTATGAAGGGAAAGAAAACTTTCACCGCTTAGCTGAAGGTCAGTATTTCTTACCTGGTTTTATCGATTTACATGTGCACGCTCCTCAATGGGCACAATCTGGAACAGCACTAGATATTCCCCTGTATGATTGGTTAAATACATATACATTCCCCATTGAATCTAAGTTCTCGGATTTAGAATTTGCTAAAACTGTTTATGAAGAGGTAGTAAATACGCTGCTAGCCAATGGAACGACTACTGCTCTTTATTTTGCAACTGTGCATAAAGAAGCGAGCTTCATGCTAGCGGAAATTTGTGCTAATAAAGGTCAACGTGGTCTAGTTGGAAAAGTTGTTATGGATAACCCAGATCAAAATCCAGACTTTTATCGGGATGCAAGTACCAAGACCGCATTAGAAGATACGGAAGCATTTATTTTAGCTGTAAAAGAACTTGCCAAAACTACTAAACAAGGGGTATATCCAGTAGTTACACCTCGTTTTATCCCAAGCTGTACGGATGATGCTTTAAAAGGTTTGGGAGAGCTTGCCGCTAAACACGATACACATATTCAATCACACTGCAGTGAAAGTGATTGGGAGCATGGCTATGTACAAGATCGATTCCAAAAGAACGATGCCTTTGCATTGAATGATTTTGGCCTATTAGGTGAGAAATCGGTAATGGCCCATTGCAACTTCTTAGATGATAACGATGCAAATCTGTTTGCTGAAACAGGAACGGCGGTTTGCCATTGTCCAATATCCAATGCTTACTTTGCCAACAGCGTCATTCCGATTGCTCATTTGCATGCTAAAGGAGTAGAGATTGGGTTAGGCTCCGATATTTCCGGTGGTTTTTCGCCTAGCCTTTTCGATAATGCTAGACAGGCTGTCATCTCATCCAGAATGTTAGAGGATGGTGTAGATACCACGCTTCCTGCTAGTGAGCGGGGCGTGCCAAGTTCGCGTATAACGATTAACGAGGCATTTTACCTTGCAACTGCGGGTGGAGGAGAAGGTTTAAGTTTACCAATCGGACGTTTAGCAGAAAAGTATGCATGGGATGTCCAAATCATCGATACGAAATTGGCGACTGCAAAATTACCTATTTTTAATGTGGAGGAAGATTTGAGTGACGTCTTCCAAAAAATCATGTATCTAGTTCGACCTGAAAATATTCGGGAGGTCTGGGTTCAAGGAGAAAAAGTCCACTCACGTATATAATCATATAGGAGGTGCTAATACAGCTAGCACCTCCTACATTTTAATTGGAACTCATCGGGCATCTTGCTCGTTGAGTTCTTTTTCATTAGCAACTCTAGTTATTCTTTCTAACATTGTTGGATGGCCATATCGAAACCATTTTACCAGAAGTGGAGGGTTTACTTCATTTAATCCAGCCTTCGTTAATTGCTGGAAAGTGCTCACAGCTGCCTCGGGATCTGCCATTAACTCTATTGCATAGTCATCGGCTCTAGTTTCTTGATATCTAGAGATGTAATTTGATATGGGACTGGAAGCAAACAGTAAAAAAGAAGAAATCAGAAGGAATAATGGCAACGAATGGATAGCACTCAATCGATCAATTTTTAAGACACGTCCAAAACGAGCGATGATCCAGGGCATTATTTTCGCCATTAACCAAAGTCCAACAAACGTCGTTAAAAGATAACCAGCAATTCCGAAGTAGATATGTTTCTCTACATAATGCCCCATTTCATGTGCCATGATGAAGAGAATTTCACTTTCCGATAATCTGCTTAACGTCGTATCCCATAAAACAATTCTTGCATTACTTCCAATACCTGTAACGTAGGCATTTAGTGCATTTGTTTTTTCGGCCATATTCACTTCATATACATGCTCTGTCGGAATATTCGCTTGCTCTGCAACTGCCAAAATTTTCGTTTCCAACTCTTTATTGGTCAGTGGATAGAAATCATTATACAATGGGTCAATTACGACAGGTTGGATAAACATCAAGAATATCGTAAAAGGAATCATTAATAACCAAGCATGCAACCACCATCTCTTTGTGCTTTTATTAATTAGCCAATAAAGAACGGTTACTAGGAGTACAGTCTCTCCGAGCGTAATCCAAAAATCAATTAGATTGTCCCGCATCCATGAAGAAAAAGCTTGCGTACTTATTCCGTAATACTTGCTTAAGTAATACCTGTAATAATCTAATGGAAACAATACGATAAAAAGGAAAAACGATAATAAAAATAAATAAACCGCATTTTTGACGATTGCCCATTTGTTTTTTAAAGGTAGCCATCTTTCAAACAATTGAGAAAGACCAGTAATCAAAATAAAAAAATAAACAAGCCATTCAAAAGGAGTTAAAACAAAAAAGAGGAAATTTCTTATTTTTGAATACTCTCCACTTAAGTACAACTCGCGCTCCGTCATAAAAGTATCCGGGTCAGCAACTGTCCCTTTCAATGTTGCTGGAATACCACCACTTCCACTATGGAAAATATAAATATACATAACTAATGCATATACTCCAAATATCAATAGAGCAGTTATCCCCCATTTTTTCGCCAAATCCTCTTCCCCTCCTCACACTCTCTCCTACAGTAAGTGTAATCAAAAAGAGAAAAGATAGAACCACTTTCTTCAAGATAATGAGAAAAAACTCAGAAGGGAACTCTTAAGAAACTTCTTCAACTATTCAATTTGATATAATATTGCTCTTATATACCCGGTTAAATATTTCAAAGAACTTATACACCTAAAGAGTACATTTTATCTTTGATCTCCTGCAAATTAGTCAATTCATTTGCAAATAATAGAAATGACTCCTTATCATGTGCATCAAGTGTTTCATTTACCTTAAAATTCAAATGTAAAATTTTCAGCTCAAAATCTAATACGGAACAAATACTACCGTTATTATATAGACTCTCTATATCTTCCACCTGCATTAGAAATCTAAATTCACTGTTGACGATTACTAACAAATGCCAACCTAGAAGATCGACGTATTTCCGTTCATTTGTAATTGTCCAAACGTCTCCTTGTCGGAACTCAATAATATGTTGATGTTGTTGTCCCGGACAGCAACAGCTAACTTGTTGTTGAAAAGATTCTAGTATTACAAAACGATCATACATAGGTCTTCCTCCTTCATTCATCTTCGTTTTTCAACTAAAATTAATCTAAGCTCTCTTTTTAATAACAAGTAAGAGTAACTTTCCAAACTCCAAATGAAAATGATTATCACTTTCATTTATGATTGTATATGATAATGTTTATCAACGTCAATATATATTATTTTAACTTCCATCAAATTGCTTTTTCCAGGTAAAATACCTAAATATATTCCAAGTTTAAGCAATAAAAATAGCCCCTTATCTCAGGATTTCCCCTGGAATAATGGGCTCGTAATTATTTGCAACACCTCTTAAAAGTATTTATTGTAAAAGATCTCCTACTGAAATTATATTCCTTATGTTTTTCTTTTCTATCACATTATGTATTTGCTTATCCTCACCAATTAGTTGTATTTTTGCAATTGGGTTAGCTTACAACTTTTCATACATTTTCCTTAGCTCTAAATACTCGAAATAGGAAATGTTGGTTTTGGTATTCTCTTCAATACCTTTTATCATCTAGTCAATTTTGATTATATTACTCAAACTTAGGGTTTTATTTTGAAGACTATTGAGTCCTCTATCTCCCTCAGTATCATATTTTTTCGTATTCGTAGTCTGTCTCGCCTCTTGGGTCTAAAAGATAATTTTACTAGTTATACTGAAAATTCATCGGTATTTAAATGCTTGATTGTTACCTACTCGATTAGTAAACAAAATCAGGGTTACAGTTCAGTTTAAGTAGTTCTGGATTCAGTATTTCAATACCATTTCGGGATGTTTTAATGATCCCCTGATCACGCAGTTTTTTTAGGGAACGCGCAACCTCTAACCTTGACTCCCCAATTATCTCTCCAATTTCCGTCTGAGTAAGGTTAATCCCTGCCTTATTCAAGGAGCGCGTGTATATGTAAACGATGTTGCAGGTCTTCACGAAAGCAGAATCATAGCTGAGAGTAATCGATTCGTGCATGAATAGATTGGAGTGCATAATGACATAATCCAACATGGTGATGCTTAGATTAGGATGCTCCATCAGTGCTTGATAGAAATCTTTCGGCCGAATGCGAATCGTCTGAATGTCAGTGATAGCGGTTATTGAAAAGAAGTCGACATCGATATGGAATTTGCCATCGATCGGTCTGCTTAAGGAGTAAGGACAAATAGAACCTCCACCGTGGAAACAAATTGTCTTGCTGACACCTTCTATATGATTGACCGATAATCTAAAGATACCTTCCTCTACATAGTACAAGTATAATGGTTCCACATTATTGGTTACGATGCTCCCTTTTTCCAGCAGATACCTCTCCCCTATTTCTAATAAAAGAGGCTTAAAATCTATAAACTGATTTTCAAAAAATAGATTATTTTTTCGCAAACTGCTCATACCTCCTTCTCTAAAATAACAATAATTAAATTAAAATAGATGCTTTGTGGGTAAATACAGTTTCATTTATACATTATACTATACTAATCTTTCTCTTCTATATCTCTTTCAGATTCTTAATATTTAAAATAATTTAATCTCTGTGTATCAAATGATACTGAAAACGCTTTCCTGAGTTAGTAATATAAAATTAACAAAGCAGTTAAAGATAATAAATGAAGGATAATGGATTGCTTCATTGATGTCAGAAAACTAGCTAAATAAAAAGTATAGGAGGTATTGAATGGAAGTAATTTCTTTATTATCCCTCATCTTTGTAATCACATTGGGAGTTTTTACAAAAAAGAATATAGGAATTATCTCCCTTGCGGTCGCAATAGTATTAGGATTGATGAGCGGGATATCAAGCAAAGATGTTGTAGCTGGTTTTCCTACGAGTCTATTTCTAAATTTATTTGGAATGTTTTTCTTCTTTGCGATTGCGCAAAAAAATGGATCTCTGGAACTACTTTCCAAGAAATTGTTTGCAATATTTGGCCGTTATGCTGCATTGTATCCTCTTATGGTCTTTCTAGTAAGCGCTCTCATAACGGTTGTCGACCCTGGAGGTTTGACCGGTTATGTGGTATTGCCTGCGATTACCATGGGTGTTGGTTATCAGATGGGCTACAATCCTATCATGATAGGAATTCTGACTATCTTTGGTGCAAACGCTACACTAATGACACAGGTAGGCGTTTTTGGGAATACGGCCAACTTAATTGTCGCTGATGCTGGCCACCCTAATTACGCTACACAAATTCTGTTAAATGGTGCAATCATGTTCTCTATTGCTGCGACTTTGTCGTATATCGGTTTCCGTGGATGGAAGAGAAACCAACATGCTGACGAAACCTTGTCGTTGGAAAGTAATGCCGGGCCAATTGATCTTCCGATTTTCAATGGCAAGCAAAAACTGACCTTGTTGATGCTAGTATTGATGATTCTCGCTATCATGTTTTTAAAAACGCATGCGGGACTTACAGCACTAGTTTTCAGTATAATCCTATTGCTTGGTAAGGCTGCTGACGAAAAAGATGCCTTTCTGGGAGTTCCCTGGGAGACAATATTCCTCTGTATTGGGATTGGTAACCTCCTAAGTGTTATTGATACATTAGGCGGTTTAACTCTTTTAGCTAGCTTATTGTCTTCCATTTCTACGCAGTGGACGTTGGCACCTTTACTTGGTATCACTTCGTCGATTATGTCCTTCTTCTCCTTAGCGATTGCGGGACCTATTCCGACTTTGATTCCAACAGTCGAATCATTGAATGAGTTGAACGGTAATCGTTTCATGAATATTGAATTGATCAGCACCGTCATCAATGGCGGATTCACAGCTGCCATTAGTCCCTTGTCGCTAGGTGGCGCAATGGTTCTGGCTGCCTATGGAACACTATTTAAACCTAGTGCTGAGGAAAGAACAAAAGTCTTTACTAAGTTGTTCCTAGTGGCAATCGTAATTTCCGTTATCGCTGGAATCTTGGCAAATACCGGTATATATAAAATAACTGCAGGCTTGTAATATTGCTTACTCTATTTTAAATAGTTATTCAGCTTAATTACACAATAATTTTATTTACTTCATTAGCACTCGAAAAAAATAGAATAATAAGGAGGAATTGGAATGGATAGAAGTATATTAAAAGGTATGTATGATGTGCATGTTCACTGTGGACCATCTACAGCAAATAGAGCAGTAGATGCTGCTGAGATGCTGAAGCTTGCGGAAGAAGTCGGTTATGCAGGATTCGTCGTAAAGGATCACTATATTCCGGCACTATTAGGAACGAAAATGGTGGAGAAGCATTTAGGAAATGGTACTTGTAAGGTTTACGGATGTCTCGTTCTTAATAATGCAGTGGGTGGCTTTAATGTCAATGCAATAGATAAAGCAAGACAAATGGGCACGGCAATGGTTTACTTTCCAACCGTCTCCTCTAAAACGCATATCGATGGTCACAAAGGCTTTGGGTTTGTTGGTGGAGCAGGTGCTTCGGATGTAGAGGAAGAGCCAATCGTTATAGCCGATGAAAATGGCAATCTTAATCCTAAAGCTGTGGAAGTAATTGAGTACTTGGCCAAGCACGATATGGTATTGGCTACCGGACATGGTAATGAGATTGAAGTGGATTCTACAGTCAAAAAAGCTTTGGAACTGGGGATGAAACGTATCCTGGTAACCCACCCCCATTATCAAGTAGGAGCAACCATTCACGATATGAAAAGATGGGCAGAAATGGGTGCCTATATTGAGATTAATGCTTGTGTGTTTAAAGATAGCGGTTCGAAAGTGGAAGCAGTAGTAGATCTGTCCGTGGCCAAAGAGATGATAGATGCCTGTGGTGCGGATCGTATCATCATCGATACTGACTATGGTCAAGCTGCTAATGGTTCACCAATAGAAGGAATGTATAATTTCGTCAATGCCCTGGAAGAACATTTTGGAGTCACCGAAGAAGAAATTAATATTATGACTAAGAAGAATCCGAAAGAACTGTTCAATTTCCAATAACAACAGAAGTCACACAAAAAATAATTATATGATACTGGAGGAAATAAAAATGACAAAAATTGATTACGGTAATCTGGACAACCTGCCATGGCAATTTGTGAGAGAAGGTATCACACGGAAAGTATTCGGTATGGGAGCCGAAAACATCAACGTCACAATCAATAAAGTGGAGAATGGTAACGAGAAGAACCCGCATACCCATGAACTAAATGAACAGATTGCACTTATCTTAGAAGGTGAATGTGACTATTATGTAGATGGTGTTCCCTACCGCATGACCAAGGGTTCTTGGATTACTGTCCCAGCTGGTGTGGAGCATTATATTGAAGTCTACGACAGTCCTGTACCAGTACTTAATATGGATATTTTTTATCCTCTGAGAGAAGAGTACAACGAATCCTATGGTAAATTCATTGAAAACTACCGGAAATAAATACGAACCACTGTTGATTAATCTATGTTTATAATTGTTGTCAGCAGTGGTTTAAAGGGGAGTAAGTATTATGAAGATGCGTAATTTGGTCAAAGAGAAGCTGGAGAAAAACGGGCATGTATTGGGTGCCTTCGTTGCTTCGGGCTCACCCACTAATGTAGAAATTTTAGGACTTAATGAATTTGATTTTGTCCTCATTGATCAGGAGCATGCTCAAACTGATATGGAAACGATGGTCAATATGATCCGTGCAGCGGAACTATATGATATGGCACCACTTGCTCGTGTCTATCATCCACATGATGGACCTATGATGTCTCGAATGCTGGATGTTGGCATTCATGGTTTGATGATTCCTATGGTGGAAACGAAAGAGCATGCACAATATATAATTGAACATATGAAGCTTGCTCCTTTAGGAAAAAGAGGGATAGGCGCTGGGCGCGGACCAAGATGGGGATGGTATGAGAATTATAATAAAGGCGAAGTGAACGATAATATCTATGTCATCATGCAGTGTGAGACTAAAAAAGGCGTTGAAAATATTGAGGAGATTTGCCAAACGCCAGGTCTAGACTGTATTTTTATTGGAACTGCTGATTTATCACAGGATATGGGCTGTTTTGGCGATAACAATAACGATGATTTACAAGCTGCAATTGACAACGTATTGAAAGCCTGTCAGAAACATAGTATCGTAGCCGGCATCGTCACTGGAACGGCGGAAGAAGCGTCGAAACGTGTTCAACAAGGTTTCCAATTCGTTACCATAATGAATGACTTGGGATTCTTAAAAAGCCAGACTAAACAACAAATCGATACGGTTAGATATAGTCTGTCGAGATAACGATAAAGTGAAACTTCGATCAGTGGGGGTTTTTTTCATCCCCCACTGATTGTTAGTTGTGTCCCACACGATGTGGGTGACACAGACGTTGCAACACGATGTTGCGTACTTAGTCTGGGATCATTTCTTCGGGCTTTTACGGGCAGTTGATCTCCCACTTATCTTTTCGCTTTTCTTAAATCTTGAAGTGGGAGTCTTACTGCCAGTTAATGCGGGATAAAAAGTGATTTTAAAATTTCTATAACTCTTGACTGCTTCTGCTGTATGGAAGGCAAATTAAAAATGAAGTACAATTAATTAGACAATAATCGAAAAAATGGCAAATGCTATACTCTATAAAGGAGCGTATGGCATTTGCCTTTGTACTTTTCAATTGATTTTCCATATCAAGCCGCTTATTCATAGAGATGCTCTATTCCATGTACAAGGCAGAACATAACCTCATATTGTTCAGTAACATCGTCAAATACCATGCATGATTCTGTAATAATAGACGTTTTTCCTAAATTAATAAGATTGTCTAATGCTTTTTCAAATTCTGATACTTCTTTTGGAGATTGTAAAAGTCTATTAGTACAATTTTTTTAACTCAGATCTCACATCCACACATTTATACCTCAATTACTTTTTTTCTAGTTCAGGATATAAGTCGCTAACTTTCTAATCGTAATTAGAAGTCCCTACATTGCTCTTAAGTAATAATTTCATCGTTTTCGTTAAACACTGCCTTTATCTCGTTACCATCGAAAACAACCATATAGTCATATGACAAAGAGAGAACTTGAATGATTTCTTACTTTAATTTCAAATGCTGGTATGCATATAGAGCATACATATCGTTTCAGTTCTATATTTATTGTTTATCTTTTAAAAATTTCAAGTACTTTTCGTCTTCTTCACCAAAGTCCCTGCCTCTTGATTTCTTATTTGCAGTATCTAGATACTCTTTTGCTTTAGCTAAATCACCTAACTCATAAGCCACCTTTCCAGCCCATAGTTCTCTTTCGCCTTTATCTCCTCTTGCGGGATCTGTGACAAAGATATTATCAACCCATTTTTTCATCCGTTCCGTATCGTTTAATATTATGGATATATCTAAAATCCCCCATATGATTAAAAAGCGCCATCAAAAATTATTTTATCATCCGGTAGTTCTTTCCATGCTTGTTCTAATAAAATGACAGACTCCTCTAGATTTCCTTTGTCAAATTCTTCATTACTCTTATCCATTAATTCTTTATTAATCACCTCTTAAATTTCACTTTTAATCACATCAAAATATTTCTCCTCTTCATTTTCAAAAATCGAGTAGCCTTCCAGAATATATGCTCTCAGTAAATAATCTTTCGCTTTATTAACGTCTCCTAATTCATACAAGGTCTCACCAAGACGTAACATAATAAAAGGATTTTCTATTCCATCAGGACAATTAATCGCATTAAATAAAAAAATCTTTCGAAGCATTATAATCTTTATTCATATAACAGGTATCACCTAATGCTGTGTAAATCCATGTACTTGCTTCCCAATTATGTTTAGGTTCGGGAACAAAGCTTTCAAATACATTTGTATGGCATTCTCCAAGTCAAAACTATTAACTAAGTCATCTCCTTGAGAGCATATAATTACTATTCTCTCATATAGTTCATCCTGTAATTCCAATATGAACTCCTCGCAATTATCTGGTGATAAGCATTCCTAGAAACTACTTTATAGAAGTTTTGTGCAAGCCCCCTAAAAAAGGAGGAAAGATAAAATGTTATCTTTTTAACCTTTTTATATAAAACTTAATAATAAAAGGTTCTTTTAAGTACTTTTTATGTTTAACAGGATTATAGTTGACTTTCTAAAAGAATAAATAGAAAATTATGTATATAAATAAATATATTTAGTGTTTCTTTATTGAATTATTAGGAGGATATAAAAATGCAGGAAGATCTATATTCAGCAAGCATTACAGATGAATACATAGAAAAAACGAAAAGCTATAACCTTAGCAGTTTATTTATAGCTGCTTTCTTTGGTCAAATTATTGCAATTACAGCATTGGGTTTGCAGAATGCGATTTGGCTAAAAGTAGAGAAGAAGATTTTATATAAGCTTATTACCGTAAGCGCTTCTTTGTTTCTCTTTAAAATATATTTAACTTATGCAATTACCCATCAAATAATCGACTTAGACGAAAGTTATATTAAAATTATTGGTAGAGTGATAGGAATTGTTACTTTTATCATTTATTATAACTATTTAAATGGTATCTTTAAAGAACATATGTCTTTAAACGGTAAGACACAATCGCTAGTTCTTCCAGGCATCATTTGGTGCACTATCGGCATTGCAATAGAATTTTTTACGATAAATTTCATTTCTAGTATATAGTTAGATCACCAATAAAAGGAGGATAGAAAATTGATCAAGGAAAAAGCTGTTTCGTTGGAACTAGTAGAGCATTATTTTCACATTCATAAATACGAGCAAGTGATAGAAATATTTAAAGACGGCATGGGAGAGTACATCAACAACGGTGTATCCTGGTACATTCTTGGATACAGTAATTATTCTCTAGAAAACTATGAATTAGCTGAAGAGCAGATGAAGGAAGCCCTCCGTTTAGGTATCAATGAAGAGCCGGTACTTCATGTATTAGGCATGATATATATTAATACGGAACGGTGGCAAGAGTCAGAAAGTGCCCTTCTCGAGGTACTCCGAATAAATCCTGAAAGTGCAGATGCTCATGCAAGTTATGCATATTTGATGAAATTGGTTGGCCAAAGAAAAAAAGCATCCTTACTCATAAAGAAAGCACTGGAAATGAATCCAGAGGATGGTCGAACACTCCGATTACATTATTTTATAGAAGAGTTAGGCAATGGGAAGAAAGAGCAAATTAATTCTGTACAAAAGTATATGAACTCGAATGACTCTGAGCTTGAAAAATTGCAGCATTTAGGTCATGCAGCTCAAAACCAAAATGATCCAAAAAAAGCTATGGAACATTACGGGCAAGCATTTGCCTTAAACCCCGAAAATAAAAAGTTGTTGGCTACACTTGAGGAGCTTGAAATTGATGCACACCCCTTATTAGTTCCAAATAGACTGGCGGGTAGACTGGGTTGGGGGGTTATATGGATAATAGGAGTAGGACTCACAATCCTATTATTTTCATTGGATTTTAATATGCTAGGTACTATTTGGCTTTATACATACATTGCATTTTGTATTTATACTTATTTATCAGTACCAATTGTAAAGTTCTTACTAAAGAGAAAAAGGTGATAAAATGGATAAAGTGAAATGGCTACAACAAATGGTAGAACAAAGTCCTCAAGATGCCCAAGCTCACTATTGGCTTGGAAAAGAACTAGCTGAAAATGGAAGTTTACTAGAAGCGGTTCAATCTTTCTCAACTGGTATAGCTTGCTGTCAGGATGAGGAGCTTCGCATAGAAATAATTCAAGAACTTACAGCTGTAAGTTCAAGACTTCAACAGCAAAAGATAAAAGAAACCGTGCCATCATCCGAGGAATTGTTGGAAGAAGGATATTCTGAACCAAACATGCTTGTAGATCAACAAACAAACCTACAGCAATTAAAGCCAAAGCTGAAAGTTATTGAAGGAAATGGTTCCAATAAAGAGGTTAAAAGTGTTTCTAATACGATAACCTTTGAAGATGTTGCCGGCTTAGAAGAGTTAAAAAAGACGATTACTCTTCGGATTATAAGTCCTTTTTTTAACAAAGGATTATTCGCTAAATTTAAGAAAAAATCAGGTGGAGGAGTACTTCTGTATGGTCCTCCTGGATGTGGAAAAACGTTTATTGCTCGAGCGACTGCTGGCGAATGTAAGGCAAATTTCTATCCAGTCCATATCACAGATATTTTAGATCCATATATTGGCGTAAGTGAGCAAAATCTTAAAGATATCTTTGATAAGGCCCGCTTTCAAAAGCCTAGTATTATGTTCTTCGATGAGGTTGATACCATAGGATACAGTCGTTCCAAGTCTTCCTCACATCTTAGAGGAGTAATTGATACCTTTCTTTCCGAAATGGAAGGAATTGATACGAGTACAGATGAAGTGCTTGTCATGGCTGCTACAAATACTCCGTGGGATATAGACAATGCATTAAAGCGTCCGGGCAGATTTGACCGATTGATATTTGTTGCTCCTCCGGATGAGAAAGCAAGAAAGCAAATCTTTCAATTAAAATTAATGGGTCGATATGCGGAAGAAATAGACGTGGCAGCACTTGCTAAAAAAACCGAGTTTTACTCAGGTGCAGATATAGAAAATATAGTGGAAATGGCTTCAGAAAATGTTTTAGAGGAAATTCTGACCACGGGAAATGAACGACCACTAAACACAAATGATCTAATGCATGCACTTAGCAATCAGCAAGCATCCACTTTAGATTGGTTACGTACGGCAAAAAATTATGTAAAATATTCTAACCAAAGCGGGCTTTATAATGATATTGAAAAATATCTTCAAAAGCATAGCAGAAGCATTTAGGGAAAATGAATGTATGGCTTAAGTTAAATATGAATATTAGATAAGCTTATAAGAAACCCTGTTGTATCAAGTTAAATTACGCTGATATCGACAGGGTTTTCCATTGACCAATTAGCGTAAGTCCGTCTTCCAGTTCGCCTTCTAGAAATTGTTCTTCCATATCAACTAACCCTAATACTGACTGATAGATGGAATCTACTTCGCTTCTAAATTTATTAGCTATAATTAATCATAATTATTAGATCTATGTATCTAATAATGCAAAAAAGCACTATTCACTAATAGTAGACAAGTGCTTTAAGTTCAGTTCGTTTAATGTTCTACTTTATTGTTTATCTTTTAAAAATTTCAAGTACTTTTCGTCATCTTCACTAAAGCACCTGCCTCTTGATTTCTTATTTGCAGTATCAAGATACTCTTTTGCTTTACCTAAATCACATAACTCATAAGCCACCTTTCCAGCCCATAGTTCTCTTTCACCTGTATCTCCTCTTGCGGGATCTGCGACAAATATATTATCAACCCATTTTTTCATCCGTTCGGTATCGTTTAATATAATAGATATATCTAAAATACCCCATATGATTAAAAAGCTCTCATCAAAAATCACTTTATTATCTGGTAGTTCTTTCCATGCTTGTTCTAATAAAACGACAGACTCCTCTATATTTCCTTTATCAAATTCTTCATTACTCTTATCCAACAATTCTTTTATGTGAGCACCTTTTTCACCTGTTACATAACTCATTTTTAATCACCTCATAAATTTCACTTTTGATCACATCAAAATATTTATCCTATTCATTTTCAAAAAACGAGTAGCCTTCCAGAATATATGCTCTCAGTAAATATTCTTTCGCTTTATTAACATCTCCTAATTCATACAAGGTCTCACCGAGACGTAACATAATAAAAGGATTTTCTATTCCAGCAGGACAATTAATCGCATTAAATAAAAAATCTTTTGAATCATCATAATCTTTATTCATATAACATGTATCACCTAATAAAAAAACCTTGAAAGGCAATTTGCAAATCAAGGTTTTATCAAAAATCTTTAGTCTATCGTTCTTCTTTAATTGCTCCATTTTTTAATATTCTCCTCTTAGATTAGATGCAGAACCAATATGTGGTATAATTCCATGTGGAATATCGTCTCGCCTAATTTTCGAACATTTTTGTAATCATCGCATTAAAATAGAGACTCCATGAGGGTATTACCTTCGTGGAGTCTCTATTTTCAAACGTGTTAATTTTATATGTTTAACTCAATATTTAAATTATCTTTAGTCATTTGGATTCTTTGTTGCTGATATATGATAACCTTTGGTATAGCTAGCTTCGGCACAGAAGAGCGCTCTAGACAGATTACCTATCCTCTTTGCACAAATGAATGTACTGACCAAAATCAGGAAATACGTCCCAGTTTTTTTCAAGAGTATCACTAATCTCGCGTTCCTCGACTGTACCGGTCTTAAAGTCTCTCTTTTCCATTGCTATATAGCCATCTTCTCTGAAGCCTAAAATCATGCTACTTACTTCCCGATCAGTTTCATCATCATATTCCCAATAGATTGCCGTTCTTAAAAAAATCTTACCGTCATTTATAATTTCAAAGTCATAATTTAGATACTTCCGAATGTAATCATCATAAAAACTTACCGATACCCATTCGTTTGTTACATTTACAATATATTTAGGTTTTTCATTCTCAGTTAATACTGCAGTATATGGTTCATGTTTTTGATGGCATGTGTATGCAGTACGGTCATCAAGAATGTTCCAAGGCTTTTTTCTGAGATCTGACCACTCGTCACAATAATAAACTTTCATAGTCAATTATACACCTTCCCATTAATATCTCTAATAATAATTCTGTTTTTTGTTGCTTCATCAAGAATTGTTTGCGGAATTGGTTTATTTTGAACTGGTACTTCTAATAATAATTCCCCTTTAAGTCGCCCTCCCCTGAGAGCGTTTGGATTAAAAGTGCCATTTGATATTTTTGAGTCTGAAGGATATTTTTTTGTAATTTCATTTAAATAACTCTTAGCCGTCTTTTCTTGCACCTCGCTAAGTTGCGTGAATTTTCTGGATACTATTTCCTTATTGGGAGCATATGAGTCAACTACGTACTTTTTGCCACCTACTTCTTTTGCTTCCAACTCTACCTCATTATATGGGTAACGAGGACGATTTTCCTTATTAAAATTATTACCTGCTTCCCATCGCTCCTTAAGCCAATCCGGTACAGTTTTCTTTTTAGGTGTAACTACACCAGAACCATTAGCCTCTACATCCACATTCTTTATATCAGTCTTAACATCGACATCTCCACTTTTAATCGTCGTAGGAATCTCCGTTTTTACTGGTGGCATATTAAATGGAAGGACATTCGGCGTACTATATTGGTAACCATTAGACATTATATCCAGGTGATTTTGCGTTTTTCCTAATGGACTATTCACAACATCTTGGTAAATGGGCGTATAGATGGATGCCATTTTCTCCGTGCTGACGACATTTCTTGCTTCATATAAATCGCTGCCTTTTTTGACGAATTTCCCACCTGTACTCGCCCAGCCTGCAAAGGGAATCATCGCACTAAAAGAGAGTGCGGCATTCGTCGTATCTCCTCGAGCAGTATAAATAATCCCATTTACACCATCGGCTATTTCTCCAACTCCTGGTATAAGTCCAGCCACATCTAATACTGTCTGGAAAATATCTAGTCCTATATTTTCCTTTGGTTTCTCAACTTGAACGCTCTCTTGTTTATATTCTACTTTGGAAACAACTTCATGGAAAACTGTTTCGCCTACCAAATACTCTTTAACAAGTAACCCATTTTCATACTGATGGTATTTGACATTTTCCTCTACGTTCTTTTCGACAGTGGCCACTTTTTTTCCTTCAAGACCTTGGAAAGTCGCTGCGGTAAGCATGGTGCCGATCAACTTTTCCTGTTTCTCCACCCACAAGTTACTAGGATCTAAGTATACTTTTGGGAATAGTTCTGTTCGAATGTCACTTCTTAAGGTAAGAACTTCCCATTGACTTTGCTCAAAGGTTATATCCTTAACTCCAGCTTTAAACAGGCCTTCCAAGTCAGCTAGCCATGTGTCCATCGCCTGCAAGCCCTGTTCAATGGAGTTTAGCGCGGTCGTCTGGGAGGCATCAAATTCGTAAAGTCCAACGATCGTGTCATCCCGTTTTTTCTTAGAATCGATGACTCCCATTTGTACCGCACTATCATCCAAATGGGGTAAACCAACAATATCACTGACCTGGTCCATGATACTATTGGTCTCATCCGTCAAGCTTTCGGTCAGTTGACCAATTAGCGTAAGTCTGTCTTCCAGTTCGCCTTCTAGAAATTGTTCCAGTACGTAGCCTGCGGAATCTGGCTCGAACGAGTGAAGAGCTGCTTCCATCTGCTTGAGAACTTGTTGAAAGTGATCGGAAAACATGCGGAAAAATTGGAGAAATGGCAAATGACATTCCCGATAAAAGGAGCGAATGGTATTTCCTCCTGCTCCTTTCAATTGTTCTTCCATATCAACTAGCCCTAATACCGACTGATAGATGGAATCTACTTCGCTTCTTAACCTGTCAAGCATGGCTATGTTGCGTTGTAAACCATCTTCAAATAGATCTACATCTAACACTTTCATAAGCAATACCTCACCAAACTTTTAGAAACAATCACTTTTGAACGATACCCATTTTCTTCATTATACAATAATCCCCCGTACGTGAACATGCTTCTCCTCCTCTAGTAAGCTATCAATAGTTATAATATTCCACTTTTACAATGGAAGGTAAAGAGAGAAGTTGCAATTTTCATAAAAACAATGCAAAGGAATTAAATAGAAGAATTTGGTTTGTAACTCTTCTACCACCACTCAAGGAAAATAGTGGTTATTTAGGTAGCGCTTAATGTAGGTCTTAGTCACCATAAACAACCGAGAGAAATCGACCATTACCGATTGTTTTAATCTATTAGATACAGGAAAATCCACTCAAGAAAATGTAAGTAGTTTAACCATTTTCTCTCTACCAACCGCACTTATGAGTAAAGGTAATCTGGGGCCACTACTTTGACCTATAACTAATTGATAGACATTTTGAAATAAGTCTTTCTGGCTTTCACGCATTCTTTTTTTATCGTCTTCTTCACAAATAGCATATATTTGGTTCATAAAAGAATCTCCTGATAAGGAAGTTTCATTTCTTAGCAACTCTGTTAGTTCGTTTAATTTTCTTCGTTGCTCAGTAGTCAAACTATTATAGTACAGGACATTATTTACCTGGTTTATACTTACCAATCGATGGGGATTCCAATATATTATCCAATGAGCCACCCTGTCACTAATCGGATTGATCTCTTCCATTGTAAATTCTTGCCCTGTTCGACTTAAGGAAGTTTGTAATAATTCATAGTTAAAACCTATAAGCGAGAAAATGCTTGCAACTTGGCTAAAACTCGGGTGCCTAATTATACTACCGCCACAAGCCAACTCTAATGTAAGTCGAATATCGTCCTCTTTTATCAATCCCTTTGCATATGCCGATTGATATCGTTCGAACTCTGAGTAATTGCGCAATACATCATCATCTAGTCCAATATGAAAGGAAGCATTTGGTTTGTATTTGGCAAACATAAATAGAATAATTTCCGGTGTGTAGACTAATAGAAGATCATTTGGTGTAAGTACGTTTCCTGATGAGCTAGACATTTTTTCATTTGTTCCTTTTAGCCCTAGAAATTCATAAGCAATATAGTCAGGCGCCTCATAATCAAATATTTCTTTCGCAATCGCTTTAGAGACATTATAACTACCAGTTGCAGATGAATGATCTCGTCCCCCTGGTTCAAATACTACATCTTCCATCATCCAGCGCATTGCCCAATCGACTTTCCAATTTAGTTTTATCCTGTTTTTTCCCCCTAGTGATTGCACTCCTTCATTTCCACAAGTACAGGTGTATTCAAATTGTCCGAGTTCTTCGTTAAAAGCACTTATAGCGGTCGTATCCTTGTTACAGCTGTCACAATATAAGGTGATGGGGAAAAATGCTTCACTTTGTTCGGAAGAAAAAGGGCTGGACTTAAAACGCATGAGTATCTCGTATATCTCTTTCCTTTTTTTCAATGCAATCCTAATGTAGTCCGAATATCGTCCACTTTGATACTCCACACTTTGGTATATAAACTCAGGTTGGATACCAAAAGCTTGTAAGGATTGTTCAAACTCTTTTTCAAAATAATGAGCATAACTTCCTTCTCCAAAAGGGTTTGGGACATCCGAATAAGGCATACCAACAAATCTTTCAAAAGATGCTGGTACATTTTGGGGAACTTTTCTTAATCGATCAAAGTCATCCCACGAAAAAATAAACCTCGTCTCTTTACCTAAGCTTTCTAAAGCCTTCACTACAAAAAAAGTTGTTACGATCTCCCGGAAGTTCCCGATATGGACAGAACCAGAAGGGCTAATCCCTGATGCACAAGTAAAAACCTCTTTTGTTGGATGTTTTTCAATTAATCTTTTCGCTATTTCATATGCCCAGTGCATATACTCCACCTCTTTTTTTCTATTTTTCCTTCCACACATTTTAAATAAAATAAAAAAACTCCCACCTCCCAAGATTTTCATCTTGAGGGCGAGAGTTTGAATTCGCGGTACCACCTCAGTTTGCTTATTGATCACTCAACAAGCCTTATCAGGTACGGCCATTTGCGATACCTTATCCCTGTAACGGAGGAAACCGTCGTAGCATCCCTAAGACCCGCTTAGTTCCATACGAAGCTCGGAGTTTTTTTTCAATAAGAATTCCCATCCCTCTTTTCACCAACCAAGGGTCTCTGTAATGCTGCATCTTATCTAATCGTCTCGTCATCGCTAATAAGTTATTGTTACTGATAATAGCAAATACCATTTAACCAATCAACTGTTTTTTTCAAAAAGTCTAATTATTTATTTTAGACAGTGGTTAATGAGGGCTATGTTACTTTTCGCTGCAACATATCATCTACTATATAGTCCATGTTTTTTTATATAGTTATAGCATGAAGAAGGTAATAAATATTTCGGTTCTCCGCCCATAGCAAATTCTTCTCGAATATACGTTGAGCTAATCTCCATTGCCAACCCTTTATCAACTAAATGGAAGGTTGAACCATCATCATTGTTCCTAAGTATTGCTGAGCGACTAATTGTTGATAGCATATCTACTCCCTCTCTTGCCATCACAATGAATTTGTTTTCAGAAACTAACTCTCTCCCTTTAACCCATTCACCTTTTGCTATATCGACTAACAAATCTGCTCCCATAATGAAGTACACTTCATCATTTGGATACTTCTTCTTAAAATGTACCATTGTGTCATACGTATATATATTCCATGCATCTTGCTTCATTTCATGATCATCTGCAATAAAACGACTGTCATCTTCAATTGCTAGTTGAAGCATATTCCAACGATGCTCATCTTCCGTTTTCATTCTTTTGTCTTTTCGTTTACTCGAGCAAGGCAAGAAAATCACCTGATCCAATTTACAGCGATGTGCAACAGTGCTTGCTGTCCATAAATGTACGTTTGTAATTGGGTCAAATGAAGACCCATAAATACCAATCTTAGCCATTAATTGTTTCCTCCAAATCCCTTGTTCAACTTTTACAATATAATCCCAACATTATCTTCGCACTTTTTCTTGAATTTCACGGATTCGCTCCATCTTGTTATCCCAACAAGCTTGACTCAAATCGACTGGGTACTCTTCTGGATTCATCGTACGTTTATATTCATTCCATAATAAATTTAAATTGTCGTTTGAATAGCGCTGTATTTCTTGAATTGTAGGTAATTCATATTCAACAGAACCGTTCACTATTACATCTAAATGCAATTCCTTTGCAGTAAAATCAGTCACGAATTTACTAATGTAGGTGTGTACCGGATGAAACATTTTCAAACGCTCTTCTGCTTGTGGTTTTTCATGCGCTAAAGCAATATAGTCTCCTTCAGCATGACCGTTGACATTATTAATAATACGATAAATGCGTTTCCGTCCTGGTGTTGTTACCTTTTCTGGATTAGCAGAGATCTTAATGGTATCTACCATTTCTCCGGCTTCATTTTCAATGGCAACTAATTTATATACAGCGCCAAGAGCGGGTTGATCATAGGCAGTAATCAATTTTGTTCCAACACCCCAAGTATCTATTCGAGCTCCCTGTGCTTTTAAGTTCATAATCGTGTATTCATCTAAATCATTAGAAGCGGAAATTTTCGCTTCTGTAAAACCAGCTTCATCTAACATTTTCCTTGCTTCTTTTGAAAGGTAAGCCATATCCCCACTATCTAAACGAATCCCTATAAAATTAATCTTATTGCCAAATTCCTTGGCTACCCGAATAGCATTAGGTACACCAGAACGCAGCGTATCATATGTGTCTACTAAGAAAACGCAATCCTTATGTGCTTCTGCATATTTGGTGAAAGCTACATATTCATCTTGATAAGCTTGCACCATTGCATGTGCATGTGTACCAGCTACAGGTATACCAAATAATTTTCCTGCTCGCACATTACTTGTAGCAGAAAACCCTCCGATATAGGCAGCCCGAGTACCCCAAATTGCCGCATCTAATTCTTGTGCGCGTCTAGTACCGAACTCCATTGCTACCCCTTCACCAATTACTTGTTTAATCCGGGAAGCTTTTGTAGCGATCAATGTCTGGAAGTTCACTATATTCAATAAGGCTGTTTCAATCAATTGAGCCTCAGCTAATGGTGCTTCTATTTGCAAGATAGGTTCATTGGCAAATACTAATTCTCCTTCTTTCATGGAACGAATCGATCCTGTGAATTGAAGATTAGTCAAATATTCAAGATACTGCTCAGTATATTGCCCTTCCTCCCGTAAATAGGCGATATCGCTCTCCGAAAACCCGAAGTTTTCAATAAACTCAATTATACGCTGCAACCCTGCGAACAGGGAATAGCCATTCCCAAACGGAAGTTTACGGAAATACATTTCAAATACAGCTTTCTTATTGTGAATACCATCTTTCCAATAAGTTTCCACCATATTAATTTGATAAAGGTCTGTGTGTAACATGAAACTATCATCTGCGTATTTCATTTTATTATCCTCCTTTAATTTTAAACGATCTTTGCTCCAAGTGAATATTGAAAATGCCCTAATGCCCATTCATGTCCTGCTTGATTAAAGGAAGCTACTGCATCTTTATGGATGATAATATGAAATCCTTTGTTATAAGCGTCTACTGCTGTATGAAGCACACAAATATCTGTACAAACGCCAACTAAGTGAATTTCTGAAATTCCTCGTTCCCGTAATTTAATTTCTAAATCTGTTCCTGCAAATGCTGAATATCTTTTTTTATCCATGAAGTAGACGTTTTCTTTTCCTTCATTTGTGTCGTATACATTTTTTAAAGAACCATATAAATTTCTACCTTCTGTATTTCTAATATTATGAGGGGGAAATAATTTCGTTTCGGGATGATATTTGTCCCCTATTTCATGGACATCCACAGCAAATACCGTAAAATCTCCCTTTGCAATAAATTCCTCTGTCAGCTCGCTAATTTTTGTTTCCAATCTTTGACCTGGTTCACCACAAGTTAAAGAACCGTTTGTCGCAACAAAGTCTTCCGTATAATCAATGTTAATCAATGCACGTTTTTGCATAATATCTTCTCCTTATGTTTAGTTTTTAATTAGTAATTGGCGAATTACAATTTACTTTTTTGTAAAAATGATTAGGAAAGAAAGTAACTTTCCTAATGGTAAATAGACTCAATAATCTCATTATCATTAAATGTATATAACTGAGATGGTCTATATGAATTTCTATTAGTTTTTTTCGGCTTTCCTTCATCATCTACAACCTTTTCGATAAAGGGAAGCTTTGGTGCTTTGGTAAAAAATACAGAATCATTCGAGATACGCGGATCCTCTCCCACCGTCAGAAGTACCCTTTGTAATTCAGATAAAGTGAATTCATTTGGCAGAAAATTCTTAGCTATCGTTGATTGAATCATTTCTTTTTTAATGGACTTCAAGGCATCAGTAATTATTTTGCGATGATCAAAAGCTAAATCCAACTTGAATACTTCTTCAATATTGAACAATTCCACCTCTGCAGCATCATCATTTGCTTGACGCTGACCTATATGATTATCAGGAACTATTGCGTAAAAGGCATTTGAAATCATCCATCCACGAGGATCGCGACCAAATTCGTCATAAACTCCAAAATGCTTAATATGCAAACCGTCTACATTTGTTTCTTCTTTTAATTCTCTCTTTGCCGCCATGTAAGCCGTTTCTCTTTTCGGAGCGTCTACGAAACCACCAGGAAGGGCCCATTTTCCTCCCTCGATATTTGGGTTATTTTCGCTATCATTTTCAGCTCGTTTGATCAACATAATTTTCAGTGTCATTTTAGGCGGAGCCTTCTCTAATACTTTTTCAGATACAATCGTAAAAATGGCGATATCCGCTGTGTATCCATCTGGTGTGCGGTATTTAGAAGAATCATATTTCTTTAGAAATTCTTCTTCTGTCTTATAGTTTGTCATGAAAATAAATCATCCTTTTTAGTAATTTGTAATTAATGAATTACTATTTGTTTTTATAATATGCCTTTTTCAATTATTTTGCAACCCTTTTGCACAAAATATTTAATGAAATTTCTAATTATAAGAGAAATCTGAATGCTTAATTGAATTTTAATTAAGCTAAAATGCTTTGTAACACACAAAAAAAGCCCCGGTTTCCCAGGACCATACGTTTTTTTATTGCTCAAGTAAAATATTCTAATTTGGCATTAGGAAAGTACTTTTCCATATAGCCGTATAGATGAGATTTTATTTCTTCCTCTTCGTCCTTTTGGTAAATATACTTACCGATTCCATACTTGCCCCATTTGTAGCGTCTTTTTTCTTCATCTAACTCCAATTTTGTCTTTGGATAATTCTTTTCAATCACTTTTTTTGCGGGCTTCGTAAACCGATGTTGAATAAATTCAAATGTAATATCCTCTCTAGCATCTTGCGGCAATTCCTCGTCTAGCCGTTCAAACAAGTGCCGGTAGCCTTCCTCCCAGCCATCATGAAGGTAAATCGGAGCAATGATAAATCCAAGCGGGTAGCCAGCTCTTGCCACTTTACCAGCAGCCTCAATTCTTTTATCGAGAGGAGAAGTGCCGGGTTCAAAGTTTTTAATAACATAATCAGCATTTACACTGAATCGGAATCGTGTCTTGCCATTATGCTTGGCATCCAACAAGTGGTCTACAAAATGGAATTTCGTTACAAAACGTAGCCTACCTAGTTCTGTTTGACCAATATGTTCAATTGCTCTTTTCAATGAATGCGTTAAATGGTCAATTCCCACAATATCGGATGTACAGGCGGCTTCGAATCGAGTAATCTCTGGAGCACGTTCTTCGATATAGCGATCGGCTGCTTCCAAAATCTCCTCTACGTTTACGTAAGTTCGAATATATGGTTTGCTGCCCATCGTCGTCTGTAAATAACAATAATGGCAATGCCCCATACAACCTGTTGCGAGCGGGATTGCATACTCAGCTGAAGGCTTGGACGTATCGAATTTCAATGTTTTTCGTATGCCTACAACTAAGGTAGATTTGGCAATACGATATTTTTGAGCGTCCGTCTCACCCGGTAAATCCCGAATTTGGTTATGTGAAGTCGTAAATCGTGTTTCAATTCCCATTTTCTCGAATTTTTCTTTCAATTCTCTACCAAGCGGATAATCAAGTGAATTTGGCTCAAAATATACAAGCTGCGGTGTGAAGGGTTTATTCATAATGCGTACAACCTAATCCATAATTATTATCCATTTAATCATCTTACTCCTTTTAGTTAGCTTGTCTTAAAAGCGAGTAATTATGAAAAGGATTTAATCATCCATAAACCTAAAATAAGGAAGAAATATCCCCAGTAATGATACGGTACAAATAATAGTTCCGATTAAAAAATAAAGTGGCCGTATTCCCCATTGTTCACTCAAAACCCCTCCAACAAGTACACCTAATGGCATTGTCCCCCTTATAATGAAAAGTCGGACAGAAGCTACTTTACCCATCAATTCATTCGGAACTGTTTGTTGAAATATCGTAATGTTATGGACACCGAAAAAAGCCATCGCAACTCCAGCAATTAACTCCGTGACTATCCCCAAAATAATGCTATGGTTAAATCCTAGCGCGATAAATGTTAGACCACCGATCACCAATGCTCCCAACATTAATACTCTACGACTCTTAAATGTTATTTTCCCTACTAGTATCGACCCAATCACATAGCCAAGTGGAAAACTGGCCATAAAATAGCCGTATTCAGCGTAGCTTCCTGATAATTCTTTTGTTATATAAGGTAAGGTAGCAACCATTGTCACGCCTACTCCAAATTGAACGAATGCTAAAAAGATTCCTAACCAAACAATAAGCCGTTGCTTAAAGAAATACGATATTCCTTCTGAAAATTGTTCTATCCAAGATTTTCGTACACTAATGGAAATTCTATTTTCATGAATAAAAAGTAAAAGAGTCCCGCTTGTAATTAGTGTGCCGCAAACAAACAATAAAGTAGGTATTACACCTATATATTCAATGACAACCCCTCCTAAAATCGGAGCAAGAAAAGTCATTAATCGAACGGTTCCATCTATATAAGCATTCGCTTCCGTTAATTGTTCTTTCGAGACAATTGTCGGGGTGATTGCTTGGTTAGCAGGTGTATAAATAGGCGTGATTAGCCCCACCATAATTTGGACTGTATAAATATGCCACACTTCAAGATTTCCACTAGCTAAAGAAACAAGTGGTATAAGGAAGATGATCCCCCGCGTCCACTGTGAAAATACCATGATCCATTTTCTACTCCATCGATCGATAAAGGGTCCAATAGATAAATGCAAAATAAGAGATGGTATAAAATATAGTAGCCACATGCTACCTAATGCCATCGTCGAATTAGTCAATTGATAAATTAGAATGGAATTACTAAAAGTTCCAAATGCACCGCATAATTCGGAAATGACGTTACCTATCCAGATGAAGATAAAAGGACGATTTCTCCGTAGTGTTCTATTGCTTCGCCTCTTACTCATTGATTTAGATAAAATTCCAATTCTTTTGATAGCATACTAAGCGATTTTCTTTTAAGCATATACTTAGAATCGTTCATTTCTACTAGCTTTGCTGCTCTTAGTATTTTTAGATGATGATGTATGGTGGATTTGCCTATGTTTAATTGCTCTGTGAGATTTTGTAATGAAAGATCCTGTTCATAAAGCAACTTAACAATGCGAAGTCTAACCTCATCTCCCAATGCTTTATGTTTTAATATTAAAAAATTATCGGGGGTGTACGGGTCATTTGGTGTTATACTTTCATTGGCAATAGGATAGTAAAATACTTTTGTATCTTCTATATCCGATTCAATGTTCCATGGACGGTAGATATATTGTGGGATTAATAATACATTGGACACATTGAGTTCTGGCAAATACGTAATTCCACCTGTTGTCCATTCGACCAGTTCTTCTGCAGTCATTTTATCTGCCATCTTTTGCTTTATTTCATAATCATTTTGCAAAATAGTATGCAAATGCTCCGCATCTTGCATGATAACCGCCTCATACCACCCAGTCATCACTTGGATCAAATGTTCTTTTAACCTTTTCCCGTTAGCCTGGCAAATGAATTCAATATAACTTGGAAAAAAGGAATTATCCTTGGTAATTTTCATCATTTCTTTCATAGCTAACGGATCTCCTAATGAAGCATTTCTTCTCAATCCTTGATAACTATTTCCGATAAAGGGCAAACATATAAAGGTGAAATGTGACATGGAAAGCCCTTGAATATAGTGCGTAAACTCCTTAAGATCGGTGAAATCTCGTTGATGGAGTAACTGCAATAAGGCTTTCCACGTATTTTTGTTTTCTACAAAGTCTAATTCAACCAATAGTTTCACAGGTAAAGATTCTTTTATTTCTTTCCAATATTCCACTGGTTTTTCCATCGTTTTCATAAGTGGCATATTTGTAATCGCTGCAATTCCTAATGCACATTCCCATAAAACAGAATATTTTAAGCCGATTTTATATGTTTCCCTCTTTCTGCTTGTAAGATTTAAAACTTCCATTACATCACCTCTCTTATAAATTCTATATATACTGAATATATCATTCGATAATTTCAGAATCAATAGAAGATTAATTTTTCTGATAATAGAACTTAGGTAATCATTTAATTAAGATCTTTTACTGTTCAATCACATTCATCTTTCCTGCTTAGCTTAGTTTATAACGTATATCTCAAAAATCTAAACCACTTTCCTCTTGAAGCTTACTATCCCATCCAATTCCATACGTTCCACTTTTCCAATCGATTCCAAATACAATAACCGAGTAAGTGTAGCCATAAAAGAACTTAAACTGAGGATGATATTTACAGTTCCATAAACTTCGTTACAGATTTGATTCGCCGTTTTGCCTTCAACTGTTAAGGACTGTAAAACTTGTTGTAATCTATGTTCATGTTTAGCATTCAGTTCGTGTATTTTTGTTGGAAGATCATATATCAAGTCACCATGGCCAGGCAAAATAATATCGGCTGGATATTTTTCCACCTCCTTCAATGATAATAAATAATCTTGCAATAGATTTCCTTCTTCTCCCGACCATAGACCGATTACTGGACTAATTCGGTCTAATACATGATCTCCGATTATCATAATTTTTTTATTTTCATTATAAAAGCAGAAATGGTCAGGTGCGTGACCTGGTGTCCAAATAGCTTTATATAATTCTTCTCCTAATTGGATATGCTGATGATTTTTGAAAAAACCATCCGGTTCGAAATCATAAATAGAATGATCTTCTTCTATTTTATTAGGAAGAGCAAGTCCTCCATGTTTAATAATTAGTTTGTTTAATCGATCCCTACTAAAGGAAACTCGATTTTTTTTCATTTCTTCATAGCCTAAATAGGAAACGATAACTGGTACCCCTACCTCCTGTTGAAACCATTTCCCAAGACCAATATGGTCCTGGTGGGTATGTGTCAGAACGACTTTCTCTATGAGAATCCCCGATGATAATACTTCCCTCCATCCATCTTTCGCCTCTTTTGAATCAGTTCCTGTATCAATTACGGTGTAGCCATTTTTTCCTTCTATTAAATAGCAGTTCACCTCTCCCATACCAGTAGGAAATTTAATCACCAGTTTATGTATACCGTCGACTACTTCTGTTAACATATTACTCCCCCCTTTGTCGCTCTAAATTTAAAAGCAATCTCTCGGTAACCAACCAACCTCTCCATTTTCTTTTTTCACAAGCATATAACCGTCACATTCATTATCAACGATCCATACTTTCTCTCCTTGTTTAACAGACAGAAAAGTTGTACTCACGTCTGTCTTAGAAAGTGTCACTTCATTCTCCCATTTTATATATTCATTTTTAATCCATTGTTTCATCCCCAGATTCGTATTTTCACATAAAGTGAAATATGTCTCTTGTCGTATTATTTGTAAGTAATAATTGGGATATGTCACCGTTCCTACTCTATTCGTAGAATCGTTATATTCTTTTTGCACTATGATTTCGTTTGTTAATGCATCAACATATGTATGTGTAAACGTTCCATTTTGGATAATAAGCGCATTTAGCTGACCATCTTTCTTAATCTGATTTCCCCCATCTAATGCGATGATTTTTTTATCGAGGTCAATGATCGGATTATGGGAACTAACTTGATTTGCACGGTAATTAACTACTGGCCAGTGACCAACAATAACTGTTTTTTCCGCTTGATGGCGTTGGTTATAAAATTCTTGCGTATACAAAGCTGTCTCTTCTGAAGTTTCTCTCCAACTTTCCTTGTTATCAAGACCTGCATGAATGACAATAAATTCATCTGTTTCATATGCAATTGGTAATGATTCTAACCAGTCTATTTCCTCTTGAAAATTTTGGCGATAATAACAGCTGAGCTCTTCTAAATTTATAAAATCATCTAATGTTTTACGATGTCTTGCTAGCATTTCGTTCAGAATAGAATGCTTTTGTCTATTCATATAAGCAATGATCCCCTCACTTCCATGAAAGACATAGCGATGAACTACATCACAGTTGCCTTTTGTTACATATACATTAGCAGTTCGTTCAGACAATACTCTTACAAATTGCATTACTTTTACACTATTTGGTCCTTTTTCACAAAGGTCACCATTAATGAATAAATAATCATTCTCTTTATAATCTACTTTTTCTAACAGACGTTTAAATAGCTTTAAATTTGCGTGTATATCTGAAATAACTATCGCACGTTTTGTTTTATCTAATTGCAGTTTTCTTACATCAATCATGATCTCAACTCCGTAATATTATAATCTTAGGAATATTATAGCAAAAAAAGTAACCAGCCATTTACTATATGGCCGATTACTTTCTAATTGTCACGTTATGTCAACACTGTAAAATGTGAATGTAACTCATTTAAGAATTAACCAATTCTTGTTCCCAAGCAGGTAGCATTTTGTTTAATTGTTTGTCTTCTCGGTATCCTAATACATATTCAGCTTGCATCACAGTATGGATTTCACGCGTTCCTTCATAAATAACAGGCGCTTTCGAATTACGTAAATAACGTTCTACTGGATATTCGTCCGAATAGCCATTTGCCCCATGAATTTGAACGGCATCATCTGCTGCTTGGTTGGCAAAATCACATGCTTGCCACTTTGCAAGGGACGTTTCTCGCGTATTTCGTTTTCCAGCGTTTTTCAGTTCTCCTGCGCGATATATGAGCAGTTTGCTAGTATATCGCGCAG